>CAVTXN010000001.1:0-291856 GCA_963738555.1 Terriglobia bacterium
TCACCTAACAGATGAATTAAACGAAGTCGGATGGGTATCCACTTGCAAACTGAACCTATTTTCCGAAACCGTGAAGACGCCGGTAGGGCACTGGCGGAACACATTGCCCGTTCCGTTCGAGATCCCAATCCGTTGGTTTTGGCGCTTCCGCGTGGTGGTGTACCGGTTGCATTCGAGGTTGCACAGCGCTTTGCCGCAGACCTGGATATATTCCTGGTGCGCAAGCTGGGATTGCCTGGTCACGAGGAGTTAGCTATTGGAGCGATCGCTAGCGGTGGCACGCGGGTTCTGAATGAAGACCTGGTTCAGGAGCTCCAGCTCTCGTATCATCTGATTGATCGAATTACGGCTCGCGAAGAAAAGGAATTAAAACGCCGCGAAGAGATATACCGGCAAGGCCGGCCGGCGATTCCCGTTCGAAACCGATCGATCCTCCTCGTCGATGACGGATTAGCGACAGGGGCCACAATGAAAGCTGCCTGCCAGGCACTTCGTCTGGAACATCCAAAGCGTATCGTCGTGGCTGTGCCGGTCGCCGCAAGAGAAACGTGCAACGAATTCAGAATGGATGTGGACGGTATTGTGTGCGCTTATACGCCGGAGCCCTTCATGGCTGTCGGGATCTGGTACGAGGATTTCTCGCAAATCCAGGATGGCGAAGTACAAAAATTACTGAAACTGGCAGAACAGCGAGCTTCGGCCAGGCATCGTGAAGGATGAGTATCAGCTGCCCGAATCCATACGCGCCGTGCCTTCTGGCTGACGGTTCACCGGCCGGTCCGTGCCATTCCATCCAATAAAGGGGAAACCTGTCCGGCCTCGCGCGGGAGCCTTACCGTGAACGTAGATCCCTTTCCAACCGAACTTTCCACGGTCAGCTCGGCCCCATGACTCTGCGCAATCTCGCGAGCGATCGCCAGCCCTAACCCGGTTCCCCCTGCGTCCCGCGAGCGCACTTTATCTGCGCGCCAGAAACGATCGAAGATGAACGGTAGTTGCTCCGCTGGTATGCCCGCGCCCGTGTCCGTTACGGTTATAGATAGTTCGCTGACATTCTCGAGCAGTGCGATCGCTATAGCGCCCCTGGCCGGCGTGTATTTAATGGCATTGTCCAGCAGGATTAGCAGCATGCGCCGGAACGAACGCTCATCCACGGGAACGCGAACCTCAGCTTCCGGCAAATTAGCGGTGACTTCCAGCCCTTTGTTAGCAGCGAGCGTGCCCACCTCGCTCACCACCTCTCGCAGCAACGCCGTCAGATCGGCCGCCGCCAGCTCCATGCGGCTGTCTCCCGCATCGGATCGTGCCAGGGTTAAAAGTTGGTTGATGAGTTCGGTGCATCGCTTCGCTTCCCGCAGGATCTTGCGCAATGCGTCCTTCAGCTCGTCCGGGTCGCGATCGCGCCTTATAGCGAATTCGGCCGCGGTGTAGATCAGGGTCATCGGGGCGCGCAGTTCATGGGAAGCGTCGGCGGTGAATCGGCGCACTCGGAGAACCGATTGCTGTACCCGGCTCAACATCTGGTTCAATGTTTCCGAGAGCCGCTGCAGCTCGTCGCCCGATGCGGGAACCGAAAGCCTCGCCGCGACGTTTGCCGGATCAATGGCGCGCGCGTCCTCGATGATCTGGTCGACTGGCGCGAGGGCCCTGCGGCTCAGCCAGTAACCACCGAACGCCGCTATGGCCAGCGCGATCGGAAGCGCCACACACAGCACGGAATAGAATTCGTTCAGGACGCCCTCATACTTCCGCTGCGGATCCGCCACTTCGATAATGAGCGGTTGGCCCGCAACGTAGATGCGCTGTGTGGCCATCCGTATCGGGAACCGTGGCGGTCCCGCACTGCGAAAAAGCATAAGCGCGTCGGGATCGGGAGGTGGAGTAGTGCTGACATGATGACGCGCCAAACCGTCGGATTGCGCCATCAGCTCGCCGCGCGGTCCGAACACTTGAAAAAGCTCTCCGAGCTGGTCTAAGCCACGCAGTCTCTCGGCCAGGCGATCCAACCCGTCACCCCCGTTTTGTTCGATAAAACCGTGCAGGCCGATGAGCCGGTATCTCAGACTCTGATCCAACGCATGATCCAGGCTCACCGCTAATGCCCACCGGCTTGCTCCGGCGAGTATCAACGCCACCAGCACGAGTGCGCAGGAATACCACAAAGTGAGGCGAACACGCAGCGAGCGTAGATTCAATCCCTTCATTGGCTGTTCTGCCGCAAACTGTAGCCCAGTCCCCGCTCCGTATGGATCAGCTTTACTGAACCCGGTATGTCTACCTTCGAACGAAGGAACCTGATGAAGACATCCAGATTGTTAGGGCTTACTTCGCGATCGCTCCAAACCGTGTCGATCAGCCGGTCCCTTGTAACCACCCGGCCCGCCGATCGCAGCAGGCACTCGAGAAGGGCGAACTCGGTGCGCGTCAAAATAATCTCCCGCTTCCCGCGCCACGCTTTATGCTCATCCAGGTCGAGGAGCAAGTCCGCAAAACGCAATTGTGAGTTCTTTTGATCGGCTCTTCGGGTGCGAGCACGTATACGCGCGAGAAGGACATCGAACGAAAACGGCTTAGTCAAGTAATCGTCTGCGCCTGCTTCCAGCCCGTTCACAATCTCCTCGGGAGCGTCGCGTCCCGTGAGTAACAGGATCGGCGTCAGAATATTTTGCCTCCGCAGGCTGCGTGTAAGTTGCAGCCCATCCATGAACGGCATCATTACGTCCAGCACAAGAATGTCGAATGCCGATGACTCGGCTAAACGCAGAGCGCTCGCGCCGTCATGCGCAACCACCACGCTGAAGGATTCTTCTTCGAGTTCACGGCGCACATAATCGGCCACTTCGCGATCATCGTCAACGAGCAGAACGCGCATGTTACCTGCAAATATTCCATCAGATTCGGCTGCCCTTTTGAATGGCCGCGCGGGATTTTAAGACAAATTTCAGAGAATCCGGTCAAGCTGTCGTCAGGCAACTCAAACGGCATGATTCGCAAAACCTTTTTCTGGGCTCCATCTGGCGACGGGCGCTATTACCGGCTTGTTCATTTTCATAATGGCCGCTACCGGTGTGGCGCTGGCATTCGAAAGGCAGATCGTCGAATTCGTGGACCGGGATATTCGATTCGTCACAGCTGCCCGGTGATGCCCAATTGCGGCATACGGCCGATTTGCTTGACGCCGTTCGCCGCGCGGGAATGGGCGACCCCACAGCAATCGTTGTCCGTAATCAGCCTCAGGCGGCCGCGCAGTTTTCGATCGGCCGCGGAAAGACCGTCTACGTCGACCCCTACAGCGGCGCTGTCCTCGGCGCCAGCTCGCCTGCCGCGCATGATTTCTTCTCCGCAGTGGAACGATTGCATCGCGCACTGGGCGCGCCACTTGGGTCTAAGAGCGTCGGCCATTGGCTGGCGGCCATATCGAACCTCCTCTTTGGCGCGCTGATCCTCCTCGGCGTGGTTCTCTGGTTGCCGCGCAAATGGAGTTGGAAAACTCTCCGCCCGTCGATCGCCTTTCGCAGTGGACTGAGAGGAAGAGCTCGCGATTGGAATTGGCACAACGTTCTCGGAATCTGGTGCGCGCTCCCATTGCTGGTTATCGTCCTTACCGGGGTCGTCATGTCGTTCGACTGGGCCAATACGCTGCTGTTTCGTTTGACTCGCTCTACTCCCGCTGTCGCAGGCGGCGGTAGTCGTGAAGGCCGTCCGCGGAACCACAACTCGGAGATCGGAAATGAACCCGACTATGATCGATTGATCGCTGTTGCCAAGGCGCTCAACCCGCAGTGGCGGACAATCACGCTGAATGTTGTGCGCGACGCAAACACACCCGTGTCCACGTCCATAGACACCAGTTTCGGCGGTCAACCGCAAAAGCGCATTCAATATCTCCTAAATCCTCGGACCGGAGCGGTAATGAAAACGACCAGCTTCGAGGCTAGGCAGCCTCGGCCAGAGGCTTCGCGCCTTCGTTCGCTTCGGGCATACGGGTGAGTACGGCGGCTGGCCGGGCCAGGTGATCGCCGCTCTTGCTTCCCTCGCTGCTTGCATCCTGGTCTACACCGGTCTCTCGCTTGCCATCCGAAGGCTTGCGGTGAAGCTCAAACGCACACGGCGGGATATTCATTCGAGCCGGGAGGAGCGGTTTGCTCTAGATAGTTCCGCCTTCCGTGTCACGCGCGCTACCCGCCTGCTTTTGGAAGGTGGCGTTGCCGGAAGATCAGTAGTACAAGACTAAGCTTGTCCCGAGACCTGCGAAACTTTCATCACTAAAACGGTCATGTCATCGTGCTGTGATGCCTTTCCGGCAAAAGTATCTGCTGCGGCGAAGATCGCCTTGACGATATCTTCCGCGGTTCCGTCCACAGCTTCCCGGGCAGCCAGCATCATAGCTTCGTCGCCCCATTCTTCTTCAGCGGAGTTCATCGCTTCGCTTATGCCATCTGTGTAAAGGAGCAGCAGATCGCCCGGATGTAGCAGGAGAGAACTCTGCTCAAAGGATGCTTCGGGGAGGAGCCCGATCACCGGTCCGCCGCAATCGAGACGAAGCCACTCGTGACCCCGGTTGGCCGAACGGCGGAGCAGGGCGGGCGGATTGTGGCCGGCGTTGACGTAATTGAACGTGTTCGCGGCCGGATCGAAAATGCCGAAAAAGAAAGTGGCGTAGCGATTGATGGCCGAGGCTTCATAGATCAGGCGGTTCATGTGCGCCATGAGTTGTGTGAGTTCGCCCGAAGCAGTGCGAGTCATGGTGCGGAGACAGGCGCGCAGACTCGCCATCAGCAGCGCAGCCGAGATGCCTTTGCCCGATACATCGCCAATCGCCAGGCCGAGCCGGCCGTCGCTCGAGGATCGAGGGGAACAGGGGTGGGAGGGGAGTTCGAGTCCGAGGCCTGTTTGTAAACTCACCGATTCGAGCAGACGCAGGTCGGAGGGCGTGTACGGCTCTTCCGAGCGCTTCGGGCCGAGCGCCATCGCGCCTAGCAATTGCGTACGTCCGGGCAGCGGAAGCAGCAGTTCGGGCGATTCCGGGTCGGGGGCGCGGCCGTCATTCGCGCTATTAAAGATCGGCGTCCATGAGCGCGCCTCGTCTAGCGCGCGGACCGGCGTAGTAAGCGTTGGGCCGATGGCGTATGAAGGCTCGAAGCTGCCGTTACTGCGAAGCAGCACCGTTAGCCGGTCGACATGCAGGACATCCGAGATGCGATGCGAGACCGTCCGGATCAGGGCGGCCGGATCCGAGATCGTTTGCGCAGTCTTGTAGTAGCGCCTGCGGGAACGGTGCAGTTATTTGTGTTGGTGTTCTGATCTCAACATTAACGACACCGGCCATTGAAGTGGAGCGCTTTGCGAACGCGTTGCGGATTACTTTGATGTGACCGCTGCACCGATACTCATCATCGGCGGACCGCCTTACGCGGCGGCGCGTCATCCGCTCGCGATTCGTAAACACTGCCTGACTACTCGCGAGTGGTCTGCCCGACGCGTGCGGAGACCCGCAACAATCGTAGTGGATCGCGAAACCGAACGCATTTCCCAGGAGCAAGCTGCTGACCACGCTCGGCGGCTATGCGCTGCGATGCCCCCGCTAATTGAAGTGATATTCCTATATAGGCGCAGCCAGAGTGCGTGGAACGCACATAAACTTCGTCCAAACCTCATTCGCAAGAACAACTCAGTAGCTCGTTAGGAGAAAGATGGCCGATCACCTACCCCAACCAGACGCTATCAACCGCCGGACATTGCTGCGGCTTGGAACGGCTAGCGCACTCGCCGTGAACAGCGCGTCCGGGATCGAGCAACCGAACACCGAGACCCAATTCGCGGCCAAGGCTGCATCGAACTCCGAGGCACCGAACCTGCACCCGCCCGTAGTCGAGGTTAAAGCTGGAAAGCTGCGCGGGTTGAAAGACGGGAAGGTGTTCACATTTCTCGGTATCCCATATGCGCAGGCGGAGCGCTTCGAAATGCCGAAGCCGGTTCCGGCATGGGACGGCATCAAGGGCGCTCAGGTCTGGGGGCCGGTTTGTCCCATCCCGCAGCAGACCTCGGTGAGCTCCGACGATGTCGTTCTTCCTCACCGCTATTGGATCGAGAACGAGAACTGCCAAGTGCTAAATGTGTGGACCCAGCACCTGGCTACGGACGCGAAGAAGCCAGTCCTGGTGTGGATGCATGGTGGTGGGTTCACGAACGGCTCGTCGATGGAATCGTATGCGTATGACGGAAAGACTCTCAGCGAGTTCGGGGATGTCGTTGTAGTCAGCATCAATCACCGGCTAAACATCATTGGCACCCTGGACCTTTCAGCGTACGGTTCGGAGTACGCCAACTCCCGGTACACCGGCATGGCGGACTTGGTGGCTGCGCTCGAATGGATTCGCGACAACATCGAAGCGTTCGGCGGCGATCCGGGAAGTGTGACGATCTTCGGCCAATCTGGAGGCGGCGGCAAGGTGACTCGCCTGATGCAGATGCCGTCGGCACAGGGTCTGTTCCACAGGGCGATCTCTGAGAGCGGCGGCAGTCTCAACTACCGTGGTACGGATCCGGCTAAGAGCATTGAGCATCAGCAGGCAATCGCAGCCGCAACTCTGAAGAATCTAAACCTGGACGGGAGCCGCATTGACGAACTGAAGAAGATTCCTTACCGTGATTTGCTCGCCGCGGGCACCGCTGCAACACACGAATTAGCCAAACAAGCCGGGGCGCGCGGCATGGGTTGGGACGTGATCGCTGACGACCGATACGTACTGCGTGAATTCTGCGACTGGGCAGCTTCGATTCCATACATGGCCGGAACCGTAATGAGCGAGTTCAACAGCAATCTCGCTAAGGGCGAGTTCACGAAAAATGACTGGAGCCCAAAGGAAGTAGACGATCGCTTAACGGCTGCCTTTGGGGACAAGAAAGACGAGGTTGTGGCCGAGTTCAAGAAGGTTCAACCGCAGAAGAAAATCCAGGACGCGCTGTTCCTTGACACAACTTTCCGGCCGGGCGCGAAAACGGTGCTCGCAAGAAAGCTGGAGAACACCAAGGCGCCGGTTTTCAATTACATCTTCGCGTATGAATACCCGATCAATGGCGGAATTACTTCCTTCCATTGTGCGGAGCTTGCGTTCGCATTCCATGCTCTCAGCGACCAGCATATTCGCCTAGCGACGGGAGCGACGCCTGCGGGATTGGCTTTGCAGGACAAGGTCTCTCAGGCCTGGGTAAATTTCGCCCGAACGGGTAACCCATCGCAACCGGGCCTTCCATGGAAGCCCTATACGGTGGAGGGTAAAGAGACAATGGTTTTCGACACGATCAGCGAAGTCCGCCGCGTGGATGACGACAAGCTCCTGTCACTCTTACCGCCTCCGGCGTTCCGGTTCTGAGGCGAAGCGCAACGTTCAAGAGATCACGTCTTTCATCGAAATCCGGCAACCCACGATAAAGGATGAGCATGCAGACTCAATACAAACCCAGCTCGGTACGTCTTCCGGCGGTGCTGGCGACGCTTCTTACTGCCGCTATGGTGCTTCCGGCGAGTGCCCGCCAGTCATCTGACCATGGCTCTCGGCCTTCTGTTCTCACGCCTCCTTCAGCGACGCCTAATGACACACTGCACTCACCCGAAGTTGAACAGGACAATCGGGTGACCTTCCGGCTTTATGCACCCGACGCTCATGAAGTGAAGTTGCACGCAGAAGGACTGGAAGCTACTCCTGACATCACGCCCGAACAACTCTCGAAGACGAGCGCCGGTTTTCCCATGACACGCGCCCAAAACGGCGTTTGGAGCGTCACGATTGGACCGATTCAGCCCGGCACTTATCGATATACGTTCGGTGTCGATGGCGTGTCGACAACAGATCCGCGCAATCCTGTTGCGAGCGAAACGCTGGCATCTGTGAGGAGCGTGTATGAGGTGCCTGGCGCCCAATGGGAGGAGTATCTGCCCAATGTGCCGCATGGAACTATTGCAAGTGTTTGGTATCCGTCGGCAGTAACCGGCAGCTTGCGCCGCATGCACGTTTATACGCCGCCTGGCTATGACCGCAACAGCCAATCGTATCCTGTACTCTACCTTCTGCATGGTGGAGGAGACAGTGATGACTCGTGGCCGACCGTTGGCCGCGCTGGGGCGATTCTGGACAATCTCATCGCGGAGCACAAGGCAATTCCCATGCTTGTGGTGATGCCGGCTGGTCACATTTCGCGCGACTTTCAACTCCGCTCCGGAATGAACACGATGGGGCATGATGAGTTTAATCGGGACATGACCGCAAGCATCGTGCCGTACGTGGATCAAAATTTTAGGACTATCGCCGATCGCGAACATCGTGCTTTGGCAGGTCTGTCTATGGGCGGCGTGCAGACGCTGACGCTTTCGTTGACAAGTTCCGACCTGTTTTCTTACGTCGGCGTGTTCAGCTCTGGCTGGTTTCCGACCATGCGGGACATGGCAGAAAGGGACCTTGCAACCTATAAGGCGAATGGGAAGCCGTTCCAGTTGTATTGGGTGGGCGTTGGCCGATACGACATCGCGAACGCGAACAGCGCCGGGACCGTAGAACGGCTCAAAAGTGACGGAGTCGCTGTCGTCACTCACAACAGCGGGGGATTCCACGCCTGGAATAA
The DNA here is from genome assembly GCA_963738555.1 of Terriglobia bacterium. Taxonomy (GTDB): domain Bacteria; phylum Acidobacteriota; class Terriglobia; order Bryobacterales; family Bryobacteraceae; genus Bog-105. The sequence goes on from CAVTXN010000001.1 coordinate 8,623, forward strand.
CTGGCGCGACTACCTGCATATCTTCGCCCAACAACTGTTTCAGTAGGAAATGAAAGTTGCCGGAAGTCGCTGAGTGTCGCCGGTGTCGATCGCGATCGATGGTGCAGTGGTTGGCTTCCGAGTTGTCTCTGAATGCTCGGCAATTTGGAAAGTAAACTTTGCGTCGACAGCACGCGGGCAATGGTTCACGCATCCACCAAATGATGTTAGGTTGAAACACTGATGAAGAGTCCTGGCGACATGCTTCTTACGTGGCCGGGCGAGATGGCTCCCCGCCGATCCCTTTCCTATGCAACTCGAGGACTGCCAGGCTTTTCCAATTGCGGACTACGGTCTGTGCGGAGTCACTTGACCTGTGCGGGAAATCTGGAATGAACGCTGGTGACGAGATCGACTACGAAACGCTTCGTGACCAGGCAGGAGTTAATTCCCTCCACCGCTCTGGCAAGTCTCAGCATCGGCGACAACCGGTCAATGTGGATACCGAAAGGCAGCGAAATCCTGCGTCTGTACGCATACCTCCGCCCTACTCCCGGAACGATTCCCGAGATGCGACTCGACTTATTTCGGTCTGCGGCTACACCGTTGCAATCAGCTAGAAATCGTGAAGGGCGGGTCCCATTTTCGGGCACCTGAACCCCGAAAATCGACCACCGACTGGCCTTACCATTCAATAGAATCAAGCACCTACTTAGGAAGTCAACCTGCATTCAAAGAACAGGAAACCACATGCGAGGCGTCCTTGAAGATCTCCGGTACGCGATGCGTGTCCTCCGCCGAACCCCGACCCTGACAGCGGTCGCAGTGCTTACTCTGGCGCTAGGTATTGCCGTTATCACGACCGTCTTTGGCTGGATCGACGGAATGGTCCTACACCCGTTCCGCGGCGCCAGGGACGACGGACAACTCGCCGTGCTTGAGTCCGTCAGTGCCAGCGGCATGCAGCATCAGGTTTCGTACGCCGACTCCCGGGACTTCCAGGACAGCCTTCGCAGTATTTCCGGATTGTTGCTGAACCAAAAAGGCCCCGCCTCGATCGGCGAGGGAGAAAAGCCCTATTTCGCGTGGTACGAAGGGGTCTCCGGAAACTACTTCGACGTCCTGGGCGTAAAGCCTGTCCTGGGTCGCGCGTTCGCTCGCGACGAATACGGCGACCGGGCCAAAGCGTTCACGGCAGTCATCAGCTATCGCGTGTGGAAGAACTATTTTCATGCCGACAAGTCCGTCCTCGGCCGCACCGTGCGGATCAACCGGTACCCGGTCACCATCGTCGGGGTAGCGCCTCCGGAATTTGGCGGCGATTTCCCGGGAGTGGCGCTCGACGTCTGGGTTCCAGCGCTGCTGACCGGAGAACGCGAGCGCGATGCGCGGCACTTCGAGGCCATAGTCAGACTCAAGCCCGGCGTCAGCGTCTCGGAGGCAAACGCCGAGGCGGCGACGGTTGCCGCTCGCCTTGCCCGTGGCTTTCCGAAGACCAACCAGGGGATCGGCGCCCGGATCGTACCGATCTGGAAGGCGCAGGAGGGGGCGTCGAGTATTGTGGCATGGCCGATGGCCATCCTTGGTGCGGCGTGTGTACTCGTGCTGCTGATTGCATGCGCCAACGTCGCCAATCTTCTACTGGCTCGTTCCACAGCCCGGCAGACGGAGTTCGCCACCCGCGCTGCCCTGGGCGCCAGTCCCGGTCGTTTGAGCCGCCAGTTGATTTTTGAAAGCCTGCTTTTGGCGGCGCTGGCAACGCTTGTCGGGTTGCCGCTGGCTCTGTGGGTTGAGAATGTGCTGATCTATTTCGTACCGCCCACAGGAGTGCCGGTGAGTTTCAACGTGCAGCCGAGCGCCCGGGTGTTCCTGTTTGCCGCTCTGGTCTGCTTGGCTTCCGCGCTGATTTCCGGGATTCCGCCCGCGTTTCAGTTGGTGCAGCGCAGCCTGGTGGATGCACTGAAGCAAGGTGGAAGAGGCGGTACACGGAGCGGGCACGCGCAGCGCATCTCCGGGGCGCTGGTGGTAGCCGAAACGGGGCTGGCGCTCGCGGCTCTGGTGACGCTCGGACTGTTTGTTCGCAGCCTTTACGGGTTAGAGAAGACTCCGGCCGGTTTCAATCACCGCAACGTGACGGTGTGCCGTCTTTTTCTGTCGACGAACAACTACACGGTCAGCGAGGAGCAGGAGTTCTCGCGGCGGCTCCGGGAGCACCTGCTGGCCGCACCAGGAGTGACAAGCGCCGCCTATTCCGACTCCATCCCGCTCGGCTTCGGGCTGGGAAAGTGGGCCACCATCGTGGTGGAAGGGTATGCGTCGCGGCCCGGCGAGAACTTGGATCTGCATCACGCCTCGGTGTCGCCCGGCTACTTCGACTTGCTGCGGATCCCGCTTCTCGCCGGCCGCGATTTCCGGGCCGAGGATAACGAAACGGCGCCGCGCGTCATGATCGTCAACCAGTCTTTCGCACGGCGCTTTTTCGACGGGCGCGACCCCGTGGGGCATCGGGTGCAGATTTACGGCAAACCGTTCAAGATCGTAGGAATGGTCAAGGACAGCAAGTACTTGAATCTGTCGGAAGCGCCGCAGCCATACTTCTACATGTCCTTCGACCAGGTGCATTACGGCAGTGGCGAAACCGGAGTGGCCCTCTACGTTCGGACCGACCGTGACGCGCGCGATTTAGTCCCCGTACTCCGCCGCGAGATGTCGGCCATCGATCCAAATTCCACCGGCCTGACGGCCATGCCCTTGTCGGATTACATCTCGGCTGCCTGGTTTGGGTCGCGGATCGCCTCGTCGTTCCTCGCAGTGCTCGGCACCATTTCCATGCTGCTCGCCGGGGTAGGCCTTTATGGAGTTATGGCTTACTCGGTAAGCCAACGGATTCGGGAAATCGGTATCCGCATGGCGCTGGGAGCCGCACCTGGGGGCGTGCTTCGGATTGTCATGAGAGAAGGCTTGCTGCTGGCTTTATTGGGGATCGCCGTCGGCCTCGCCATCGCCCTGGCAGCGACTACGCAGATCGCGCCTCTGCTTTACCAAGTCAGTCCAGCCGACCCTGTGAGCATAGGGGGGGCAGCGCTGTTCCTTATTGTGGTTGCGGTACTCGCGAGCCTGATCCCAGCGCTGCGAGCCACGAGGGTTGACCCGATTCGCGCGCTCCGCCAGGAGTGACCGGCTGCGCGCTGGTGGCAGCGCCAGCCGGCATTTGGCCGGTTGATCAAGATAGCACCTGCTGTATGCACCCGGTTGCGTAACGCCCGACGATGAGAAGTGGCCGACGCCGGATTGATCCGCGGTAACGGCCAAGTATTTGCTAATTGTTCCCGGCGCGCGGAACTGAGCATTCGTCTATCCTTCTCGACGACAAGGCACGAACAATTGGGCATCGATACTTCCCCGCGTTCATCACATGCGACGTTCGGGTTTTTGGTTTTCGAAGATGATAATGTCGCGATAAGGTTGCGACATTGCCGTCGACCACGAGCAACGTCTATGCTGGACTGTACTTGAGCGCCCTATGCTTGCCCTGGCCACAACATCGATGGCAGACACCGTCCTTCCACTACGGGTTCGCTATCGCCAGGAGATGAACGGCCAGATCGTGCACGACTCGATTCACCGGCGTGATGGCTGGACAGTGACCTACATGTTGAATGTCAACGGTGTCACGGCCGGTTTCGGTTCGATCGCTCTGGCAGGCCCTTGGCAGGACAAGCCCTCCATCTTCGAGTTCTACGTGCTGCCCGAGCACCGGGCACACGCATTTGAGTTGTTCGAGGCCCTGCTCACTGCCAGCAACGCACGGTTCATGGAGATCCAGTCGAGCGACGTCCTGCTGGCGGTGATGCTGCATACATACGCGCGCGACATCTGGAGCGAGAAGATTGTCTTTCGCGACGCAATCACTACTGCGCTGCCAGCGAATGGCGCGACCGTTCAGCAGCTGACCTCCGATCAGGAGACCTGGAACGCCATCGCTCAGCGACAAGGCGGCGCAGAATACCAGCTTGTGCTGGACGGCGCGACCGTAGCTACCGGCGGCCTCATGTTTCACTACAACGTGCCGTACGCGGACATCTACATGGAGACGCTCGAACCCTTCAGGCACCACGGTTTTGGGTCGTATCTGGTCCAGGAACTCAAACGCTGTGCGTACGCGCTCGGGAGCATCCCGTGTGCCCGCTGCAATCCCGCCAACGTCGCATCACGCGAGACTCTTCAGAAGGCGGGTCTCGTCCCGTTTGCGCACATTCTCAACGGATCGATCCGCGACGAATGACGACCCCTCCGGAAACTGGGCGCACGTCGGCTTCATAGATCGCGAAATACGGCCTAGTGTTTACCGTCTCCGGGCGGTGCGTGGTGCAGCCGGAAGCAACCAGATGAGTAGCAGTCGCCTTCATTAAGATCGGCGAGAGCGCTTGAGAAAATTGCTTTTACAAGGCTTCAAGCCACGCCAAGATGGAGGGATCAGTGCGCCACAGCGCCGCTCCATGATCTGTCGTATGATTGATCGCCTGGGCCCGCTCAACTCACGATTGGGCCCCGCAATATATCCATCAAGGCTGGTGGCGACCTGACATCGAAGTCGGCGCATGTTCGATTATGAGCCTTCCCAATTTGCAGTCTGTACGGACAAGGGTTGCCCAGCTTCCGCACTTCTACGGGGTAGCCTCACTTACACTTCCAGGAAGCTATTCCCCTGCGTAGGCGTCCAGTCATGGGAGGACATGATGATGTCTGGACAAAATACGATTATTGCCGCATTCGATAGCGGCACAGATGCGCAAGCGGCCGCTGCCGATCTGCAAGCGGCTGGCTTTTCTCGCGACGACATCTATATACAAAGCAATAAATCCGGTGATTTGGCGCGTTCCAAGACCAGATCAAGTGAAGGCGGAGTAAAGGGTTGGTTCAAATCTCTGTTTGGAGAAGAAGAACACCAGGATACGCCTCGATACGAACACGCGGTCGCGAGTGGGAAGTGCCTGCTCAGAGTGGATGTTAATGACAATCAAATCTCGGCTGTGGAAGACATTTTGAACCGGCATTCCCCGGTCGATGTTCATGAGGCGCAAGATGAACTGCGAGGCGGAGCACTCCCGAACCGCGGCGCCATCGCTCAGGAGAGTCGCTCCGGCAGCAATGTAGAACCGCAACGCGGGCCCATCGCAGACCGGGATGCGGAAGCCATTCCGGTGATGAAAGAAGAAGTCAAAATAGGGAAACGGCAAGTGCTTCGGGGTGGTGTTCGCGTCTATTCCCGTATCGTTGAAGAGCCTGTTCAAGAAGATGTCTCACTGCGCGAAGAACGTATCCGCGTGGATCGCCAGCCTGTTGACCGCGGTGCCACTGCAGCCGATCTCTCGGCAGGGAAGGAACAGGTGATCGAAGTTCAAGAATTTGCTGAAGAACCCGTCGTTTCTAAGCAGTCTCGCGTTGTAGAAGAGGTTCGTGTCGGTAAGGACGTCTCCGAACGCACCGAAACGATCCGGGATACGGTTCGCCACACCGAAGTGAGTGTCGATCGAACTCCCGGTGACGGTCGGCAGGAATTCGATGATTCCGATTTTCGTGCCGATTTTGATAAACGGTACGCTGCCAGCGGAGCCTCCTACGACACCTACCAGCCCGCTTATCGGTATGGTTATGATATCGCGTCCGATCCCCGCTATCAGGGACGCTCGTTCGATGAAGTCGAATCCGACCTGCGCACCGACTACGGACGGCGATACCCAAACAGCAAATGGGAAGAGATGAAAGACGCGATCCGTTCCGGGTGGGACAAGATGACCGGAAAATCCCGAACACGGGTCGCGGCCCGTTGATCCTTCTAAATTCAAGCTATGGATGAGAAGAACGAAGAATCAGTGATTCCGATCACCCGCGAAGAAGTGCACGTGGATGCCGTCCCGGTAGTAACGGGCGGCGTTCGCGTCACAAAGTCCGTGGAGAGTCACGATGAAATCCTCGAGCAGGCGCTGCGAAAATCCCGTGTCGAAGTGAAGCGTGTAATAACAAACCGGGTTGTTGACGGCCCGCAGCCTTTTCAGCGTGTCGGCGACACGTTGATCGTTCCGGTTGTCTCAGAGGTCCTCAAGGTTGAAAAACAGTGGGTTGTCACCGAAGAAATTCACATCACGGAACGTCAGGAACAGGAGACTGTGCAAAATAAAGTGACTTTGAATCGCGAGCAAGCGCGCGTCGAACGCGTCGATAGCTCCGGTAATACCGTCTCCACCAGCCCGGAGCCCGCCGAAGAAATTTACGAAGACACAACCGGAACCCGTGGGCCAGCGAGCATTTTGCGAAAGAAAAACAAATCCGGCGTCGACTCGCGACGACGAGCTCCATCGCGCAGCATGCTCAAAAATCGCGGCACTGACGCGGAATAGGGAGCAATCTGATTCAGCATCGTGTCGCGGCCCACTCGCTCCGCCCGCTCCTGCGGGCAAAATTTCGCAACAGTTGGGAAAAGCCTGAGGCGCTAATTTCCGGTAAATTGACCCCAGTAAATTCTGAATTGCCCGATCTCGATCGCATCTTTCGCCACGGCCACCGGATTATGGTGCACGTTCAAAGCCCTGGTTTCCATTGATTGATTGCAATCCACAGACTTTCGTAGACATCCCACATGTCAGACCGAAAGACTTTAAACCGGCGACCGAACGCATTTCCGTTCTGCCGGGGCGGCCAGCGGGGTTCAAACTTATGCTTATCCCACAGCCTTGACGTACGGCATAAATTCACGACCACGTGCACCATACTTGCGAACCGGAATAAGGGCGCGCATTCGGGTTCTGGAGACGACCGATTTCCAAGAATTGCTTTGCTTTCTGTTAGAACTCGCCAGTAATATCAAGGACCAGAGTTTTTCTATTGAGCTAACTTCATTCTTTTTGATCCAAACACCAAGAATTTAGGCTAGTACCGCTGATCCCGACTATTCCCTTGCGGCATCTGCATTTCACAGCCGAAACTGAATTCATGCACGCCGATAAGCGTGCCGAATTATTCGGAGGCTAGTAACGCCGGTGCGTTTTTGTAAATCAATTCTTATTACGGCAGCGATTTCTGTTTTGCCGCTTGCCACTCAAGCAGCCAATGTCAAGTCAAACCCGACACTGTCCATTGTCGGCATGACATTCGACGATTTCTCGCGTCACATCACGAGCGAACATCCCGCAACTCCTGGTGGTTGCGGAGCAATCGATGTGTCGCCCATCAAGCGGCCCGAGGCGGGTCTGCAGTTCTCGAGTGATTTTAATCCTCACTCATCTGGATTGCTTTCTTTCGATGACGCGGCCCTTCCTCGTCTCCGATCAGCCATAAAGCCGCCGATGAGTTGGTTAGCATGAGTAACTGTTCACCACAAACACTAATTGAGCCCACATACCGAGGATGGTTCGATAGGGCCGCATCAATTTCGGTTTATCGACGCAGCCTGGCCGCCGCCGCATGGAGCACGATTAGCCGATGGCTGTTCGGTCTCTCGATTCTGGCGTCCTTCTCCGGCTTGGTCTGCGCCCAGACAGGAATCATACCGGGAACAAGTGACACTCCAGGCCTTGCCAAATGGCAAAACGACATGTTGACACTCGGCCGGAAGTGGTGTAACGGAAAAACCTACGGTTTTGGTTGGGAACAGGATGTCTGGTATTACGACGGAACGCGCGTCTATTATCAGATTGCCGACTACACACAAGATCCTTTCTGGAATAGCTGCGCCCTTAATGTTGCGCGACAGTATCGTGACTATGTGATCTCGAATTCCGGGAAAATCCCCGGATGGCGCGTTTTTCCTCGCGGGCTCCGCATGGCTTGGGAGCGTACCGGCGACGATAGCTACAAACAAGCAGTGATCTTGCTAGCGACGAATTCGGCGTTTGCTTGGAACGCAGGCGGCCCTTCCGACACGGTTATCCGGGAAACAGCTTATGTGGCCGAAGCCTACATGGAAGCCGAACAGGTCGGCCAGCCTCGCAATCCGAAATTGCAGCAAGCCGCGACCTATTTGATCAATGATTTGGAACGCATCTTTGTCCTGGGTGGCTATAAACTCCATCAACCCTTCTTTGATGGACTCGCGGCCGAGGCCCTGATCGATTATTTTGAACTGACACAGGATCCCCGGGTTCCGCCAGCTATCGAAATGATGCTCGACGGTGATTGGGCAAATGCCTACAATCAGACAACTCACAAATTGGCATACAATCCCGATCCGCCGGGCCCCACCTGCTCAGTAGGATGCATGCAATATGTTCCGGACATCACGAACCTGCTGGATCCCGCTTTCGCCTGGTATTGGAGTTACAGCAAAAACGATGTCTATCGCGAGCGGGCCGACATTATGTTCGGGCACGCGCTGGATACCGACATTAGCTACAGCGGCAAGATCTTCAGCCTAAACTACCGCTGGAGCTTCGACTACGTTAAGTGGCGAACCGGCACCGATCCCAAATATAACGCGAGTCTCAACGCGATCACTTGGATGAACATCATCTCGCGAAATAGCGGGAAATGCCTGAGCATTGGTAATAGTCCGACGGCGACAGGCGCCGGCGATCTCGCCGATCAATGGACCTGCGTGGGGGGTACAAACCAGGAATTCATGCTTACTCCGGTCAACGGCGGTTACAGGATCATCGCGCGAAACAGCAATTGGTCGTTAGGCGTTCGAGGTGGACCTTCGCAGCTCGCCAATGGAGCTCTGATTCAACAAGCCTTTTACAACGCCACCCCCGATCAGGTCTGGATTGCTACTTACGACTCCGCTGGATACTTCACATTACAACTGGAAAACAGCAGGAAATGCCTGGATGTCAAAGGCGCATCTACAGCCGATGGCACGCTCGTTCAGCAAAATTCCTGCTCGGAGGCCTCTAATCAGGAGTGGACTTTCTCACCCACTTCCTAGCGTTGCCGCATGAGATTGCCTGGGTGTTCGACAGCCCTGACGGCTCGTACACCGGGCGCATGCTGATTGATGCTGAACTTTACATACCCAGCGGGGCGAGACGAAAATTCCTGAAGCCCCGCTGAGCAGCGAGGAATCATCAGAAAACTAGCGTGAAACGACTGGAGCAGTCGCTCCACCGCTATAACTCCGTCTTCCTGAGCCGCAACGCATTCGTAATCACTGAAACCGAGCTGAAAGTCATCGCTGCGCTCGCGATCATCGGGCTAAGCAGCAGTCCCAAGGACGGGTACAAAATTCCGGCCGCAATTGGAACCCCGAGTGCGTTGTAAGCAAACGCAAAAAAGAGATTCTGCCGGATGTTGCGCATCGTCGCGCGGCTCAAGCGCAGCGCCCGAGCCACTCCTCGCAAATCCCCACTGACCAGCGTGATTGCGGCGCTCTCCATCGCGACATCCGTCCCCGTGCCCATCGCGATCCCGACATCCGCTTGAGCAAGCGCGGGAGCATCGTTGATTCCGTCTCCCGCCATCGCAACCACTTGCCCCGCAGCTTGCAGCTTCTTCACCGCCGAAGCTTTTTCGCCCGGCATTACTCCCGCCTCGACGCTGTCGATGCCGAGCGGCTTGGCCACCGCCAGCGCTGCCGTCTCGCTATCTCCCGTCAGCATCGTGATCCGCACTCTCTCTCGATGCAGCAGCCGGATCGCTTCCGCCGTTGTTGACTTGATGGGATCGACTACCCCGACTACGCCGGCGGCCTTCCCGTCCACCCCGACAAACACGACGCTTTGACCTTCCGATCGCAGCTCTTGAGCCCGCGGCACAAGCTCCTCGGTCGAAATCTCCAACTGTTCAAACAACGCCGGGTTGCCGAGCGCCACCGAGTGCCCGTCGATCTTGCCGAACACACCTTTGCCGGTTACGGAAGAGAAGCCGGTTGTCTTCCGCAGAGCGAGCCCTCTCTCTTTCGCGCCCGCAATAATGGCGCCGGCCAGCGGATGCTCGCTAGCTTGCTCCAGGCTCGCTGCAAGCTGTAGCAGCTCCGATTCGCCACCGGTTCCGGCCAAGGCGATGACTCTTCCAAGCCGCGGTTTCCCCTCGGTAAGGGTTCCAGTCTTATCCACCACCAGCGTGTTCACTTTCTCGAGCAGCTTCGAGCGCTTCGGCGTTGCGCACCAGAACTCCTGCCGTCGCCCCCCGTCCCGTGCCCACCATGATCGACATCGGCGTAGCCAGCCCGAGCGCGCAAGGGCAGGCGATGATCAGCACGGCCACCGCGTTCACAAAAGCGTGCGCCAGGCGCGGCTCCGGCCCCCAGATGGCCCACGCAAGAAACGTGATCACCGCAACCCCTACCACAGCCGGCACAAAGTACGACGCAACCAAATCGGCCACTCTTTGAATCGGCGCTCGCGTCCGCTGTGCTTCGCTCACCAGCCGGACAATCTGATTCAGCATCGTGTCGCGGCCTACCCGCTCGGCGCGCATCAGGAAACTGCCAGTTCCGTTCACTGTGCCGCCGGTTACGCGTTCGCCTGCAAACTTCTCTACGGGAATCGGTTCCCCGGTAATCATCGATTCATCGACGGAACTTGCTCCCTCCATCACAAGCCCGTCCACCGGCACCTTTTCACCCGGACGAACCCGTAGAAGATCGCCCTTCTCGATTTGCTCGAGTGGCATGTCGCGCTCCTCGCCATTCGGCGCCACTACCCGGGCGCTCTTGGGTGCCAGTCCCAGCAAGGATTTAAGTGCGCTGCTGGTCCGGCTCCGCGCCCGCAGTTCGAGTACCTGGCCCAGCAGAACCAGCGTCGTAATCACCGCCGCCGGTTCGAAGTAGAGAGGTGTTGCCCCCTGATGCGAGCGGAAAGACGAGGGAATTAATGAAGGAAAGAGCAGCGCGACGACGCTGAACAAGTAGGCTGTACCCGTGCCCAGTGCGATCAGCGTGAACATATTGAAATTCCGGCTGACCACGGATTTCCAGCCTCGTTCAAAGAACGGCCATCCGCCCCAGACCACAACTGGCGTCGCCAGCGCAAACTGAATCCAGCCTGCGGCCGCCTGGGATACTCGACCTGTGCCGGGAAACAACTCCAGCAGCATGAGAGCGAGCAAAGGCGCTGTTAGCGCAACGCTTATCCAGAACCGGCGCTGCATGTCAGCCATCTCCGGATTTTCTTCGCCCTGCGTAATGCCCCTCGGCTCGAGCGCCATCCCGCACTTAGGGCAAATACCTGGGCCCATCTTCCGCACTTCGGGATGCATCGGGCACGTGTATTCGATCTCATTTAGGTTGCTGGAGGCCCGCGGTTCGGACTTTGACTCCGGTTGTGTAAATCTCTGCTCGAAACGGTGCTGGCAGCCCTTCCCGCAGAAGTAGTAAATGGTGCCGTTTTGGGTGCTTCGGCCAGCCGCCTTGCTCTCGTCTACCTGCATTCCGCAGATGGGGTCTATTGCCATGGTTTTTACCGTTACCGGAGGTGTTTGTACACCAGCTCCAGGAGTTCTTCGTATTGCTCGGACATGCGCTTCTCGTCGCCACTCCGGATCGCGTCTGTCGCGCAATGCCGCAGATGATTTTTCAGCAGTTCCCGCGCGACGCCCCGCAGCGCCTCCTGCACCGACGCGATCTGCGCAACGATATCAGCGCAATAGCGTTCTTCTGCCACCATCCTCTGCAGGCCGCGCACTTGGCCCTCAATCCGGCGCAACCTGGTGAGATTGGAGCTCTTGATCTCCGGTTCGACCGCCAGCGCTTTGCGTTCCACTCTGAAATTATACCCCCTCCCCCTATCGGCCCGGTTTTTACCGGTCCCTTTTTATAAACGGTAAAAACCCCCCTTCCGCGAAACCTCAGCAAACCGCATGTGAACCTCGATATACTCTTCATAAGCTCTTCGTCGAGCGAACTTCCCCTGATGCGCCTTTCTCCGCTTTCTCTTGCCCTTTCAATAAGTGCTTCCTCGCTGCTGTATGGAGCTACTCCGCCAGTCGACTTCGACCGGCAGATCCGGCCCATTCTCTCCGACAACTGCTTCGCCTGCCACGGCCCGGATGAGAAGCAGCGCATGGCTGGACTCCACTTCGACACGAAGGAGGGCGCATTCGGCAAACCGGACGTGATTGTTCCGGGCGATTCGGCTCACAGCAAGATGTACTTGAAGATCAGCAACCCGAATGTGGCGATGCGCATGCCGCCGCCGTACTCGGGACGCAAGCTGACGCCCGTCCAGATCGAAACGATCAAGAACTGGATCGATTCCGGCGCCAAATGGGAGACTCACTGGGCCTACGTGCCGCCGAAGCGCCCCGAACTGCCGCAGGTTCAAGACACGAAATGGGTTCGCAACCCGATAGACCGTTTTGTGTTGGCCAAGCTCGAAAAAGACGGCCTTCATCCGTCGCCCGAAACCGACAGAACCACTCTGTTGCGCCGGGTGACTTTTGATTTAACGGGCCTGCCGCCCACCTCCGCCGAGTTGAAAGCCTTCTTGGCCGACAAATCTCCATCGGCTTACGAAAAGGTAGTGGACCGGTTGCTCGCCTCGCCTCACTATGGCGAGCGCATGGCCATGACGTGGCTGGATTTTGCCCGCTACGCGGATACACACGGTTATCACATCGATAGCGCGCGGGAAATGTGGCCCTGGCGAGATTGGGTGATCTCGGCCTTCAATCGCAATATGCCTTATAACGAGTTCACGGTCGAGCAGATTGCGGGTGATCTGCTGCCTCATGCTACCCAGGATCAGATCATCGCCACCGGCTTCAACCGCAACCACATGATCGACTTTGAGGGCGGCGCTATTGCCGAGGAATATCAAAACGAGTACATCGTCGACCGCATCGAAGCTACCTCAACCACCTGGCTCGGTATTACGCTTGGCTGCGCGCGTTGCCACGATCACAAGTACGATCCGCTCCGGCAGAAGGATTTCTATAGCTTCGGCGCCTTCTTCAATAGCGTTCCGGAGAAAGGTCTCGACGGCTACAAGGGCAACGCAGTTCCTTTCCTACAACTGCCTAGCAAGAGCCAGGCAGCCATGAAGGCGGCTCTGATCGACGCCATCAAGAAAAAGGATGAAGAGATCACCGCAGCGCAAAACACCTGGGAGCAGCACCAGCTCGATATGCCCGTATCCGACTCGAAAGCGGGGCTTGTTTCCCAGTACGCGTTTGACGGCACTCTCGCAAACCAGGTCCAGCCCGATGTTCCAGCCAAAGTTCTTAGCGGCACCCCGCCGTTTGCCGACGGCCGCACCGGCCGCGCAATCGATCTGACGGACGAGGCTCATCTCTCGTTCGGCAACGCCGGCGCATTTACATCCGGCAAACCGTTTAGCGTGGCTATGTGGGTCCAAGCCGGCGGTCCCTCGGGCATGTCCGTCCTGCAGCGCTATGAGAAATCTCCCAAGGCCGGCCCCGGCTACGAGATCGCTATCGATTACTGCAATAAGGGAAACTGCAACATTATCGTTCGCTTGCGCAATGACGGCGCCGATTCGGGTATCGAAGTGAAGTCTACTGATGGCATCAAGTTCGAGGCCAATCCGGACCAGGGCGAAGTCAACCACAATTGGAACCACGTGATCGTCTCCTACGATGGCTCCGGCAGAGCTAAGGGTGTTCAGATCTATATCGACGGGCGCAGCGTGAAGACGACTGTAGATCTCGATAAGCTGAGCCCAGCCTCTTTTGAAAAGGGTGAGCTGGAGATCGGCAACAAAGACTGGGGCGCGCCGTTCAAAGGCCAGTTGAGCGATTTGCGCCTGTACAACCGCCGGCTCTACGCCAATGAAGCCTATGAGCTCGGTCTTCTCTCTCCGCTGCATAGGGTTCTGCAAATTCCAAACGACAAGCGATCCGAAGATCAGAAGCAGTGGGTGCGCGATTATTTCCTGAGCGAAGCGGGCAATCCTGCCGAGCAGCAGTTGAGTGTCGATTATAAGGAACTGAATCGCGGTCTCGCCCAACTCAACCGGGAGATTCCTTCGACCATGGTGATGGCGGAAATGGCCAAACCGCGCGACACCTTCGTTCTCGCCCGCGGCGACTACCGGCTTAAGGGGGAAAAGGTGGAGCCCAATACGCCCGCCATTCTGCCGCCTCTTCCGAAAAACGCGCCGCGCAACCGTCTCACGCTCGCGAAATGGCTGGTCGATCCCGCTAATCCTCTGACTGCGCGGGTTGCGGTGAACCATTTCTGGCAGATGTATTTCGAGCTGGGAATCGTCAAAACCAGCGCCGATTTCGGTTCGCAGGGCGATCCTCCGAGCAATCAGGAGTTGCTTGACTGGCTGGCGACTGAGTTTATCCGGACGAATTGGGATGTAAAAGCGATGCAACGCCTGATCGTGACTTCTGCCACTTACCGCCAGGCGTCGAAGGTCTCGCCCGAAATGCTCGAGAAGGATCCGGAGAATCGATTGCTGGCGCGCGGCCCGCGTTTTCGTCTACCGGCTGAAATGGTACGCGACAACGCGCTGGCTCTGAGCGGCTTAATCAATGAGAAGATCGGCGGCCCCAGCGTTTCTCCTTATCAGCCAAAGGGGTTGTGGGAGGAGATGGCGTTTGGCGGCGACTTCTCGGCCCAAACCTATGTTCAGAGCCACGGTTCGGATCTCTACCGGCGCAGCTTGTATACGTTCTGGAAACGCAGCGTTCCGTATCCCACGCTCAATATCTTCGATGCTCCTGATCGGGAGAAGTGCACAGCGCTCCGCAGCACAACCAACACGCCGCTTCAGGCGCTTGTGCTGATGAACGATCCCACCTATATCGAGGCCTCGCGCGTGTTCGCCGAGCGGGATCTGCGTGAAGCGGGCCCCACCCCGACCGACCGCATTCGCCACGCCTTCCAGTTGGCTGTGGACCGCGACCCATCCCCCAAAGAAGATTCCATTCTGGAAGGGCTCTACAAAAAGGAGATCGTCCACTACGACACGGATCGAAAGGGCGCCGAGAAGTTGATCTCGGTCGGCGAGATGAAAGCCAATCCGAAACTCGACCCGGCGGAGCTGGCGGCCTGGACCATGGTCACCAGTACGATTCTCAACATGGACGAAACGATAACTAAGAACTGAGGCTGCAAAATGAATCCGATTCGTGATCGTGAACTGAATCTGACCCGCCGGCAACTGTTTGGCCGTACGAGTCAAGGCATAGGCGTAATGGCGCTGGCTTCGCTGCTGAATACCGAGCTGTTTGCGGGGACAGAAACTCCGCCATTCAAGAGCGCGGCTGCTTTTGGCGGTTTGCCGGATCTGCCTCACTTCGCACCCAAAGCGAAGCGAATCATTTATCTTCATCAGTCGGGGGCGCCTTCGCAGATCGACCTTTTCGATTACAAGCCGAAATTGGCAGCGCTGGCGGGCACGGAATTGCCCGATTCGGTGCGTCAAGGCCAGCGCATCACCGGAATGACCTCCGGACAGAACTCGTTGCCGGTCGCTCCCTCCATCTTCAAATTTAATCGTGCCGGCGAAAACGGAATTTACATCAGCGAACTGCTGCCGCACACGGCGAAGATCGTCGATGACATCACGTTTGTTAAGACGGTGAACACAGATGCCATCAACCACGATCCTGCCATTACTTTTATCCAGACGGGCTTCATGCAGCCTGGCCGTCCAAGCATGGGCTCGTGGGTCACTTACGGCCTCGGCAGTGAAAATCAGAATCTTCCCGCTTTCGTTGTTCTCATTTCTCAGGCCCAGGCCCTCAATCGGGACCAGCCTCTTTTCACCCGGCTTTGGTCGAGCGGATTTTTGCCGTCGAAATACCAAGGCGTCCGTTTCCGCGCTTCCGGAGATCCGGTGCTGTTCCTTGCGAATCCGCAAGGCGTGGACGGCGAGACACGGCGCAACATGCTCGACGCTCTCGCCGAGCTGAACCATATTTCGGAGCAGTCGTATGGCGATCCGGAAGTGACCACGCGCATCTCGCAATATGAGATGGCCTACCGCATGCAATCTTCCGTACCTGAATTGACCGATCTTTCAAAGGAACCAGCCAGCACCTTTGAACTCTACGGTCCCGATTCGAGAAAGCCCGGGACGTATGCGGCGAATTGCCTGATGGCGCGGCGTCTCGCCGAGCGCGGCGTGCGCTTCGTCCAGCTTTATCATCGCGGCTGGGATCAACACAACGATTTGCCGCGCGACCTTGCTTTGCAATGCGGGGGTACCGATCAGGCTTCTGCTGCGCTAGTGGCAGATCTCAAGCAGCGCGGCTTGTTAGACGATACGCTGGTCATCTGGGGCGGCGAATTCGGCCGTACCGTTTACTGCCAGGGCCATCTCACTAAAGATAACTACGGGCGCGATCATCATCCGCGCTGTTTCACCATGTGGTTCGCGGGCGGAGGTATCAAACGCGGCGCCACAATAGGCGAAACTGACGACTTTTCTTACAACGCCGTCTCCGATCCCGTGCCAATCCACGACATTCAGGCTACCGTCCTCAACTGTCTCGGCGTGGATCACAAGCGCCTTACGTACAAATTCCAGGGCCGGCATTTCCGATTGACCGATGTGGCGGGTGTGGTGAATCAAAAGATGCTGGCCTGAGCCGCGCCTCCGGCTTCCTATTGCTTCCCAATATCAGGCATGCCATAATGCTTCTTATTGGAAGGCAATAGGAGTACATGAACGACAAGTCCGACGTCTGGCAGGGCACGCTCGCCCTGATGGTGTTGAAAACCCTCGAAACGCTTGGCTCTCTGCACGGCTACGGAATCGCGCGGCGCATTGAGCAGACGAGCGGAGATCTTCTGGCCGTCAACTACGGCACTCTGTATCCTGCGCTGCTGAAACTCGAGCAGGAGGGCTATATCTCCTCCGAATGGGGTGTTTCGGACAATAATCGCCGGGCGAAGTTTTACAAACTCACTCGCGCCGGAAAGAAGCAACTGGAAAGAGAAGCGCGCGATTGGGAGCAGACCACGGCCATTGTGGCGCGCTTCTTCGCCCCGAGAGAAGGCACCTCATGAGAAAACTACGTGCCTGGATTCTCCGTGGTCTCGGTCTCTTTCACAAAAGCAGGGGTGATCTGGATTTTACGGCTGAAGTTGAGAGCCATCTTCAACTGCATATAGACGACAATCTGCGGTCCGGCATGTCTCTGGAGGAAGCGCGCAGGTCCGCGTTGTTGAAGCTGGGCGGCGTGGAATCGCTCAAGGAGAGTCATCGCGACCGTCGCGGTCTTCCTCTTCTCGAAACGGGTCTTCAAACTTTCCGTTTTGGCGCCCGTAGTCTTCTCAGAACTCCCGGATTCACTCTGCTGGCGATAGGGATTTTTGCTCTCGGTATCGGCGCGAGTACCGCGTTATTCAGCGTGATCGACGCGTTGCTGCTGCGCGCGCTACCCTTTCCCGATTCCAACAGCCTCACGATGATCTGGGAGAGCGACTCGCATCACCCCGAAGCCGACGAAGTCGCACCCACAAATTTCTTCGATTGGCAGAAGAATAGCCATTCCTTCACTAGCATGGGCGCCGCTCATCCTATCAATCAGAATCTTACCGGGGAGGGCGATGCCACTCAAATCTACAACATGAATGTCACCGCCGGCGTCCTGCCCACGCTCGGTGTGCAACCTCAACTTGGCCGTTACTTCCGGCCCGAAGAAGACTGGCCGCAGAAGGCGAAGGTGGCGCTTATCAGCTACGCGCTTTGGCAGGGGCGTTTCGCTGGAGATCCCGGTATTCTTGGCAGAACACTCACCTTAGACGGCGAGAAGTACAACATCATCGGCGTCATGCCGCGCGGCTTCGTGTTCCTGAGTAGGAACGTCTCATGTTGGACGCCCATCGGACTCGATCCGAACGCTCGCTGGAACGAGGGCCGTTATCTGCGTGTCGTAGCACGCCTGAAACCTGGAATTTCTCTCGCAACGGCCCAAAGCGAGCTTCACGCGTTTACTGAAAGAATGGCAAAGGAATTCCCGCTCATGGAGGCGGGTCGGGGTGTCGTGGTGCAACCCTTGCGGGAGCAGTACGTCCGGAAAGGGCGCATCCCGTTGCTGGCTTTAGCCTGCGCGCTCGGCTGCATTCTCCTCATTGCGTGCGCTAATATAGCGGGTCTCCTGCTGGCGCGGGGCGCCGCTCATGCGCGCGAAACCGCCATTCGGGTGTCGTTGGGAGCGACCCGCTGGCGGGTTGCTGCCCAGCATTTCACAGAAGCTCTGCTGCTGACTCTTATTGGCGGCTCCCTCGGTATCTTGCTCGCCTGGGCCGGTACCGCTGCAATCGTACGCGCGGTGCCGGAGACCCTGGATATCACCAGTCTCGGCCCGGTCAGCTTTAGCGGCCCTGTACTGGCGTTCGCCGCGTTTTTGATCATTGGAACAGGTCTGATTTGCGGCTTCGCGCCAGCACTGGCGGCCAGCAAAAGAGACCCGCAAAGCACGTTGCGCGGGGGCAACGCGGCTCATTCTCGCACCAGCCAGGTACGGCGGGCATTCGTTATTACCCAAACTGCCCTTGCTCTCACCTTGCTGATCGGCGCAGGACTGCTTATTCGCAGCATGCTGAACCTGAACGCAGCTCCCATAGGCTTTGATCCGGAAAACGTACTGACGTTCGATCTCTCTCTGCCTGACGCGAGTTATCGGACCGATTCTGCCAAACGTGCTATCTTCAGCCGGACGCTCGACGCTCTGCAATCACTGCCGGGAGTCAAATCGGCGGCCATGGTCGAGGATTTGCCTCTTGGCGGCCTGGGCGTGGGGACCGGTTTTTTCATCGGCGGCCGGCCCGATCCGGCGCCCGCTGACCAGCCGATCGCGCAATTGCGAGCAATTACTCCGCATTATTTCGCGACGCTCGGAATCCCTTTGCGTGCGGGCCGCGATTTCACGTCCCGCGATACCGAGGGTGCTCCGCGTGCTTACATCATCAACGATCTCATCGCCCGTGAATATTTCCCGCACGAAAACCCGCTGGGCCGCACTATCAGCGTGCTGTGGAATGGCCGTGAACCCGGCGTAATCGTCGGAGTGGCCGGCGATGTACGTTATACAGGCATCAACAACGATGTCATGCCCACCGTTTATTGGCCCGAGTGGCAGAAGACATTTGGCGAGATGAACGTTCTTCTTAAGACTTCGGTGCCGCCCCTGACACTGGCCACTGCCGCCGCGCGCGAGATACGGCGCCTCGATCCTGAACTGCCTATCAACCACGTTCAGCCGCTCATTGCCGTGCGCGACCGCGAAACCGCGGCCGGGCGTTTCTTGTCCTCGCTGCTGTCCGGGTTGGCGGCGCTTGCCTTGGTGCTGGCCTGTAGTGGCCTGTTCGGCCTGCTCGGCTATCTCGTTACCCAGCGAACGCGGGAAATCGGTATACGCGTTGCGCTTGGCGCGCTGCCCCGGCAGATCCTGTTCGCCGTCCTGCGCGAAGGCGCCGTCCTGGTTTGTATCGGCCTCCTTCTGGGTACCGGTCTCGCCATGTTCGCGACTCGTTTTCTGGGGAGCCTGCTATACGGTGTCGCGCCCGCCGATTTGCCCACCTTCGCGTCGGTTACGGTCCTTCTTCTGTTCGTCACTTCCGCTGCCGTGCTCATCCCGGCCCGAACGGCCTCTCGCGTGGACCCCCTGACCGCCTTACGAGAGGAGTAGGCACGCCAAAAGCGATTGGTGCGAAGAATTACTCATAGTCCTGGTAGTAATGTAGTGGCATCTCTTCCCGGTAATAGAAGAGAATAAGAAGACCGCTTGTTAAATTAATTACTTCCGGAGTGTCAATTGCGCTTGCGAACTTCTCTCATCAGGCTTGCGATAGTTCTTGCGCCCTGCGCCTTATGGGCTGGAAATCCCCACATTCTGATTAAGGATCCCTCGGGAACGCCCATCATTTTAACCAGTGATTCCTTCACATTTGGAGCCGACGCGCTCGGTGGGGGCGTCCTGTTGTTCCAAAACGAGAGCGGTAAGAACTGGCGAGAGATGGATGTCATAGCGACTCTGCCCGATTCTGTTCCGATCACCTGCACTCCGGGGCCTTTCGTCACCTGCACCTTTGCCGAGACACCGGTTACGAACGGATTTCTCTATAACATTCTGTTTGGTCCAGCGGCAGGCGGCGGGATCACCCAGGGGCAGATCTTTTCTGTCAACTTGAACGACACAGGAGACAACCCGAATGGCGCGGGAAGCTGGGGTGCTGGAACCGACTTCGCTGCCACGGCAAGCGCTGTGCCCGAACCTGCGGCGGTCACCCTCATCATTTTGGGCGGCGTTCTGCTTGCAGGCTTCTGCTACTGGCGGCGCTCTTCGCTCGCGTGACCGAATTTTTTCTTGAGGGTCTTGAAACCGGGTGCATCCCGCAGGACCTTCAGATCCGGGTCGCTGAGACAGTACTCGAACGAATACCCGTTCTCTAGCGCTTTCTCCAAGGCAGCCAGTGCTTCGGGGATGCGCCCGTCCATAGCGTTAATGTAAGCCTCGTCGTACATCAGTGCGCTGTCGGCGCTATCGATGGAGCGTGCCTGCAGAATCAGCTGCCGCGCTTTGGCGGTGTTCTTCTTACCGGCAAAACACATGGCCAAAGTACCGATAGCCTGGGCATCTCGCGGGTTTATCGCCAGCTGATCGTTATAGAGCAGGGAAATGGCGCGCTCGTAGGTTTCGTCCGCTTTTTGGCTCTGTCCATCGTGCGCGTAAGCCTCGGCTAAGTTGCGCAGCACGTCGGTCTGGTTTGGATTCAGGGTCAGCGCTTGCTGGTAAATGGGAATAGCTTCACGATACTGGCCCAATTGATAATACGCAGTTGCCAGATTTGAGTACTCGAGCGTTGTCGGGGCGATCTGGATCGCTTTCTCCAGCACTGGGATGGCTTTCTTCCATTGTGCCTGCTGCAAGTAAGTGGCAGCCAGGTTATTGTAGCCGTCCTCGTTGTCCGGATTTTCGGCAACCTGTTCCGTGAACTCACGGCGCGCGTCATCATTCCTGCCCAAATAGAAGTAGCCGGCGCCTAATTGATTGTGATTGAACCAGTAGTAGGGATTGAGTTGAACCGCCTTCTTCAAGGCAGCTATACTCTCTTCGCTCTGCCCGGTGGCACGGTAAGCCCGGCCCAGCCGTATGTAACCGTCGTCCGAATTCGGAGATAGCTGGAGCGCCTGTTTAATCTCATTGACGGCTTCCGCATTCCGCCCGGTCGCGGTATAAACGCTGCCCAGCGAGAAGTGGACCTCCGGCAGGTTGTTATTCCGCGCGCCCGCCTCGTGCGCTGCCGCCAGCGCATGGGAGGCATAGAGGCTATCGTTAGTCATCCGATACAACAGGAGACTCGCATCCGCCACCCCGGTCCAGGCGAGCGCGAAAGAATCATCTTTTTTCAAAGCCTGGTTAAACAGGTCGAGCGCTGCCTTTACGTTTCCCTCATCGCGATGTTTCTTGAGGATGTCGCGCCCCTTCAGATAAAGATCGTAAGCCGCCAGGTTCTGCGTCGGAGCGGGTTCTGCGCGCTCTCGTTCTTCGATCGTCGGCTTCACGTCGAGCGCGTTCTCAGTGTCGTTCGATATCTCGTCTTCCAGGGTGAACAAATCGCCGACGACTCGCTCGTATGACTTACTCCACACCGCCTCGCGCTTCGCGATGTCATAGATTTGAGCATCCACTTTAATGCGGTCGCCCTCACCCTGAACGGTGCCTCTCACCAGCAGATTCGCGCCTAGCTGTTTGCCGATTCCTTCCTCCGATTGCGAGAGATCGACCTTTTCGAGAGCCGAGGCAGAGATCGGGTGCAGGCTGCTGAGCGAGGCCAGCCTGGCCGAGATCGCATCTGCTATACCCTCGGCCCGGTATCTCAAATTCGGATCCCAGCCGATTGCGCGAAACGGAAGCACGGCGATGTATTTCCCGCGCGGCGGAATTGCCGCTTTCGGCGCGCGCTGCCGCCAAAGCAGGGTGGCCGCCAGCACCAATACGACCGCCGCTAGGGCGCCGATCAACCAGCCCCGGGCGATCCGACGCCGAATCTCAACCGCCGGAGCATTCAGCGCTGCGGGTTTCTGCTGCAAATCGCTGAGCAGTTCCCGCACGCTGGCATAGCGCCGGTTCGGGTCCTGCTCCAGGCAGCGCAAGATAACTCCGGTCAATTTCTCTGAAAGTGCCGGATTCGAAAGTTTAGGCGAAGCGGGCTTCTCGGTGAGCCGCTCTGCCATCGTTTGCATCGCGGAATCGTCGTTGAACGGGATGCGGCCGGTGGCCATTTCGTAAAGAATTAACCCAAGCGAGTAGATGTCGGTCCTGTGGTCGATGCAAACGCCATCGACTTGTTCAGGTGACATGTAGCGCGGCGTCCCCGACGTCGACTCGCTGAGCGATCCTTCAGCGCCGCCTGGTTTCGGAACCGGGCTTGGATGAAGGCTATGCGCCAGGCCGAAATCCGCGATACAAGGATGGCCGTCCGCGGTCAGCAGAATATTGCTCGGTTTGAGATCGCGATGGCTGACGCCTTGCTCGTGTGCTGCCTCCAAGCCCTCGCAGATCTCAGTTGTCAGTTGGATAATCTGGTCTTCGGGGAAGGGCGCTGCCCGTCTGATAAGACTCCCAAGATCCTCGCCCTCGGCCCAGGCCATGGAGACGTAACGTAAGCCGCTCGCTTCACCGAGATCGTGGACGCGGAGGACGTTTTTATGAGAGATCTGGCTGGCAATCGAGATCTCGTGCTTGAGCTGATCGAGCGTTGCCTGGCTACTCGCCAGCTCCGGCCGCACCACTTTGAGGGCCACAGTCCGGTGCAGGTCAAGATCGACCGCCCGGTACACTTTGCCCATGCCGCCTTCGCCCGCTTCCGCTTCGATCCGGTAACGGGACCCCACCATCGTGCCTGGTGCCAGAGTACCCGGCGAAAGCGGGGGATATACACATACATCGCGGGCCGCCAGGTCATTTGAGACATCCTGAGCACTTCCGTACCGGTCCGAAGGCTCGCGCTCGAGGCAGCGCATGACAATGCGGCAAAGCCAGGCCGGCAGTGCCGGATCGATGGTCTCGATCGGCCGAGCCTTGCCGCGTGTCCGGCCGATCAAAGACTCGGATAACGTTTGACTAGGAAACGGCAGTTGACCGGTCAGAAGCTCGAAACTGATCACTCCCAGCGAAAAGATATCTGAGCGCGCATCACCCTGTTTCCCGAGGGCCTGCTCCGGCGACATATAGGTCGGAGTTCCCAAAATCATTCCCGTGTGCGTGATACCGCTATCTTCAAAGGAGCGCGCCAGGCCGAAATCCACAATCCGGACACGATTACCGGCCGATAGCAGGACGTTCTGCGGCTTCAGATCCCGGTGAACCACGCCTTCGCTGTGCGCGGCTTCCAGGCCTTCGCATATCTGGGACAAGATTTCGATCGCTTCGTCGGGCGGTAGCTTCTTGCGCAGCTCGATGACGGATTTGAGATCCCGACCCTCGACATACTCCATTGTGATGAAGCGCAGTCCCTGGGCTACGCCGAGGTCGAAGACGCGTATTACGTTGCGATGTGCGATCTGCCGGGCGAGCAAAGTTTCCTGCTTGAGCCGGCGCAGGGCTACAGCGTTTGAGGCGAGGTCGGGACGGATGGTTTTGAGGGCGATTACCCGGTCGAGTTCATGGTCTTGTACACGGTACACCGTCCCCATGCCACCCTGACCCAGCCGCTCGAGGATCTCGTATCGCCCGGTCAGCACGGTACCCGCGGGTAACTCGGAACTGAAGGCCCGGGCGGGTGCTGCGCCGTGCGAGAACGCGTTCGTAGCGACTATCGTCGCTTGCTCGTCGCGCGGCTTGTTCGAAACGATGGTTTCGTTGTTTTCTGACTCTAAGACGCAGTTGCAGCGCTCGCAAGATACTGAGCCATCTTCATTTGGCGTATCGCAAACAGGACAGGTGAGCATCGCAACCCGAAATTTGCCCGTGCGACGCAGCAATGTGCGTGCCTCCCTTATTATGCATTTGAGAGGCCAAATACTCGCACATGAGCACGGCTGGTACGAGTGTACTCGATTGTTGGACGTTCCTCAACGAGCCGCGTCTCCGTTCGGTGATTAAGAACCCGGCGCCCGCTACTGACCGGCTACGCGTTATAAACCTTGGCGAAAGCAGTCTTGAACTGGGCCATATCCTCTTTACTGCCGACTGTGACGCGCACCCAGTCCGGCCAGATCGGCCATACCCGGCCGACATAGACGTTCTGGGCAGCCATAGCCTTGTTAAATTCGGCTCCCGGCCGTTTCACATTCAACATGAAGCAGTTGCTTTCCGAAGCTATAAATTCGACATTCCTCGATGTGAGCCAGCTGAACGTATCCTCCCGAATATCAGTCATGATCTTGCGCCGCTCCGCCACAAGATTCTTGCTTTGCAGACTGGCCGTGGCGCCAACCATAGCGGTAATCGGCATAGCTCCCGCGCTGTAGCCCTTGATCTTCTCCAACAGATCCGGCCGGGCAAAAGCCGCTCCTGCTCGCAAACCCGCCATTCCGTAGAGTTTCGAGAACGTGCGCAACACTATGACATCCCGATCAGCGGCCACCATGTCATTGCAGCGAATCGCGTTCTTCGAGATATGAATGTACGCTTCGTCTATCATGACCACCGAGCCCTTCGGTTTGTTGGCAACCAGGTACTCGATATCCGCACGGCTGGTTAGCGTGCCCGTTGGATTGTTCGGGTTGCAGACGTAGAAAAGTCCGGCATCAGGAGCCGCTGCCAGCATCGCGCGCACGTCGTGATCCCAGGTGCCCTTTCGCAACGGAACAGCAACTACCTTCGCGCCGACGAACTTTGCGGCACGCTCCCCGGCCTCATAGCCCGGGTCCGCCTTTACGAAAGGCCTATCCTTCGAACAGAAAGCCAGCACCGCCTGGTGCAGTGGGGCGCTCGAGCCGGCAAATATCTCTATGTAGCTATCACCCGACCCCGACCTGCCGCCGTTTTGCAAACCCTCCATCTTCCCCATGACATCGGCCAACGCGAACGTGTCTTCATACATGTAGCGGCCGCCTTTCTTGATGACGTTGTAAATAGCGTCCGCCGCTTCGGGGCAAGGTCCCATCGGGTTTTCATTCGCGTTGATCTTGACGGCATCGGGAGGGATGTTCCGGATCAAGGAAAGCTGTGCCAGCGCCTGCTCGTTGTAAAAGGGCAGCGTGGCCCCGGCTGTAAGAACCGTCGCCAAACGACCGAAACTGCGCCTGGAAAAGCCGCGACGCAGGAAATCAGCTTTTTGTTCGGTGCTCAAAATAGACGACATAACCTGCTCCTATGCTGGAAATTTGATAGAACCGGCTGAGCGATTCGTGAAAGGCACTGCTCGTAACCAGCCTACTCCTCATTGGTGAGCTGATGGACAGGGAATCTACTTCCCTGCGGCAACGTTATGCCCGCCGTACGCCGACGGCTGGCGCTCCGCCGTAGCTTGCGAGTAGAAATTCGCCAGATCCGCCTTTAATTCTTTCAGCGCTTCCACATTGAGATAGATCATGTGACCGGACGGATAATATCCGAACTCGATGTTTTGTCTTAGTTTCGGCTCCAGATCCATATGCGCCAGATCGTATTCGGTCTTGAAGAAAGGAGTGGCCAGGTCGAACAATCCATTCACCGAAAATACCTTCAGATGTGGATCCTTACGCATGGCATCGGCCAGATCGCCAGCCACATAAGGCTCGTGTAACGGCTGCCGGCTTCCCGCGACGTGATGGTTCCAATCCCACGCCTCGATGATGTTGGATCCGTGGGTGTAATAAGTCTCGTCGGAAGAATACTTCAATTCGCGCCCCAGGTAATCGTGAAATGCGGAGACGAACGCTCCGGCGATCCCGGTGCTCGAAGGATCGTATGCGGGCGTCTCGCCTGCTGCGTCGAAATCGGTACCCTCGAAACGCGCATCGTATCTGCCCAGGATTTCCCGATCGTCGCGCAACAATTCTTTCCGAAAGCGCGAGGCGCTGATCCGTAAATTGGCTTCTTTGATGTATTGAACGGTCAGCCCGGTGTAGGCGCTCAATTTCCTCGCAATCGCATCCACCTGGTCGGCGGGTAAACTGTGACCTTGGGCTAAGGCCTCCGCGTACGGTCCTCGCGCGAAAGTTCGGACCTCATCCAGAAACGTTTTCAGATTATCCGGCTTTTTGGCCACCTTGTTGTAGTGCCATGCGATCGCCGCGAAACTCGGGACATCGTCCACGAAATCGTTATCCAATCCCGGCGCAAGCTCGAAATAATTCAAGATGCTCGACATCAGAATCACACCGTTGCAGACAATGCCGTCCCCTTCCAGCGAATCCGCCAGCGCCGCCGAACGCGTCGTCCCATACGACTCGCCAAACAGAAATTTCGGCGAGTTCCAGCGCTGATTCACAGTGATGTAGCGCGTGACAAACTTGTTGAAAGCCGCCACGTCCTGATCGGTACCCGCGAAATTCTTTTCCGTCCCGTTACCCACCGGTCTCGAGAACCCTGTTCCGACCGCGTCAACGAACACCAGGTCCGTTTTGTCGAGCAGACTGTATTCATTCGGCACGATCTGATACGGTGCTGCGCCCGTTGCTTCCGGACTCGCAGTAACTACTCTTACAGGCCCTACCGATCCCATGTGCAGCCAAATACTCGCTGACCCCGGCCCTCCGTTGTACAAGAACGTGACGGGCCGCGTCCTCGGATCGCTAACGCCGTCTTCGGTGTATGCCACGTAGAAAAAACTGCCATACGGCTTATTCTCCTCGCCGTTGATCAGTAGCGTTCCTGCGGTTGCCGTGTAGTGGATTACGCGTCCGCCGAGCGTGAGGTCATGCTTGGTGACGGAGCTGTGCTCCGGAGGAATCGGCGCCGGTTTTTTTTCTTCTTTGGGAACAGGCGCGGCGGCTTCTCGCGCCGGGGCTTGAGCGAACGACAGTTGTGCCGCAATGACGAGTCCAACGCCTGACCACCAGATCCGCGAAGCCCGTCTCTTCCCGCTCACTAAAATCTCTCCATGTGAAGAATTTTCCCACGCGCCCGCTGAGCCACGGACCTGTGTGTGCGACTGAAAGTAACAGATTCGCGAGCATGCAGGACGCAGGAATCCGCTTCCTCGCGGAAGCGGATTCGTACTGGCTCTCGAGAGAGTCTCGATTTCAGAATGCAAACTTCAGCGAAAGTTCAATCACCCGCGGATCGTACGTGTCGGTAACCTGGCCGAACTGGGCAGCACCGAAAGACGCATTCACGTCGTGAAACTGCGTGTGGTTGAAGGCGTTATAAAATTCCGCCCCGAATCGGACGTACATTCCTTCACGCGGCAGGCGGAAATTCTTGTACATCTGCAAATTGAAATTGATGCGGCCGGGGCCGCGAATGGCGCCTTCCTGCGCTGAGCCGAACGCTAAGGTCGGCGGAGCAGCGAAGGCAGCAGTGTTGAACCACTCTGAAACGGTCGAGGGGTAAGTCAACTTACCAACGATGTCGGGTCTGTTTGTCGTGTTGCCGCCGAGCCCTAAAATGTCGGTGTTCATGGTTGGATTCAGCGGCAAGCCGGTCTGCATGAGCGTGATGCCTGAAAGCTGCCAGTTGCCCAGTAGAGAGCCCGCCAAGCCAGTCCTATTTACGAAGAACGGCAAGGTATAAATGTAATTCAAAACCAAGGTTTGCCGGCGGTCGAGACCTGTCGGCCCGTAATCGTAGTAGCGGTTAAAGGGATTCGAGAGGGTATTGAAGTCTCCGCCACCTCCGGGAGCGATTCCGAGGCTGTGGGACCAAGTGTAGGCCGCTTGAAAGGTCAGGCCGTGCTGATTTTCCACACGGTAGTTCACCTGCAGCGATTCATAGTGAGTGTTACCGGCATTTTCTCCCAGCGAGATATTGCTGTAGCCCAGATAAGGACGGGCCAGATTTGCGATGTATGATCCGGCAACTATTCCCGCTCTGTTAGGGTCGGAGAGCGGCACAGGATTCAGTTCGCGCTCATCCCGCTGGTGATAATCGCTGTTGCCAACGTAGGCGACACTAAGCACCGAGCCTTGGGAAATTTGGTGCTGAATCCCAAAATTCCATTGCGCGGAAACCGGGAGCTTATAGTCGCTGTACGCAAGAGCCGTAACGCTGGCTGGGTAGATGGGGACGGCGGCTGTCTGTCCGTTGAGTACGCTTACGTTCGGATTGGAGAAAAAAACACTGGTCAGGTTGGGGCTGAAGCCGAAAGGCGGATTGGGCCCCATATTGTAAACATCGTTGCCCTGTATGCGCTCATAGAACATACCGAAGCCGCCGCGCAAAATAGTTTTGCCTCTGCCTGTCAGATCGTAGGCAAAACCCACTCGCGGTCCCACAGTGCCATACTCGTTCTGCACCATTCCGCGCGGCGTGCCATCCTGGCCCGCGATCACCAGGCCATTTAAGTAGAAGGGAATGTTTCCCAGCGGTACTCCGGGCACCGTTTTGAATCCCGGACCGGAGGTATTGAGGCTGCCAGTTCCGTTCGAGTTAAATTCCGCGGCATCGGCTGGATTGTAGAGGTTCTGATAAAAATTCGACAAACGATTCTGAACATCATAGGCGTGCGGGACGATTTCCCAGCGGAAACCCAGGTTCAGCGTCAAGCGCTTATTGGCGCGCCAGTTATCAGTGAAGTAAAACGAACCGGTGGAGGTGCGGGTGTGCGTTCGGTCCTCGAGATCAAGCTGGTTGTATGTCTTGGAGTAACCCAGCAGGAAATCGGCAACGGCGTTGCCGGTGAAACTGCCGTCAAAGCCGTAATTACCTTGTGTATCGCCAAAGATATCCTGGTTCTTCGAGTAGCGCATGAATTGTCCGCCGAATCTCATGTTGTGGTCGCCCTTGGTCCAGGAGACGTCGTCAACGACCTGCTTATCCCAGGCGGCATTTCTCCAAGGCCATGAGGCCGGGTCGTACCAGACACCGTACGTTCCACCGATGTTTATGGTGGGCAAGCGATTCAGTGCGTTGTGATCGAATAACTGGGTTGCTGTCCAGCCGGCGGGCTTCTGATAAATCCCAAGAGGGGTAAGATCGATCCAGTTACCGTTAAGGTTGAAGGAGACTTCGTTGAGTAGAGTCGGACTGATGGCGTCCGTCAGATGCACGACTGCGCCCCAGGACGGATTCTTAAAATTGGTGCCGATGGTCGGGTAGGTATCGTTACTCCACAAAGATGTGGCGAACTGTTGATCCGTGTTGTCGTGAATGTAATGGCCCATCACGGATATTTTGTCCGTGAAGTAGTGGTCGAAGCGCAGCACGGTTTCGGGCACTGTAGTGGGTGCGCCCTTGGAGCCGGAGTAAATGTTGTTGGCCCCGTTCGGAAGGGGCATCGCGCCTGAACCAAAAAAGAGCGCGGTGTTCGGATCAATCAGCGCGCTTGGGATCTTATTGCCCGGGAACGGCTGACCAGGCGTCAGGCCCAAGGATGCGAACCTTGCGTTCTGCGCCGGATCGGCGGTTTTGGGCACCAGGATCGGCGTAGTAAGGGCACTGAAATCGCCGTTGCGCTGGGTCTGCGGGATGGCTGTCGCGGTGATTTGCGTTCCCACTACAAATTTGCGCCATTCCTGATTCCAGAAGAAGAATGTTTTCTTGCGATCGGTGTTGTAGACCTTTGGAATAAATACCGGGCCGCCCAGGTTCCAGCCGTAAATGTTGTAACGCAGCTCGGGCGCTGGCGTGCCGTACTTATTGGCGAAGAAATTATTGGCGTCCATGGCATCATTGCGGAAGAATTCGTAGGCTTCACCGTGAAAATCGCGCGTTCCTGATTTGATCGCCATGGTGATGGTTCCGCCTGAGCCAATTCCGAAATCGCTGGAGGCATTGCTGGTAATTGTGCTGAACTCCGCGATTGCGGATACCGAAGGCATCATCGTGACGCAACCGCCGCAGCCGCGGTCGTAATTCTCGCCCCCATCGATCATCCAGACGTTGTGTTCTTCGCGCTGCCCGTTGAAGCTGATATTGGTGCTGCCGGCTACTGATACGGGAAGATTAAAATCCGGCAGATCGGAGGAGGCGCCCGGAGTGAGAATGGCGAGCGCCGCCATATGCCGGCCGTTAATCGCCAGTTCCTGCACTTGTTTGCCCGAAATCAGGTTGCTGATGTCACTCGAATCGGACTGGACTCGTACAGCCTCGGCCTGCACGGTTACGTTCTCAGACACATTGCCGACTTCCAATACTGCGTCGACGCGAACCGTGTCGTTGGTGTCGAGCTTGATGCCGGTGCGTTCATACCGTTTGAACCCCGCAGCTTCAGCGCTTACAGAATATGGTCCAATCGGCAGTTCCGGGGCGATGTAGCTCCCGGCGCTGTTGGTTTGGAGAACACGATTGGTGTTAGTGCCTGTGTTAGTGATTGTGATGGTTGCGTTTGGTACAAGCGAACCGCTTGCGTCCGTAACCGTACCCAATATAGTAGCGGTTTGGGCGAAGGCGGTAAGGCTTGCCATGAGACCTAAAGCAAGAACGAGAAGCAGTTTTCGCATGGAACTCTCCCGGCCTAGTGGCAGATATTTGGGTCAAGTCTATATCAATGTGCAAGCGCTTGCAAGGAAAATCATTTCAAGAAAAAAAGCCGTTAGACCCAACCCGGGGTGGGTCTCATTCAGCCTCGTTCGTCCCCTGCGGAAGGCGCCGCTGGCAGCCCGGCGGAGTTCGAGAGGTACGTAAACGACAACCGCGAATTCATTCCGTGCTTTAGCGTCCGGGGTCGTCGGAACGCAAGATCCGCGTGGCATATTGGAGGCAACTGCAATGCAGCAGACGCAGGATTTCGTAAGGCTCGTCCTTAAATGCCTCAGCGGGTTGCTCGTGCTGGTTGTCGCATTCGGACAAAACTATAAACCGGAGGCGATTCAAGAAGCGAATCTTGGAGTCAGCCTCGCTCACAAGGAAGACTATCGGGGCGCCGTGGAGGCTTATAAGCGCGCTCTGGCGATCGATCCGCGACTGCCGAATCTTTACTTGAATCTCGGCTTGGCGTATTTCAAGCAGGGTCAATTTCGCGAAGCGCTGAGCGCGTTTCAGAAAGAACCAACCAGCGAGCGCACCACCACGCTGATCGGCATGTGTCATTTTGGCCTCGGTGAATACAGGCAGGCAGCCAGCTTGCTTCAACCGCTGGCGGCAGCGCAGCCGGACAACGGCGAATTGGGTTATCTGCTTGCGAAGTCTTATCTCTGGGCGGGCCAGTATGACGAGGCGATGAACATTTTCCGAAAGCTGCTGGAGCATGATCCGGAGTCGGCGCCGGTTCACATGCTTTTGGGGGAAGCGCTGGATGCCGGCGATCGCGAGACGGAAGCCACCCAGGAGTTTGAAGCGGCTGTAAGGGCCGCTCCGCAGCAACCGGAAGTTCATTTCGGACTCGGTTATTTGTACTGGAAACAGCGGCGCTACGGGGAGGCGGAACGCGAGTTCCGGTTAGAGCTGAAAGGCAATCCGACGCATGCGCTTTCGCTCGCTTACCTGGGGGATATACTGCTGCGGGATGGGCGGGATGCTGAAGCAATTGCTGCGCTCAAGCGAGCCGAGGCCTTGAACAACGGGTTGCACGTAGTCCACGTTGACTTGGGCAGGCATTATCAGGATGCGAAGGAACTTGACCTGGCGATGAGAGAATTTCTAGACGCGGTGCGGGTCGAACCCGGCAATTACGATGCACACTACCGGCTGGCGCGCATTTATCAGGAATTAGGACGCCAAGCGGCGGCCGAGAAGGAATTTGCGATTGTGAGCAAACTGCACGAGCAGAAGCGAGAAGAGCCGTTGATGCAAATCAGCGGCCCTCATTAGGTAGTCTCGAGCGACTCGGCCCGGTCACATGATTGGAGGAGGAGTTACTTGACGGCGTGGACGCGTTTGGCCGCGCTGCTCATCGCTTGCGCCGCTTGGATCGGAGTCGCAATCCATTTTGTCGCGCTCTTCCGGGAGAACCAGTCGGTGTTCTCCACGATCTGGATACTGCTTGCCTATTTCACTGTCACAACCAACCTTTTGGTTGCAGTCGTCTTCAGCGGCATCGCTGCTGGATCGACCTCTTTTGCGAGACCGTGGCTGGTCGGCGGAACCTGTCTTTCTATCCTCCTCGTCGGCATTGTATACACGCTTTTATTGCATGGATTACGCGAGTTAACCGGCGGCTCCGCGATCGCCAACGCGCTGCTGCACTGGGTCACTCCTATCCTGGTTCCGCTCTTCTGGCTGGCCTTTGTGCCGAAAGGGATGTTAAGCCGCCGTGACCCGCTGCTCTGGGCAATTTATCCGCTCTGCTATTTGTTCTACGCGCTCCTCCGTGGCGCGAGCAGCGGACGCTACGCTTATCCGTTCATCGACGTGCCGGAGATTGGCTGGTCTCAAACCGGGTTAAACGTCGTGCTTATCGCCGCTGGCTATCTCAGCGGTGGTTGGCTGTTTTTTCAACTGGACCGGCGGCTCGGCTTGCCAGACACCTCCCGTGATATGCCCCCAATCCGATAATGAAGGCGTGAAAGCAGCCCGGTTACTCTCTCCGCGCGATATCTCTCTTCGTCCGCTTGAAATTCAGGAGATGCCTGTACCTCACGTCAAGCCGGGCTTCGTTCTGCTACAGGTCCACGCATGTGGCGTCTGCCGCACAGATCTGCACATTGTCGAAGGCGAGCTGCCGGTTCGGGTGCCCAACATCGTTCCGGGACACCAGATCGTCGCGACCGTTGCTTCTGCCGACCCTGCAAGCGCGAATCCGCCCGCAGGCACGCGCGTGGGCGTTTCCTGGATCGGCGGAGTGGATGGCCGCTGTTCCTACTGTGAGCGCGGTCTGGAAAACCTCTGCGATGATCCCACCTTCACCGGCTATACGGTTGCGGGCGGCTACGCAGAATACACGCTGGCCCGATCCGATTTTGTCTTCCCGCTTCCGGAAGCTCTGGATGATCTGCATGCTGCCCCTCTTTTGTGCGCCGGAATCATCGGTTTCCGCAGCCTGCGCGTGGCCGGAGTTGAAAGAGGCGAGCGCGTGGGGCTCTTCGGGTTCGGAGCATCCGCGCACCTCGCGATTGCAGTACTGCATTCCTGGAATTGCGAGGTCTACGTCTCGACTCGAGGAGATTCTCATCGCAATCTCGCCGCCTCGCTCGGCGCGCATTGGGTGGGTACGGAAGATCAATCCCCGCCCGTCCAATTGGACCGCGCCATTACGTTTGCGCCCAGCGGCGATGTCGTCATCAGCGCACTTCGCAGTCTGCGTAAGGGCGGCGTGGTAGCCATCAACGCCATTCATCTGGACCGCATCCCCCAGTTCGACTACGATAGCCTTCTCTGGGGTGAGCGGCAACTTCGCAGTGTGGCCAATATGACTCGCGCCGATGCGCGTGATTTTCTCGAGATCGCCGCTGCCATCAAGCTCCAGCCAAAAGTAACCTTGTTCGGTCTGGATGAAGTGAACGAAGCGCTTTTAGCCGTGAAGCGCGATTCTATTGACGGGGCCGCCGTGATCCGTGTATAGCGTCCAGATCTGATTACATCGACTGCTTCTGGCTCGAAGGCGGCACCAAACCCTTGATCCGCAGATACGTCACCATGTTCCCGTAGTGCTCCATGTTGTGAGCAATATTGAAGGTGAGAACAGTCATCTTGGGTGAATCGTGGCCGAAGAATTTGATGATCTGCGCGGCCTGCGCATCGGTCAGGCTGTTGTAGGCTTGATCGCAGTAGGCGAAGCCGTCTTTTAGAGCCTGGATGAGGTCAGCCTTACTGGTCTTGGTCTTCTCAATGCCGGGCGATTGCTTGCCGTCGCCAATCACGGCCGCGCAAAACTCATATTGCGCATCTGCTACGTGTCCAACCAGTTGACCAAAGCTTCTGACGGTCGAAACTGGCTTAAACGAGTAATTCTCCTCCGGCATTTCTTCGGCTGATTTCAACAAGTCAGACTTCGTCATGCTATACATGTACTTCGTCGCAGCGCTGAGCGGATTCGGGTTCGGCGTCGCAGAACTCGAACTGCTCGATTGTGCAAATACCTGGAGAGCCGCCAGACCGGACAAAAGCAACATTCTCTTCATGAAGTGATGCCCCTCTAATGTAGATATCGGTGTTACCGCTACATAGAAGTATCAGCGAATTTCCGGGCTTGTCAAGGCTCAACTTCGCCGCTGAAGTAGCATAACGGCCCAATTACTAGAAAGAGCGAGGGATTTGCTTGCTTCTTATCTGTTTGTCAAATAATGATCCGGGCCCGATGATCTACGCCAGGCGTATCCCGCGGACGTTGATTTTGTCGTCGCTAAACTGCCCAAGACCCATCATTCCGGCTATCTCGATATGTTCCACCTGGCAATTCAGGAAATGACTGGCGCCATCGGGTTTGGATAACGCAATAGGTGCCATTCCAACCTCCTGCCGCTTCGCATCGATGACTTTCCAACCTGTTTTGTCGAGCGCGACCGGATCGGTCCCAAAGTAGAGAGTTTTCGGTTCCCATATGTACTGCGGCCTGCCCGACGGGCCGCCATGATAACTCGCCCGGACCGCATCCACCACGTGCAGCACAACCTTTTGCCGGATGATCGGCAAGCTGACCACGGAGGGTATGAACATGCCGCAAGCGTTTGCAGTCGGAGTCATATGGCTCCGGTTCACGTTATTGACGAATCCGTGAGACATGTTCTTGAGCGTAATCGTCACGCCGGCCGACTGATGATGCTTCAGAACGGGTAGATTGATGATCTTGTTCACTTGCGTAGTAACGACCTTTGCCACGTAGGATCGCCGCGATCGCGGATTGTTCGGGTCGTCGCCCGGCTTGACGATCGCCATCTCCATAAAATGCTCGGCATCATAGCCGTCCATGTCCAATTGCACGTCGTCGTATCTCGGCGATGCTGCAGTGAAGCGCATTCCCGGACGCACCCATCGGTCTATTCCGCACTCGACCGCTTCTTCCCGATAGCGGTTAAAAACAATAATGTTTTCGTCGGAGACACCTGCTTGATTGAGACCATCGAAGATCGAGTGAATCACCGAAATATCCGAGCACAGCTTCGGCCCACCCACTGGACTTACCTTGATCCCGACCACATCGCCCTTCTGAAAGAGAGCGCGCCATGCGTCCTGCGCCGTCGGGGCTCCGGTAAGTTCCTTCATGCCCCGATCCATCATTTGACGAATGTTCTCAGGCTGATAAGCTCCGGAGACAATGCAGCCGCCATGTTCGACCGCGATCACGCGACCCGGGTACGGGCCAGGCATACCTGCCTTTCGAGACTCATCGGCTCGGCTTTGGGACTGCGTCAGAGCTACTGCCGCCCCGAGAAACGCCGACTCCATAAAATGCCTTCGACCGGTCTGCATTCTCCTCCTTTTGTTGCAAAATCCTAAACTGCCCTCAGTGTATCGCTGCCATTTCACGGCTCCTTCGATATCATGATTTTGCTCTCAAAGATGCAATGAGAAAGTTCGTGTGCCTCTGCGCCGGCTCGTTGCTGGCGATCTCCCTTGGATTGGTTCCTGCGTTGTCACAGACTGATTACGATCTGTTGCTGGCCGGCGGACATGTCATCGACGCGAAGAATGGTCTCAGCGCCGTACGCGACGTGGCCATTCGCGACGGCAGGATTGCCGCTGTCGAAGAACATATCGATCCGTCAAAGGCGCTCAAGACGGTCGATGTCAAAGGTCTCTACGTTACCCCCGGACTGGTTGACATTCACGTTCACGTTTATGCGAGCACTGGTGAACGCAATTCATATGCTGGCGATAATAGCGTCTTCCCGGATGGCTTCACACTACGGTGCGGAGTGACCACCGTAGCCGATGCCGGCTCTTCCGGAGCGCGTAACTTCGCCGATTTTAAAGAGCACATCATCGATCGCTCCAAAACTCGCGTGCTCGCGTTCTTGAATATTGTTGGAGCCGGAATGCGCGGACCGAAGTTTGAAGACAACCTCGCTGACATGGATGCTCATGTTGCAGCCGAAACAGCGAAACGCTATCCGGGATTAATAGTCGGCATCAAGACAGCGCACTACCAGGGTCCGGAATGGACACCCGTCGAACACGCTGTTGAAGCTGGCACGCATCGCAGGTATCCCGGTGATGGTGGACTTCGGAGCCAACAGACCGGAACGTCCGATCGATGTCTTGCTGACGAAGAAATTGCGTCCTGGCGATATATACACGCACTGTTATTCCGGCCTGCGAAATGAGCTCTTGCCGGACGGGAAGGTTAACCCGGGTATGTGGGAGGGCCGAAAGCGTGGCGTGATATTCGATGTGGGACATGGTGGCGGAAGCTTTGCCTGGCGCGTAGCCGTCCCCGCCATTCAGCAGGGTTTCTTGCCGGATTCTATCTCCACCGATCTGCACATCACCAGCATGAACGCCGGAATGAAAGACATGCTCAACGTGATGAGCAAATTCCTGGCATTAGGTTTGTCAGTAGATCAAGTCGTGGCTCGCTCGACCTGGAACCCGGCCCGTGAGATCCATCATGAAGAGCTGGGAAACCTCTCTGTCGGCTCGACCGCAGATATCAGCGTTCTGCGCGTGGCGAACGGCGATTTCGGCTTTACCGATATGTATGGCGCGCGCATGAACGGCACCCAAAAATTCGAGTGTGAGGCGACCCTGAAGGGCGGTAAATTCGTCTATGATCTGAACGGAATCAGCCGACCGGATTGGAAGACGCTGCCCCCGAACTACACCAATGTTGGAGATCCCCGATGGGACGCCTTGAATCCGGCGAAGGAGCATCACTGAATATGGGAATTCCTACAACTCGTCGCAGTGTACTCGGTTGCACGGCAACTTTGCTCGGAGCTGCTCATCTGACAAATGAAACGCTTGCTGCGAACCCGGGCGAGCAGGAAGTGGATTACTATGCCAAGCTCGGCGTTCAGAAAATCATCAATGCCGCCGGTACATACACAATACTGACCGCATCCACTATGCCGCCGTCCGTGCAAGCGGCGGTCGCGATGGCTGCCAAGCATCCGGTGCGCCTGCTTGATCTACAGAAAAAGGCGGGTGAGTATCTTGCGCAAAGACTGAAGTGCGAAGCGGCTATGGTTACTGCCGGGGCCTCTTCTGCTTTGACTCTCGGTACCGCAGCCTGTATCCAGCTCGGAAACGGCGCTTCTATCGAATCGGTGCCGGTCAAAGTGAGCGGTCTGGGAAAAAACGAGGTTCTCATCCAGAAGGCTCACCGCTATTCTTATGACCATGCGATCGAGAACTGCGGAATCAAATTCGTCGAAGTCGAGTCGGGCGCCGATTACGAAAAGGCCTTCAGCGATCGAACCGTGATGGCGCATTTCTTCAATGCTGCCGAAGGCGGCCAGATCAGCCGGGAGGAGTGGGTTCGCATTGCTCATCAGCACAACGTACCTTGCTTCAACGATGCGGCGGCAGATGTACCGCCGATCTCGAATCTTTGGAACTACACGCAGATGGGGTTCGACCTGGTGACGTTCTCGGGAGGGAAGGGAATTCGCGGACCGCAGAACGCAGGCTTGCTGCTTGGCCGCAGAGATCTGATCGCCGCGGCTACCGCAACGAACAATCCCTTTGACGAAGGCGTCGGTCGCGGCATGAAAGTGGCCAAGGAACAGATCGTCGGGATGGTTGCGGCTGTCGATTGGTTTCTTAGTCAGTCGGATGAGTCTTTAGAGGCGGAGTTCCGGCGCCGCGCCGAGCGAATCTCGTCGGAACTTCGCAGTATTCCAAGCCTCGAATCCAGAATCTTCGTTCCTCCAGTGGCAAATCATGTCCCGCATCTGGCGCTGCGCTACGATCAGGCGCGTGTAAAAATAACGCCGCTTGAGGTTGCAAAAAGACTGCGGGAAGCAAATCCCAGCATCGAACTGAATCCCTCCACCGGCAGGAGAGAGGGATCGGCCGGCTTGATCTCCGACGAAAACACGATCATTGTCGGCGTCTGGATGTTGGAGCCCGGTGAAGACGCAATCGTGGCGCGCTGCCTCCGCGAGGTCCTGACCTCTGCAATCAACGCTTGATGTTCAGACGCCATTGTTGTGCCGCCCTGCTCCTTCTTCCTCTGGGACTTCGGGCCCAGTCGCGGGAGGTTTCGGTTTGGTTGACGAATCCCGATAAATCCGCGCTTTTCGCGCTGCAGCCCTCTCCGCTTCGATTCTCGAAAGCTGCCGGATCTCGGGCCGCCATTCACATCGATGATCGGCAGAAATTTCAATCGATTGTCGGCTTTGGTTTCGCCCTAACCGGCGGCAGTGCTCAGCTCCTGACTCGCATGAGCCGGCAGAGCAGAGCCGCCATTCTGAAGGACCTCTTCGCCACCGGTGGCAAGAGCATCGGCGTCAGTTATCTGCGGGTCAGCATAGGCGCTTCCGACATGAATGATCGCGTCTTCTCCTACGACGACCTTCCCGCAGGCCAAACCGATTTGAATCTCGCGCATTTCACCCTGGCGCACGATGAAGCGGATGTGATCCCTGTTCTGAAGGAAATTCTCACGATCAATCCGCAGATCCGGATTCTTGGCAGCCCGTGGTCTGCTCCCGCCTGGATGAAAACCAATGGAGACGTGAAAGGCGGCCATCTTAAAGAAGAGTATTATCCGGTTTACGCGCAGTATTTCGTCCGGTACATAGAGGGAATGAAAGCCCACGGGATCACAATGGACGCGATCACGATCCAGAACGAACCGCTGAACGCGAACAATACGCCGAGCATGCTGATGGAGGCGCCGGAAGAAGCTGCCTTCATCAAGAAGAGTCTCGGCCCGGCGTTTAAGAAGGCGAACATAAGCACCAAGATCTGGCTCTACGATCACAACTGCGATGTTCCGGAGTACGCGCTTTCCATCTTGAGGGACCCTGAGGCAAGCCAATACGTCGATGGCTCGGCTTTTCATCTATACGGGGGCAAGATCGAGGCCATGTCGCAGGTACATGACGCTTTTCCGAACAAGAATCTGTACTTCACTGAGTTCATGGCGGAGGATTTAGAGCATCCGGACCGGATGGAGCTGGCGCCCCATGTTCATGGAACGGTCATCGGGGCCGTGCGCAATTGGAGCCGCAACGTCCTACTGTGGAACCTGGCGGCTGACCCTCATTTCGGTCCACATACAGGCAATGGTGGCTGTCCAATCTGCCAGGGAGCCATCACGATCGACGGCGATAACGTCACCCGAAATCTCGCCTACTATGTCATCGCGCACTTCTCTAAATTGATCCGGCCACGCTCGGTGCGGATTGCGTCCACTGCGCCCGAAACACTGCCGAACGTTGCGTTCGAAACACCCGAGGGTAAGAAGGTCGTGGTAGTCGCGAATGACACCCGATCGGCCCAGACCTTTGCTCTTGGCGATCACGGCGAGACCGCCACCGCGACTCTGAACGCCGGCGCTGTCGCCACTTACGTCTGGTAGGGTTCAGTGTTGCGCGCGCCGCAACTCGAGCACTTCTACATCGTGATTGGCGGGAAACGCGACTTGCCAGCCGTGCGCGAACTCCGCAGCCGAGACCGTTCCGAGAGCCGTTCCGGTAATAACCGACCGAACTTCATAAGTTGTATCTGGCGGCGCTTGAATGCGTACCGTAGCAGCGGGAGCATTGCTCTTGTTTTTGAATAGAGCAACTATTCCGTCTGACTGCCGGCTGAGTCGGGCAAACCCGTCCCAAGCCGACGCTTCGGGCTGCTGCCAGCTTCCAAGCGGGAAGAATGAGTCGGAAAGAGCTGCGCGGGCACGCAACTGCTGATACCAGCGGATTTTCTCGCCGTACCAACGCCGGTCCGCCTCGGACAACTTTCTCAGGTCGCCGAGAAATAAGGGAGCCGAGCCAATGGCAGTTGCAAAGTGTTCCTCTATAGAGCCCGTCGGAGCGCGCATATTTCCGATCAGCATGGTCTCGGCCGGAATCGAAAGCGCGCGTTGGTAGAGCAGGGTACGCGCGTGCAGCGGGCCGCCATATTCCGCCGCCTGGTCGTCCACGTTGCTCAACCAATCGAGATCCGCGCATTCGAGCAGAGCGGGATCGATTACATGCTTCTCGCCCCAAAGTTCAAATGTGTAGTCGACCAGCACTTCCGGATGATCGCGATAGAGCTGCTCTCCGATGTACTGCAGCCCCTGATAGATGAGCGTGAGCGATTCCGCCCAGTCCCGGTGAAAATGATTTTTTGCGTAGCAGCCCGGAGCCTCGCCATACGCGTTGAATACCGTGGTCAGATCGACTTTTATGTAGGCCGGGTGGTAGCGCGTGATCAGATCTTCGAGACGCTTGAGCGCTGAATCGCGGTAGCCGCTGGCGAGGCACATCACCGCGCTTGTGCCGGATGCGGTGCTGGTGAATTTCGGAGCGCCATTTCGATCCCGGCATGCCCACTCGGGATGCGTCTGATAATCGGGTCCCTTCGTGCTGATGGCAGCGAGCGGAACCCAGAGCCCAAGCTTTAGATGATTCTGTTCGAGAATTGAATGGATTTGGGAAAATCCGCCGGGGAAATTCTTCGGATCAACCTCGTTCGACCCGTATTCGGCCTGCCAGCCATCGTCGATCGTAAAAATATTCAGGCCCATTGCACTGGCAATGGGAGCCAGCTCGGCCACGGTCTGCGCGTTTATGCCTCTTAAGAACGGCTCCCAGGTGTTGAAGATCCACGGAGGAGCGGATTCGCCAACGCGTCTCACAACATGCCGCGAAACATATCCCGGTAACGCCCAGTGCGAATCCTGCAAACCGTGACCATCGTAGAAAAAGACGAGAGAACACTTGTCACTTTCAAATGTCTGCCCCGCTTCAAGAGTGCGCCGGAACGGAAACAGGTCAGTATCGTACATCACGCGAAAACGTTCACTCCAGCCCTCGCCTATTTCTGTCCGTTTCAGATAACCTGGCGCCTCGTTCAGAATCGCCAATCCCTCTCCCGTGAATGCATTGCGCAAGACAACCGCCGGGTCGGAGACGCGGCCCGTAAAAAATAGTTCGCGAGGCACAGTCCCGTAACCGCCGTTTACTTCCAGATCCGCTGGAGTTCCGGGCGCTGCCGCCAGCGCTTCAAAGCTGACGTTACTGAGAGAAATGGCTTGCTTACTCTGATTTGTAATGCTGATCCACTTGCGAAGCGCAGGGGCATCGTCGTAAACCGCATAGTTCACGGAAATCGCCAATGATCCGTCATGTGTCACAGTACGGACGCGCAGAATTTTCCCGCCATCTACGTCAACCGAATCGGCTCGCAAAACGCGTAGATTCTTGCCTGTGATCTGTTCCTGATTAGCTCGGAGATCAACCTCTTCGCCGTATTGCTTCCGGCTTCGGCTGAAGTCCAGGAAATCGCGTCCGGTGACTTTGTAGATCACTGCCTCTGTGCGCAGGCCCTGATCCGATGAAAACGAAATAACGCGTTCCACCCAATCGTTGCCGATCGACCAGCGATGATCTGGAACTATGGTGTGCACGTAAGATGGAGCGCAGACCGCGTGGCTGTGTACAAACAATGCAGCCGCAAGAAGTAGAAGCCAGGGTTTCATCACATCGGTTTTCATCACAAACGATGGAGAGTATCACAAGCAGCAAATTGGATATCTGATAACGTAGCAGCTTTACATGATCGAGAAGCCCACGCCAGTTAGCCGCGATATTCACCTTTCCTATGTTTTGTTCCTGGCTGCAACCGCTGCGCTCGGGGGCTTGCTGTTCGGGTTCGACATCGCGATCATCACCGGGGCTGGTCCTTTTCTGATCGAACACTTCGGGCTGAACGACCTTAGCCTGGGTGTCGCTTTCAGTTCACTGCTGTTCGGTTGCGTCCTGGGCTCCGCGGCGGCCGGCCGTATCACCGATTACTTCGGCCGGCGCAGAATCCTGCTTTGGGTCGCGCTGATATTTGCAGCGACTTCGATCGAGACGGCGCTTGCGGGCAGCTTTTCGATGTTTCTGATTGCCCGATTTCTGGGCGGAGTAGCGGTCGGCGGAGCTTCGATTCTCTCCCCGATGTACGTGGCGGAGATTTCTCCGCCCGCGATTCGAGGACGCATGGGGGCGCTCTATCAGTTCTCGATTATCCTCGGCATTCTGATGTCGTATGCAATCAATTACCTGCTGCGCAACGCCGGCCCCGCAAACTGGCGCTGGATGTTCGTCACCGGCGCGCTTCCGGCGCTGATCTTTTTTCTCCTTCTCGTACCAGCGCCCGAAACGCCTCGCTTCCTGGCGATCGCGCGGCGCGAGCGGGAGGCGCTCCGTATTCTCACAAGAATAAGCGGAGCAGATAGCGCTGATGCTCAGCTTTCAGAGATACGCGCGAGTTTAACCGACAGGCGGAACGGATGGCGCGATCTTTTGCAACCCGGCGTCAGACGCGCAGTCCTGGTCAGCTTTGTTCTCGCTATTCTGGTCCACGCCTCCGGCATCAACACGGTCATCGACTACGCGCCGGCCATCTTCAGGTCGGCCGGATGGAAGATCGACGCAGCTCTGTTTTCAACGTTTATCGTCGGTGTGACGAATTTCGTATTTACGGTGCTCTCTTTTTGGATGATCGATCGCTTCGGACGCAAGCCTTTATACATCCTCGGATCGCTCGGCATGGCCGGCGCAACGCTGGCGCTCACTGCGATTTCCTGGAGCGGTAATTTCCGTGGCGGCATCGTCCTGGCGCTCATCCTTACCTACCTGGCGTGCTTTGCTTCAGCTATCGGACCGGTCTTCTGGACATTGGTACCCGAGATCTTTCCCAACCATATACGGGGCACTGCGATGACAGTTCCCGTACTAACGCAGTGGATCGCGAATGCAGTTGTCGTTCTCTTTTTTCCGCTCGCGTTTAATCAGATTGGAAAGTCATTCACCTTCGCTTTTCTAGCCATCATGTCTTTGCTGCAGGCTCTTTTCACTTGGCGCTTTCTGCCGGAGACTAAAGGGAGATCGCTCGAAGAAATCGAAGAGTTTTGGCTGCCGGAAAGATGACCTATTCGTATCGAAGAGCTATTAGCGGATCGACCTTGCTAGCCCGGCGAGCGGGGATAAAGCTTGCCAACAGCGCGACAATCAATAGCAACAGGCAGACGAGTGCGTAGACGAGAAGATTCGCCGTGCGAACGCCGGCGAGTAGACTCGACACAAAACGATTAAGGATGACGGCGCCGATCACGCCTAGCCCAATGCCGAAAAGCGCCAGCGATACTCCTTGCCTGACAATCATCAGAAGAACGCTTCCTTGCTTCGCCCCGAGTGCCATACGGACACCTATTTCCTGTGTCCGCCGCGCTACCTGAAAACTGAGCAGACCATAAATGCCAACGGACGTCAATGCGAGTGCGAGAGCAGCGAAGGCACTCATTAGCGACGCGTCGAAACTGGGGCGTGCAATCGAATGCGCCACGATGTCGGTCATTGACTGAAAGTCCATAATGCGTTGGCTCGGTCTTGCCGCTGCTATGATCTTGCGAAGCACCGGACCCGCAGCAAAGTTGCCCTTTGGCCGGATTACCCACGCGGTGGAGTTCGGCGCTCTCGAAAGCTGCGAAGCCGGTACATAAACCGTTGTCGGAACGGCCTCATCGATCGCTAAATTCTTCACGTCTGCCACCACTCCCACGACTTGCCGCGGCTGTTCCAGGACCTCGGGGAACGTGTGCCCCTTGTATTCACCTACAACAATTTGATCTCCAATCGGGCTTTTCCCATTCCACCAGGCACGCGCAACGCTCGCACTCACAATAGCGACCGGCGCGGAGGAAACGGAATCCGAGTCGCGGAAAGCACGTCCTTCGATCAGGGGGATTTGCATTGTCTTGAAATACTGTGAACTGATCGCGCGATACTCCATTCCGCCAATGCTGTGCTCTGGATGCCCTTCGTGCTGAGTGGGAAGATTATCGGGCCCAGTCAGCGGCAAGTCACTAACGACAGCAGCTGAGGCGATACCTGGCATCGCTTGGACCCGGCGCAGAACATCTTGTTCAAACTCCCATATCGCCGTCGTTATTGAGTTTTGCGGTTGGCCCGAACGGCGTGGTCATAGTGAAGACGTGGTCCGGGGTAAACCCTAATCTTTGTTGGTGAAGCCGATAAAGAGTTTCTATCAGCAGTCCCGCGCCTATCAAAAGCGCCACCGAGACCGCAATTTCGCTGACGACTAAAAGACTGCGCACCTGGTTCCGGGCAGCATTTCGCCAACCACTCGCTTTAGTTTCTTTCAGCGAGGTATTCAGGTCCGTTCTGGAAACCTGCCAAAAAGATGTAAAGCCAAAGACAAGACTGGTCCCGATAGTTATCAGCATGGTAAAAACCAGGACGCGACGGTCTAATCCAACATTAGCGCTGAGCGGAATATTCCAGGGAATCGAGGACATCAAAGCCTTTAACGTCCACGTAGATGCCAACAACCCAGCCACGCTGCCCGCCAACGCGATCAGCAGGCTTTCGGCCAGAAACTGCTGAAGAAGGTCCAGGCGTCCGGACCCGATGGCTAGGCGAATGGAAATCTCCCGCTCGCGAGAACTGGCCCGAGCCATTAGCAGGCTAGCAACATTAGCACAAGCGATCAATAGCAAAAGACTAACGGCTCCAAACAGCATTAACACGCTCGTTCGGAAATCACCGGCGAGCCACCTTTGATAGCTCTCTAGCTGAATGCCTCTTTGCCCCGTCTGAGCCAAGCCTTGTTGGCGGAAGTTTTCAAAGACCACGTTGATATTGGCTTGTGCCCGGGCGATCGTTGTTCCAGGTTTCAGACGTGCGATAACACGCGTATTCATTCCCGTATCCGCAATGCTGCGTCCCAGTTGCAGGGGCACGAAAACGTCGGCCGGCTGCTCTACGAAATGAAAGGCCGGTGGCATGACTCCGACTATCGTGTAATCAACGTCATTCAGCTCTATCTGGCGGCCCACCACGGAAGGATCTCTGCCGAATGCAGTTCGCCAAAGTGAGTCACTCAGCACGGCAACTTGGGGGCTGTCCGGGCGGGT
Source organism: Terriglobia bacterium (assembly GCA_963738555.1). Lineage (GTDB taxonomy): Bacteria > Acidobacteriota > Terriglobia > Bryobacterales > Bryobacteraceae > Bog-105. The sequence continues at coordinate 53,444 of CAVTXN010000001.1, forward strand.
GTCCGCGCGCTCAATGGCACGGCCTAATGCCGGACGGACGCCCAGTACAGCAAAGAAACCGTCGGTCGCGTGAAGGGACGTAATCCATTCAGGTACATCGCCCCGTTTCATCGAAACCGTAGAGCCGCCCCTGTATCCGGCTATAGCTTGGAATGCGCCGCCACTGTGGTCGCGATAAAACTCAAACTCCGGCACGGTCAAAGCGTCGTTCAACTCCCCACTTTTCCAAGCCAGGCTCATATGAACGATAGCCTGGGGTTCCGGATAAGGCAGGGGACGAAGGAGCACTGCATTTACAACGCTGAAAATCGCCGTATTGGCCCCGATGCCGAGCGCGAATGTCGCGATCGCCACCGTGCTGAACAGTGCATTTTTCCGCAGTGTTCGTGCCGCAATGCGAAGGTCTTGTAGGAATCGTTCGATTGCTGTTAATCCCCACATTTCTCTGCTCACCTCTATCAATAAGGTATTACGGTAAGAGACAAGGAGCGGATATGGACATTTCTCGACGGACATTTCTGGAGACTTCTGCTCTCGGCAGCATAGCCGCCAGTCCTTTATTAGCTAAAACAAAGCTGCCCACCCGCATGCTGGGGAAAACGGGAGCTCGGGTATCGATTCTAGCCATGGGCGCAGGCAGCCGTTTCCTGATGTACACCGAAGAAGATCAGGCGATTGAAGCGGCCCAGAAAGCGCTCGATCTGGGAATCAGCTACATCGATACTTCGGATGACTATGGCAAGAACCATCTAAGCGAGCAGCGCATCGGCAAAGCTCTAAAGGGTCGTCGCGGCGGCGTATTTCTCGCGACGAAGCTCAGTAATCGCAATGGCGCGGAAACCAGAAGCGTTGTGGAAGAGAGCTTGAAAGCGCTGCAGGTCGATCAGGTAGATCTAATCCACATACATTCGCTGACCTCGGAAGAAGATCTGGCTCGGATCGAGGCCAAAGGCGGCGTACTGGAGCAGTTGATGAAGCTGAAGGATGAAAAGCTCACCCGGTTCATCGGCATCACGAGTCACACTGATCCAACGGTTCTCAAAACGGCTCTCGAGCGCCACGATTTCGATTGCACTCAGATGGCTCTGAACGGGGCGATGGTCGGAATGAAAAGCGGCGCCGGCGGTATGGTGCCAAACGAGGCCATGAAGACGAGCTTCGAGACAGTAGCACTGCCGGTTGCGAAACGGAAACACATGGGCGTGCTAGCGATGAAGATCTTCGCTCAAGATGCTCTCGTCAAGCAAGCCTCGCCGGAAAAGCTGCTGTATTACTCGCTGTCGCTGCCGGTGACCGCCGTCGTTGTGGGAATGCCGAAACAAGAGTACATCGAAAAGAATGTTCAGCTCGCAAAAGCATTCCGGCCGCTTCCTAAATCAGAAATGCAAGATCTGTCAGGAAGACTCTCTCAAACGAACAAAGAAGCTCTGGATCTGTTTTTCAGCACGCACGTGGATGCCTGAAGCCCAATCTGCGCGCTAATCTTCACTCATCGCCACCAGCTTCGTGATCGTATTGATATTTCGCGCAGTGCCTGCGTCTCCGGGAAACCGAAGTTTCAGTTTCGATCGGCCCATTCCCTCTGGATAGTGAATGTAAACTTCCCGATGCCCCAGCCGGACCTCCTCTCCGCCCGGTGCGACTACGGTATCGAGCAGATCCTTCGGCACAGGATTGGACAGGAACACAACACTTACCCTGGACGGGTGAGCTTTGGGAAAAGGATTGGCTTCCAGGATGGAACGCAGTTCGGCAGGAGTCCGCACCAGAACATCAGCCTTCTTCCCCAATCTCTTCGTCAATACCTCTTCCAGCTTCGCCCGGACACTTTTCTCAGAAAGCCTGCTCTCAAAGACAACGTTGCCGCTTTGAATGTACGTCCGGACTTTTCCAAACCCGAGATCGGTACACATCGCGCACAGTTCCTTCATTGGCAATAGCCCGGTTCCGCCAACATTGACTGCGCGTAAGAGTGCGATGAAGACTGCCAAGGAATCAGTAAAGCACGAACGACCAGAGCGTGTCCCCGGTCGCGGCGATCACATACTGATGTCCATCGAGCAGATACGTCTGCGGTGGATTGGTAACGCGTCCAATGCGCGTGTTCCACAAAGGTTTTCCATCTCTCGCATCATGCGCCACCAGGCTCTCCACTCCGTCGCCCGCAAAAACCAGCCCGCCTGCGGTAGTCAAGATGCCGCCTCCGCCTCCGCCATCGCTGTAGTACGGACGCCTCCAGGCGATTTTGCCTGTCTTGTAGTCGATTGCCGTCAAATAGGTTCCATCCGAGCCAACTTCCGCTTCTTCCTTGCCGCCAAGGCCCATCGATCCGCGCGGGTCCACGTCGAGCAGGTAGAAAATCGAAAACGAGTTATGCTCGGCCACATACAACAGGCCGGTATCCGGAGAGTAAGCGGGTGGCTCCCAATTAATGGTGCCATCGGAGTTCGGCGACACGAGCGACCCGGGCACCGTAGCGTCCTTTTCCGGATCGCGCTTCGGCCCGCCAAACTTGTTCAGTCCGTTGGCCCAGTTGGTGAGGCTTCCATATTTGCTGGTTACCAGGTGTTCACCGGTCACTCGATCCAGCGTGAAGTAGTATCCATTACGCGTCGCCGTCAGCGCGAGCTTCCGCATTTTTCCGTTGAACATGCCATCGACGAGAACGGGGGTCTGAGCGGAATCGTAGTCGTGCATGTCATGAGGTGAAGTCTGGAAATACCAGGCCATTTTGCCGGTATCGACGTTCACCGCGATCAACGTACAGGCGAACAGGTTATCTCCTTCGCCACGAGTGCCCGTCGTGAACGCGGGCGTCGGATTGCCCGTGCCGAAAATATACAGGTTCGTCTCAGGGTCGTACGCGCCCGGAATCCAGGTTTGCGCGCCGCCGTGTCTGGCAGCGTCCAGACTGGCCCATGTGTCTAAACCGGCATCGCCCTTCTGCATCGGCACCGTATAGTGCTTCCACTGCAGCTCTCCGGTTTCGGGATCAAACGATTGCAGGAAACCGGGAGAATCGATGTCGTTACCTGTGCCTACCAGCACGTGATTCCCGACGACGATGGGCGCGGGCGTAGAGAAGTACCCTTGGTCGACGTCGGCGATCAACTTATGCCAGCGCTCTTTACCTGTCTTGGCCTCGAGCGAGACGAGATAGTCATCCGGGGTCTCCATGAACAAATAGTTGTTCCACATCCCGAGCCCTCGGTTCCCGATGTGTGTGCCGCCTTTGGTCTTCCAGAAGTAATGCCACAGTTGATGCCCGTTGCGTGCGTCTACCGCCCACGCGTTGTCGGGCATCGTGAAATACAGAGTGCCATCGACCTGCAAAGCAGAGGCCTTGATCGAGCCGCCATGGGTGGCAATATCTCCCGGGCCCTCGCCTCCGATAATCAGCTTCACTTCCTCGCGCCGCCGCCGTCGACCTCCCTCTGCCGCGTTATCCGTGCCGGCCGTGACGCGGGTCATCCATGCCAGCGTCAAGTGTTTGACTGTCGAGCGATCTACTTGCGTAAGCGCGCTGTAGCGCTTGCCCGAATAGTCGCCGTTATAAGTCGGCCACGAATCCTTGAGCGGCTTGAGGAGATCGGCTGGAGCCACGCCGTTGCCCTGCGCCGGCAGCATGGCGGGCACGATCAAGAACGCCACCGCGGGCAGCAGTTTCCCAAATGTCATTTCAAGGTCACCAGGTAGGCAGTCACGTCATGAATATCTTTGTCCGTGTACTGCGCCAACAATTCTCTGTGCTGTTTCATCGGGTCCTGAATAACGACTTTCGGCACATCTCCGTCGCGCCGGAAACTACGCTCGGTTCCGTCAGCCAGTTTCACTGTGACGATAAAATCATCGATTTGTACGAGCGCGCCTTCAACGTTCTCCCCTGAAGGAAGAGTGATTGCGACTTTTGGCGTGCGAGGGTTCGGAGTGCCAGGCGACAATGTCCTGAACTCGTCGCGACTGATACCGGCCACCCACGCGGTCTGTAGTGTCTTAGGGTCGGGAATTCTGGTCGCGATCCCCTGCAAATCGCCCGTCGCGGAGTGACAGCCGCTGCACTTCACGGCAAAATACGTCTTGCCTTCATTCGCGTTCCCTACAAGAATGCTCGGAGCCTCTCTGCCCTCCGCTGGAGGAGTACCTTGTACTCCTATGGTTTCGATAACGCTCCGAACGTAAGCCGCCACGGTCTTTGCATCGTCAGGAGACAATCCAATGGCCGGCATGCCCATATTCTGCCGGCTGCCCTCGATGATCGGCACGATCAATTCACCATCCCGATCGCTGAGCGCGACCTGCGACCGCAACAAATTCGGGCCTCCCATGTCGCCGCCCCGAAGATCTGCCCCATGGCAGCCTCTGCAATTGATCTCGAAAAGCGTTTTACCGCGCGCGATCTGGGCGGGATTCCCGGGTGGCCGCTTCTGGCCGGGAACGAATCCTCCGGCGCGATGCCCGCTGTCGCTTTGTGCCGCCCGCGGCGTGGGGGCGGCTTGCCCCGCAGGCGTCGGCGCTGTTGTTGGCGCGGGCACTGGCGCGGGTTGCGTTGCCTGTGCCGCGACATAGGCAGCAACGCTAGTCGTCAATCCGAACGCAGCTGTAGCTAGGCACGCCTTCCTGACCCACATGTTCACCTCACGAAACTTGTATTGTACGTGTCGTCGAAACAACGACGACCTCGGGTGAACTCAGGCCATGCTGGAACCGAGATTCTTAATGGCCCGCTCCGGCGGCGGGCTGACGCAAAATATTGGCCAACTGGTAGTTCGTTGAAAGAGCGCCGCTCGTAAACACCAGATTCTCCGGTCGCCAGGCAGTATCCGCCTGAAGACGAATCGCCACACTATTCGCGATCGACGCATTGTTCGGAATCGATCTTCTCTGCGGGATCCCGCACAGAGGACTCCAGGAAGTGTGTAACGTGCTCAACGCATACTTCGAATCGAGCGGAATAGAGTACTGAGCTTGTACCGCCGCATCGAACTGCAAGCCGAGAGCACTGGCCTTGCTCATCATCCAACCAAGTGTGATATCGGACAGCGCCGTCGAACTCGCTCCGTCATCAGGTTCACCGCCGCCGACATCACTATGTACGCCACAGAACCATACCTGTTCCAGCATCTGGCCGGGCGCCGGAGCCGAAGTCCATAGCGTCGGAGGAAATTCGCAGCGCATCTCGTCGATTGCAAGAGCGTGATAAGCATTTAAGACATTCGGGCTCAGCGATGTGTCGAGGAAACCGTAAAGGATTGGATCTACTTTGCCGATGACCGAAGGAATTCCCAGTGAGCCGACAGTATCCCAAACCCCGATCATCTTGATCTTCGCGTTATACATGTGGCAGTTTGCCAGTTTTTGCAGTATCTGCTGGCGATTCGCCTTGTCCCGGTAAGCGTTGAAGGCAGTCTCCACCAGATCGTCAGTGAAGTTTTGCGTGGGCAGGCCGCAGGCGGTAATCATCCCGGCCAGACTGCGAGCGGTATAGGCGCCCCGACTGAAGCCGAACAAGAAAATTTCATCGTTCGCCTCATAGAGATGGGCGATCTTTTTATATCCGTCTTTAATCTTTTCGAAAAGGCCCGTTCCGAAAGCCCCGCCGAGCAGTTTCTCAATCGCGAGCATGTTGGCTCCGACCCCGTCATCATACAGGGGCACTTGGTCCCCGCTGACTACCAATGCCTTGTACAGCTTGTAAACGTTGGTTTTATTCGTCGCGCTGTCCCAGGTGCCGTCAGAACAAAAAGCGATCCTCTTAGCCATAATTCGTGATGCCTCCTCCGTCTATGCCGAAATCGTCTATCCGGGCTAAACCGCTTGCAAATTATATGCCGAAAGCCGCCTTTCGGAGGCCAACCGGTCTGACAAAACGTTCTGGAACATCCATGCAAACTCCATGGGCGTGAGTTGCCGCAGCTGAGAGAACAATTCGCGCACTGCGTTAACCTTTATCAGGGCAACTTAAGTTGGGGAAAATCAGAATGAAAAACGCGTTTTATGCGGCTTGGGCCGCTATTGCCGTGCTCGGCTTAGTGAGCAACCGTGCGGCAGAATCACAGGCCGCAGATGGCACACAAAAGCAACTGCAGGACTGGGCCAATCTTGGCCGCTACCGCCAGGAGAACGAAAGTCTTCCTCCGCCGCGCGAAGGTGAGGACCGGGTCGTGTTTATGGGAGATTCGATAACAGATCTTTGGGGGCGCAGTCCGGGAACATCGTTCTTTCCGGGTAAGCCGTACATCAACCGGGGCATCAGTGGACAAACCACACCGCAGATGCTTGTTCGCTTCATGCCGGACGTGGTCGCGCTGAAGCCTAAAGTGGTAGTGATCCTGGCGGGCACTAATGATATCGCGGGAAATACCGGTCCGATGACCTTGCAAGACACCGAGAACAACTTCATCGCTATGACGGACATCGCGAAGCAAAATGGCATTCGAGTGGTTCTGTCGTCACTGACCCCTGCGTTTCAGTATCCCTGGCGGCCGTCAATTCAACCTGTCGAAAAAATCAGCGCTCTCAATGCGTGGCTCAAAGATTATGCGGCCAAGAACGGGCTGACCTATCTCGATTACTATTCCAAAATGGTAGACGCAAAGGGTGGAATGAAAGCCGGACTGAGTCATGACGGCGTTCATCCAAACACGGCCGGATACGGCATTATGGCTCCCGCCGCTCAAAGAGCAATCCAGCAGGCGTTGGCGAAGAGTTAAACGTCAACGTTCTTTCGTACGCGAATGAGTGCCACAACGGCGGCCGCGAGCACCGGCGCCAGGCAAAGCACGTAAGACATGAGCCAGGGCCACATCGTTATCTTTAGCCGGATGAACGGGACCAGTTGCACTACCACCAGCACGCACCACGCGATCCACAGTACAATCCCAAGAAGCAACTGCAATAGATTGCGAGACATGACCGCTTCTTAAGCCGAAGCGCGAGCCTTGCTGACCGGGCCTCTTCCTCGCAGCGACAGAACGCGACGCGGGCGGTCGTCGGCTATCGGCTTGGCACGCATGGGGCGCTCTTGAAGAATGAGATCGCTAGCCTGCACCAGCCGCTCCGAGTGGAACCAGCGTTGAAAGGGCCAGTCGTGCAGCACATTACAGATTGCTGCCAAGCTCATCCCCTGATGGTGCGCCATCCAGCAGCGGATCAATTCCCCTTTCGGCGTCAGGAAGCTGTGACGCGGCGATTCAGTGTAATCGACGGATTCGTAAAATCCATATTCGGTGAGCCACTTGGCGCGTCTCATGCGAAGGAGATTCTTCAGGGCATTTACCGGGTCCACCATCAATGCCAGGCAACTCGAATAGGCTGAAACAACCAGCGAGCCTGAGCGAGCGACGTTAAGGGCGAGCCCCGGTACGCCAAACGCCGAGTATTGATAATTGCCGTCTTCATCCGTTTTGCGGTAAGCCGCTTCTGAAATGCCCCACGGAATGCGATGTCGCTCGCCGTAAATCCGCTGCGCGCGCACGGCCGAATGAACGGCGCGATCAAGCAGTGTATTCGGATGCGACCTCATCCAAATAGCCGGCATAAGATATTCGAACATTGTGCCGGTCCAGGAAATTAGCGTTGTTTCACCCTCGCAAACGGTGTGCTGGCGGCCCAGGCGGAACCAACCTTCTTGGACGAGATCTTCTTTGGCCACAGCGATAAAAGTTGCAGTCCTCGCTTCCGATGCGAGTAAGTCATAGCACGATGAGTTGATCGACTCTTTGGCCACATCGTAGCCAATCGAGAGCAGATTACGGCCTCGGTTGACCAAGCTCGAGAAGCCCATCTCGTCGGCTAGCTGCTCACAAGTATCGGCGAGCGCCTGGATCCGTCGCGCGACTCCCGCTATGCGGTCGCGGCAGGCAGGTAATTCGGATTGCAGCCGGAACACCGCGTCAACCACATCGGTTGGAGTCCCGGAATCGGCTGCCAAAGCGCGCAGTCGATCCTCGAAATTTGTGAAGAACTCCGGTGCGTTGTGTGGAGTCAGAGCTTTTTCAGGTATTTCCAGTCCGCTGGTTGGTTGGCGCAGTATCTCATATTCCGGCAAAAACCAGGGCATAAACTGACGAACCGTGTCGTTGAGAGCTTCAATCCGGCTTCGCAGTTCGAGGGGCCAAGAGACATGCTGTTTCGGGTCGGCCGCTTTGCCGATAGCCAGGCTCGACCGGTCGAACTTCAGTAGTTCAGGCAACCACATCGGCGTGCCGTGCAACTTCAGAATCGCTGCCAGGGCTGATGAAGCGGAGGCTCGATCGAGCATGCGGTGATGATCCGCGATGCCCGCCAGCGCGTTATCGCTGATGAGTGGTTTACGCAGCAGCTCCAGGCAGCCTTCTTTGAAACTCCAGAGCGACGCGATCAGATTGCCGCTATCTACGCTCGAGATAAACGGTGGACCGAGGGGCTTAAAGGAGATGTTGTCGTACCAGTTCAGAAAATGGCCCAGGTGCCGTTGCAGGTTGGGGAGCGTCTCAAATGTGAATTCATTCTGTGCGACAAATTCCGGCACTGTTAAATAACCGAACTCGAGAGCTGCCTGGCGAGCGTTAAAGAGCAAGCCGAGATTAGTGGGCGAGAGGCGCTCGGCAATGCGATACGGCTGTTCCTGCACATTGTCCGGAATCAGCCAGTGATTCTTTTCATTGCTGAATTCGGCGAAGTAGCGCCACGTACGCAAAGCTATATTGCGCAGAAACAGGCGGTCGGTCTCTTCCAGATCGAACAGTTCATACGGCGATCGATTCAGCCAATTGGAAATGAGCTTGGAGCATGCCCAAAGAATCAGGAAGGGCAGGGCATACGGCGCAGAATGAGGCTTTAGCAGGAGCGCAAGGCCGATAACGGCCGCAACCAGCGGAACCCAATCCAGATAAATATCGACAGGCGTCCGTTTGCGGATTCCCAATTCGGCTTCGGTAGCGGTTTCCCACTCGAGCAGTCGCGTATGCGTGATCGCGCTTCGAACCACCGTGCGCACGATCGCGTCAATGGCAACCAGCGATTGGTGGGCAAGAAAAGCGATGTTGAGCGAAATACTGACGTGCGACGTCACAAAATCATTCAGTGCTTCTCGCAACAAGATCCAGTTCTTCGCCGCGATCGTGCGAATCAGCGCAAAAATGAGCCGGAAATAGATGGGCAGAAAAAGAAGTGCCAGTGTGACAAGCGTCCAGAACCGCGGACCGCCGGGTAGCCAGAACCAGCCCGCGATCAGGAGAAGAAAGGTTAGTGGCTCTACCAGGCTGCGACGCAGATTATCCAGGATTTTCCAGCGCGAGATAAGTGAAATTGGATTCTCGACGAGGCGCCCGGATTCATCCGGCACCGTGTTGAAAATCCAGCGAACAATTTGCCAATCGCCGCGTAGCCATCGATGCTTGCGGCGGTTGTAGGCGCTGTAGTGGGAAGGATAATCGTCGATGACTTCGATATCGGATGCCAGGCCGGCACGAGCGTAAGCGCCCTCGATGAGGTCATGGCTCAGCAGGGCATTCCTGGGAAACCGGTGCTCGAGCACCTGACGTAACGCATCGACATCATAGATGCCTTTGCCCGTGAAAATCGCATCCCCGTAAAGATCCTGATAAACATCTGAGATCGCGCGAGAGTAGATGTCGTATCCTGTCTGGCCGGAGTAGATACTGGCCAGACGGGAACGCGATGCGGAGTGTACGCTAATACCCACCCGCGGCTGCAGAATGCCATAGCCGCTGGTTACTATATTCAACTCCGGATCCACGAAAGGTCTGTTCAACGGATGCGCCATTGCGCCGATCAGACGTTGGGCGGAGCCGCGTGGCAGCTGCGTGTCGGAATCGAGTGTCAGTACGTATCGAATCTCTGGCAGCTTCGAGAGATCGCCGGTCTTGACCGGGAAGGGATCGAAGACGTTGCGCAAGAGCTGATTGAGGTCGAGCAGCTTGCCGCGTTTACGCTCCCAGCCCATCCAGGCGCCCTCCCGCGGGTTGTACACGCGATGCCGGTGAAACAGATAAAATCCGCCAAATGGCTCGGATGCATATCTGACATTCAGCTCATTGATAAGCTCCATAGCCAAATCGACTCGACGATCCTGCTCTCCGGCCGGCTCCGCGGTATCGGGCAGATCGGTTAACAGAGCATAGAAGATGTTCGGATCGCGGTTGACGAGATATCTCACCTCGAGATCTTCCACAAGCTGTCGAATCTGCTGGTCGTTGATGAGGAGGGTTGGAATGGCTACCATCGTCGCGAAGGCAGGATCAACGGCCCGGGAAAAATCCAGCTTCGGTAGTGGATGCGGCGTCAGAACCGTCGTGACGAGATAGTTCACCAGTTCGACCGCGGCTTGAGCGGCTGGTATCAGGAGCAGGAGCGCTCCCGCAATGAGGCCCAGGCCCTCTTGCGTCCGGACGATACTCATGATGAGCATCACAACCGTGATCAGCGCGACAATCTCAATACCGAGGATGTACACCTCATCGGGAAAGCGGCGAAACAGCCTCTGGAGAGAAGAACTGAATGAAGGCCGATATCCGACGCGATTGAAAAGCGTCTGTGAGCCTGCGTTGTCGAAGAGATAGTAGCCGACGTGGCGAAGGCGGTCGCGAATGATCGGGGGAGTATCAGTTTCGATGGGGGCCTCGCGCGCCATGTCAACCGTCAGTCGAGCAAGCCTGGGCTCTCCGAAATCGGAATGAGCCGCGATCTTCGCTACGCGCAGGCAGTATTGTTCGCGGCTCTCAAAATCCATTCGCGGATAAACGCCGGCGGGATCTTCGAGTAACGTACGGTGAACAAGAGATAGCGGTTCGAGGATACTGCGCCAGTCTCGTTCTCCAATAAAGCGGAGACTGGTGATGACGTCGCCAATGCCGAAGGAGGGGGCCTGCTGACCTTCGGCACGGAAGGCGGCGAGAGCCTTGGGGCCGAGCTCGGCTACCTGTTCAAGCAACGCCACTTTGAGGCCATCCAACATTCCGCCGAGTTCCGCCAGACGAAGTGGTTCGGTCTCCTCCACGGCGCTAACAAACTCTGAGAAAACCGATTCATTCAACCGGTTCTTGGTGCCCCCCAGAAGCGAGCGGGCGAGAACGATCACCCGCGGAATCGAATCTTCCTTGCTAGTCCGGACGCCGGGGAGTCGGGAAAGCGGTCGAAGTGAGTCGTGAACTGCCTCGAGATCCGTGCGGATCAGACGGAAATTGTCGTAAAGCCAGCGCAGATCTTCAGAGGGTTCGTCAGATCGCAACCGGTATAGTTCCGTTTCTAAAGAAAATAACCGCTTGCGTAGCGAACTGTAAATTTCACGCGGTCTCGAGGATCGGCGCCGGCCACTGAGCCAGGAACACGAACGCGCTGCGAGCGTCGCCTTCTCACGCAGATCGGCGCGCTGAGTCTGGCTCATCGCACCCGTCAGAGGCGGTGGTACTGCGGCGGTTTCTGCAGGAATTTCTGCCATGAATCGTTATCTGTAGCTCGATGCTTGTAGCTCGAACATATCCGCGTAGCGGCCCCCAAGAGCGATCAGCTGCTTGTGACTGCCCTCTTCGGCTATACTTCCATTCTCCAGCACGATGATTCGGTCAGCCATGCGAACCGTCGAGAAGCGATGTGAGATGAAGAGCGCCATTTTGCTTTCTGTTAATTCGCTGAACCGCTCGAACACTTCATATTCCGCGCGAGCGTCGAGCGCGGCGGTGGGTTCGTCGAGTATGAGAACCTGCGCTTCGCGCAGATAGGCGCGCGCGAGGGCAAGCTTCTGCCACTCGCCGCCGGAAAGGTCTACGCCGCCTTCGAACCGCCGGCCAAGCATCTGCTCATACCGCCCGGCGAGACGCTCGATGACGCCATCAGCCAGGCTCTTTTCCGCGGCTGAGTGAATCCGGGGATCGTCATTCAGGAACTCAATGCGTCCTACTGCAATGTTTTCTCTAGCTGTCATCTCATAGCGCATGAAGTCCTGAAAGATGACCCCTATCTCCTGGCACAGATCTTCAATGTTGTACTCGCGAAGATCGATTCCGTCCAGCAGGATGCGGCCTCCGCTCGGATCGTATAAGCGGGTCATGAGCTTGACAATGGTGGTCTTGCCCTGGCCGTTCTGGCCTATCAAGGCGATGCGTTCGCCGGGTTCCAAACGGAAATTGAGATTCTCCAGAACGAGTCGTCCTGTGCCGGGATATGCGAACGAGATGTTCTGAAATTCGAAGCCGGTGCGAATCGGTCGCGGAGCGGGTAGAGCGTTGGGCTTGGAGATGACCGTCGGCCGCATCGCGAAAAAGGCGAGCAGATCGGTGAGGAAGAGCGCTTGGTCGGCTATGCCCGAAAGAGTGGAGAACAATTGCGAGATATTGCTTTGAGCGTTGGTGACCGCGCCTGTAAGGAGCACGAAATCCCCGTAGCTTCTTCGGCCCATTGCTGTCTCGTAAATGATCCAGACATAGCTCGCATAATAGCCGGCGGTGCTGAGAATCGAAAACGGCGTGGCGGCAAGCAGGCGGCGGCGCGAAAGCGAGAGGTTCTGTGCGAGGACTTGATCCGATAGCAACGTGAATCGATTGGTCAGAAAGCTGCTTAAACCGAACAGCTTTAGCTCCTTGGCGGCTTCTTTGCTGCCACCCACTTGGCGCAGATAATCGAGTTCGCGCTTAACCGGGGTCTGGCGGAAATTCAGCGCATAGTTCAGAAAGGCAAAATGGCTCTCTCCGAGGAACGCCGGGACGAGGCAAAGGATCAAAACGATAAGCAAGAGCGGCGAGTAATAGAAGATCGCTCCTGAAAACGCGATCGTAGTCACAGATTGCTGGAAGAGGCGGCCGAGCGCCTGAATCATCGCCAGACGGTCTGTAGCCTGCACTCGCGCGCGTTCGAGACGGTCGTAGTAAGCGGGGTTTTCGTACGCTTGCAGATCGAGCGCCGAGGCTTGCCGCATCACCTGAATGCTTACGTGCCGCGTGTAACGGTCGGCGAGCACTCGATCGTAGTAGTCGATCACTCGCGAGAAGATACCGGCCATCACCACCAGTACAAACTCGACCACTACCAGTTTCCACAGATAGTCGGAAGTCCCGTGGAATTGCGTTTGGCCTTTGGTGATCTGCTGGATATGGTCGATGATCTTCTTGCTGACGACAAGCGCCGCCAGCGGCACGACCGAAACAAGGATACGAAACGACCAGTCCGAGAACAACGACCCACGGACCCGAGTCCCAGACAATGCGTAAGACCGGCGGAACGTTCTTCAGCGCTGTGAGCCGGTCGCGCCAGGCTGCGGCAGATGTTTGGTTCGATTCGTCTGTCACTCTGATCCGGAAAAAGAATTTCAGGGCGAAAAATTCGCGCGGATAGGCCGTCTAAAGAGGTCTACGTTTAGTGTAGATCGCACGACAGTCGCGACTGTTTCTACATTCCTGATAGCAAAGGGGCCAACACGTTTTACGTGGAGATGCCGTGGTCCGGAATATCTCCTATACAGCTCAAAAGTAAAATTTCAGGGCGAGTTGCAACTGTCTCGGCGTGTTCAGCAAATCGCTGCTGCTTGTGAGCTTGCCAAAATTCTGGTCCTGTAAATTCGTATCGCCAGTGCCGAATCTGACACGATTAAAGAGGTTGAAAGCCTCCGCTCTGAATTCCAGCCGCATGCTCTCTCTAATTGGAAAGTTGCGGGCAATCGAAACATTTTCGTTGAGATTCGGAAACTGCCGCACCTTCGGGTTATAGCGCGTCGCATTGCCAAAACCGAGATCGCCATCCTGAGAATTCGAGAGATCGCCTTGGTGTGGGAACGGTCCGGTGCATGTCCCGCTCGCAGGACAGTAGGGAACCACGAACGAATCCACGGTCGGATCGAAGCTGCCGCTCCACTGGGGCTGCCAGCCAGTATAGGAAGTGACGTACGGTATGCTGCGGCCTTGCGTAGCGCCGTAAATGGGCAGAACGTAGGAGGACGTAATGGCAACCGGCAGACCGCTCGAATAAGTGAGTACGCCATTTACGCCCCACCCGCCGAGAATCCACGAGGCCACCCCCTTTGTCAGATATTGTCTGCCTTTGCCGAACGGCAGATCGTAAACGAACCCGACTTTGCCGTTGTGGGTCAAATCGAACTGACCGATGGATTTCTCGAGTCCCCGATTATATTGGTCGGCCGTGAGACAACAACCGCCACCTCCTCCTGAAGCAGTGGTCGGAATCGCGTTGCCCCAGTAACTGTCTGCATTCGTCAGCAGCTTCGAGAACACATAGGACGCTTGCACCGTTAATCCGCCGCTATACCTTTTCTCGAATCGAATCATCGCCGAGTGGTAGGTTGAATGGCCGCTGTGATCGCCCTGGCCGGCATAGGTATCGATGAGCGTGTACTGCGGGTACGGGCGGAGAGCCTGCTTAACTGTTCCCTTGAAGCCCGGAAATGGTGCAGCGATCCCGTACTGATTCGCCAGCGCCGAGCCGACCAGACTCGTCAGCACAGCCGTGCTTTGCTGGATATTTCCGAAGGCAGTCAAAAGTGACGGGTTGTCCTGGTTGTAATCCAGCAATTGCGCTTGCAGATGCGATCCGACGACTCCGTTATATGCACCCTCGAGCAGCATCGTGGACGTCAACTGACGTTGAATGGAAAAGTTGAAATTGTCCGTCGTCGGCGGGTGTGTCGTTTCGGCTCCTTGCCACCACGAGACTGTCGTCCCATTCGAAACCGACGGGTTGATGAAGGGCGGGACCTGATAGGCGGGGAAGCCCTGACTCATGATGAACGAAGGTTGTAGGCCGTTCGTCTGATTACTGATCACATCGGTAAGAGTAAATCCCATGTTGTGAGCCGATCCCGTCACTGCCATCAGTGGCGCATAGGAGCGCGCGTAAGACCCTCGAAAAACAGTTTTCGTCGTCGCTGAATATGCGAATCCAATGTGTGGACCGATGGCGCCGAAATAAGAATCCGCCAGGGTCCTGGAGTTCTGCCTCCCGGGGCCGTAGCCTGCAAAGATCACTGCGCCCAGCAGCCCGCCAGCGCCGGGGTTGGGTGTAGTGGGAGAGAAATCGCTCCATTTATTGTCGAGTCCTGTCGGAGGCAAATTGGTTTCCCAACGCAAACCGAGATTCAGGACGAGTTTGCCGTTAACATGCCAGTCGTCCTGCACGAATCCGGCAAAGTAAGGAAATTGCTGCCCGATAAAACGCGGTGTGTCAATCTGTCCCGAGTCGGCGTAGCCAAGCAGGAAACTGGCGAAAGCATTACCACCTTGCGTAGGATCGGTAACGCCCGGTAATCCGGTCTCGGTGAAGCTGAATCCCACGCAACCGGCCTCGCATTGCCGGCCGAAGCCATTGTAGTGATTGATTTGAAAGGCGCCGCCGAACTTGATGGTATGGTTCCCTTTCACCCACGTGAAATCGTCGTTGTAAGAATAGATCGTATTTTCAGATCCGTTATCGGCTTGGCCGCCCCACGTTGTGTAAGTGTTGCCCAATCCGCCCGAGAACAGATTCACCAGATTCGCATTGCAGTTTGGTACATTACCCAGGCAAAATTTGTTCTGCCAGTTTCCGATATATTCCTGCGGCGGCTTATGATCCTGACGCCAGTTATTGCCGCCGGCATAGAAGTGGTTGAACTTCGTTGGGCCGAATGTCCAATCCCAACTGAATCGCAGCACGTCGGTCGATTGGTGCAGATCGTTGTAATTCGAGTACAGTCCCGGCAGCGTGGCGGGGCCGTCCGGACCGGGAACAGTCGATTCTCGGTCGTAGCCGTAATAACCCGAGATGCGCTGGTGATCGTTGAAGACATGATCGCCTTTGATGCTGGCCTTGTTGATCGGCTGGACGTTCGAGCCGTTGGCAATTATGTAGTTGTTATTCACGTAGCCCACGGTGCCGGGTGCCGCGCCGGTATTCGGCGCCAGTGTCCCGCTGCTTTGAAAGACTTTTAGCGCCTGTACCGCCGTGCTGTTGAAGCTGGTCGCCGGAATCTTGTTCCCGGGAAATTGCGTCCGTGTAACTGTGCCATTTGCATTTGTGACTTGTGTAGTCGGATCGTAAATCGGGATTTGCCTGCCGGTTGAGCTTACCCAATTGCTGAAATCGCCGTTGTACATCTCGGGGGTAGGCACAGTCGCGGTTGCGTTGGTAGCGCCGTTGCGGTTTCGAAATCCTTCATAAGAGAAGAAAAAGAAAGTTTTGTTTCTGCCGTTGTAAACTTTCGGAATCCAGACCGGCCCGCCGATGGTTGCGCCAAAATCGTTCTGTTTATAGATCTGGCGTGGTTTACCGGCGCGATTGCTGAACCAGTCATTCGCATCGAAATCGTTGTTGCGCAGGAACTCATATGCCGATCCGTGAAACTGGTTCGTACCGGACTTAGCGACGAACATCATTACTCCGCCGCCCGCGTGTCCGTATTCAGCTTTGAAACCGTTCGTATCGACCGTAAACTGAGTAATCGCCTCAACTGACGGGGCATTCGAAGCCACCCAGTTTTTCTGAAGAGCCCGCGAAGTGTTGACCGAAACACCGTCAAGCGTAGCCTGATAGCTGTCCGCTTGACCGCCACCCAGTGCGAAGCCCGAGTAACTGCCGGTATTCTTTGCTTCCGGCGTGAGCGCAGCCAGGTCGAACGGGCTCCGAACCGTACCGGCGACCTCCAGTGGCAGCGTGTTCACCAGCGTTTGGTTCACTGTTACCGCAGTTCGGGAATCCTCGGAATCGAGCTGCAGTGCCTCCGCCTGGACCTCAACCGTCTGCCGTGCCTGGCCGATTTCGAGAGTTACATTCGCGCGCGCCGTGGTGCCTGCATCTACAGTCAGACTTGTTATTTGCGCGTCGCGGAAGCCCTCTTTTTGGACGCGCACGTTGTAAGCGCCGACCGGAACGTCCGCCGCGGTGAATTCGCCGGAGCTGTTCGTAGTGAGATCGAATCTCTGACCTGTATTCGCATCTGTGACCGTCACGGTCGCGCCGGGAACAACGGCGCCGCTGCTGTCCATCACGCTGCCGGAGACAGTGCCGCGGCCGGATTGACTGAGAAGAGAGCTGCAGAAGCAAAACAGCAGGAGCGGACACGCGGCAGCGAGCCGGCAGCGATGAATCCAACGTAGAACCATACGAAATCCCCCCTTAAAGCGCTAACCTCAAAAATTAATCCGGTACGGATTCTATCAGCTTTAAGGCGATTCAGCGGTCTTTAATGCGATTCCACGGCCGCCTCTGTCCCGGCATCTTTTCGCTTCTTGTACTCCGAAAACATGGCGGCCGCCTCGGCATTTCGATGGAGCTTTCGGTAAAGCGTTCCCAGCGAATAACAGGCTTCCGGGGACGTTGTATCGAGTGCAATTGCGCGAGAATATTCCTCAATTGCTTCCGGATCGCGCCCTTGCTTTTCCAGAACCCGGCCTAAATGGTAGTGAGCTTCGGGTAGCTGCGCATCATATCGCAGCGCCTCTCGGAGATTAGCCTCTGCGTCCGGCAGCCGGTCCATTCTCAGCAGCAGATAACCCAAATCCTGCGGCGGCCACGGTGAGGGATGCGGAAGGCTGCGATTCAAGCTGGCCGCTTTTTCAAACTTCTCGCGCGCTTGTTCCATCTCACCCTGCATGTCCAGGGCGAGTCCCAGACTATCCCAGATACGTGGCGAGCGCGGATCGAGTTGTGCTGCGTTTTGCAACTTCTCGACGGCTTCTTTGTAGCGCCGCTGGTCGTAATCGAGCCGCCCCAGCCAGTAAGGATACAGCGACCTGTCAGGGTGCTTGGCGGCGAGCGAGACAAGTATCGCGCGCGCCTCTGCGTCATCTCGCAATTTGACCAGCGCCATCGCCAACGTGAAGGTATCGCCATCTCGCAAGGGAGCGAGGTTGCCTGCTTCGCGGAAGGTGGCAGCAGATTTTGCCATTTTGCCATCGAGGAATTCGACCGCTGCACGCAGGGAGAGCAACTCTGCCTCGGCCGCCGCGCTACCCGCCTTAGATTGCGCGAGAATGCTTTCCACTTGCGCGAATCTCTTATCCTTTAATGCTTGTACCGCCTGCTCGCCTTGGCCGGAGGACGCCAATGCCTCTCGGATTCGTTCGAATATGTCGTCGTTTTGCGCAAGCGCGATGGTGGTCGCCAGGGCGAGGAGCCCTACTCTCATCCCGACCATGCCGCTAGGGCCTGACCTCGATAGTACGCAGCATCAACTCGGCGCGCTTCGATCGTTCCTGGTCGAGTTTCTTCAATATCTCCGACTGCTTCTCCGCTCGGGAATCGTGTGTGCGCCGGTATAACACCAGCAGGCGTTCATTTGCCTGAAAACTGGTTGGATCCAGCTGCAAAGCGCGTTGCAGTTCCGTATCCGCTTCCTTATCGCGATTCTCCAGCATCAACACGCGCGCTAATTCCGTATGCGATTCCGAGTAGTTCGGCAGAAGCTGAATCGATTTATGCAGATATTGCGCAGCTTCCTCGAGATTGTTGTCTAGTCTCGCCATTCGTCCCAGAAAATACTTTGCTCCGCCCGCTGTCGCCGCATCATTTTCCACACTTCGCATCTCCGCTTTCGCGTTCGTGTAATCGCCCGCAGAAAAGTATGCGACTCCGAGCGCGAAATGGCCCCTCGGATCTGCCGGTTTAGCCTCTACGTACTTTTTGAAGTAAGCAGATGCCGTGCCCGCGTCGCGTGTCGTCAAAATGACCGAACCCATCGCGTAGTTGTATTGCGGATTGTTCGGCTCGAGCGCCAATGCCCGGTCAAGCGAATGCCGGGCCTCGACCGGGAGGTCCATCATCACCGCGTTCATGGCAAACAGAAAATGAATTTGCGGATTATTGGGGGTCAGATCGCGTGCATGCGCAAGATAGCCCAGCGCTCCTTCATAATCTTTGGCTGCGTCTGCCAGGCGCGCAAGCTCTAAGAGATGCGCGGGGTTGGTCGGATCCGCAACCGCAACGCGCTCTAAAGTTTTTCGCGCATCCACCGGCCGCTGCAACTGCTCATAGGCGATCGCCAGGCGGCGCAAGCTTTCGGTTGAGGCAACTTTGCGTCGGTCCAGTCCTTCCACCAGCGTCACCACCACGGCAGCCGATTTCTGCGACTCCATCGCTTTACCGACCGTGTCGAAGTCCGCGCCTGCAAAATCAGTTCGCGACGCTAACTCGGATGCCAGCCTTTCCGCTTCTGGCGTCCGGCCGAGCGCACACAGATCGGCGCATCGAACCGCCAGAGTCACTGTACGTTTGGCTTGTTCCCCCGACAGCTTCTCGCTTTCGGCCAAAGATTGCGCATACTTTCCTTGCTGTTCATACAGAAGCGACAGCGAGCCGAGCGCTTCTTCGTCCCCGGGTTTCAGTTTCAGAACGTGTTGCCAGGAGTTCACCGCGCAGGAGACGGCCGCCGCTTCGAGCTGGCAGGCGCGGGCCAGATTTTGCCAGGCCGGAGTCAAGCCAGGTTCCAGCTGAACTGCTTTCGCGAAATCGCTGTGCGCTTGTGGGATCTCGTTGCGCTGCGCGTGAATGATCCCACGTAGATTTAGCAGGCCTCCGTCGTTCGGGTGCTGCTTTAAGGCATTGTCGAGTTCACGCGAAGCTCCGTCCAGGTCTCCACTCTGGATAGCCTGCTGAATCGCAAGTACCGCTTGCCTCATGTCGGGTTGTTGGGCCGGCAAACCTTTCGCCAGAAGCAGGAAAACGATCGGAAGCGCATCTGCGTAAAAGGGCGAACTCAGCCGCTGGGAGAACTTGAAGAAGTGCTTCTTTGGGGTTTCTCGATTTTGAGTCGGCGGTCAAGCGGCCAGAACGCAGAGGTTGGTTCCAGACCCGGCCGTTAGACTGATCGCGCACTTATCCCATCTATGTATGTGGTCTTGACGAAACCTCCACTTAAGATATATAAGTACATATACAAAACATAGCCGACTTTGCGGCCGAGGGTTCCGTGCCCTCTCCAGTCGGGTTTGAAGATCGCTTGTATTTAGGGGGAAAAAGATGCCGAGTCGTATCTTTTGTGGTTCATTGGCTGCGCTGCTGCTCTGTTCCGTCGTTGCATTTGGACAAAGCCAAAACGCCAGTCTGGATGGCCAGGTCATGGACAAGTCGGGGGCCGCTGTACCCCAAGCCGCGGTGACGATCTCCGCTGCCGAGCGCGCGCTTAAGCCGACTGTCCAACGGATAACGACGGGCGCTTCGCCTTTCCCGAATCTGGTTCCCGGCTCGTACGATTTGACAGTGGAAGCCAAGGGCTTTCGCACCTATGTGCAGACATGGGATCCAGTTGCTCGCCAATCAGTCGGCTCGCATCGACGCCACCTGGATGTCGGCGACACCTCGACCAGAATAGAAGTGAAGGCCCATGCCGCGCAGCTCAACTACGACAATGGCGCGAAACAGGAAGGTGTGCCTCCCCAGGTAGTCAATCAGCTCCCATTACTGGTTTCCGCCGGCACGCCTCGGAACGCGGCGCAGTTCATTTCCTTTCTTCCCGGCGTCAATACCGGCAGCAGTCCGCAAGCCTTCAACTCCCGCATCAACGGCGGTCTGAAGATGGGCGATGAAGCGGTTCTGGATGGAGTCAGCATGCAGGAAGGCACCATGTCGCAAAGCGGTATGGTCTCGTTCTACGACTTCGCCTTCGACGCCCGACATGGTCAGCGAAGTGCAGGTCCTGACCTCCAGCTACGAGCCTCAATACGGCACCACTACCGGCGGCGAGATCATCGTCACCACCCGCAGCGGCACCGACCAGTTCCACGGCGGCGGTTTCGAATATCTCCGCAATAAGAGATCTCAATGCGCTGCAGTTCACGAACCAGCGGCCCGCTGGCGATCCCCGCCCGAAAGACAATGAAAATCGAGTTCGGTGGCTTTATCGGCGGTCCCGTCAAGCTTCCCTTCCTGCCTTTCGTCTGGGGAGCGAACCACAAGACGTATTTCTTTTTCGACGCCGAGTATCTGCGCAGCCTCGGCGGCACCAATCGCCCCGTGGTCTCAATTCCGTCCGTGCAGGAACGCACCGGCGATTTTTCTGATCTCGGCACCCAACTTTACGATCCGAAAACGGAGCAAATTGTCAACGGCGTCTGATTCGACAGCCGTACGTGCAACAACCAGATCCCCGTTTCCGAGCAGAGCCCGCTAGCGCTGCTATGGATGAAATATCTTCCGACTCCCACCGGCCCGGGCCCGTACAACAACTATCTCTCGACTCCTGTCTCCGACGGCATCCTCTCGAATCTGGACGAGTTCCTCTACAAGATCGATCACTATTGGGGAGAGAAAGACCACTTCTATCGTCACCATTTGGCGGCAGAAAACCCAACCCAACGAGCAGTGCGCGCTTCCCGTCGAACTCTGCACCTCCAGCCCCGCCAATCCGGAGGACGCCTGGGTCAGCCGTCTCAACTGGGATCACAATCTTCACTCCGACCTTCTTGAGCCATTTGGCAGTTGGCTATGACAACCGCAATGAGGGCTATGGCTCGCGTCACCGGCCAAAATCCGAACGATCTTCCGAAGATCCCGAACGCCGGCGCTTACAATGCTTCTCCGGCCGCGAATTTCAGCGCTCCCGGTATCACGAATTTCGACTTCGTGGGGAAACACACAAGGCCCCGGCTATCTGAACAAGACCACGCGGCCCACCGTATATCGGCAACGAGCTGATCGATTGGGTCACAGGCTCGCACACCATCAAATTCGGCGGCGAGTTCCGCCATCTGCAGCAGGTTTTCCGGTCGAACAATAACCAATCTGGAACAGTGGGATTTTCGGCTCTCTCGACCGGATTACCCAATGTGAGCAGCGGGGATCCCTTTGCCAGCTTCATCGTCGGCGCTGTCGACAACGGCAATTTGAATGTCTACAACGTCTCCAAATACGGGGCGGAACAGCGCGCCTATGCCATGTTCGTCGGCGACACCTGGAGAACTGCGCAGAAATTAACCCTCAATTATGGCCTGCGTTGGGACAGATTTCGCCCAGTTGGGAGACCAACAACCAACTGGCCTTCTTCAGCTTCGCTCCGAATCCCGGCGCCGGAAACCTGCCGGGCAGTCTGGCATATGCGGGCAACAAATGGGGTCCTGCCAGCTTCGGCGCACAGTATCCGGAGACACCTTTCAACGGTGGCATTCGCTCCGCAGGCTCGGCTTGGCTTACAAAGTGGACGATAAAACCGTCGTTCGGGCCGGCTATGGCATTTTTCTACACGCAGGCGTTTTACCCCGGCTGGGGCGGCGGCATGTCGCTCGATGGCTTCAATCCGCGGTCTACGTTTGGCGATTCGTTCAGCGGTTACGTACCATCTTTCTATCTGGACAACGGATTTCCGGCCTACAACCGGGCTCCCAATATCAGTGCAACGGCTGACAACGGCACCAGCGGGCCAAATTACCGTCCCACTTACGCCAACCATCTCTCTTACACGCAGCAGTACAATTTCACCATTGAGCGCAAGATCGGCGCCAGCCAGCATAGTAAGCGCTGCGCTTTCGTCGGCAACAAGGGAACGCACCTGCCCTCGCAGATTGCAGCCGCTCAACGCTTTGAATCCTTCGCTGTTGGCGCTCGGGCCCATCGGTTCTGAATAGCGTCTTTGCGCCCGGTCAGACAACGCTCGACGGAGTCAGCGTGCCGTACTCTAACTGGGTTCAGAGCCTGACCAGCTGTCGGGCACCTGTAAACCCACCGTTGCACAAGCCCTGGTGCGCTTACCCGCAATACTGCGGCGGTCTTTTTGGCGAAAACGAGAACGAGGGCACCTCTGAATACAACTCCGCCCAATTGGCTTTCAAGAAGCAGTTTTCAAGCGGCTTCTATCTGGAAACGAATTCAATTTTCCAACGCTTCTTACTGGACGCGAATTACACCTTCTCAAGCTGATCTCGAATGCTGCGGAGAGCCCAGGTTACGGCGCCAGTCGGCGGCGTAATCAATCCCTACCAGGGAAGCCGCAACAAATCGATTTCTCCGGACGACATTACCCACAGCTTCGCTCTGCTCGGTGTCTACGATCTTCCTTTCGGCCCGGGTAAACGATGGTTGAACAACTCGGGTATCCTCGGCCAGATCGTCGGCGGGTGGACGCTTGCCTCCAGTATCAAGCTGGTTTCTGGCATGCCGTTATTCTTCCGCGATTCGACGGTTTGCGGTGTGCCTATCGCAATTTCAGGCCCAGTGCATTCCGGCCCTTGTACCCGGCGTGAAAGTTCTGACTCAATCCTGGAGCGGTTTCAACGTAAACCAGCCAGCATATAACGCTGCCGCCTTCGAGCCCATTTCGCTCTTCGCCAACGGCACTTATCTGGGCGTCGGCCCGCGTGTAACCGGCGTTCGGGGAACGCCTTACCGCGATACCAACATTTCGCTCTCGAAGAAGATCAACATCAAAGAGCGGTTGCAATCTGGAGATACGGGCCGAAGTTTTCAACATCTTCAACAATCACTACTTCACTTGTGATGGGCAGGCTTCGGCGATTGCATTCCGTTCAACAACGATCCTTCAAGCACGAAGTTCGGAGACTGGAACGGAACGGTCACACAACCCCGGAACATCCAGCTGGTGGGCCGTATCACTTTCTGATCATAGGCCTCCGCCTATTGGTTAATTACCGTTCCGTCGGCGCGGCGCACTACGCCCCAGCCGCCGTTGAGTGCTTTGTGTGATCCGGTCTCGGATCCATAAGGATACTTGGCGGCGGCCTTTTCATTGATCTCAATACCCCAACCGGGCTTCTCGTTGGCCAGCGCGTATCCATCCTGAACCACCGGATACCCCTCAAAAACCTCTTGCAAATGGTCGTTCGGGAAGGTCCATTCTTGAATGCCGAAGTTATAGCAGACCAGGTCGAGCGTGACATTCGCGCAGTGCCCGATCGGAGAAACATCGCCTGGTCCGTGCCAGGCCGTCCTCACCTGGAAGGCCTCCGCCATCGCGGCAATTTTGCGGCACGGCGTGAGTCCTCCCGCCTCCGTAACGTGAATGCGGATGTAATCGATCAGCCTTTCGCGAATCAGATCATTCCACTCGTGGGGATTATTGAAAAGTTCTCCCATCGCGATCGGAGTCGCGCACTGAGCCCGAATTTCCCGGAAGTAGTCGATGTTCTCCGGTGAGAGCGCGTCCTCCAGGAAGAACAACCGGTACTGCTCCATATCCTTTGCGAACTGCACAGCCATGCGTGGCGGCACGCGTTCGTGAACGTCGTGAAGTAGGGGCACATCGGGACCCAGTTCTTTCCGCGCTGCCTCGAACAACTCGAGTGTCCGTCTGACATACGGCTGAGGCTCGAATATCGGATCCTGCGGTGCTTCCTCTGAGGTTTGTGCTTTTCCCGAGCCTGCTCCATAGGCAGCCATTCCGGGCACGCCCACCTGCAGGCGCACTGCCTTGATACCGCGCCCCAGTATTTGCCGCGCTTGATCCAGTGTCTCCGGAATCTCGCGCCCCGCAGCGTGAGAATAAATCATCGCGCCCTTTCGGCATTTACCGCCCAGCAGCTCGTAGACGGGCATACCGGCTTGTCTGCCTTTGATATCCCATAACGCCTGGTCCACTCCGGCGATTGCGTTGTTCAGCACCGGCCCGTTACGCCAGTACGATGAGTTATACATCGCCTGCCACAGATCCTCGATTCCATCGGTCGGCCTGCCAATGAGGAGCGGCTTCAAATAACGGTTCACAGCATCCACCACCAGGTCCGCTCGCTGTGTAAAGGTCGCGCATCCGTAACCATAGAGCCCGTCTTGATCGGTCTGAATCTTGACGACCGTCAGCCGCACACCCGCCGGCTCCGTTGCGATCACGGACACGTCTTTGATCTTGGGTATGGGCATGCCCCGTAGCAGCGGCGCTAGGCCCAGCGGAACCAGGCTGGATGCGAGAAACTCTCTTCGACCTAATCGAGAAGTTGTAAACAAAAAAGACCTCCGCGTGTGAACCTATCACATGCGGAAATCTTCGCGGCGGCCCGGCAGTAGAATGACCTCCGTGAGCCCTCACTTATCAAGAAGAGCGCTGCTCGAAACACTTTCTGCGACTGCCCTAGCGCTGCCGGCCCTGTCTCCCGGCATGCCCGAGGAAAGCACGGCGACTCCTAAACTCGCCGCGCCCATCGATCTGCGAAATCTCGATGATGCGGCCATGCGGCGCATCAAGCAGATCGGCGTGAATCACGTTCTGTCAGGCGGTCCTCCGATTCCCTGGCAAGAAGACCGCTTACGCGAAATTACCAGCAAGCTCAAGACTGGCGGCCTGGAACTCGGAAACCTGATGATCGCCGGCTTCCCGAACACTCTCTACGGAAAACCTGGGCGGGACGAAGAGATCGAAAAGGTGAAGCAATCGATTCGCGTCGCTGGGAAGGTTGGGTTACCTGTCGTGGAATACAACTTCTACGCGCATCGCGCGATCGAAGGCTACTACGAGCAGACGGGCAGGGGCGGCGCCGGCCTTACGGCATTCAGTGCGGATCGCGTCAAGAATCTGCCCCCGCTGCCGCAGGAAGGTGCGCATACCCTTGCGGAAATGTGGAGTAACATCACGTACTTCCTCAAAGCCGTGATACCGGTCGCCGAAGAATCAAATGTCCGCCTGGCCCTGCATCCCAACGACCCTCCCGTCGCTCTGAGCCGCGGCTCCGGCCAGATCATGGGGACGGTTGAAGGTTGGAAACACCTGATAGAAATCGTGAACAGTCCGGCCAATGGCATCACCTTCGATTGCGGCGTCACACGCGAGATGGGCCATGATCCGGTCGAAGTCTGCCGCTACTTCGGAACCCGAGATCGCATCAATCACGTCCACTATCGCAACGTCCGCGTCCGGAAACCCTACGACGACTACACGGAAGTCTTCATCGATGAGGGAGAAAACGACATGTTCGCAGTCATGAGGGAGCTGGTCGCAGTGAAATACTCACACCTGATTTATCCCGAGCACGAGCGCGCTCTCGATGTCGACCGTGAGCGGGGTATCCACAATCAGTATCCGGGCGGAGGAGGCTACACCGGCATGGTTTACGACATGGCTTACGCGCGCGCCATGCTCCAAGCCGCATTATCACTGTCGCACTCGCAGTGACGGAACGCGCGATGGAGGGTGGAGTTTACTCCGCGCAGGTCGTTCAGACCTGCCATTCAATTTTTCAGGTACAGCGCCCCCACTCACTCTGTCCCCACCACGCTCTCCTGCAGTGTGCTCCTGGTCCTCTCGACGCCTAGCCACGCCACTGCTCCACAAGCACAAAGCGCTGCAGCTACCAGGAATGAGGCGCTCCATCCGAAGTGCGTCGCGATCGCAGGCGTAGCCGAAGCTGTCAGTGCTCCTCCGATTTGCCCGCCCATGTTCATCAGGCCCGAAACTGAACCGGCAGATCGGCCCCCGATATCCGCGCTCACTGACCAGAACGAGCTCTGCGAAAGATACAGTGCCCCTGCTCCACCCGCCAGAACGACGCTCGCCAATTGCGGGCTGCGTACCAGCGTTCCAATCGCTATAAAAATCGAAGCCAGACCTATCCCGACCACCGCAATTCCGCAGCGCCCGATGCGCGTGCCATACCTCTTCGTCAGACGATCGCTGATCCAGCCGCCCACCGGGGAGCCGATCGCCATCGCGATGAACGGCAGCGCCGTGAAATAAGAGCTGTGGCGTATGTCCAGCCCCCGCACCTCGCTGAGATAGATGAAAAACCAACCGAAGAAAATATACGCCGCATAGCCGTACGTGAAGTAGCTGAACGTGATGAGCCAGATATCGGGGTTGCTGAAAATCGTCCCCCACGACAGGCGCTCTGACCTGGTCGGCTCTGCATTCGTTGGCAGCCCGTCCTCGATATACCGTTCTTTCTTTCTCATGGATCCATGGATGTCTACTCGGGCTGTCGCGCGCGATCACGTACCAGACCGCGCCCGCCAGAACGCCTAGCGCCGCGCTCACGATAAACGCTGACCGCCATCCGTAATGGGTCATCAAATAGGCGATCAGCGGGGATGTGACTCCTGAACCGAAGCCCACGCCGGCGAAAATGAATCCGTTCGCGATGCCTCGTTCGGAACTTGGTATCCAGCGAGCCACCACACAGTTTGAAGCCGGATAGACGACCGCTTCACCCGCGCCCAGACAAAATCGGACACCGATCAGTATCCAGAGGACGCCGCTAAATCTCGCGGGCAGTACCGTAATCATCGCCGTGAAGAAGCCCCACCAGATCACGCCTGCCGTGATGACAAGCCTGGGGCCGATCCGATCCGCAACCCGTCCCGCCGGCGCTTGAAAGAAGGCATATCCCAATAAAAAAGCGCTGAGGACCCAACCTAGTTCAACATTGCTGAAATGGAACTCTTTCTCGATAGCCTTGCCCGCTATCGAAATGTTCACCCGGTCCAGGTAAGCGATCGCGCTGAGTAGAAAGATCCAGAAGATGAGTGCCCATCTCAATCCGCCGCCGGAGTTTTCGAACACGCGTTCTATTGTAGACAGTATGCCCAAAAAGCTAGCCCTCTCGCTGCTCTTACCGGCGTCGTTCCTGCTGAAGTTCATCCCGGCACACGCGCAAACGCAGAACCCTTCCCAAGAGCTGATCGAGGGTTTCCGGCTCGTCGAGGTCGCATCCGTCTCGGATGCCATCGAACAGCTCTATGGCAAGAAGATGTACATGTCTCACGATATGAGGCCGCTATTTACAACCAAATTTGCTGGCCCGGCAACTACCGTCCTTCTTCATAGAGAAGAAAATGCAGAGGGCGCCAAAGCCATTCAGGGCATGATGGACGCCATCGATGAAGCGGCGCCGGGCTCCGTCTATGTCATGGTGCTTGAGAATGGACTCGATTACGCCGGCCTTGGTGGATTGATGAGCACTGCGATGAAGTACCGCGGCTTATCCGGCGCCGTAGTCGATGGCGGCATTCGCGACACGCCGCAAGTCACGAAACTGCAGTTCCCGGTTTTCAGTCGCGGCGTCGTGCCTTCTACCACCATCAATCATTTCCGTGTCACCGGCACGAACGTTCCCGTCACGTGCGCCGGAGTTCCGGTGCGCAAAGACGACATCATCGTCGCCGACATGGACGGTGTGGTCGTAGTGCCAAGGGAAAATGCTGAAGCCGTCCTCAAGAAAGCTCAGCAGCTCGATCAGACCGAACACAGCATGTATCCCTACATCGAGAAATACAAGTCCATCCGCGAAGCAGTCGCCAAATTCGGCCGCTTATAAGCTAGCTATGCCTAGCCAGCTTTGCTATGCTATAGCGGATGGCAAAACATCACAATGATCGCCTTCAGGGAACGCTCGATCTTCTGATCCTGAAAGTGCTGGCCAAATCGAAGGCGTCCCACGGCTATGCGATCGCGCAACGTATTCATGAGCTGACCGGTGATCGCCTGCGTATAGAGGAAGGCTCGCTCTATCCGGCGCTGCACCGCATGACCAACGAAAAGTGGCTGAAAGCAGAGTGGGGTCTGACGGAGACCAACCGTAAAGCCAGGCTCTACAAAATCACGCCCCTTGGACTACGCCAGTTGGAAGACGAACAGAGTCGCTGGCTCGAGCTCACGGGCGCCGTTGCTCAGGTTCTGAAATTCGCCTAACGGCCGGCAATATGTCTTTCTTCTCTAAACTCTGGAACAGCATTTTCGCGCGAAAACTTGGCGACGACATTCAGCAGGAACTGGAAACTCATCTCGATCTGCTTGAAGAAGAACACCGCGCCCGCGGATTGAATGAGAACGACGCCCTAAGGGAAGCCCGGCGCAGATTTGGTAATCCCTCGCGCCATTTCGAAGGCACTCGAGACGTTAATCTTTCCAATTGGCTAAACGACTTCACGCAGGATATGCGCTTCGCCTTTCGCCAGCTGCGCAAGAACGCGGGCTTCACGGTTGTCGCGGTGCTCGTGATCGCTCTCGGCATTAGTGCCGTCACAACCGTGTTCAGTCTTGTGGACGCCGTACTGATTCGCGCTCTTCCCTACGGTGATCCTCCCGCCTGGTTTATCTGTGGACGCCCAATCCCCGCCTGGGTGCGGTTGTTCCGCGCGAGCTTGCGCCTAGTTTTCCGGATTTCTACGATTGGCAGCGTCTCAGCCATTCCTTCTCGTCGATGGCAATGGTGAGCCATCGCATGCTCAATATGACGCGCGGCTCCGGCGTGAACCGGATCGCATGCGGTTTTGTAACCGGCCGCTTCTTTGAAACGCTGCAAGCCAAGCCTGAATTGGGACGAGTCATCCTGCCCGAGGACGACCGGCCCGGCCGCAGCGACGTGGTTGTCATCAGCGATGCTTTATGGCGCGAAAAGTTTTCCGCCAACCCCAATATTCTTGGGCAGAGGCTTACCGTCGATCGAAACGAATACACAATTGTTGGCGTCATGCCGAAATCTTTCGGCTATCCATTCGAAGGGGACATCCCCTATGTCGCGCCCGGCTTCGGACGCACGAATCTCTGGGCTCCTCTTGCGCTCGACGCGGCAAGAAAGGCGGACCGAAAGAACTTCGACAACGTCGATGCCGCTGTCGCTCGCCTGCGCCCCGCCGTGTCTTTGCATCGAGCGCAGACCGAACTGTCTGCCATCGAGAGCCGGCTCGCCCTCCTCTACTCCGAAGGTCCGATGCAGGGCTGGCAAGCGCTCGTGGTGCCGCTGCGGGAAACCATCTTCGGTCCCGTTACCCGTTTGCTGTGGCTGCTGCTCGCAGCGGTCGGATTAGTGCTGCTGATTGCGTGTGGAAACGTAGCCAATCTCTTGTTGGCGCGTGTTACCGCAAGGCTGCAGGAGATTGCACTCCGTGTGGGACTCGGAGCGGGGCGCGCGCGCCTCATGCGCCAGCTCTTTACCGAATCCCTGGTGCTTGCCCTGCTCGGCGGCTCGGCCGGCGTGCTGCTCTCATTCGGTGCCGTGCGTGTGCTTGCGCGCCTCAACCCGGGCAACATCCCACGCTTCGACCAGACATCGGTCAACTTTTCGGTGCTTCTGGTCGCCGTCGGCATCTCCGTATTGAGCGGTGCTCTCTTCAGCCTTGCTCCGATGTTCGCGGCTGGGCGCCCCAATCTCAGCGACCTGCTGAAGCAAAGCGGCAACAAAGGGATGGCTGGTACCTCGAACCGCTTCCGCCACGCTCTTGTGGTGGCAGAGGTGGCCCTTTCCTTCGTGCTCCTGGCGGGTGCGACACTGCTCGTCCGCTCTTATCTGAAATTGCAGGCGCAAGACCCCGGATTCTCGGCTTCTACTCTAACCATGAACTTGCCGCTCGACGGTCGTTACAGCAAACCTGAGCAGCGCGCCGCGTTCTTCCTGCACTTCCTCGAAGGTCTGCGCCACCTTCCGGGCGTGCTCCAGGCAGGCGCTGGAAGCGACATACCGCTGGATCACTCCGAGAGTGTCGGCGATATCGAGATTAGAGATGGCGCGAAGCCCAAGGACATGATCGACTCCCGCTGGGTAACGCCTGGGTATCTCGCGGCGTTCGGCATGCATCTTCTCGCGGGCCGCTACTTTGATCAGCATGACATAAAGGATGCACCTTCTGTCGTAATCGTGAATCAGGCATTCGTCGATGCATTTTTGCGAGGAACCGATCCACTTCGGGCTCAATTGCGATCGCACCACGATGCGGCAAACAGGCCATGGCAGCAGGTAATCGGAGTGGTCGCCGATGCCCGGCACTCTACGCTGGAAGAAAAGCCGCGCCCCACCTACTTTGAGCCCTACCGGCGTAACTTCGATGCCTGGAACCTTTATTTCGCATTGCAATCGAAGCTACCGCCTCAACTCATGATCCCGGCCGCGCGCAAGCTGTTGCACGATCTCGATCCAGCGCTCGCCCTTGACGACATCCACACCATGCGCGAGCGGGTAGCCGAAGCCAATGCGCAACGCCGCTTCCAAATGGTCCTGATGACGAGCTTTGCCGCGCTCGCCGTCTTCCTCGCCATGATCGGAATCTATGGAGTGATGGCGTACTCGGTCCGCCAGCGAACGCCGGAGATCGGCTTGCGAATGGCGCTCGGTGCGTCCTCGCGACAAGTGCTCGTGATGGTGGGCCGGCAAGGTCTAAACCTCGTCGCCATCGGACTCGCGGGCGGAATCGCCGCAGCTCTTCTGCTGACCCGTTCCCTTCAAGCCTGGCTCTACGGCGTCCCTGCTAACGATCCACTAACCTTCGTTGTGATTCCGCTTTTGATCCTGGCAGTCGCCTGCTGCGCCTGCCTTGTTCCCGCGCTCCAGGCCGCTCGCGTGGATCCCGCAACTGCCATCCGCGACGAGTAATTGCTATCGGGCCCGGTTCACCGGCGATTCGATCTGCGTAAACCCGGCAGGCACCTGGAAGTTCGTCATGTCGACGCTGCCGGTGGCAAACTTCGAGCGCCGCGTGGACGTCTCGAGCAACACCCCCTGCTGGGCGCCGCCGTTTTGCGAACTTGATGCATCGCTGCTCTGGGAGTTTTGGCTCGATCGGTGGCGCATCAACGATCCAAATCCGCCTCCGCCCAGCGCACCCCTCAATCCGCCCGACTTCTGGCCGCTATCTGATTGTTTGTTCGCGTCCGCTGCCGGCGCCTGCGACGGATCTGCCGACGGGGGAGATAGTGGCTCGCCATTCGCGGTCATTCCCATGCGCGTCACCTGCAGCACGGGGATTCCGGTCATTTTGGCCATCTCTTTTTTCATATCGGCCATTGCTTGTCCGGCGCCCGGCTGCGAGTTCAACATCGAGGTGATAGCGCTCGTATCCATATCTACTGCGAGGGCCTGCGCAAGCCGCATATTGAAGCTGCGAATTTCGTCGTAGCCTGGGGCATCCGAAATGAGCCACATGTCGCTCGCAATCGCCAGTGAACCCTTTTGATTGGAGCCATCCGTCGACGTCGCATCCATTGAAAGCGTCATCACGGCTTCCTTCGCATCGCGTCCCTCCACCTGCTTCGTTGCCCCGGTGTCGTGTACCTTGGCACTAAAGCTGACATTGGCAGAATTGTTCCCGCTGTTTTTCTCTTCCTTGCTCTTTTTCATTTGTTCCGACGCGCGCTGCATCGCTTCCTGCATCTGCGCGAATGTCACCACCGAGTATTGCCGCTTCTGATTATCGATATGGGTGATCGTCTGTTTGTCCAGATCAATGATCTCCGTGGATAACGGGCTGACGCGAACCATCTGGTTCTGATGAACCATTACTGTGGAAGTAGTAGGTGCTTCCGCCTGCTTCGCCCGCGAGCTGAACACGCTTGCCATCTTCATCATGCCGAGCAGAGAGCCTCCGGTAATCTCGGTAGTCTCCTGATAACTGGCGTCGGCAAACATTAGCTGCGGGATAAACAACGACGCGGACAAAAAAGTGATGATTTGTTTATTCATTCGTTCTCCTGGCTGGCCGGTCTGATTCCTAAACAGGTCAGAGTGCTGCCCGTTTTCAGGCAATTGCCCGATAAGGGGCAGTTCAAAAATCAAACCGCTCGCGCGATTGGTAATGCAATTCGTCTACCAAGGGCAGGACCTACATCCTTTACCCTAATCACGAGCGGGCAGATACTTCTCTTCGGTCGGGTGTGCGGAAGAACGTCTTTACGCTGCGCAGGATTGCAAAAACCATTCTGAGCACGCCCCTCGATTTCTGCGGAACCCTTGCGGCTGCTGCATTTTGGCGATTCACCAGGTCTGCGGGTGTCGCGACACTGGGCGCATCTTTCTGATTTGTTCCGCAATTGCCGCAGAAGTCAAAGGCCTCATGCAACGGGTATCCACACTTGCCGCAAAATCTTGCCACGTGCTCCCTCCGCGAATTTCCAAATCGATGTGCCTACCCCTCTGTGCAGGTTGGCGACCACTATGCGAGCGCCAAATCGATGTAGTCGAGAGATATTAGATCCGTTACTGCTCGCCTGAGACTTAGAACTCTGAGATAAACTTCGATAAGCACAAACGCGTGAATTGGGATAAGCGCATGAACGGCTTTGCACTTCCATTGCTGCTATCGACAGTCGTAGCCGCTCTCTTCGGTTTCCCAGCAGGCAGTCCTGCGCAGGACGCCAATATCACAGTTGCCGCGCCTAACGCGACCGATACTCCAAACAAATTTGAAAATGGTTTCCAAATCTTTTGGCGGAGCGCGGAACCTCCCGATACTCCCAACTTCAGCGAGATCAGCGATCCTGACGCTGTTATCAGGATCTTCGATAGCTCTGGCCACAAGCTCTCAACCTGCAGAGTCATGGACGCAATATGGACGGCAGACCCGAGTGCCTCCGGCGTTTCCATCTATGATGTGTCAGCCCGAAAGCCCGGCTTCATCGCGGTCGCTGCGGTGTATACGACCGGAAGCAAAGATCCCGTCGCCCTTTTGCTGTACTTCGATTGGAGCGGATCTCTACAGCGGAATGTGCTGCTCAATGATCGATCACCGATCGAGTCCCTCGAGATCGATATGCGCAGGGACATTTGTGGACACTGAATGACTTTGACTCGAAAAACCCGGCGGATTCCGTCTTCACTGAATTCGACAGCACTGGCTCCGTAATCCGAGACTTCGTCAAGCCGCAAAATAGTTGGTCGATGGACGAAGATATTTCGCACGGCGGCCAGACCTCATTTGGGCTGACCTCTCGTGGAGCTTGGGCCTGGTTACCGAGCTCCCGCACTCTCCTGTCGATTGATAAAGAGACCGGCAAAGCTGCCATTTACCAGACTGGACTACCGGATATCGAGCAGGGTTCAAACGAGTACGCGCGGCAGGCGGCCTTGTCGCCAGACGGCAAATTACTAATGGAGGTAGGTTGGCAAGTGCAAGACACGCATCATGCAGGATTGTTCGTCTGGTCTACTCAAGCGGGCTGGAAAACCGTAGAGAGTCCGGTCCATGACACCGATGGATTCCTGTATGGCGTCGACGGCACCCAATTGGTCTTTGCCTCCGGTACGCACTTCATATCGGAACAAATCGGCAGCCTGCTTCAGCCTGCCGCAGAGCGCTGAACGAGCCCTCCGCTTTGTCCATCATCGATTTTCTATTAGGTCGCCCGATTGCGACCTCTGACGAGCGAGCCCAGCAGATCGGCGCAACCAAAGGCATCCCGATTTTCGGACTCGATGCCCTCAGCTCCGCCGCGTACGGGCCCGAAGCAGCTTTGACACTGCTGATACCGCTGGGATTGGCTGGATTGGCATACATTGTCCCGGTCAGTCTGAGCATTATCGCCCTCCTGCTGATCGTCTTCTTTTCGTATCGCCAGACAATCGCTGCCTACCCGGGCGGCGGTGGATCGTATACCGTTGCTCGCGAGAATTTGGGTACTTTCTCGGGTTTGGTGGCCGCGGCGGCCCTGATGATCGATTACGTTCTCACCGCGGCGGTTGGTATCTCCGCTGGCATCGGCGCGCTGACCTCAGCCGTTCCTTCGCTGCATCCGCGAACTCTTCCTCTATGTCTGATCGCGCTCGTCATCATCACGCTTGTAAACCTGCGCGGGATCAGCGAGTCCGGTAGCGTCTTCCTGCTGCCCACGTATCTCTTCATCGCCTGCATGTTCGCCGCGATCTTGCTCGGCGTCGCGAAGAGTTTGCTCAGTGGCGGATCGCCGGCTCCAGTCGTACCTCCGCCTGTTTCGCATACTGTTGCGGGCGCCGCCAGCGTTTGGCTGCTGCTTAAAGTTTTTTCGAGCGGCTGTACCGCCATGACGGGTGTTGAAGCAGTAAGCAACGGCGTCAAGGCATTCCGCGAGCCGACCACCAAAACGGCCCAACGCACACTCGCCATCATCATTGCCTGCCTGATCGTGATGCTCGCCGGAATCGCCTACCTGGTCCGTCAATACCGCATCGTTGCCACCGACCCGAATGGAAACGACTATCAAAGTATTCTCTCGATGTTGTTTCAGGCGGTTTCCGGCCGAGGCTGGTTCTACTACGTGGCGATCTGTTCCGTCTTGCTGGTGTTGATTTTCTCGGCTAATACGGCTTTCGCGGATTTCCCGAGAGTCTGCCGTGTTATCGCGGAGGATCGCTTTCTTCCGGTGTCTTTCGCAACGCGCGGCCGCAGGCTCGTGTACTCCGAGGGAATCTGGGTGCTCGCCTTCCTGACCGGCGTTCTTCTAATTGTTTTCGGAGGTGTGACTGACCGGCTGATCCCGCTCTATGCTGTGGGCGCATTCCTCGCTTTTACTCTGTCACAAGCTGGAATGCTCGCTCATTGGCGCAGAACAGGAGGTCCCGCCGCCCGGCGCAAGATGTTCGTCAATGGACTCGGCGCTGCCGCCACCGGAGCGACGGTTGTTGTGGTCATCCTGTCGAAATTTGTAGAAGGCGCCTGGATCACTGTCGTCACCATCCCTGCGATCTTACTCCTGATGTATGGCGTCCGGCGGCATTACAGCAATATTCAACGGGAAATCGATAGCCCGCAGCCGCTGGATTTGACGGGTAATCAAGAACCGCTCGTTGTAGTGCCCCTGCAGCAGTGGAGCAAACTCGCGAAACAGGCTTTATGCGCCTCGCTCGCTATTTCAAAAGAGGTAACCTGCCTTTACGTTACCGAGGAGGATAAACCAGCCGAGTTTTGCGAAACCTTTGAGCGCAACGTGGCTGAGCCCGCTCGCCAAGCTGGAACAGATCCTCCTCAGTTGGTCGTGCTCCAATCGCCTTTCCGCTTTGTCGTCTATCCGATCGTGGATTACGTCATCAAATTATCCGAAGACAATCCGCGGCGGCGCGTTATCGCCGTCGTTCCTGAACTGGTAGAGCACCGCTGGTACAACTACTTTCTGCACTCGCAACGCGTGACATCCCTGAAGGCGCTTCTCCTCCTCAAAGGCAACGACCGTCTTTCCGTGTTAAACATCCCTTGGTATTTCAAGTAACTACCCCGAACTGGAAGGAATACAATTCAAGTGTCAGGCGCGCGTAATGCTCGTACAATTTCCTCCTTCCAACCCTGAAGTTGATTTGAATACCACGTATGACGCCGTCGTGGTCGGCTCCGGCGCGGCGGGCGGCATGGCTGTCCATGTCCTTACTTCGCATGGCCTCAAAGTGCTGCTACTCGAAGCCGGCAAATATCAGGACACCGGCAAAATTCTTCATTCCATGGAGTGGCCGTATGATCATCCTCGCCGTGGACGGATGCCCTACGATTACCACGCGCTTACTGCTGCAGAATACAACTTTCGCTCTCTTCCCTATGCGCAGAATTCGCCTTATAAGAAGGTCACCTCCTACGTTCAAGGTTGGAGCGGCACGGATTATAGTAAGACGCTCGTCGTAGATGAAAAAGAGAACCCTTACACCGGCACGAAATACGCCTGGGTGCGTTCACGCGTCGTGGGTGGAAAAACTACCATTTGGGGCCGGCTTGCGCTTCGTTTGTCCGATTACGACTTCAAAGCCAAAGACCGCGACGGCTACGGCGAGAATTGGCCGATCAGCTACGCCGATATCGAGCCTTACTATGACAAGGTCGATTTGTACCTCGGCGTTTCCGGCTTCCCCGAAAACTTGCCATGGCTGCCGGACGGAAAATTCCAGCGGCCTATCAGGCTCACTTATGCTGAGCTTCACATGCGGGAAACCCTCAAAGGGATGAATCGCACTCTGACGCCCTATCGGGCCGGCGTCACCACCGATGGTCTGAAGCACAACAAGTACCGTAGCCGCTGTTATGGACGCGGCGCCTGTGATCGTCACGTCGGCGGTTGCGACATTCATGCCGCCTTCGACTCTCCGACAGGGCTTATTCGACCCGCTTACGATACAGGCAATCTCACGATGCGGACCAACGCTACAGTCTACGAAGTCACCGTCGACAAGGATACTGGCAGGGCCACCGGTGTGTCCTTTTTAGACAGCGAAACGCGCAAAAGTTATCAGGTAAAGGCCAAGACTGTTGTTCTCGCCGCATCCACGCTCGAGTCGGCGCGGCTTATCTTGCTCTCTAAATCCACCACTTACCCCAACGGAATCGGCAATTCCAGCGGTCACGCCGGTCATAACTTCTGTGAGCATGTGATGGGACCCTCGGTCGCAGGCTTCATGCCCGCCTTGGTTGGGAAACCGCGTACGCTCGATGATGGCAAGCCGGGCGGATTTTATATCCCGCGTTTCCGAAATCTCGACACAAACAACAAATCAAATTTTCTCCGGGGTTACGGTTTCGAAGGCGGCGGCGGCTGCGGTATGGTCCCGGGAAGCGCCTTCGATACTCCCGGCTTCGGAGAAGAATACAAGAAAAATGTGCGCCGAATGGCCGGAGCAACCATCGGCATCGGCGGCTTCGGCGAAGTTCTGGCCCGCTACGAAAACGAAGTTGCGATTGATCCCGATGTGAAAGATGCTTGGGGTGTCCCCGTTTTGCGCTTCAATTATAAGTTCGGCGAAAACGAACGGAAGATGTGTGAGGATATGGCTGCCAGCGGCCGCGAAATGTTCGATGCCGCTAAATTCGAGGTGCTTTCTTCCTCCAGCAAAATGGAGACCGAAGGCTGGTCTATTCACGAATTAGGTACTTCGCGCATGGGCAATGATCCCAAGACCTCAGTAGTCAACCAATTCCAGCAGTTTCACGATGTGAAGAATCTGTTCGTTGTGGATGGCAGTACCCATGTCAGCGCTTCCTGTCAGAATCCGACCTGGACCATCATGGCCCTGTGCTGGCGCTCTTGCGACTATTTGGCCGACCAGATGAAGAAAGGGGAAATCTGATGAGCCTCGATCTCAATCGGCGCGAGCTGATCAAGTTGCTATCTTTCGCCGGACTCGGTGCTCCGCTCGCTCTTGCCGCCCCTGAGCCCGGCGCGCCTCTCTTTTTTACGAAGGACGAATTTGCACTCCTCGACGCCCTCACCGAACTTATTATTCCCACCGACGATCACTCCCCGGGCGCGCATGATGCGGGCGTCGCTGCGTTCCTGGATAGATCGGTGGCCGAGGCCTTTTTGCCGGAAGAGAAAACTTCCTGGCGTAAAGGCTTGGCGTCAGTCGATCAGTTATCGCAGTCTCTCCATGACAAGCCGTTTCTCAGGACCTCGAAGAAGCAGCAAATAGCTGTACTCGAGAAGATGTCGGCCAAGGAGAAGCATGGGGAGTTCGACGAGAACGAGGCGAATAAGGAAACAGAACCCGAGAAGTTTTTCGGTCAGCTAAAAGATTCGGCTGTTTTCGCGTATTACACCTCTTCGATCGGCATTCATCAGGAAATCAATTACAAAGGAAACGTTCTGCTCGACCAGTTTGTCGGTTACATGCCGGACGAGCAACTTCCACCGATCTCTGCGCTCACATCCGCCTGAAGTCGCGTTCTCGTCGCCGCGCTACGAGATTCGCAGAAAAATCACGCCGCGTGCTGAAGATGTGTAGGCAAAAGTTTGACGTGGACTCGTCTCGCACTGCGACTCTGGCGGAAAAAGGTAAGTTCCAGGACGGAATCGGCACATTCTTCGATAGCGGCCAACAGATCATCGTGCGATCGAAACGGCTTACCATCAGCGGCCACCAAGATATCGCCAACCAGCAACGAAGCAGTTTCGGCAGCACCGCCCGATACCAGCTTGAGAATCAAGAAACCGGTTTCTCTGTCTTTCATCCTAAGTGGCCGCACAACCACTCCGAGGCTCATCGAACTCGTCTCGTGCGCTAGAAAAGCCTGAACAACGCGGCTAGGAATGGAGAAAGCGAGTCCACCGGCGGCCGCCATAGTGTTAATGCCTACTACTTCCCCCCGCAAGTTCGCCAGCGGCCCGCCTGAGTTGCCCGGCGCTAGGCGAACACTCGAACAAATCCAGTTCTGACGCACGCTATTCCCGAAACCCACGTTGAGGTTGACGGTCCGCTGCACAGTGCCGCTTGACAGAGCTCCAATGAATCCGAGAGGATTGCCAACCGCAACGACCGCAGTGCCCGGACAAAGGGCATCAGAATCGCCGAGTATTGCTGGGGCTCCATTGAGGCTGGGGGCAGAAAGCAGAGCTAAATCTCTCCGGCGATCCTCTTTGATCACTGAAGCTTTGACAAGTTTTCCTTCCCAGCCCTCAATCACACAGTCGCGGCTTTGGATGACGTGAGCGTTTGTAACGATCTGGTCGGGACAAATGATAATTCCCGAACCAGCGCCATGGAAACGAGCGTTCTCGCCTCTCACCTGCACCGTGGATTTGCGCAGTGCCTCTGCAATACGGCCGGGTATGGGTAGGGCCATGCTTCAATGTTGCGTGACTGGAGGTGTGCGCGCATCAGCCGTTTGGGCAGGTCGCGTCGAGGTGCTGCACCGTGAAAATCGCCACGTTCAACATCAATAACATCAATAAGCGCTTGGAAAACCTATTGGCTTGGCTTGATAAGGCCGAACCTGACGTCGTCTGTCTTCAGGAGCTGAAATCCGAGCAACACGCTTTTCCCATGCGCGCTCTCCAGGGTCTTGGCTACAACTCCGTGTGGGAAGGAGAACGTTCCTGGAACGGCGTGGCCATTCTCGCGCGCCATCGTGATCCGGTGTTAACGCGTTCGAGCCTGCCCGGCAATTCTGGCGATCGTCAGGCACGCTATATCGAAGCGGCCGTAAATGGGATTTTGATCTCCTCTATCTACCTGCCGAACGGCAACCCTCAGCCCGGTCCGAAGTTTACTTACAAGCTGGCCTGGTTCGAACGTCTGATCACATACGCCGCGGAACTCATGGCGGCTGGTATACCGGTCGTGTTGGCCGGCGATTACAACGTCGTTCCGACCCCGCAGGATATCTATCCGACGCGCTCTTTGGATAACAACGCATTGATTCAACCTGCGAGCCGGCAGGCCTTCGCGCGATTGCTTGCCCAAGGTTGGACCGACGCTCTGCGCACGCTGCAGCCAGAGGGACCGCTCTGGACATTCTGGGATTACAAGCGTGATCGCTGGCCTGCCGACAAAGGCATGCGGCTCGATCACTTTCTGCTTTCGCCTCCTATAGCGGGGAGACTTTTGGCCGGCGGCGTCGACCGGTGGGTGCGCGGGGAAGAGAACGCCAGCGATCACGCTCCGGCCTGGATAGAGCTGGATAACTGAGCCACAACCGCCAGGGAGTGGCCATGACGCACCTGCACTTAACCTTCGCGCCAGAAGAGCTCGGCGTCTGATCGCCTGACATAGTTCGCATCGACTGCAGCTGGATCAAGCCACTTCCCCTGCGCGCCGTCCTTTTCGGCACAAAGCGCAACCGCGCGCGCCAGAAACCTCTCTGCTGTTGTGCACTTCGCCCCGGCGAAGGGTGTGCCTTGCAAATCCACCCCAGAAGACGAAATGAATTCGTATACCTGTGCCCTGTTCAGAGTAGCCATCCAATTCGAAAATGGCATAACCACTTCTGGTGAGACACACTCCAGGTCGTGATTGTAGACGCCCGCATAGATCTCGCCCCGCCGGGCATCCAGCATCACCGCCCGGAGTGAATCGGGCAGGCTGCCGAATGACGATAAGGCGCGCAGGTTCGAAATCCCCATCGCGTGCTTGCCCATAGCATGCGCCAAACCTTTAATCGCGGAAAGCGCTACCCGGATTCCGGTAAAAGATCCCGGTCCGCTCGCGGCGGCGAAACAGTCAATCTCCACCAGATCGAGCTTGGCTTCCTTTTTGCATTGTTCGATCGCAGGAAAGATGAGATGTGCAAAACCTTCATTCGATTCCAGCCTCACCTCCGAAAGAACGTCGCCATTTGCTCGAACGGCAACGCTGGCGAAATTCGAGCTCGTGTCCAGTGCGAGAATCTTCACTGAATTTGATAGATCCGGTCGAGCTCATACGCTTTCCCGTTGGCGTTAATTGCAAATACGCGCAGGTTTAAAGCGGTACCTGAATCCTTCACGAGGGTCTTAGGGATCGTGAAGGTACCTGAGTCTCCCAACCCCAGTAACCGCGGACCTTCTGTTCCGCCGACGGCTTCCGCCCACCAGGCATATTGCATGCGGCGGCTCGCGCGATTGGCCCGCGTAATCTTGACGCTGTATGGGATTGGGATCGCTGTGCTAATTCGTTCGCCCGGAGGATCGACCAATATGAAAGGAATCTTTGAACTATCGCTTTCAACTTCTTGAATCGGCGGATCTTCTGATTCGAAGTAGTAATATTTTGCGCGTGCTTCCTTCTCGCCGTCGCGTGGTACCCAAAGGATCCAGTCGTGAGAGTTGTCGGGCGTTGGGCGGCTGAAAACCTCGCCGCGATAGTTCTTCAGCTCGAGTTCTTCGCCGTTGGCCGGGTTCACCCAAACGGGATTGTACTTGTGATGCGGGAGCGTAATCTCCACAATCCCTGGAGTCTGCGCATATGCAAGGTATTCGACTTCATTGAGACCCACAGCGCGCGCGCCGTCGACATCGAAGTAAGGTTCCAGCTCCCAGTGACGCGTTTCAGCGATCACGTGCGACCACGCCTGAATAGCTTTGACGTTGGCTTCGTTTTGCAAACTCTGGAACGAGATGCTCGGATATTCTCCGTTCGTCGTGCAGTGCCAGAGTTCGTGACGGAAAGCGTCGGGTTCGACGGCT
Organism: Terriglobia bacterium; assembly: GCA_963738555.1. GTDB lineage: Bacteria > Acidobacteriota > Terriglobia > Bryobacterales > Bryobacteraceae > Bog-105. The sequence goes on from CAVTXN010000001.1 coordinate 94,890, forward strand.
TGAATTACGTGAACCTCGGGTTGAGTTGTGAACTGATGCTCTACTGCGCCGAGCTGTGGGTTGGGCGAGGCCTCGATCAGGTAATTCATCCAGCCGTCACTCAGGAGCGGGAAACCAGAGTTGCGGGCGTCGGTTGTGCGCGGGTGATTGAGACCATCGTATTTTTGCAGAAGCCCGCCCAGGGTCTTAAGCAAAGCGCGCGCGTGGTCGACGTCCTCGAATTTCTCGATGCCCTGCCAGGTGACATTTAGGCCGCCGTAGCGCGCCGCCAGATAACGGATGACCGGTTCCTGCTGGTCGAAATTTGCAAATGCTCCCGACGCAAGAAACTCCTGATCGGCAAGTAATAAGTCCAAAGTAAATCCGCGATCGATGGCGGGGAGCAGCCGTTCGTCAAGGGCGGAAAAATAGGCGGTATTTGGAAGAGCGCCCGCACCGAACGGCTTCGTGGGTCCCGACAAGGTCAGCAGCGTCCCGCGAATGTGAGTGAAACCGTCATGCTTGCGCGCATCGAGCCAGCTTTCCCATTGGGGCTCACTGAGACTGAGAAACGGCGCGGCAGCAGCCAGCCAGAGGTGAGGCTTCTTGCCATTTGTCCACCAGTGCCGGAGATTAGCGACGCTGACCATACCCGGCAATCCGCTATCGGCCACGGTGAAAGTTTCTTCTTTATCGTTGTAGCGGGCGATCTCTGATAAGACGTGATAAGTCCAGGTGCCGGGCTCCGTCGGGCTGAACCGGACCCGCAGACTTCCTTCGGCAAAAGCGTGCATCAGGTATGTTTTGTGCGTGGGTGAGCGAAACTCAACCCGAAGCAAGTCGTCCTTGTAAGGTGAAGTGGAAGGGGGCAAATCAGACGGAGTAAAGTTAAACGTCAGCTCGCATGGAAGAAAAGAACGCGCTCCGGAAGTACAGGACGGAAGAGGAGCCGCGCTAAGAGAGGATGCAGCAAAAAACAGGTACGGGGCCGCTACGAAAAGGCCCATCAAACGCATATATTTCAAGAATAGCGAGGAACCGGCGGATGAGGCTCATCATCTACGGTGTACTTTGTTAGCTATGCAGTGGCTCTGCCGCGATCTTCGCTATGCGTTTCGCGAAAACCTGCGGCGTCCTGGGTTCTTTGTACTAGCCATATGCACACTGGCGACCGGCATCGGCGCGGTTACCACGATGTATAGCGTGATTTACAACGTGCTGCTGAATCCGTTTCCGTACACAGATCCCCGCGGCATGGTTGACGTCGTCATCCAAGACACCCAGCGCGACAAGGTCGCCAGGGGAGCGCTATCCGTACCGGAATTCCGTGAGTATGTAGATGGCAGCAACATTTTCAAAGAGGCTGTCGGCGATGGATTCAAACGACATGGTATATCGTGCCACGGACCGCACCGAGGACTTTACGGTTGCGCCGTTACGCCGAATACGTTCCATTTCCTAGGTGTCCCGCCATTGATCGGCCGAACGACTACAACGGATGATGTCAAAGCGGGTGCAACTCCCGTCGCCGTTCTGAGCTACGCCGCCTGGATGAAATACTTCAGCGCGGATCGGTCGGTAATCGGGCGGCAGATCGTTCTCGATAGTCGTCCAATGAATGTGATTGGCGTAATGCCTCCGCATTTTGGTTGGAACAATGCCGACGTCTGGATTCCGGACGCCGCGAGTCTCAGTGATCCCAACGGGAAGGGAAAGGGCTTCTGGCTCCAGGCTCGTTTAAAACCGGGCATCAGCCTCCCACAAGCCGAAGCACAACTAAACGTCATTGCAAAGAGACTAGCCCAGCGCTATCCCGATCGCTATCCCAAGAAGTTCAAGGTAAAAGTGATCAATGTCATTGACTGGGTGGTAGGAAAGTTTCGCTGGGTCTTGTATACGCTCTTTGGCGCCGTCGGTTTACTGCTATTGATCGCTTGCTGCAACGTCGCCAATATGTTGTTAGCGCGCGCCACGGCTCGTGAGCATGAAATTGCGATTCGCTCAGCAGTGGGTGCAACACGCTTTCAAATTATGCGTCATTGATTAGTCGGAGAGCATTCTACTTGCTGCCTGTGGTGGCGCACTTGGAGCGGTTATCGCCTATGGCGGCGTGAAAGCGCTAACGTGTTTCATTCCTCCCTACACACTAGCGAACGAGACCGAGATTGCGATAAGCTTCCGGTTTTGATTTTCTGTCTGGCGATAGCTGTTTTGACTGCTTTGCTGTTCGGCGTCGCACCCGCGCTGTTTGCGACGCGCCGGGATTTGGCGCCCAGCCTGGCATCTTCCGCCAAAGGCGCCGGTGGTGGTATTGGCCGCGGTAAGTTTCGCAACTCGCTAGTTGTAGCTGAGGTGGCTCTGTCCTTGGTTCTGTTGGCAGGCGCCGGTGTTCTGATGCGAAGTTTTTTTGCGGAGATGGGGGTCGATCTCGGTTTTAATCCACGCAACTTGCTGCTGATGGAACTGCTATTGCCAAATGCGAGCGCTGCTCGTAAGCATCAATTCTTCCAGGCAGCTGCCGACAAACTGAATGGGCTTCCCGGAGTGATCGCAGCTTCCGTTACAAGCAGCGCACCTCCTTACGACGGTTTCTCAACAGAGATAAGCCTCAGGTAAAACAGAGATGGAAAAGCAAACTGGCTCGTTTAATCTCTGCTCGCAGGACTACTTCCGTACTATCGGTTTTCGGCTCCTGCGAGGAAGCTTTTTTACGCAGCAGGATGTCTCGAGCGCCGCAGAGTGGCTGTGGTGAACCAAACCCTCGTGCGCAAGTATTTTGCCGGACGGGACCGAATTGGCCAGCGCGTAACGTTAAGCCGTCTGCGTGAAGCGCCCGATACGAACCCCGATCCACGTTTACCATCGTTGGCGTAGTAGCGGACGTGGCGAACCGCGGTCCCGAAGAGAGCGTCGAGCCGGAAGCCTTCATTCCGCTGACCGTGAGTGATCTGGGGTTTCCGAACATTCTGGTCCGTACCTCGTCGGATAGTACGCGAATGACAAATACCATCTGGCGAGAAATTCATGCGGTCAACAGTAATGCGGTCCAATACAAAACCAGAACAGTCGAAAGCATGCTGCACGATTTCTCGTACTCGCGGCCGCAATTCAGCGTTGTGCTCATGGATGTTTCTGCGAGTATCGGCCTGGTTTTAGTCGGAACTGGCGTCTATGGAGTGACGGCTTATTCGGTTTCGCAACTGACGCGGGAAATCGGGATTCGTATGGCCCTGGGCGCGGAGCGGAGCGACGTTTTGGACGGTATTAGGGATGGCTGCGTTGATTGCCGTGGTTGATCTCGGTTTAAGGAAAGGGAAAGAGAGAGAAGAGGAGAAAGGAGAGGAGTTATCCCCAGCTCTGCGGGCAATGCGCATCAGCCCGCTCGCCGCGCTGCGCCACGAATGAGATCGACCCGATTTCCCGCCAGAACGGTAATCGTATAACTGAATGGAAGAGACGAGATAAATCTTTGTGGATCGCGATCCTGAAACCAGCCGCCCTATTGGTGATTATCGGCGCTTTTCAACTGTCGGCCCAGCAGCGCGACGTAGGTGAGTTTCTAGGGCTAGGTCCGCCTCCGGACCCGGCGGCAGTGAAGCTGGGCGAGCCGCTTTACAAACAGAATTGCGCTGCCTGCCACGGAGCAAACGCGCGCGGTGCCGAAGGCCCCAACCTGACACGTTCCACGCTTGTTCTGCACGATGAAAAAGGACACGATATCGCGGAAGTGGTCAAAAATGGACGGCCACAGGCGGGCATGCCTGCTTTCCCAACTTTGAAGCAGGATGAAATTTATGACATCGCCGAGTACATTCACCAGCAGGTCAACAACGCCGCGAATCGAGGTCTCTACGCCAATCTCTATGCCAGCCAGCGAAGTCAGAGCGGCGGCGATCCGAAACAGGGTGAGGCGTTTTTTCAAGCAAACTGCGCGGGTTGCCATTCCGCGACCGGTGATCTGGCAAAAATTGGACTGAAATATCCGCAAGCCTTCGCCATGCAGGCGAGATTCATCTGGCCTGCCGGCAAAGACGCGGGCCAAGCCAAAGTCACTACCGCCTCAGGCGAAACCTTCTCCGGCACAGTCGTGAGGTTGGACGATTTCGATGTTGCACTGCGAGACGCGAATGGTGAATATCACTCCTGGCCGCGCAACCAAGTGCGAGTGCAGGTCGATGATCGGCTTGCCGGGCACCGTGCACTCCTGCCAAAGTATACCGATTCGGATCTGCACAATGTCACGGCTTATCTATTGACTCTCAAATGACGAGACTTTCATTCCTGGTGTTGTTCGCTGCAGTATCGCTCTGCGCCCAGGGACTCGACCCGAAGGCGCTCACGCTTTTCCATCAACCGCCGGATGTCTGGCCGACTTACAACGGAGATTATTCGGGGCGCAGGTTCAGCGCCCTCGATCAGATCAAGCAATCGAATATTGATTTGCTGAAAATTCAATGGATGTTCAGAATCACCGGTATCGGCCCGCAACGCGGCATCGGAAATCCGGTGATTAAGTCGACACCGCTGATGGTGAACGGCGTCCTGTATTTTACGATTCCGGATCATGTGTTCGCGGTGGACGCGCGCACCGGCGAGCGCATCTGGCAGTACGACTTCGAAGATCACGGCGGGCACCTCACAGGCCAGCGCGGTGTCGGCATGTACGGCCAGTGGCTCTATTTCTTAACCCCGGACGGCTGGTTCATTTCGCTCGAAGCAAAAAACGGGAAAGAGCGATGGAAGAAGAAGGTCGCGGACGAGAAGATGCAGTACTTCACGACCATGGCGCCGCTGATTATCAAGAATCACGTAATGATCGGAGTGGGGGGCGACGCGATGGACGTGCGCGGCTATCTTGACGCGCGTGATCCGGAAACGGGCGATCTGCAGTGGCGTTGGTGGAGCGAACCGCGAAAGCCTGGCGATCCAGGTTCGGATACCTGGCCCAATCAGGGCGCAATGGATCATGGTGGCGGGATGACCTGGCTGCCTGGCACCTACGATCCGGAGCTGAACCTCTTATATTGGGGAACCGGCAATGCCAATCCGGTCTTCGCAGGGCAGAGCCGTAAAGGAGCGAACCTCTGGACGGCTTCCATCGTGGCCTTGAATCCCGATACCGGCAAACTCGTGTGGTGGTTTCAAGCATCGCCGCACGATACCCACGACTGGGATAACGTCGAGACTCCTGTGTTGTTCGATGTGACGATCGACGGGAAGCCGCGCAAGCTGCTGGCGCAGGCAGCGCGCTGCGGATGGTTCTTTGTGCTTGACCGAACGAACGGCAAGAATCTCGTGTCCAAGCCGTTTTCAGGTACAGGCAACTGGGCAAAAGGCGTGGATGCCAAGGGTCAGCCGATTCCCGATCCCGCAAAAGAACCGAAGGTCGACGGCTCGATGATCGACATGCCCCCTTTGGGTGCGACGAACTGGCCGCCGCCCAGCTACGATCCTGAGACGGAGCTCTTCTATTTAACCGGCACCGAAGGTTACGGTTTGGCATATCTTTACGACACCTCGGAGGAACCGGAAGGATACGGTGGCGGCGGGAGCAGCACATTCGACGCAAGGTCGGCGTTGTGGGCGCTCGATGTGAAAACCGGTGATATCAAGTGGAAGCATGAAGTCAGGACTCTGCCCGGGCGCGGAGGAATTTCGGGTGGTGTGCTAACGACCGCGGGCAAGCTGCTCTTCACAGGCGATTCGGGTAATCTGGCGGCGTTCGATCCGGCAGATGGAAAAATTCTCTGGCATCAACGTTTGACTCTGAGCGTGAGCAACGGACCTTCGACCTGGATGTTTGGTGGCAAGCAGTACATCATTGTCGGCGCTGGCGACACGTTATACGCTTTTGTGCTGGCCCGCAACCCGTGAGGAAGCGGTCTCATAACTGACTGATCCCCAAACTGAGCCGCGACCGTGAGGGAGCGGTTTTCTATAATTGCCGCGCTATTCTTCACGCAAAGCGCGCAGTGGTTCGAGATGGCTGGCCCTGCGTGCGGGGAGATAAGCGGCCGTTCCTGCTACCACTAAAAACACGACGACGGCCAGTATCAGATTGCCGGCGTCGTTAGGCCGGATCCCATAGAGCATGGTCTCAACCAGTCTTGAAGTTCCGAAAACAGCAATCATACCGGCACCTATTCCGATTACCACGTGTACCATCGATTCCCGCATCACGAGGGAAATGACGTCTCGCCGCTGTGCGCCTAACGCCATGCGGAGACCGATTTCATTCGTGCGCTGCGCCACCGAGTACGCCAGCACTCCATACAAACCAATCGAAGTCAGCAACAACGCCAGCGCTCCGAAAAAAAGCGAAAGCAATGCCATCAGGCGTTCGCTGTTGAGCGAAGCGGCGACCTGGTCTTCCATGCTGCGCGCAATCGATAACGGTATATCCGGAGCAACTTGACGCAGGATATTGCGGAACGAGGATTCAAGAGCGGCAGCTTTCAAACGAACTGCGGATTACAAAAGTGAGTGACGGCACCGCTCTCGCTGGATCGTCTCCGGGATTTTGCGTGTAGGGAATATAGAGCTCTAAAGGCTCAGGGTCTCGCAGGTTGAGATATTTGGTGTTCTCAGCTACGCCTACGATGCGAATCAGCGTCTTCTCAAGTTTGATGTGCTCGCCGATTGGATTTCGACCGGGAAAGAATCTGCGCGCCGCCAGTTCGTTGATTATGCCGACCCTTTCGGAATGTACAGAATCGGCGTTGTTGAATTCTCTGCCGGTGAGTAACGGTGTTCCCATTGCAGCAAAGAAACGCGGAGCGGCGAGGTTGATGAAGGTGTCGCGCTGCTCATTGGTCAAATCGGTCCTGCCGGGAACCGAAACATAATCGTCCCAGCCGCCGCCGCTGAGTGGTGCCAGCCACAAGAGACTCGCCGCCTCGATTCCCGGCGTGCCGTTGAGCCGCTGCAGCAATTGATCATAAATAGTGCGCGGCGATCTGCCTTTCGCCGAGAGCCGGTCTGTATCGATTCCGATGAGAAAGAGATTCTTCGGATTAAAGCCAGGATTTAGCGTCCACAATCGCCAGAGGCTTCCGGCGAACAGACCTGCTCCGCAGATCAGGAGGACGGAAAGAGCCGCTTGGAACGTGAGGATCAGCCGTCCAATACCCAATCTCGCTCGGTCTCCCTGCACGGTATGCGCTCTTTCCTTAAGGGAGCCGATGATGCCGATGCGTGTTGCGCGGACCGCCGGAGCGAGGCCGAACAGCAGGCCGGAAAAGAGTGCCGCGAGAAAGGTAAAGAGCAAGATACGCCAATCCGGTTGAAGATCGAAACGGATATCTTGTCCGGGACCTCCATCGCTTGCACTTGCCGTGAGAATCGAAATCAATACACGCGTGAACGCAGAAGCAAAGGCCAGTCCGGCGATGCCACCGAGTGACGCCAGCAGAACGCTTTCGGTGAGCAATTGACGAATGATGCGGGAACGGCCTGCACCCATCGCAAGCCGAACCGCAATCTCCCGTTGCCGTGCGGAGGACCGGGCGAACAGAAGATTTGCCAGGTTGCTGCAAGCAATGAGCAGGACGATCCCTACGAGCGTCATCAATATCGCCAGAGGATTCGTGAAACGCAAGCGGAGAAAGCTCCAACCGTTCGGTGCAGGTGTAGCGATCAGCTGATAACGCTTGAAACGTTGCTGATCGGTTCGATCCCAATCTGGTGGCGCTGCATTCACCATAATCTGCTGCGAGACGACCCTGAGCTGTGCGCGGGCCTTCTCGAGCGATACCCCGGGGCTCAAGCGGGCCATGACAAACAGCCACCAGCAGCTGTGAGAATTGAAACAGACCGGATCGGCGACGCGCGGAGCCAAAGCTAGTGGGACCCAGAGATCGGGCCGTGACGATACATCCGCCCCGAAGAAGTCTCCCGGCATAACGCCAATGACCGTAAAACCCACACCGTCGAGCGTGATCGTGCGGCCGATTGCGGCCGGGTTCCGCTGGAAACGATTTAACCAAAACTGATCGCTGATCACCGCGACGGGTCCATCTTTCCCACCATTCGGAACATCTTCGGCCGCTGTGAAAGTACGTCCGATCTTAGCGGGTACACCGAGCGTCCCGAAATACTCCCCGCTCGCCAGTACTCCGTTGACATGGATCATCTCGGGTCCGGAGCGCGTCTGGAATCGAAGATCGCTCCACGTGAAGACTCCCGAAAAGACGCTGCTGTTTGCGCGTGTTTGCTCGAACAATGGTCGCGTGAAGGCAAATAATGGATGAGGGAAGCCTCTCTCCAGCCCGATCTGTACCAATCGTCCAGGTTGCGGAACGGGCAAAGGCCGAAGCAGCAGAGTATCGATCAGGCTGAATATCGCCGTGTTGGCCCCGATGCCAAGCGCCAGCGACAAAACCGCGACACTCGCGAAAACCGGGCTCTTGCGCAACATGCGCACCGCGTAACGCAAATCGCGGCCAAGATTTTCAATCGGGTTCAGACGTCGTTGATCGCGGCACTCTTCTTTCTTCTGTTCCAGGCCTTCCATCCCGCGCCGGGCGATATTTCGCGCCTCTTCCGGAGTCCGCCCCTTGGCGATCTCCTGCTCTACTCTTTGCTCCATATGAAAGCGAAGTTCTTCGTCGAGCTCTTCCTCGACGCGCTTTCGATGGAACAGCGATCGCAAGCGCAGCGGAACGGTATAAAACCAGTGCTCGCTCCGCATACTCAAACCTCCTCCATCCGGACCACGTGAGAAATGGCATCCGACAGCCTCTCCCAGTTCCTTGCTTCTTGCTGCAATTGCCTGCGCCCGGGCCGCGTCAGCGAGTAGAATTTCGCGCGGCGATTATTTTCGGTCGCCTTCCACTCGGCCGTGATCCAGCCTTCCTGCTCGAGCTTGTGCAATGCGGGATAAAGCGAGCCATCGCTCACCTGCAAAATATCGCCCGACACCTGTTTCAAGCGTTGCGATATCGCCCAGCCGTGCAGCGGCTCCAGCGCCAGAATCTTCAGGAGAAGCAGATCAAGCGTGCCTTGCACCAAGTCAGCAGGTTTGCTCACGAGAACACCTCGGTTACCGAGATGATCATACACCGGCATGCCCTCGGTAAGCAAGGGGAGATTTGAGCTGTCCGTTTACGAACATTTCTCCTCGATACCGAACAAAACCGGACGGCGCAGGATCAAGCAAATGCCAGGCAGCTAAGCACTTGCGACTAAGCAATGTTGGCTCGCAAAATGCCCCGGCGAATGATGTGAACACGCTAGCTGTGCTCGAAAATGCCTGGCGAGACTTCTTGTACGCCCTGCGAACCTTCCGCTGGAATAAAGCTTTCTTCGCAATCGCCACAATATCGCTGGCCCTCGGTATCGGAGCCAACACTGCCATATTCCAATTGCTCGATGCTGTTCGTCTCCGCATGCTGCCGGTTGCTCACGCCGAACAATTGATGGAACTCCGAATCAAGAGCGACCATTGCTGCTCAGGTAACTTTTCAGATCGTCATCCAAACTTTACCTACGCGCAATGGGAACAGATTCGCGATCATCAGCAGGCTTTCTCGAGCATCTTTGCGTGGGGAGATTCCCGGTTCAATTTGACCGAATCTGGCGAGCCTCGTTTCGCAGAGGGATTGTGGGTGACTGGCGACTTTTTCAAGACTCTTGCAGTCAGGCCGCTCATCGGACGCTTGCTCAACAACAGTGACGATCGGCCCGGATGCGGCTCGCCTGCCGCAGTGATCAGCTACTCCTTTTGGCAACGGGAATTTGGCGGCGACCCCTTGGTCCTCGGTAAACAACTTTTACTTGATGGGCATCGCCTGGACATTGCGGGTGTCACACCGGCAAATTTTTTTGGCGTCGAAGTCGGCCGCAGTTTCGATGTCGCCGTCCCGGTTTGCGCGGAGCCTTTGATCGAAGGAGATAACGAGCGCCTGACCAAGAGGCATGATTGGTGGCTTGCCATTATCGGCCGTTTAAAGCCGGGTTGGAGCCTCACGCGGGCTGCCGCTCAGATGAAATCGATTTCTCCTGCCGTATTTGAGAGCACAGTCCCTCCTAACTACCGGCCCGACGAAGCCAAATACTATACGAAATACAAGCTGGATACGAAGCCCGCTGGCGCCGGCGTCTCCTCGCTGCGCGAAGATTATCAGGAACCGCTGCTTGTTCTGTTGGGTATCGCTGCCCTGGTCTTGCTGATTGCGTGCTCGAATCTGGCGAATCTGATGCTTGCGCGAGCCAGTTCGCGAGAGCGTGAAATGGCTGTTCGGCTGGCCATCGGCGCCAATCGCGCGCGCCTGATCCGTCAGTTGCTCGTGGAGAGCCTGGCGCTTACGGCGATCGGCACGGCCCTCGGCGGTTTCCTTGCGCAATTCCTGAGCCACTATCTGGCCGGCTTCCTGAGTACCGGAGACAATCCGGTCTTTCTAGATCTTGCGCTCGATTGGCGCGTCCTCAGTTTCACCGCCGGTGTGGCCGTTCTGACCTGCCTGCTTTTCGGCTTGACGCCCGCTTTGCGAGCTACCCAGACGCATCCGGCTTCCGCCATGAAAGCTGCCGGACGCGGTCTCACAGCGGATCGTCAGCGCTTTGGTCTGCGTCGCGCTCTCGTGATCTGCCAGGTCGCACTCTCACTGGTGCTTATGGCGGGTGCTCTGCTCTTTGTGCGCACCCTGCGCAATCTTCTTACTCTCGACACCGGCTTCAATCGCAACGGCTTGCTGATCATGCAATTCGACGCTTCCCGGCTGAATCTCTCGCCCGCGCGCAGGAACCTGCTCTATCGGGAACTTCTAGACGGCATACGCAATACCCCCGGAGTCCAGCAGGCTGCCAATGTCCGTATCGTTCCGATCAGCGGCTCCGGCTGGAACGACTTCATCGAATTTCTGGGCAAGCGATCGGCCAAGCCAATGTTGCCCTGGTTCAATCGTGTGAGCGCGGGTTATTTCCGCACTTTGAATACTCCCATCATCGCGGGACGCGACTTCGACCAGCACGACACGACCAACTCTCCGGAAGTCGCCATTGTCAACGAGGAATTCTGCAATCAGTTTCTCGGCAAAACCAACCCGCTCGGAAAACAGTTTCGCATCCTCACGGGACCAGGTGAAGCGCCGCACGTGTACCAGATCGTTGGCCTCGTGAAGAACTCGAAATATCGCGATTTGCGCGAGAAATTTCAGCCCAATGTTTTTCTGGCTGAGACGCAGCAGAAGGAGAGCAATCCCGGATTCAGTATGATCGTCCGCTCAGCGGTACCGCTTGGTTCTTTAATGCCCGCGTTGAAAAAGACCATAGTGCAACAGAACGCGGGCATTTCCTTCCAGTTCCAGGCGTTCAATACTCAAGTAGACAATTCGCTGATGCGCGAGCGGCTAATGGCCACGCTCTCCGGCTTCTTTGGTTTTCTGGCAGCAGCGCTTGCCACCGTCGGTCTCTATGGGGTGATCTCCTACATGGTTGCCCGGCGCCGCAATGAAATCGGCGTCCGCATCGCGCTTGGGGCGGGTGGTGGCGAGATCGTTAGGCTCGTCCTCCATGAGGCTGTCTTCTTGCTGGTGATTGGATCGATCGTCGGTGTGGTCTTGGCACTCGCCCTGGGAAGAACGGCTAGCTCGCTGCTTTATGGATTACAACCAACCGATCCTTCGACGATGGCGGGCGCGGTGCTGGCCCTCGCCATCGTGGCCATTGCTGCCAGCCTACTTCCGGCGCTGCGCGCTTCGCGCCTGCAACCGATGGTCGCCCTCCGCGAAGAGTGATTATTACTGAGTCATGGGTCGCTTCAGGTGCGGCGTATTCGCAGCATTAGTGCAGCTCTTCAGACCATGGATCCACTGGAGCGGAGTTACGGGTTGACCATTTGCATAAAGCGTCCAATGCAAATGCGGGCCCGTGGAACGCCCGGTGCTTCCCACGTAGCCAATAACATCTCCTTCTTTTACTTGCTCGCCTTCCTTTGCAGCGAAACCCGACATGTGTAAATAAATCGATTCGAGTCCTTGGCCATGGTCGATCGCAACGGTTCCGCCGCGCAACGTGAATTTTTGCACGATCTTTACCGTGCCTCCCGCTATCGCATGAATCGGGCTTCCCATCGCCCCTCTCTGATCGAGGCCCGCGTGATATTCCCCTGTGGGCTTCCCATTGTGATAGCGCGCCACCCCGAAAGGGGATGTGATGCACCCGGGAATCGGCGCCTCGAAAGGTTCCTGCCAGTACCGGGTGGGCGACAATTCTTTCAGGAATTCCGTTACTGCCGCTCGTTCATCGGGCGTTGCGCGTAACTGAGACAGGGCCTTCGTCAGAACAACGTTCTGCCGCGCGTAATGCGCATTCAGTATTGTGACCCGAGCTTCATGGATCACAGCGCCGTGCCGGTCGAGCCACTCCAGTTTGTAGATGCCTGGCTTTGTGAGAACGCCGATCGGCATAAGGCCCAGAGAATTGCCCGTCGTCTGTCGAAAGAGGCGAACCGTTCGCTGGTTCAGGCGCGCATTTTCTGTGCCGGCGCCTCCGTAGACCTTCAGTACCTGTCCCTGCTTCACTTCCGCGGGCTGGAACGAGAACTCTTGCGGGTATGCCTTAAAGCAGAATAGAACAACCAGCAACCATCGCACGAGTCCAGCATAAGCGGTTCGCGACGGGAACAATCATTTCTTCGCGCTCGCCGCCTTCGCGTGGTGAGCAGATGCATGAGAGGACTTCGAACTCTTCTCACGCACTTCTTCTTCGGTATGGCGGCTTACGATCTTGTTGAAATTGCTTCGTTCTCCCTCCGCTGTCTTCTCCTGATAAATCAAGGCAAGACCCTGGGCGTCGAATTTCTCGAAAAATTCTTCCCAGGAGATCGGTTCCAGCTTCCCTTCGCCGCTGTATCCAGGGAAGTCGATGCGCAGAATTCCAGGGTCGTCGGCGCCGCCGGTTCCCTTCACATGAGTTGGTTTTCCGCCGCGCTGCTCGGCCCATTTCCGGATTTCGTCGTGATTATGTGTTGTCTTCGTCAGATTAGACACGTGTCCCTCCGCCTTTCTGCGCGCAAGCCGCATTCCAAAAGGAAGAACGCCAAAGCGTATCGGTGCTAACTCTTTGAGCGGTCCGGAGTTCCGAGCCAGCCGCGTGCTCCGCAACAGTTCCCGGAACGGCAGATTTTGCGTGCCGGCAAGGAAAATCTTCAACCCGCGTACGCTCGACCTATCCGACTCTGTAAAATATGAAAAGCCAAGGGCGGGAGTAACTCAATGGTAGAGTCACAGCCTTCCAAGCTGTTGGTTGCGAGTTCGATTCTCGTCTCCCGCTCCATCCCTTCAACAACTTAGTACCCCCTCCATGTCACAGACCTTTCATCCAGGAATTCAGTGCTGTAAAAGCCCCCCTTCGGCTTCGCCTGCCCCCGTCTTGCCCTCCCCTGAACCCTGCGCTTTTGCCCATAATAAGCAATCACGATTCGGGACTCTGTAAGCGCTCCCAGCCTTCCCCGACCCGGAATAGAATTGTGACGAAAGAGTCTCGACGCAGTCGCCAAAACGCTATAGGATTGAAAGCGCTTACGAGGGGTCCATCGAAGGGTTGAGCACCGCCAGGGCTCTCAGTTGAATTCGGTGTGCATCTCTTGTCCGGGATAGTTCCCGTTGAGGGGCTTCCATGTCGAATTGGTCTCTGATTCAATCGCGAGCGGCCATTGCTGTGATCGTTTTCGTAATTCTCGTTCTACCCAGCACGCTGCGTGCCCAGCAGGAGGGGATCTCCGGTCTGGTCACAGATACCAGCGGCGCCGTCGTACCCAATGCAAAAGTCAAAATTACAAATGAGCTGACCGGAGTTGTCGTGAATCTGGTCAGCAATCAGGCTGGAAATTATAGTGCACCTAGTACCTACTTGCATAAATCAGAGTAAAGGCGCTTAGGTCCGGAGGGGTGGACGATGGCCTTGCTCCATTCGAAGGGCGTGGCGTGCTCGTTGTATTTTTTAACGAAGCGGTCAATGCCGTCGCGTAATTGGCGAGGCGAGGTGAAACTAGCCCCACGCAGCGCCGAACGGCTCAGAATACTGAACCAGCATTCTATCTGGTTAAGCCAGGAGCTATAGGTCGGGGTGAAGTGCAGATGTACATTGGGATGCGCTTTCAACCAGCGGTCCCGTTTCGGTTTGTGCGTGTTCAGGTTATCGAGCACGACATGCATCTGTTTGCCCGGACGAGCCGCGACGAGCTCGTTCATGAAGTCCAGAAAATCCCTCCGCGGGCGGCGTGGATAGTGTCCCGTCTGCACCTGCCCAGTCAGCACGTCGAGGGCAGCAAACAGAGTGGTCGTGCCATGGCGCTTGTAGCAGTGGCTGAAGCCGTTGACGGCTTTTCCATCCGGCAGTCGCAGAAACCCCTGCGCCCGCTCCAGCGCCTGAATGTGCGGCTTTTCATCGACCGAAAGCACCAACGCGTTTTCGGGCGGATTGAGATCAGGCCTACTACGTCGGCCGCCTTCGGTCCGAACTCCGGGTCCGTGCTGAGGCACCAACTGCGCCTTCGCTGTAACTGAATCTGGTGCCTGCGAAGAATGCGCCAGACCTGATCGGCGCTCACGTCCCCCAACGCCTCAGCCAATAACCGCCCGTTCCACTGCGCGTACCCATCCGGTGGAGGCTGGTCGAGCAAGCGCAACACCCGATGCTCGGTATCCTCGCTGTAGGTGCGCGGCTTGCCAGGTCGCGATGCGTCGCCCAATGCGTTGAGCCGGCCTGCGGCAAACCGCTGCCGCCACTTCGATACTCTTGCCGTCCGCGTCTGCAGGCGCTCGGCGACTTTTTCACGCTCAGGCCTTCGTGCGAGAGCAGAATGATCCGGGCGCGCTCCACCGTACGCTGTTCCGAGGTCCCTTTCCGCGTCCATTCGCGGAGGGTAGACTCTTCTTCCGGACTGAGTTGAATGTGAGCGGCTGGCCGGGCCATGCCCAATTATGATGCTTAACTGCTATTTCTGCAAGTAGATACTAGCCTTGTGGTCGGCAGATACACGGTGGAGGTATCTGCTCCGGGCTTCAGCACATATCGGCAAACCGGCATAGCTCTCAATGTGAATGACAACCTGCGAATCGATGCAAACTTACAATTGAGCAGCGCGCAGCAAACCGTAGAGGTTCAAGCCAACGCAGTCCAAATCCAATCGGAAGATGCTACCGTCAGCCAGGTGGTAAACGGGACGCAGGTCGAGGCGCTCTCCGTGAACGGCCGCAACTTCACCTCTCTTGCTGCCCTTGTTCCTGGAGATTCCTCGACTCAACCTTCACTAAATACTCCTGTCGGCGTCACATCCAATACCGGCATTAATTCAACGGTATGCGGCAGAGCAATAATGTCTGGCGCATGGACGGTCAGGAAAATTATGATCGCGGCTGCGGTGGATGCGTCGACGTGCTGCCTTCCGTGGAAGCTATTGGTGAATTCAATGTACAAACCGCCAACTCCGCCGTAACCACCGGTTTTGGCGATGCCGGCCAGATCAATGTAGTTACTAAATCGGGAACTCGCCAATTTCATGGCACTGGTTGGGAATACCTACGTAACGAAAAGATGGACGCCCAAAATTACTTCACCAACCTGAATGGGCAGCCTAAACCGCCCCTGAAGTTCAACGTGTTCGGTTATAACATCGGTGGCCCAGTTATTATTCCTAAGCTCTACCCGCGCAGCAAGTCCCGTACCTTCTTCTTCTTCAACGAAGAATGGCGTAAACTTCGTCAATCAAGCCTTTTCAACGTGCCGGCTTTCACGCAGGCCGAGCGTGGTGGAATTTTCCCCACTACCATCACAGATCCGACAACCGGCCGACCCTTCCTTAACAACGCGATTCCGGCAACCCGTGTCAATCCGAATGCCGCTATTTTGGCGGCTCCGAATTACATTCTGCGATCAACCGCTGAATCTGTCCTTGAACGGTAATTATGTTCGACCTCCGAACCTGAACATCGCGCAGATCTATCCCGAAAATCGTGAGAACCGTAACCCCAATCTGTATTTCCAGCAAACCTCGGTGAACTACGATCTCGCCTCATGGCCGTGGACGAACGAATCAGAGACCTGGACGATTCAGGACAACTTCACGATGACACGTGGGGATCACACGATCACCCTTGGCGGCATATGGATGCACTTCAATAAGCAACAGGATCTCTTCGGGCAAACACAAGGTGCCTTTACGTTCAACGGAAAAGCGACTGGTAACGATTTTGCGGATTTTCTGCTGGGCGATGCCTACGAATATCAGGAGTTGCAAACCCAAACCAAGCCGAACTATTTGACTCGCAGCGCCGCCGTGTGGGTAGACGACAGCTGGAAAGCAACCTCGCGGCTTACGGTGACTCTCGGACTCCGTTGGGATGCCTTTCCTCACGCCTATACTGCGGCCAACGATGTCTCTTCGTTCTACAGGAATCTCTACAACCCGGCCGATGCGCCGCAGGTAAACAGCCTCGGACAAATTGTTCCGAACTCCGGGAACCTGCTAAATGGCATCGGTATCGCCGATAAGAACGGCATACCGCGAGGGCTTGTGCAAAATCACTGGGATTTGTTCGAGCCGCGGGTGGGGATAGCCTGGCGTCCGTTTGACGATAACACGGTGATTCGGACCGGTTACGGCATATACTACGAACGTGTTCAAGGCAACGACATCTACAACGTCGCGCCCAACCCACCCTTCAGCAGTACAGCGACTATTTACAACACTAACTTAAACAATCCCAGAGGTGCTGCGGGTGTCATTCTGCCACCCAGTCTTCAGGTTTATGACTCTGCTTATCCAACCTCGCAGATGCAGCAATATAATTTCGGCGTCCAGCACCGTTTCGCGAAAAACGTTGTTGCCGATGTCTCTTACGTAGGGACCAAGGGTACTCACTTATCCGATACTCGTAATATCAACCAACCTTTTCCGGCAGGCGCCACCCAAGTTGTGGCCGGTACCGCGAATGTGAATCAGGTCCGCCGTTATTTGGGTTATTCAGAGATCGACCAGTATTATAATGGCGGAAATTCCAATTACAATGCCTTGCAGGCAAGTCTCCGAACCGACGGCTTTCATGGATTAACCTTACAGGCTTCCTATACCTACTCGCATGCCATCGATGACGTAAGCGGCGACGTCCCGGCTAATGCTCACCAGAACGCTTATGCAGCGTATCTCGAACGGGGCAACTCGGATTACGATCGCACCCAAATGCTCATCCTGAGTTACATCTATAACATTCCATCACCTTCTTCGCACGTCCGGATCTAATCGGAAATCCCGCTATCGGGGGCGGTTCGCAGCTGGAGTGGTTCAACCCTGCCGCCTTCGCGCAGCCTGCTCTGGGCTTTCGGAAACGCTGGCCGGAATGTTGTCCGCAGCGCCGGTATTAACAATACCGATGCTTCGCTGTTTCGCACGTTTCCCGGCATACTAAAGCTGGAATCGAGTGGCTTGCAATTCCGGGCGGAGTTTTACAATATCGTCAATCACGTCAACTTCAACTCGTTCGGCACAACCTTCGGTTCGCCAAACTTCGGTCACGCGACCGCCGCGCGTGATTCACGAACTATTCAGCTTGGTCTGCGGCTGTATTTTTAGGGTAAGGTTCGCAGCGGCGCTGCTACTGGCAAGCAGCCAGCCTCTTTTCGCCTCGGTAATCGATCAGTCTGCCGAGCAGGTAAACGCGGCAGCCAGCAGCGCCATCCAAGCCGGCCATTTCATTGAAGCCGTTTCGGACTTACAGAATGCGCTTCGCCGATTTCCAGATAATCATCAACTGCAGTTTAACCTCGGCCTCGCTCTGGTGCGGTTGGGGCATCTGTCTGCAGCCGTTGATCCTCTTCGAAAGGCAGCGCAAGATCCGGCGCTTGCTGGCGAGTCACATTTCCTGCTGGGAGTCGATTACTTCGAAAACAAACAATATGCTTCAGCGATCAACGAACTCAGTGGACCGATATCTGCCGGTGCGCGTGAACGTGTACTGTACATGCTTGAAGAGAGTTATCGACGCACTGGTCGAGTAAGTGACGCCAAAGCTACTTTCCACGATCTGTTTACGCACTATCCGGATTCTGCGTGGAAACATTATCTGATGGGCTCGGCATACGAAGATCAACACCAGCCCGAGAAAGCGCAAGAGGAGTATAAGCAGGCCGCCCAGAAAGATCCCACCTTATTCAACATCGACTTTACAATCGGCTATGTTTACTTCCGCCAGGGGAATATCGCGCAAGCTCAACAATGGCGGACGAGAGAAGTCGCCAGAGGCTGTCATAGTTTGGCCAACTACTACTTGGGCGAAATCGCTCGCGGCGATGGTGAACTGCAGAAAGCCGAAATGCTCTACAATCGCGCCTTGTACTGTGACCCGGGAAATGTGGATGCGCATCTTCATCTCGGCATGCTCTTCGAAGGTGAGAAGCGATATCCGCCGGCAATCGTTGAATTCCAGCAAGTGATCCGAATACAGCCGAACGCGGCTCCCGCGCATTACCACTTGGCTGCGGTCTATCGCGCGATGGGACGCAAAGCGGATGCGAATGCCGAGTTTGCCAGAGTCCGGCAGATTCAGGCCGCTACGGACAACGGGGTGGACGTTACCAGACACAACGAGCACTAACGGCCGAAGGCTTGCCTCGTTGGTACTCTCGTCTCTGTCCTGTGCGGCTTTGCGCCTGTACATGCAGCTGATTACGGCGGTTCGTCAGCTTGCGCGGATTCTCACACCGAAGCCGCCAGACAGATTGATAACCGTCACATGGTAGCGATTGAGGCAGGCAAAGAGCCTTGAATAAGGACCAAAGGGCAATCGATAGACCAGATCATTTGATCGCCTGAAGCGCAGGCTGCACCCACGAGAATAAGAAATCGCGAACCGACGGGAACTGAGAGCCTAACAATGTTAAGAGTGGGATCGAACCATACGAAAGCAGCCGCCACACAAAATCGAAGCCGACTTTATTGGGTTTGGACCCACTAAGCCGGCTCAAGAGCGGATCCCGATCCATTCTCAGGAAGACTACTGCAACGCCAGTTCCCAAAATCAGGAAGAGAATGAGATGAGACGTGGCAAGCGAATGGCGGCCTTGAAATGGGTAAGCCACACTGGTGACTGCCAACAAAATAAAAGCGGTTGTCACAAATTCCAAGAAATTTCGCATCTGCTGCAGAACGTACCGGATGTACGCGCAGTAGCGGAGCGCCATGAACTCTTCGAGCAGCCACCGCGTTCGAACCTCGGTCGACAAAGCAGCCGGGGCTAACGTCTTCTCGTGTTCGGCGAGAGAATCAGAATTCCCTCTCCGCCAATAGTTTTGGAGCTCCACTCCCGCTTCCCAGGCGGCGGAAGCATAGGATTTTTCGACGGCCTCAAAAGCCGTAAGGCGATCCTTAGCCAACTGCTGTTCGTCGTCAAACAACCGAAGATTTTCTGATATCGCTTTAAGCTCATCTCTACGGAGCAAGCAAATATTATTTGAGGCAAGACTGAGCAGGCAGTCATGCGAGCGCGTTAACGTAATCAACTGAGGTTGCAGGCTTCCTCGCCAAATCGACGTCCAGGAGAAATCGTCCGGAAGCCGGGAGAAAGCGTCCCGCAGCGGGTGGCTCTCTAGGGACTGCAGAAGTTGGGAGAGATCTTTCCACAGGAAGAGGAAGCGGACCCAATTGCCAATGAGCATTCCGTAGCCCACGACAAGAAGGAGTTCGAAAAAGAACTGGTAACTTACAGGTTCGATACTGCTCAAACCGCTATACTTCCATGACAGGAATACCCACAAGCCCATTAGTGGCAGAGCGAGAAACCCGGTTTGAGTGCCGAAAACGCTCTCAATCTCTTTCGGCAGAAACCTGGGAATCGGAATAATCCACGGCTTGTTGTCGGGCACGGTCCCTGACGAATGGATGTTGCTGAGTTCGACCCTGAAGCGGTTACAAGGATTTTGCACCGTTGAGGGCTGCCGCTCCTCCACCCAACGGAGGCGACGCAACTGGAGCACGGCCCAATAGTGATAACTGATCGCTAGAACGAGAGCGGGAAGGATTGGAGATACTCCGCTTTCCGGATGAAGCGCGCGATAAGCGAAGAAGTCGATTGTATGAACTGCGCCTATTCCATGCGAGGTCAGTGCCAATTCCCAAAGGCACCATATCCCGGTCACCCAGGAGAATAGCGCAAGAATCTTTACATCCCCTGGCGTCTTAGGTTTAATTAGAATGCCGGTCATCCATAAGCTTTCAACGGCAGCAATAAGTAACGTGACCGAACAAAATCCCTTGAAACCCCACCAACCTGCAAAGCCAGAGAAAGTTAAAAGAAAAAGAGCATTAACAATTGCGACAGTGATTACAATTATCAGCAGGTTTACAGCCCGGGCTGCACCCTGCTCCTTCCTGGAATTTAGAGAGAAGTTACGGAACAAACTATATGTGCTAAGCTGCCCTTCGATTTTTGTCGTATGGGAAGGGTTCATAACCAAGATAATAAGAAGCACACCAACTGAGTGCAACGCTATTAAGCCAAACAAAACATACCAGAGTAGAGAAGGCTTCTCCGGGAGAAAATTGTGGCTGTTGCGATATCCGGGCCCCTTTGATATGAGGTGATCATCCCGTTCTGCACCGATCAAAGCTACAGGCCAGAAACTGTCATGTCCTAAGATGGTGAGCCATAACGGGGGCGTGCGCTGTGAAAGGCTTGTAAGCTTTGAATCGTGCCGCGAGTCTGCACGACTTGATTGCGAATCTGGGAACGGGCTAGCGTACTCGAGTAGGGTATTCAGCCCCGGGTTCAGCACTGGTGAGAGATCGCAGACGTCGTCTGTAGCGGACGCTCGTGGTTCCCACTGAAGCAGAACCCAGCGAGTAGCGTTGTACACGCCCTCTGCGTAGGCGCTCGGGAACGATATTCGCCGCGGCGGGTTCTGCGGCTCCATGTAATCCTGATTCTCGATGAAAAGCGGATAGGTTGTAACCGTAAGCAGACCTTCTAGCGACCAGTTGTGCGACACTCGCGCAAACAGGAGATCCGAGCTGAAGATTACAAGCTGAACGTCGGGACACGCCGCGCGAAGAAAGCGCACAAGAAACAAAGTGTCGAGCGGATCCGTTGCTAAAACTCCGATGTATCGGATTTGATTCCGCCTCAGCATTCCGGCGATATTTACGAGAACCGCCTCATTCGATACAGGTGTCTGCTGCTGAGAGAATGTTTTTATGACGTCTTCGCCTGTTTCTTTCAGAATCAACGGCAACTGGGGAACAGTGTCGTGTGAAGAACTAGATGAGGTTGTGCCTATGTTCGGAATCTCGTTGGTTGTGTTTCGCAGTCGTGCGATGCCGCGCGGATAACGCACCATGAGAACGCGACCTTGGGAATTCTCCTCTTCGCCTGTTTGTGGCTGGAATTCATGTCCATAGGCAGTCTCGTCCTCACTGAGCAGAGCAACGTCGGGGCGACCCCCCGTTTCTGCCGGACGGAGGTAGGAAAGAAAGTTACGGATCGCGTAACGGTCGTCGTGAACCGTTGTGCACAGGGTGCCTGCTTGGCTCAAACGGAACTTTTCCAGCTCTTGGGCACTTGTGGCCTGCCCCGAGACGGCAATGAATTTTTTCCTTTGCAATCCCTCCCAAAGGTTTGAATCCGAAAGGAGCTGGCTCAGTCTGGGTAGAGAACCGGAGAAACTGGGTCCTATCAGATAGATCCGAGGATTGTCAGGAGACATCTGTTCCACAATGCTTAGCGCAGCTCGGAACGCAACGCGATTGACGCCGAATGTGGGCCGTTCTCCCACTAAGAAAACCGCAAGTAGTTCCTGTTTTTTTGGAGGTTCTTGATTTTTGCGGAACAAAATGAGGCCGGGTCTTTCAAGACGCCGTTCTTGATCCTGTTTTGCGGCCTGCTTCTTGTCTGCGCTGGAGTCCTCTTTGTCAGATCGAGTCTGCCAAGGGGAACCAATAGTTCTCCAGGGAAAAGTCGGAATCCCCAATTGCCCAAGCGATGCTTTCGACATAGCGGTCAAAATCCAAGGCCAAATGTGTCTCTTCCGGATCGGGAACGGTCGCGATAATGAAATACACGGTCGCGTCCACCTTGCAGAGGTTCCACTCCCTGCTCTCGTATGAGTCAGCCTCTTTTCTGACATTCGTTTCCGGTAAACGTCTGTTCGCCTCACTTTTTCTGCCCGTTCGCCTAAATGAACGATCGGCCGCCAATTTGGTTGAGCTGGCGGGTGAGAGGGGTTCGACGGCTTCGTGTTCGCAGAACGGTATCCAGGGGCCCTCTTGATGCGTGCCGTTTGTTTTCGAACTCGTCGGACTGGGCGACTCAAGCGGGAATATGGCAGGCTGATTTTGGTCAGGTGCGGCTAGAGGACGATATAGGAGGCCAGCGCTCAACAAAAGTGCAGCGAAAGTTCCCCTCTTTATATTCACGTGGTAGCGCCACCTAAATTTTTTGCGACGATATTGATGCAATCTACGTGATGAAAAAACGGCTATTCTGACTCGTTCTAGAATACTCCTTATTCGTGCGGTACAATTTTCCCAAGCTGTTGGTTGCGAGTTCGATTCTCGTCTCCCGCTCCATAAATCAGCGCCGAAGGCCGACATAGCTCAGTTGGTAGAGCGGCAGTTTTGTAAACTGCGGGTCGGGGGTTCGAGTCCCTCTGTCGGCTCCAACCCTAAAAGAACTGCCTTGATCATAGACGGCCCGGTAAGCTCTCAAGCCATATCGAAGGTTCTGCTATGGGCCATGACCCTGGCCCTTTCAGCCGCATCCGCGCACTGTGCCGACGTGATCGTTCGCCCTGTTGAAATTCATGGCGTGCTCGTCAACCCGGGAATGGGCATTCAAACCTTTCAGCGCTACAACGATGATGCTCTCAATCCGGGTGTCGAATGGTCCGAGGCGGGACCCACTCAGCCTCTCATCGCGCCCCCGAATAAGCCGGACTTCCCCGCATCCACCGTCGCGTATTGCCGCTGGCACTGGTCAACCATCGAGCCTGAACAGGGCCAGATTCACTGGGAGATTATCGATCTGGCGCTCAGAGAAGCTCACCGTCATCGACAGCGCCTGTTGTTTCGCCTCATGCCCTACGATCCGAAGCATCCTTTGCCCGAGTGGTACCGCAAATCAGGAGCGCGGCGCGCAAACACGGAGGCATCCAAAGATGGAAACATCTGGCAGCCGGATTTCAGCGACCCTCTCTATTTCAAATACTGGAGCACGCTCATCACAGAAGCGGGCAAACGCTACGATGGACATCCCGATCTCGACGCCGTCGATATCTCGACCGTCGGCTATTGGGGCGAGGGCTGGAGCGATTACATGCCTGAATTCGCCGTTCAACGGAAACTGATCGACGTCTATCTGAAAGCTTTTCGAAAAACACCGCTTCTGATGAACTTCGATGAGCCGGAAGCCTTGTCCTACGGCACCTCGAACGGAGCTGGCTGGCGTTTCGATTGCCTGGGCGATATGCGAAAAAAATGGGCTCACATGCTCGATTTCTATCCCGAGCAGATTGCCCGGGCCGGAATTCAGGATGTCTGGAGAACCGCTCCGGTTTCGATGGAAACCTGCGGCGTTCCGGAGTCCTGGTTCCGTCAAGGATGGGACGTGAAGTACATTCTGAACGAGGCGCTGCGATGGCATGTGAGTACGCTAAACGTGAAATCAAGTGCAATTCCGAAGGCGTGGAAGGAAGAGTTCGACGATTTCGAGCGTCACATGGGATATCGGTTCGCTCTGCGTCGCGCCGCATGGCAGCAGCAAGTGCAACCGGGCGAGTCACTCGGACTCTCGACCTGGTGGGTGAACGAAGGCGTGGCTCCTGTATACCGCCCGTACATCTTAGCTTTTCGTTTTAGCTCGTCTGGCCAGTCTGCAGTCGTTCGCACCGATGCCGACATTCGAAAGTGGCTGCCCGGCGACGCCGTCTTCGATGGGCCGCTGTTTGTACCCGAAGGCCTTGCTCCCGGCGAATACCAACTCAGCGTCGCGCTCCTGGATGCGAACACTCTGCAGCCCGCCATTCGCCTCGCGATCGAAGGACGCGATCCGGATGGCTGGTACGCTCTCGGCGCCGTGCAAATTACGCAGTCGCACTAATTCCCGGGAGCTAGCTGAGGTGTCGTAATGTCCAACATCGCAGGCTTGCCATTCAGATTTCCGTGCCAAACGCTTCCGCCGAACGTCGTGACATAGACTTTGCCGGGCTCCTTTGGATCGAGGATCACTCGATGTCCCCATTTGAAGTTAAAGCCCGGGATGCGCGCCCAGTGTTCGCCTCGATCCGCAGATTTCCAGGCAGAGGATTCAAAACCGGCGGCGTAGATGAAATCAGGATTTCGTGGATCTATCGTCACATCGTATACGTGCTGATCCCGATCGAGTACTCGCCGCCATGTGCTCCCTGCATTCTCGGATACGTAAATGCCGCCTCCCTCGCCGTGAAGTGTTGAGGTGGCGCGAGCCCATGCTGCAAGATAAAGACGACTCGGCGAGCGCGCATCGATCGCTATCCCGTTTGGTCCGTTCACTCCGGCCGGAAGCGCGACTGGCTGCCAGCTTTCCGCGCCATCCGTTGATCTGTAAACGGCGCCATCGCCCGCATTGCCAATGCTGCCATCCTCCGATCGCCGCGCCACGATCAGGTAAAGCGTTCCGCCGGAACTCCGTGCAAGACGCCAGGCAAACGGCTCTGTCTGCGTGATCCCGCTGTTCTTCAATGACCAGGTCTTCCCGCCATCCACGCTCTTGTACACGCCTCTTCCAAACGCTGCTGCATACAAAATGCGGTGCGCCCCGGGGCTTGCCGGGTCCAACAGAATATGGGTCACAGCAGTCTCTGGCATGCCCGCGTTGGATTTCACCCAGGTGCGTCCTCCGTCATCGCTGCGGCAAATACCGCCGCGGTAATTCCGCGTTGAATTGTGGCGCCACATCTTCGGCCTCGGCAGGTCGTGTGTATAGCTGTTCGCGCTCCACATCCGGCCCTTCACTGCGGGATCAAAAACAACCCAGTAGGTCGTATTCACCCATTCCCGCGGCACGCCATTCGTGGAACTCACCCATGACCGGCCGCCGTCTTCGCTTCGAAACAGTCCAATGTCGGTGTAAGTAATGAACTCGCGATTTGTGTCAAAAGGATCGAAATGGATGCCGTAACTGGTAGTTACATCGAGCCCCGTGCTTATCCAAGTGCCCCGCGAGTTCTCTCGAGAATAAACCGCGTCCCAATTCCTTCCTCCGTCTCTACTCCGCATTGTCCGGCCAAGATCAGTGCCGTAACACAAATTTTGGTTCTGGTCGGCCACGCCTAACATCAGCGGATTCTCCGGCCATCCCGGGCCGAAACGCTGCGTGATCCATGCGTCGTGAACATTCGCGGCAGCACTTTTGCCCTCTTTCCAGACAAGATTCCAGCTGCGGCCCGCATCTTCGGTTTTCGCCACGCCCATCCACTCTGCGCCATCCGTGTTCAGGCGATCGTAGGATAAGTAAGCTGTGGCGGGATGCCGGGCGCTAGTGGCGATGGCGCGCGCTCGTGCGGAGCTGCCCGGCAAATGACACTCCTGCCAGCTCTCCCCGCCATCACGGGAAACGAACGCCTTCTCACCCGAGATGACGTAGATAACCGGTCGTCGCTGCTCTGAGTCGAAACCTGCTGTTGCGTCCGTTATCGCGTCAGCCGTGGGACCGCGGAACTTTTGTATCTTGCCCGAGGTCTCAAGGGTGATCGTATGAGAGCCGGCCAGATACAGCGGTTCGCGATTCACGCGGCGAATGCGGATCGATCCACATTCGCAGAGGGATCTCCGGTAACGGCGATTCGCGCCTCCAACTCACCCCATAGTCAGCCGAAATGTAGAGCGCGGCAGCTTTATCGCGAGTGGCGGCGGCATAGAGCGTTTTGGAATCGCTCGGATCGATCGCGAGCGCAGCAATGCGGCCCAAAGGATTGGGATCTGCCACAATGCTCTCATCTGCGTGATCTGAGTTCATCCGGATTCCCCGGATTGCGGTTGGCTGCGGATAGATCAGATTCCAGGTTTCCCCTCCGTCGGTACTTCGCCACAGACCCGTCACATAGGCATAAATCACCTTGGGATCGATGGGATCGAAAACGAAGAAACGCACCGTGCCGCGCAGATTAAACATGCGCCATGATCGGCCTGCATCGTGAGTGATGTACGCGCCCGTCATATCACACGACACGAGAACTGTGTTCTCGTCGTGCGGGCTGATGGTTGGATTAAACATCGCCCCACCGCCGCCAGGACCGATGATCTGAAAATCGCCCGGCCGTGCTGCCCATGAGGCGGTAGCTATAACGAAAAGAATGAGCGCGCCGATTGGTGTCTTCGTCACTTCACCACCGTATCTCGGTGGCGTAACAGAACCGCGAGTGTTAGCTCAACCACCGCTCCAGATTTTGCCGCACGAACTCGTCGTCTTGTAGCTCCGGATAACTCGCGCAAATCCGGTCGATCTCCTCCAACTGGCCCGGCGAGAGGTCCTCATCCGGGTCGAGGCACCAGCGGTTCGCGAGAAGTCCCTGCCTGCGTAAGATCTCATGCAACCCCGCAATGCAGCCTGCAAATTGATTCCGTGCGTCAAACAGCGCACTATTTGCGTCCGTCAGGGCGGCTGAGCACGACAAAAGCTCGAACGCCCCCTGGCCTTCATTGGCTCTGCAATCGCTGAATACGTCTGGAGCAACTCGACCGCACATCTGGTCCAGACGCACCATTGACCCAGCAAACCTCCAGCGAAGTGAAAAGTGCTGCCATTCAGGCGAAAATCCGCCAGCAGATCCGGAATGATGTTGTCGTCGTTCCCCGTATACAGTGCAATCTCGGAGCCGCGGCCGCTTTCCGCTACTCCGCGAATCACGTCCAATGTTTGATAACGATTAAAGGGCGCAACTTTGATTCCTGCCACGGCCTCGATCTCGCAGATCTGGCGCCAAAAGGAATAGCTTAAGACTCTCCCGCCAACTGCCGGCTGCAGATAGAACCCGAGCAGCGGAATCTCTTCTCCAACCGCGCGGCAATGGGCGAGCAATTCCGGGTCGCTCGCATCCCGTAGCGCCCCAAGGCTCAACAACGCGAGATCGTACCCGCTCTCTCTGGCAAATTTCGCCTCGCGAAGCGCCTGTTTCGTATCGCCGCACACTCCTGCAATTTTGATGATCCGTTTGCCGGACGTGCGCTCGAAATCCTTGATCGCGCGGGAAATCAGTCGCAGAACTGGTTCGAATAGTCCGATCTTTGGATCTCGAATCGCAAATTGCGTCGTATGTACTCCCGCAGCGATGCCGCCCGCCCCCGCGTCACAGTAATACCGTGTGAGCGCGACCATTCGCCGCTCATCCAGCTTCCGCTGCTCATTGAGCGCGAGAGGATGCGCCGGAATCACCGTCCCCTGCCGAAGTATCCTCTCAACTGGCCCCATCAATACTTCCCATCCACAACCTCAAAATGCGTGGCTTTATTCAGATTTTCCCCTCCGGACATTACCCAATCGGCCACCCACGCTTGCAACGTCTCGAGAGGCACTGACGGCCGCCCGAGAAGTTCATGGCAGCGCGATGCGTCGCTGAGAAGTGCGCTCGTTCCCTCGTTACCTTGGAACTGGCACGTGCGGCCGAACCGGGCGCCGAAAAATGCAGCGGCTTCTTTGACCTGGATTGTCTCCGCCCCTGTCACATTCAGCGTGCGGGGCGGCGATGTAGCTAGGCCAAGCGCGCGCAATGCATAAGAATTTGCGTCCCGTTGCCAGATCGCGTTGAACGCGGGAACCGTCACGTCGACCGCCTCGCCAGAAAAAACTTTTCGGGCAACATCGACCAGAACCCCGTAGCGAAGGTCCACCGCATAATTCAGGCGAAAAATCAGACATCTGGTGCCATACTCGACCGAATGATATTCGAAGATTCGTTCGCGTGCCAGACAGGATTGCGCATATTCGCCCGACGGCGCGACGTCGTCCGCCTCACGTGAACCTCCTGCAGCGACATCCCGCAGCCCATAAACATTTCCCGTAGAGAAGACCACAACCCGGCTCTGCCGGTAATGGTAAGCGGCGAGCGCAGGAGCGATTGCGTTCATCGCCCAGGTGAGATCGGGACGGTCAGCGGAACCGAACTTACGGCCAGCCAGATAAAGCACGTTCTCGCATTCCGGCAGTTGCCGTACGTCCTCCGGGTTGAGCAGATCACGAGCGATTACCTCAATCCCCGCAGCTTCCAGCCCGTGCTTTGCGGAGTCAGATCCAAAACGTGACACCGCGATGACGCGTTTCGTCACTCCCGCTGCATCGGCCGCTCGTCTCGCGAGTTTCGCCAGCGAAGGACCCATCTTGCCGCCCGCGCCCAGAACAATAACGTCTCCGTCCAGACTGCGCATGAACTCGCGATCGGCTTCGCTCGGTTCCGATAAGCGGCGCTCCAGATCCTCCGCCGAATTAACCGAATTCGGGACCCACGGTTGCATAGATACTCTCCGGAACACCAGGATATCTGTGACGCCCTTTATACATGCGAACGAAAGACCGCTCCTCTACGAACCCCTGCGCCTTCAACCAGTCCACCCACGACGACGAGTGCTCTGGGACATCGACTCCTAGCCGCGGATCTCCATTACAAACACAGCAAGAAACCAGCGCGCGTGCAACACTCTCTTGCTTGGCCACAATTGGCCCAAGCTGCTGGTACAGAAATCCAGGGCGCGCAAAGCAATACCCTTCAATTCCATCCCGTTCGGCCACGTAAGCAAACTCGGGTGCCCGCTCGTAAAGCGATCGCAAAAGTCGCTCCCGGTTCGCTCCGAAGATTTTGCAGTCCTCTGCCAGCACCCGTGCAAAGTCCCGCTCGTTCATTTTCTTCACATCTGCCGCCGCTTCAGTTGGCCGCGCTGCGCGTTTCAATGCCAATCTGCTGATCCGATACTCGTCGCAGAAACCGTGTTGCAGGTATAATTCACGTCCGGCGGGCGTGGCATCTAAGCGAACACAATCCTCAGTGCTCAACGACCCTCAACGCCTCCTTAAGCAAAACCGTTCCGACGCCCGCGCGCCTGTGCTGCGGATCCACCAACAGCATCGAAAGCCAGCTGAATCGTTCCTGATAGGGCAGGGTAGCGACCGTACCAATCACTGCGCCGTTCATCTCTGCAACCCGGCAGCCCGCCGGACTCGATTCCAGAAATATCGACCAGTCGTCTTCGAGCTGATTCCACCCGCTGGCCCGGCACAACCGCAAACCCGCCGGAATATCGCTTTGCTGCATTGTCCGAATGACCATGGTGGAGCGGGCTTTCAGCCTGCAACGCCGGTTTTCCAGCCGGCGCCTCGGCTAACTACCCTTTCCTTACTCAATGCACTTTCCTTGAGTGCTCCGGCAATGTCCACGCATAGAGCACGCTGTCTACCCCCGTGATCACATACTGCCGCCCATCCAGTTCGTAGGTCATCGGCGAACTGCCCAGCGTTCCTCCTGCGCTCGTGTGCCACAAAGTGTCGCCGTTTTCCGGATCAAGCGCCAGCAGATTGCCCGAAACATCTCCGGTAAACAGTAAATGTCCAGCGGTCGTCAGGATACCCGGATGCCCTTCGCCTTCCTCCTCTTGCCTTGACCAGCGAATCCGGCCTGTCTGGTAATCGATCGCCACCAACCGCGCTTTCGACCACAGAGAGGTTGCCGAGCCTCCCTGATGTCCCTCTGCCTTCTTGGCTGCGTTGAGCGCCAGGTAGTACAGCATGTAGCCCTCCTGCGCGTTCACGTAGAGAAGCCTCGTCTCGGGATCGAAACTCGGAGCCATCCAGTTCGTTGCGCCTTCGTCTGCGGCAGCCACGAAGGAACCGTCTGTCTGCGGCTCTTTCGACGGATTGGGTATCGGTTGTCCGCGATCATCCAGACCCTTCGCCCAATCGGTCGATACAAATGGGGCTGTGAGCAAATGCTCTCCCGTACTTCGGTCCAGCAAAAAGAAGTAACCATTGCGGCTAGCTTGCGCGAGTAGCTTGCGCGGCCTGCCGCGAAACTCGGCATCGAACAGCACCGGCGTCTCAACCGCATCCCAATCGTGAGTATCGTGTGGCGACGGCTGGAAATACCAGACCAATTTTCCGGTGTCCGGGTTTAACGCCACAATCGAGCACGTATAGAGATTGGCGCCTTTGCGCACCACACCTGCCAGCACAGGATGCGGATTACCCGTGCCCCAATAGACCAGGTTCAGGTCGGGATCGTACGTGCCCGTCATCCATGCTGGTCCTCCACCATGCGCGAGAGCTTCCGTGTCCGGCCACGTCTCCGCTTCGGGAGTGCCTGGCCTGGGTAGCGTGTCCCAGCGCCAGAGTACTTTTCCGTTCTCCGGATCGATGGCCTCGATGAAATGCGGAACATCCGCTTGATCGTCAGAGGTTCCGATAATCAATTTGTCCTTCACCACCAACGGCGCCACGCTGACGTAATATCCGAACCTGACATCGGCGATTTCAATGTTCCAGATCTCCTTCCCGCTTCGGGCGTTCAGACAGATCAGATGGGCATCGGGTGTTCCGAAGTAAACCCGGTCTTTGTACATCGCAACACCTCGATGTCCGACGTGATCTCCGTGTGAGGGACGGCTGTAGTGCCAGATCAGATGCCCATTTCGCGCGTCCACCGCCCAGACGTGGTCCGGCACCGTGAAGTAAAGAATTCCATTCACTTCGAGCGGCGTCGATTTCAGTGCGTCGGTATGAGTTTGGAATGCCCACGCCAGCGTCAATGACGAGACATTCGTTTTATTAATTTGGCTGAGCGTGCTGTAGCGCCGGCCTGAATAATCGCCGTTGTAAGTAGGCCATGTGGTTGTCGGCGGTTTGAGCAGCAGGGAAGGATCGAGCCCTTGCGCGCTAGCGAACGAGAGAGCTCGCGAGCAAAAACCCCAAACACTTCACTTCAACGTCTCCAGGTAGGCGAAAACGTTGTGCATATCCGCTTCCGTGTACTTGTGCAGAAGTGCGAGATGCGCCGCGAGTGGATCGTGAATCTGAAACTCTACCTCGCTGCATGGCCAGGATCGATACCAGCCGTCGCGATCCTTTATGGCGATGTTGAATGGATCTTTGTACAAGAGCTCGCCCGTGATCCGTTGGCCGGAACGCGTAATCACCGTCGCAGATTTTGGAACGTCGGAGGGATACAGCAAACGCGCCTGGAGTTCCGCGGGTTCGTACTTTTTAGCGATGCCGGCCAGGTCTCCCGAAGGAGAGTGGCAGGAGGAACAGCCTCCCGCACCTTCGAAAAACGTTTGTCCGGCCTTTGCATCGCCGGTGAGCAACTGTTTGAGAGAAAGATCGCGCGGCTGCAATGGGCTTGCAAGGTCCCCTTCGACGAGCCTCCAATGTATGAACGCCACAACATCGGCAATTTGGCTGCTCATCAAGCTGAATGGCCGGCATTCCCTTTGCAGGCCTTCCATCGCGAATCACCGGTCCGATAAGATCTCCATTCTCGTCGTGGCGTACCAGTCGCGAGCGCAGTAGATTGGGTCCTTCAGTCGTTCCTGCGGCATCCGGACCGTGACAGAAACCGCACGATTGCGCAAATTGCACCTGTCCTCGCTTAACCGTGTCGTTGCCGAACGCCGCGAATGGTACGAGACACAGCAGTAACAGCCCGAACTCTGTGGGGCAGGCCCTCGGTCTGCAGCGGCCTCCCAGGCCGCGTGACGGAACCCTGAGCGTCAGCGAGGAGCTAACTGATTTTTTCACCGCCCCAGCCTCAGCCCCATCACTCAAATACCTTCTCGATCAGATAATTTCTTACTTCTTCATCCAGTTTCTGCGTATTCGTCGCTGGCTCGCTGCTATCGGTGTTGAAAGCCACGATATACGCGTCTTTATGCGTTGGGTCTACGTAAAAATGGCTGATGAATCCGCCCTGCTGTCCGCCGTGGCCGATATATAGCCGGCCGCCTTGTTCATGCAGAAAAAAACTGAGCCCCACCCAATCTTTGCCTCCGCCAATATTTTGAGAACTGTCGCTCTTCGTAAGAACCATCTGCTTCTGGAACATCTCTTCCAAAGAACTTCGCTTCAGCACTTGTTCATACCTCTCGTTCGGCTCGCGGCGAACCCAGTAAAAAACGCAAATACTTCTCCATATCGGGAAAAGGCGAGTTCAACCCGCTATTCGAGACCGTAATCCCGGAATCGAAATTGAACGGGGCTGGCTTCAAAACTCCGTTCTCCCGCAGATAGCCTTCCGCGCGATGTTTCAGCAGGTAGTAAGGTGATCGATCGAAGTAGCTCTCGTACATGCCGAGCGGCTTCAAAATATTCTTGTCGATGTAGACCTCATAGTCGTCGCCCGAAAGCCTCTCGATGATCTGCCCCAAAAACACGACCCCGAGATTTGAGTAACTGTGTTTACTTCCCGGAGGGAAGAGAACCTCGGTGTAAGGCAGCATTGCGACGATCTGTGACCACTTGGTCGGCTCGAACGGCTGCCAGTCCTTCTCCTCTGTCCAGGGCCATGTAGGGCTTCGAAATCCTCCAGTATGGCTCATGAGTTGCCGGATCGTGATAGCGTCTATCGGTCCATATGGATCATGCACGGCGCGCAGCTCTGGAACATATTTCACGACTGGATCATCCAGCTTCAGCAGCCCGTGGTCGCGCAGCTGCATGATCGCGATTCCGGTAAATGTCTTTGTAATCGAGGCCCAATGAAACGTCGTGTTTTCGTCTACATCCTGATGGAGCGCCTTATTGGCTTCACCGCACATATCTCGAAAAATGGTGTGATCACCCATAATTACGAGCACGCTGCTGCCGACTATTCCATAGCGCTGCAAAGACGACCGGTACCACTGCCGGAACGCCGTCAGATTGTTCGAAGTTTGGGTTGAAGTCTGCGCAGCCACGGCGCTTGTGATGGCCAGAACCAGAGCTTGAGCGACGCCCACGCGAATCGATCGCGCACCAGTGCCGCAGCGCCACATGCCCAAACTATTCAGCATGCCTTCCAGCGTACTGGAGTTCGGCGCTTAGTAAAAGTGACCCAGCTCCGTTTTCACGAGTACAATTAGCTGCAAGGTTCATTCGTGCACCGCCGGCTTACTCGTCGAATCTTGTTTATTGCCGGGCTGCTGGCATCTATCGTAGCGGCGGGCACTATCGGGTTTCGCGTCTTGTCCGGATATTCGCTGTTTGATGCCTTTTACATGACGCTGATCACGATCACGACGGTAGGTTACCAGGAACTGAGACCGCTCAGCCGCGCCGGGCGCATCTTCAATTCGTTTCTGATTTTTTTTGGCGTAACCGCGATGTTTCTGGCCGTTGGAACGATGACGCAGACTATTATCGAGCTTGAGTTGCAGAGCCGTTATGGCGAGCGCAGGAGGCACCGCATGATCGGGAGAATGACCGGCCATTTCATCGTGTGCGGATTCGGACGCGTAGGCCGGAATGCTTCTTATGAACTGCAGCGATCCAAGGTTCCGTTTATCGTTCTTGATCGCAACCCACAACGGGTGGAACGGGCAACTCAGGCGCGCATGCTGGCGAGAGTGGCGGACGCGACGCGCGACGACGATCTGCGGGAAGCCGGCGTGATGCGCGCCCGCGGATTGATTGCCGCGCTGCCTGGGGATGCGGAGAATCTGTTCATTATTCTTTCAGCCAAGACCCTGAACCCGAAGCTGCGGGTTGCCACGAGGGCCTCCGAAGAAGAAGCCGGAGAGAAACTGCGGCGGGCGGGGGCGGATATTGTGTTTGCTCCGTATACGCTCGCCGGCTACAGGCTGGCTCAGGCCGTGACACGCCCGCACGTAATGCAGTTTTTGGATCTCCCAACCAGCGAAGTTGGCTTGAACCTCACGATGGAGCAGGTGCGCGTGGCGCCCGAATCGGAACTGGTATCAAAGCGGCTCGTGGATGTTGCGCGACTGGATCTGAATGTCATTGTGCTGGCGATCAGGACGCCGGACGGGCGGATGCAATTCAACCCGCCGGGAGAGACGGAGATTTCGGCAGGAGATTTCTTGATTGCGCTCGGGGAAGCGGAGAGCCTGGAGCGGTTGGAATCCATCCTGGCGGGAGGCAGCAAGGCGGGGTAGCCTGCGCCCAAGATTGACCCAGTTATTACCGTTTTCAGCACCTCTCGATTACCCGCCAGATTCCGTCCGATTTCAGCCGCTTCGCGAAGCGAAAATCACTTCACCCCCCGCGCCAAATTCTCCCCCGCGCCGCCCCTTTTATAGACGGTAAAAACCCCCCTTCGCCGGCAGCGGTTTTATTCGTTGCGTAATGCCGAAAGTGGATCGATATGAGTCGCCCTCCACGCGGGAATGAGGGCCGCTGAAAGCGCCACAAAACTCAGCAGCGCCACAGCGAAAAACAAAGTACTCCAATCCAGTGAAGCGTATTCGAAACTGCTGGAAATACCCTTCACGGCGATCCCCGCGATCACACACCCGAAAATCAGGCCCAGCACGGTAAGCCGGAAGCCTTGCCGCGCAATCATTGTGATGACCTGCCATCGGCTGGCTCCTAGAGCGCTCCTTATTCCGATTTCGCGTGTCCGCCGCGCCGCGCTGAAGCTGATCACTCCGTACAGCCCGATTGCCGCGAGCAGCAAGGCTGCACCCGCAAAGATACTCAGCAACTTCATCGCGAATTCTTGAGGTCCAAGAGCCTTGTCGATCATTTCTAATGGTGTTGCCAGATCAAATACCGCTTGCGATGGATCCTGGCTATGAACCGCCTGCGCAATAACAGGTGCCATGGCGTGCGGATTGCCCGCGCTGCGTACCAGGAAATTCATTTGACTGACAGGTTGCTGATAGATAGGCATGTAATAGATGCCTCTGGTGTCTCCGCTATCGAAGTCGTAGGCTCTCACATGTTTCACAATGCCCACGACTGTCGCCCACGGCCAATGGCTCCCGTTGCGAAGCCTCTTGCCGATAGCATCCCCATGCGGCCAATACTTGCGAGCTATGTTCTCGTCGATGATCGTCACGGGTTGCGTCCCTATCCGATCCGCGTCAGTAAAATCGCGGCCTTCCAGAATGGGAATTCTCAAGGCATCGAAATAGCGAGGGCTGATATACCCGCGATACCCATGTGGGCCCGGGTCGCCAGGCAGAGCGGGTCTGCCTTCAATCTCGAACGAACCGGTCCAGTGATCGCCGTTGAAAGGCACCGGTTCGGCTGCTGCTGCCGTGATCACTCCTGGTTTCGTCTTCAGATCGTCGATCACCGAGCGGAACAGCGCAATCTGTTTCGCGTCCTCGTGATAGGCCGCGTCCGGCAAAGCGACTGCCGCTGTCATCACGTGCGTAGGATTGAAGCCGAGATTCGCTGAACGCAGACGTTCCAGGCTCTTCAACAGCAACCCGGCTCCTAGCAGCAGAACCAAAGCTAAGGCCACCTGGGCAATGACCAAAAAGCTGCGCGCGCGCTGCCTCTGTACGCCTTCCGTATCGGAACGCCCGCCCTCTTTTAACGTTTCGAACTGATTTCCGAAACGCGCGGCCTGCCAGCCTGGAATCAGCCCAAACAGGATCGCCGTTAAAACACCTGCTGCCATCGTGAAGAACACCACGTGCAGATCCGGTTTGATGACCAGACCCATCGTAATGCGCGCCGGCGCCACCGCCAGCAGGCCTTTGAGCAGAACGGAAATGCTAAGGATTCCAAGTATGGTGCCTCCGAGAGCAAGCAGCAGGCTCTCCGCCATCGCTTGGCCAACCAGGTTCTTCATGCTCGCTCCAAGGGCGCTGCGCACGGCCAGGTCCCTCGACCTCCCGCTCGCTCTTACCAGCATTAATCCCGCGATATTCGAGCAGGCGATCAACAGTACCAGGCCCACTGCAGCAGAAAGCACCAGCAGCGGATTCTTGAGGTCTCCAAACGTGAGCTGGCCCGAAGTCTCCACGTCCATGCTCCACTGCGAGTCGTTCGCGTAAATCGCGACTTCTTTGTTGCTTTTTGCGCGCTGCGACAACACACCCATGAACTGCTTGCATTGAGCGAAACTCACGCCTGGACGTAGCCTGGCTATCACCGTGAAGAATTCATCGAATCGATGCCCTTCCGCATAGGCCATTTTTGGTAGTCCCAGCGGTATCCAGAGATCGGCTTGGCTCGGCCACCTGAAATTCGCAGGCATCACACCCACGATCCGGTAAGGTTTCCGATCGAGCTCCATGCTCGTTCCGAGAACCGACTTTTGTTCGCCAAACATCCGTCTCCACACGTCGAACGAGAGCACCACGATCTGATTCGCGCCTGGCTGATCGTCCTCCATTCTGAAGCCGCGTCCAATCAGAGGTTTTGCCCCGAGAACGTCGAACCACTGCCAGGTGGTCGTCGCAGCCTGCAATCGCTGCGGCGAATCGCCGCCCGTGTAGTTCAGACCTTGCATATTCATCGCCGCGGCCGTGGAAAAAACGTTGCGGCTGTCGCGCACGTCAACGAAATCCGGCAGCGACATTCCGATCCGATCAAGTCCTAGCTTCTTATAACTAATGCGCGGCGCAACTACGCGCTCGGGCTGATCTATCCCGGCTGGATGCAGGAATAGCGCATTTACCACGCTGAAAATGGCTGCATTGCTGCCGATGCCGGCAGCCAGCGACAGCAATACGACAGCGGTGAAGACCGGGCTGCGTTTCAATGTACGCAGCGCATACCAGAGATCTGTTGCTTTGAACATGAATTTTCAGCCCTTAACTGTGGTTAACGTAAAGCAGCATGAGAGCGCCTGTCTTAAGTACTGTTTCCGACTCGAGCGCAAGCCAATCCCGCTTCGCCGCTTCCTCGCGGAATCGATGACTGGCGAGCGTGCCGTAAAAAATCAACTGCAGTCTCCTCCTCGACTTCCGCATTGAATCCTCGATGTTGTCGAGCACCGAGTTTAATGCCGCGCCCCCGAATGGATTGAAGAAGAAAATGACGGAAACGTTAGCTGGAACCTCATATTCAACGGCATTCGCATTAACGATCCGGACGTCTTTGCAGCGCAATTCGGACTGCACTCTCTCTAGGTTACGGAGAGCAATTCGGCAAAGTTCTGAAGAAATTTCCACTCCCAACACCACTTTAAACCGGTAAGTAGCAGCCAGGCACACCGCTCGGCCCATGCCCGATCCATAGTCCAGAAATACATCGTCAGGGTGAATTGTCAGTTTGGCCAGCAACTCGCGCATATCCGTATAGCTGACTGGCTGGTAATGCACAAAATCGGAAGAATAAATGTCGGGTTCTTCCGTTCGCCCTCTTCCCGACGACTCGATTCCAAATCGCCGATCGAATCGTTTGTCAAGCAGCCGGTCCGCTATCCATCGAAGTGTCTTCCAGAGTCCGTGGTGAACACGAAACCGGAACTCGGCCTTCCATTGTGGTGAATGATTGTACAGGCCCGCGTCACTCATCGCCGTTGCGTCGCTTATTCTGGGCGTTTCCTGGTCCGGTTCGAGCCAGAGCACTCGCCGGTTCGGATAGTACCGGATCAGCTTCTGGTTCTCTTCATCTCCGAGGTCGCGCGCGAAGACAATGCGCGATCCATCGATATCTGCACGATTCCAGACCCATTCCTCCTGAAAAATGTGCTTTGGTTCATAGTGAACGAAAACGAGCAGGTTACCTGGTATAGCAGCCAGCTCTCTTGCTACGGCAATCCTCCGCTCCGGGTTTTGGTGATTGATCGAGTCCCAGGTTTCATATTGCAGCAGCGCCAGTGGCGGGTGCTGGCCTTCGAAGATATGCAATCCATACCACAGCAAAAACTGCGCCCCGCACAGCAGAACCAGCACGCGGACGATTTCCGCGCCGACCGTCATGCCTCGCACTTGTATCCGCCGTATCTGCTGGAGGCCTACTATGCTCACCAGAACAAAAAGACACGCAACGGCCGCCAGATAGTGGACCAGTAAATACGGAAACAAATTCGTCCCGAGCGCAAATATCGCAAGCGCGCCCGCCACCCACAGGTAAAGCTTGCGTCTGAGCGAAAACAGGAACGCAACCGCGGCCAGGTAGAGCGGAGGCAGAAAGAAAAAGCGGTAGTCTCGCACCCTGTATTCCAGGCGCGCGAAAAAACGTCGCCATGTATCTGTATCCGGCCCGTGCATCAAGACCTGTGCCTTGTATTCGAGCGCCTGTTGTGGTGTTAGCCGAACATGCGGCGTTGCGGGCTGTTGAATTGTCAACGTCGTCGGAACGCCATACTGGTACTGGCTAAGCTGCTCCGGTAGAGTTGTCCAACTTCCAGTCACCTGCTTGTTGTGCATCAAAATCAGGAACACAGCCGGACATATTGCCAGCAAAGCAAAGCCTGAAGACTGGGCAAAAGCCCGCCACCTGCTCCTACGCCACAGGATCGGAACACAGAACAAGGATATGCACACAGCCAATAGCAACGACTCAAAGGGCCGTGTCAAAAGATGAAGACCGAATCCAATTCCCAACATCCCGGCATCGCGCTTCCGCCCCGGCACTCCTTGCCGCCACGGTTCACCCAGCCTTGGCAGGGCTCCAAATACCAGACAGCCGGCTAGCGCGGGAAGGGAACCACCCCAATAGCAATTCATCCACAGATTGAGCGGGCCAAACTGAATGACCGCCAATAATCCTCCAAGAAGGGCCCACGCGGGTGACACATATCCTCGTAGCGCCCAATAGCAGAATGCACAAAACGCGCCTGTGGAAAGCAATACTCCCGTCCAGGCAGTGCCGGAGATGATCCGCCCCAACGCCAGCATCAAGCCTTGTCCTAACGGATAAATCGAGCTGTATGTCGGGTCCTGTAGTACGAAAAAGGTCTCAAAGAAGCGGTGCATCGGATGCATCGGATTCGCCAACCGGAAATGCATGAGGGTATCTGCGACGAGCAGGTGACTGAACTCGTCATACACATTCGGTACCGGCACCGGATGATGCGGCAGAAGTAACAAGCGCATAACAATGGGCGCCGCGAAAAGCGCCAGCATCACGTAGCGTGTTCTCGCCGCGAAACGAATGATCCGGCCGCGGAGCCGTTCACTCCAGAGAAATGCGCATAGGACCAGTAATCCCGCAACCGAAAACTCGATCCAGTCGGCCGCGCCGAAGCCGATCGAGCTGTCAGGCATCTCGCATGTTACCGCTCCCTGACGCCCACTGCGATCAGGGAAGTAGGAGGCCACGGAAGAAACCGGTCAATCCGACGCCAAACCGGAACCATCAGATCGAAAAACCGAAGTTGCAGATTGCTGAGAGTTCGCCGCCGCAGGAGGCGAGAGTTGAGGAGCCAACCGGGATAAGTTGCCCGGTTAAAGCGGATGATCTTTTCGAGGCGGAATCCGGCATTCACCATTTGACTCGCGAGCTGTTGCTCGGAGTAGCGCCGCTTATGAAGTAGAACTTCATCCAGACTCCCGAATGCCCGCGCACCTTGCGGTACTAACACGATTGCCTTACCTTGCGGTTTCAGTGAAGAGAAGATATTCTTGAGCGTTCCTGTTTCGTCCGAAATGTGTTCGAGTACATTCAGACAGACCACAGTGTCGAAGCAGCCCGTTAGCGCTTCGCATTCGAGCGTTGCGGCAGCGTCACACGCGATCGCTTCAATACCCGGAAAACGCGAGCGCAACTCTGTCACATGTTCTTCCTCAGTATCGGTTGCAACGTAGCGGCCGCCCGCTTTATGGAGCATTTCGGTCAAATTGCCAATTCCGGCCCCGATCTCGAGTACATCGCCCGAGATGTAAGGCATGATCGAATCCGCCATCCAACGATTAAACCGGCGGGCGTGGCTCATCTGCCACAACATCCGAGTACCAGGGTTCACGCTGTTTTTCCACCGCGCCGGAGAAACGCGCTCACTGCACCGGCTCGAAACCAGCCGCGTTGTTAGCGTACACGCCGAGCTTGGGAGGCCGAACATCCGGTTCTAACAGCCAGTATTTGCGGCCGGGAAAGTAGCGGATCAACTTTTCATTTTCCTCCGCTCCGAGATCCCGAGCCCAAACTACCCTGGCTTTATCGATATCCGCCGCATTGGCGATCCACTCCTCAAAGCGATGCCGCGGCGAGTAATGTACAAAAACAAGTTGCTGCCCGGGCGAATTTGCGAGCGTTTTGTTTACCGCGATTCGCCCTTCTGGGTCGCCGAAGTTGATGTAGTCCCATGTTTCATAAGCGATAGCGGGCATAAGATTTTCGCTTCCCGAGAAATGTATGCCGTACCAAAAGAGAAATTGTGCTCCGCACACGACGCACAGCATACGCGCAGCCCACGGACGCAGATTGTTAAGGTTCTCCAAGCCCTTCACCAGAATGAGCAGAACGACTGCGCTCACCGCTGCCATGTAATGCGGGAAAAAGTAGGGATAGAAATTCGTTCCGATCAGGAATATTGCAACGCTGCCGGCTGCCCAGATCCATTTTGCTTGCCGCAGATTTGGCAGGAAGAACACGAGCGCTAAGTAAAGAGGCGCCAGTGCAAAGAACCGCAAATACCGCACACGATATCCCAACCTAGCCACATAGCTTCCAAAGGAATCCGTGCCCGGACCATGTATAGCCGACTGTGCTCGATAGTCCAGATCCTGCTCGGGCGTCAGCGCTCGGTGTGGAACAGGATTCGGTTGCCAGGTGAAGGTTG
Source organism: Terriglobia bacterium (assembly GCA_963738555.1). GTDB lineage: Bacteria > Acidobacteriota > Terriglobia > Bryobacterales > Bryobacteraceae > Bog-105. Next base: position 135,495 of record CAVTXN010000001.1, read on the forward strand.
TCGGTACACCGTACTGGTATCGGCTCAGCATGTAGGGCAGAGTAGTCCAACTACCCGTCACGCTTCTGTTCTGGATCAGGGTGAGGCCCACCGCCGGGAGAAATGCGAGCCCTGCTACCAACAAAATCTTGCTCAGTCCGCGATTCCGGAGCTCCATCGCCGAGTAAAGTAAAACGCAAATCAGCATCAGAACCCACTCGAACGGTCGTGTTAACAATTGCAACCCGAGACCTATGCCGAGTAAAACAGCATTTCGCCTCCAAAAGCTCTGTTCCCTGATGGCCTTCTCGATGCGCGGCAGCGCGCCGAAAACCAAACATCCGGCACAAGCTGAAACCGCTCCGCCCCAATAGGTGTTTGTCCACTGATTCAGTGGACCGAACTGAACGATCGCAAGCAGTCCCCCGACGAATGCCCACCGCGGGCTCGTCCACCCCCGCAGCATCCAATAGCAGAGCGCGCAGAATACTGCGGCAGACAGAAGCACTCCCGCCCAGAAACTGCCGAACAGCATCCGCCCGAGCGCCAGCACAAAGCCCTGTCCGAGCGGATAAATCGAACTGTAAGTGGGCTGCTGCAGAACAAAAACCGCTTCGAAGAACTGATGTAGCGGGTGCGTAGCATTCGCCATTCGAAAATGGCGCAGCGTGTCGCCGAGCAAAACGTAGCTAAAATCGTCCGCGCCGCTCGGTGTGGGTGCAGGCGAAGTCCGAAAGAGCGCCAGCCGCAACAGCACCGCCAGTCCTGCCAGGCTCGCCATCGCCAACCGGGGCCGTTCCGAAATTCTCGTCAAGTACGGCCAGAGAACAGCTCTCAATAAGAGCGCGGCAGCCAGCACGATCGCCACGCCAAGCAGCACGAAATCGCCGGCGCCGAAGCCGATTGGATTGATCAACGGCCGAAACGATCGAAAGAGCTGGTTGAGATACACCCTCTACTGATTTTTCTACAGGCGGCTTCATCCAGCCATCTAGCCTGGAAACGAGAGAGTGATTGAGAGAGAGAACGGGAGAGACGAGTCGGAGGGAAAGCCTCTCCCTGAGTCACACGTCCGAGTCTGGAGGAGACTTCCTTAACTCCGAACGGGTTTACATGTTTAGTACACTGCGGATCGCAGAAATCTCAACACCGCGAGGACACGCGAGCGCTTTCTGAGCCACGACCGCAAGGGAGTGGTGGTGACGAACCTAGCGCTAGCGAGCGAGCCGCAAGATCTGCGAGGCGATAGAGTTGAAAGCTGCCCCGAGTTGGCCCGCGTTCGGCGAATAGTAGTATTTGCCCGTTGGCTGCGACGTGGAGTAAATAGGACTCGAGGGATCGTTTGCGAGGCGCTCTAAGAGCGTGTTGTCTACGCCGCCGTCTCCGTCGAGGCCGATCGTGTAGATATAGATGCCGTCCTGGCGGATTTGCCGCGCCGCATCATCCGCTGCGTTCTCTGAAATTGCGTCGCTATTCGCCTGAGAAAACACGATGTTCCCGCCACTGCGAGTCACGGCGGCATACGGAGAAGAGTAGCCGGAATCGAGTGCCGAGTTGCCGTAATAGTCTATCGAGGGAATGTAGGAATACGATTGCGCGAGTTGCGCAAAGCCCCCGTGCGGGCACGTCACGATCGTGGGTGCAGAAGTAGAAAAGATGGGCTGTGGCGTGGGATCGTCAATCCCACCGCCATCGGCTATATACCCGGCTACGAGATTCGATCCATTGCAGGACCCGCTTTTTAGTGGAAAACCAGGGTTTGTGGTTGCCGTAGGCGGTGGCCCAGCAAGATAACCGTTCGGAACACCGTCGGTGAAGAAGACGATTACATTGGAGGCCCAAGGTCTCGCGGTTCGCGCCGCCACGATCTGTTGGTGAGCCAGCGACAGCGCCGCCGCTGAGCCGGTATTTCCCCCGCAGTTTAACGTGCCGAGCGTGGTCGTCAGGCTGGGTGTTTGCGATTTGAAAGTCTCGGTCCAGGCATAGTCAACATTGGCATTGCCCATGAAAGTGATCAGCCCCACCGCGTCGCGGCCGTCCACGAACATGTTTACAAAATTTGTCGCATCATTCTTCATAATGCTGCAAACTCCCGACATGGAGCCGGACCGGTCCAGCGTGAGTATTACGTTAATTTCGCGGCGAGATGTTGTTGCGGATGCGTTTATGGTGGATGTCGGGTGCCCAAGAAGACCAAGAAAATACAGGTTGACATTAGCGGAGGTCTGCACCTGCACCAGGGTCATCTGGTTGTTGGCGGCTGAGGGCGGCGTAATCGTCACCGCAGCCGTGGCATTGGTCGAGTTCAACAGGCCCGTCGGGAAATTAGCCGCAAAGTACTGCTGTGCAATCGCCGTAGCGTTGGCCGATTGAGAGGCAATGCTCTGTCCAACGTTCAGCGACCGCGCGCCGGCCAGCGCGGCTGCATCCGTCGCCGCCACCAGGCGTTCGTGGGCCAAATAGGACGCGCTCCCGTCGATGGCCAGACCCATCATCGGCAGTAGAACCATCGTGAACATGATGGTGAAGAGCACCAGCGCGGCGCCGCGCTCGGATTTCTTGCGCCCGGCGTGGCGCAGACTCTCAGTCTGCCGCGTCCCGACTCCTCGGGACGCATGCGTCAAGTGAAACGCGAATCTGCTAAAAAATTGATCTTGCATAAGAGCCCGTGTTACTGAAGCTGCTCCAGGCAATCGATTGCGAGTTTAGAGTCACTTCAGAGACGTATGCGTACTGCCCGGATTGGTTTTGAATAAACAACGTAGGTAGGTTCGTCGCTACCAGGCTCGGGTCGGAAAGGTATTGAGAGGCCTGGATGGTTGTACCGGATGTGTAATATTGCGCGTTCGGGTTGCCAAGCTTCGTCTTCGCATACGTCTGGTTGCCGAAGACGAAGAGACTCGTGAAAACGTACTTGCCATTGTTCGGACACACCCTCATGTTCGCGGCGGTACAGTCGCTGCTCGTCACGAGCGTGATTTTCGACAGCAGAATCGCCCCATTTCCGCTGTTCTGCTGAATGTTTACAGACTTGGCGAGATTGGCAAGCAGCGCCGCATTCTGGGGACTGGTGAAGTCGATGTCATAAGCGTACATATGCCCCGTGTCGCGAGCGAGCTGGCTGACTTGAATGGCTCGAACCAGATTGATGCCAAAAACGATAGTCCCCAGCAATGCAGGAACCCATACCAGAGTGCACAACATGTACTCGATTACCGCGCTTCCTCGCTCATGTCTCCGGCGAGAATGCATTTTTTCAACGGGTGGGCGGCACGCCATTCGGTGAGCTCTCCATAATATCTGACGCAGTTGCTTGCAACTGGAGGTGCGCCGCATTCGTGCGGAGGATCGGGCCAAGCGCGCTGACGGGAACATTTGACACAGACACCTGAATTACATTGCCTCCAACATTACTGCCGCTTCCGCTGAGTGGCAGAGAGAGGTTTGACGGACTGAAATAATTGATAGTGATCTCACTCAATCCTGTCGAACCGTTGAGAAAACCCATGGCATTCTGCTGGACCACCGACTTGACGTACGAGTCCTGCCCGCTAGACCCGCTAGGGACATAACTGGTAACTGCCGTACGTACGCCCACCTGCACCGCATGCTGCAGGGTTGCCTGCGCGAAGCAGAGCCACGCCACGTCTATGATCAGGAACACGAATGCTAACAGGGGAAGAAGGACGAGACCGAATTCGACGATTTGCGCTCCGGTCTCGTCTCTGAAAGCAGGCTCTCGTAAGAGCTTGTTCTGAACAGTAGACCGCAGGCATCCTCGCTGTTCAAACGAAGTCATGTGTTCAGCCCGTTTACTGCGATGATTTTCTGTCGCGGCGGCGCTTGAAGTAGAGCAGCATGCTGGCGCCTGCCCCGATCCAAACCACAACCTGTACGAATACGTTATCCATTAGCGATCTCCTTTCGTGAGTGCGAGGGTTTCTAAAATATATGTGGCCGGCGAGCGGAAAATATTGCACCCGGCGGTTGTTAAACATTTGCCAGTGCCGGCAACAAATTCTTAAACAGCTGCAGCATTCCCGGCCCGGCGACAATAACCGTGAGTGCTGGCATGCAGAAGAAAAAAATCGGGAAAACCAGCTTGACGCCTACCTTCCCAGCCTTCTCCTCCGCTACGTGGCGGCGCTGCACGCGCATAAACTCAGATTGAGTCCGCAGCGCGTCCGCGACGCTGGTTCCAAATCGATCCGTTTGAATCAGGATCGCGACAAGTTTCTTAAGCTCTTCTTCGCCGGTCCGCAGAGCGAAATTGCGTAACGCTTCGATCCGGCTGCCGCCGGCAAGCATCTCCATGTTGACTAATGTCAGTTCCTCGCTGATGACGGGGTGGAAGTCCCTGAACTCGCGGCTGACGTTGATCATCGCCTTATCGAGCGCGCAGCCGGCCTCTGTTGAAATCACAAGTGAGTCGAGTACATCAGGCAGCGCCAGCCGTATCTTTTCCTTCCGAGCTTGAGTAAGGCGTCCAAGCATGAATCCCGGAACGAGAAAGCCGGCTATCGCAGCCGAAACAGGGATGAGCATCCGATTGATGGGCTTGTCAGATATGTGACTGCGAACCAGAAGGCCCAACATTAGAAGACAGAAACAGCTCAACAGTTTTAGGCCCAGATAAGTATAGGCAGCGTGCGGCGAGCGGATACCGGCGGCGCTTAGTTGGCGCTTCATAGCATCCACATCTCGCGCCGAGTAGGGAAGCAGACGGCCGATCGACACGAACAACTTGGCTGTGCCGCTGGCCGACTGGCCCTCGAGGGCTTCTGCCTGTTCCGGAAGTATCTCAGATTCCGTAGAAGTCTTCAGGCGGTCGAGCATGTGGGCCGGCTTGGCGAACCGGGTATATCCAAAAGCGGTGATCGCCGCCGCGATGACGAAAAATAACAGAATAAATGGGGCCAAAAGCATGAATCAGACCTTGATATTGACGATTTTCCGGATGCACAGATAACCGATTATCTGGCCTATCCCGGCCCCGATAACCATTTTTTTCCCATCCGGATCTTTGGTCAGCGTCAGCAGATACTCGGGTGAGATAACGAAAAGAAGGCCAGCCACAATGAGCGGCATGACCGCCAGAATGAGACCAGTTACCCGGCCATGCGCGCTCGCCGCCTTGATCTGACCCTTCAAGCGAAAGCGCTCGCGGATGATTTTAGCCATGCTGTCGAGAATCTCGCTCAGATTGCCGCCAGTCCCCTGTTGCAGCAGCACCGCCGAGACAAAGAAGCGAACGTCGATGATCGGAATGCTCGCGACCAGTTTTCCGAGAGCTGCCTCGAGCGTGGCTCCCAAATGCAGATCGTTCAACATCTGCCGGAAAAAGAAGCCCAACGGGTCAGGTGAATCGGCCACCAGCATTTCCAATCCTATGGAGAAGGCGTGGCCGGCGCGCATCGAACGCGAAAGAAAATTGAGCGCCTCCGGAAATTGCTCCTCGAATTTAGCGAGCCGCTTGGCGCGCTTTCTCATCATGAGAAGGAATGGGATGAGCGCGGTTATCGTACCCACCACGAAGCGAGCCAAATGGTTAAGAGACAACGGCGGAATAAACGAGGCAAGAAAGAAACCCGCCAGCCCCGCCACGCCAGTCAAAACCATGAATTTCCCGACGCTCCACCCGTTTCCGGATTGCTCGAGCAAAGCAGCGAGCCGGCTGAACACGCCCATCTTCTCGATGATTTTCGAGAGCGAATCTTGTTGCACCTCTGGCTTCAGCAGATCGGGGCGTCGCTTGCCCGCTTCGGATTCCGCACGGCGCAGCATCAGGCGAATCTGTTGCTTCTGTCGGGATACCAGGAACGCCTGGCCAAGCCCCACGCAGAGAGCGGCCACCAGAAACATGATGATGAATATGGCAGCGAAGAGAGCCATGTTTAACGCACCTCGAGCGAGCTTTGAAAAATGCTGGGCGGGAGCTCCAGGCCTGCCGCTCTCAGGCGCTCACTGAACTTGGGCCGAACGCCTGTGCCGTGAAAACGCCCGGTCACCCGGCCGTCTTTCGAAATCCCAGATCGTTCGAACAGAAAAATATCCTGCGTCGTTACCAGATCGCCTTCCATGCCAACGCACTCGGTGATGTGCGTCACACGTCGTGATCCATCGCTCATACGAGAGATTTGAACGAACAAGTCCACCGCCGAGGCCACCTGCTGCCGGATCGAACGGACACTGATATTGGCGTTCGACATGCTCACCATCACCTCTAACCGGCTGATCGCGTCGCGCGGGCTGTTGGAGTGAACTGTGGTAAGTGATCCATCATGGCCGGTATTCATGGCCTGCAGCATATCCAGAGCCTCTTCTCCTCTGACCTCGCCCACCACAATGCGGTCAGGGCGCATACGAAGAGCGTTGATCAGCAGGTGGCGCTGCAGGATCGCGCCCTTGCCTTCAATGTTCGCGGGCCGGGTTTCGAGACGGGCGACGTGCGGCTGTCGAAGCTGCAGTTCGGCCGCATCTTCGATCGTTACAATGCGCTCGTTGGGCGAAATGAAACCGGAAAGCATGTTCAGAAATGTCGTCTTGCCGGCGCCCGTGCCGCCCGAAATGATGATGTTTAATCGCGCTTTGACGGAGCACTTCAGAAGCTCCAGCATGGGATCCGTAATGGACTGGTTACGAATGAGGTCCACTGGCTGCAAGGGAGATCCGCCAAAACGCCTGATCGAAAGCAGCGGGCCGTCGACAGCTAGGGGCGATATGACGGCATTCACGCGCGAGCCGTCGGGCAGCCGCGCATCGACCATCGGCGACGATTCGTCAATGCGGCGTCCTACTTTGGATACTACGCGCTCAATGATGCGGACCAGATGGGCGTCGTCCCTGAATGTAATCGATGTCCGCTCTAATTTCCCTGCGCGCTCGACGTAAACGATTTTAGGTGTTGTCACCAGGATGTCGGAGACGGTGCGATCGCGAAACAGCGGCTCCAGTGGCCCCAGGCCGAAGACTTCGTCCAGCACTTCCTCAATCAACTGCTCCTTCTCAGCGAAGCTCAGCGGAGTTTTCTCTTCGTTGACAAGACGGCTAACCGACGGGCGTATGTCCAGTTTCGCCTGTTCGCTCGAGCGGCCGGCAAGAGCCTCCAGATTAATGCGGTCCAGAAGCTTGCGATGTATCGCAAACTTCATGTCCTGATATTGCGGGCTAACCGCCTGCGGAGCTGCGCTCAACGCTGGCTGAGGTACTTGCGGCGTTATTTCCTGAGTTGCCATGAATGAGTCCGTTATCGAAATAGCGTGAATTTCTTTTTAGGTTTGGGTGGCGCCTCCAGGCTCGCGAGCCTGGTTGTCAATACCGAAAATTGCTGTGCCAACCGGTTGTTTGGCGGTAGAAGTGTACCCGCCGAATAGGATTGATACAGGCTTTGATAATCGTTAGGCAGCATCGCATACAGCGGTCTCCCAAGCACTTTCTGCAATTCATCCTGGGTGACGTCCATCATCTTGGGAGTTCGGTTCAAGACCAGTTCCAACTTGCTCAAGTCTTCGCCGCGATCGCGAAGCTTTTGTGCGATCGCCTTCAGGCCGTGTAAGGCCGAAACCTCCAATACGGCAATCAGGAGCAGTTGGTCGAGCTCCTGATAGAGCGCAGCCGTCGTTTCATTGAAGCTGCGGCCCAGATCGAGCACGATCCACTCGTGCTGCGTTCGCATGAAGCGGATGACCTGTCTTAAGCTATCGCGGCTTGGCGCGCTCTCGTGCGAGAAGTCCTCGGGGCTCGGGATGACAGCAAGGCCGGGTTTCCACTCCGATACCAAAGCCTTCCACAGACTTTCGTCGAGCCTGGACAGATTCGAAACCGCGTCCAATATGGAATAATTACTCGCCACCTTCATGAGGAAGCCGACCATACCGGAACTGAGGTCGAGGTCAGCCAGCAGTACTCGCTTGCCGGTTTGGCGTTTGAGATCGGCTGCGATATGACAGGCCAGCGTGGTTGATCCGCACCCGCCTTTCGCGGATAAGAAGCCAATCACCTTACCCCGGCTCTCCGGAGTGTCTTCGTCCGCGTGCTGATCGGCAATTCGTTGGAGCGCGGGCGCCAGAGTCTCTTCAAACGGCGGATGTACAAATTCGCTAGCGCCGGCTCGGAGGGCGGTAAGAATCAGCTGCGGATCGTCGCTGGAATGGAGCGCCACGATTTTGGTGTGTAGCCCCGTTTTCTTCACCGCTTTTAATGCGGTCGGTATATCGGCCCTTATAGCGTTCAGCTCGACCAGCAGAATCTCAGGCCGTTCCTGGCCGACACGGTTCACAACGTCGCTCCAGTCGCTCGGATCCTGTTCGGAAACAGTCGTGGTGCCGCTTTTGTCGAGGAGCTCGCTAACATCCTGGCGCAGAAGGCTGTCTTCCAGCGCCAGTAACAGATTGGCCTTTTTCATAATGGGGAGCCTAGTTGTTGGTGCTGCCCGGTGGCATGTTATTGGGTGGCTGGCTTAGCTGAAACACCGGCTTGATGCCGGAATCACCGCTCGGCGCCGGGCCTCCCGCAGCTGCCGGAGCGCTCGAGTTCTTAAGCGTTTCGAGCGGTACTGTCGCCACCGTTGGAATCTTGGCCGCCGGGTCTGTCGGATTCTGCGGGGCGGTCGTCGCAGTTCCCTTCATGAACGGCCTGGGCATCTTGATTTCAGGCAGTTTTGATCCTGGCGGCAGAGGCGTGACCAGTTCCGGTGTCACGAGCACGAGCAGTTCACTATTCGTCTTCTGCAGCGAGCGGGATTCGAACAGCTTACCGAGCAGCGGAATGTTGCTAAGGCCCGGAATTTTGCTCAGATTTTCCGTCGTTCGATTGTCCAGCAGTCCTGCAATGACGAAGCTCTGGCCATTCGCTAATTCCACTTCGGTCGATACGCGGCGTACATCGAGACCAGGCACGGTGTACCCGCTGACGGTCAAGCCGTTCGCGTAATCGAGCGAGCTAACCTCTGGCATCACTGCCAGCCGGATCGTTCCGCGAGGCGTGATCGTAGGTGCGAAATGGATGCGAATGCCGAACTCGCGAAATTGTATGGTGATTTGCCCCACGCCTGCTCCCCCGCCTTGTAGTGTGGGGAACGGGAATTCACCGCCGGCTAAGAAACTCGCTTCCTTTCCGCTCACGGTCAGCAGATTCGGCTCCGCAAGGATCTGAACCACCTGTTTCTGTTCCAGGGCTTCGATGGTCGCTGCGAGATTTAGGTCCTGGCGAAACAGAAAAACATTAAGTAAATCGTTGAAGGTCGTTGTGAATGGACTCTGCGTGAAATTGAACGTCGGCTGACTTCCGAATTGTCCGGTCGAGATAGCCCCGATTGTGTTCGTCGCGCCGGTGCTGACCAGATTGAAGCCCAACTGCTGGGCCGCTGTTCGGTCGACGTTTGCAAAGCGAACTTTCAGCAAGATCTGTGGCTCGGCGGCCGGTGCTTTGACGTTCAGGAGATTTACAACCTTACCGAGCGTGGACGCAATCGCGGTCGCGCGGTCTGCCATCGCCACATCGCTAACCAGACCGTGGAGGAAAACGGTGCCGTTATCGAAGTTGAAGCTGACGTCCTGGTTCTGGAGTTCCCGCTTCAGTTCCGCGCGCACTGCGTCCTCTCTCGTATCGGCTACCGTGACGTGTACCGTAAACATGGTCCGCCGGCCGTTCAAGTCCCAAAGGATCAGGCTTGTATCACCGGGCGCTTTCCCGTTGATCAGGACTTCGGTCTTGCTCACGGCAACGGCTTCCGCCAACTGGGAGTTAGCCACTGAAATGCGCTTCACGCCAGCCGCATTCTCGAGAATGGTGGATTTATTCACGCCGACGATCAGGTCGCTCGGATTCTCTTGCGCCGCGGCAACGTGCGTCAGGAGCGCGCCCGCGACAATCGTATTCAGCAAAAACAGCAAAGTCGTTTTCATTGTGCTTCTTCTTTATTCGTTCGAGTCCAGGGCTTGTTCACTTCTCTTGGTTCCGCTGAACACTTCGACCGTATCGGGCTGCGGCTTGGGTGGAGCTGGCCGCTGGATTCTCGCGGGCGCAGCGCTTCGCACAACCGCTGGGGCAACATCCTGGCCGAACAGAGCAGCCACAGAGGTGCCGTGTGTTTTTTCTTCCTTGGTATCGAGCGGATTCCGGAGGACAAGTTGTACCTTCGTCTCGTTGCTGGCGAGACTCAGAACTTCTGCCTCATCGGGCGTAACCAACAGATTCACTACTTGCGCGCTCTGGGGTCTTCCGTCAGCCGTTTTTTCGATCTTCTGGCCGGCTGATAGCACTTCGATGTTTTGCAGAACAGTGCGTGAGAGAACACCATTACGGCCGGCGTCAGGGTTGCCACTGTTCGTATTGCCACCCGCCACAATTACATCTACCCTCATACCGGGAACCACGAAACCGGCCAGTCCGACCACGTCGTCGACCTTCAATGCGACGGCGCGTTTGCCCACTGGAATGATGGCGGCGAGTCCCGCGCCTCCACCTTTCGGGGCCAGTCTTGCCGAAGAGATCGGTTCACCTTCGTAGATGGTGGCAATCACCCCACGTCCAACGGCCTCTTTGGGATCGCTAATGGCTTGCGGTGGTAACGCGCCGGCTGAACTCGTCCAATGAATGTCGGAATCTTGAATCAGTGTCCCGAGCTCCAGGTTGTGTGCTGCGACAAGCACTTTATGCTTTGGCGCAGGTCGCAGCGAAGCTGCCTGAACATTTAAGATGACGAAGTGATATACCAGCAGGCTCGTTGCTGCAGCGACAAGCAGCGCGAAGAGGAAAACTGACGCAAATCGACGATTCATGGGGTTTCTTTAGGGAGAGATTTTTTGCAACTGAAAGAGTGGAGCCGCGGAAGCTCCCGCGGCTCCGTTAACCACTAGCTACCTGCTGTGGTGTTTGCCGTCGTCAGCTTGCTGTTGACGGTTGTCCACAGCGTACTGATGGTGGTTTTTACGTTGCTCAGAACAGCCGTAGCCGCCAAACCAATGAACGCCAGGAGCAGGGAGTATTCCACCAGGTCCTGTCCGTCCTCTTCTTTCAAAAATGACTTAAACATGTTGTGTCCTTTCGTGATGTTGCTTCCCGGCTTGCAAATCCGTCAGGACGGATTGACGTTGAACCAGGCTTGCAATAGGAGAGTGGGACTAGGCCTGTAACGATTTCGTGGGGATAAGAAAAAAATGCTTTAAGAAGAATCCGGGTCAGTTCCATCGCACGAGGTGCGCAAGCAGCTTCGGATTCGCAAAATCGAGAATCAGGACAGCGACGCAACCGAGAGCGATTATTAGGCCATGCGGCATTCGCAAAGAGGCGGGATTTCGAAAGTCGAGCTGTGGATTGGTCCGGTGTGGCGCTCGAAGCTGAACCAGGTCTTTTATTAGAAAATAGAGATTGCAGCACGTTTCCGACAGCCGCCGCTTCAGCAACGCATAGCCGGCTCCGCCTGCGCCTCCGGCGAGCCCCGTCGCGAGTAGGATGATGAGCCAGTTCGATGGACCAACGATAGCCCCGACGGCCGCCATCAATTTCACATCGCCCGCTCCCATCCCGCGCAGCATGTACATGGGCAGGTAGATGGCAGTTGCAAGCAGCAATCCCTCAACCGCTGTAACGGCTCCGTGTATCTGGAAGAATAAAAGGTTCAAGCCGAAGCCAAGTACCAGGCCCGACAAATTGAGCCAGTTCGGTATTCGGCGAAAGCGGATGTCGTAGATTGCCGCCATTAGTACAAAGGCGACGAGAAAGGCTCGGAAAAGAATTGGCAAGCCAAGCATCTTAATGAACTCTCCACGTTTCTAAAGCCTTACGGAAGACAATTGCCCTTCCGTCATCAAAAATGGGCTGCCATTCGCGCGATTCTTTAAGGACTGTAGCGAGTGGACTCTCAGTGTCTATCAGAACCGTATCTATCGAGAACTCTGAGAGCGCGGTCTTCCAGTCGTATCGAGCTCTCATCAGGTTCAGCCATTTGTCGCCGAAAGCTGCGCCGTAGAAATCGCTTCGGTCGTCAACGAATGCGATCCGCTGTGGAAAAAATCGATAGATCAGGTAATCTCCCCATTGATCGAAAGTAAAGACGCGCGGATGAGGAAGTTTAGCGATTACCGAAGCCGCCGCAACAGGGAAGTCCTCTACTGTCGAAATCGGTAATAAACGGCTTGCCGCTTGTCCCGATGTTTAAACAACTCGCGAGCACGACGATCGCCGCGACCGGAATGAGCGGTACGCGTTCGACTCGCTCGAAAGAACGAAATTCCTGCCCGAACAGAAGTACTTTTCGGGCGATGTTGCGTAGACTGCTGACTGCGCTATGGTCTCGAATGGCTTCGAGGAGCGCGCTTAAGAAGGCCGCAACCCCAGGCGCAGCAACGAAGAGGAAAATCGGAATATTTCTGGCGGATTTCAGGCTTAGATGGGCCCAGACCGCAATCATCACCGCTTGTGCCCATTGTCTCTGCCGGAGGGCTCGCCACGCCGCCAGAGCGCCGAAACCCAGAAAAAATTCAAATCGCAGCGCAAGCGGAGAATTGAAGTCAATAGAGGCATACTCCTGAATATGGCTGAGCTGTTTCCCATCGAATAAATAACGGATGACATGCTCGTGCAAGTGCCATCCATAGGGATTCAACAAGCTGGCAGCCAAACACAGCAGAGCGCATACGAAGTATCTGCGTTGCGCCTGAAACGCGGCGTAGATCAACAGAAAAAAAGACCCGAGAAAAAAAGACCCGTGTATGTTGACCCAAGCTAATGTCAATAGCGGCGCAATCCATAAGATTTTCTGGTCGCCCTTCTCGGCTCTATCGATCAGATGAAGGAAGGCGAGAATAAAGACCCACGAGAGGAGATGCGGCCGCGCCAGCCAGTGAATCGACGAGCTGAACAGTGCGATTGCCGTGATACCGAAAGCCAAAACGTCGTTTGTTGTCCGGCGGCGTACCAGCCGGTAGAGCAAAACGGCAACCAGCCCAAGTATTGCCGCATTGATGAGGACCACGCCAGACAGCCCCCACGCGCGATGCACGATGGAGAAAAGAACATCCCAGCCCCATTCCCAGGCAAACCAGGTTTGATTGGGTTTAGTAAAGGAAAAAAGATCGGTATGGGGAACTTGCCGGTGTTGCAGAATCCAATCACCCGTGCGAATGTGCCACCCCGTATCGCCATCGTTTAGAAGCGTCCGCCCGCCATCGCTGAGCCCGAAAAGCGCGAAGAACGGTAGTAAGAATACTAAGTCGGTGAGCGAGGGGAAAACTCGCCGCAAGATCGTCTGCGCCACGGCTGCCCATCCGGCCGCCGGTTCGACAAGCGCCGAGTCGCCGGCAATGGCTACCAACCTCTCCATGTGTTCAACAGGAGAAGTGGCATCTCCGTTGCGAAAGTCTCAGGGGCGCTTTCAGCGTGAACTTCCTGGTCGGTCTCGCACTACGGTGCTAGGCAGAAGTGGGGCAGACCATCGCTTTTTGTGGTCTGCCTGGCCCTACCCGAAACAAATGTTCTATCGCAGACGACTGCCCCATTGGATTCCACCTGATAGTACCGTTTTCTTGACCTGGCGACTGGCTGGATCTAGACCTGCCTCCGCGCCGCACTTTACGCCCCGTAATGCCCGGCAATGGCTGCAAGAGCCAGCCATCGCGGCCATGCTGGTAAACGCTCTCCAGCACGGCGCAACCGTCCGCCAGTTCTACGATCTCCATGCCTGGGTCATTATGCCCAACCATGTCCATGTGATTCTGAGACCACGCGTCGAACTGCCCGACTTGACGCGCTGGCTCAAAGGTCGAACCAGTCGTATCGCCAACCGCATCCTCGGCCGTACTGGTTCACCCTTCTGGCAAGATGAGTCGTTCGACCATTGGATTCGCTCGGTTGAAGAACTGCATCAGTTGATTCAATACGTGGAAGGCAATCCGGTGAAGGCCGGCCTGGTGCAAACGCCCGACCAGTGGCCTTGGTCCAGCGCTCGGCAAGGCAGACCACAAAAAACGATGATCTGCCCCACTTCCAACTGGTGCCCGTACTAGCTGTTACACAGTCGCCAAGGCACTCACATCCCACGCCGGCTTCTCTGATATCTGGACGTTCCGGCTGGGGTAAACCTCTCGAGCCGCCTCCACGGTCATGCGTTTGCCGGCGCCATCGACCGCTCCTGCAAGATGGACCAGCCGCGGAGTAGCGTCCCCGGCGAGCGCCGGAAGATCGGTTGCAGTGAAGAGCTTCCACGCGAAATTGGCTAGCGTCTGTTGATAAATTTCGGTTTCAAGGAGACTGCGGAAGGAAATCAGGCCTCCACAGAGGTAAAGCGAATCAATTTTCTGGTCGGAAGCGAACGCAAACAGCGCAGGAACGGTCAGAGATCCTCGTGCAGCAATTGAAATCCCACCATGGGCATTTGGCAGTTCATTCCGTAGCGCACTCACCGCCGCAAGAATGTCACTGATCCTTTGTGCCAGCAGTGAGTCTCCGAGGATGAGTGACGCCCAGGCATAGTCTTCTTCGGAATCGTGCGGAACTGTGTAGCGAGGGTTGCCGCGGCCTACTTCCGGCCGGCTGTCTCCGATTCCGCGCACGTCAACCGCAAGTACCCTTCTGCCTGAGCTGGCAAGCTGATGGTACAAACCGCCCTCTTGAGCATTCACACTGCGGCCTCTGTCATCCAGCACCAGCAGCGTTGCTCGACCCGGCTCTTGCTTTTCCGGTATAAACCACCAGCCCGGAATCCAGACCTGGTTTGCCGAGTTTACCTCCGTGGCCATGACCTTTGCGCCTTCAAATGGCACTTCTGCAAGGGTCCGTAACTGAAGATTGGCAGCCCCTCGCTGAATGGGCAGCAGCTCCTTCCAACTACCGGACGCCGGGTGTATGGCCGCGGCCTTCTGCTTCACTAAATCGAATGGGCGCAGGCTGCCAAAATCCCGTGCCACATTGCCGCTCGGGCCCACCCAAAGTTGAGCCTCCGTTTCCGGCGCAACGGGTGGCTCTTCGAGAATCTTGCGGTCGGATTTGAGGAGCCAGCGTTCAAACCAATTGTAGATACCGAGACGCAATGAATATGTCAGGCCGTGCGGAAGTGGCGTACTGTTCCAACTGAGGTGATCGGCGTGGCCCAGCAAATCATAAGCCTTCAACAGGCGCTGATATTGCTCTTGTCCGTCCTCCAAATAGCGCGGAGAATAGGTACCGAAGAAGTCGTGGCTGCTGACCTGTATGAGCACCGGCTTCGGCGCGATCGGATAGAGCAGATCCCACCGGTCAAAGCCGAGAGAGCCCGAGCCGATCAGATCCTGCTCGGCGTCATCGGTCGACCCCGGCGGGTTGAAATTGGCGCAGGCGACATTCTCGGTATTTCCTGACGATACCGCCACCGCGCTTAATCTTTCGTCTGCGCACGCCAGCAGCATCGTCAGAGTGCCGCCGCCCGATTGCCCGGTAGAAGCCAGTCGCGTCGGATCGACTACAGGTAGCGCAGCCAAATAATCCAGGCTGCGGATCGCATCCCATACCTGGTAACGGGACGCCGTATCTCCCAGCAGCAGCATTTGTTTTCCAGGAACACTGTGCTCGTCATCGACGGAGTTCAACCGCGTATTCGTTCCGGAAGCGTCTGGATATGCGATGCGCTCGCCCTGGCCCATCGGATCAAATGCGAGAACAACGTAACCGAGCCGCGCTAATCCCTGGCAGCACTTTTGGTAGCTCCCGTACGCCTTCCCGCTATAGTAATGACCCATCTGGAAAAGAACTCCGGGATACGGCGGTTTGCCTGTCGTCGGGACATACAGGTTCCCGCTGACGAATAGACGGGGGCGGCTCTCGTAAACCACTTTTTGCAGACGATAGCCGGTTCGCTGAAACTCGCCGGTCACGCGCGGGTTCAGCGGTGTACGTTCAGGCTCGCCGCCAGCAAGCTTCCAAAAGGTCTCTCGCGCCCAGATCTGCCTCTGTTGAACCGACGCCTTGTCGTGGAGTCTTGATAGATCAGCTACCCGTTTCTCATAGGCATTGCGCGCCAGACTGCCGAGATAATCCGGCAGACATTTGGAGTAATCGCGATAGTAAAAGCCAGAGAGGTCCTCGGCCTTCAGCTTCGGGATCAGAGCAAGCATGGCCGCTGCCGATAGCCACTCTCGTCTCGAAACACCCTGGAGGGTGGAGTTTACTCCGCGCAGGTCTTCAGACCTGCTAAATTCTTTCACCCGACACCCCTCCAGCCCGTGGCAACAGGAAAATCACAGCTACCGTTGCCAGGATCGGCGCAGTCCCGGCAACCACAAAGGCCGGGATATAAGAGAAGCGATCGACTAGCGTTCCCACAAGCAACGTGAATAGCGTCCCGCTTAGGCCGGATGCCAATCCGCTGAGTCCCGTGACGGAGCCCACAACCTCGGACCGAAACAAGTCAGAAGGGAACGTAAGGCCCATCGTCGACCACGCTGCATATCCAAACAAAGCGAAGCAGATAAGCGTCAACGAAGAATACGGATTCCCGACCAGGACGGCTGGGATCCCTGCCAGAAGCGGTACGCAACTCACTACGCAAACCCATTTGCGGGCGAGTAGAACCGGAACGCCTCTTCTGATGAGCGCTCCTGAACTCAGCCCACCCGCGAAATTGCCGATATCCGAAGCCACGAAGGGAATCCACGCGAAGATGGCGATCTGTTTCAAGCTGAAGCCGCGCGTGTCGCTCAAGTATTGCGGGATCCAAAAGACGTAAAACCACCAGATCGGATCCGTCAGTGATCGTCCGATTACGATTGCCCAGGTCTCGCGGCGTTTCAGCAACGGCAGCAAGCTTCCAAGGTTCCGTAGACTAAGGGAGCTGTCGGAAGCTTTGTTTGTTGCGGAGCGGTTGCCAGGATAGATCAGCAGCCAGATCGCTAGCCAGAGGAAGCCAAGCACGCCCGAGAACGTAAACGCGTAACGCCATCCGAACTGGATCGCGATCCATGGGATCGCTATTGCGGCAATGGCCCCGCCCACGCTTGAACCGCTGTCGAAGATCGCTACTGCGATGCCTCGTTCTTCCGGAGGAAAAAATTCTGAAACGGCTTTGCTGGCACCCGGCCAGTTGAAACCTTCACCGATACCCAGCAGAAATCGGAGCGCGCCAAAAGAAAACGCGGAATTCACGAAGCTGGTAGCGATGCTGACTAGAGACCACCAGATGACGGCAATCGATAGGCCCAAACGCGTTCCGACCACGTCCAGAAATATGCCGCCCAGCAGCCAGGTCGCGGCATAGGCGAATTGGAATGCACCAAAGATGTTCGAAAGCTGCGCGTGATTGAGATGAAACTGCTGGGAAATGACCGGAGACAGCACCGACAGCGTCTGGCGATTGATATAGTTAATCGCCGTCGAACCGAATAATGTCCAGACAATCCACCAGCGCCGGCGGTCTTTCGCCGACACTCCAATCGCGCTCGGCCGCGGCACCGGTTGGGTCATGGACTACTGAGCGTTCGCATAGCTCGTATAAGCTGTCTTGAGTCGATCCGGATTGATCTCTCCTTGAAAGATCAAAACTCGATAACGAAATGTGAGCGATTTGCCTTCCGGTATGCTCCAACTTCCATCTTTGCTTGGGTCCTTCGTGAACTCTCGAATGCCAAACGGATTGGCGGCAAACAAGCCGTATGCGCGAGCGTGCCATGTCGTGGGATGGCGAAAGCTCTTCGGCGAATCGAACACGGCGATCCCGACGGGCTTTCCGTCAATCGTCCCGGAGTAAGCCACCCAGTCGGCCGGTTTACCCCAAATCGCTTTTTCGCCCTGCGCGCCTTCGGAGTTGATCATGTGGTCGTGCGGAGCGCTCAACTCAGGCGCCAGTCTGATCCCGAACGTGCCCTCTTTGCTATCGCCGATATCGATCGGTCCGTTCGTGGCGTGAAGAACAAACTCGCAGTCGATCGTGCGGGTGTCTTGATCGCCGCTGAAAGTGAAAGCCTGTGTTTCTTCGCCGATCGCGCGGTTATTGGGACTGTTCAGCGTAAAGAGGGCTCGTATCGTCGCCGAATCACCGCTCGCCTTAGCCTCTTCCACGCTTTTCAGTGTCATATGACCGTATCCCTGATGCCCGTGATCGTTGTAATATTTCGCAAACGCCTGCTCTCCCCAGAAATCCAAACCGTCGATATCGCCGTGCCCAAAATAGAGAGGCCGTTGGTGCGGTTCGAACGATGACGCTTTCGGGTTTCCCGCCGAAACGTCGTTCCCCACAGGGAATCCGCGCGTAATGATCGTTCCGGATGCGGTTCGCAACGGCATCAGATACGGCTTGGAGGTTTCGGGTCCAAAGTAATAAGTCGTAAAAGGCTGTCCCCCAATCTCGACCGCTATGTGGTCGCCAGAACGCTCCAGCTTCACGGAAGCGGCCGGCAGCGCGACCGCTGCGAACGTGATAAGAGCTGACAAAGCAAACTTACGAAACGAACTCATCAATATCCTCCGCGGGCGGCTATCTCGTCGAAACCGGGGCATCTACCGGCAACAGCGAAGCGGATTCCGGATCAAGAAAAATGTAGGTGTTCGGATGGCGGCGAACGAGCGATGCCGGGCACTTTTCCGAAATCGGACCTTCCAAAGCATTCCTTACCGCTTCTGCCTTTCTCGCCTCCGGCACGCTACACACCCAGGCGTTCGCGCGGAACAATCCGGTGCACGTAACTGTGACAGCTTGCAGCGGTACGGAAGCGACATCTTTGAAGTGGCCTTCACCTGCTTGCTGCCTCCGGCAGGCCTCGTCGAGCGTGATTACCTTCACCGTTTTGGGATCATTAAAGTCGGCAACAGGCGGATCGTTGAAGGCAATGTGGCCGTTTTCGCCGAATCCCACAAAGGCGACGTCGATAGGCGGCTGCATTCAACAGACTTGAATAGCGTTCGATTTCCGCATCGAGGTCCGGCGCGTCACCCTGCAGATAATGAACCTTGCCGGGATGAACTTTTTCTTCAAGCCGGGTTCGTATCCAGTAACGAAAGCTTGAGGGATGGTCGGGTTTCATCCCCGCGTATTCATCCATATGGAAGAGCTCGACGGCTTTCCAGTTGATATCCTGCCTGACTAGCGCTTCTATAAAGGGTATCTGGGAGTTTCCGGTTGCTCCTACCACCCGTGCCTTCCCACGTTCGGCAATGGCAGCCGATATCAATGCGGCGGCCTTCTTGGCGGCCGCCTCGCCTGCAGCAGCACTGGAATCATAAATCTCGACTCGCGCTTCTCCGATGCGTAGCGTTCGAGCGGACACGGCTGAATTCGGCATGGTCGCATTATACACGCGCGCTTGGGTTGTGAAGAGATATTTCTCGTCAACAGGAGAAATTTCTTTGAGCGCCGGCTAGATTTCCTACAAGATGCTTGACAATTTCAGCGTATGCCCCCAAACTGATCTAAATCCCGGTCTCTATGCGTCTGAAGCTTCGTTTTCTCTTTCTCATTGGTTTACTCATTGGTAGAGTCTGGGCGGCAGATCCCACGGGTACGATTGCGGGAATCGTAACCGACCCGAGCGGCGCGCCAGTAAGCGGCGCCAAGGTTACCGTCACGAATATCGGGACGGATTTTACCCGCGACACATCCACCGGCGGCGACGGCGGTTACGTGGTGCCTCTGTTGCCTGTCGGCTTTTATAGCGTAACTGTTGAAGCGCCTGGGTTCCGTAAACTGGAGCAGCGCGGGGTCGAGGTAAAGACGGATCAGTCGGCCTCCGTTCCTCTCCGTCTCGAGCTGGGCAGTTCTTCGCAATCCATTACCGTTCAGGCGAACGCGGAAATGGTAGAGACGCAATCCGGAGCCCTAAGCCAGGTTGTGGGCCAGCAAAGAATCGTCGAACTTCCATTGAACGGTAGGAACGCGGCCGCGCTGGTTCTGCTTTCGCCGGGAACCGCCGATCTGACCGCCGGCAATGCGAACGGTTCCGGAGACACTCAACAGAGTACTAGCTATCCCGGAGCGCAGTCCGTAAGCGCCAATGGCGCCCGTGCGGACATGGTGAATTACAACTTGGACGGGGGCAGCAACGAGGACCCTTACACGAACGTCAATAACCCGTTCCCTAACCCGGACGCCGTGGAAGAATTCAGCGTTCAGACAAATAGTTTCAGCGCGGAGTACGGAAGAGGATCGGGGGCCATCGTCAATGTAGTCACCAGGTCCGGTACGAACGAATTTCATGGCACCGCATTTGATTTTCTGCGGAATGGCGATTTGAACGCCAGAAACTTCTTTGCTGCACAGACAGATCAGCTCAAGCGCAATCAGTTTGGGGGCAGCATCGGCGGTCCGATTCTTCGGAACAAACTCTTCTTCTTCGGTTCCTATCAGGGAACGCAGTCGCGAAATGTCACTTATGGCAATTCCGCCAGCGTGCCAACGCCGGCGCAGCGGAGCGGAGATTTCTCGGCCTTCGGCACCCAACTGTTCAATCCCTTCACCGGCGCTCCGTTCCCGAACAACCAGATACCGACTTCTGACTTCGCCCCTGCAAGCGTCAAGATTCTCTCGCTCCTGCCGGAGCCTTCGGCGCCAAACGGTGTTGCGTACTATAACTTGCCAGACAACGAACATGAAAATCAATTTCTCGGCCGTGTCGATTACGATCTGACCAAAAATCGAATTTATGGGCGCTACTTCTACTCACGTTATGGAAAGGATGCCGTTTCAGGAGCGCAGGATATTATCGCCTCTAACCGCGGCTTCGATCTATTCGATCAAGGCGCAGCGGTCGGGGATACTTACAATCTCACTCCCAATGTCCTGAACAGTTTTATTTTTTCCTACAATCGAAATTTCGGAACGATCACCAGCGGCGCTCCCTTCAGTTTTGCAAGTCTCGGAATCCCGATCGCCAGCACAACTCCTCCTGAATTGCAGCTGAGTGTCAGCGGATATTTCGCCATCAGCTCAGGTCATCCCACCCATGTGAATCGACATGATTTTCATTACGCAGATAGCCTTCACTGGGTGCGTGGCGCGCACGAGATGGCGTTTGGCGGCGATTTTCTGCGCGAGGATATCCAGCTCATCAACACCTTCCGCCAGAACGGAGAGTTCACATTCAGCAGTACCAACTTCAGCGGCAGCCCGTTAAGCGATTTCATGCTGGGCTATGTACAGAAGTTCATTCAAGGTGGGGGCGAATTTGCCAACCGCCAGGCCAATCTCGGCAGCCTTTTCTTCCAGGACAACTACAGAGTCTCCAGAAGCCTCATGCTCAATTTGGGTCTGCGCTGGGATCCTTTTGTTCCATACTCTGACTCCTTGGGCCGCACGGAATGTTTCCTCCCCGGAAGGCAGTCCACCAAATTTCCAAATGCTCCGCAAGGCTATCTCTTCGCCGGCGATCCCGGATGTCCGGCCGGCGGATTTGCTTCCAGTTGGGGTCAGATTGCGCCACGCTTTGGTTTTGCGTATAACGTTGGCGGCAGAGGCAAGACCACGATTCGCGGCGGATGGGGAATCTTCTATCAGCCGCCGTTTGTGGAAGCCTTCAACAACATGGTCGATAGCGCGCCCTGGAGCCCGCAATACCAAATTCTTCGAACATCTTTCATGAATCCCTACGGCGGAACACCGAATCCGTTTCCGGCGCAGTTTGCTCCATTCATTCCGCCGTCGAATGTGAGCTTTCCGATACCGCTTTCGCTGGCCGTCTCCTATCAGCCGAATTGGAAGCCTACTGACGTCATGAATTGGAATTTGACCGTCGAGCAGCAATTGACGAAAGACATGTTGTTGCGCGTCGGCTATGTGGCTTCAAAGGGCACGCATCTCTCCTACAATACCGATGTAAATGCGCCCTTGCCGAGCCCGACGGCAACGGCCGACAACGAACAAGACCGGCGTCCCTATCAGCAGTACGAACAGATCACGCAGGATCAGTCTAACGCCAACTCGAGTTATAACTCCTTGCAGGTGGTCGTTGACAAGCGGTTTTCGCACGGCGTTACTCTGAGCGCCAATTACACCTGGGCGAAAAGCATCGACGAGGTCTCCTATCAGACGGATCTCTGCGGTATCAACATCATCAATCCGTACGACATACGCGCCTATCGAGGCGTCTCCGACTATAACGTTCCGCAACGTTTCGTGCTCAATTACTTGTGGCAGCTTCCGTCTCCCAAGCAGGGCGTATCGAAAGCGATTCTGGGCGGCTGGGAAACGTCGGCCATCTGGACATGGGAAAGCGGTTTCCCGCTCAACATCACCTCGGGCGGAGATTATTCATACAGCCTTCCTGAGGTAGGTAACGACCAGGCCCAGGTTGTATCGACTCCTCAATACACTCAAGGATCGACGAGTCAAAAACTGGCGCAATGGTTCACCACCAATTCGTTTACTGCGCCGCTGCCGAACAGCTTTGGAAACGCGGGTCGAAACATTCTGATTGGCCCCGGCACGTTCAACGTCGATTTCTCTGCCCACAAAATCTTTTCGTTCGGCGAACGCTACAAGCTGCAATACCGGGCTGAGTTTTTCAACTTCTTCAATCATCCGCAATTCAACAATCCGGATACGGGCCTAGCCGATAGCACGTTTGGCCAGATTACCGGCGCGCGTGATCCGCGAATCATGCAGATGGCTTTGAAGCTCCTTTTTTAAGGGCGGTAAAAACGAACGGCAAAACGGCGAATTTCCTGACATTTCAGGTGACTCGGAGAGAGTTATTACCGTTTTTGGGTGCCCCTCTGGCGCTCGCCTCCGAGATCCAAAACCTCTCCTATCCGCTCCGTACCATCGAGGGTACGATTACGCCACCCGGTGCCTTTTTCGTCCGCGATCATTTCAGCCCGCCCGAAGTTTCGCTTGCTTCGTGGTCTTTGCGAGATCGAAGGCAGCCGTTGAACGTCAACTGAATATCAACTTCAGCGATCTCGTCGAGATGCCCAGCAGAAAAGTTCGGGCCGTGCTCGAATGTGCCGGAAATGCAGCCGGAGGTTCGGCCGTGGGATGCGGCCAATGGGAAGGTGTCCCGCTCCTAAAGCTTCTTGAGCTTGCGCGGCCGACAAACGATGCTGCCTTTCTGATGCTCGAGGGCGCGGACTCCGGGCGGCTTTTCCCGGATACACCCTTGCGGCCTTACTCACAGGTGGTGCCACTTCACAAATGTATTCAGCCTGAGAGTCTGATTGCCTTCAAGTTAAACGACCTCACTCTTCCGAGGCGAAATGGTTTTCCGGCGCGCGCGCTTTTCCCAGGCTGGTATGGAATGGATTCCGTGAAGTGGTTGAAGCGGATCGCGGTACTCCGGAATCTGGAAGAAGGGACCACATTTCGCGAGAGCGGAATGAACCGCCTGTACAATCGCGTTGCCCGAGTGGGAGAAAACCCGCGAGCCATCCGACTCTCGGACGTTCAAGTAAAATCCGTTGTGGCGTGGCCCAACGACGGAATGAAACTGCCCGTTGGTCGATATTCTGTCTGGGGTTTTGCCTGGTCCGGTAGCCAACCCGTACGTGCGGTCGAAGTCAGTCTCGATGGAGGAAAAGGCTGGACCGCCACACGTTTTGAAAATCCGCCCGAACAATATGGCTGGGTACGCTGGGGATATGACTGGAATGCGCAGCCGGGAGACTATCTCCTTATGAGTCGCGCGTCAGATCGCGGCGGAAGCCAACAGCCGCTGGCGCGAGATGCGACGCGACAGGACGGCTATGAACTCAACTGGTGCAAGCCGCTGCATTGTAGCGTGCGTTAGCCTGATTCTATTTGCCGCTCTCCTTAGCGCGGCTGCCGACTGCGGTGCTGGGCTCAGCGTACAGGAGAAGCTCGCAAAATTCAAGCAATTGGACGAGCAAGCTGAGCAGGCTGTTAAGTCTCACCACAGCGCGGAAGCCATTCAGGCGTATCAGGAGGCTATATGCCTTGTGCCCAATAGTCCCCGCGGATACTACGGTCTGGGCATGGCGCAAGCCGAAGCGGGTGACTTCGCGGCCGCCCGTCATGCCTTCAAAACGGCGGACCGCCTGCAGCCGACGACGGCGATGCCCTTGATCATGCAGGTCCGCATGAACTTCTCTCTCCAGGACATTGACGCGCTGAAGTCCAATCTCCTTGATGTTGCCGCACGGTTTCCCCGCGACGCACAGGCGCACGATATGCTCGCTCGCTTTCTGGCCGAACGGAATCTCCTCCTGCTCGCTCTTGCCGAATCGCTGAGATCGCAAGCGATCGGAGATGGAGAACCCACGTCCAAAGTTCGACTTGCTGTTCTCGAGAATACGGTCGGAGCTTATGACGATGCCATTCGCAACGCGCTTCCCGTGAGCAAGGATGAGAGCGTGGCAAATAATATTCGCGCTTCGGCGGCGGGAGTTGCGGGACTGAGTTATGAAAGTTTAGGCCAGCGCGAGACAGCCGTCGAGTATCTGAAGAAGGCCATTCAACTCGATCCAACGCAGGAAAATTCGTATCTCGCCCTGGCCGATCTGTTCGAGCAATCGCAGCGGTATTCCGAAGCCGTCGAGGTTCTTCAAACTGCAAGGCACAACTTCCCGCAAACCACGGCTGTTTTGCTGCCCTTGGGGGCTGATCTGATTCGCGCCGAACACTATCAAGCCGGGATTGATGTGCTTCGGGAACTGTTACGGAGTTCGCCCGAAACACCGGAAGCGTATATCAGCATCGCCGATGCTTCACACAAGCTCGGAAACACTGCGCAGGAAATCGACGCTCTTCAGCGCAACTGGCACAGTTCAAGCCCGATTATCCGATGATCCACGTACTTATTGCTCGCGCATTGCTCGGCATGGAACCCGCGGATGATCGAAAAGCGCTCGAGGAACTTTCCCTCGCTGAGAAGATAACACCGGCGGATCCGGATGTGTTCTATCTGCGGGGCAAAGTATATTTCTCGCTTGGGAATTACAACGAAGCGGCGATCGCTCTGCGTCACTCGATTGAACTCCGGCCAACCGAGCCCGGTCCGTATTATCAACTGGCCAAGGCTTATCAAAAGCTTGGCAAAGCAGACCTGGCCGAAGAGCAGTTTGAACGTTTGAAATACCTGGAGAGCGCCGCCACGAAGCAGTAAACAGACGGTAGCCTGCCTCGGCACATTTTGCAAGTCTGTAACGGCTGTCAAGGTGCACTGGCCCGAGTTTTGCAAGTCGGTGACAGGAATCCAAAAGAAATTATCTTGCGTAGTTGCATAAACATACGTATCGTTTTTCCCGCCGCTATTGAGGGCAGCGACGATAAGCTCGTGAGCGAATGAGACTGGCTTCGGCAGAGAAAGGCCCTGAGAAGCGCCTTCTCAATGCAGGGAACCGCACGACGGAAGCATTATGACTGAGATCAATCGAGAGCATCCTGAATTCAAACGGAAACAAAACATGTGGCGCATGTACCGTGACTTGTATGTAGGTGGCCAGGAGTTCAAGCTTCGGGCGGCCGATTACCTCCTTCGCCGTCAGAAGGAGCCGTTGGACGTTTACGGTGAACGGCTCCACCGGGTGTTTTACGAAAACTATATCGGCTCGATCGTGGATTGGTATGCCTCCACCTTGTTCCGACGGCAACCCAGCTTGCAGTTAGAAGGAGGACTGGCGTCTGGGCGAGAGTTCTTGATGCAGTTTGCAGACGACGTAGATTTGCGAGGAACGAGTCTAGCTGCATTTATCCGGAACTGCTTTGTGGATGCATTGATTGCCGGGCGGAGCCATATCCTGATCGACTTTCCCACCAGCTCCGAGAAACCTAAAACGCGGGCCGAAGAGGATCTAGCAGGTGTCTCGCGAGCGTTCTTGGTGCGATATGAAGCGGAAGAACTAATCAATTGGAGTCGAGATGAACGCGGCGAATACGACTGGGTTGTAGTTCGTCATCGAGTACAGAGGCAACCGAAGCTAGAAGACGCGGAAATCGTAGAGGAGACTTATTGGAGATACTACGACAGAACCAGCTTCCGAAGTTATCGTCAAGTTAATAGAGGCAAGGACGAGGCTCCAATCGACCTGATTGCGCAGGGAAGTCACGGACTTTGCAGGCAGCGGCGGGTTCCCCTCATAGATTTGCAGATGAGTGACGGGTTGTGGTTAATGAACAAGGCCGCACATTTGCAGCTGGAGCACTTTAATAAATCGAATGCGCTGAGCTGGGCGATCACTATGGGCCTTTTCGCGATGCCAGTGATCTATTCGGATCGAGAGTGGAACCAGATCGTTGGCGAGAGCTACTTCATTCAGTTGGGTCCAACAGACCGGTTCGGCTGGACGGAGCCCGACGGTAAGGTTTACCAAATAGCGGCTCAGAACTTAGAGACGTTGAAGGAAGAGATCTATCGGGTTTGCTATTTAGCGCAAGCGTCGGGGGAGATGATGGGCGGCCACGCGCAATCGGCCGCAAGCAAGCAGTTGGATTTCACAATTACGTACGAGATACTTCGCGGATACGGCTCGATAGTCAAGGATTGCATCAAGAAGATCGTGATGGCCATTAATGAGGCTCGTGAGGACGGAGTAGCCATAGCCGTTGCCGGGCTAGATGAGGTGGATATCGGCGACTTCGGAACAGAACTGCAGCAGGCGGCCGGTTTGCTGCAGATCGGCATCAACTCTCCGACCCTGCGAACACAAATTTATCAGAGGCTCGCGCTGAAATATCTCAACGATGCGAGGCCGGAAATAAAGAATCAAATCGCGCAAGAGATAGACGAGCAAGCGACGACTTAGGAGGACATAAGTATGTTAGAGGAAACCAAAGCGGATCAGCCAGCGGCTGCTTCCGATGTGCGGGAGGTTGTTCGGCACGCAATTGAGGAATTTGTTCGGGCAGAACAGCGCCAAGCCGAGCCAGCCTACAAGGCCGAGCTACAGGATGAACGCAAACGCCGGGAGAGCCTGGAGACGAGAGTTAATCAACTGGTCGAAGAAAACAAGAGAGCTAGAGCCGCCGCGGAAGAAGCGGACAGACACGCTCAACTTCGAGCAGAGTTGCAACGAAGTGGAATCTCCAAGGTTGATCTTGCATTTCGAGCCCTGAAAGATGAGATTGTCCGCGGCGAGGACGGACGGCTGCAAGCAAGAGGAGCAGATGGCAAGTCCTTGCAGGACTGCGTAGCGGGATTCGTGCAGGAAAATCCTGAACTCCTGCCTGCGAGAATCGCCGGCGGCAGTGGGGCGCAAAACCCATCCAGGCCAGGTGTGCAGGCTGATGGAACGGGAGTTTCGCTCGAGAGCATCCGGCCGGGAATGAGCAAGGACGAATTGGAGCGAGGTTCGGCAACACATTGCCAAGTTAGCTTCTCAGGCCTTGCGCGGATTCTAAGTGAATCCGCTGCATTGACAGATCTGGATGAGGTCGTGCACCTCATTCTCAGCGACGAGTGGCGAGTGCCACAACGGATCCGACAACAGAATGGCGGGTCTTTGGCGACACAAAGAACTGTGTCGTGAATAATTTACAGGAGAGTTATGTCAACAATTACATCTGCCAATTTGGCAAATGCGATCGTTAAGTTAGTTGCCGCCGATGCACTTCCTGCATTGGTGGGGAACCTTGTTATGGGCAATCTGGTAAATCGCGACTATGAACCGGTGTTAGCGCACAGCGGCGACACGGTAAACGTACCGATTCCTCCGGTGCTGGTTGCGAACAACATCGCGGAGGGCGGCACTGTTACTCCGCAGAACCCGAGTTTGGGGAATGCGCAGATTGTGCTGAATACACACGCTGAAGCGTCGTTCCAGATTCCGGACGTAACTAAGGCTCTGGCTTATCCGGAACTACTGAAGGCGTACATGCAGCCTGCGGTGATCGCGATAGCAGAGCGTATCGAATCCGACCTGCTTGGGTTGTATGGTCAATTCACGGCCAATGTTCCGGTGGGTACTGCAGGAGTCGCGATCACGGAAGCTACGATCGATTCTGCTGAGACCGCGTTGTTCAGCGCAAAGGTTCCCGCGAGTGCGCCCAAATACTTGATGGTCGATTCGAACACGTATTCCCAGATCCGTCAGATCCCCCGTTTCAGTGAATACTACTCGTCCGGCGAGGCAGGTCTGAAAGCACTGGTGGAGGGGAACGTCGGAAAGATGAAGGACTTCTTTATCTTCCGGTCACAGTTTGTGCCGACCACGGGTTCAGCTCCTCACAACACCCACAACCTGGCATTTTCAAAAGATGCCATTGGTTTGGTTGTTCGCCGGCTGCCTCAGCCCTTGCCGGGGACTGGAGCGGTTGCTGAATATGCCGAAATGGGCAATTTCGGATTGCGTATCGTGATGAGCTACCAGCCGAATACGTTGGCTCAGCAATTCACTGTCGATGTTCTTTACGGCTGCGGAGTTCTCCGAAATACCTTCGGAGTTCAGGTGAATAGCTAAGAACGAGCCAAGCGGTTGAAAGGGAGTCTCAAGAGAGGCTCCCTTTTTCATTTGGGAGAGAAGCGTGGATCTAAAACATTATTTTCGAAAAGTTCGAGAGATCGAAGCGACAATCAGTACGCCGCACACGTTTGTGACAAGTCTGGATACGTCCGACGGCGGTAAGAATGGAGTCGTGACCGAAGTGTCACGCGAGATAGCGGCGAAGATGATTGCGGAAGGCCGAGCGTTATTGGCCACAACGGCCGAAAGGGAAGCATTTCTCGAGCAACAGGAGACCGTGCGCGTGGCGGCGGAGAGAGCCGAGGCGGCAAGGCGGTTACACGTAACTGTCGTTTCCGATGTGCAATCGATTCGGTCAACTCTACAATCCTCTCCCAGCGAAACTGGCACATCGAGGAAGTAGAAACAAAGATATGGCTCTGTTCACTGATACCGCTGTCATCACAATAAACGACCTGCTCCCATTCGAGGGGTCACTGACGCAGGTAGTGTCCGCACATAACATAAACGCCGACACTAAGATCAGTCTCGCCACGAGTGCTATCGGTGACAAGCTTATGCTTTGGTTACTGAATGTGGGAGCATCGGACCCGCAGTGGTTGAACCGACGGAGCCTCGGTCTGTCCACAGTCGTTGTTACGCCGCCGCTGCAGCGCTGGATATGCCTTGAATCGCTGTCTCGGATTTTTGCCGAAGCATATAACTCACAACTCAATACGCGATATCAGGGAAAGTGGCAAGAGTATCAGCAGGAAGCTACGAATGCTGCGAATTCATTTTCGATGGCGGGAGTAGGAATCGTCTATAACCCACTGCCTCGCCCTGCTATGCCGTTGATCTCCGTTCAAAGCGGAAGTTTACCGGCGCAGGGAATCTTCGTGCAAACGTGTTGGGTGGACGCAGGTGGCAACGAGAGTGCTCTGAGTTCCGAGAATGCTGCCGTCCTAATTGCAAATTCGAATATTGCGGTGGCGATGGCTGAGGGAGCACTCGGCGCGCCGGCCGCCGCCGCAGGTTGGAATGTATATGGCGGGGGTCAATCAAATGCACTAACCAAACAGAATCCTCAAGTGCTGGCGATCGGCTCTACATGGGAACTGCCGGCGTCGGGATTTCAAATAGGTTCAACAGGCACGGGGGGACAAACGCCCACCTTTTATATCACACTCTCAAAACAGATTAGGCGGGGATGAAGTGACACCACTATCGCTTATTGCGGCGCAGACATTTCTGGCCAAGCTGACGAACGCGGATGCCCTGGAACAGCAGATCACCGCAATCAGCACAGGAATAAACACGGTGATCCCTCCGATCACTTCAGAACAGGTTGTGCTTTCATCGATACCGACGGAATTGGCCGACAAGAACGTGCAACTAAACTATCCGAGGGTCTGCATATATAGCAGCAATCTCAAGAATTCTCGATTGGAGAAGTTCCGCTCATTCTCGGGGCAACTAACGATAGTAGCGGAGATTTGGGCAAGCGGCGATTTGATCACTGACGTCGACACCTGGATTCACTTCTACGTCGAAGGCGTGACGAACATCTTACAGAGCAACACCGGCGACTGGGGTAACGGAATGTTCTACTCGGGTATTTACGATGTGCAGTTTCAACCTCCGAAACCTGGCGGTCTAGGCTTTATAGAAGCGGCAAAGCTCACCTTCGCGGTGAACGTGAGCGTAAACTAGGAGCCCACCGAATGAGCACTTATATTTCTTCGAATGCCAATCGCTTTTACGCCGCGATAGAGACAAGCTATGGAGAGGCAGCGCCAATCACTTCGGCTAACCGGTATTCAGCAACTGGCTTGCGCGCTCATCAGAGTTTACAGCTGAATAAGCGGTTTGACAAGACTGGTACACGCACGTTTCTGGGTAATTCTCCCAATTCGCGACGTCAGACGGTTTTCGAGACTCAACTTTATCTCACTTCCTGGAACGGAACTGGGTCGCCATCATATGGACCCTTGTTTGAGGCTGCGCTCGGCGGCTCGCCTGTTCTGAACAGCGGGCTTACGATTGTCTCCGCCCAGGGGTTGACGCAGTTTCAGACATCGGCAGCACATGGGCTCTCGGCCGGCGCCGGGGTGGCTTACAGCAATGAAATTCGGTTTGTGGCGAGCGTAATCGATGCTGAAACCTTCTCGATAAATGCTCCTTTCAGCAATTTACCCGGGCAGGGAAGCAGCTTGTCTCCCTGTGTAAGTTATGCATTGGCGACGGAGTTACCGAGCCTTACGCTTTACGACTATTGGGATCCCATCACGGCTGTGAGTCGAATAGTAACGGGCGGAGCCGTAGACGTTGTGAACATCTCTATAAATGGCGACTTCCATGCATTTGCTTTCAGCGGGCCAGCCGCTGACCTGTTAGATTCGAGCAGCTTCGCTCCAGGTGTGGCAGGGCTAACGAGCTACCCGCCAGAACCCGGGCTGGAGGCGTTCAACTATTCGATTGTTCCTGGTCATCTAGGAGAAGTGTGGCTTGGGGGGCCAGCGAGCCAGTTCTTTACTCTTACAGAGGCAAGCGTTGAAGTTAGAAACAACATCGGGATGCGTAACCCCCAGTATGGATCCTCTTATCCTCGAGGTATCTGTGCGGGCGAGCGGGAAGTTCTCTTCGACTTCAAGGTGTTGGCACAGGACGACGCTCAGACGGTTGCCCTGTATGCGGCAGCCAAGCAGCGAAGTCCGATGCCGGCCATGGTGCAGCTCGGGCAGCAGCAAGGACAAATGATGGGCATCTTCATGCAACAGGTTGTACCGGAGATTCCAGTCTATGATGATTCTCAACCGAGACTGCAGTGGCAATTCAATAACAATCTGGCACAGGGTATATCCAATGATGAAATCTTTATTGCCTTTGCATAGGGAGACAAATTACACCAGCGTAGTTTGGTACAAAAGCCGGTGTTTAGAGCAGGTGAGTTTCGCAGTTCGCCGACCGTCACTGGCACAGCGCATCGAACTCACCGAGCGAGCACGCAGCTTGACGCTGAAGCACGAATTTCTCGCCGCTGGTGATTTATCTGATCAACTGACAGCATCTCTGTCGGAGCTGCTGGTTCGGAGACTCTATCTGGAATGGGGCCTAGCGGATGTTAAAGGCCTGAAGATTGACGGAGAGCCGGCGAGCGTATTGAACGTGATAGAGCGGGGTCCGGAAGAGCTTAGCGATGAAATAATCAAAGCGATTAAAGCAGAGAGCGGACTTTCGGAAGACGAACGAAAAAACTCCTAATCGCATTCCATTTTCAGTTCTCCTCACCAGCCGCGTGGAGATGCGATGAATGCCGACGAAGCGGTCTGGTGAAAATCAGGAACTGCGCCTGGTTGGGCGAAGGTCAGCCAGAAGCATCAAGAGCAGTGTGGGCGAGAGGGCGAATTGTAACGACGCAGTGCCCGAAATCTCTAATAACCGCCGAGAGCCTTCACTTACTGGATATTTATCGGACTTGGAAGAGACTGGGTAACGGTTGGACGATCGCCATGGAGGCGAGGAGTGTAGAAGCGATCGAGCTTCTCGAACAAGAATGGATTGCGGAGAACCAGCGTGAAAACGAATAATGATTTTTCGAAGGTGTTTGGCCGATTAATCGGAACAACAGCTCATGGAGTTGATGTCTCGCGACTGCTTTCGCCTGTTAAATCGGCAACTTTAGGGACATCTATACCGTCTTCTAAGTCCTTGAGTCCGGGCAGATCACCCGACGCGCGATCGCTCTTGTTGACCGCGACCGGAACGGCGAAAGGCATCAACTTCGGTTCACCGTCGAGCAACAAGGCCATCACCTCAAAAGGCACAAGCGAGTGGACTAACCTATTGAAACAGACGGCATCGGGGGGAATTTCGAGCGCGTTCGGCGGAGGCGGTTTGGGCGCGATCGGAGGGCTTGGCGGGTTGATATCAAGCTTTGCCGGGCTTTTTAGTCGCGGACCAAAGGCGGAGACGCCGTTAACTCTGTTTCAGCTCCCGGATGCGCAGAGCGCAACTGTATTTGCGACGTCAAACACGACCGGCGCGCCACAGGCAAGGCAGCGCTCCCGAGGCGTGTATACAACTCCGAGCGGGTCTTCAACTCAGATCGAGCAGGGACAGCCATCGGCAGCTCAGAACGCACAGATTACGCAGGCCGTGAAACAGGCGCTTTTGAACTCGAGTTCTCTTAACGACGTTATTGCTGAGATCTAAATGAATACGTTTCCTGTATTAAGCACTGGCGCAGTGACGCAATATCCACTTGGTATAGCGACCGGGCAGAGTAGCCAGGTGATCCGCTTTCTCGACGGAACTGATCAACGATTCCGAACACAAGGCCGTATGCTGCGACGTTGGCAGATACATCTGGATTCTCTAAACGAGAGCGAGATTCAAGCACTCGAAGCATTCTTCAACTCACAGCTCGGGGCATACTCAGCCTTCGTCTTTCCAGATCCCTACGGTGGCATCGAAGTTCCTAATTGCGTCTTCGGTGCGGACGCGTTTTTAAGCGAGTACGAAGGCGTCAATGTGAGCAATACGTCGTTCTGGGTGATTGAGACAAATGGCTGAACTATTCTTTCCCCAGTTGTCCAGTGGCGCGATAGCGCAATATCCTATCCGAAAGACAAAACTCACGAGAACCGTCAAGAACACCATGCAAGACGGCAGTGTAATTTCTTATGCTGATCCGAACAGTGCCCAGCTAATCTGGCAGCTCGGATACACGGCGTTGTCTTTTGAAGATCTCTCCTTACTTACCGCGCACTTCACCGCTTGCCAAGGTCGATTACAGGCGTTTACATTTATCGACCCGACAGAAAATATGCTGAATAATAGCTCCAATCTTGTAGCATCGTCGTGGCAGTGCTCGAGCTTGCTTCAGATTATTGCTAACAACGATGATCCAATCGGAGGATCGAGCGCGTTCATGGTGACAAACAACGGTCAAACGAATCAAGAGCTATCGCAGACACTAGCAGTCCCATCAGGCTATCAATACTGCTTCTCAGCGTATCTACTAAGCGCGGAACCGACACCGATCGAACTAATTAGGAGAGGTTCGACCGGCCAGCAGACAACAACAGCTATGATTGGTTCTCAATGGATGCGCGTTGTCTCCAGTGGGAGGTTATCAGACCAAGGTAGCACCTTGACAGTTGCGTTTAGTTTAGCGCCTGGCCAGCAGATTGCGATTTACGGCCCTCAGCTGGAGGCACAAATCATACCATCTCGCTACCGGCCGACCGGAGTTGCTGGTGGTGTGTATCCGAAGGCGCACTGGGGTGTGGATGAAATGGACGTATCCGCAGACGGGCCTAGTCTTTTTTCGACAGCATTCACGATAGAGACCGCGATTTAGGACGAGGCAAATGGGAACGATAAATCAAGTCAAACAATTGGCTGAGGCCGATACACCACTGTTGTTTTTTCAGTGCGTGATGCCGTCTGGGGACACCGAGAATTGGAGCACGCATTCTATCGGTTTCAACGGACAAAACTACTCTGCACGTGTACTGAAACACAATCTGTTCGACCTACAATTATCTTCCGACGATGCAATGGATGGTATTACGCAGCTTTCCTTAACGCTTGCCAATGCCGACTCCGCTTTATCAGAACTTAATGCGTCAATTGGGCTGAAGGGCTCGCAACTGACAGTGTATTTCGCTTTCGCTGATCTTTCAAGCGGGACGATTACGACAGAGAGCACCGTTCTGTTTCGGGGCGTTGCCGGCGATCCAGACTTAATTACGGAAGACGCGCTCACGCTGAGTTTCACAAATAAACTAAGCCTGCAGAGAATGCCCGTGCCAGAAGTCCGTATCCAGCGCACTTGCCCGTGGAATTTTCCGTCTACAATACAGCAGCGGACGGAAGCGGCCGGTGGCGGAGATTTGGGCCAGTTTTCGAGATTTTATAAATGCGGGTACTCCGCTGATGTTTCGGGAGGCCTCGGAAATTTAAACGCAGGACAACCGTACACGTCATGTGATAAGTCTCGCGCGCAATGCGCCCAGCGGGGCATGTTCGACAAAGACCTACAAGGGAACGTTACTCGTCGTTTCGGCGCTTTCGAGTTTGTTCCTTCTGCAATCAACGTTAGAACAGCTGGCGATAAGACTTCCCATATATCACCGCTGCTCGACAATACGGCCAAGTTCAATGACCCCGTGCCGATTGTATACGGAACCGGCTGGCTTAAGTCCCCTGTAATATTTGCCAGAAACGACGGCAATCTCACGCACGTGGAAGTGCTCCTGGGAACTGGCGCCATGCAGAGTGTGATCAAGGTGGTGGTAAATGATGTCGAAATTCCTGAGAGTGTAGCGGACAGCGACATGTCTGCGACGGGTTGGTACTCCGTTATAACGACTGGAACCCGGCAAGGCAACTTCGATCAGGACTTCCTCGATTCTTCCGGAAAACCCCTCGGAGATCCTTATGGCAGCCTTTCAGTACTACTGGTTGTTGTTCCTAATCGCATCAGCAGCGGCAAATCCCTTCCCAATGTCGAGGTGCTGCTGCAGGGGCTGTTGGTAGATACCTACAATTTGGATGGGAGCTATCAAGGAACGAGTTTCACGAACAATCCGGCGTGGGTTATTCTTAACATTCTGCGACGATGCGGCTGGTCGCCTTCCGAAATCAATCTCGCGAGCTTTGCTGCAGCAGCAGCGTTTTGTCAGGAACTGATTTCGACGACGGATCTGAATGGCAATCCGCTACAGGTACCGAGATACGAATGCAATCTAATTCTCACCAAGAGACAGAGCGCGGCCTCTGTAATAAGAGGTATTCGCGTTGCCTCCAGCTTGATGCTTCGATATGGTGTGACTGGTTTGCTGGAACTGGTGGCCGAGACAACAATTGCGGCACAACAACCAGTGTTGCCGGATGGCAGTAATAGCACCGACGCCCTCAATGGTGGTTGGCCAGCCTACGAATTTAGCGATGGCTCGGCACCTTTTTCGGGCATTGCGCGCAACCAGGATGGAAGCTCGAGCGTTCGGCTGAGCAGCCGAAGTATCGCGGAAACATCTAACAGACTTAGCGTCGAATTTCAAGACGAAACTAATGAGTATCAACAGGATAGCTTGTCTGTTGTGGATTCAGATGATTCTGCACTCATCGGGTACGAGATCAGCAGTCAATCCACAGCTCTAGGAATAGCGAACTTCAGTCAGGCTACCAGAGTTCTTTTGCGGCAGCTAGACAAGTCGATCAGGGGCAACTTATTCATTCAATTTCAGACTAGCTTTCGGGCCATGAAAGTCAGGCCAGGAGACATTATCGCGGTTACCTATCTCAAAGAAGGTTTCAATCGTACACCGTTTCGGGTAATCAAATTATCGCCAACAACGAACTATGAGGCCGTGACGATATTAGCGCAGATTCACAACGATGACTGGTATAGCGATAGTCCGACAGTTTTGATGAACGCCGGGAGACAGCCCGGGACGGCGGTTCAAGTGCCGAAGCGCCTCATCGGAACGGTTCCGCACATTGAGAGCGGTAACGTCGAATTCTTCGATTTTGCAGTGCAAGAAGTACTCCAGACATCTACTGACGGTTCTGCAACGGACACTTTGACCGTGTTCTTCTCGCAGCCGTCGTTACCGAGCGCTAATCTATCAAACTTACCTCTTATCAGCTTGAGCCCTCAGTATTCGGACTATGGCGGAAGTCTCCCGAGTGGGAGTCTTTACTACGCGGTTACCGCTGTCGATTCCGCTGGTAATGAAGGGCAGTTATCCTTTACTGCTCGTGCTTCCATAGTAGGAACTTCTGATTCGAATCGAGTCACAATCGTCGGCCTAAGTTTTCCGACTGCTGCTACCAACTTCAACGTGTATCGAGGAGTTACACCGCAAGAACTGTATCGAATCACTGCCTCGCCAATTCCTATAACTGCTCAGTACACAGACTCTGGCGCGCCTCCCTTGCCTTTTGGACCGCCCGATGCGAGTTTCGATCACGCCAACTTCTACTATCGGTATCAAATCGCTGGGCCGATCACAGCGGAGATTTTTTCTGCCTCAAGCATTGGCTCGACGAACATGGGCGCCGCGGGGATCAATTATGGCGGCTCGGTGGTACGAATTGTGGAGGGTACGGGCAGAGGCCAAGAACGAACCATAGCTAATAATACGGAGACTACGTTAAACCTAAGTACGCAATGGTCCACGATTCCAGATTCAAGCAGTCAGTTTGTTATCGCCGAAGCGTCGTGGAAGTTTGCTGCGGTGACATCGGCAAGCCCGGCCAAGTTTGAGGTTCCTTATGAAGCAGGAGCAGTCATCGAGATTTCCGGCCGCGCGGCGAATGTGGATAACCAGGAAGCCGCGGCTGATCTCTGCCCGCTAACTCAGTGGGCACTAGGTGGCGGACAGTCCGATGCTGGAACGGCCGGCACACCGGATTTTACACTATCTGCACCAGGAGCGGGGGCGCTAAGCTTGTCGCAGGTCGGCTTCCAAGACCTAAACAACACCTCATCTGTGACAAGTGGCACTCTGACGCTCTTTGGATGGAACGAGCTGCTTACACCAAGTCCTTATACCCTGGCAGCCGCATTGAGTGTTTCTGATACAGATTTACAACTGAATCAACCTTCGGCGTTTTCCGCCGGCGATATTCTTCAAATCGGCGCGGAGCTCTTTACGATAGTATCCGTCGCTAATAGCAGCAATATTTACAGGGTCGAAAGAGCAGTTCTCGGTTCAAGCTCGACCCCGCACTCAGCCGGCGATTCAGTTCTGTTTTTGACTGAGAATACGGTTATCGTGCCGTTCGCACCAGGCTTCTTCGAAAATCGGGCCTCGCAGAATTTTGTTCACACGGTTAGCATGCCCGACTATCGAGTTTGTGCAGCGCAGCTCTACGCGACAAACTCCTTCGGTGACGGCGAAGCTAGCCAGATCTGCTATCTCTCACCAACCGATACGGGATTACGAACGCTCTCGGGTGGGCAGTTCTCACTTCAAGTCAACGGATTCATTGCGACGCAGCAGAATGCAGCACCGCCTA
Source organism: Terriglobia bacterium (assembly GCA_963738555.1). Classification (GTDB taxonomy): domain Bacteria; phylum Acidobacteriota; class Terriglobia; order Bryobacterales; family Bryobacteraceae; genus Bog-105. Next base: position 172,797 of record CAVTXN010000001.1, read on the forward strand.
TGATTGTCGAGGCGTCGCATGCTGTCCGTGATATCCGTGCCACTCTGACGCAGGCTTCAACTGGATTCACAATCAGCATTGATCTGATTCAGAACGGCACGTGGTACTGTAACTTGAATATCGCCTCGGGTAGTACAACCTCAAATTCAATTGTCAGTGGCCTATCAATGCCGCCGCTCTTAGAGAACGCCACCTTGACGATGAACGTTTCGGTTAACCCGGTTCCGGGTTTTATCGGTTCTGTCACCCCCGGCAGAGATCTTACCGTGACGGTCCGTCTCTAGAACCAATCTGAGGCGGTCGCTAAGATAGTCCATTCATGATCTATGTTTGGGCGATCGCGGCCGTCATCGCACTTCTTTGTTCGATAACGATCTACAAGGCTGTCGGAGTGAAGGATACGGCCGACTTTCTTGTGGCAGGCCGCACTCTGAGTTGGCCCGTGCTGGTGTTCACGCTCCTTTCATCCTGGATTGGTGCCGGAAGCCTTTTAGCGGGAGCCGAGAACGCCTACAATAACGGCCTTGTCGCTCTCTGGCAGCCGTTCGGAGGGTGGCTGGGCCTTTTGTTGATCGCGATGATTGCGGGACGTGCTCGCCAGTTCGCCCAATTCACGATTCCCGATCTCCTCGAAGCAAGATACAATGCGGCGGCTCGCGTGCTGGGTACGATCGCAATTGTGATTTCTTGCACCATCATCACGAGTTACCAGTTCATCGGAGGGGGCGATATTCTACACCTGATCTTCCCTGAAGTGACAAGAAATACCGGCTTATATATCATGGCTGGCTTTGTGATTTTCTTTACTGCCGCGGCTGGTATGGCTTCGATCGCATATCTGGACCTGGTGATCGGTTCGCTCGTCACTTTGACCACGATTATAGCCGTACCTGTTCTCCTTCATCGAGTCGGAGGCTTTCAGGCTGTGCGAAATTCGCTGCCCAAAACGCATTTTGAGGTTCTAGGAAATTACAGTCTCTACGGGGCAATTGGATTGGCCCTACCGACCATGCTGCTGCTTATAGGAAATCAAGGGATGTATCAAAAGTTCTTTTCTGCAAAGTCAGAGAGCGACGCAAGGAAATCAGTGGTGGGATGGATTGTAGGAACCGTTGTGCTGGAAACTCTGCTGATTTGCCTTGCCATTACGGCGAGCTCAAAGCTTCGTACTGAAAGGCCTCGCGAAATCATTCCATTAACTGCAAAGGTAGCACTGCCGCATGTGCTCGGCGCAATTCTGCTGGGCGGAGTTTTTGCGAAGGTTGTTTCGACAGCTAATAACTACCTGTTCTCTCCCGCTACCAATCTAATTCATGATGTGTATCAGCGATTTATTGATCGCAATGCGACGGCTCGACGAACTTTGATCGTGTCGCGTTTAATCGTCATCGTGTTGGGAATTTTCGCTGTTTTACAGGCTACACAATTCGAATCAATCTTGAAAGCGTCGCTCTACGCCTACACGGTTTACGGTGCGGCTGTCACTCCAGCAGTGATGGCGGTCTTCTTTTGGGAACGCGCGACCGCGGCGGGGGCCATCACGTCGATTGTTCTGGGTACCCTCGTCACAATTGGCTGGGAACTCGTGCAGCAATACGGCCCTGCTGCTCTGAGGCACAGCGTCGGGCCGATCGACGCGATATATCCGGCGCTGATGGTATCCGTGATCAGCCTGATCGTAATTAGCCTTTGCACTACGCCGAACCAGAAACGGGACAAATCGGAGGAACATACAATCAGTGGTTAATGCTCATCCACGAAATTCAAGAAGCGTTGTGCAGGCATCAATTGGACGGGTGGTTGTTTTTCGATCACCACCGTCGCGATCCATTGGCTTACAGAATCCTACAAATTCCCGACTTCATTGGAGCCAGCAGACGTTGGTACTACTTTATACCGGCAAAAGGTGAGCCGCGGAAATTGGTTCATCGAATTGAAAGTGGGGTCCTCGATTCGCTTCCTGGTGAGAAACTTAGCTACGCGAGTTGGAGAGATCAGGAAGCGCAGGTAAACAGTCTCTGCCGAGGATCCTCACGGATTGCGATGCAATACTCGGCGAATTGCGCGATTCCTTATGTTTCTCTGGTAGACGGCGGCACCTTGGAATTGATACGGGCCACCGGATTGGAGATTCTGAGTTCCGCCGATCTCGTTCAAGAGTTTGAGGCCCGTTGGACAGAGGAACAATTCCGACAACACCTAGCGGCTGGGAAAGTGGTGGACAGAATCCGTCGGGAAGCATTCTGGTTAGTTGGAGAGAAACTCCGAACGAACTCTGGTGTAACGGAATTCGATGTCCAGCAGTTTATTCGCGAAAGCTTTCAAGAGGCGGGTCTAGTGACCGATCACGGTCCTATTGTGGCCGTGAATGCGAATGCGTCGGATCCGCATTATGAGCCTAGCCGGGAGAGAACTCTCGCAATCAGAGCGGGCGATCTGGTGCTGATAGACCTTTGGGCCAAACTGGCTGAGCCGGGTGCGACCTATTACGACATTACTTGGACCGGCTATTGCGGCGACGTGATGCCTAGCAAAGTTCAGAAGATCTTCGAACTGGTAAGAGACGCGCGAGTGAGAGCATCGGATTTTGTAATCAAGAGGATCGAAGCCGGCAAGGAGACAGCCGGTTATCAGGTGGACGACGAGGCTCGGGGGTTTATTCAGCAGAACGGGCTCGGGGAATATTTCTTCCACCGCACAGGCCACAGCATCGGCACTGAGGTGCATGGAACAGGCGCAAATATGGATAACTGGGAATCCCACGACGAGCGGCCCCTCATTTCCCGTACATGCTTTTCGATCGAACCCGGCGTTTACCTCCCGGAGTTTGGAATTCGATCCGAGGTGAACGTGTACGTTGGCGATGGATTTGCCATGGTGACAGGAGAGCAACAAACAGAGCTAGTTCGAATATAAACCGAATGGCTTCTGGCCCATAGACCGGATCAAATATTTTGATTTGATGTGCGCAGTCTAAACGTTCTACCTTTTTATATGGCCGCAGCGAGTCATTTGGAGCCGCCGGCGTCCCTGGTTGGACTCCTTCACCGAATCAGCAACATCGTTAGTTCTGATCTGTCTCTTGACGAGATGCTAGGAGAAGTGGTGGGTCTGACGGTGCAGGTCACAGACTGCGATGCATGTCTCGTATATCTCATTGAACGAGAAACGAACGAGATTGTGCTTCGTGCCTCGCAAGTTCCTCATCAAGTGGATCTTGGCAATATTCGCCTTAAAGTTGGTGAGGGCGTAACAGGATGGGTAGTGGAACACCATTCGGTGGTGGCCCTAGCGTCGAATGCGGCGTCGGATTCTCGCTTCAAGCGATTCCAGGCGTTAATAGAAGACACTTACGAAGCTTTTCTATCAGTTCCGTTGGTGGCGGGTGGCGAGGTAATCGGGGTCATCAATGTGCATCATCGCGAGCCGCACGCGCACAGCGCGGATGAAATCGCCCTCTTGACATTCGTGGGAGAGCAGATGGGTGGTGCGATCACGAAGTCTTTTCTGGCAGAGGAGAATATCCGACTCCAGGAGGAGACCGCAGAAATGCGCCGGCAGCTCGAAACTCGCAAGATTGTGGAGCGAGCGAAGGGCATCCTCCAACATCGACACAGCCTGACGGAGGAGGAATCCTATCTTCGTTTGCGGAATGAAAGCCGAAGGCTGAGGCGGCCCATGCGCGAGTTGGCGGAGGCAATTATCCTGTCCGAAGACTTGAGCAAGAAGAGTGAGCGCCTCCAATAGTGTGGCTTTAAAATTGTAGTTGGAGCCGAAGTTCCAACCGTTATTTCGCAATCCGCATCTACTGACAATCGCCGGGAACTTTTGGCCGAGGAAAATCGATTGCTCCAGATTCCCCGCCAGCCGGCAAACGTACCGAATTGACGAAAAGACCGCGGTAGTTGGTTTCGAACATCAACCCGATACTGCCGCAATCGGGCAACTAGTCCTTCTGCATGGGCTGGAGGGCTCGGCTGGCGCGGGCTATATCGCTAGTTTCGCGCAGGCAGCTCTCACACGCGGCTTTAGAGTATGCCGACTGAACATGCGAAGTTGCGGCGGCACAGAAGACCTCTGCGAGACCATGTATCATTCGGGTCTCACGAATGACCTGCTTTTTGTTATCCAAGAGCTTCGGCGTCGCAGCACTCTGCCAATATTTCCGATTGGCTTCTCCCTCGGCGGGAACGTTGTTCTAAAGCTTGCGGGGGAATTGGGGAAAACGGAATTACTGGCGGGTGCGGTTGCGATCTCTACTCCACTAGATCTGGCAGCGGCCGTTCGGGCTATCGACAAACGTTCCAACACTCTCTATGCCCGACGATTTATCTCCCGCCTTCAAAGTCGCGTGAAGCGGAAAAGTAGAATCACGACCAGAGCTGTATAGCGAGAACGGGCTGAGAAATGTTAAGACAATCTGGGAATTTGACGACCGTTTTACAGCTCCCCTCTTCGGATTCGGCACTGCCGCGCAATACTATGCAACACAATCAGCGCTGAATTTCGTGCGTATGATTCAAGTCCCCACGCTGATGGTGGCTGCAAAAGACGATCCGTTGGTTCCGTTCGAAGTCTATCAGCATCTATTTTCGGAGCGTCATACCGCTCTTGAGCTAGTAGCACCCGAAAACGGCGGCCACTTGGGATTTCTTTCGCGCGGAAAACCGAGGTTTTGGGTTGATGGTGTTGTCCTCGATTGGATCAGCCGTAAGTTGGGAGCGCTCAAAAAACGACTCGAAGAGTAAGCTGAGACGAGCACAGATGATTGAGAACTATCCCGATTGGAAGAGTTTACCGGGCTTGATCCTGGACGGCGGCTACGAGCTGAAGGACATTGTCGAAGCGGAAAGGGAGCGAGCGACGATCCGGGTGCGGGTTCTCGGTGACTATACATTGAGAGCGTCCGCCAGGTTTTACCTGGCCGACCCGATATCAGCCGAGAGGCAGGCAGAACTCTGGGCGAACCTCCGCGATCTTGAACGCAGAAATAATTTAAGCGTTCCGCTCGGCGCCGGAACTTTGATGTTAAATAATTTGTCGGCGGTGTATCTGGTCTTGCAGAGTCCGGATGAGCGCTTGGAAGAAATCCTTGAACAAAGATCGCTTAGGCCAGAAGAGGCAACTGAGGCCCTTCGTTGCATCGCACATGCATTGGAAGAGTTGCATTCCCAGGGGCTGGTGCATGGGTGCGTTTCGCCTGCGGAGGTGCTGGCCTTTGAGAACTCCATAAAACTCTCGACACAGAGTGTCCGAGAGGTGAACCAAAAACCGATTGTAGAGTCTAGAATCGCAAAATATCTAGCTCCGGAAAGCGGGACTGGGAATTTGACGATCGCCTCCGATTGCTGGTGTATCGGAGCCAGTTTGTACGAGATGCTCACACAGAAAGAGTATGAGCCGAGCCTTTATGAAGAGGCGGTCGCATTAAAACATCCCTTCGGTGCCGTCGCAGAACGCTGCCTTGAGTCCGATCCAGATAAGCGATGCAACATAGCAGAATTGGAGCCGATCCTGAGGTCTAAAACTGCCGCAGCCAAGCCGAAACAGACTTCAACTGCACCAGCACAACCTACGATCGAATCGGCGAAAGCAGCTGCAGCTGGAGGAGCCATCAATGGCGAGTCGCCAGTGCGCAGCCCAGAGACGAGGAGATCTTATGCCCAATCATCAGATATTGAAGCGGGTTCACCGGCCACCGAACTTCACGGGATTAGCGGGCCTCTACCAACTGACAGCCGGGCGGGATCTGCAAGCCCGGCGGAAGAAATAGCCGAGACACCGTCCCGACCAAAATCGCGAAATGGTTTCGGCTCCTCGTTGGTTTCAAATCCGGTGAGAGAAGGCAGCGAGGAACGAGGTGGCCCGTTCGCCGGACGTCGAGGATTGTTCTACGCTGTCGGAGCATTCCTTGTGATTTTTCTTGTGCTTTGGATGGTGCGCGCGCGCTTCATTACGAAGGCGCCATCCGCGCCGGGGGTTCAGAACAAGATGTCCAATAGCGCTGCTGGGATATCGAGCCAATCTAAATCGGCTTGGCCAACCAAAACTCTCAGCCCCGATGCCCAGCAGAGTAAACCGGGTGCACCTTCTATAGCCGATCAGGAGCCTTCACCCCAGGCTCAAGCAGGCGAAAGAACGATCTGGCGAGTCATATTGTATACGTATAGCCGACAACAGGATGCCGAGAGGAAGGTCCAAGACTTGTTGGCCAAACGACCCGATCTCCGACCTCAGGTGTTTTTCCCCGCGAGCTCTCAAGGGCCCTACCTGGTCATAGCAGGTGGCAAGCTAAATCACGATGAGGCTGCCGCTATGCGACAGAGAGCACTGCGCGAGGGAATGCCGCGGGATAGCTACATTCAAAACTACAGCAGATAGTGGCGCAGGCCGAATAACATAAACGAAAGTCGCGGTTAGAGTGCGCTCTTATCCAAGCTGTGCGCGAAACATATAATCTGAGGGACACATGAATCCGAGCGAAGAGGAAAGCGAGCTCGTAGTGAAGCTCCACGCGCGCGACGCCGACGGAATCGCCGCTGTGTACGACCGCTACGGGCGTCTAGCGTACTCGTTGTTCGTGAGGGTCACGCGCGATCAAAACGTAGCTGAAGATCTAGTTCAGGAACTCTTTCTTCGTGTCTGGAACAGGAGTGGAGAATTCGATCCGAACAGAGGAACACTTGGAGTTTGGATTTTGACGATTGCGCGCAACATCGCGATCGATCACGTCAGATCGGTGCAGTCGCGATTTCAAACTAAGCTCCGCTCGATAGAACAAACCGATCAGCTCTCCTTTTCGTATAAACCAAATGATCCGGTATCAATTCTTGACAACGCGAAAGCCGTCAGGGATGCCTTTTCGGAGCTAACGCCGAATCAGAAGCGAGTCCTCGAGATGGCGTATTTCGAAGGTTTCTCTCAGTCCGAGATAGCGGCGAAACTGCAGGAGCCTCTTGGAACAGTGAAAAGCTGGATGAGATCTGGAATGGAACGCTTGCGTGCAGTTGTGAAGGCGGGTGTGACGAAATGACCCACGACGAGATGAACGAGCTATACGAGCTGTACGTGCTCGGCGCGCTGGAGGCGGATCAGGTTGCGGAGGTAGATGAGCATTTAGGTACCCGCTGCGCATATTGCTTGGAACACATCCAGGAGGCGATTACGGTGGTGTCGGCGATGTCGGGCTTAGCAGAGGATCAGAAACCTCCAGTCCGGCTCCGCAAAAGAATACTTGCCTCTGTAGAACCCGAGACAAGAAATCGAGGTTGGTTGTTCGCAGTGGCGGGATTGAGTGCCGCGTGCGCAGCTCTAGCGTTCGCAACGATTTGGTCGGCTAATGCGGTACGCGAGTACCGCGCCGAAATTTCTGGTCTCCAGGCCGAACGAAATCAGCTTCGTGAGGCCGTGGAAATTTTGAGTAAGTTGGAGACAAGGACAGTCCAGTTTGGCTTGACAAATGGCCAACCGCACGGCCGTGTATTTGCAAACCGAAATGGCGGTCTGATCTTTGTTGGAGCTCAGCTTCCGCGTTTGGCCAAAGATCGGACGTTTCAACTATGGCTAATTCCCGCGAGCGGAGCGCCGGAATCCGCCGGGGTCTTCCAATCGAATGCCGCTGGCGACTTCGTCAATGTGCGAACCACTCCGATCGATACGTCCCGTATCCACGCCGTCGCTGTGAGCGTGGAACCGCGAGGCGGATCGCCCGCGCCAACAACGACGCCCATTCTGGTGGTGCCGCTCGGTTAGATCGAATAAGGGCGGCCGGAAGCTGGCTCCGTACCGCCCGCCCTCTGTCGGGGGGTGTGAGTCAAGGGCACTGATTCCAATGCAATCGCTGAACCATTCAGAAGCATTCTTGCGAAGTTCGAGCAACTCGCCTGTGTAGAGGAATATAGAGCTTGATATTTACGCTAAGTCTGCAGCCCGTCGCACTAGGCGCAATCCGAAATGGCCGATTGTGGCACTCGGTGGCCGCTAATGGGACGAATCGCCAGTACGTCATCTCCACTCAGCTCAATATTCGCCCCCGAGATAATGTGGGCTTTACGCCAAGGTTTCGACCTCTTTGGCTTTTGTACTTCCCGCCGGCGAAGGATTTTTTTGTGTCGGTGTTTTGCCGCTTTCCGGTAGGGGAACCAGCATCTGCTCTTTTCGGTAAATCAAAGTCGAAGTGTTATAACTTGCCAATTCAAACCCATGGCCATGAGTGATAGCGTCGGTGGGGCAAGCTTCTACACAGTAGCCACAAAAAATGCAGCGATTATAATCGATGTTGTAAACCTTCGCGTAGCGCTCGCCTCCGCTGATCCGTTCGCGCTCGGTGTTCTCTGCAGCTTCGATATAGATGCAGTCGGCGGGGCAGGCTGCGGCACAAAGAAAGCACGCGACGCATTTCTCAAGGCCGTGTTCGTCGCGCTGCAGCACGTGCGCACCGCGAAAACGCTCCTCCAGGCGTGCTGGGCCGTCCGGGTAGTCTTCCGTTACGGTGGGCTGCAGCATTTCCCTGAATGTAATGCCCATGCCCTTGGCAATCGCGGCGGCTCCATCCAACACTTCACCAAATTTTGCCATTGATATCTTCAGGTTATCGCAAGGGCAAAGGAATGAATCCGAATCTCAATCTGAACAATTCGTGCAGAGATGCGCGTTGGCTGGTTGCCTGCAAGCAGACCCTCGATGGATCCGACTGGAAGAAAGCGGGGCCGCAGTACGCAAGCTTGTGCCGGCGGATCGCCAGCTGTTTTTCCAGGCTAACGTAACCGCGCAAACTAGTGTTCATTTGCACTCGAACCGAATGTTGGAGGAGATTGCGGAGGCTGCTTTAGGGAGTTCGAATGAGCAAAAGCTTGCTGCCGTGAGGGGCGCTATCAAAGAGGGCCACGCTATCGAAGCCGCGCTGGAGACGGCAGAATACGGGAAGTTGGGCGGCTTCTATACGACCGGAGACTGGCTGCTCGATGTACCGCGAACTCTGGCTCTCGCCGAAGCCTATGAAGGCAAGCTGCAGGGACGGCCTGTTCCTGAGAACGCTATCATTCGCGCCCGGGATGGCGGCTTTGCTTATTGGATGATTACCGCGTACCAAGGCACCCAACAGGTTCAATTCTAGTTTGGCCGATCGTTGAAATGGTGCGAAGATATCGATAGAATGCGAGCGATACTGCTTTTCTTCCTCGCTGTCGCACTGGTTTTCGGCGCGAATTTCAAACTGTACCTGAAAGACGGGGACTATCACCTGGTTCGCGAATACCATGTAGAGGGTGATCGCATCCGGTATTACAGTACCGAGCGGAGCCAATGGGAAGAGATCCCGGTTGCGTTGGTTGATTTGACGAAGACGGAAGAGACTCGCAAGGCCCAGTTAGAGAGTCTCACGACCAACGCCCGGGAAGAGGACGAGGAAGAGAAAGCCGAGCGCGCTCAGAAACATGAGATTGCGTCGATTCCGATGGATGCAGGAGCGTATTACGATCTCGACGGCAAAATCGAGCTGGTTCCTTCAGCCGATTACCAGATCATCACAGACAAAAAACGCAGAACATTACAGATACTGAGCCCGGTACCGCTGGTGCCCGGCAAAGCCTCGGTGGTGGTGAAAGGGGATCATGCCAGGTTCTCTGTGAGTGAAGACCGTCCTTCTTTTTATTTGCGATTGGCCAAGGAGGAGCGATTTGGCATTGTTCGTCTGACTCCTAAAAAAGGCATGAGAATCGTCGAGAATATCTCGATTATTCCGGTTGCGAAACAGACAATGGAGGAACGCAACCAGATGGATACGTTCGATCAGGAACTGGCCGAAGGTCTCTTCCGCATTTGGCCTGAGAAGCCGCTAACGCCTGGGCAGTATGCTCTTGTGGAGTTTTCCGATAGTCAGGAAACCAATGATGTTCAACTGCTTGTTTGGGACTTTGCGTATCAGCCAGCCGGGAAGTAAATTCACTCATACCTCAGAGCCTCAGCAGGCGCGATGCGTGAGGCGCTTCTTGAAGGATGCAGCGTAGCAACGAGGCTCGTTAGCAGAGCCAGGGCGGCCACCCAGACGGCATCGACCCAGCGACTCAAAAATGGGACGTAGTTGATTGAGTAGATCTGTTCATCGAGCCGAAGCCAGCGATAGTGGTTGAAAAGCGAAGTGACGAGAAAACCGGCGATTAGACCGATTAGTGTTCCTACGCTGCCTATGATCAAACCTTGAAGAACGAAAATTAGCCTGATCTGCTGACGGCGGGCGCCCATTGACATCAGAATGGCGACATCTCGCTGTTTCTCCATCACGAGCATAACCAAAACGACAAGGATATTGAGGGCCGCGACGAGTTCGATCAAGCTTACGGTTATCAGACTGACGATCTTCTCTAGCCTGAGAGCGTTGAGCAAGGGCCGATTCTGGCTCAGCCAGGTTTCCGCCTCTAGTTTAGGACCAATTATGGGAGCGATAGTCGCCGCGACAGATTTAGCTCGATAGATATCATCCAAGCGGAGTTCGATTGCGTTCACCACGTCAGGCAGATCCATTACATTTTGAGCCGAGGTCAACTCAACGAATGCCCATGAGGAATCGAGATCGTACAGACCCGACTCGAATATTCCCACGACCCGGAAACGAAACAGACTGGGTGCGATGCTGAACGGTGTTAGTTCGTTTCCGATAATCGTAACCGGACTGCCGAGAACGAGTCCCGCCTTTTCTGCTAGTCCGGAGCCAAGCACAATGCTTCGCGCGGCGGTGCGTGGATCATTGAAACTCTGAAGCGAACCGGCCTTAAGATGATGTAACATCTGCGGCACAGCAGCACCGTTCCCGAGGGGGACTCCTTTAAGGATTGCTCCTACACTGACAAGCGGACCTCTCAACCCAACTTGGTCGTATAGACCGGGAGTCACGGTAGTTACGTGGGGAACACGTCGAAGCTTCGGAATCAGCTGACGCCAATTCTCAATGCCGAATGTAGGGTTACGTTCCTCGATGCGAACATGGGCCGTAGCGCTGAGCAGGCTTGATTGGAGCGTCGTCGCAAAACCGTTGTTGATCGCGAGTGCGATGATTAGAGACGCAACCCCCGCCGAGACTCCGAGAATCGAGATGACGGTTATCACTGAGATAACCGCCTGCTTGCGTTTGGCGCGGAGATATCGGAGAGCTACAATCCATTCGAAACGATGCATGCGCTAAGGAGCAAGCTCGCGCAATCGATCAAGCAGTCCGATGTCCCGTTCCGGACGCAGCAGCGGAAAAAGAATCACATCCCGGATGGACTTGGAGCCGGTCAAAATCATCGTGAGACGATCGATGCCGATACCCTCTCCCCCAGCAGGCGGCATTCCATATGAGAGAGCTCGAATATAATCCTCATCCATTAAGTGCGCTTCCAGATCCCCGCCTTCCCGGCGATTCAACTGCTGCTCGAAGCGGCGACGCTGCTCCTGAGGATCGTTTAGCTCGGTAAAGGCGTTTGCAATTTCCATGCCTGCCACGTATAGCTCGAATCGCTCAACAAACGCCGGATTCGACGGTTTGTTTTTTGAGAGCGGAGATACCTCTACCGGGAAATCGTAAATGATCGTGGGATTGACGAGCTGCTCTTCGATATGGCGCTCGAAAATGTCGACGAGGGCGGCGCCCGGCGAGCGCTCGTGCGAGTGGCTCGCTAACCAGCCGGGATCGCTAACCTGTTCTATTGTCGGTTTCTCGCTCTCCGGCCACAGCTCCACGACGGCTTCCCTCATAGAGAACTGCTGAATGTTGCCGAAATCGAGCGAGCGTTCGTTGTAGACAACTTTTTCTGATCCGGTAGCATCGATAGCGACCTGAGGCAGAAGCTCCTTCGTTAGATCCATCATGCCGCGATAATCTGTATATGCCTGATAGAACTCGAGCATGGTGAATTCGGGATTGTGTTGGGTCGAAATGCCCTCATTGCGAAAATTGCGGTTGATCTCATACACGCGATCGAAGCCCCCGACGACAAGGCGCTTCAGGTAGAGCTCGGGGGCGATACGAAGATAGAGATCAATATCAAGGGTGTTGTGATGCGTCAAGAACGGACGGGCTGCTGCTCCTCCGTAAAGCGGCTGCATCATAGGAGTCTCGACTTCCAAAAAGCCGCGAGCGTCCAGCTGCCGCCGAAGCGATGCGATTATTTTCGATCGTGTTACAAATGTTCGGCGAAGTTCCGGATTGGCGATGAGGTCGAGGTAGCGTTGGCGGTAGCGTATTTCGATATCCTCCAAACCATGCCACTTTTCCGGCAATGCCAACATGATTTTCGAAAGAAAGAAAAGCTGTTCGGCGTGTACCGTGAGCTCGCCCGTTTTCGTGCGGAACAGATATCCGCTTACGCCGATGATGTCTCCGCCGTCGAGAAGTTCGTAGAGGCTAAAGCTCCTCTCGTCAACCGCGTCCTTTCGCACGTACACTTGCAGCTTCTCGCCATTCTGGAGTAAGTGAAGAAACCCCGCTGCTTTGCCCATCCGGCGAATGGTCAGAATTCGACCCGCGACGCGCACGCGTATGCGCGTCGCGAGGTCCTCGACCGTTTTGTTGCCGTACTCCGACAAGATCTGAGGAATCGAATGGCTGAAATCGAAGGCATGGCCATAGGGTTCAAAACCGAGCTGCCGGATTTGCGCCACCCGGTTGTGGCGCTGGCGCAGAATCTCATCTTCCAGTGCCAACTGAAATGCTCCTTGAAAGTCTTATTTTAGAGGGCTCAGCGACGAACTATTACTTCTCGTTGCGCGCCGCGGGTGAGGAAAAACTTCAGCGAAGTGGCCTTCTCGAAGAGCTTCTCCAACATGCGGTTGTTGAAATACTGACAGCGTTGTGGTTCGCCACGCGCGGTCTGCAGTAATGTCTTCGAATCGTGAATTCGATAGCTATAAATGGGCGCCCGAGTCGTCTTCTCGTCGGCGTTGAAGAAGCCCAGAATGAGCGCCCCGGGCTGCATGACGCGCAGCAACTTTGCTACAGTTTCTTCCAGCAATGGCGATACCAGGAACTGCAGAGTGTCCCAGACCAGCGCCCCATCGAAAGTGTTATCTGGGAAAGTAAGGGTTTGTTCGAGAAAGCGATGCGCATTGCTCGCGGCCTGTTGATTCGTTAGGAAATCCGCACCAAAACACTGCTGCATAGTTCCGATGGCGTCGTCGGAGGAAATGCGATGTCCATAACCGGTGATAAAGGTGACGTTTGCCTGGCTAGCGCCCGACATGTCCAGAATTGACAAATTTTCCGAATTCTGCAGCACACTGCAGAACTGTTCAAAGCCGCTGCTATGACGAGTAATCGGGAGTTGAGTATCCCGAAGAGGTTTAGTCAGTGTTCCTTTTGCGCCGCCAAACCTCATCTTGACCGGCCCGCATCGTGCGCTGTTCTAGCGGCAACTAGCGGCTCGAACCTCCGGCGCTAGTGATGACCGTTTGCACTGGCTGAGAGGAACTCTGCTGGGATGTCTGCGGTTGTATTCCTGGAGTTGCCGGTTGCGGTCCTCTGGCCACACTCGGTTTGGAGATGTCTATACTGCCCTTGAAGTAGGCGCCGTCCTCGATCACGATCCGGCTCGTCTTGATATCTCCGACCAGTTTAGCTTCCTTCTTAATATCGATCTTGTCAGTCGCATCGACATTTCCGTGAATGGAACCCTGAATAACGATCTCACGAGCTTTGAGTCCAGCCTGCACCCGCGCGTTGGGGCCTATTGTGAGGCGATGTTCATGGCACTCGACAGTACCTTCCACTTCGCCATCAATCGTCAAATCTTCACGGGCAAAAATCTGCCCTTTTACGGTAACGTTCTTGCCAAGTGCGGCAGCGCCTCCCCGGACACTGGACTCATGCTCGAAAGTTCTGTTGGGAGATGACATGCTATTCGTTTCTCTTCTCGATGGTTCGGTTTGGGACGAGGGCACTGTGGGCGTCACAGGCGACCGCTGTTCCGGTCTCGCGGGCACCTCATCTTCTCTTCTCTTACTCCACATCTACAAATGGCTCTCCTGGCATTCAATGCCTACATGGTACTACTCCGCGAGGTTGCTCGATACCCAATCAGGTACAGGTACCGCAGTTCTGGGATAATAGGTGCGGTGAAATCTCGGGAACTCGAAGCTCGCCTCGAGCGGGTGGAACAACAACTTCGTTTGTTTCAGCGTGTCAGCCGCCTTATGACGCGCGAGATGAATCTCGACGATGTATTGCAAGAGATCTTGACGCTCGTGCGAGAGTTCCTCAGATGTGATTCGGCCCTCATCTACCTTATCGAAGACGGTGAACTGGTACTTTACGCCACGAGCGACCGCGAACATCGGAACATCGGCAAAGTGCGCTTGCGATTCAGCGAAGGTTTGACGGGCTGGGTGGCACGCGAACGGCGCTTGTTAGCGATATCTCGAGAGGCATACAGCGACCCGCGATTTAAGTATTTTAAGGAACTGCCTCAAGATACTTTCGAAGCATTTCTCTCCGTGCCAATAATTTCCCAGGGCGTTGTCGTGGGAGTGATCAACGTTCAGAACAGGGAGGCTCGGGTCCACTCTGGCGACGATATGGAAATGCTAACTACAATCGGAGAACAGGTCGGTTCTCTATTGGTTTTGTCGAGGCAAAAGGCGGCCGCTAGCTCGGAAGTTGCACTGTAAAGTCACTTTCCGGCTCGCGCCGCCGAAGCCATACCAGTCCGAGATCGTACTGCGCTGGTCTCGTCGTTGCCTGAACCGGCAGGCTGTGGGTGTTTTCCGCGTTTGAGGCTGACGAAGGCGTGTTTGCAGACGGAACAGCGGTATCCGTGGCCGCCCGCGGCAAGCAGAATCCTCCGCCAGAGTCCCATGCGCATCTGCCTGCTGCTGATCGGGATAACATCTCGTACTAGGCAGTCGGGGCAAATGACCTGTTTGCTCCACGAGAATCGCCAGACGTTGATCCAAAAACGTTCTCTGCAGTCCAGACAACGGAATGGGTAGACTCCGAATGCCATCTTCGGCAGATCCAATATCGACGTCTGTTGCGATCTCCGCAAATTGGTGCTGCCACAGGCGGTACAGGTAAACTCAGGGTGCTTTAGGGGCATGAATGAACCAAGTCTTTGCACATCGGTGCGCTCGCGACATAATCAGCGCGATATTCCAAGAAAGCAGTTCGAAGAAGATCGAAAACCTCCTGCTCCTTCCGTAGTGAGAGATCATCCACCGCGACTACCGGAAGCAAGTCTCGGGTGGTAGAAGTGATAAATACACAATCGCTCCCTTCCAGCAGGGTGTGATCGGTGTTCCGCTCTTGCACGGTAATTCCGGGAATGCGGATTTCCTCCAGCAATATTGTTCGAGTTACTCCAGGCAAGCATCCCGAAGTAAGAAGTGGCGGGGTGTAGACGTTCCCCTCCTGTATGACAAAGATATTAGCAGAAGTACATTCGCTTATTTGACCGTGTTCATTCAGTAACAAAGCTTCATCGAAGCCTTGCCGGCGTGCTTCTTCGTACCAAGTCAGGTTCTGCGCCCAAGAAGTCGTCTTTGTCCCGGAGAATGGCGAAGCTCCGAAGCGAGCGTTTGCCACGCACGTCAACTTTGCGCTATCCGCCCATCGATTCCGATCTGCCGTGAATGCCACGAGATCGTATTCCGTATCCAAGTCAGGACCCTCAAACAGACCACCTTTGTTTCGGACGAACGCGACCCTGAGAACTGAATCAAAAGCTGCATTGGCCTCCACCAAAGAGAGCAGCGCTGTGCGGAGCTCCTCCTGTGAAACCAAGAGTGGAATGTGCAAAAGGTCCGCGTCTCTGCGCAGACGCGCATAATGTCGCTCGAAGGCGAAGAGAGCTCCGTCCAGAACCCGCAGAGTACTGAATACGCCCCAGCCATTCAGAAATCCTACCTGGCCCGGAGCAATCAGCTTCTCAGCGGCATCTCGGATCTCACGATTATGAAGAACCTTTCGATGCACCTGAAAACATTTTAGCTGAAACTGCCTGATAATGGGCGGCTTAAGTTGAACACGAGAGAAACGTGCTACGGGCCGTGCTGTGGGTTGGTTCCTACTCGGAATGTAGATACTGATTGAACCACTCCAAGGTTCGGACCGTCACGTCCACTTGATCTTCCCGCCTATTAAAACTGTGCCCCTCGCCGGCATAAATCACCAACTGTGTTGGCACTCCAAGTTCCTTTAACGCGTGCCAGAACTCAATCGATTGGGCCGGGGGTGCTTCGCCGTCCCGCTCACCGACCAGCACTAAGGTAGGTGTTTTTGCCCGCTTGATGTACGTGAGGGCCGAACTGCGTTCGTAAGCAGCGGGATCGCCGTACGCCGAACCACCGAAATACGGAATCATCCACTTATCAATCGAGTTCTGGCCATAATAACTGCGCCAATCTCCGGCTCCCGCCCCGGCGACGGCGGCGCGAAACCGGTCTGTTTGCGTGATCGCCATCATCGAAGTGGATCCCCCATAACTCCAGCCCAAAATGCCGACCCGCTGGCCATCGACAGGATAATTGTCTACGACCTTATCGACACCCGCGAGGATGTCGTCCAAGTCGCCGAAGCCCCAGTCGCGGCGGTTCGCTTTCGTGAATCCTTCACCCTCTCCGTAACTACCCCGAGCGTTGGGGCAGAAGACGAAGTAGCCGAAGTTAGTAAAAAGCGTCGTGTCAAAATCAGCGGATCGCCATTCCGGCCTTGCAATCCACGCTGGACCGCCGTGAACCGCCACAAGCATTGGATACCGCTTTGCAGGATCGAAGTGCTGGGGGTAAAGCAGCCAGCCCTGCACCTCAAATTCTTTGTCCTTCCATGTAACGTTCGCGAAACTGGGAAGCTTCAGCTCCACCGAGCTGTTTGTCGACGTAACCTGTTTCCATTTGCCTACTGGACCGCACCATACCTCGGGCAACTTAGACCACGACATGCGAATCAACGCCGTGTCGAGAGCTTCGCTGGTTTGAGAAATTGAGAGGCTGGTTTCGTCAGGCCCCGCCCGGATTGTCTCATCGCCCCGCCACAAGCTCTGCGCCCTTGCACGCGCGACATCGATCCTGGCGATTGAAGTCGAACCGGCAATGAATTCGGTAAACAGGATTTCTGTGTTCGAAAGCCAAGCGAACCAGGCGGGCGACGACTTTCTGTCAGGTGTCAGATCACGCGGCCGGCCACCGCTCGAAGGAATTGTGTAGACTTCGCCTGCCGTGCCGCCTTCATCACTCATCAAACCTTCAATAAACGCAATCGACTTGCCGTCCGGTGACCAGCGGGGCAGCGCTATTTGAAAATTGGGTTTGTAAATGTGCAGCGGCTTCGCTTCTCCGGATCTCTGCGTATAGAGCTGCGCGATATACCAATTGTCATCGCCAGGAGGAGCTGCGGCCGTGAAGGCGAACTGTTGTCCATCGGGTGAGTAGTCGTATTCATAAACGTATAGGCCGGCTGGAGTGATTTGCGTCGTCGAGCCCGTACGTACGTTCGTAACAGCCAAACGCTGAACGTCGTTATTTTGCAAATCATCGATCACGCCCACCATCCTGTTCTCGGCTGCCATGGGCGAAGGTCTTCTGCTGGCGTGCTCCACGAACAAGAAGGCAATACTGTTGTCGTCCGGCGCCCACTCCAGGTGCGAAAGAAAACCGGACAGATTTGTCAGCTGGCGCGTTTCGTGAGTGGTCGTGCTCAGATCCTCAACAAATAATTGATTCTGCCCTGGAGTAATGCAGTCTGAGAGAAACGCCAGTTGCGCGCCATGTCTTGACCAGATCGGGTCATGATCCCAGCAAGTTTCCCTCCGGGAATTTGCGCTTACGCGGGTTGTTTTCTTTGGGTCAGCGCGAGCAGCAACATATATTTCCGCTCCACCCTTGTCTCGGTCAACACTCCACGCGATGTGCGATCCATCTGGGCTGAGAGCAGTTTGTGAAAATGACTTGACCCGTCCCTGTTGTTCATAAAGCTGTGCAATCTGCTTCCGCAGCTGCTCGATGGCCGATCTGCTCGCGGCTTCTTGCGCCGGGGCCTGAGTCGGTGCAAGCGGTAGCAATAGGACTAGACTCGTAGCAAAGGCCCGGGCAAAAGAATAGATCACATAATTATTCTCAGCCGGGCGCGGTCAATAAGATTGACTCCGATCTCATCGGGCGCAAAAAGGAATCGGTCTGTGCGGCGCAAAAATTAGAACTCTAGCCGGAACGTAGCCTGTCCCTGGCGGTTATTCAGTTGTGAACTCAGATCCGTAATCTGACCGAATGTCGAATCGAGCGAGTTGTTGTCCGGAGCCTGCAGCCGCGTTCGATTGAAAAGATTGAAATAATCAATCCGCAGGGTCGCCTTCACGTGTTCGCCAATATGAAAGTACTTCAAAAGGGCGATATTCTCGTCCCTCAATCCCGGGGTTCGCAGGGCGGAGTAAGCCCGGACTGAATCTCCGAGCTGCCAAGGACCCGTATTCACAAAAGCGTTTGTCGGGAACTGTACCGGCTGCGTACCGGTAGGATTCCGAAACCAATTCATCGACAGGTTGTAGCTATAGGTCGTTAGCGGCACGCTCGGGTTAATATCCGGCCGGTCAAACGAGTTCACCAGCAAAGGATTGTAGCTATTGTAGGCGCCAAACGGAAAGCCACTCGAATATGTGAGAATTCCGCTGAGTTGCCAGCCACCCAGTACCTGGCCCAGGAAGCCTTTCGAATTGAGATATTTCTTCCCCGGCCCTATCGGAAGCTCATAAGTTGTCACGATTTTCATCGAATACTTCTGATCCAGATACGACGGGACATATTCCGGCCGGCTGTTGAATGCATTCAGCCCGTTGGGTGAATACGGCGCGGATCCGATTCCGGTATTCGCCATGAGCCTTCCCGTTGTCAAGGAACTCAAAAAGCTTAACCCGCCCGAAAAGCGCTTTTCTCCCTGAATCTGAGCTGCATTGTAGAATGCAGTCCCGGCGAGCTCGTAGGTGGGGAAATAGCCGGAGTATTGAGGGAAGGGAGTGAGTGCTTGTATGACCGTTGCGGCGCCTCCGAACTGCTGGACAAATCCCGGATAGGGGATTTTGATTCCTGCCGCGATCGCAGCCGGCGAATTCACTGGTTCGCCCAACAGGGACCCGTACTTCAGAACCGATGGATTTGGCTGATTGGTCAACGATAAAGTCGTCGGTAGATGGATAGCCCTGTTGCCGACATAAGATGCGGTCAAGAACATATTCCAGGGCAGCTCTCTCTGGATGCCGATGTTCCAAGCAGAATCGTAGGGCGCCCTACCGTCCTTCAGGGGATTGAAAGCGAAAATGACGCCTCCATTTCCGATAGAAGGATTGAACAGAGTGGGCTGGGGGTACGGGAGCGGGTTCGCGTCCCAACTACCGACGCCCGGAACATTGCCGCCACTCGAATTGCGCAGATAGGTGCCGGCAAGTAGCGATGACATGAAGGATGCGGTGAAGGCGGTCCCGAACTCATATGCGCCGCCATCCAGCATGCTCATATAAAATCCAGACCGAATCACGGTCTTAGGATTCAGGGAATAAGCGAGTCCCACTCGCGGCTGATAGTTCCTCCAGTGAATGGCGGCGCGGGTTATTCCGGAGCAACCGTCACAGTTCCCGAACTTCGTGGCGCCACCCGGTATTCCGCCGGCGCCCGGATCAGGCGTTGCGGCATTCACATAGATAATCTGATTATGTGTCTCGGTAAATGGGACCATTACGTCCCAGCGCAAGCCGAGATTGAGAGTCAGGCGGTTGTTTACCTTGATATCGTCCTGCACATAAGCGGCGAACTCTTTGTTGCGCAGGTGATCCTGGGGAGAAAATTGGCGAATATCAGAATCTGCCAGACCCAGAAGGAAGCTAGCAAACGAGCTGCCGTAAAGACCGAAATTCGGGTCGCTGGAATTCGGGAGTGATGTTGTTCTCTGGCTGAAGTTGAATGTTCCACTGCAGAACTGGCACGAAATGATGTCCTGAAAATCGTGGCGGAACTGTCCACCGATGTTGAGGGTGTGGCGCCCGGTAGTCCACGACCAGTTGTTGACCGCCACGATGCCTAATTTGCGGTTGTTTATTTCAGTGAGCCCTCCGGAGCAGCATGCAAGATAGGCACCCCCGTTCGCACCCCAAGCTGTTGGCGCATTTTGCCCGTCAAAGCTAATCAACGGAAAAGTATTTCCGCCGGCAACTCCAGGGAAACTAACATTGTCATTGGCATTGTTTTGTTTTTGAATATACCCAATCCAATCCGCCCCGGCGGTCATCACAAGGTGCGGGTTTATTGTCTTAACGTAGTTCAACAGAAAACCGGAACCAAGATTCAGGTTATCGATTCCGCTTTGCAACTCATTGCTGAAGGGAACGATGGGCGCGGATGTGAAAGATGGCTGGGTGACCACATCCCGCCACTGACTAAAGTGGATACTCTGCGACGAGGTTATAGTGTGATCGATCGTATAACTCCAGAGATGCTGATTGATGGCCACCGAGTGGATGGCGGGAAGTTCGTTGCTTTGCAGGCCGAAGTTTATTCCGGCAGTATTGGGGTCAGGAATTTCGGGCAGAAGGGACTTCGCAAGCGCACTAAAGCGCGATTGAGGAATGACATTGCCGGGGAACGGTGAACCAGTCTGGGGATCGTATATGGGGATGAGATTACCGCTGGAGTCTACGAAGTGGCTGAAATCACCGTTCTTCATGGCAACCGTCGGTACTGTCCCTATGGAGTTTTGGGCTTGGTTCTGTTTGAACCAGTCTTGGGACACATAAAAGAACGTCCGATTCTTGCCGTTGTAGATTTTTGGAATGTAGACAGGGCCACTGAGCGTAAATCCGTAGTTATTCTGATGATCCACTGGCGGGATCGGTTTCCCGGCGCTGTTGAATGTCGTGGCAAACGGGGCAAAGTAAGGCGAGTCCAAATACTGGTTACGAAGGATCTCGAAGCCGGCTCCATGGAACTGGTTTGTTCCTGAAGCCATCTGGTAAGTCACGGCACCCTGCCCGAGGCCGTACTGCGCATTAAACGTGGAGCTATTAACGCGGAACTCGCTTACCGCTTCATAGGGTGGATTGATATACGTCTGGTTGCCGGCGAAGTCGACGAACGCCACGGGAACACCATTGAAATCCACTTCGTTTTCGTAAGTGACACCGCCATTGATCCAGTGGGAATTGGAGCTACCCTCGACGCCTGGCGCAAGATACATAAACGAGTCTATTTGCCTGGCCAAGCTGTTAATCTCGATAGGCGCAGTCTTCACCAACTCCGGCTCGAGTGTAGTGCCTATTACGGGCGACTCTGTTTCCAACGAAAGGGTTGAGGCCTGCACCTGTACGGTCTGGCTCGTGGCGCCAAGCTCCATCTGGATGCTGATACTTGTCAGTTTGGCGACTTCGACGACAGCATCCAGTTGGGCCTTCTTGAAACTTGGCGCATCGATCGAGACGGTGTACTGGCCCGGAAGCAATCCAACAATGGTGAAGGTTCCTTCCGAAGATGTAGTGGTCGAAGCGGTAACTCCGGTGGCCTTATTCGTGGCGACAATCGCCGCCTTGGGGATAACGGCGCCACTCGAATCAGTGACCGTGCCGTTGAGCCCCGTAACTGCCTGAGCTTCTAATCGAACTGCCGAAAAGAACACGGTGACAGATAGCACGAGCGCAGCGATTAACCGGACGGCCGACCGACTGCGCAGATGCGGATGGGGATATCGCAATTGTTCGTGATTCACGGCCTCACCTCTTGGCATCCGATCGGAGTGCCTCACAGAGACGAGAAGTCATCACAACTGCGGCATGGCTTCTGACGCCCCATCCCTGATCAAAATGAGCTTAGGTCAGGCTGCATGTAGGGATATAGAAGATTTACCTGAATGTTTGTCGGAAAACTATTGGGAAAACTAGAGCGAATGGACGCATCGCCCTGAGATAGTAGGATCTCGATAACCGACGATAGCCTTTTGCTAGAAGTATGGCCCGAATTGCCGCTACTCTGCTGTAGGTCTGAGCTTTGGCGCTCGTCAGCTGCTCTCTGCAAATGAAAAGAATACCGATAGAAGCATGCGATTACGAGATAAAGTCGCCGTCATAACCGGAGCCGGCAATGGAATCGGTCGGGGGATTGCGGAGCGATACGCGCGTGAAGGTGCTGCCGTCGTTATTGCGGAGATTGACGCGACTTCAGGCCGGAACGTGGAGCAGGCCATCCGAGATTGTGGAGGCGAGGCGCTGTTTGTGCAGACCGATGTTTCCGATGAGGTGCAGGTCAAGGCGATGGCCGAAAAGGCTCTCGATCGCTACGGCAAAATCGATGTGCTTTGCAATAACGCGGCCGTTCTGCTTTTTCATCACGAAGCCCGGGCCCACGAGCTGACAAATCAGACGTGGGATCGTACCATGGCGGTTAATTTGCGCGGTTACTGGTTGTGCTCCAAGTACGTGATTCCAGCTATGCTTCGGCATGGCTCCGGGTCGATCATTCTGGTAGCATCGCCGACCGGCTTGTTCGGGTTTACTCGCCTCACCGCATATAGCACCAGTAAGGGCGGGGTAGTCGGACTGATGCGCGCCATGGCGGCAGACTACGCGCCGGACCACATCCGTGTCAACGCTATCGTCCCGGGTACCACCGACACGCCTATGAATGGTCCAGCACTGTCCGAACCGGGCACCCGTGAGCATTATGCCGAGATCGCACCGGCCCGCCGCTTGGGCAAACCGGAGGACGTAGCCGGGATAGCAGTTTTCCTGGCTTCGGACGATTCAGATTACTGTGTCGGAGGCGTATTTACCGTAGATGGCGGACTCACGGCAGTTTGAAGCCTGCTGCCAATTCCTCGATGTCATTCATAGCTGGCGGGGTCCGGCAGAGCAACTGGGCGCCGGAACAACCGCGTATATGTGGTCAGCACGAAGAAACCGATCAAGAACCAGATACCACCGGCGATCTTCGCGGGCCTACCCAATCCAAGCCAGATTACCGCGCAAAATAGAAATCCCAAACCCGGCAGCACGACATCGGCGAAGAAATCCTTAGGAACATCGCGCACAACGGACACGCTACTCGCGCCCAAGTCCGCCGAAGTTCCTTCTGTGCTTGATGGCGCGAGATCACGACCTGGGCGCTCTCTGTTATGTTCGCCGCGCCTTCGTACCCAAAATTGCCAGAAAACCGCAAGATTGACTCCCATGAATCCGAGAAACGCACCGAAATTCAGAATCTCCGCCGTCAATTCGTAACTCATAATTAGCGCTCCAAGATATGCCAGAATCCCGAGCAGCCAAATGTTGCGGTTCGGTGTATTACGGATCGGATGCAGGTGCGCGAAAAATCGGCGGGGAATTACGCTGTCCCTGCCCATACCAAACAGCAGACGGGCAGCCCCCACTTGTGTCGTCATGCCCGCCCCGATATTAGCGATGACTAGCAAAATCGCCATCGCTTGGAACAGCCACCAACCGCCCACGCGACCGGTCACTTCGATGAAGGCTGTCTCGATATTCGAGTAGGCGTGGTAGTTGGGCCAGACAAGCTGTCCGAGGTAGACCAGCAATCCGCCGAACAGACCTGTAAAAACGCAAACCGAAACGGCAGCCACCATCACATTGCGCCGGGGATTCCGGACATCTTCGGCCAACGTTGTGACGGCATCGAAGCCAAGGTAAGTGAGCGCCGCGAAGGAGGTGGCGCTGAGGATGTCGCTTGCATGAAAAGTTGCAGGATTGTAAAACGGT
This sequence comes from Terriglobia bacterium, assembly GCA_963738555.1. Classification (GTDB taxonomy): domain Bacteria; phylum Acidobacteriota; class Terriglobia; order Bryobacterales; family Bryobacteraceae; genus Bog-105. The sequence goes on from CAVTXN010000001.1 coordinate 196,508, forward strand.
TTGATCGAGAATAGACCCGACAAGCCTTCGTGTGCGAGAAGATAGCGGCAAGCCAGCACGACAAAGCTGAGTAGAACGGCAAACATAAACACAAGCAGCACCTGGTTAGCACGCGTGGTGGACCGGATGCCGCGCAGGTTCAGAAACGTGATGCCGCCGGCGAAGAACAATGCGCACACCGGGTACGGCAGCGCGGGAACGGCACGCTGCAGGGCCAAACTCCCGTAGATGACGCAGAATAACGGGCTCACCACATAGTCGAGCAGCATCGCCCAGCCCGAAACAAAACCCAGATACGGGTGCAAGCCGCGACCGACGTAGGCGTAGGCCGAACCAGCAGACGGGTAGAGAGCAGCCATTCTTCCGTAGCTGATCGCTGTCAGGACCATCGCGCACATGGCAGCGAGAATTGTCACGACTGCATGGCCGCGAGAACGGAGTTCCGCCAAACCAAACACTGTTGCCGGTGCGCTTGGTGTCACCGCAACGATTCCATAGAGGATCAGGTCCCAGAGCGTGAGAACACGTCTCAAACGCGCTACACTCTCGCCCCCGCTCGTTGCGATACTCATCGGATTTCAGATCTTCGCCGCCTGGCCGCCGTCCACGTACATGGCTGATCCGGTTACAAACGACGCCTCGTCGGAGGCTAAAAACAATACCGCGTTGGCCAGTTCTTGCGGACGCCCGAACCGGCCAATCGGATGCGATGCCTTCAGCTGTTCCAGGGCTTCCGCGGTCAACGCGTTTCGGATCATCGGGGTGTCGGTAGCGCCAGGGACAAGCGCGTTGGCACGAATTCCCTGTTTGGCGTGGTCGATTGCAATTGCCTTTGTCAACAGAGTGACACCAGCTTTGGAGGTTACGTATGCAACAGCGTTGGGGCAGGCGTCGTGAGCACCGACTGTTGAAGCTACATTGATGATCGACCCGCCGCCCTGCCGAATCATGTGAGGCAAAACCGCGCGACAGCAGAGGTACGTGCCTGTGAGATTGATAGAGAGGACGCGATTCCAGGATTGTTCATCCGTATCGAGGATAGTGCCGTAATCTAGCACCGCCGCGCCGTTGAACAGAACATCAATGCGTCCGTATTGCCGGAGCACATCATCCACCATGTGCGTGACCTGAGCGGAATCCGACACATCAATCTGCAGGAAAATAGCTTCTCCCCCTGCGGCTCTGATAGTACCGGTGCAGTCTCGACCTTTTGGGTTAAAGTCTGCGACGGCGACGCGCGCCCCCTCACGAGCAAACAGCTGCGCTGTCGCCTGCCCGATGCCCGAGGCGCCGCCAGTGATAAGCGCTACTTTGTCCTTCAGCCTCATTTGAATAATCCCTTAATGATTTTGGAGCCAGACTAGCAAGCTTCCTACGCAGCTGGCCCGAGTGGCTAGGGGAAAACTCTAAAAGTCTTGTGGAATTCCAAGAGAAAGACTTTCAGCTTGCTAGCGCAACAAAAATTTGAGCGATCGTAACAGACTGCGCAAAGGTAAGCCCATTACCTTTGCGGTATATGCCATGAACCGGCGCGACTTTTTGAAAGCAGCAGCAGTTTGCGGGGCGGCTGGGGCGGGGAAGAGGATAGCCGGGCAGATCGTCAAACCTGCGACCGGACCACTACGGTTACATCCACAAAACCCGCGTTACTTCGCCGACGCGAGTGGAAAACCCGTCTTCCTCACCGGTTCGCACACGTGGGCGAATCTGCAGGATACTGGAAACCCGCCGGTACCCATATTCGATTGGGAAGCGTACCTGGCTATGATGCAGAGCCATAATCACAACTTCATGCGGTTGTGGGGATGGCAGCAGTCCGCGTGGGCGCCGTGGACGCCGGATAAGATCCTGTTCGAACCCACCGTTTATCTGCGCACGGGCCCGGGCCTAGCGCTTGACGGCGGCCCCAGGTTCGACTTGACGAAATTCAATCCGGCGTACTTCAGTCGCATGCGTGCGCGAGTCAGCGAGTGCCGGGAACGAGGGATCTACTGCGCGGTGCAGCTCTTCCAGGGTTTCAGCTACAACCGGCCACACCACTGCGGCCAGCAGACGTGGTCGGGACACCCGTTCAATGCGCAGAACAATATCAACGGGCTGAACGGGGATCGCAATCGCGACGGGCAGCCGGATCTCGAAGACTCGCACGTGCGCGAACAACAGGCAGCGTATCTAAAGAAAATCGTCGACACCGTCGGCGGTCTTGACAACGTTCTCTACGAGGTAGTAAACGAAGGGGGCGGTAAAGACTGGGACTGGTGGGTAGTGGATACGATGCATCGCCTGGAGCAAGAAAATGGAAAGCGGCACCCGGTTGGATTAACCGGCGCGGGTGGGGAGCGCATGGAAGAGATGATGGCCAGTCCAGCCGAATGGGTTTCGCCTTTTGGCAGACAGTTTCTTTTCGATCCGCCTGCATGGGACGGCAAGAAGGTCAGTGTGAACGATACGGATCATCTCTGGGGGCACGGCGGAACCGTCACCTGGGCTTGGAAAAGCTTCGTCCGCGGCCATAATACGCTGCTCATGGACAGTTGGGACCCGATCGCGGGAAGCCCGTGCCCGGAGGTGAACTGGGGACCGCGTCCTGGTTACCCATTGCGAGATCTCAACCGCCGCGATGACTGGACTTGGGAGCCAGTACGAAAGGCGATCGGTTTCACCCGTTCTTATGCGCTGCGCGTGGATCTTGCCTCTATGACACCGCAGAATGAACTAGCTTCAACGGGCTATTGCCTGGCGAATCCTGAGCGCGAGTTTATCGTGTTTCTGCCCGAAGGCGATCGCGTGGAATTAGATATAACTCGCGCTCAGGGCATGTTTCGCGCGGAGTGGATGCGGCCTGCGGACGGCACGATCGAGCCCGGCGGAGGCGTCGCCGGCGGCCAGCGCCAAACGATTGCCGTTCCTTTTAGTGGGCCTGCGGTCCTCTATCTGAAGCGAGAAACTGCGTGAAAGCCGCTGTTTGGCACGCGCGTCAGGATGTTCGTGTTGAGCGAGTGGACGATCCGCCAGCGCCTCCGCCAGGCCAATTACAGGTTCAGGTAGCGTGGTGCGGCATCTGTGGGACCGATCTCCACGAATACCTGGCGGGGCCGCTTTACATTCCAGTGGAAAAGCCGCACCCTGTAACAGGCGTCCGAGCACCCGTGATCATAGGGCACGAGATGTCGGGTACGGTGATCGCCACCGGTGAAGGCGTCGACGATTTCGTTCCAGGCGACCGCGTGGCAGCGTGTCCAATCATCGGGTGCGGTACATGCCGTTGGTGTTGTACCGGGTCTATGGCGCAGTGCGATCGGGTGGCATTTCTAGGTACTTCCTGGACCGGAGGCGCTCTTGCGGAACGCTTGAACCTGCATGCCTATCAATGCTACCGGCTGAGTGAGAATATCAGGGATGAGATCGGCGCCTTGGTCGAGCCATTTTCAGCCACGGTCCGCGCGGTCGCGCAAGGAGCGCCTGGAATTGAGGACTCTGTCGCTATAGTTGGTGCAGGACCGATCGGCCTGATGTGTCTCATGGCTGCCCGCATTCGCGGGGTGAAGCGCATCGCCGTTGTAGAAATGGCGGAACGGCGTATCGGCGCCGCGAAGGCTTGTGGGGCCGATGAGGTGATCAACCCGGCATACGGAGACCCCGAAAAACAGGCGCTGGCTCTGACGAACGGTCAGGGTTTCGATCTGGTTCTGGAGTGCGCGGGTCAACCGGCTTCGGTCTTGCTGGCCGGCAAAATAACCCGTACGCGTGGCCGCATGGTGGTCATGGGTGTTTTCGACAAGCCCGCGGCGATTGATTTCACCGACATTGTCTTTCGTGAGAAAACCATTTCCGGCAGCATGAGCGGCTATGGCGTCTATGAAGAAACGATCCGCATCATGGGCGACCCGCGCTTTCGAGGTGACCTGCTCATCACCGACCGCATCAGGCTCGACGATTTAGTCGAGCAAGGATATTACGGTCTGCTCAATGAAAAAGATAAGCACGTGAAGATACTCGTTCGGCCGGAATGAGCCTGACCGCTACTGAACATGGGTGGCGAAGGTGGCTTCCGCTGGTGTGCTGATGGCGCCTCCGTTGAGCAAACGCTTCTTACCGAATTGACTGCGATAGGCGCGCGGCGTGGCGCCCACCAGCCGTCTGAAGGTCGATCCGAAGTGGCTCTGGTCGCAAAAACCCGTTTCCTGGCTGATATCGGAAATGCTTTTCTCTGTAGTGCGGAGCAGCTCCTGTGCCTTGGCGATTCGAAAGTGATTGACGTAACAAATAAAAGGCTGGCCTGTTACGCGCTTGAAGAGGAACATGAAATGAGAGCAGCTCATCGCACAGCGCCGCGCTGCTTCGCCTACGCCGACGTGCCGCGAAAAATCCGATTCGAGGAGCGAGAACACCGGTTCGAGCCGCTGTAAATCCGCTTCACGCTGATTGAAGGCCTCTCGTGTATCCAGTAGCTCGGCATAGTGGTTCAGGAGCGAAACGAGAATCATCTTCAAATACGTTTTGACCGCTAAACGCGAGCGCGTGCTATCTGCGGGCATGCCGTTACGGATCTTCTGCATGAACGAGAATACTTCAAGCGGGACGCCAGTGTCGGCCGGTATAACCATCGGGAAGTCGGCGCGTTGTTGAAAGAACGGCATCAGGTATTCTGCCGTCTCCGCACTGGCGGGATCGTTCAGAAGCCCCGGCTCGAAGAAAATGAGCGCGAGTTTTACCTGTGATCGCGGCTCGAGAAAAATGCGGTGATAGAGCGACGGCCCGATTATCACAAGATCGCCGCAGTAAATAGGGCAGCTTCGGTCCTGCAGTTCGAAGAGGGCCGAACCGGAATGCACGTACATGATTTCGCAGTAATCATGCCGGTTCATGCGCACGTTCGGATCGGTGCAGGTAAATCCTAAACAATCCAGCGGAAAGCCCGGCCGGAAAGGCCAGACGTGAACACCGCTCGCGGTAATCTGCCGCTCTATCACGGGATTGCCTGGTTCCCAATGCATCCAAGCGCGTGGGGGGCGGCCTCGATTGAATCGATTCTCGTGAGGGGAGGCGGTCCTGCCGGGGCAGGCCGCGCCGAAAGCCTGGTTCGGGAGTATCATAATTCGATTTACGACTGAACCTCCTCGCGCGTTTTTCCGGAGTTTAAGAATTGTAACCTGCCTGGAGCGCTCCGGATAGCCAGCGGGATCGCTAAAATTCTTGTAATCCTACGATTCTCGCCCCAGGCTGCTTCGGCAACAAAAAATCGTGAGATGGCAACAGAATCTATTCGACTCCACGGCTATGCTTGCATGGTCGGGGACTTATGCACAATGGCGAGCTAAATGGATCTGCACGCTTTAAAGATCACGTTGCGCTGGTCGTCGGAGGAGCGCAAGGCATCGGCAAGGCCATTGCGTTAAGGTTGGCGCGCGAAGGCGCTCACGTTGTCATCTCGGACATTGACTGCCCAAAAGTTGATCAAACAGTAGAGGAGATGAACCAAGAACATCTCACCACGAGCTCCATATACTGTGATGTTCGTGATTCGGAACAGGTCCGGCATATGGTGACTAAGGCTGTCGCCTGGCGCGACCGGGTAGACGTTCTCATGTATGTCGCGGGCATCGCGCCGTCGGTTCCGTTCCTTCAGATAAGTGATCAGACCTGGGACGACACAATTGACACGAACCTTCGCGGAGCATTTCTTGTATCCCGAGCTCTCGCTCCGCACATGATCGCGCGCGGGCGCGGCAAATTGGTTTTCATGGGTTCCACCAATTGTTGGGATGCCGAAGCTCAGTTGGGGCACTATAACGCATCGAAAGCCGGTTTGTATCTGCTCGCTAAAACCCTGGCTCGCGAATTGGGACGTCATGGCATTAACTCCAATGCCGTCGGACCAGGCTTCATCAAAACGCGCCTGACTGAACCCGTTTTGAGAAATCCCGAGTTTATGAAGAAATACGATGCGGAAGGACGCCTTATCCCACTGGGCCGCCTTGGTACGCCAGAAGATGTGGCAGGACCGGCTCTCTTCCTGGCGTCGGCCGACGCAGATTACGTGAATGGTGTCCTGTTATTCGTCGATGGAGGCCAACTTGCTTAAGACTGTGCTCCTCATTCTCGTTTCAACAACGGGCTTCTCCCCATTCGTATACGCCGCTCCGCCTGACGTGTCGTTTTCGCCATCGGCATCTTCTATCGAAGCGTACGAGTTTGTGGAAGTCGCGATCAATGTTGCTAATCCTGACGTCCACAATCCATTCACCGAAGCATCGGTAACCGGAACCTTCTCGCCTACAACCGGGGGCAGGGAATGGCACATCGACGGATTCTGTGACTCATCCGATGGTTCGGTTTATAAGATTCGCTTCACCCCTCCAACGGCCGGTGACTATAAGTACGCCATCACTTACCGCCAGGGTCCTCTGCAAAAAGACTTCAGCGGCACTTTCCACGCCACTGACGCACATCGAAAAGGGCCCATTCGCATTGATCCTCAATACCGCTGGCATTTCATCTGGGAGGGAACTGGCGAGCACTATTTCTTCAACGGAACTACCGCTTACTGGCTTACTGGCTGGAAAGACGAACGGATCATCCGGAACAGCATTGACCGTCTGCACCGGCTCAAAGTGAACCGAATCCGCGTGACCGTTGCCGGTAGAAGCAATCTCTATTTCGGCGAGCCCGTCATGACGGGCAAAAACTACTCAAATCTACCCACCGCCTGGGTGGCAGAACGTCCGGACGACTTCAGCCATCCCGGTTTCGATTACACCCGATTTTATATTCCTCTCTGGCAGAAGTTTGAGCGCATGCTCGCTTATGCGCGCGATCGCGACGTGATCATCTCGGTTGTCTTTGACATGAACGACAACAAGGTACATCCCGATGCTGGAAGCGAAGACGAACGGCGATTCCTACGCTACGCCGTATCTCGCTTCAGCGCTTTCACCAATGTCACGTGGGATCTCGGCGATGATATGGAAGGATATCGCGATGATAAGTGGGTTCATGAAACAGGTACGCTCATCGAGCAATGGGACCCCTATCAGCACCTGGCTACCAGTCACCCGGTGAAGACTATTCACCAGGACCGCGCTTCTGACTGGTTTGGTTTCACTTCGTATCAGGATTGGTCACGCCAGCAGCACGCGTTGATGCTGGCCTCACGCGAACTGCAGGAGAAGGCCGGCAGGATCATTCCACAGACGAACGAAGAATACGGATACGAAGATCATTATCCTTTGTGGGCGGCGCCCGGATCCGACTCGGCGGACGCATTACGCCGAACTGCTTGGGACATCGTTATGGCCGGGGGTTACCAAACGGCAGGTGAAACTTGCAGGAGAGGTACGAACATCTACCCTGATACCGGGGGTGGCTGGATGAACGGTCGTGGAGACGACACGATGACCATGTTCCTCGGATACGGCCACATGGTGGATTTCATCACAAGTTTCGAGTGGTGGAAAACCGAGCCTCACGATGAACTGGTAGACAACGGAAACTATTGTCTTGCCGAGCCGGGGCGGACATATGCGGTTTATCTGCCCAAAGGCGGTAAGCGTAACTGTGAAACTCGAGCCAGGCAGTTATGACGCGACCTGGGTGTCGGCTCTCAGCGGCGACAGGCTGCAACTACCTCTTGCCCAAGGTCCGTCCTGGACTTCGCCGGAAGCTCCAGACAAAAACGATTGGGCGTTGTTGCTCCAGAAGCGACAATAAGATGCGTCAGCGTGATTCAATGTTCAATTTGAAACATCGTTTCGACCTCGCCGTTGCGAATGCCGTACATCCGACGGTGAAGATTCACGGTGGCATCACTATAGTGCACCCACAATTCAACCTTCTGGCCTAGCTCGAGGCGCACGTCAGGATTCCGAAACTCGATCAGGCCATGCTCGGCATGCAGTGCTTTCAATTCGGCTCCCTCGACGCCTTTAACAACTGAAAGCCCACGTTCGGCACTCATCTCTTTCATCCCGCAATCGATTACCGACCGGTGAGGCTCGGGCCGGCTGATCACCGTTGCTAGTACGGTGAGGGAGCGTTTGAACATGGAACCCCTATTGGCGTACAGAGTGTCCATCAGCAGATAGGAGCCGGCCTGGATCTCCGTTATTCCCGGGAAAGCTCCTTCAACGCTATAAGTGCCTGTTCCACCAGTGGAAACTATTTCGACCGGAATACCATCGCGCTCGATCAGAGCCTTTGAGTTGATAAGAGATTTGGCGACGTGACGCACGCAAATGTCTCGCTCTTCGCTTGGAGGAAGCACCTGCAAATGGCCGTCGTAACCCATGACTCCTCGTAGCTTCAAACCCTTCTCGGCGGCTAATTGGGCAAGGCGGCGCGCCGGCTCGCCGGGCAGAACACCGCAACGGTTCAAACCGACGTTAATGTCAATTAGAACGCTAAGGGCGATTTTTTGCCGCCGCCCGATTTCTGCGATGTCAGAAAGTATACGATCATCGTCAACAGCGACTATTACATCGGCATGACGCGATAGCTCGGCAAACTGCCGAATCTTGTTTTCACCAGCGATTTCGTTGGCAACCAGGATGTTATTGACCCCATGAGCGACCAGAATCTCCGCCTCTCGGAGCGTTGCGCAAGTCATGCCGATAGCGCCTGCCTCGAGCTGTTGCTTGGCGAGTAAGGGTACCTTGTGATTCTTGAAATGCGGCCGCAGCTTGGCAGGCTTGTCGCGAAAGAACGCGGCCATGCCGTTCAGGTTGCTCTCCAGCGCCTCGAGGTCAACCAGCAGAGCGGGAGTATCGATCTCGTCGACTCTCATAGCCGCTTCGCGAAAAGTCCCGGAATTTATGGAAGCAACTCGTGATACAGCTTGACCTCGAAGGTTTCCACTAATCCAGGCTGCACATCGTTAAAGAAGTGCGTGATGTATGGCATGGCGCAGTGTTCATCAAACGCCTGCTTGTTCGTCCATTTTTCGATGTAGGTTATCCAGCGCGGATCATCTTCCCGCTGATTGAGTTCGTAACGGATGCAGCCCGCCTCCTTGTGAGTCGGCGCCATGAGAGGGTGCATGGCGGCGATGAGCTCGTCAATTTTGCCTTCCTTAGCGCGAAACTCGGCGACACACACCACTTGAGTTGTTTCGTGACGGATCATGAACGGGTCCTGTTCTGCATGGTTTGCGATTCTTTTAAGGAGCGGTATAGATCTAAGGCCTTTTCCGGTTCCTCACGGTCGTGTACCACAGCCCGAACCGCCTGGATCATGGCGGCGGGTGCTTCGCACTGGAAAATGTTACGACCCATATCCACACCGGCAGCTCCCTGGTCGATAGCCTCATGCGCCATTTTCAGCGCGTCGAACTCTGGCAGCTTCTTACCGCCGGCGATTACTAAGGGGACGGGACAGCCGGCAGCCACTCGGGCGAAGTTCTCTTCGCAGTAATACGTCTTCACAAAGTGCGCACCCATCTCAGCGCAGATTCGGGTAGCGAGACCCAAATACTTAGCGTCGCGGACGAGATCCTTGCCCACTCCGGTGACCGCAAGGGTAGGAATTCCGTATCGATTGCCCGCGTCGACAACCTTGACCAGGTTACCGATGGACTGATGCTCGTGCGGGCCGCCTATGTAGACCTGAACCGCCATAGCGGAAGCATTCAGACGCACAGCATCTTCGACATCGACGGCCACCAGTTCGTTAGAAAGCTCCTTGAGAATACTCTGGCCGCCGCTTGACCGCAGTACGACGGGCTTTGACATCTCCGCGGGAATGCAAGTACGCAGAGCGCCACGCGTAATCATGAGCGCGTCGGCATAAGGGACCAGCGGTGCGATAGAAACATCAATACGCTCCAGCCCTGTTGTCGGTCCTTGGAAATACCCGTGGTCTACAGCCAGCATTACCGTTTTCGCCGTCGAAGGATTGAAAATCCGCGCGAGCCGGTTTTTCATTCCCCAGTCCAGTGAATTGCTTCCTTTCAGGAAAAATGCCGTCGCCATCGGTGGAACACTGAAGTGAAAATTTTTCCCATCCTGAGCGGATTCCATATCAGGCATTGACTTCTCCCTTCATTTCAAAAAGAGCGGTCGAGAAGCCTTCAAAAAGCAGCGCCACCGAGGTGGCCCCAGGATCCTGATGGCCGCGTGTCTTTTCCCCTAGAAACTTAGCCCGACCGAAGCGCGCCGTGAGGCCGGCCGTCGATTTCGCTCCCGCACGAGCCGCGCAAGCTGCTTCACGAAAGGCATCGCTTACATCTTTGCCTGAGTCCGCGGCCAGGCGCAGAGTTGTGATAGCCGGTGTGAGTGCATCCATCAGAGTCTTATCGCCGGGCTTGGCGAGCGTATGCTTGGAAATGGCTGCGAGGCCGGCCTCAAAGGCCGCTGCCAGTGCTTGACAATTAAGCGGTTGGCTGGACGCCTGGGCATCCGCCATTCCAAGAAAAAACGTTCCAAGAATTGAACTGGAGGCACCGCCGTCTACTCCGAGGATTCGCCATCCCGCATCACGGAAGATACTTTGCGGGTTGCCGTGCTGATTTACGGAGACGGCAATAAACTGATCCGCAATGCGGAGCATGGTTGTGCCGTGGTCGCCATCGCCGATTACCGAATCCAGAGCGGAAAGAGCAACGTTCTGTTCCTTAAGCCGCATCGCCGCACGTTGCAGCATTCGTTCCAACTCGAGCGGGCCAATGGTTTCAGTCATCGCACCACGAAATAGGGTGTATCGCACGGCGCGTCCCAGAGCTGGATCAGTTCCTGGTCCATACGTGCGATCATCAACTGAAATCCCGCCTGCTCCTGAGTCGTGATGAACTCTCCTACCGCGCTTCGAGCCAACTTAATGTCTTTCGCTTTCAAGATCTGGCTGACGCGGCGGAACAGAATCAGCAATTCCATAAGCGTAGTCGCCCCGGCGCCGTTGACGATGACGAGAAGCTCTTCCTTGGGCTGCACGTCGAGATCGGCCAGCAATTGTTCAAGCATGATCTCAGCCGTTTCGTCGGCGCTCTTCAGCTTCATGCGGCCGGTGCCGGCCTCACCGTGCTGGCCCATTCCGATTTCCATTTCGTCGTCGCCGAGTTCGAAGATCGGCTGACCTGTGGAAGGGTGTGTTGCCGTTCGCACTGCCACCGCAAGCGTTCGCATGTTTCGCTCCATGCGCTCAGCGATCTCGGCGCACTGGGCCAGGGATCGGCCCTCTTCGGCGGCCGCTCCGGCCACCTTATATACGGGCAGAAAGCCGACCAAACCACGACGCTCCTCTCGGATGCTCTTTCGGGCCACTCGAAATGTCCTCGTGAGTGAGCACCATCTTCACGTTGAGGCCCTCGCGTTGAGCCATCTCCATAGTGATGCCGCCGGACAAGACATCCCCGGCATGGTTGAGCACGACGAACAAAACACCCGCATCTCCATGAGCGCTCCGAATCGCCTCCAGACAGCGAGGAGCGCCCGGAGCTGCAAAGATCTCGCCAGCCACGCTGACGTCAAGCATTCCCTCCCCGACAAAACCACTCAAACCCGGTTCATGCCCGCTGCCACCCAGAGTGACAAGACCGACTTTGGTCTTGGATTTAGGCTTGGCTCGCGCGACCAGATTGTTTCCGATCAGGCGGATCTTTTGCGGGAACGCCAGGGCGAGACCCTCAAGCAACTCCGGGACAATTTGTTCAGGACGATTGATGAACTTTTTCATGCGCATCAATTCACCTCGCGGCGTTGGTTTTGCTCCAGGTTGTCGCTTGACCGTGGCCCGGACCACAGGGTCAGGCCATCACAGGCTACGTCAAATGCTTCCATCTGTCCCAACTCGTATTCGGTGACATGCAGACGCTTCTGGCCTCTTAGCCCAAAGGCCACATTGGTTGGGAGTATACCTTGAGTTGGAATGCGTTCTGCGACTCTACCTTGCGTATCCAGAACTGTCACGTCACCCTGGCCAAACACCGCGACGTAAAGCCTGCCGTCTGTTCCGAACGCCATGCCATCCGGCCCCTTCCAACCTGAAGGCGCGTCGGGTCGAATGACATTTCCAAACAGGACGCGGGACCCGGCGATACCGCCATTCTTCCAGCCATAAGAGTAAATATTTCCTGTGAGCGTCTCATTCACATACAGCAGATTGTCCGGACCGAATGCAATGCCGTTTGTGAATTTGATATCGCCGTCAATCTTCGTCACCCTGCCACTCTCGACGTCCACTCGATAGACGCGCCCATCATAGGGAACACTTAAGTAATCAGCACGGATCCGATTGTTTGGGGCGAATTCCTGAATGACGACGCCGGAGTCGGTCAGATAAAGCGCGCTATCGGGTCCGAAGCATAAATCATTAGGAAACAGAAACGGCTCTTCATCGCATCGGCTTGCGACCACTTCTGTCTTGCCATCCATTGTCAGACGCACCAGCGAGGGAAAATTTGATTCGGCTACCCAAATCACGCCCTCTGAATCCACCGCCAGCCCGTTCGGACGCCCGGTCTTCGCAATCACGCGCTTCTTTTGGCCATCAGAACTGATCTGCGTCACGCAGCCACACTCGGCCCCGCCTTCGACAATTAGCCATGTTCCGTCGGCAAGGGCAACTGGCCCCTCTGGAGCACTCAAGCCGTTAGCGAAAATCATAGAGAGTCTCGGGAAGGCGAGCTTGGGCGAAGACCCGGCGGTGGTTCTTTGCGCGAGGCGTCATCCAGAACGAGAACCCAATCGCCCTCACCCGGAGGAGTGAACTGTTTCTTACCGGTGGTTTCGAATTGACCGGCCGCATCGGATTTGCCGGTCCTCGGGTTGAACCACCAGGCCTGCGCAGTCTTGCCCGTGAGCTTGGACATGTCAACCGTAAACGGCCGCGCCGTCGGCAAATAGGCGATCAGAGTTCCGCCGTCGTCAGCGCGCGCCGCTGCCAGGTAATCGAGACCACGGAATTCGCCCAGACCATCGATAACTACTTCGTGCTTCTGATCCGGTACCAACCGGAACCACGGTCTCGAGAGGAACAGGGCCTTCAGGCGCGCCATGTCTTGAGCACCGGTCGAATTAAGCGCACTTTCCCAACCGGGATCGAAGAGCCAGACCGGCCGGTTTCCCATGAACTGTCCCGTTGCCCCGCACAATATAGCCCAATAGGCTTGTCTGCGGACCTGTACGGCGGAGGCGTTGTGTTCTCCTTCGTAGGTCGATTCGATCAAAACGAACGGCATGGGCGGCGTGCGGTTGTAATCGGTGAGTAGCATCTGGTGCACGATGTTGTAGGTATAGGTGGTGTTCAAATCGAGCCAACCCTCGCTTTTGTATTGGCCTTGCGAATCACCCAGTCGGCATGCTCGAAGTATTTTTCATTAGGAACTGAGAAGTCGCCCGGAGTGGTAAACGGACCTTCTCCATACCGATTCACAGGGCCACGGAACTTGTGCTCGATGAGGTTCACGATAATCGAATTGAACCCTTGGCACTGCCTGCGCTCCAGATACAACTCCGCTTCCTCTCGAGTCAGACCTGAGATCAACGACCATGGAGCATCGCCCTGTACGAGGAATGGCGTCCCGCCTGGATCCACAAGATGCCGATGATCAGGCCCTACGCGCAGCGGATATGGATCCATCCCGAATGCCGCCAATCCACAGGCAAGCACACTGAGAGCGCTCCAGCGCTGAAGTCTGACCATTCTTCACACCAAGGGTATGAAATGCTTAAGCTGCAAATCTATAAAGTTCCCCGTTAATTTTGTTGCAAAACACATTAACCTCTCGTCCACCCGCCATTAACATAAATTCGTGAATTCCTGATAGATGTGGTCTTCGGCCTGGCGTTAGAACGGTTGCGTTAGGATCGCCAGTTTAATGGAGACCACCTCGTGACAGATTTTGATTCCCTGTCGAGCAAACACGTATTGCGTGCGGCGAAGAAGGATAAATCGCTGATGTTTGAGCGGGCCGAAGGATCGAGGTTATGGGATATTCACGGGAAAATGTACCTGGATACCATGTCCGGCTCGGCGGGACCGGCCATGGTCGGGCACGCTCATCCTTCCGTTGTTCAGGCAGTCGCCCGGCAGATGGCGACACTTCCTTCGACCAACGTTCTGCACCTGAGTACACCAGTGATTGAATTTTGTCGGAGATTGGCGGCCATCACTCCATCCGGGTTGACCAAAACGTTCCTTTGTATCGTTCCTGCAATGGCGTATGTCTACGTCGTCTTCTACGGCTTTCGAGGATGCCAAACAAGGCGTGCATACAGGCCCGTGGTGTCGTTATAGTTCGTCTTGTTCTTTCCGTATCCGACAGCGAATATTACTGTGTCGCCTCTCTCCAATTTCACCAGGCCCTCGTAGCTGGCGGTCGGGTGCGTTCCCTCGATTTTGTGGAACTTCGCATCGCCGCCGTAGCCGTCGATATCGGCGTCGAACAGGTGCGTCGAATTATGCAAAACGTGAACGTCGGTTGACGAGAGGCGGAAATGTACCCCCTCGAAATGCGCTGTGATGTGGTATTGACCGGTATAAGGTGCAGTGAATCGAATAAGGCTATACTGTCCGCTGTTGCTCGCCTCCATAGCGACCTCGCCGCCCCGAACAGCCCAGCCGTGAGTCGGTTCGGCAGTCGATTGCTTCCCTGTGTTGTATGCAACGTAGGGATAATAACCCGGTCCTCGAACATCGTTCGTAGCCGGATGCCAGAAGCAGGTGGGAGTGAGCTTGTCAAAAAAGGTATCCCGACGGAATTCGTCGGGCGAAAGAGAAGGCCCGGTTGAATAGCCGTATTGCCAAACGCTTTCGCGCGACTGTGTGAATGCAAAGTCAGTCGTTAAATCGAACGTCGTCTTCTTCTAGCGTCGTTACTCTGGGAAAACAGTGCCCAAGATAAACAAATCGTACAGAGGAATCGTGTAAATCGCGAAGCGCTCATGACGCCGACATCCGACCTGCTTCACTCAGCAGCCCGATTGCCCCGATCAACAGCGCTAGCCCAAACAGGAGCGTGCGGAATGGGCCGCTCGTGCTCGGAGTCCACTCGCCCGTCAGAGTTCCGACGATCGTGCTTACCAGCACAATCGCAGAGAGAAACAGTGGCCACCCTATCGCCGGACCGAGGCTTCCGAGATGGCTAGCCGAAAGGCTGTAAAGGATGATGCTGCCATACCAGAGCAGACCCATACACGCCGCCATCAGCCAGTAGTACCAGGCGGCATTGCTGAGGATACCTGATGTTGTCGCATTCTTGCGCATCAGGAAGATGCAGTAGAAGACGCCGGGTATGAAGCCGGCGTACACGCACGGCAACCAAACGGCATTGGAACTCATTGCGACGCTTGCTCCACGTGTGCGCGCAGCCTGTTGGATGCCGTCCCCGAACGCCAATCCGAGATTGAGGAGAGATCCGAGGATACCCGAGATCAGCGCAAATAGAAATCCGCGAATGAAATGAGGGTTGCCGCTGAGTACGTCCTTGCTTCTATCTCGTTCCATACCAGCCTTGCCGCAGAGAGCGACACCGCAAGCGATCAGCACGATTCCGAGCAACAGCACTGCGCCTTGCGCAGTCAATATGCGGTCTCGATGTTGCATTAACAAGGGCAGTAACGATCCTGATGCCGCAGAGGTACTCAGTGTGATGGTGAAGGCAATAGCGATCCCAACCAGCGGAATCGATAGGCCGAAGAACACCAGCGAAACACCCCACCCAAATCCGAAGAGTGCCATCCACACCAACGTGCTGGGCGAGGCTTGGTTATAAATCGACCAAAGGTCAGGAACCGTCAGAACTGCGATCAACGTGGGGACGACCGCTACCCCAAGGACGGAGAACGCAAGCCAGGAATGCTCCCACGCCCACTTCCTGTTCAGCTTCATAGGAAGCGTATACGTCGCATTCATAACAGCGGCTGCGAGGATAAGTAGCAGAGCTTCAGCAACGCCGGAATGCATACTCTAAAACCGGTTACACAAGAAGCTCTAATGGATCTTCAATCATGCGGGAAATGGCAGCGAGAAATTTCGCCGCTGCCACACCGTCCAGGACGCGGTGATCCGCCGAAAGGGAGAGGATGAGGGTCTCAGCCGCTTCGATCCGATCGCCCATCACCACCGGCCGTCTTGCGATGGCGCCGCTTGTGAGGATCACGCTCTGCGGGGGGTTCAAAATAGCTTGAAACGAATCGATACCGTAAGTGCCCAGATTAGAGAGGGTCGCGCTGCCGCCTTCCGAATCCTGCAATTGCAGTTTGCCTTCACGCGCTTTCTGCGTCAGCTCCTTCCGCCTGTCTGCTAAACGGAAAAGGCTCAGTTGATCTGCATTGGATATGACGGGGACAAGCAGACCCTGCTCTGTTTGCGCGGCGAAACCCACGTCGACCGTCGATCGCAGTACTACCCGGCCATCGAGCCAATATGCATTGACCGCCTGTTCTTCACGAAGTGCAAGCGCAAGCGCTCTGAGAAGAAAATCCGTATAAGTGATGTTGAATCCAAGTTTTCGTTGGGCCGCAGTCTGGAGTTGTTCGCGGAGTTGAACCAGCCGGCCCGCGTCAACTTGTCGGGTTAAGTAGAAATGCGGTGCACGCTCGAAACTATGGGAGGTACGCTCGGCGGTGATGCGGCGCGCAGCGCTCGTGCTCACCGGTTGCGGTGACTTGGTTTGGGAGCGGTCATGGTGCGCCTGAACGTCGGCTTCAATGATGCGAGTTCCGGACGCGGGGGTTACATCGTCAAGATTGACGCCGAGTCTCTTGGCCAGACTTCGAGCGCGGGGGCTCGCGGGAATGCCAGCGCGTGACGCCATTTCGACCGCGGTTGAGATTGTATTATCGGGCTTGGCCGCCTCCGCCGGTACCGATCTTTGTCCATTGCTCACGATCCGTTCCGGCGCCGTTATTTGTCCCGGCTGATCTGTAAGCACCGCGATCACCGTACCGACCGACACTGGAGTGTTCAGTTCAACCAGTGGACTCAGAAAGCCTGATCCTGTCGATTCGACTTCCATATCGACCTTGTCGGTCGATACCGTAAACAACATCTCGCCTTTTTGCACGCGTTCGCCAGGCTGTTTCAACCACGTGTTTACAGAGCCTTCCGTCATGGTCAGGCCCAGTTGCGGCATCACGATTTCGAATTGCATACTGCGCTGCCTCAGGCCGCCATCAACTTTCGAATTTCGTCGGCCACTTTGGCGGGAGTCGGCAACATCTGGTCTTCCAGCGCGGGGCTAAAAGGATTGGGAGCATGTAACGAGCAGATACGCCTGGGCGGCGCGTCCATGCTGTCGAGTGCCTGTTCGCAGGTGAGTGCGATTACTTCACCAGAGAAACCACACATCGCTGGAGCCTCATCTACAACTGCCAGCCTGCCGGTTTTGCGAACGGAATCGATTATGGTCTTCCGGTCTAGCGGAGCGATCGTTCTCGGGTCGATAACCTCGACGGAAATACCTTCCCGATCGAGGGTGTTAGCTGCTTCAAGAGCAACATGCACCATGCGGCCAACCGCGACCACCGTCGCGTGTTTGCCGATACGCCTCACGCTCGCTTCACCGAATGGGATCAGAAACTCTTCGACCGGCACATCTTCTTTTACGTTGTATAGAGCTTTGTGCTCGATGAAGAGCACAGGCGTGTCCTGGCGCAGTGCGGTTTTAAATAGCCCTTTGCAGTCCCGCGGTGTGGCCGGCACCACGACCTTCAACCCTGGCGTGTGAGCAAACCAGGCATAGAAGGAATGGGCGTGCTGCGCTCCGGCATTTCGGACGGAGCCCATCGCTCCCCGAATCACTACGGGCACTTTGATCTTGCCGTTCGAGAGGTAGTGAATGGCCGCCGCCTGCTGAATCACTTGCGTCATCGCTTCGAGGATGAAATCGAGAAAGACTTCATCCACGACCGCGCGGCAACCGTTCATGGCCGCTCCGATAGCGACGCCGGTCTCGCCGAGCTCGCAGATTCCGGTATCACGCAGACGATGATCACCGAATTCCTTCCATAGACCACGCGTTTGCCTGAAATTTCCACCGCGCGGACCGATGCCTTGCCCGATATAAACAATGGACGAATCGCGGGCCATTTCTTCTCTGAGTGCTTCGACGCCGGCCTCTCCGTAGGTGATTTCGCGCATGGTTTGTAGTCGTTTTGCCTCAGACGAAGTCGAGCACAGTGTTCGGGTCCGGATTGGGGCTGGATTTCGAAAATTGCACGGCATCTTCGAGCCATGCGTCCGTCTCGAGTTGAATCTGTTCAAAGTCACGATCCTGGGCCAGCTTCGAACTCAGCATCTTTTCGCGCAGAGCTTTGATCGGGCAACGACCCTTCCACGATTCCACCTCGTCTTTGGTCCGATATTCTGTACCGGGATCGCCCTCGTGATGACCGAGGAATCGGTAAGTCTTGAACTCGATCAAGGTTGGACCACCGCCCGAGCGTGCGCGATCGATAGCTTCGCGGCCGGCATGGAAAGTTTCGTGAACATCTGATCCATTCACCTCAAGAGAAGGCATGAGGTACGCGGCCGCCCGGCTGGCAATGCTGGTGTTTTTGGTCGCCCGGTGAAACGCCATCTCAGTCGCATAGAGATTGTTTTCGCAAGCGAAAACAACGGGCAGATTCCAAACCGACGCAATGTTCAACGCTTCATGGAAGGAACCGCTGTTTACCGCGCCATCGCCGAAGAAGGCGACTGATATCTGGCCGCTGTTGCGCAGTTGCGCTGCAAGCGCTGCGCCTGTTGCCAGCGGGATACCTGCGCCCACAATGCCGTTCGTCCCCATAAACCCGTAGTCCGGCGCGTACATATGCATGCTTCCACCGCGGCCTCCACAACAGCCCGTCCGCTTGCCCCAGAGTTCGGCCATCACCTCACGTCCTGGAACACCTTTGGCCAACGCATGTCCGTGACCGCGATGTGTACTGTAGACAAGGTCTTCGCGCTTGAGCGAGGCGCATACGCCGACCGCCACCGCTTCTTCACCCACGTACAGATGCACGAAGCCGGGCAGCATCCCGGCCCGATACAGCTCTTGTACTTTCAACTCAAAATCGCGCAGCTGTAACATGCTGCGATACAAGTCCAAGCTAAGTCTTACGTCGATGTCGTGACTGGCGGCTGTCTCCATAAATGTTCCAAATCAGGCCGGGTTCAAACGACATCCTTCGGGATCGATGAACCGTCCGAGTCTCCAGGTCGGTGTCTGAGCTCGATTAAAAATCCAACCAGCTCTTGCGTATCGAGAAGAGCCCAGCGAGTTCCGGGGCGAATGCCAGTGCCGTTTTGCAGAACCTTTACGCCTTTACGCGCAAACTCCTCGACTGCCTCATCCATGTCGGGAGTTTCAAACAAGACATGATGAATGCCCTTCGCCCCGGCTATCGAGGAATTCGCGATAGGAGTTCCGCGTTCCTTCGAGGGGCTGAACGAGTTCGAGCTCGAGCGAACCGGCCTGAACAAACGCCTGACGAATTTTAATGTTCTCCTGTTGACCATGGAACCAATACGTCGCGTCCGGACGATTGGGCCACTCGACGAAATGGAACGGCCCTATCCCGAAGATGGAATTCAGCAGCTCTGTGGTGCGCTGTAGATCGCGTACCACGATCCCGATTTGCACGGCGCGCTTCAATCCCGTGAAGGCTTTCGTTTCGGCTCTATCAATCATCGTCAACTCCTAACGGGCTAGGTATCCTCCGTCGACCGGCAGGATGACCCCGGTCACCATGGAAGACGCGCCCGAGACCAGGAAGAGCGCAGGTCCGACAATCTCCTCCGGTTGACCGATGCGGCCTAGAGGGATATTTGTGGTCCAGGTCTTCATGAGCGTTTCAGGATTGAACTGCGGGTCTCGCATGACTTCTTCGAGGCCAGGCGTAAGAAACTGGCAGGGTGCAATCGCGTTCACGCGAATTCCTCGGGTCGCCCATTCGAGCGCCAACTGCTTAGTGAGCGCGTCCACCCCACCTTTACTTGCACAATACGCGTTCGCGCCACGGCCCATACCGACACTTCCGGCAATCGAGGAGAAATTGAGGATCACTCCGCGATTCTGCTTCAGCATGACTCTTGCTGCCGCCTGGCAGCAGAGAAATGTGCCGCGCAAATTAACATCGAGCACGCGGTCCCAGGTTTCGAGCGGCGTCAACTCGGCAGGGTCATGCTGCGAAATACCGGCGCAATTGATGAGAATATCGATTTGCCCGAACTCCTGTTCCGTGCGTTGTACTGCAGACAGAACGGATTCCGGCTGCGCTACATCCACCTGCAGAGCAATCGCGCGGCCCCCAACTTCGCGAACGCCCCGTGCTGTTTCCTCTGCCTTCTGAGCATCAAGATCCGCGACAGCGACATGGCATCCGTAGGTCGCGAGGCCGAGCGCGATGCTCCGGCCGAAACCTGAACCGGCGCCCGTGATCAACGCTGCTTTGCCACTCAGATCGAATAGGGTCGAATAACCCGGCATACTGTATCCACTTCTGTCAACGAGATTGTTAACATAGTGATCGCATCCGATTATAGCCGAGCAGAGCGAAAATGAACACTAAAATCTCGATTTACCCGAGCCCTCGCCCGTAGAGATGAATCGCCGGTCTTTCATTCGCGCCGCTCTGACCGGAATTCTAGCCAGCAGCAAAGCTAGTCCAAATCCGGCCGGCGCCTTTCCTGTTCACTTCGAGGATGTCTCCGCCCGCGCCGGCATCACCTTGCCAACCATCTATGGCGGCGCTTCATCTAACCGATATATCCTGGAGACCACCGGCTGCGGGGCGGCTTTTATCGATTACGACAACGATGGCTGGCAAGACCTGTTTCTGGTTAACGGAACCACTCTTGATGCAGGCGCCCAGAATGCGCCGTGTAGCCGCCTCCTTCACAATAATCGCGACGCCACGTTCACGGACGTGACCCGAAAAGCTGGTTTGGATCGTTCCGGATGGGGTCAGGGTGTTTGTGTCGGCGACTTCGATAACGACGGATTTGACGACCTCTTTGTCACCTATTGGGGACAGAACGTTCTCTATCGTAATAACGGCGACGGAACATTCACCGATGTCACCAGAAAAAGCGGACTGTGGTCGCCTGAAACGCGCTGGGGATCCGGCTGCGCATTTCTTGACTACGACCGCGACGGTCATCTAGATCTGTTCGTCAGCAATTACATCAATCTCGACCTTAAAACGGCTCCCGCCCCGGGCACTGGCTCCTGTAACTACCAAGGATTGCCCGTAAACTGCGGTCCGCAAGGGCTGCCTCGAGCGAACAATTTTCTTTTCCACAACAACGGCGACGGAACATTCACCGACGCGACGCAGGCGAGTGGAATCGCTAAAGCTGGTCCGAGTTACGGTCTCGGCGTATTGGTTGCAGACTTCGACAACGACGGGCGGCCGGATATCTATGTCGCCAACGACAGCGAGATGAGTTTCCTGTTCTGGAATAACGGTGACGGTACCTTCACAGAAGGCGGTCTGGAAGCGGCTGTCGCAACCAATCGTGACGGGAGAAACCAATCCGGCATGGGTGTCGCCGCAGCCGATTATGATTGCGATGGCTGGCTCGATATTCTGAAAACCAATTTCTCTGATGATCTCCCAAATCTCTATCGCAATCTGGGTAAGCGAATGTTCGAGGAGCAGACAACCGACGCTGGCGTCAACTCTTACTCACGCCTCCTCGGATGGGGCTGCGGTTTCCTGGACATCGAAAATGACGGCTGGCAGGATATTTTCTATGTCAACGGGCATGTCTATCCAGAAATCGATAGGTTGAAAGGTCCGATTCACTATCGGGAGCCGAAAGTTCTCTATCAAAACCTCAAGAACGGAAAATTTCGTGACATCTCCTCGCTGGCAGGGTCCGCCATCCGCTCCCCCATCAGTGGCCGCGGATGTGCGTTCGGCGACTTTAACAACGACGGCCTTACCGATATCCTCATAAACCCGATCAATGACGTTCCCCAGCTTCTACAATGCTCAGCGACAGCGGCCAACAATTGGATCACTCTGAAGCTCGTCGGCACCAAGTCCAACCGGAGTGCCATCGGAGCCAGAGTGCGCTGCGTCACTGGAACTCACAGTCAGCTCGATGAAGTGCGAAGCGGTGGCAGCTTCTATTCACAAAACGACCTTCGAGTACACTTTGGAATTGCGAAAGCCGCGAGAGTTGACCTGTTGGAGATTCGCTGGCCCGACGGGAAAACAAATCAACTCCGCGATATCCCGGCGAATAAGTTCTACCGAATAGTAGAAGAGCAGGAAAAGCTCTCCTGAATCACCGAATGTCTGTGAGCCTGAAAAACCAAAGGGTTCTCGTTCTAGGAGCGTCCAGCGGAATCGGACGTGAAATCGCATATCTATTTGCGCTGGAAGAGGCCAGGGTAATCGCCGCCGCTAGGCGGGTTGATCGGCTGCAACAACTGCAGCAAACCCTGGCCGCCGAAAGAAAACCTCTCGATATTCAGCAGGCCGATGCCTCAAAGCTCGAAGACATGCAGCGCTTGGCAGCCTACGCTTTCAATAAGCTTGGCGGCCTCGATATCTTGATCTACGCTGCGGGAACCAATACGCCCGATCGTGCGTTGACGCGATTAAATCCGGGAATCTGGCACTCGCTGATGCAGGTGAACTTGGACGGCGCGTACTACATCACCCAGGCCGTTCTGCCTTACATGCGAAGCGCCAAATCCGGTCATCTGATTTACATTTCGTCCGTCTCCGGTTTGCTGGCCGACGTTTCGGGTGCCGCTTATCAAGCGTCCAAACGCGGTCTTGTCGGCCTTGCCCACGCAATCCGCATTGAAGAAAAAGAGAATGGCATCCGTACTTGTGCAGTCTGCCCGGGCCTCGTGGATACCGAGCTCATCGATAAGCGTCCTGTAAAACCTTCGGCCGAGACCCTTAGCAAAGCTCTGCGGCCGAAAGATGTTGCCGAATTGGTTCTGGCCATCGCGAAATTGCCGCCTCACGCCGCAGTTCCGGAAGTTCAGATTCTACCCACGACGCTTTAACCAGTTTGAACCCTTTCCCCCGCGCTGGTCTTATCGTCTTCTGGAGCTACGAACGCTTTCGTTTTGTCAGTTAGCTTCACACCAGTCCTTAGAAGCGCATCATCCGCCACTTTGTGAAGCGGTGTGTAGCGCGGATGGTGCGATTCCTTATAAGGATCGTTGCTGGCCGCGTTGTAGCAACAGATGAGCGCCCAGCGTGGTTTGTCGCTCGTGTTTTGTGCTGAAGCATGCAGCACGTTCGCGTGAAAGAACAATCCGGCGCCGGGCTCCATTTCGCAGTAAACACGTTCCAGACGTTGGAGAGCTACCTCAACCCGCTCAGGATCCGCTCCTGTTTGCCCCCCGAACCGCCCGTGCTCAATGCGGCCCATGCGATGTGACCCCTTCAGCACCTGAAGGCAGCCGTTCGCCTTCGTGGCCGGGTCTAAGGCGATCAGGCAGCTGGCCATGTCTGGGAAGAGGCAGCCATTTTGGTACCAGTAACCGTAATCCTGGTGCCATTCCCACGCGCCCCCGACCTTCGGCTCTTTCAAGATCATCTTGGAGTGATAATGGTACACTTCGCCTCCAAGAAACGCCTCCATCCGGTCCACAATACGCGGTAGTCTTGCCACGACGCCGAACGTGTCGTCTCCAGCGTCGTTCCAGCCCGAAAGCCGTATGCGGCTCCCGCCCGTATCGGCAACCTCGAACGCGCTATCCAGCATCTTACGGTCTTCGTGCGCCGCTTCGATCACGATCTGAATCTCTTCGGGCGAAAGAAGGCTTCGGACGATTACATATCCGTCTTTCTGAAATTGTTGAACATCGTTAGAATAAGCTGACATAGATCACACCAGTTCCTGAGTCATTGTTCCCGGGCAGACGCACTACTCTTTGCGGGAAGCTTTCCGATAGCGGATCAAGACGCTCTGCCCCGCGGGAACGGATACCTCCAGGTGCGCGATGGCCGCGCCCGTGATTGTTTCCTTCTCGCTGACGCTGTAGTTTCGATCAAAGCTGATTTCATATTCCGCTTTGGCATCAAGACTGCGTAAGCCCGCCTTCATCGAAAGCACACTGCTTTTGGGCCGCCGAAAGAACATGGCGAAACCCGCTTTCATATCCGGCCGATCAAACTGCCATCCGCACCAGATGCTCGGGTCCAAGTTGATGGGCGTCAAAGGATAGTAATCGCCCAGCCAGAAAGGGCGCAGTTCTTTGACTTCTGCAATTGCCTTTCGTAGTTGCTCGATCGGTATGTAAGGCGAACTCAGATCGAGTCCGATTGCCACGCCGGTAGTGGCCGTACTACGGAAATCGTACGGTTTCATTGCGTTGAGAATGTTGGCATCAAGCGGAATCCATAAGCTCAATTCTGCAGTCTGGGTCTGGTCCTCTAGGCTGTGAGGTAATCCACCACTCGTCAATTCGCTCCGTGTGAGCGAGCCGATCGATCGCTTCATGACCTCCAGATCAGGGCCGGTCACACGCCAGTTCGCGTTATCGATCTCCAGGTTCGGAAATCGCTTCAGAAGTCCATCCCAGAGGTCATAGAAGCCTTCGATTTGCCGTATCTCCGTAATCCCTTGGCGGTCCGGCGAGTCGGCGTGCTGCCAAAAAGGAAGCGGATTTGTGTTGCGATCGTTTCGGTAGATATCGATCCCCCACCGTCGTATGCGGTCGCTGAGCAGATCCGTCATCCATTTCGTTGCGTCCGGATTACCGAATCGAAAAATACCGCCCCACGGACCTTCGTTGGGCTGATGCAACACCCATTCCGGGTGCTCCTTCGCGATCATGCTGCTCGCAGCCACGCCCTCCGGATCGAACCAGAGCAAGAATTTCATGCCGCGCGCGTGAGCCGCGTCGCTCAGCGGCCGCAAACCATCGGGGAAATTCTTATTGGGAACCCAGCTTCCGCGCCCGCCGGGCCAGCCGCCTACAAACCAACCAGCGTCCAGCCAGTATGCTTCGATCCCCACGGAAGGCATGTCCCGAATGACAGCCAGTTGATTCTTTTCCGTCACATAGTTTAGGGCGGCGCCAGGATCGGCGAAGCCACGGCCACCCTTACCGCCGAGGTCCATCTGACGCAGCGTCGGAAGCACCTGAAGCGGATTCTTCCCGGTCTTCTTAGCGATGTCATCGAATATCAGTGCGTAGGCGTTCGTATGCGCCACCGGCGGAAACGGAATGTTTCCCTTCACTCTCGGCAGATAATGAGCGATCAAAACCCGGCGCAGTTCGTTTTGCCCTGTGATCCAGTCAGGGCCGTGCCATTCGACTAGCAGCAGCCGCGGCGTTCGGATGCTTTCACCGGGATGCAGCTTGAAGTGAGTCGTTTCCTGGCCCGATCGCAGAGTAATCGCGTCGTTCGACCGCCTACTCTCCACGATCCATTGCGCCCGTCCATCCGACCGCGCCGATCACGCCGCCTCCGGACCACTGCAGATTGAAAAATGGTAAATAGCTGTCTCTGTGTTGGCCGTTCTGAAAAATATAGTGTGAGAACGATACTGCAGCACCGGGAGCGAATGGCTTATCGATCGGCATATAATCGCCCGCGAGACCTTCTTGCGGATCGGAAGCGGGTCGCGCCGGCCGAAATGCGCTGCCGAGAACGTAATGCATCGTCGCGGCTTCTGCTGCTGGGGAGCGGAATGCGCAGATCCATGGTCCGAAGATTTTCTATCAGCGGAGTATCCGTCTTCCCGCCGTTGCGCATCCTTACGAGCCACTCCACGGCGTCTCGCTCGGGAAAGAATGTGGTCTCGAGTGTTACTTCCAGCCCAGTGTGCGAGGTCGGTATAATTTGTTGTCCTCAGCGAATTCTTCGCGCTTGCTTGCTCGGCCTTCTTCCAGCTCTGAATGAGTTCCTTAGACGATTTGCCGTCATAGATGAATGAGAAAGGTATCTGTGTCCCGATTATGTCCCCGCGTGATTTAACGGCTTCAGCCGAACACGTCGGAAGAATTTCCAGCAAAAGGCAAGCGGTAATTGCAATCAACTGTGACTTACGCACGGCTCCGTCTCTTACACCGGCTTCCAGAGAATCCGGCCGGCTTCCTGCCTTTCCTGGCGCACGACGCCTGTCTGCTCGAGCAGTGCGAGATGACCGTAGACCGGATACATCAAAATCCACTCGTTTTGCGACGGCCAGTTCCCCATTACTTGGCCGCACTCGGCGATGCACTCGCGTAGCGTCACGCCCTGTGGATGCTCTTCTAGCACCCGGCGCATAACGCCATCTGCGCGGTCTACAAAGTTTCTACACTCGCAGAGGAATTCCGAAACTTCTCCATCCACATAAGTGGGCCAATGTGCCGAATAGATCCACTTCACATCCAGGACTTCGATCGTCTGAATGCTCGCAAGATAAGCAAGAACCGCAAAATACGCAGGAGGAAGTGATGGTTTCCCTTCGCGCGATGGACAATAGCTCCCGTGTAACGCATCACCCACATAGACGGCTCGATTCGCCGGGTCGTAGAAGGCGAGATGACCATGACTGTGCCCCGGAACGTGCAGAACTTGAAGCTTCCTGGTCTCATCGATCAGGATGGTTTCTCCTCCTCTGAAACTCACATCCATCCGTTGTGGCTCCCCGGTCATGGTGCGCACCCAAGCCTCTGCCTCGCGGTTCTGTCCGAGACCCACCCCGTGATCGGTCATCCACTGGTTGTAACGCGATGCGAAGAGCCGATCCGGATTTTCGATCACCTCCCGATCCAGTTCGCCGCACGCGAGCAGTACGTTTTCACAACGTTGTTTAAGAGATGCATTGCCGCCGTGGTGATCTGCATCCGCATGAGTGTTGATCGCCAGCTTCAGGCGATCCGGCCGAATCCCGATTTGTGAGAGGAAGGGAAGAATGACCTCCTCCGGCGTCGTTGAGAAACCCGGTGTCGAGCAGAACGACATTATCTCCGACGAAGACGTACTGGAAGAGATGCCGGTCGGCGATGCAAGATCGAATCTGGTGGACGCCAGGAAAGATCTCCATTACGCTTATTGCCGCTTCACCAGCGAAGCTCCTCCGTCAATCAGCAGAACGCTTCCAGTCATGTAATTGGATTGGGGTCCGCAGAGAAACGCAAAAGCTTCTGCAACCTGCTCTGCCGTTCCAAACTCGCCCAGTGGTATCGCGGCGGTGGCCCGCGGACCGAATTCCGGATTCGTTTCGTAAACTTGCTTGCTGAGCCCTGCCATCACAATCCCGGGCGCAACCACGTTGACTCGAATTCCTTTTCCCGCCAGCTCCTGGGCCATGTTGCGAGCCAACGCCTTCACGCCGGCCTTGCTGACAATATAAGAAGTGCCTTCCGGAAAAGGCATGTCCTGCACCCAGCTGCCCGTAAACAGAATCTTTCCTCGTACCCCGTCCCGCCCCGGCTCTTGCGTCACCATGATTCGGGCGGCGCTCTGCGCCACATGAAAGCAGCCGGTCAGGTTCACAGCAAGCGTCTTCGCCCACTTCTCGCCATCGATCTCGAGAAAAGGTTGATTGGCGACCATCCCTGCATTGGAGATAACGGCATCGAGTCTTCCGTGCAGCGAAGCCGCGCTCGCCAGAGATCTGTCGACTGCTCTGCGATCCGTAACATCAGTTCGAAAATAGGCAGCGGATGCGCCGAACGCCTGCGCTACGGCTTTGCCCTTCGCTTGATCAATCAAGTCCAGTAGAACCACCTTCGCTCCCTCTGCCGATAAGCGTCCTGCCGTCGCCTTCCCAATATCTCCACAGCCGCCTGTAATTGCGATAACGTGATCGTCCAGAAAACCCATGGTTCCATCAGTATTCTTATCGCTTCCAGCCGTTCTGTCAACAGTTTTGTTGACCGCAAATGCGCATTCGGATACTCTGGTGCAGGCCGTCTCATTCACGGAACAAGCAGCCCCGCGTTATTCTTTGGACAGCGGTTAAGGCATCATAAGGACAAAATCGGAGCACTGATGGCGCCCAAAACGTCGCGATCACGCATCTCGGCGACCGACCGGGTCGAGCAACACATCCGCCAATGTATCTACAGCGGAATGTTGACGCCTCGTGAGCGGCTCATCGAAGAGGATCTTGCCAAACAACTGAATTGCAGCCGTGGACCGGTGCGCGAGGCGCTTCTGCGGCTTGAGCGAGACGGGTTAATCGTAACCGTCCCGCGCCGTGGAACATTTATCCGCGACATTTCGACCGAATCCATCGAGGTTATATTCAGTATTCGCGGCAAACTGGAAGCTTTATGTGTCCGATACCTCCGTCAGGAGCTGACAGAACAAAGCGAACAAATCTTGCGGAAGGCGCTGAAGGAGATGAAGACCGCCGCTAACGCGGGAGACGAGGAGGCGTTTCTTCAAGCTGATCTCGAACTGCACCGCACAATCTGGAAACTGTCCAACCGCGATCAGCTCTACCGTACCTTGAACACGGTCATGAATCCTTTTATCTTCATGGTCGCCCGGGCTTTCTCTGCAAGAGCCCCGATCAAGCAGCGTTATCGCAATCACGAAGGCTACATCGAGACGATTTTGGCCACGCCCATCAAAGAGGTTGAGGCCGCTGTCGAGGACTATTTCCGGAAACTGTATGAGAAGCTCGGGATCCAGATCCGTCCGGGGCTCCTGCTGCCCAATAGTTCCGGCAAGCCCTTAAGCGGGCTCGAATTTGAAGCCTAGCTGAAGCCTCTGTAACGGCAATAGTAAATGCCAGGTAGTTCTGTGATTGCGGAATCTTGCCAGCGCAAAGTCGCTCAACGAATTCTGCCGTTTTTGTTCCTTCTCTATGTCATCGCCTACGTGGACCGCGCCAATGTATCTTTCGCCAAGCTCGCCATGTCCGCGGATCTGCACTTCTCAGAAGCTGTCTACGGCTTCGGAGCAGGCATCTTCTTCCTCGGCTATTTTGTGCTGGAAATTCCCGGAGCTTTGATCATCGAGCGCTGGAGCGCCAGGCTCTACATCAGTCGAATTCTCGTCACCTGGGGCCTCTGTACCGTGCTTGAGGGTTTGGTCCGTAATCCCAAGCAGTTCTATATTGCACGCTTCTGTCTGGGATTGGCGGAGGCGGGTTTCTTCCCGGGCACGCTCGTCTATCTCACGCACTGGTTTCCTCAGCGCAGCCGGGCTCGTGCGCTCTCTGGATTCATCCTCTCCGTTCCCCTCTCATTTGTCATCGGTGCCCCTCTCTCGGCGTTCTGCCTCTCCCTGCACTGGTTTGGCCTCGCCGGCTGGCGCTGGTTGTTTTTCTTGCAGGGAATTCCCGCAATAGTATTTGGCGTGATCGCGCCGTTTTACCTTAGTGATCGCCCCGCCAATGCATCTTGGCTCAGCACGGCAGAGCGTCAGTGGCTTCAGCAGGAGCTTGAGGAAGAAAAGCGTCTCAAGAGTCTCAGCGGGCACATGACCTCATTCAGCGTTCTCAAAACCCGAATGGTTTGGCTGCTTGCAGGTGCTCTTTTCCTTATCGTTCTCGCCAGCTATGGCTATATTTTCTGGTTGCCGGCCGTTGTTCAACGCGCTTCAGGATTCTCTACAGCTTCGGCAACCGTGCTCTCCGCCATACCTTTCTGTGCTGCCGCAGTCGCCGTGATGCTGATGGGCAAGTCATCGGATCGCACGAAAGAGCGCAAACTCCACTCGGCTGTCCCTTTACTGCTCGCCGCAGTTTTCTTCAGCGCCGTGACGATTCCGGCTCAAGCGTTTCCAGTGACCATGGTTTGGCTGACCCTTACGGGTTCTCTTCTGTGGACCTGGGCGCCGTCGTTCTGGGTTTTACCAACCTTGGTATTAGGAGAGTCCGCAGCGGCAGTTTCCCTCGGCCTCATTAACTCGATCGGGAGTTTGGGAGGATTCGTTGGCCCGACTGTCGTCGGCTATATGTTGACGAAGTGGGGTTCGTTCTCCGCTGTCATCTGGCTTCTTTCGGGTGCGTTCATCCTCGCGGCGCTGCTGATCTTGTTGGTTTCCATACCGAATTCTCGCCCAACCGCGCTCAGCGTCACCTCCATCCCTTCAAAAACTCAAATCACATCCACCTGACTGCTGTGCCTGCTGCTTTGCCGCCTCAGCCCGGGATCTATCGCCTGCGCGCTCGAGCGAATCCGCCAGCCGGCAGACAGCCTGAGGCTGCCCCGGACGAAGCGACAAAACCGATTCAAACTCGTTCGCTGCTGCCAGCCAGTTCCCCTGTTTTTCGAGCGATACACCAAAGTTGAGATGGATATCCGGGTCCCCCGGACTTGTTTCGAGCGCTGCTCGAAACGCTTGGTTCGCTTCCTGCCATTTACCCAGCGCGCTCGCTGCGATGCCCATATATTCGTTGGCTTCGGCGAGCTTCGGGTCTGCTCTCAGCGCCAGCTGAAGCGCCGCGATTGCATCTTTAACATTACCCTGCTTCAGAAAATCGATCGCGCGGTTGGTCTGCAGGCTGGCTTCCGATTTCGAAGCAGCCAGCTTCGATGCTTCTCGTGATTCCTGGAATACAGCCCCGGCGTGTTCGGTATCCCCGCTTTTACGAAGCGCCATAGCAAGGGCCGTCAGAATCTCAGGGTTCTTCGGGTCCAGCTGCGCCGCGTCTCTCAGGACGACGACCGCTTCCTTTGGAGACTTGTCTGTCAGCGCCGAGCCATATTTGATACGGAACTCGGCATCGCGTGGGTTGAGCAGAACCGCTTCTCTGTACTGCTCTAGAGCCGCTGCGCGATCGCCCGATTGCGTGAGTGCCTCCGCATAATAAAAATGAGAGCGCGCCACATCGGGCCCAAGTTGGAGCGCCATCCGCAATTCCTTCAAAGCTTCCGGGAGCTGATCGCTTCGCTTCAACGTAAAACCCAGGTCCGCATGGATAGATGCCGATTTGGGTTCGAGCGTAATCGCCTGCCGGTAGTACGCGACCGCCGCAGCGAGATCGCCGCTATCTCGCATTGCTTGGGCCAGGTTCACGATTGCGGGAGTGAACTTCGGGTTAGAGGCTATGGCTAGCTGAAACTCTTTGATCGCACCTTGCAGATCACCGTTCTGATCAAGCGCAACGCCCAGGTTATTATGCGCCTCGGGCGACCCGGGCTGTAACTCGACGCTACGCCGGAACTCCGATACTGCCTCCGCCGTATCGCCGGTCTGCGAATACAGGAGCCCAAGCTGCGTGTGCGCAGCCGCCATATCCGTTTTCAGCCGCACAGTCGCTTGCAGCTCTTTAATCGCTTCGCGTGTTTCTCCCCTGCCGACTAAAGCGCTGGCCAGCTCAAACCGCGCCTCTGGAAAATCAGGATGCAGCGCGACAGCCTGCTCCAGGTTTTGTACCGCAGCCGCATATTCGCCTTGAATCACCAACGCCGTGCCGAGATTGTAAAACGCTTCGGCATATCGCGGATCGATCCGGATCGCCGCTCTGAACTCGTCAATTGCCGTATCAATGGATCCTGTTTGGCCGAGAACAAAGCCATAGTAGTTATGGGCTGCGGCTGAGTTGGGTTTCTCTTGAACAGCACGCCGAAGAAGAGGAACAGCGCGCTGTACCTTTCCGGCTTTTAAAAGCTCTATCCCTTCAGCCAGCGAATCCGTCGCGGGCTGCGCAGCGTACAGGTATCCTGTGACCAGTCCCGCCAGGATACAGCGCTTGAGCATCAGAAACGTACTGTAGCACTGAGTTGCATCCGTCGCATGATGTCGGCGATATTCGTGATCTGGCCTGCCGTTGAGGAGTCCACTTGGGAATTTGGTCCCCCAAGGTTGGTGCGGTTAAATGCATTGAATGCTTCCCACTGAAGCTCGAACTTCGTCCTCTCGGTAATCGCAAACGACTTCATCAGCGAGAGATCGACTCGGAACAAACCGGGATTTCGCAGAATGTTTCGTCCTGCGTTGCCGAAGGTGTACAAAGGCGGTGTAGCGAACGCCAATGGGTTGAACCACATCGTTCGGCTTTGATTCGCCGCATTTGGATCACCCACAAGATCAGGGCGTAGTGTGCAGCAGTCGGAGTTGAGTGATGCATCGTTACCCAGGAATGGTGTAAACGGAGTGCCCGTTTCGGCTGTCCAGATTCCTGATATTGTCCATCCTCCAACTACCCGGTCCGCTAAGCTGTGACCATTGAGGAAGGTCTTGCCTGGTCCGAATGGCAATTCCCACACGTGACTGAACACAAAAACGAATTTTCGGTCATAGTCAGCAGGTGCTCGATCCAGATTCGCGTCCCAGTTGTACATCGGATTATGTGAGCCGAAATCGTAAACCCTTCCCCAGGTGAACGATCCTGTGAGGAAAAGTCCGTTGGAATAGCGCTTTTGCCCTTGTAGCTGTAACGATTGATAGCCGGAGCTGCTCTGGTTTGATTGATTGTACGCAGGTACAAAATATCCATATGACGCGTATGGGCGCCGCGCATTGAGATCTCCTGGTCCTGGCAGGACGGCGTTGTAATTGGTCCGGTAAAACAGGTGCCGCACCGCGTTTCCTACATACGCCGCCGTGAACGTGAAATTCTTCGGGAACTCGCGCTGAATCGCAAAGTTCCACTGATCGACGTAGTTATCCGGATTATGCTTGTCCTCGCCGAAACCCGTAGAGTTAGGTGTTGGATACTGCCCGGGATTGCCGGCTGCCGCCAAAATCTGGAACCCCGATACGAATACTGGGGGACCTTGTGCCAGCGTAATCACCGGCTCATAGATATTGTTCTGAACCAGCTGCTGGCGCGTGGCATTCGGCCAATCATTTGTCACAGCCCCGAAATTTGCACCGTAGAAGCCGATCGAATAGCTGCGCCCATAGCCGGCCCGCACGACGGTTTTACTGCCAATCCGGTACGCCAAGCCGATACGCGGTTCGAAATCTGCATAGTTCTGATCCTCGTTTCCGGTCGCGCTGACGTTTCCGAAATTGCTGATGATCGAGTCTGTATTACTGAAATTGAAATTGACGATTCCGCCCCGCTGAGGTGATGTTGGATGACCGATATAATCCCAGCGCAAGCCGAGATTCAGCGTCAGATTCGAAGTGATCCGCCAGGTGTCCTGCGCGAACAATCCTTGTGAGGTATTGTGTGCCAGGGGAAGGTTGTTCGCGTAAACCACGCGACCGAAGTTGCCGACATCGCCCAGCAGGAAAGTTGCCGTCGAGAGGCCCGAGCCCGGAACATCAGCGCTTCCCGTTATATTCTGCGGGAAACCGTTGCCCGAACAGACACCGCTGTTTGCGCATCCGAAATCTCCTTGCGAGGACGTGTCGCGGCGGTCACGCCATCCGGGCAGCGTATCGGTCCCGAACTTGAAGGAATGCGAACCGTGCGTCCAGGTCGCAATTCCCACAAAGTTATAACTGCCGAAATGATCGACCTGGTGCGAATGATCGTTATTGCCGAACGAAAAGGCGCCCACCGGTCCACCGATGATGAAGCCCGCCAGTCCTCCGCATGACGGGCAATTATTCAGATTCGGAATTCCGAAATTGGCAGAACTGTTCGAGCTGAAATCCGGCGGGTTTTGACCCCAGATCGTCTGAGCCCACCCAAATCTCCCTTCGACCACGAGATTCGGAGTCAATACGCGTGTCACGTTAGCGGCCAGGCTGTCATTAATACCGTTTGCGAAATTGCTGCCTGGATAAATCATTGATCCGAACGCAGGCACTACCGATTCCGAGCTGCCGACCTGATGCGTATAGCGAACAAAAAAGCGCGTCGCGTCGTTAATTACATAGTCGCCTCGAATCGTTCCGAGATCTTGGTTGATGGGATTCAGCTGGGGGGTAACGAAATTGTTATCAGTGCCCGCCAGGTTCGGAAGTGGCAGCTTCGAGATCAGATTCAGAGAGATCGGGCTCAGGAGATTCGCGGGGATCACATTGTTCGGGAATTGCGTTCTACCTGTACCCTGCGCCGTGCCTGTGGCGGGATTGAAAATTGGATTAGTTGCTGCAAGACTGCTGAAGTCGCCGGTTCGGAATGCCGGTGCGGGAACGGTCGTGAGAATGCCGCCTCCGGAACGAACCCGGATGCCCTCGTAGTAGCCAAAAAGAAATAACTTGTTCTTCTTGATCGGTCCGCCGAGTGTGCCGCCGAACTGGTTATAAACAAAGTGCCCCGGACCGTTCGGCTCGGTAAACGGGTTCCGGGCGAATAGATCGTTCACCCGATTAAACTCATGCGCGCTGCCGTGAATTTCATTGGTTCCGGATTTGGTCGTGAACAACTGTACCCCGCCGGCTACCTGCCCGAACTCGACGTCGTAGTTAGAGGTGACGAGCGTGTATTCCTGAAGTGCATCGGTGGAAGGCACAATCACGGCACCCCCGCCAACGCCCTCCGTGTCGTCGACACCATCCAGAAGCTGGCGGTTTAACTGTGCGCGTTGCCCATTCACCTGGAAACTGTAATTCGCCGAGCCCTCTGCACTCGGAATGCCCTCCTGATAGGTGTTCATGACCACTCCAGGCGAAAGAATCGCGAGAGCCGTCGGGTTCCGGCCTTCCGTCGGCAGCGCAACGAGCGTTTGACTTCCCAACGCGTTCGCAACCTGCACCTGTGCCGTCTCGAGAAGCGGTGCTTCGCCTGTGACCACCATCTTTTCCTGTACACTGCCCACCTCGAGCCGGAACTCCAAGTCGACCACCGACCCGATTTGCAGCTGAATATCCGGTCTGGTGAGCGCTTTGAATCCCGTCGCAGAGACATCCACCCGATAGTTACCCGCGATTAGATTGGCGATATTGAAGTAACCGGAAGCGTTGGTGGTCGTCGTAGACTCCACTCCCGTAGCGATATTCACTGCGCTCACGCTTGCGCCGGCGACAACTCCTCCGCTTGGGTCGGTTACAGACCCCGTAATCGAGCCGGAAACGATCTGGGGAAGCGCCGGAGGGAGAAAACAACTCAAGGCAACGGCAATCGATACAACCCTCCAGAACCATCGAGACTTCATGGGCAATCCTCCTAGATTGCGATTGGGCTGCCTCATGTGGCCCGCCAAGCAACTCGTTATAATCCCTAACTCTTTGTCAACAACATTGATGACAATCCGTTTTGTAGTTGTAGGTATACTCCAATCGGTCCCAGCTGTCAACAGGAAACTGTGTTCCCGATTATGGCAAGAAGTTGTCAACAGAGTTGTTGACACAAATTGGCGCGTTCGATAGAATCCGCAACAGCCGCCACGGCTTGCGAATCGGAAATCGTGACGAAAATCGCCCCATGTACGAGTTCCACGGACGCTCGATCGCTCCGGCTACTCCATATCGTCCTATTGACAGCGCTCTTCGGGCTCACGCTCCTAATGACAGACGCAGCCGCTCCTTCCGAACCCGAAAGCCAGGTCTATAGCCGCCGCGAAGGTACGAATTGGATACTCGGCACCTCGAAAGTCGAGCAGAAGATTGCATTCACTGGCGGTCGGCTAGCTCTCGTATCCTTACGTAATAAGGTGAACAACCGGGAATACCGGGATTCAGGTGTCGATCCAACTGAAGATCCGCTTGACTGCAGATGGCGTGGACGCGAATTCACCCGCCTGGAAGTGGACCTTCGTCCGCGACCGGACGGAACGCCTCGGCGATGGAGTGCTGCAACTCGATATTGAGCTCAGTAGCCCGTCAATCGAGGCTGTCAAACATTGGGTTGCCTATGCCGATACCGGCTTAGTCCGTGAGTGGATCACTCTACAGAACCGATCCACAAAGAATGTTCGACTGACGAATGTCTTCTTTCTCAATTCTCGGGTCCTTGGAAAGGAGGCGAACCGTCTCGAAGTGAATTACATTACGGGTGGCGGAAATTTCAATGGTAGCCAGCTGCTCAAAACCAAGCGGCTGAATCCGAGTTCCGCTCTTATATTCGATTCGAATTCCGGAGTTCAAAAAGGGAACTACAGTGCCTTTCTGCCTCTGCTTCTGTTGCGGGATCCTCAAACCAATAGCACGTTCGCCGCGGGTTGGGATTACATGGGCCACTGGAATCTGGAGATCAGTGCAATCACAGATCATCCGGCAAACGTCGCG
Organism: Terriglobia bacterium; assembly: GCA_963738555.1. Taxonomy (GTDB): domain Bacteria; phylum Acidobacteriota; class Terriglobia; order Bryobacterales; family Bryobacteraceae; genus Bog-105. Next base: position 232,426 of record CAVTXN010000001.1, read on the forward strand.
CTCAAAATTGCCGGCTACGACGATGAGTTGTCGCCCGGTGCCCACATCGATACCCCGAAGTCGTTTATCGCGGCCTTCTCGGGCGATCTCGACGATGTCGGCAATCAGCTGCTTGACTGGCAATATCGCTATCTATGGGATCTCACGAACGCTGATTACTTCGCCAAAACCCGTTGGGCCGTCGACTGGCCGGCGCCGTGGGTGGGCCGCGGCGGAACGCCAAGTGCCGATAACTGGGGGCGCCGTCTTGCCCTCGATTTGCGCTATGTGGATTTGCTTCGCGAAGCCGGGGGCGACATTCTCTGGGACGACGCCGGTTGGTACGACCAGTGGGGAAGTTGGAACGGTCCCAATTGGTCGCGCGCGACCGTATATCTCAAAAAGCACGACATGCGCTGGGTGCTCTGGTTTCCGACCTTTCTCGCAACAGCCGAAAGCCGCGTCGCTCAGCAGCATCCCGAATGGCGCATTCCCGGCAAAATGGAATTCGAGCAGTCCATTCCTGCGACGGCGCAGTGGCAGAAAACGCTTCTCGACCAGAGCGTCGCCGCCTGGCGTGATTTCGAATGGCGTTATGACATTGCCCCTGCGGCCAGCGCCACTGACACGAAGCTCTTAGCTGCCGATCAGAATTTTCGCGAGCTTGTTGAACGTTTCAAGACTTCGCATCCGGCGAGTGGCGTGGATGCCTGCGACGGTGGTGGCCGATGGATCAGCTACGATCTTGCGCGTCTTGCAGAATCGGGCGAATACACGGATGGAGGTGTCGGCCCATACAGCGGGTATTACACCTCTTTGCTTGTGCCTCCGGACAAGCTGCACAATGTCTCCGACTTCGATCACACTTACTACATTCCCGCAAGCGACCACGTTCACCTGGCATTAGATCCAACCTGGTATCGCGATCCCGGTGATGGTCCGGACGTCGAGGCAATTCGAAAGGATTGGGAGATTTATCACTATCTCATCGCGCAGGGCGTTGCTGGCCGTTGGAGTCACGTCTTCCGTCCACCCGTGAAGAACGATGATCCCATCTGGTACTTCCAGCGAATGGATGCGCATGGTTCTAAAGGAATCATCATTGCCAAACACGCTAAGGTCGGCCCCGAATACTTTGTAGTGAGCAAGCCATTGAGTAACACGGCACACGATCGCTATGAAGGTGGACCGTGGCAGATGCCGAGTGTGTCAACAACCGGCGTGGCGGCGCTCGATACAGGAATCTATTCTGATCCCACAGATGGCGGTTACGGTTACTACGGCGTACCAGGCGAAGAGTATGGGCCGCTGAGTTTTCGTTACACCGATAAGGAACGCGAACAATCATTTGTGACGCAGTTCGCGCACCACGGTGCTATCAGCCACTTGACGGGCAAGGCCTTCGGACTCGCATTTCAGACGGATAAAAGGCCACTAACTATCTCGGAACTCGGCCAATATGATCCCGGCGAAAATTCAGGCGCGTATTCTTTGCTGTTGGTCCGAGCAGCGGATAAGAGTGTTCTCGCCACCACTACATTGGACATGAGGCGCGCTCACGCAGATCCTCTCGGCTTCAAATACGCTCGCTTATCCAAACCAATCACTCTCTCTCCTGGTCCGGATACACCGGTGACCATCTTCCCGCGCGGACTCCAACCGCAGGCGACTTATGATGTTCGAACCTATAAAACAAACAGACATGAGCAGCGCCTTGGTTCGGATCTCATGCAGAAGGGAATCACGCTGCCCCAGATCGTAGCTGGGGAGTTGATCTTTCTCAATCTGCCCGATTACCCTGGTTCGGGAACGGATACCGTGGCTCCCGAGCCGCCGGCGAACGTGACGAAGCGGCTCGGCACAAACCTGGGTGTCCAGGGAGTCGAGCTTGCCTGGTCTCCGGCTCGCGATAACAACTGGATCTCCTACTACGAAGTTCTCAAAGACGGAACACCTGTGGCCACGGTCGCAAAGGGTACGTTCTACTTCGACCACTCTCCTGGCGCACGATTCCAGCTTGCCTCTCGTTACGAGGTCAGGAGCGTGGATGGCGACGGTAATCGTAGTTCTCCCGTAATTGCGCTTCAGATACCGGGCGATCCTCTAACCTACGAAGCCCTCGGCGATTTCGGGCCGGCTCAGGGCGATAACGGTTGGCGATACGAGCAGTCGGCCGACGGTCGTGTCTATACCAGCCTCGTCTGGCAAAACGGCGGCTATGAAGGATTCTGGTCCGGCTCGGGCCTCGGACGAATCGGCAGGATCTGGATGCAGCCTTCAGCGGCGATGGAATTATCGAGAACCTTTGTCTCGCCAGAAGATGGTTCGGCCAGCTTGTCTGGGAGTGTAGAAAAAGATCCAAGCGCCGATTCTGCGGCACCCGTTTTTGTCCGGATTTATCACCAGAATCAACAGATCTGGCCGGCTGCGGAATGGGCGCCGGTGCCCGCCTTCGGCGCTCCGATCACTTATCAGATCAGCGCTCTCGTCGTCCGGAAAGGCGAGGCCATCCGGTTCGTAGTCAAACGCAACGAAGAAAATCGGGCACAGCCCATCATCTGGAATCCATCGATCATCTTCGAAAAGGGTGCCTAAGTGAAGCGTCCTCATCTGTCAATCCCGCGATCCTGTCTATACGTTGCCCTCAGTTTTGCCGTTGCCTTCCCCGCCTTCGCGCAAAGCCCGGCCACCAGCTACCGCAATGCTGTCGTCCGAACGACGCCCAATCCGGGCATACGGTTCAGTTCAGGCCTGATGGTATGTGATGAGGAGTTGTACAACGGCCGTTGGGTAAATCGCTATTGGACATCTACTGGTCAGATTAAACCTGAATTCCACTTGGAGGGTCAAAGCGCTGCTCGCAGCCGGCTACCCGAAGATTCCTTTCAATTGGATATTGAAGGGCAGGACCTGGCGGGCAGCTGGAAATGGGTGAATGCCGAACAAGAGCAACTAACGGATCCCGATCGTCTTCTGGTCACCATCGAGTTCCAGAGTACGAAACGGCCCATATCGGTCAAGCTTCATACGCTGATGTATGGCGGCCCCGTGATGGTTCGTTGGCTTGAGATTACGAATACAGGCGCCAAAGCGACCGCCATTACGCGTGTGTCTCCCTGGTCGGGAATTCTGTGGGACGATGCAGACTTCGCTGAGCGCATCAATGCTCCTTCGGAAACGCCCTTCGAGGTCGCAACGGCTAAATATGAAGATTGGGGACACGAAGGCGCCTGGGCCTTTGATCAGGTTGCGAACGGAACGGTCTCAATGGCCGGTACGCGCGGTAAATCGGGTTGGGGACATCCGACCTTTTTTGCGCACAACCGCACCACTGGTGAATGGGTTGTAAGCTCACTCGCCTGGAGCGGCAACTGGGCCATGCACGTCACGGGCGTCACCACCACCGGAACCGCCGAACCTCAGCGCGACCGCGCGCGCCTCTATTTCGATCTAGGCCCGGCCGCCGCTGATCCTGCCCTGCGAGTCCTTGACCCGGGCGAAACCGTGAGAAGTCCGGAGACCCACCTTCTGCTGATGCGCGGCAGCCTCGATGACGTTATTCAAGCGCTTCACTATCACGTCCGCAACCATGTGCTGCCCAAGAACGTTCCCGGTCGCGAATACCAGGTTGAGGCCAATCACCGCGGCTATATCCCGGATCACGAAACGGAAGAAGGCATCGAACGCGAAATCGATATGGCCGCCGCCATCGGCGCCGATGAATTCGTCATCGATGCCGGCTGGTACGGGCCTGAGCCGAACCGCTGGGCGCAAAACGTCGGCGATTGGTATGCCGGCGCTTGGCTGCCGAATGATGTTACGCCGATTCGCGAATACGCCCGTAAAAAGGGCATGCTCTTCGGACTGTGGATGGAGCCGGAAAGTGTCGGCTCTGCGTCCAAGCTGAGAAAAGAGCATCCGGACTGGGTCTTGACCCGCTTTGGAAAGCCGGTCGGTAAGGGCCGTCAGCTCGATCTTGCGAATCCAGAAGTTGCCAAATGGGTGGAATCGGAGATCGTCCGCGTCATTCAAAAATACGATCTCGATATGTTCCGCATCGACTACAACAGTACAGTCGAGGAAGGCGGCAATCGTATGAAAGATGGGTTCCTCGAAAACACCCAGTGGCGTCATGTCGAAACGTTGTACGCAATCTTCGACCGAGTGCGCAAACGATTCCCGCATGTAATCTTCCAGAACTGTGCTGGCGGCGGCGGGCGCCTCGATTACGGAATGCTGCAGCGCTTCCAGAACACCGAGCTTTCTGACTGGATGCGCGGTCCAAGGCAATTAAAGATATTCAACGGAATGACCTGGGTGCTTCCTCCTGAGATCCTCTTGCGCACCTTCGGTACAGAGACTGACGGTTTAGAGGAAGACGGCGACTTGAACTCTCAGCTTAGAATCGTCACGCTCTGCCGGCCGATCTTCCGCGGCATCAGCCCGACACTTGCGGAACTCGATCCTTTGCTTGGTGACAAGATCCGCGAATCTGTGACCGAGTTCAAGCAAACGGTCCGGCCCATCATGGTGAACAGCCGTGTCTACCACTTCACGCCCGTGCTTCCTTTTCTCAATCCATCGCCCTGGGTCGTGCTTGAGTATGCGACACAGGATTCGAGAAGCGCTGTCGCCGGGTTCTTTCGAACCTCGCAAGCTGGCGATCCGGTCTTTCGCTTCTTCCCGAGAGGACTAGATTTTGGCCGCACCTACGCGGTCAAATTCGGCAACTCCGGAACCACAGTTCGCATACCTGGTGATCGTCTTCTTCAGGAAGGCGTACCAGTGCGCTTGCCAGACAATCTCACTTCGGAGCTGCTGATTTTCAAAGCAGAGTAGAAAAAGGCTGTGATTCGGGCTTGCGTATACCTTCTGGCACTCGGGGCCGTGCTCGTTGCGAATGCTGGGCCGCCACAACCGGTCGAGATTCAGCAAGTCCATTTGACGGGTATTCCCGGCACAATTTCGGATATCAGCATCTCGGAGATTTCGTCTCTGCATCCGCTGCCCAGGAATTTCGTATCTCCCGATATCGATCTGCGGAAGATGGCTGCTTGGTCGATGAACTATCTCAACCGCAGTCCTCGCCCCAATCTCAACTACGAACCTGTCTTTTTCGTTCGTCCGATGCATGTTCCGCCAGCCCCTGAAGGACACGATCCAATCGTTCCCGGAGACACGGACGCGCGCATGGATTGGGAATACCGCAATATGCGAGAGATTCTCGGCCAGACGCAGCTTGGCGAAGTGGAGAAACATCTGCACGCTCGCGTTCTCGCCTATCTCCACCCCGACGGCCTTGCCTGGGTTCCTCCCGGCCACTACATGGAAGGAGATGTCTATGCAGGCGCTAAGGTCGGCTCCAGTGAAGTAGTCAGTACTTGGGCGACTGCCAAGATCCTGCGGAGCCTTTCGGAAGATTACAACCAACATCCGAACAAAGGCACGAAGCAACTGGCGCGTGAAGTATTCGTGGCCTTGCGCAACCTCGCCACCTGGGATACCGGACGCGCATACTTTCCCTTCGGGTCCGGTGCCTGGCTCAATGGGAAATGGCTGAAGCCGCAACTTCCCACCGCCATACTCGAGCCCGTGGTGACGTACTGGCTCGCTACGCAGCGATCCTGAGGCGCTCAGCTTCGCTCGATCGGTTGCCGACGGTCTGTTGGCCGATTCCGAGTTGCTCCCTCCGGCAAAGGAGCGGATCTTACCGAATGGCGAGTTTCACGGCCACATGCATTCCACGCTCCATGCGGTTTGGGGTGTGGCCCACTTGGGAGCGGCACTTCACGACCCTCGCTACACCCTTTGGGCCAAGTCAGTCTACGACTATGCCGCGCAGTTCGGCCCCGGCTCAGGTTGGATGCAGGCGGCGCTTTGGGACGATGGTGTTCGCGAATTATCAGAGACCTGCGCAACCTCGGACATGATGTCGATCGCCAGCTTGATCGCACAATCCGGTTTTCCCGATTACTGGGACGCAGTCGAACGCGACCTCCGGAACTACATCCGCCCGCAGCAGTTTTTTGTCACTCCTGAATACGAACGCCTCTATCGAGAGGCGAATCACGACAAGCCAGTCGCCGAAGTGAATGCCGGTCTTGAACGCATGCGCGACCTGCAGGGTGCTGATATGGGTGGGCCGGCCCCGAACGACTGGATCAACTGGATCGCATCGCCGAAAGAATGCGGGCCTTATAACACCCGTTACGGATGTATGAGCATCTTCGGCTGTTGTGCGCCGGAGGGCATGCGCGGGCTGCATACCGCCTGGAAAAACATCATCTCCTACCAGGACCGCCGTGTGCTTGTGAACGAATCCCTCACGCGTTCCAGCCAGTGGGCAGATGTGATCTCGAGTCTTCCGGTAGAGGGCCGCATCGACGTCGTCGCGCATCAGCCCGGTGAATACCTTCTTCGGCCGCCCGGCTGGGCGCCTCGAGATAGCGTTCGGCTTCTGCGCGGTGGCAAACCGGTACAGCATCTCGAGTGGGCCGGGCCCGCCTTCGCCTATGTCCGCGTCCAGAATGTAAAGAACGGCGACGTCCTGACCCTGGCCTATCCCATCGTCCGCTTCAAACAGGTATGGGGAAATTGGCCTTCGAAGCCGGACCTGAAAATCACCACTCTCTGGGCGGGAAATTCGGTTCTCGATATTACTCCCCATGGCACAGGACTTCCCATCGATTTCGCCCGTTCGGCCACAAGTTCCGGTTCGCCCGCGCACACGCCCTAATTCTAAGTAGTTGCTGGCGTCAATAAATGGGAGTTGTTGAAGTATTTATCTTGAAGAGAGTTGAGGAGTGGTCCAGTAGTCGGGACTCTCGGGAACTGCCTGGCCATCGGCGCGCGGATCAGAAGCTCCATACTTGATCCCGTGCGGATCCAGCATCACGGCGTTTCCACGCCCCATCTTCTGCGAATAAGCATCCTCCGTGTGAACCTCATGTCCTTTCTCGGCTAATTTCGCCCGTACCGCGTCGGGTATCCGGGATTCCAGTGAAACGTCGCAGCCGCTAAAGGTCATTTTGGTAAAACGGGGCGCATCGAGAGCTGCCTGGATGTTCATGCCGAAATCGACTACATTGGACACAAACTGTGCGTGCGCTTGAGGCTGGTTCAGTCCACCCATGATGCCGAACCCGATGGTCACTTCGCCCTTACTGAGTAGTGCCGGAATGATGGTATGAAACGGCCGCTTGCGAGGGGCGAGAGAATTGGGTCGATCGGGCTCGAGCGTAAAACCAGTGCCACGATTTTGCAAAACGAAGCCCGTTCCTGGCGCCACAAGACCAGTTCCAAACGCGCCTGCATTGCTTTGTATGAGGGAAACGATGTTCCCGTCGCGATCGACCGCCGTAAGATAGGTCGTGTCTCGCCCGGAGTTGCTCAAGGATGTCGTCAAATCTCCAGGCGTGGGCTGGCAGCTGGCAACATTTCCGATGAGCTTCGAGCGCTTCTCGGCGAAATCTTTCGCAAGCATCTCTGATACGGGAATCTTGGAAAAGCGTGGATCGCCGACATAGCGCGACAGATCCGCATAAGCGAGCTTCTTGGCTTCAATCATGGCATGCAGCGCTTGGACGCTATTGTGTCCGTACTCTTTGAGCGGAAAGCGTTCCATGATGTTGAGCATCTCGAGGGCTGCGATGCCTTGACCGTTTGGCGGAAGTTCACGGACGGTCCAGCCGTGATAGGTGGTCGAAATAGGCTCAACCCATTCGGGTGAGAACTCAGCAAGATCTTGGCGGGACATCGGACTGCCCAGCGAGTCGAGAAAATCAACCAGCGTGGCAGCAACCGGTCCACGATAGAAGCCGTTCGCGCCTTCGTTTGCGATCCGCTCCAGAGTGTCGGCCAGATCGGAGTTACGGAAGATCTGTCCGGTAACCGGCGACTGACCTCCAGGCAAAAAGGTAGTGGCGAATCCCGGTGATTTCGCAAATTGGGGCGCAAAGATTGTCCATGCCTGAGCGTCCATTTCGGTGACGGGAACACCGCCTCTGGCCAAGTAGATCGCTGGCCTCAGATCGTCTTTCAGAGATAGTTTGCCGAATTTGTCGCGTAGTGCTACCCATCCTGCGACTGCCCCAGGTACGGTAACCGCCTGGACGCTCTGAGCTGGAATCTTCCTCTTTATGCCGTGCGCTTGGAGGAATTCGATACTCGTACCTTTAGGTGCCCACCCGCTCGAGTTGATTCCAATTATTTTCCCGGTCTTCGCTTCGTAGACAATCGCAAACAGATCCCCGCCGAGGCCGTTCATCATGGGCTCGATAACGCCGAGCACAGCATTGGCCGCAATGGCAGCGTCAACAGCGCCCCCGCCGCGTTCGAGAACTGCGGCTCCTGCCTCTGAAGCCAAGGTCTGGCTGGTCGCGACGATGCCGAAACGACTCACAGTCGCGGATTCGGGATAGTCACGATGCGGTTCCTCGGCTCCCGAAGCGCAGAACAGCACCAGTTTGGTTAACAGCAGCATCAGCAAAAGTGTCTTGACGATTCTGTACATGAAGATGTCTTATGTATCCTGATTTCCGCAATATTACGCCGCAAGCGCGGTTTTCATGACCCTCAGCAGACCTTCCAACGAACGCTTAGTGGTCTCCAGGTGGGTAAGCCCGCGACTCTGAAATTCACATTCCAGAGACATGGTCTCCTGGTATCCATCTCGAATCAGCTGCCTGAACTGTCCGGCCAAATCGTTCTGACCTTGACCTGCAATCGCTTCTGAGCACTTTTGAAAATCAGCTGCACAAACTACGCCCTTCAAATGCATGTGCCAGATGCGTTTCTTGTCGAGCGCATCGTAGCCGTCAGGAAACGAAGTCTCACCCTCCCAGTAACCATTTCCAACATCCCAATTAGCCCCCAAATTGGGCAGACGAGCCAAGCCCAATATCCGGCTGAGTTCCCGGCCCGTCGCCGCATTGCAGGATTCCTCATTCTCAATGACCAGCCGCATACCCGCACTGTGCGCAATTTCCGCAGCTTTACCGAGTTCGCTGGCTATCCGCTCCGAAATCGTTCCGGGATCCGTGACACGCCAGAAAGTAAATCCGCGAATCTTTCCGGCGCCGAACGAGTGCGCGCGATCGCACGCTCGCTTCAGGAGTTCCATCTGCCCCCCATACGGATAGCTGTCCTTGCTAGCTTTGACAGGTGTCGAACCGGGCAAGGTACATTTGTATAGCGCCGAATCGATCACTGAGACTCGAAAATTGTATTTTCCGAGCAGGTCTTTCATCTGTTGAACCTGGGCGGCGCTTGCTTCTGTGTTGTAAACGCCGAAGACCTCCCGAATTTCAACCCACTGAAGTCCGTAACTCGCCATAATTTTGAGGGCCTCTTCAAAGTCTTGCGAGAACCCATCACTAATGGCTCCCAATTTGAATCGGTTGAGCGGAGGTCTTAAGGCGCCACGGACAGTAGCGAGTCCAGTAGCAAGAGAAGCGATTAGGAATCCTCGACGGTCCATACAGCTATGTTGCTAATTTATCTCCCTCTCCGGTTGCCCTCTAGATCTTCGAACATTCCGCAGTCCGCTTTCGTATCATTCTCCAAGGTCCCGGGAGTGGCGTGCTGTCCGGGTTCGCTTTGGAAAGGCGATATGAGATACGTTGCGACGAAGTCCATCCGGCTGGCGCTGCTGGCAGGCCTTATGGCGTTTTTTCTGCGGGCGACCGAACCAGATCCGGAATACCGCTGGAGAATTCTGCCGAATATTGGACAAGATACTGTCAATCTCACTCTCAGCCGGCGAGACGGCTTCAGTACCAGCTCGCACACTACGTCGGTGCCACTTTCAAGCCTTCGGGGGCTGGAGCCATCAGACATTTACGGTGGCACGGTCTCATTCCACATTCGCGCGGACGCTGGAACCTTGTATTGCAAAGGATCGTTCGCATTGGGCGTGGGCTTCGGAGCTGTGACCTTTCAGCCGGATCCCTACTTCCTAAGCCAACTCAAAGAGATCGGCTTTCGGAATGTTCAGGCAGATCAGCTTATCGACTTGGCAATCGACAATTTCCGGCTTTCGACGGCACGCGATCTTCGGGCCGCATGCAATTGCGTCGAAACGATCGACGATGTGATTCAACTGGACAATCATGGCGTCGATGCCCGGTATCTTCACCAGGTGACGAGACTCTACTCTCGGCCCTTGACCATCCAAGAGATCACGGAAATGAAAGACCACGGCGTGCAGATTTCGTTGCTGGAGGCACTACGGCAGAGTGGATATCAGGTGCCGGCGAGGTCAGTGACAGAGCTACAGGACCATGGCGTTGGAGAGTCGTTCATCCGAGAAATGGGTCCGTACTCCAAAGCCGCATTTAGCCCAGAGGACTTGATTGCTTTGCACGATCACGGCGTACCGCCCGAGTTTGTGCGCGATTTGCGGCAATTCGGGGCGAACTCTTCTGCGAACGAGATCATCCAGCTCCATGATCACGGCGTAGATTCCAGCCTGGTGCGTTCAATCGAGCAGGGCGGCGTGGATGGAGGTGTTAGTTCGGCGATATCTCTTCACGATCACGGTGTCGATTCGCAGTTCGTAAAGGAGATGTCGGAAGGGCTGCACGCAAAAATTACTGCGAATGACTTGATCCAACTTCATGATCATGGTGTCTCGGCAGAGTTTGCGCGGCGTGTGGCCGAAAGCGGCTTTGAAGCGCGCGATGCGCAGAGCTTGATCAGTCTGCATGAACACGGCATCCCCATAGAACTCTTGGTCGAGATTGTGCGCTCCCATCGCGCCAAGCTCACCAGCGAGGAAATCATCCGGTTACACGATCATGGCATTGACGCGGAATTTGTCCGTTCCTTTGATACGACGGGTTATGCAGATGCATCCGCTGATGATTTGATTCAGCTTCATGATCACGGGGTAACGGCTGATTTCGCCCGCCGCATGCAATCGGAGGGCTTCGGCAGTCTTCGGGTAAGTCAATTAGTGAAGTTGAAGGATCACGGGCTGTGAGGGCGACGGTTCTATCGATTCTGGGAGTTCCTAGATAGGTACTCAAGCAGCTTGCGAAGCGCCTCGCCGCGATGACTTACGCGAAGCTTCTCCTCCGCGGTTACTTCTGCAAATGACTTCGCAAAAGGAGGATAAAAAAAGAGTGGGTCATAGCCGAAGCCGTTCTGTCCTCTTGGCTCCCGCAAAATTTGGCCATTCACCTCTCCGCGGAACGTTTCCAAAATCTGGCCGGCGCGGGCGAGGGCGACTACGGAGACGAAGCGCGCCGAGCGATCACCGGCTCCCCGGAGTCGATTGAGCAGCAAATCGTTATTTGCTTGGTCGCCGGCACCGGGGCCGGCGAAGCGAGCCGAGTAAATGCCGGGATCACCGTTGAGAGCGTCTACTTCCAACCCGGAATCCTCGGCAAAGACCAGCTCGGGCGTAAACCCCGAATAATATCGCGCTTTCAGCTGAGCGTTCTCCGCGAAAGTCGATCCGGTTTCGTCCGGTGCGGGAATTTGCTTTATATTCGGGAGCGATTCGATGCTATAGCCCGAGTTACCGAGGTCGCTGGCAGCCATAGCAAACTCGCGCAGCTTACCTGGATTCGTGGAGCATGCGAAAAGCAGCGAATTCACAGGCGTGCGGACAAAATATCGTCCTGCAGGGCGCGCAACTCAGCGATGCCGCTGCGCGCGAGGGCGATCAACTGTGCAAGAGCTTCATCTTCAAACGGTGTGTGCTCGGCAGTTGCCTGTAGCTCGACGAACTTGCCCGAACCCGTGAGCACGACGTTCATGTCCACATCGGCCCGCGCGTCTTCTTCATAGGCGAGGTCGAGCATCGGCGTTCCGCCCACGATACCGACGCTGGTAGCAGCCACCGAATCCGTCAGCGGTGATCGCGGAAGCGTCTTGAATTTGACGAGTGTCGCGAGCGCAATGCCGAGTGCTACATACGCTCCCGTGATAGCTGCTGTTCTAGTGCCCCCATCGGCCTGCAAGACATCGCAATCGAGAATGATGCTGCGTTCCCCGAGCGCATTCAGATTGACCACTGAACGAAGGGAGCGGCCTATCAGGCGCTGAATTTCGTGGGTCCTGCCAGAGGGCCGGCCCTTGGTGATCTCTCGCGCCGTGCGGCTGACTGTGGCGCGCGGTAGCATGGAGTACTCCGCTGTGATCCAACCTTTACCAGTCCCACGTAGAAATCCCGGAACTGTCTCCTCTACCGAGGCGGCACACAGCACGCGAGTATTGCCTGCCTCAATCAACACAGAACCCTCGGCAGTTACAAGATAGTCGGGCGTGATTTTGGTTGGCCGCAGCTGATTTGGCCGCCTGCCGTCAGTTCGCATCTGAAATGAAGCTTATCAGCCCGTGTTACGCAGGGAGTAGTAAAGGAGCACCACTACAGCGATGAGCACCAAGGCTACAATAATCAAGCACGGAATTGCGCCTTGCCTCGGCACTTGCGCAGATTTCGCGCCAGCCGTTTTCTTCTTTATTTTAGGGGCGGCCATTCAGGGCAATCGGCAAGTCACGCCAATTCCTGAAGAATGCGCCCAAAACGGGCACGGTTTTGGGCATGCCGCCCGAGGAGCAAGCGGGTTCCTCTTCTTTTTGGCAGCATGCATCGGTGCCCTTTGCCCTCCGCATGGCGGACCGGTCGGGTCATTTCTTGAACAAGTTATCGAAAGCCGCGCGTGCATCGTCTATATTGCGCGGCGCAGGGATGACTCCATTTTGTGAAATCTTAATGGGAGCGGCAGGCAGGGCATCGCGAGCAACAGTAAAGCGTGGAGAGAACAGTTCACACCGGTTCGCCTGGTCCTTAACAGCGATACGAACCGGGATCGGCTTAAGACACTGGAAACGCGTGGAGGAATCAAAGTTCACGCACTGCTTGCAACAATGCAGGGCAGCCCCGCATTTAGGGCAGGCGCCACGAAAATCCGTATCTTGCGGTAAAGTTACCGCACAGCTGAAACATCGAGACGCAACAACATTCTGAACAAGACGCGGCAGCTTTGGGCCGGTTATATCCAGCGGAGGTCTAGGGCCACTTGGTCCTGACCGAGATGAACTCGACGGCCGTGAACCGCGATCCGAATCCTGATAACCGTGCTGCCTATATTTACGATCTCCGTCCATATTTGTGGATCGGCTCCTTGAAACATCCGTTTAGACGAGAATGTACTCGTGATCCTCGGATACATAACTGCGGGATATGCACTTAGCTAGAGTTCCAGACTGAGGAAAATGTTTGCTAATGCGAAACCCGGGTGTGATTGGCGGGAATTATCAACCAGGTGGATTCAAAGCGAATCCCGCCAGCACCTGCTTTGTATGTACCACGTATTTCGTTCTGACGCTAGTCATTTATCTCAACTTTTCTTTTGGATCCAAATCGGACCACTAGTCCGATACCCACTTCAGCAGTGCGTTACAGGGCCTTGTCACCGGATTATCGAAATGGTTCGGACTTACGCGAACCGAATAACCGACGCGACCTGTCTGTTGGACCGTAAATTCATTGGCGAAGACTACCGAAGTACCCCGTTCTTCCACCGGTACTAGAGGCAAAGTGTAAGTGCTCTGTAATTGTCCATTAACACCGACTTGACCGATTACTGCCTCTACCCGTACTTCGGAGGCCTTCAGGCCAGCCAGCTCAACGGTAGCTCGCAAGGGAACCGAGGAACCGCTCATGACGGCATCTCTCGGACCATCGCCGAGTTCGACAAAGCGAATGCGATCCCAGGATTCACTTACTCGGGACTCCCAAACCGTTTTGTTACGGGCTGCTTCGAAGTCCTTAGCCGAAATACTCTGCCACAATTTATGGGCGGGCTGATAGAGTTCCGACATGTACTCCGCGACCATCCGCCCCGCACTAAAGCGCGGCGTGATGTTTGCCATGCACGCTTTCATCCTGCGCACCCACTCGCTTGGGTTCCCCTGATCAGAGCGATTCTCATAGAACAGGGGCACAATTTCGTTCTCGAGAGTGGAGTAAATCGCACTGGCGTGTATATCGTCCTGGTCTTCCGCGTAGGGTGCGCGATCGCCAATAGCCCAGCCGGACGAAATCTCGTAAGCTTCATCGAACCACCCGTCAAGAACACTGAAATTCAGTACTCCATTCATGGAGGCCTTCATACCACTAGTGCCGCAAGCCTCCTCGCCCCGCCGAGGGTTATTCAGCCACAAATCGACGCCTTGAACCATTTCGCGAGCAACCTGAATGCCATAGTCTTCCACGAAGATAAGCCGCTTCGAGATCTCCGGATCGCGCGAGAGATTGTAGATGTCGCGAATCAGAGTCTTGCCGGGATGATCCTTGGGATGCGCTTTCCCGGCGATAACAATCTGGACCGGCATGCTCGGGTTATTCAGAATTTTCTTGAGCCGGTTTACGTCCCGGAAGATAAGCGTTGCGCGTTTGTAGGTCGCGAAACGACGCGCGAATCCTATAGTGAACACATCAGGATCCAGGATCTCCTGCAGGCGGCGAATCTCGGTTGCCGAGGACTTGCGCTGAATCGCGGAAGCGGCGGCCCGCTCGCGGACGTAGGTCACCATACGGCGCTTCCGCTTTCGATGAGTTTCCCAGATTTCCTGGCCTGGAATTTCTTGCACGAGTTCCCACATCTTGGCGTCTTCCAGCCGCTCGCGCCAGTCAGGCTGGAGATATTGGTCGTAGAGCGCGGCTAAATCGCCGTTAATCCACGTCGGAGAATGTACTCCGTTCGTCACGGAGGTGATGGGAATCTCGTTAATCGGCAAACGGGGCCAGAGATCCTGAAACATGTCCTGAGAAACATAGCGATGCAGGACGCTTACAGCGTTCCGGAAGGCTGAAGTCTTCAAGGCCAGCACCGCCATCGAGAACCGCTCTGAGGGATCCGCGAGATTCTTGCACCCTAAGGCGAGCAGCTTTTCGAACGGAAAGCCAGCCTGCTCGCAGTAGCCGTGGAAATAATCGTAGATCAGGCTACGGTCGAATAGGTCGATTCCCGCCGGAACAGAAGTGTGAGTGGTGAAGACGTTGCTTACTCGAGTCGCCTCCAGTGCTTGCTCGAAACTTAGCTGCTCTTCCTCCATCAGCACGCGGACACGTTCGATCGCGAGAAAGGCCGAATGTCCCTCGTTCATGTGATGAACCGAGGGCTTAATGCCGAGCGCCTTCAATGCTCGCAATCCTCCGATTGCAAGCGCGATTTCCTGGCGGATGCGCTTGTGCAGGTCCCCGCCGTATAGCTGGTCAGTGACTTCGCGGTGCTCGGCAGACTGATTTTGGGGAATATTGCTGTCGAGAAGGTAAAGTTTGACACGTCCGACGTCGATGTGCCAGACCTTGAGAAACAACTCGCCAGTCGGTAAGGAGACGCTCACCACTACCTCGCGCCCGTTATCAAAAACACAGGGGCGAACCGGTAAGGTGTAGAAATCATTGACCGGAGTGCGTTCTTGCTGCCAACCGTCCGGATTTAGATGTTGTTGAAGATAGCCTCTTTGGTAGAGTAGGCCGACACCGGTCAAAGCAAAGTCTCCGTCGCTGGCCGCCTTTAGGTGGTCGCCCGAAAGGAGACCCAATCCTCCGGAATAAATCTGCATACAATCGAGCAACCCGTACTCCATCGAAAAATAGGCGATGCGCGGAGTGGTCGCGCTGGGAGTACTCAGATGCAGATAGCTGTCGTAGCGTTCGCAAGCCCTCTTGTAAAGCAGCAGAAAACGCGCATCCGTGGCGGCGCGGTTCAATTTCTCCTGGGAGATACGGCCCAGGAGCTGAACAGGATTATGATTACTTTCCTTCCAGAGACCCGGATCGAGCCGCCGGAAAACTGAGCGGATCGTATGGTCCCAACTCCAGATGAGATTGTATGCGATCTCGGAGAGTCGGCTTAGCGCAGGCGGAAGGGCAGGGCGTACTAAGAACTCTTTGAGTGGTTGGATTTGATACGGCATCGCGAACAGACGGGAATCTAAATTGTAGTAGGAAAACGGTCAAACAAATAGCAATCGCCCTTCCAAAATCACGAATGTAGCGATTGCGACTCCTCGGGAAATGCGGGATGAAACTACGTTCTATTATCCCATGCCGATAATAGGGAGAGTGAAAGGCCGGAGGCCACCGTCTGTCCCATCTCTGGTTTGATCGAGTGAGTTATGGCGCCGGAGGGCGTACCATCCTCCACGACTTGACGTTTGAGGTCGACCGGGGCGAGACTCTAGTGCTCTTGGGAAGCAGTGGATCGGGTAAATCGACGGCACTACGGCTGATCAATCGGATGCTCGACCCTACCGGCGGGCGAATCGTGATTGATGGCAAAGATATTCGTGAGATCGACCCGATCCAGCTTCGCCGGCGAATCGGGTATGTAATCCAGGAGTTTGGGTTGCTGCCGCATTGGACGGTACGGCAAAACGTCTCGCTGGTTCCACGATTGCTTGCTTGGCCCGCGGAGAAGCAGCGAAGGAGGGCCGACGAACTCCTGGATCAGATTGGATTGGGGCAGCCGGGCCTAGCGGACCGCCTTCCGCACCTTCTCTCAGGGGGCCAGCGCCAGCGGGTCGGAGTTGCGCGAGCTTTGGCGGCAGAGCCCGCCCTCCTGCTCTTCGACGAGGCCTTTGGCGCGCTGGATCCGGTTCGGCGCCACGAGATGCAGCAGCAGTTCCGTGAGATGCGCGAGAGATACAACGTGGCAGCGGTCTTCGTAACGCACGATTTGCTGGAAGCTTTGAGCGTGGGAACGCGAATCGCGATCCTGAACTCAGGAAGGCTGGAAGCCATCGTTTCACCCAAAGAGTTCTGGGGTATCGAAACTCCGGTCGCGCGGGCATTTCGAGAGACATTGCCTGCGGAACTGAGGCCGCTTTGAAAGAAATCTTTCTGGGAGCATTGCTTCTGGGGCCGACAATGTCCGCGGCACCGATTCCCGATGGAAATCAGATAAAGCAACGAGTTCTGAAGAGCTTGCGCCAGTCAGAGGACGCGCTCGAAAACTACTCATGTATCGTTCGACAGGAGACCGACGAATTTGACTCAAACGGGTCGCTCAAGCGGCATCAGTCAGCCGTTAAGGAGCAGTTTTTTGTAAATGGGATGGAGATTGAACACATGCTCGAACGGGATGGCAAACCGCTGCGCCCTTCGGATGCTAGGAATGAGCAGGTTCGCGTCGACAAGGAAGTCAAAAAATACAGCAACCTCAAAGAGGTGCACAAAGTTCAGGCACGCGACGAGAAAGAGGCGGACATGTTTCTGCGGGCGCTGCGTTTCACAGGGGGCCGCCGCGAAGACCGGGCAGGCCGGGAGACCTTGTTATACGAGCTTTCGGGCGATCCGAATTTTCATCCCAGGAAGCTCGAAGAGCGATTTGCTCAGGCACTGACCGGGAAGATCGAAATCGACGAGTTGTCCGGCACACCTTTGGACTTGCGTTTTGAAACAACACGCGATGTGAAGATTGGGGCTGGGTTACTGGCAAACCTGCATAAAGGCTTTTGGTTGCATATCGAACAGCAACGCGAACCTGACGGAGCCTGGATCATGAAAAGCGTTGACGGAAGTGGAGACGCCCGAGCGGCGTTATTTGTTCATACCAAATTCCGGTTCAAAGAGGAGCTGGAAAAGTGCCATCTCTTCTCGGTGAATACGGAACAAAAGATCGGTCTTCCCGACAGGCCGTAGAGGGTAATCGGTGGATTCGACTGTTCTCCAGAGTTTATTGGCCGACGTGCTGTCGCTGACCCTGGAGCATATCGTGATCGTTACCGTTTCCTGTGGTCTCGCGGTTGTGATCGGCGTGACGTTAGGGGTGGTTGGAACCCGGCATCAGGCGTTGCGCCGGATTTCCGTAACGTCCGCGAGCGTTCTGCAGACGATTCCGAGTCTGGCGTTGTTCGGCTTCCTGCTTCCCGTTCCTCTAATTGGAGGGATAGGAAGACACACCGCCATCTTGTCACTTGTACTTTATTCTCTCTTGCCGATCCTGCGGAATACTATTGTCGGAATCAATAGCGTAGAAGCGCCGGTGCGAGAAGCGGCCATCGCCATGGGAATGACGGACAAACAGCTGTTGCGCATGGTGGAATTGCCCCTGGCGGCGCCCACGATCCTGGCCGGCATTCGTATCGCCTTGGTTACCAACATCGGTACGGCGGTGATTGCAGCCGTGATCGGGGGCGGGGGATTGGGCGAGTTGATCTTTCGCGGCATTGCGTCCGTGAATACACTCGAAATTCTTGCAGGCGCGATACCGGCAGCGCTGCTGGCCCTGATTGCCGATGCCGGTATGTCGGCACTCGAGCGGAGACTTATTCGCCGATGAAGCGATACATCGCCATCTGCCTGGCGGCCGCTTCCCTGACTGGATGCTCGCACAGAGAAACCATCGTGGTCGGTTCCAAGAACTTCACGGAACAGATCGTACTGGGAGAAATTGCTGCGCAACAGTTGGAGCGCAAGCTTCACATACGCGTTGAACGCAAACTGAATCTAGGTGGTACGCTTCTCACCCATTTAGCGATTGTGAAGGGAGATATCGACATTTATCCCGAATACACCGGCACCGGCGCGGTGGTCGTTTTGAAGGAAAAGCACGTCCCCGAGGATCCAGCCCAAGCTTACGTTTTGGTGAAGGATGGATATTTGAGGAGGTTTCGCTTGGTCTGGCTTCCGCCGCTTGGCTTCAACGATACTTTCGCAATGGTCGTTCGGCGTGATGACGGCCAGCGCTTGGCGGCCCCTGTGCTTTCCGCGGCTGTAGCACGCACCTGGCGGCTCGGTATCGGCTACGAATTCTTAACGCGACCGGACGGTCTGAGCAAGTTCAATAAGATTTACGGCTTACATTGGAAAGGCACGCCGAGGAGTATGGATTTAGGGCTGCTCTACAAAGCGCTAGGCGAGAAAAGAGTGGATATGGCGGCCGGGAACTCTACCGACGCTCAGATAAGCGACCCGACACTCATGATGCTGGCGGATGATAAGAAGGCCTTTCCTCCTTACAATGCCTGCTACATTGTGCGTCAGGATCTGCTCGAGCAACGGCCTGGGGTGAGGATGGCGTTGACGATGCTCCAAAATCAAATCAGCGAGCAAACGATGCGCAAGCTTAACCGGCTGATGCAGATTGAACATCAGTCGGTGGAAAAAGTAGCGCGCGATTTTCTGGCAAGTCAGCCGTGAACATCGGCATTCTGAATGATTAACAAACTGGTATTGGAGAATCTGCGGCATCGATGGGTGCGCACGCTCTTATCGGCGCTGGTAATCGGCGTTCAGGTGATGTCGATACTGACGCTCATCGGGCTGAGCCGCGGGCTGTTGCAGGAATCGGCGACTCGGCAGAAAGGAACCGGCGCGGATATCTTTCTTAAGCCGGACAACGGAGCGGGCACAGTCAGCTTGGGAACCGGACAGACAAAAGAGGCATTCGTGGCTCTGGTCGCCAAACAGCCTCACGTCGCGCAGGCGCTTGGAGTGTTAGGTCAGCCGACAGCAGAATTATTCACCTCAGTTCAAGGCGTGAACTTTCCGGCCCTGGAAAAAATGAGTGGCGGAATCGCGATGGTAGCGGGACACTTGCCCGCGGATCCGAATGACTTGCTGGTCGATCAATACTATGCGCAGCAGAATCACATCCATGTGGGAGAGAAATGGAAGGTTCTGAATCACGAATTCAATGTCTCCGGCATCATGCAAGGCGGGGTCCTGGGGCGTCTCATGGTGCAGCTCCCGACTCTGCAGAATCTGACTTCGAACACGGGGATGATTTCTCAAATCCTGGTCAAGCTGGACAACCCGGCATTGACCGATAAGGAAGTTAAACGACTGAATGAGGTGCTGAAAGGCAATCTGAAGGCAGTCTCGATGGAAGCCGTGCTTTCACAGTTCAACATCAACAATATCCCGCAGCTGAAGGTGTTCATCAGTGTGATTACAGGGCTGGCTGTACTGGTAGGTTTTCTGGTGGTCTTCCTCTCGATGTACACAGCGGTCGTGGAACGAACTCGCGAGATCGGAATTCTCAAAGCTTTGGGCGCGAAGCCGCAGACGATCGCCGACATTCTGGTGCGCGAGGCGTTGGTGCTTGCGGTGCTAGGTTGCGTGATCGGAATAGGGCTATCCTTCGTGGCGAAATCGGTAATTACAACCCTGCGGCCGGCGTCGCTTGAAATCGTGAACGTGCCCGACTGGTGGCCTTGGGCGGCATTGATCGCGATTACGGGTGCCTTGCTGGGAGCAATCTACCCAGGACTGAAGGCGGCCCGTCAAGACGCGATCGAGGCGCTCTCGTATGACTAATTCAGACCCGATCATTCGAGTCCGCGGCCTCCGGAAGACCTATCAGACAGGAGATGTTCCGGTACATGCTCTACGGGGCGTGGACTTGGATGTGATGCGCGGCGAGTTTCTGGCAGTGATCGGCCCATCCGGATCGGGGAAATCCACGCTGTTCCATATCCTGGGTGGTCTCGCTCCGCCAACAGCCGGAGAGGTTTGGATCGACGGGCAGGAATTGCGGCAAATGCGCGAATCCGCGAGAACGGAAATGAGGCAACGGAGGATCGGCTTTGTCTTCCAGAAATATAATCTGCTGCCTACCTTGACGGCAAACGATAACATCGGGATCGCGCGATCTTTAGCCGGCGCCAAAAAAAGACCGCCGGGTTTCGACGACGTTCTGAAACAACTGGGAATTCAGAATAGGCTCGATCATCGGCCGCGGGCCCTTTCAGGCGGCGAGCAGCAACGGGTGGCCATTGCGCGGGCATTGGTAAACCAACCGGTTATTCTTCTGGCTGATGAGCCGACGGGGAATTTGGACACGGAAAACTCGCAAATGGTGCTTGATATTCTGCGTCAGCTGAATAAGAGCACAGGTCAAACGACACTGATGATCACGCACAATCCTGAGGCAGCGGCATTCGCCGACCGGACTGTCGCCATGCGCGACGGGCGGCTCAGCGCGACGTGAAAACGGTAATAACCCGCCCAAAAACCCTTGTAAAATTGATGTTCTGGCAGGGTTTTTTTACCGCCTATAAAAAGGAAACGAGCTATTAATTCCTCAACCGCTTCAGTTGACCAGCACCGTTACAATGAAACGATGCCTGAGGAGAACACGTCCTCGCCGAACTTTGAAGCGAGTCTGGAACAGCTCGAGAACATCGTGAAAGCGTTGGAAAAAGGTGATCTGCCTCTTGAGGAAAGTCTGCAGCTGTTCGAGAATGGCATGCGGTTGAGCGCCAGTTGCAAGCGCCAACTCGAAGAGGCCGAATCGCGAGTCGAGATGTTGATCAAACGTGGGTCGGAAATGACAGTTATGCCGTTTGATGCAGACAAGTCTTCCAAATGACAAAAACCGGACAGCAACCGGCTCTTGAAGATTTCCTGATAGAGCAAGTTCATACCGTGGACCGCGTGCTCAACGAATGGGTTCCCGATGAAACCGTGGATCCCTCTTCGATTCACCGGGCGATGCGTTACAGCTTATTCGCCGGCGGAAAAAGGATTCGCCCGATACTCGCGATTGCCGCCGCTCGTGCTGTTACCGACTCACCGGCGGGCGTGGAACACGCTGCTGCGACGCTCGAGCTGGTGCACACGTATTCTTTAGTTCACGATGATCTTCCCGCGCTGGACAATGACGATCTACGGCGCGGTCGGCCGACCTGCCACAAAGTCTTTGGCGAGGCTATTGCAATTCTTGCCGGCGATGCACTTCTGACCTTGTCATTTGAGGTGTTGAGCCGGTTGCCGGCCGTCGGCGCACAGCAGAAAATCCGAATGGTTGAGGAACTGTCCCGCGCGGCTGGCACAGTCGGCGGGATGATTGGCGGTCAAGTTAACGATATCGAAGGCGAGCGCCAGAAGCCGACGGCGGCGCTTCTCGATTCGATTCATAGCGCGAAAACGGGAGCGTTGCTGCGGGCGAGTGTTCGGATCGGAGCCATTTATGCCGGGGCTTCCGAGCAACAGATTGCCGCGCTTTCCGCCTATGGCGAACACATCGGCCTCGCCTTTCAGATTATCGATGACATCCTTGACATCGAGGAATCTTCCGAGGCGCTGGGCAAGACGGCGGGAAAAGATCAGGCACAGCATAAGATCACATTTCCGGCGGTCTACGGTCTAGAACGGTCTCGTGAAATGGCCGAGGAGGAGCGATTGGCGGCCCACGGCGCTTTGACCGCATTCGCCGACAGAGCGCAACGTCTTCACCAGATTGCCGATTTCATCGTTCAGCGGAAGGCTTGAAGACTCCGGCGGGCAAGACTCGTTTGGATGTCGCGTTGGTCGAGCGCGAGCTGGCGGACTCTCGCCAAAAGGCGCAGGCCTTGATTCTGGCCGGTAAGGTGACGGTCGATGGGCAGAAACTGGATAAACCGGGCCGCCTGGTGCTCGAGACAAATGTCATCAGCGTGGAGCAGCCACTGCGCTATGTCAGCCGCGGCGGCCTCAAGCTGCAGGCCGCCCTGGAGCATTTCCAGGTAAATGTCAATGGGCGGGCATGTTTGGACGTGGGCACTTCGACAGGTGGCTTCACCGATTGTCTTCTGCAGCACGGCGCGGCCAGGGTGCATGCAGTGGATACAGGTGCTGGACAGATTGCCTGGAAGCTGCGCGGCGATCCACGAGTAATCCTGCATGAGCGGATCAACGCGCGGTATTTGACGCTCGACGAGATCGGCGAAAGACTTGACGTGATCACATGCGACGTGAGTTTCATCTCAGTGACGCTTCTGATTCCCGCGCTGGCGCCGTTGTTAACGCCTGGAGGTGATTGGATCATTCTGATTAAGCCACAGTTTGAGGCCGGGCGGGAATTCGTCGGACGAGGAGGTATCGTGCGCGATCCGGCGGTTCAACAAGCGGCGTGTAAGAAAGTAGCGAAGGTGCTGGCCGGGATGGGCTTTCAAACCGCTCTTACAGACAGTCCAATTTTGGGCGCGGAGGGGAATCGCGAATTTCTTCTGCACGCGTCCGGACGGAGTTAACCGCTACTCTATTCATAAGCAGAATGCGTCAGATCAAGACTGTTGGCATCATTTCGAAGCCGAAAATCGCCGAGGCGGCGGAGATTGTCAGTGGCCTGCTGCGCTGGCTGGACGAGCGGCACATCGGTTATCGCTGTGATGAACAAACGGCGGAATATGCAGGGCTAGCCGAATATTTTCCACGAACGCAAGTGCCTGCGGGCGCCGATCTGATCATCGTGCTCGGCGGAGACGGTACTTTGCTTTCCGCAGCCAGAGTGGCCGAAGGACGCAATATTCCGCTCTTTGCGGTGAATTTAGGACACCTCGGCTTTCTTACAGCTATTCGACTGGAAGATCTCTATCCGGAACTGGAGCGCGCATTGGCCGGCGAGCACAGGATCGGACATCGGCGAATGGTGCATTGCGAAATCAGGCGTACGGGCCGTACTATAGCCGAGTATGATGCGCTCAATGACGTCGTAATCACGAAGACAGAGCTGGCTCGAATGATCGACCTGGACACGCACGTCGACAATCATTTCGTAGCAGCTTACAAAGCCGACGGGCTTATCATTTCGACGCCTACCGGCTCTACTGCTTATTCGCTCTCCGCCGGGGGCCCGGTCATTTTTCCGTCAGTGCAAGCATTCTGCCTCACGCCGATCTGCCCGCACATGCTGACGAATCGCCCGGTTATTGTTCCAGATAAAAGCACGATTCAGATACTCGTGCATGGGGACGAAGGGACTTACCTGACGATTGATGGCCAGGTTGGCGAACCTCTTTCCAAAGGCGACGTAGTGGTCTGCTGCTCTTCTCCCAAAACGATTCAATTGATCCGTCCGCCGAAGCTGCTTTTCTTCGATGTACTGCGGGAAAAGCTGAAATGGGGCGAGCGGTAGGCGACGCCTCAATCTTCTACATGTTAGAATGATGTAGAAGGAAAAGGCATGCCGGACAAATCAGATATTCCGCAGGGCACACTCGACCTGCTGATTCTTCAAGTGGCCGCTTTGGGGCCGATTCATGGCTATGCCATTGCTCAGCGCCTTCAGCAGGTTTCGCGGGATGTATTGCAGGTCCTGCAAGGCTCCCTGTATCCAGCTCTTCATAGACTCGAAAACAAGGGTTTTCTCAAAGCCGAATGGAAGGAGTCCGACACCGGGCGCGAAGCGAAGTTTTATAGCTTAACCGCCAAGGGAAGGGCACAGCTCAAGGCGGAGACCGCGAACTGGATGCGGCTGACAGAGGCTGTGGCAGCGGTATTGAATCTGGGTGAGGCTTTATGAGCTGGCTGGGACGACTTTTCAAAAAGCGGCAATTGGAAACCGAGCTTTCCAAGGAGCTGCGGGACCACATCGAGCGACAGGTTTCCGACTACCGGAATCAGGGTCTCTCGGAAGAAGTGGCACGACGCGAGGCGCTTGTATCCTTCGGCGGCATGACGCAAGTGAGTGAGAAATGCCGTGATGCGCGGGGTGGACGCTGGCTGGAGTCTACGATGCAGGACTTACGGCTGGCTCTGCGAACTTTAAGGAAGAGTCCGGGTTTTACCGTAACCGCGGCAGCAACTCTGGCGTTGGGAATCGGCGCAAATGCTGCTATTTTTGCTCTACTCGATGCTGTCCGTTTGCGAAGTCTCCCTGTGCAGCAGCCACAAAGCCTCGCTTTGATCCAGATCCAAGGCGATACGCGATTCGGTATTTCGCAAAGCGGCCGCTCGCTGTCATATCCAATATTCGAACTGATTCGCGATCATCAAGCGGGTTTTTCCGGGGTCTTCGCCTGGTCTCCAAACACATTGGAACTTGGTAAAGGAGCTAGCAGACATCCCACACCGGGGCTCTGGGTGAGCGGCGGCCTTTTCTCTATTCTGGGTATCGCGCCAGCAGCCGGACGCCTCTTTAGTCCCCAGGACGATCACATGGGATGTGGAATACCGGGGGCCGTCATCAGCTATGGATTCTGGCAGAACGAGTTTGGCGGGCGCGATTCAGCGATCGGAAGCACGTTGCTTGTCAATGGTCATTCCACCCAGATTGTTGGAGTCGCTGCGCAAAATTTCACCGGGCCCGAAGTTGGTAAGACGTTTACGCTGGCGGTGCCTTTCTGTTCTCTGCCATCCTACTCGCCCGGAGATGATGCCCTCAGACGCAGTGACTTCTCTTTCATCACTGTGATGGGTCGTCTGCGGCCGGGCTGGACACTCGCGCATGCGAGGGACCAACTCGCATCCATTAGTCCCGCGATCTTCCAGGCCACCGTGCCGACGGGATATGAATCGACGTCCTCGCATAGCAGTTATTTGGCTAACCGCCTCACGGCATACCGGGCTGCAAATGGTGTCAGCGGCTTGCGCGATACATACGATACTTCTCTCGAGTTGCTGCTTGGAATTACGGGGCTGGTGCTGTTGATTGCTTGCGCCAATCTCGCCAATCTCATGCTGGTCCGGGCTACCCAGCGGGAGCGCGAAATGGCGGTACGTCTTGCAATTGGTGCTTCCCGATGGCGTCTAGTCCGTCAGTTGATGTCCGAAGGCGTCGTACTCGCCGCAACAGGAGCGATTCTGGGTGGCTGCCTGGCCGCCCTATTCGGTCGAGCCATTGTGCTCTTTCTCACTACACAGCGGGACGCGATCTATCTCGATCTCAGTTTGAACTGGCGCGTCCTGGGCTTCACAGCGAGTGTTGCGGTCCTTACCTGCCTCGTTTTTGCGCTTATTCCGGCGCTGCGCGGCTCGCGGACCAATCCCGGCGAAGCTATGAAGGCGTGTGGACGTAGCGTGACCGGGAGCCGCCAGAACGGCTGGCTGCAAAACGGACTTATTGTGGCGCAAGTTGCTATTTCGCTCGTGCTACTTATTGCTGCGGTGCTCTTCGTCCGCAGTTTCTGGAATTTGATGACCATCAATGCAGGCTTCCGGGAGAAAGACATCGTAATTGCCTCACTCGATTTCTCGCATGTTGCGCCGCTCTCAGAGGAACAGGCAACCCTGTACTGGCGAAACGTAATGGAACAGCTGCGAAGTTTGCCAGAGGTGAAATCTGCCGGTATCTCTTCGCATATCCCGCTAGATGGAAGCAGTTGGACTCTCGGCTTTCATCTTTCGAGTGAACAAGGCGCTTCCAAGTTCACATGGGTCAGCCCGGGTTATTTCGCGACTATGGGTAAGCCGGTCCTGGCAGGACGGGCCCTGAACGATCACGATATTCTTTCTTCGCCACGAGTGGCGGTTGTCAACGAAACGTTCGTGCGGCAGTTTCTCAAAGGCGGAAATCCTATCGGTGAGGCGTTCAGAACCATCGCGGAACCCAATTATCCCGCGACCCGATACCAGATTGTGGGTGTGGTGAAAGACGCAAAATATGCCGATCTGCGGGAGCCAATTCCGCCGGAAGTGTTCGCATCCGCAGAACAGCGCGGCGTGAGTGCCTTTCCAAACGTCTTTATACGCTCGTCATCGCCTCCCACAGCACTAATCTCGGCGGTCCGGCAGAAGTTGAGTGAAATCTCTCCCGACATTCGCTTCGATTTTCACGTGTTCCAGACAGAGGTCCGCGATGGGCTTGTACGGGAGCGATTGATGGCGATTCTTTCCGGCTTCTTCGGCGCACTCGCAGCGCTTTTGGCCGCTATCGGCTTATATGGCGTAATCTCAAGCACCGTCCTCGCTCGACGAAATGAAATCGGAATCCGCCTTGCGCTCGGCGCGACCCGGGGTAGTGTGGTTCGAGCCGTCCTTCAGGAGGCGTGGCTGTTGATGTTGAGTGGCGCAGTTCTGGGTACGCTTCTGGCACTGGCCGCAATTGCAAGTGCCCGGTCGCTTCTGTTTGGGCTCAAATCGAACGACCCGGCGACATTCTTTGGTGCGACGATCTTCCTTCTGGTAGTGGCGTTAATGGCCAGCTTCCTGCCGGCACGCAGGGCGGCGAGGCTCGATCCATCAGCTGCTTTAAGATATGAGTGATCGATTTGTGATGTGAGGGCGAGTAGGGGCCCGTCTAGTTTGCCCGTCGCGGTACTTGATAGAACGGCGCCGAAAATATTATGGGCATCCTCAAAAAACTCTCCCTCACTTCCTGGATATTCATCGCGCTGACTGCCGGCATTCTGCTGGGCGCGTTCTTCCCGAACTTCTCTAAGGGACTGGCCCCGATCAGCAACATCTTTCTACGGCTGATCAAATCCATCGTAGGGCCGCTTCTGTTCGGAACCCTGGTGGCCGGTATCGCTTCCGCAGGCGAGCTCAAAACGATGGGCCGCATCGCCATAAAGGCCTTTGTGTATTTCGAGCTTGCCACGACTGTGGCGCTCGCCATCGGCCTGATTACAGTAAATCTTGCGCAGCCGGGCGCAGGGCTACGCCTGCCGACCGAGACCGGCGCGTCGTCGCCAGCGTTGGCAAAACCGGGTTCTTTGGGTCAGATTCTGGAACACGCAGTTCCGCAAAACATCTTCGAATCACTGGCTCAGAATGATGTTTTGCAGATGGTGGTTTTTTTCTTTTTGTTTGGGGCAGCCTGCTCGGCCATCGGGAGTAAGGCTGAGCCGGTGGTCACGTTCGCAAATGCGGTGGCAGAGGTGATGTTCCGCTACACCAAATACGTCATGTACTTCGCTCCTTTTGGTGTGGGAGCCGCAATCGCAGTCACGGTTGGCTCAAAAGGTATCGGTGTTCTGCTCAGCCTGGGGAGGCTGGTTGGGGCCTTGTACATTGCGGAGATCTTGTTTGTTGTGATCGGGCTCGGCGGCGCGCTGGCCATCGCCCGAGTGCCTATGGGCCGCTTCTTTCAAGCGATTCGCCAGCCTTTTCTGATTGCCTTTTCCACCGCTTCGAGCGAAGCCGCGCTCCCTCTCGCGTTGGAGAATATGACACTTTTTGGAGCGCCGAAACACATTGTGGGTTTTGTCCTGCCAACCGGCTATAGTTTCAACCTTGATGGTTCCACGCTTTATCTTTCGCTGGCATCTATTTTTGTTGCGCAAGCCGCCGGAGTACACCTATCGATCGGCACACAGATTACCATGCTGCTTACTCTGATGTTGACGAGCAAAGGGGTCGCCGGAATCCCACGCGCCTCTCTCGTGATTCTCGCCGGCACATTGGGCACGTTTCATCTTCCGCTCGAAGGCGTTACCCTGATTCTGGGCGTCGATGCTCTGATGGACATGTGCCGCACGTCCGTCAATGTGTTGGGAAACTGCGTGGCAACGGCGGTTGTCGCGCGCTGGGAAGGCGTATCGTTGGATGCGGCGATAGCCGAACCCGAGCTGACGCTGAATAGCGGATGAGCCCGACTATTCTGTGGGCGGCCGATGGCTATGTCTCGGGGAATAACTCATCGAGACGTTTCGCATCCAGAAGACGTACTGCAACTTCGTCAAGTTCGGAGGCAGACAGACCGGAAAGACGCGCTTCAATCGATTTCGAGAGTGGACCGAAGCGTTTCTCAAGCTGTCGACGGAGAATCTCCTGGCGGCCTTCTTGCCGGCCTTCCTGGCGGCCCTCCTGGCGGCCTTCCTGCCGCCCCTGCAGAATCGCTGGGCCAATCACTTCATGGCCGAGAATATCATTCAAAATCGGCATCTTTCGCGCTTCCTCTTTAATAGTCTGCTCCAGCCGCCTTAACCCTGAGATTATCAGAAATTGGGTAAAAAGCGCGTGCCGGGCCGGCTCCTCCGTAGTTGCGATGCGTGAAAGAATGCGCCGGACGGCTGCTGCCTGATCCTGCAAGCGGGTCAAGACGGCCAGAATATTATCTTCGATATGACTACTGTCGAGCAAAGCTGTCCCATCGAGGTCCCGAAAGTCTCGGAGGGTATACCGAAAGACCAAATCAGGATTGAGTGTGTTGGGCTCGATCAAACTCTCGCTCATCCGTAACTTTGGCTCGCCAACATAGAGAACAATCTGCTTTGGAAAGATCCGGAATTTCCGATAGATCCGTAAGGCGTACTCGGCCATTCTTAGAGCCATATCCGGATCATTTGAGCTTTGGAATTCAATGTGCACAAGACTGTTTTCCCCGGCCGCTCCCAATAGGTCCACGCGACTTGTTTGTACTTGTGGCATTTCCGGATTCAGCCAGCGTGTCACGCTAATACCGCCCGTCAGCTGCCGCAACACGGTATCTGCCGAGCCTTGCAGCAAGAGCTTAAGAGCGACATCGTATTCGTGCATGGCGTTCCTTGTTGTCGATAGCCTGCCGATTACAGAAAACGTTCGTTTATTTCGTACACCAGATCCGCTCGATGGCAAGTGCCTGGCCGGTCGTTTCATCAGCTCTGATAACGACCCCGTGCAATTCAGGCCCAAGGCGGGCAGCTTCCATACGTCCGGACAATCCGCTTAAGAAACGTCGCACGACAGTTTGCTTATCCACACCAATAACGGAATCGTATGGTCCGCTCATGCCAGCATCGGTTTGGTACGCTGTTCCGCCAGGAAGGATCCTCGCATCGGCGGTGGGGATGTGAGTGTGTGTGCCGATTACGGCAGTAGCCCGGCCATTCAGATGCCAGCCCATCGCCATCTTCTCACTAGTCAGCTCAGCGTGGAAATCGACGAGCCGGATCTTGATGGCTGGGTCGAGCGAGGCCAAAAGCTCGTCTGCTTTTCGAAACGGGCAGTCAATATTGGCCATGTGAGCCCGGCCTTGCAGATTAAGAACTGCGTATGGGACTGCCATTGCGCGCCTTCCCAATAAAGACGCCGCTTCCCGCTAATCCGGGCGGATAGTTCGCCGGCCGTAGCAGACGCGGCTGGTGATCGATGTAATCGTGAATCTCGCGCTTGTCGAAGCTGTGATTTCCTCCGGTCAACACGTCGAGCCCCAATGAGAGTAGCTCCTCAGCGATAAGAGGAGTGATACCGAAACCTCCCGCACTGTTCTCTGCATTCGCAATCGCCAGCGCTATCTCGTATTGGGCCATCAGCCGGTTGAGATTATCGGCGACGATCGCACGTCCGCTGGAGGCGAAAATGTCGCCGATAAAAAGAATGTTCATCGAGCGGAGAAAAGAAGAGCGTTCCCTGCGAGAGCTTCCGAATCAGACTCCGTCATTGACCCCAAGAAAAACAAGGGGGGAATCCCCCGAGCACCGTTAGGCTTCTCCATGGCACATGCCGGAGCTTGCACACAGGTACATCATCCGAGCAGGACTCCATGACATTGACTATCGGATCAATTTTTAGGAGACCGAGGCAGACGCTCTCGCGGGGAACGCTTCCCTCAAAGAATACCAGAGAAAGTACATCTCGGGCTAAACAGCCTTCAGCCGTTCGGCGATCTCCTTTTCAGAGATGGCTCCTTCTTTGATTACTTTCCAATAAGGTTCCGTGATGTCCACAGTGGTTGGGCCTTGACCGGTGCATAAGCCGCCGTCAAGCACCAGACTGATGCTTCCGTCCATGGCAGCAAACAAATCGATTCCGCTGGCCATGGTTGGCTGACCGGAAAGATTCGCGCTGGTTGCGATCAGAGGTTGGCCACTCTTTTCGAGAAGCACATCGAGTACCGGTGATTTGGCTTGCCGGAGCGCCAGTCGCCCCGTGTTACCCGTTACTTTGAGAGGCACTCGCGCGCCTGCCGCCACAATCATGGTCAGAGGGCCGGGCCAGAAGTGGCGGGCCAGGATATAGAAACGACTGTTTAGTTCTTTTGCCAAATCCTCTGCCATCAGAACGTCCGAGACGGCGAGTGGAAGCGACCGAACGCTCTCACGCGATTTAGTGGCAAATACCTTTGTCACCGCGAGCAGATTAAATGGATCGGCGACCAAGACGTAGAGTGCGTCGGTCGGCACGCCAACCAGTCTGCCGCGGCGAATCTCGTGCAGCGCGCGCTCGACAGCATCGATGGATGGATTTTCCGGATCTATTTCTATTAGGTCAGTAGCCACGTGAGGACTAGATGCATTAGAAATCCCGGATTTCGCCGGAGCAAGTACTTCGCCAGTTTACCGTTCGCCAAGCGCTTCGGCAACCTGTACGGCCATATCGTAACGCCCGAAGGGAGCACTTAATTGGGCACCCTGGACCATCCGCCGCACTTTGCTTGTCATCTCGCGAGCGATGGCTACTCCCTCGGCGCGAGCCTTCTCGGCGCTATCGGCTTTACGCATCCGCTCCATGTAGTCGTTCGGTACCGGCACACGCAGCTCGTTCACCATAAACTCCGCATTCCGATAACTGGTCAAGGGCCAAATGCCGGCCACTATGGGTAAGCCATATTGTTCAGTTCTGCGAAGAAACAGTTCCAGGAGATCGAGATCGAAGACTGGTTGAGTTACTACGTATTCGGCGCCGGCTTCCACCTTCCACGCGAAGCGGCGCAATTCCTCGTCCATGTTAAGAGCACCCGGATTGGCTCCCACCCCGATCACCAAAGCCGTTTGCGAACCGGTGGGATTACCGCCGATATCCAGGCCCTGATTGAGATTATTCACAATATTCGTCAAGCCGATTGAATCGACGTCAAAGACAGCAGTGGCATCGGGATAGGTGCCCATACGAGGCGGATCGCCGGTTATACAGATGAGATTTCGCACGCCGGTGGTGTGAGCGCCCAGCAGTTCGGATTGAATGCTAAGAATATTGCGATCCCGGCAACAAAAATGAAGCACTGCTTCGATTCCGGCCTGCTGCTGTATGAGCTGGCAGGTGACCTGGGCGCTTAACCGGGCGCTTGCGCGCGGACCGTCGGGAACATTAATACAGTCAATGCCATGTTCCTTGCACAACTTTGCGCCCGCGACCTCTCGCGCGGCATCGACGCCACGAGGCGGCAGAATCTCCACAAACGCGACGAACTTACCTGCGGCCAGCTTTGCGGCGAGCTGCGACTTCTCTGCAAATGGCACTTTGGCGAGCCGTTTGACTTCCGCTTTGCTGGGTTCCTCTACTGTGGCGGTTGGCGGTGCGCTTCCTAACGGGCTGGAGAGAGCGGACCTCACCCAAAATTTGCTTGATGTGTTCGGGGGTAGTACCGCAGCAGCCGCCGATAACACGCACACCGGCTTGCAGATAACGACGTGCGTATTGTGCCATGTACTCGGGCGAGCAGAGATAGATATTGCGCCCCTCGACCGTTGCAGGAACACCTGCGTTGGGCATTGCGCTCAACGGTTTGGAGGTAACCGGCAACATTTTCTCGATCGTTTCGAGTACTACCTTAGGTCCCGCTGAACAGTTAATACCGATTACGTCGACCGGCCATGCGTCGAGGTTTCCAGTAAACGTGGATGTGCTGGTTCCATCGCGCAGTGAGCCATCATCATTGACGGTGACCTGCGCGATGAGCACCATCTCCCGTCCGGCAACTTCGCGGGTCGCATGGACGGCTTCGCGTAGCTCCGGTAAATCGTAAAAAGTTTCCAATACGATCAGATCGACGCCGGCATGTACAAGGGCTTCCGCCTGCTCGCGAAAGATAGCGCGGGCTTCCGCGAACGACATCGGACCCAGGGGCTCTATCTGGGTGCCGAGCGGGCCGATCGCGCCCGCCACAAAGGCCCTTTCACCCGCCGCCTCGCGTGCCAGGCGAACACCGGTTTCGTTGATGGCCCGCAATCTCTCCGCAAAGCCAAACGCGGCAAGACGTACCCGGTTAGCGCCGAACGTATTGGTTTCGATGAAGTCGGCGCCCGCGCGTACATATTCCTGATGGATCTCCTTCACCAACTGGGGCGCCGACAAATTGAGCTCGTCGAAACAACGATTAATGAAGATGCCTTTGGCATAGAGCATTGTGCCCATCGCGCCGTCGGCGACGATGATTTTCTCTTCGAATTTCTTACGGAATTCGGCGGCTCGGTTTTGCGTAATTGGTTCGGCGATTGGCATTTCGGGGAGATATCACCCGATTGTGTGATATCAACCGATTGTATCGTCAATCGCAGGTTTCTAGATCCACCGCCGCTCCCGGCTTCACCTGCAAATGGTTTGCGGCACTACCTTGATTTATACCCAGCTCAATAAAGCCCGAGCTGCCAGGATAAGCGAAACAAAGGTGGGAAGGTGCGCCACCAAATGAGGAGCGAGCGGCGGTGATCCGGCCGGTTCCCGTGCTGATCGTAAATTTCTTCTGCAAAGCGGCCGCGAATTCGCCGGACTGGAAATTCGAAACCACATTCCCGAAGTGATCGACGCTGAGGACCGCCCCTCGCCACAACTTTGGCCCTGTCTGTTGAGGAGCGAGATCGGGCAGTAGAACAGGGCGCTCGATGCGTGTGCCCACTTCCTCGAGTGTTGTTTTGCCAGAGGCAAGTGCGCCGGCTACGGGGGCAAAAATATCCCGGCCGTGGAAGGTTGCGGATACTGAGGGAAGCCATAAATCGCGATTAGAAATCTCGCGCGCCTGCGCGGTTGGGTCCCGCCTCAGGACCAAACTCAGTACACCGTTGTCCGGTGCAACAAAAAATTGCCCACTGGCCCGAACGAGCAAAGGCTTACGCTCAGTCCCCACCCCTGGATCGATGACCACCAGGTGAACCGTTCCGGGTGGGAAGTATGGTGCGCTTTGGCTGATCGCATAAGCGCCCGAGAGAATTGAGAATGGCTCGATTTCATGAGATATGTCGACCAACTGCGCATTCGGGCACCGGCTCAGGATGACGCCCTTCATTGTTCCAACGTAGTGATCCTTCTGACCGAAATCGGTAGTGAGCGTGACGATGGGAGCGAGCATAGACTGTTAAAATTGTAAGTATTCCCCTTGTTGTACTTCGATCACAACGCGACTACCCCGCCTGCGCCCGAAGTCATTGAGGCGTATGTTGCTGCGCTGAGGGACGTGCCGGGCAATGCCTCGAGTACACACCGTGCGGGACAAACGGCCCGCCAGCGGTTGGAGGGGGCGCGGGTTGCTATTGCCGGTGCACTCGGTTGCGCAGCCAACGAGGTGGTTTTCACAAGTGGCGGGACCGAAGCAAATAATTTGGCTATTCTGGGCCTGGTTCGGAACCTGGCGACTCAGCATAAGCACGTTGTAACAACTCCCATTGAACATCCCTCTGTACTTGGTCCCATACGGCGACTAGAGCAGGAAGGCGTTAAGTTCACGCTAGCGGATGCGGCTGATCTCAAGAGGCACATCCGCCCTGAAACTGTTCTGGTCTCGGTGATGCACGCCAACAATGAGACGGGTTCCATTCAACCGGTCGAAGAAGCGGTTCAGCTTATCAGCGAGCTACGCGCCTCAGGCCAGAATGTATATCTGCATGTTGACGGAGTGCAGGCATTCGGCAAGCTCGATGTGAACCTTGCGGCGCTCGGAGTTGATCTCTACTCTGTGAGCTCTCACAAAATCTATGGGCCGAAAGGTATGGGCGCACTTTACGTGCGCAAAGACACGCCCTTGCAAGGAATTCAGTTCGGTGGAAGACACGAGCGTGATCGCCGTGCTGGTACTGAGAACGTGCCCGGAGCTATTGCCTTTGCACGCGCTGCAGAGCTCTTGCAGCAACACTCAATGGACGGGATCGCACTTCTGCGGGACCGCTTTGAGGAACAGGTTCTTTCGAGTCTGGACGCGGTCGAAGTGAACGGTAGTATCGCGAAGCGTTTACCCAATACCAGCAATCTCCTGTTTCACGGTGTCTCGGGGGAGGCTCTCCTGATTGCGCTTGACTTAGCCGGATTTGCCGTCTCCACCGGTTCAGCCTGCAGTAGCGGGTCGATCGAGCCCTCGCACGTTCTGTTGGCGATGGGCCGGAGTGTGCCCGAAGCACGGTCAAGTATTCGCTTCTCGTTTGGCAGGGATAACACTTTGGACGACACGGACCGGCTAAGTGAAATGGTAATCAAAACTGTAAGGCGTTTGCGCACCAACAAGGAATTGGAGGGGCGGCAACTTGTCGCTCATTGAAGCGCCGATCGCCGTGGCCATGTCAGGCGGCGTTGATAGCTCCGTTGTGGCCGGATTATTGCAGCGTCAGGGATCTTCAGTTGTCGGCTTGACGATGCAGCTGTGGAACCAGCGGCGCTTACCTGAACTCGTGCCGAAAGCGGGTGCGACGGGCCGCTGCTGTTCGCTTGATGATGTTTACGATGCCCGCTTCGTGGCCTCGCTGCTCGGCATTCCGTATTACGTCGTGAACTTCGAAGAACGCTTCGAAGAGCACGTGGTAAAACCTTTTGTGGCTGATTACCTGGCCGGCAGAACACCCATTCCTTGCACGCTCTGCAACAACTTCATCAAATTCGACGAATTTCTCAACATGGCGGATGGCGTCGGGGCGGAGAAGATCGCGACAGGTCACTATGCACGACTGAATTTCGACGAGGGCAGCGGTCGTTATCAGATGCGTACGGGTCTTGATGCTTCCAAAGACCAGACGTATTTTCTGTTTGGTTTGACGCAGGCGCAGTTAGCTCGGACAATGTTTCCGCTCGGTGGCATGATGAAGCTGGAAGTCCGGCAGCTCGCTAAAGAGCTCGCTTTACCCGTAGCTGAGAAGAACGACAGCCAGGAAATCTGCTTCGTACCGAATGGTAATTATGCGGCTTTTATAGACGCTTACTTCAGAGAGCAGGGCACTGACCCGGCGGCAATCGAAGGAGAGATTGTGGATACCACCGGACGTGTTGTGGGACGGCACGGCGGGACCCATCACTTCACCGTTGGACAGCGCCGCGGCTTGCGGGTGGCGGCTGCCGAGCCACTCTATGTGATCTCGACGGAGCCGGCAACTCAGCGTGTGATTGTCGGCAGCGATAGTGATCTCAAGCGACGCAACATGATCGCTCGCAACGTCAACTGGGTATCCATTCCACCGGTCGATGAGCCCCGGCGCGCGCACGTGAAGATTCGCAATAAACATGCAGCGGCTCCCGCCCTGCTCGTACCTACTGCGGATAGGGCGCGCGTCGAAGTCCGTTTCGAAGAAGGACAGCGGGCAATTACTCCAGGACAGGCTGCTGTCTTCTACGATGGCGACCTGGTCTTGGGCGGCGGCTGGATCGAGGGAAGCTAGCCTGGCAGCCAAGCAGGGCTTGGTCAACACCGGCCAGCAATCGCCAAGCCCTGCGCAGTGCGTTGCCGGGCGATTACTTAGGTGACTTCAGGATTGGTCCAAAAGAAAAGCTGGCTGGCAATTCATGCCGAGTATGCAGTTGCGGCACTGCTGGTGGCACTGCTTCGACGTCTTCCTTTATCTTTAGCCAGGCACGTGGCCCAGGCAGCGGCAGAATTGCTCGATCGGTTAGTTCCGAAACTGCGCCGCGTCGCGCGGAAGAATCTTTCATTTGCCTACGCGCAAATGAGCGAGCAGGACCGCGAGCGCCTCATCACCGGCGTGTTTCGTAATGTGGCGCGTCTGATTTTAGCTCTAGCGCGTTTCCCCGACCTGAACACATCGAACATCAGCGGCTGGATCGAATATGAAGGCCTGGAGCATTATCAAAATGCAAAGCGCTGCGGCAGAGGTGTTCTGATCGCGACTGCCCATTTAGGCAATTGGGAGCTGAGCGCGTTTGCGCACGCGCTCATGACGGAGCCGATGAATGTGATGGTCCGGCCACTCGATAATCCGATGATTGATCGTTTGGTCGAGATGCGGCGTGTATTATCCGGTAACCGGCTGATCTACAAGCAGGATGGTGCGCGCGCTGTTCTGCGTGCGCTACGGGATAACGAAGCGGTCGGTATTCTAATCGATCAGAACACGGCTGAAGCGGAGGGCGTATTCATCGATTTCTTTGGTAAGCCGGCCTGCGCCAACTCCGGGTTTGTGAAACTCGCTTACCATTCTCAGGCTCCCGTCGTCCCCGGATTCGCAGTCTGGGACGATGCGGGGCGATATGTTTTACATTTTCTTCCGCCCCTTGAAATGACCGGTGACGAGGCAGTAGATACCCAGCGTATTCATGCCGAGATCGAGGGCATCATCCGTCAGTATCCAGACCAATGGATGTGGATTCATCGCCGCTGGAAGACCCGCCCTCCGGGCGAAGCACCGCTTTACTGAGTGTGGGCAATAGGCCGGGTGTCCAGCCCGAGCACTGCCATGACAATTCCCGAGAGGTTATCGGGAACCGTCAATGGGCCCTGATAGCCGATGTAATCGCCGAAGGCTTTGAGGGTGACGCCAAAAGCGCGGCCAAGAGCTTCCGCCGATCCGCACACCTTCACCGTGCGCTTGGCAGCACTGGCTTCCGTAACCTGCAAACCATATTGTTTGGCGAATGCTTCAACGGCCGCGACATCCTGCTGAGAGTGCCGTTCGAGAATGATCGATGCGGTTAGCGTTTGGTTGGCTGCCAGAGAGGTCTGCGGCTCTTCCGCTGGTCGTACGGGAGCGCTGCCGGGGATCTCAGAACGGCCGGCCATCGTTCAGTTACTTCGGTGTCAAGGCGGCGAGTAAAGCCGAGCCCTTCGGACTGCCTAAACCGGTGCAGGCATCCCAGCCCGGTCCGGCGCTGTAGTAGCCCAGCCCGCTGTCATCGTTGTTGCCGCTGGTTATGTCGTTAAAATCGGCCTCGCCAAGGGGATATAGCTGCGGGTTGATGAAGCCGAGCGAAGTGCCGAGCTGTTGGTTCATCACCGCGATCAGCCCTGCCCACAACGGCGCGACAGCGCTGGTACCGCCCACGATTTCACTCTGCCCATCGACGATCACTTGATACCCGGTCGATGGATCGGCGTTGCCGGCGACATCGGGGACGCCACGCCCCGCGAATCCGGTCTGCGGTTCAGCGGGCACCTTCGCGGAAGATTGCCAGCTGGGCAGTGCAAAGACTGCGCTCACTCCACCACCAGTTGCGCCCTCTTGATTAGCAACTTCGTTCCAGACTGTCTCGGAAGAAATCGTTGATCCGCTTCCCTCCAGTTTCGTTCCGCCACAGGCAAGAGCGTAGGGACTTGATGCGGGAAAATCGACGTGCAATTTGCCGTCGGTTTCGCCATCGCTAGAACCGCTGTCTCCAGCCGCCACTACCACCGTGACACCTAACGTGGCGGCGTCCTGAAGCGCCGCGTTCATCGCGGTCTGCGACTGCTGCGTCCAGGAGTCTTCCGGGCCTCCCCAACTGATCGAGATGACGGAAACCTTGCGGCTCGTGTCCTGAGCGGCATCGGTGATCGCGTCGATGAAGCCCTGGTCGGTATTCGGGGCGAAGTAAACCGCGATGTTCACACCAGGTGCAACTGACCCAACGACCTCGATATCGAGCATCACTTCGGCATCTGCGTCTGAACCGGGCGAATTCGTGCCGCCGTCTACCGAAACGGCTGTTACGGAAGGTTCGGTGATGTTGATCTGGCTGAAGTA
Source organism: Terriglobia bacterium (assembly GCA_963738555.1). Taxonomy (GTDB): domain Bacteria; phylum Acidobacteriota; class Terriglobia; order Bryobacterales; family Bryobacteraceae; genus Bog-105. The sequence goes on from CAVTXN010000001.1 coordinate 270,637, forward strand.
GGTTTGAAGGTCCGAACTTTGATAACCACCGCCGAGTTCGATGACACCCACAGTTTGGCCGGAAGCCGTGGATACGTTAGGGAAATTGTAGAGGGCGGCCACTTGCGGAGGTGTATAAGTCGTCGCCGCAGCCTGCTTCGGATGCCGGCGGATATGGGCGCGCGCGATCGGCCGGGAGTCGATTCCGAGCACAGCCATGACGTGCCCCTCGAGTTCCTCCGGGATGGTCAATGATCCGGTGCGGCCCAGATAGGTTGCCCCGTTTGATGATGTCGATCGATAACAGGCGAGTTTTGCGCCAAAGGCTTGTGCAACGGTTTGGGTCGGACCGGAAAGCACGACACGCCGCTTGGCGACATTGCTTTCCACCACAGTTAAACCGGCATAATGTGCGAATTTCTCCACCGTTGCGATAGCGGCTGGATCGGCCCCGTACTTGGCGGCAAACTTGGCTGGAGCGATACGTTTCGGGGCTGCGCCCTTTCCGCGCACCGGGCGGCCGCTCTTTCGCTCCAAGATTACTGTTACCTGAATCTGTTTCTGAGAAATGGGCATGCTCACTTCTTCGAAACCTGGGAGGGGCGGTTTCTCACTGCCGCGCAACGTTACTCTTTTTTCAAAAGGCAAAAGAATTCTCCTGATTTATCTATTCGTAAAGATTATGAACCAAAGACCAGTTTAGTCTTTCGCCTTGTATTCTCCCAAGGCGTAGCTCCAAACGGCCTGCTTTACAATGAGGAACGCGTGCCCGCTGCTCCTACCTTCTCTGCCGCCGTTCAAATCCATCCGCTCTCCGCTCTGAGCGATTTCGCTGAGGTCGTCCGATTACAACGTGAGATCTGGGGGTTTGACGACGTGGAGTTGCTTCCGTTGCGCCTATTTGTGGTGGCGAGCAAGATTGGCGGGCAGGTTTTAGGGGCATTCGACGACAACAAGATGGTCGCTTTTTGCCTTTGTATCCCCGGAATAAAGCCGGATGGAAAACATTATCTCCACAGCCACATGCTCGGCGTATTGCCGGCTTACCGGAATACCGGACTCGGCCGGAAACTGAAATTCGAGCAGCGTAAGTATGCGATTGAATCCGGCATTGATCTGATCGAATGGACATTCGATCCGCTCGAATTGAAAAATGCTTTCTTCAATATCGAACGATTGGGTGCAATTGTGCGGCGCTATGTGCCGAATCAATACGGCAGGACCTCGAGCCACCTGCATGGCGGCTTACCGACTGACCGCCTGGTGCCGGAGTGGTGGATCGAATCGAGGCGTGTGAAAGAGCTGGTCGAGACTGGGTCTCTCCCAAAAACGGCTGTAGAGGCGCGTATCTCGGTGGCAAATGAGATTGCTGAACTGCGGGGCCGCGAACCGGAACGAGCGCGTGAAATACAGGCCGAGATTGCCAGCCAGTTCGAGCGGTACTTTCGAGCAGATCTTGCGGTCATCGGCTTCGAGCGAAGCGAGAAAACGGGTACGTACCTGCTAGGTTCATGGCAATCAGCATAGAGCGAATCGTTCTAAGGCACATTCGCATGCCGCTCGTGCATTTCTTTGAGACGAGCTTCGGCCGCACTTATGAACGCGACATTGTTTTGGTGGAGGCGATCTCCGACGGAATTTCGGGGTGGGGCGAAGTAACGGCTGGAGAGAATCCCTTCTACAACGAAGAGTGGACCGGATCGGTTTGGCCGCTTCTGATCGAATACATCGGGCCGCGTGTGATCCGATACAAGTTTGATTCTGCAAGCGAAGTGGGACCGCGGACGGCGCACATACGCGGGCACAACATGGCGCGGGGCGGGATGGAAGCCGCGGTTTGGGACCTTGAAGCCAGAATTCACAACGAGCCGTTGTGGAAGAGGATTGGAGGAGGTGCGCGAAAAGAAATCGCGTGCGGTGTTTCGATCGGTATTCAGGACACGCTAGAACAGCTGCTTCAAAAGATCGAGACTGAGCTGAAGGCGGGTTATCAGCGGATCAAGATGAAGATCAAGCCGGGTTGGGATATTGACGTCGTTCGCCAGGTGCGGATGCGATTTCCCAAGATCAGGCTGATGGCAGATGCGAATTCGGCCTATACATTGAATGACCAGGAGCGACTGAAGGCGCTGGACGAGTTCTATTTGATGATGATCGAACAGCCGCTTGGGCACGACGAGATCATCGATCATGCGAAATTACAGATGAAGATCGAAACACCGATTTGCCTCGATGAATGCATCCGCACGGCTCATCAGGCGAAGCAGGCGATCAAATTGAAAGCGGGCCGCATCATCAATATCAAGCTAGGGCGCGTCGGAGGATTCGCGGAAGCTAAGCGCATTCATGACGTTTGCCAGACAAGTGCCATTCCGGTGTGGTGCGGCGGGATGCTAGAGGCGGGCATCGGGCGCGCACACAATATTGCACTTTCGACGCTGCCTAATTTTGTATTGCCTGGCGACGTTTCCGCGAGCCAGCGCTACTGGAAACGCGATATCATCAAGCCTCCGGTGGAGGTGACGCCGCGAGGAACTATCGAGGTTAGCGACGCTCCGGGCTTCGGCTACGAGATAGACCTTGATTACCTGGAAAGCCTCGTGGTCAGGCGCGAAGAACTGATCTAAACCTGTCATTAAAACGAAACATCAACTCACGGCTACTGCGGCTATTCTTTAGTAGGGACATATGCTTCATCCGGAAATTTTTCGCGAGTATGACATTCGGGGCATCGCCGAAAAGGAACTGCTCGATCCGGATGTCGAACAACTCGGGCGGGCGCTGGCTACTTACCTGATCCGGCACGGCAGCAGCCGCGACCTTTGTCTTGCCAACGATTGCCGGCTGAGCAGCCCACGGCTCCACGAAGCCGTCCTTAGAGGTTTTCTCGAGGCCGGGGCGCGAGTACTGGATATCGGAACCGTGCCGACGCCGGTCCTCTATTATTCGGCCATACATTTTCACGCAAGTGGTGCTGTGATGATTACCGGCAGCCATAATCCGCCCGAGTACAACGGGTTCAAAACGGTAAGCGGTCCTGGCACGCTGCATGGGGCGGCCATTCAAGAGATCCGGAAGATGATCCAGGCCGGCGATTTCGAATCGGGTAAGGGCTCGGTCGAAAAAGTGGATGCGGTAACGCCCTACGTGGACGAGATTACGTCACAGTTCAAGTTTTCACGCAAGGTCAAGGTTGTTTTCGATGCCGGGAACGGAACAGCGGGCCCGGTACTTCATCGAATGATCGGGAAGCTCAACCTCGATGCTATTCCTCTGTATTTCGAGATGGATGGCAACTTTCCGAATCATCATCCGGACCCAACTGTACTTTCAAATTTGGCGGATCTGAAGAAGGCGGTGAAAGCGCACGAGGCCGAGTTAGGCATAGCATTCGATGGAGACAGCGATCGCATCGGAGCGATAGACGAAAAGGGCTCTGTCATTTATGGCGATATGCTTTTGCTGATCTTCGGACGCGAAATTCTTTCGCGAAAGCCGGGATCGACTTTCATTGGGGAGGTGAAGTGCTCGCAGTTGATGTACGACAGGCTTGCGGAGTTGGGCGGCAAGCCAATTATGTACAAGACGGGGCACTCGCTGATCAAGGCGAAGATGAAGGAAGAACATGCCGAATTAGCCGGTGAAATGTCCGGCCACATGTTCTTCGCCGATCGCTATTACGGCTACGACGACGCGCTGTACGCCGCCTGCCGCTTGATTGAAATCGTGGCGAATTCCGGCAAGCCGCTATCACATCAGCTCGAAGGTATTCCGAAAATGGTTTCCACTCCGGAGTTGAGAGTCGATTGCCCGGACGATTTGAAGTTTCAGGTCATGGAAAGGGTGAGTAGCATCGTAAAGCAGCGTCATCGGGTAGTGGATGTCGATGGCGTGCGCGTGCCATTTGAGAAAGGATGGGGTCTGGTACGAGCTTCCAATACCCAGCCTGTTCTCGTGATGCGCTTCGAGGCCGATTCCGAGGAACTTCTGAAGAAGTACCGGCAGGAAATCGAGGGAATTGTAGAGCAGGCGAAGGATGAGGCGAGCGCGGTTTCCTCACGGCATTGAGCGTTGCGGAACGACGTCCTCTGACTTTATAGAGGCGAGATTAAGCAGGCTTATCGACTAAGCTCCGTCGCGCATTTTGGTGCTATACTTGAACGTGCGGACGCGAATTCTCGGCGTGATTCCCGCCCGGTTTGCCTCTTCCCGTTTTCCTGGTAAAGCTCTCGCTCCTCTAGCCGGCAGGCCCATGCTTCAGCACGTCTGGGAGCGTGCCTGCATGTCGCGCTACTTGACTGATGTGCTGGTGGCTACCGACGACGAGCGCATCGCATCCGTAGTTCGGGGTTTCGGTGGCCGGGTGCGTATGACCAGTCCGGAGCATCCCTCCGGCACGGATCGGCTGGCGGAGGTTGCCTCCGCCGAGCGCGCGACCCTCTATGTAAATATCCAGGGCGACGAGCCGCTGATCGACCCGGAAGCGATCGACGCCGCTATTCTGGCGGTGCTCGATGGCGATGAAGCGGTCATGATGGGGACGCTCAAGAAGCAGATCCACGATCCCTCCGATATCGTCAATACCAACGTCGTCAAAGTTGTAACTAATTTGCTCGGCGACGCCATTTTCTTTTCCCGCTGTCCGATTCCATATGAACGCGACGGCCGCAGTGGCGATCCGATTTACTTCAAGCATATCGGCCTATATGTCTACCGGCCCGATTTCCTGGTGCATTATCCCGATCTCACAATAGGTCCATTAGAACGGGCCGAGCGACTGGAACAGTTGCGCGCGCTTGAAAATGGATATCGCATTCGCGTCGTCGCGACCGATTACGAATCCCTGGGTGTCGATACGCAGGAAGACCTCGACCGTGTCAATCAGCTCTTTTGCTCGGTGGCGGATAAATTTGAAACCGATGGAGGCTAATGGCTAAATACATCTTTGTAACCGGTGGCGTCGTCTCGTCTCTCGGGAAGGGCATCGCGGCTGCATCGATTGGCTGTCTTCTTGAAAGTCGCGGGCTGCGCGTCACTCTTCAGAAGTTCGATCCATACCTCAACATAGATCCGGGTACGATGAGTCCTTTCCAGCATGGTGAAGTATTTGTCACCGATGATGGCGCGGAAACCGACCTCGATTTAGGCCACTACGAGCGTTTCACTCACGCAGTCCTGACGCAATCGAACAATCTCACTTCCGGCCGGATTTATGAAAACATCATCGCCCGCGAGCGGCGCGGCGATTATCTGGGAAAGACTGTGCAGGTAATTCCCCACGTTACCAATGAGATCAAAGCCGCTTGCCGCAAAGTGGCCACAGACGTTGACGTGGCTATCGTCGAAATCGGCGGTACGGTCGGCGATATAGAGTCGCTCCCTTTTATTGAGGCGATCCGTCAAATGCGTCATGAGGAGGGGCGTGACAATACGCTCTTCATTCATCTCACGCTCGTGCCGTGGATCGCCGCTGCGCAGGAGTTGAAGACCAAGCCCACACAACACAGTGTTAAGGAACTGCGCGCAGTTGGTATTCAACCCGATATCTTGCTTTGCCGGTCGGAACGCTCGCTGCCCGACGATGTAAAGGAAAAGATCGCATTATTCTGCGACGTTAACGTTAAAGGCGTCATTACTGCGAAAGATGTGCGTTCCGTTTACGAGGTCCCTCTGGTCTTCGCCGATCAGGGAGTTGACGAGACGATTCTGGGTCTGCTGCACCTGAACGCCGGTAAACGGAATCTGTCGCGCTGGACGGAGATGCTCGAGCGGATGAACAATCCGGAGCGCGAGGTCAGCATCGGCCTGATCGGAAAGTACGTTGAGTACGAAGATTCTTATAAGAGTTTGAAGGAAGCTCTTCTGCATGCAGGCATTGCGCATCGCGCTCGGGTAAACATCGAATGGATCGAGTCGGAGCAGATGAATTATCCGGAATGCCGTCAACAGCTGACGCGTTTCGACGGCATTCTTGTTCCTGGTGGGTTCGGCAAACGAGGTATCGAAGGCATGCTGGATGCCATTCGGTGCGCCCGTGAGGAGAGAATCCCTTACTTCGGCATCTGTCTCGGGATGCAAACTATGGTGATCGAGTTTGCGCGCAACGTGTGTGGTCTGAGGGAGGCGGATTCAACCGAATTCGATCCGGCAACTCCTTATCGTGTGATATTTAAGCTGCGCGAGCTGAAGGGCGTCGACGAACTCGGAGGCACCATGCGATTGGGAGCTTATCCCTGTCATCTGGCCGAAGGCAGCCTGGCCGAAGCCGCGTACCGGACACGCGACATCAGCGAACGCCATCGCCATCGCTACGAGTTCAACCGCGAGTTCGAGGGCATTCTTACCGGCCACGGTCTTCGGCTGACGGGCCAGACTCCGGACGGAATCTACGTGGAGATCTGCGAACTGCCCGATCATCCCTGGTCTCTTGGCTGCCAGTTTCATCCCGAGTTCAAATCGAAGCCGCTCGAGCCGCACCCGCTCTTTACGGCATTCCTCGAGGCGGCACTCAAGCACCGCCAGGGGGAAAAGACTGGTAGGGATGCGAACATCGCCGTTCCAGTTCTCCAGAACGCATGAATGCGGGCGTTCAGATCACATTCAGCAATTCCTCGCCTTTAACTCTCATAGCTGGACCCTGCGTCATTGAATCGGAACAGCACGTTATCGAGATGGCGCGGGCCATCCGTGAGATTGTGGGCGCCTACGTTTTCAAGGCGTCCTTTGACAAAGCCAACCGCAGCAGCGTGCGGTCCTATCGCGGTCCCGGCCTGAGGGAGGGGCTTCGTATCCTGTCAGAGGTCCGCGCGCTCGGCATTCCGGTGCTCACCGATATTCACGAGCCGGCACAGGCCGCCGTTGCGGCTGAATTCGTTGACATTCTCCAGATTCCTGCGTTCCTTTGCCGGCAGACCGATCTGCTTGTGGAAGCGGGAAAGACCGGTCGAGCGGTAAACATCAAGAAAGGCCAGTTTGTCTCGCCTCTTGATATTTCGAACGCCGCGGAAAAGGTGGCCTCCACCGGTAACCAGCGGATCCTCCTGACTGAACGAGGATCGTCTTTTGGATACAACAATTTAGTGGTAGATATGCGGGGTCTGCGAATGATGGCATCGACCGGCTATCCCGTGGTTTTTGACGCGACGCACAGCGTTCAGCTTCCCGGTGCGGCCGGCAACAGCTCCAGCGGCCAACCCGAATTTATCGAGCCACTGGCCCGGGCTGCCACTGCCATAGGTGTCGCCGGAGTCTTCGTCGAGACGCACGATCATCCTGAAAAGGCGCTTTCAGATGGCGCCAATGCGCTTCGTCTCGACCTGCTCCGGCAGTTCTGGTCGCGACTCCAGCAGCTCGATTTGCTGGTAAAAGGATTCTCCGGAGACAACGACGGACGAGCCCGCCGCGTCTTAATATGAAGAATCACGCTATGTTGTCAAGTTTGCAACAGCGCCGTAGGCGCCAGCGAGGCTTTTCGCTGATCGAACTGCTGATCGTTATCGCGATCATCCTGATCATTTTGTCGATTGCTCTACCGCAAATGAGCAAATCGCGGATGAACGCACAGGAGATGGCCGCTGTCGCCGAAATCAGCACCATCAATAAAGCCGAAGTTCAGTATTATTCACAATTTGGTCAATACGCGACTTCGCTCGCTCAACTTGGCCCCCCGGCCTCGGCCGGAGCAGCGGAGGGTCCACAAGCCGCCGGTTTGATTCCGGGTGGGTTGGCTAACGGAATCAGCGGAGGCTACAATTTCACGATTACGCCTTCGGCGCAAGGCTACGCTGTTTCCGCTGTACCGAAGGTATACAACAGCACGGGGCGACGCACCTTCTATACGGATCAGAGTGGCATCACCCGTCAGAACTGGGGACAGGATCCCGCGACTCCCAACAGCCCAGAGCTAAAATGATGTCACTCGGTGACCTCGTTAGGGTTGGTGTCCAGGGTCCTTGCGGCCTCCACAGTTCTTGCAAATCTTTGGGCGTCGGAAGATATTGCGCCGAGCGCTGCCGACCTGGCGACTAGCGTTCGCCAAATCTCGCTCGATCCCGCCCAAACCTATCGCGTACGCAATCTGGAACTCGCCCGTGGGGGCATCAAGATCTACCTGAACGAGGGCATTCTCTCCTTTTTCACGCCGGTGAACGGCCGCCGTATCGGCGCAGTTTTTACAACTGAAGGCGCTGAAGGAGGTGATGCGGAGATCATCCTGATGCCCCCGCTGCGCAGCGAACGCGCTTCTCTCGCATACTTCACCAAGTCGCCTAATCTGGACGAGCACTTCAACACGGCTATTTTTTTCTTTACGGACGACACCGAGCGTGAAATTCTCGCCCAAATCGCTCACCAGGATTTGCGAACCGCTCCGGATATGGCTGGCGTTCTAGCAGACCGCCTCAACCCGGTGGGTCGCCGCATTGCCGCCCAGATCGACGTCTTATTGATAGAGGGCCTGCTCGACCGGCACAGGTTGGCGGATGGAATTTTCTATTCGGTGATAGCTGGACGTACCCTGAGCGTGTTTGACGTTACTTACGATCCCACTCAGAGCGAGCCGGTATTCTTGGGTCGCGTAGCCGATTCTCCGGAGAAGAGCTTCCAGCTTTGGACAAACTTCCGTTCGCCTAACGCACCTCGCTTCGTGTCGCCGGAGCCGAATATTCACGATTATCAGATCGACGCGTCCATTCACCGCGATCTGAGTATTGATGTTAGTGCCGCCTTCAAGATCAAGACATCCGATGAGGACGGACGAGTTCTCCCCCTCAGCCTATCGCCGCGCCTAAATGTTAGTTCCGCCACAATTGACGGAGTGCCAACCGAGATTTTTCAGCGCGCCTCTAACCGTTTGACCGAATTCGGAAGCACTGAAACCTTTTTGCTGGTGTCGAGCGTTCCGTTTACTCCGGGTGTGGAACATCAGGTTCAACTTCATTACTCGGGTTCGATCATCCGGCAGACTGCGACCGGCGAGTATTTCGTGGATGAGCGCAGTAGCTGGTATCCGATCAACGGTCCTGTGCTCGCCAACTTCGATCTGACTTTTCATTGTCCCGATCGCCTTCATCTCGTTTCAACCGGGGAGCTTTTCAACCAAAGCACCAAAGATGGGGTGTTGACAATTCAAAGGAAAACGATCGTACCCGCCGTGCTGGCAGGCTTCAACCTGGGTGTCTACGACACTGTACAGAAGCAGGCAGGTCCGTATTCGATAGAAATCGACTCTCCAGCTAATCGTGCCGCCGCGCTAACCGCCGATCCGACCCTTCCTAAGCAAACGGCTGACATTCTGGCTTATTACACTAAGCGCTGGATACCGCTCCACATCAATAGCTTGGCCGTAACTCCGATCGAGGGCTATTTCGGCCAAGGCTTTCCGGGGTTAATCTATCTCTCCAGTGTCTCGTTTACAAAGGAACAAGACCGCTCGGCACTGCTTCGGAATCCGCGCTCCGACGCCTTCTTTTCCGAGCTGCTGTTGCCGCACGAGATCGCCCATCAATGGTGGGGCAATATCGTCCGTCAGGATGATTATCGTTCTTCGTGGATCACAGAGGCGATGGCGAACCAGTCTGCTCTCAAATATATTGAAGCGACCAAAAGCGCCGCGGCTCGCGATGAGATCCTCGATAGTTATCGCGAGGACCTGACCAAAGAAAAAGACGGCAAAACAATCGAATCGTCGGGACCCGTTAACTTCGGCCAGCGCCTCATTGACAACTTCGGAATGAGCGCGTGGCAAATCATTTTGTATGAAAAAGGTTCCTGGATTTTGCGAATGTTGTGCCAGCGCCTGGGAGAAGAGAATTTCCGTAAAATGCAGCTACGGCTGCTGCAGCAGTATTCGACCCGGCCTCTGAGCAATGAAGAGTTCCGTCAAATTGCGAGCGGCTTCGTTCCGCCTGGTCAACCGGATCCATCATTGAACAGCTTCTTCGATACCTGGGTCTACGGCACTGGGATTCCTACTATCTCGATGCGCGCACCGGGACGCATGATCGATGTGATCCTTTCGGGCGTGGACGAGGACTTTATGGCAGAAATACCACTGCGCTGCCGGGGCGGAAGGGTCTATTGGGTGCGAGCAGGCTCAGGCACCAACACATTTGAGCTGCCGGCTGGAGTGTCAGCTTGTGAATTGCCATCGCCACGTGATTTCCTTTACATTCCCGGCAAGAAACGCTGATAGCGTAAACCGAATTGCAAAGCGCTCGTCATAGAGGGTAGCCGCTATGATTAGCGCAATGGCGGACCAACTGGAAGGAGATGTCCAGGTTGGCACCGATTTTCGGAATTTTGGCAGTTGGATGGCTGCCGAACAGAAGCGGGTTTTCCTTCTGTGCCGCCGGATGCTGCAGGATGCGGACGAAGCGGATTCGGCCACCCAGGATGTCTTTTTGAAGGCTTATAAGGCCCTGAGCAGAAAGACTCTAAGGGAGGAACTTGACAATCCCGGCAAGTGGGTAACTCGTATCGCTGTAAATACCTGTTTGGACCGTTTGCGCTCAAAGTCATGGAAGCTCTGGCAGCGGCGTCCTTCGCCGGCCGACGAAGAGTTAATCTTACAGATGGCGCCCGGCGGAGATCCCGACGCGGAGCGCCAGTTTTTTTCAAAGCAGATCCAGCAAAGACTGGAAGCCGCGCTGGCTAAGCTTTCGGACAGGCAGCGGGCGGTGTTCTCGTTGCGCCATTATGACGCAATGGCGCTCGAGGAGATCGCCGAAGTGCTCAAGCTGGATGTGGGCACGGTGAAAGCGCACCTGTTTCGGGCCCTTGGTAAGTTGCGCGCAGAATTGAGAGATTTATATAAAGCGAGCGCCTGATCGAAGGGCGCGACATGAGAGGGAAGCATGAACATCGAGTCCAACCGGTCAGGGCATTGGACAGATGATGAGTTGATTGCACATCTGTATGGAGTTGGTCCGGATGATCATCATTTGTCCAACTGCCGGGAGTGCCGGTCGCGATTGTCTGGCTTTGAAAGACGCCAGCAGGAGCTGCGCTCCGGGGACGTAAGCGCCGAGCTGCTGGCATCGCAACGTCGACGTATTTACGCCAGATTGACTGCGCCTGCGCCTTGGTCTGCCCGCTGGCAGGCGCGGCGCTGGGCTTCAGTGGCGGCTATAGCTATCGTGCTCGGCGGCAGCGCTCTTTTTTACGAAGAGCACCGGCAACAACAGGCCGCAAACAGCGTGTTGTCCGACGCACAATTGGCGCAGGACGTGAGTCTCTTATCTCAGAATTCCGAAGCTCAGCCGACAGGCCCGCTGCAGGCGTTGTTTGACGAATGACAAGGCTTGCGCTGTTCCTTATATTGCTCGCGCCGGCTTTTGTCAGCGCTCAGAATCGAGCAAATTTTCCGTGGTGGAACAGCCCCGTAACACGGGAGTTAGGCCTTAGTCCTTCGCAAAGTCAAAGAATCCATCAGATTGTTCGCTCGTATCGCGGCCGTTTGCTCGACGCCCGCAACAACGCGCTGAAGGCCGAAGGCGATCTCGAAGATGTTTTGAACAGCCCGGAGATCGACCCTAATGAGGCGAAGGCTGTGATCGATCGTGTGGCTTCTGCCCGCGCCAACTCCAGCCGTGCTTTTCTCGAGATGAGCATCAAATTGAGAAGTGTTTTAACGCTCGATCAGTGGCGGCAGCTCGTTCGCCGCTGGGACGAGATGCAGCGCAAGAAACCAAGTGATACACAGGTCGAGCCGTAGCTAAGCAGGTTCAGGCCGTAGCTTCCAATTCCTCGGTAATAGATTCCCAGCGCGACATTGTCTCTTCGAGCTGCGCCCGTTGCGCGTCCAGAACATTCGAAAGTCTGAGCGCTTCGTCCGCTCCTACAAAATCGGAGAGGGCGAGCTCGGAGCGTTGAATTTCTGTTTCGAGCTCAGCCACCCGCGATTCCAGGCGCTGCGCTTCGTCTTGCATCTGTTTCAGCCTTATTGGATTGATGCGTTTGGCGGCCGGTTTGGAAGGCATACTGATCGGCTCGGCGGGAGGCACTCCAACCAGCAGGTCTTTGAGCGTAGGCGTTTGTTCCGCTCCGCCTGCTTTGCGCCACAGGTAGTCAGCGAAATTACCAGGATAGACGTGGACGCTGTGATCGGATACTTCGAAGACACGATTCGCCAACTTCTCAATAAAGTAGCGATCATGTGAAACAAACATCACCGTTCCAGTAAACTTCTCGAGAGCATCGAGCAGGACATCCTTGGCCCGAAGGTCCAGGTGGTTGGTCGGCTCATCCAGCAGCAGAAAATTGGCCGGATGGAGAAGCATGCGAGCCAATGCATAGCGGTTCCGTTCACCGCCCGATAGAACGGCTATGCGCTTGAATACATCATCTTCATTGAACAGGAAACAACCAAGCAGGTTGCGCAGCTCAGTGGTGGTCGTGCGCGGCGCGGCTTCGGTGAGATCGTCGAGTACGCGCGCTCCGTGGTTTAACTCTTTGTATTGATCCTGCGCAAAATAGTCGAGATCTACATTGTGTCCAAGCGTATACTCACCTGAAGTCAGAGGCTCGTTGCCTGACAGCAGCTTCATCAGCGTCGATTTGCCCGCGCCGTTTACACCCACCAGCGCTATGCGATCGCCCCGCTCGATAGTGAAATCGACGTTCTTCAACACCTGCTTCTCGCCATAGTTCTTCGCGACGTTCTTGAAGGTGGCGACGACGCGACCGCTTGGCTTGGGTTGCGGGAAGGAAAAGTGAATCGTCTTCTCTTCGGGAGGCAGCTCGATCCGATCGATCCTTTCCAGTTCTTTGATGCGGCTCTGCACCTGCTTGGCTTTGGTGGCCTGGTATCGAAAACGATTAATGAACGCTTCGAGCTGCTGAATCTTATCCTGCTGGTTCTTGTATGCCGCTTCCAACTGCGCCAGCCGCTCTGCCTTTTGCTGGCGATATTTTTCATAACCGCCCGCGTAAAAATGAACGCGCTTGTTCCAGATCTCGGCGATTTTGTTCACCGTTACGTCCAGAAAATAGCGATCGTGTGAAATCAGAACGTATGCGAATTCGTAATTGGTCAGGTAGTCTTCGAGCCAGTTGCGTGCTTCCAAATCGAGATGGTTAGTTGGCTCGTCAAGCAGGAGCAGGTTAGGTTTTTCGAGAAGTAGTTTTGCGAGAGCGATGCGCATCTGCCACCCTCCCGAAAATTCCTCCGTTTGCCGGGGCCAATCTTCTTTGCTGAAGCCGAGACCGGCCAGAACTGCGCCAACCTGCGCCTCGATGGTGTAGCCGTCGCGTGTGCGAAATTCGCTATCGGCTCGCTCGAAACGGTCGGCCACCAGCCGGTACTCTTCACCAGCTGGATCCAATTCACCCATACGAGTAGCTAATTGCTCGAGCTCACGCTCGAGATCCTGGACCGTCGCAAAAACACTCAAGCATTCGGCGAAAACGGTGCGGCCGCTCAATTCCAGTCCCTCTTGGGGCAGATAGCCGATTCGAATACCTTTAGCCGAGGAAAGCGATCCGTAATCGAGCTGTTCCTGCGCGGCTATGGTTTTCAGGAGAGTGGATTTTCCGGTTCCGTTGCCACCGACTAACCCGGTACGCTCTTTTGGAGTGATGAGCCAGTCGAGCGAGTCAAACAGCAGTTTGTGCCCGAACCGCTTCCCGGCTCCCGTGAATTGCAACATTCCCTACTATTTTCGCCGACGCGAAATGCTGCGCCCGTTAATTTCGATCAGTTGAAGAGAAGGTCGAAAGACGTCGACAAGTAGTTTTTAAGCTCGGTTCGCTTCACAACGGCGTCCAAGAAGCCGTGTTCAAGTAGAAACTCGCTGCGCTGAAAACCTTCGGGCAGCTTTTGACGAATTGTCTGCTCGATCACTCGCGGCCCAGCGAAACCGATCAGGGCTCCCGGTTCGCCTACGTTCAGATCGCCAAGCATTGCGAAGCTCGCAGTAACGCCGCCAGTGGTCGGGTCGGTCAAAACACTGATGTAGGGCAGTCCTGCTTCATCCAGCCGCATCAGAGCGGCCGAGAGCTTAGCCAATTGCATAAGGCTGATAGCACCCTCTTGCATGCGCGCACCGCCTGAGGCTGACACAATCACAAGAGGAGTCTTCTCCGCCAGGCAACGCTCGATGGCGCGAGTGATCTTCTCGCCCACTACCGAGCCCATGCTGCCTCCGATAAATTTCAACTCCAAGGCACATATCTGAACTCTCCGGCCGTTTAGAAGGCCGCTCCCACAAACGACCGCATCAGGCAACTGGGTTGCTTTCTGCATGTCCGCGAGGCGCTGTACATACGTCTTTGAATCGACGAAATCCAGGGGATCCGATGAGCGAAGGGCTGCATCGTGTGCCGTGTATTCGCCATTATCAAACAACAACTGGAGACGCTCTAGCGCGCCGATCCGGAAATGATATCCGCACTTGGGACAAACCTGCATGTTGTCCTCGACCGCCTTGCGCCAGATGATTTGCCCGCAGGAGTCGCACTTCTGCCACAAACCTTCGGTCTTGACATTCTTCTCGGTATCCGGTGGAGTACTGCTCTCCACTGAAGGCTTCTGCCTGGTGAACCATGCCATGTTTAAGCAGCCACCACGTTATCATGCGCGGCAGCCGGTTTTCCTGTGTTGGCTCGGACAATCAGCAGCTCGCCGGCTGCTTAGCGAGAGGGGGTTTTTACCGTCTATACAAGGGGTCGGCGGCAGTAATTTTCGACGCTTGCTGAGCGAGGAGGAAACGGTTGCTCGCGTGCCATTTCCGGCAGCGAAAACGAGGTATGTTTCACGTGAAACATCTGTAAACAGGCCGTTTGGCCGGTGGACCTCAGATCGAGCTTTGGACCCTAAATCCTTGAGGACTTGGCCAATAAAAATCTGTGCGGGCGGTGATCAGCCGGGGAGCGGATTTTGGACCACACCGCAGCGGGGAAGAAAAGGCGATTCAGTGTTCAAGCATCGAGACGAGTCTCGACGCGGCAGACTGAAAGTCTGCGCCACAAAAATGCGGAGAAATAGCGGGAGGACCAAAACGGTAAAAACCCCCCCTTCCTATAGGCCTTGCCTTCATCATAAAGCGGACATTTCACGTGCTACTGACAGCGGTACTGATCTCTCTTTCCCCGCACTGCAACTTGTGATATATTCCTCCCAATTTAGGTTACGTGTTCCTGCCTAAATGAGCAGACGGCTCAGATGCCGTATCTGCACACAGAGGGGGTGTGCTTATGCTCAACGGGCACGCGGTTCGTCGTCCGTTTGCTTTTGCGTTCGCTCTAGTTGTACTT
The DNA here is from genome assembly GCA_963738555.1 of Terriglobia bacterium. Lineage (GTDB taxonomy): Bacteria > Acidobacteriota > Terriglobia > Bryobacterales > Bryobacteraceae > Bog-105. The sequence goes on from CAVTXN010000001.1 coordinate 285,868, forward strand.
TTCGCGATAGGCGCTTCCATTCCTGGATCCGCTCAGGTTCTCTACGGATCCCTTATCGGCAACGTGACGGATCCCAATGGCGCTATGGTTCCGGGCGCGCAGGTTACCGCTACTGACCAGAACACCGGCATTGCGAAGACCACAAAAACTGATGCCTCCGGCGGGTATCAGTTTGTCGATCTTCAGCCGGGCACCTATGCGCTCAAAGTGTCGTTCACGGGGTTCAAAACGCTAGAGAGGCCTAATATTCCGGTGGCTCTCAACAATGTCACGCGTACCGATGTCGCGCTCGAGGTCGGCAACATCGAGGAAGAGCTGACGGTCACCGGAGAAGCACCAGCGCTGCAGACTGACCGTGCCGAAACGCGTTCAGAGATTAGTTCTACGGAGTTGCAGAATCTTCCAGTCCCGTTCGGCCGTAATTATCAGCAGCTTTACCGGACGTTGCCCGGCGTCTCGCCGCCGTTCAACTCGCACTCCGTTCCGACGAATCCTTCGCGGTCTCTCGAATTCCATGTCAACGGAACCAGCGACGACCAGAACAATACGCGCATTGATGGCGTAAGCTCAACCACCGTCCAGTTACCGCACATCGTTTCCTACATCCCGGCGCTCGAGTCAATTCAGGAAGTAAACGTGGTGACCAGCAGCTTTGATGCAGAGCAAGGACTGGCAGGAGGCGCCGCCATCAGTGTACAGATCAAGAGCGGCACCAACGCTCTACACGGGTCTGGATTCGAATATCACAGCGACCAGCATCTGAAGGCGTGGCCGGAATCGGTTCCGGCTGGAGAAGTGAACAAACCCAAGCTGGTCTACAACCAGTTTGGCGGCACCATCGGCGGCCCGATTAAGAAAGACAAACTTTTCTACTTTGTCAGCTATGAGGGAACATACGATCACCGTAACGTCCAGAAGAAGGTGACGGTACCCACCGACGCCATGAAAGGCGGCGATTTTTCGTCGTTCCTGGCGAGTGGGATCATCATCTATAATCCGTACACGGATCTGACAGGGACTACGCTCGCCGATCCCTCGAAGCGCTTGCCCCTGCCAGGGAACATCATTCCGAAGAGCCTCCTGGCGACACCCAGCGCCATGATTGCGCAGAAGATGAATGCTCTGTGGCCGGAGCCGAACCTGCCCGGCATAAAGAACAACTACTTTGCTTCCGGCGGCTTTGCGTTCGACCGGAATACGGTCGATACCAAGGTGAACTGGGATATCAGCAGCAAATTGAATGTGTTCGGACGCTTCAGCTTTCTCCACTACACGGATTTCACTCCAACCGTTTTCGGCACTGCAATGCAAGGCACCCCAATTGGCGGCAGCAGCAATCCCGGAAACGGCCACGGTAACACGTACAGCTCGACCTTCGGCGGGACTTACTCGTTTACCCCGACTTTCGTCCTGGATGCTTATTTTGGCTTTACTCATCAGGGCACGATTTCAGAGCAGCAGGGCCTGGGCAAGAACGTTGGCCTCGATGTATTGGGCATTCCGGGGACCAACGGTACCCGCAGGTTTGAAAGCGGCTGGCCTGAGTTTCAGTTCAATGGCGGTACCAGCGATTTCGCAATCGCAGGCAACGACACCAATTTCATGCCCTACTACCGGCATGATCCCCAATATCAATACGTAGTGAACCTCAATTGGGTCCGCGGCACGCACAACGTGCGCTTCGGCGGCGATATCTACCGGCAGGGATTGAACCAGACGCAGGCGGAATGGATCGGCGGCGGCACTTTTTACGGATCGCAGGGCGGCTTTGATTTTGGACAGAACACCACAGCACTCTGCGTGGATCCTCCCCTCTGCACCACCAGCAGCTCCACAAGCCGCGCCAACAGCTACGCCTCCTTCCTGCTCGGCCTGGCGGACCAGGCAAGCAAGTCGGTCGAGTTTCCCGACGAGTACTCGATACGCTCCATGCTGTATAGCGCATATATACGCGACCGCTGGAATGTAACACCCAGGCTCACTCTCAATTACGGTATGCGCTGGGAGATGTTTCCGTATCCGACTCGCACCAATCGCGGGCTGGAACGCTACGACCCGAACACCAATACCGTTCTGATCTGCGGCCAGGGACAGGTCTCGGGCAACTGCGGGGTCGAGATCAGCAAAACACGGTTTTCGCCGCGCCTGGGGCTGGCCTGGCGCCCAACGGATACGTTCGTGATCCGCGCCGGCTTCGGCATGACTAACGACCCGTACGAGGGGCTGGAGCTGTTACGCAACAACTACCCCATAATGGAGCCATTCGGCATCCAGACGCCGAATAACTTCACGGTGGCCACCACTCTGGCGCAAGGACTTCCTCCCATCCCGGCGCCGACCATCCCGAGCAGCGGGATTCTGCCCATTCCAGGCAATATCGGATTCGAGGGCTACCCCAAGAACCTTGACCGAGGCTATATCGAGTCCTGGAATCTTACCCTGCAGAAAGAATTAGGCTGGGGCTTCACCGGACAGGCCGCCTATGTGGCGACGCGTTCCGTTCGCCAACTGGGGTTCATCAATATTAATGCCAGTCAGATTCCGTATACGAACTTGGATACCGAGCCGCTGTATCAGAAATGGGGACGAACGGCGGCTACTACTTTCCTGGAACCCTTGGGGACGGGTCAGTACAATTCGCTACAGACGTCGCTTCAGCGTCGCTTCGCGAACGGCTTGATGTTGAACGTCAATTACACATGGGGGAAGTCGATCAACCTGGTGGATGCCAGCTCCGGGACCCCCAACATCCAATCGCAGTATTACCTGAACATGAATCGCGCCCCGACCGGGTACGACCTCACGCACAATCTTGCGATCACGAGCATTTGGGACCTTCCCTTTGGCCGCGGACGGCACTGGCTCGCGAGCGGGGGTGTGATGTCGCACATTGTTTCGGGATGGCAGGTGAATAATGTCATCAGCGCTTACAGCGGCACTCCCTTCAACGTAACCGGCGATTGCAGCCCCGCTTGGCCGGGCAATTCGCCCACCATGATCAATACCATCGGCTCTCCGAAAAAAATCGCCGACAAGTCGGGCTATTGGTACGATCCGTTTGCCTTCGCAGAAACTTATGATCCGAGTAATCCTGGCACGTGCCTGGCCGGATCCCTGGGCACTTCGGGCTTCAATAATCTGCGCGGGCCCGGCGTGTTTAACTGGGATTTCGGCCTGTTCCGTGATTTCGCCATCACCGAGCGCTTTCACCTACAGTTCCGCGCCGAAGCCTTCAACCTCACCAACACACCCCACTGGGCAAATCCAGATAACGCTATCGGCGATGCCAACTCCATCGATCCGAAAACCGGACGAGTGATCGACCCCGGCGCCTTCATGACCCTGGATAACGGTGTGACGGATCTGGCGCGCGAAGGCATCGACGAGCGGCAGTTTCGTCTCGGTCTGCGTCTCAGCTTCTAATGTATGCGGCCGGCTTGAGTTTTTTGCCGGTGCTGGCGCTGGCGCTTTCGCTCTGCGCTTCTGCGGCGCAATTACCCAGCCTACCGGAGATCGACACAAGCGCGTTCCTACCGGCGATCGCAACACAGATCAAGGATGCCGAACGGGAAGCAAGAGCCCAGCCGGACAACGCGAAAGCAGCCGGCACGCTCGCGATGACGCTTCATGCTTACCAGCAGTACGAGGGCGCGGCGCGCGCCTACTCGCGTGCGCATCTGCTCGAGCCGCGGAACTTCGATTGGCTGTACCTCTTGGGCGCAGTTCGCATGGAATTAGGCGAGCTTGACGCAGCGCGCCAGATGTTTCAATCGGCAATCGATATCGAACCAGGCAACCTCGCCGCGGAGCTACGCCTGGCGCAGACCTTGGTAGGACTTGCCCAATGGCCGGAAGCCGGCGCGCTATACCGGCAGATTCTGAACGAGCAGCCCAAGAGTGCGCAAGCGTGGTATGGCTTGGGACGCGTGCAAGCGGCGCAAGGTGATCACGCGGGGGCAGCTCAGTCTTACTCCAAAGCTTGCGATCTTTTTCCGGAGTATGGCGCTGCGCACTTCGCCGCAGCACAGGAACTTCGGCTGATCGGCAAGGGCGGGGAGGCGCGGCAACACTTGACCGCATACGCGGCCCATCCGGCCACGCAGCCGTTCCTTGATAATCCGCTGTTCCTGCGCATTCTCGAACTGAACCACGGCCCACAACTTCACATGCAACGCGCCGCGGAACTGGAGAGGGCTGGCAAATACGAAGATGCCATCCAGGAGGAGAACGCTGCACTCTCGGCCGACCCGAACGATATCCAGGCGCACGTCAACCTGATTTCGCTCTACGGCCGGATTGGTGATGCCAGGCAGGCACGACAGCACTTCCAAACCGCCATCCGGCTCGATCCAGGGCGTTCGGACGCCTGGTACAACTTCGGCGTTCTGCTGGTGCATCAGGGGGATATTGCCGAATCTGAAAAAGCCTTCCGCCGCGCAGTCGAGATCAATCCTGACTACGCCGAGGCACGTTATAACCTTGGCGTGATCTACGAACAGCAATTGCGCCTGGACGATGCCGCCAGCGAGTTTGGCGAGGCCGTGAAAATACGCCCTGATTATCCGGAAGCCCGGTTTCGCCTCGGTCGTTTATTAGTTAATCAGGAGAAGTATGAGGCAGCTATCTACCAGTTCACGCGCTCGCTCGAACCCGAGAGCGAGAGCACGCCCATCTATCTCTACGCTCTGGCGGCAACCTACGCGCGTGCCGGCCATCGCCAGGACGCTCTGCAGTATTTTCAAAAGGCCCGAGATGCGGCCCGGGCACTCGGCCAGGAGCAGCTATTAGCCAGCATCGAGCGCGATCTCAAAACCCTCGACACAGGGCAATGAGCCGCATCACTCGCCGCGACCTTCTCAGCTTGCTTGCTGCCGGTCCGATGCCTTTGCCTAAGAGCAACGCCGGCGAGAAGCCCTTGTTCGCCGAAATCGCAACCGAGGCGGGTCTACACTTTCATCACTTCAATGGCGCTACGGGGCGGCACTTCATGCCGGAAATTATGGGGGCGGGCGTTGCCCTGTTCGACTACGATAACGACGGCGACCTGGATATTTACGTCGTTCAGGGCGCGCGTCTCGATTCCGAAAACAAACTACTGTTCCCTCCACCGGCCAATTGGAAACCAGGAAACCGCCTTTTCAAGAATCTGCTCTCGGAAACCGGAGAGCTGAGGTTCGTCGATGTGACAGAAGAGGCCCGGGTCGGGCACATCGGATATGGCATGGGTGTGGCAGTTGGCGACTACGATAATGACGGCTTTCTCGACCTCTATGTGACGAACTTCGGCCACAATGTGCTCTACCATAACAACGGCGACGGAACATTTACGGACGTGACCCGCCAGGCCGCGGTTGACGACCCTCACTGGTCAACCAGCGCTGCCTGGTTCGACTTCGACGGCGATGGCTGGCTGGATTTATTCGTCTGCAACTATGTCGACTTTACCGTCGCGGGCAATCGGAACTGCTTTTCTCCCACTGGCGAGCCCGACTATTGCACGCCGAAGATCTATCACCCGGTCACTTCGCGACTCTTTCGTAATCTGCGGAACGACAAAATTGAGGACGTGACGGAAGCTTCCGGTATTGGCAGCTCGTACGGCCCGGCGCTGGGCGTGGCGTGCGCCGACTTCAATGCGGACGGCCGTCCCGATATCTACGTTGCCAACGACACCGCCGCGAACCGGCTTTGGCTGAACCGGGGTGACGGTACGTTTCGTGAAGCCGCTCTCGAGCTTGGTGTGGCCTACAGCATGGACGGGTTGGCGAAGGCCGGTATGGGAATTGCCTTTGGAGATGTAGAGAACAACGGGCAACAGGTTCTGCTGGTCACCAATCTCACGCGTGAGGGGGCAACAGTGTTCCGCAGCGACGGGCATGGCCAGTTCGAGGATGCAACGGCCGATCTCGGATTGCTGCAGCCGACATTCGGCTACACGGGATTCGGCACTGGATGGTTTGATTACGATAATGACGGCTGGCTTGATCTG
>CAVTXN010000002.1:0-39753 GCA_963738555.1 Terriglobia bacterium
ATCACAGATTCTCTGCAGCGGGTTTAACCGCACAAACCCCTGATAACCGACCGGCATGGCGAGCAGCAGCGAGAGCGCCAGAAACCGAGGAGACCGATAACGAACATGCGGCTGTCGGAAGGCAGAGGACGAACAGCGGTTGCGTTGCGGCCGATTCGTTCCTTTACTTGAGCCAGCCGCTGCAGATCCAGCGGTTCATCCGGCGGACTGAGCGATTCGAGCATCATCCGGCAGCCGCTGCAGCTGCTCAGATGCTCCTCCGCCGAGCCGCTTGGCGGATGGCCCTGCGCGAGCCATTCCCTGAATTCGCGACAGCTCACGATTCACCGCCGAATAGCTTGCGCAAGGTTTCATAACCGCGATGCGCTTTCTGTTTAACTGCGCCGACACTGGCTCCCGTAGCTCGTGCCACTTCTTCCAGGCTGAGCCCAGCGACCTTCAGCATTAATATGGTTTCGCGCTGGGACGCCGGCAGCTTTTTCAAGGCACGCCCGATATCATACGGCGCTGCTTCTGCGGGCCGCGGAGCAGATCTTTCAGGCAGTTGCTCGCTCTGGAATTCATGCCTGGCAATGCGGCTTCTGCGGCGGTAGTCGTCGATCTGCGTGCGGCGGGCTATTCCATAAATCCATGGCAGGAGCGGCTCTCCAAGGCGGTACGTCCGGCGTGCCTTGTGAACTCTCAACCAAAAATCCTGCAGCAGGTCCTCGGCCCGGGAGCGGTCGCGGGTCTGGGCAAGAAAGAAATGGAACACCTGCGGGCTGATCCGGTCAATGAGCGCGGCGGCGGCGGAAGATTCGCCTTGTTGATACTTCCGCATGAGTGACTCCGGTTCCTCCGAAAGGGATGCCGGCTCTGACGTGGGTTCACCCGTCACACAGCTGCAATCCAATCAGTAGTTCCGGGGCGGATAATGAAAAGTTACCACTCAATTTGATTTCTTGCCCGGTGAGCAATTTCGTGACTCTGCGTTCGATGGTAGCGAATTTTATGTCGATGATCAGATTCCGCCATAGCAAGACGTTTTTCGTGTTGTGCGCGCTGGCGCCGGTGGCGCTCGCGATGGACCCGCATTCCGGGCCGGACACGCCGGGTCGCTCTATTCCGATCCTGCTCGAGCTGTTTACGTCTGAAGGATGCTCCAGTTGCCCTCCAGCGGACAAATTATTGGGAATATTGGATCGCGAACAGCCGGTGAGCGGTGTACAGCTGATTGTGCTCAGCGAGCACGTGGATTACTGGAATCACGACGGGTGGACTGACCCGTATTCGTCACACGCGATCAGCGAGCGCCAGGAGGAGTACGCCTCTCGCGTCGGCGTGAGCGATATCTACACGCCGCAGCTGGTGATTGACGGTTGCCGGCAAGCGCTGGGAAACAACTGGGCCGCGACGAAGCACGCGATCGATGATTCGCTGCACGATATCAAGGTTCCGATTACGCTCTCTGCCCGCAAAGATGGTTCACGCTTCGTCGTCCATGTGGATGTCAATCCAGCCGGGATCGCTTCGCCCGCCGGGGAAGCATATCTTGTGCTGGCGATCGATCATGGCCATTCGCATGTTCTTCATGGAGAGAATGCAGGCCGCGATATCGATCACGTAGCGATTGCGGACTCTTTTCACAAAATTGGCAAGGTGGCTGCAGGCGCATCGTTTTCCAAAGATGTGCAAGCCAAGGTCGACGACAACTTACGGGCAGGCCCGGTCAGGATCATTGCTTACTTACAGGACAACGGCACTAAACGGATAATAGGTGTAGCGCAAACGAAAGAGTAAACTAGCAGCGAATGGTCCGCGTCGCTTTGGACACGTCTTTGTTTCAGCGTTTTCATCGGGCACCCTCCGAGAGCCGCAGAAACGAATTCCGCAAGAGTTTCTCTGTTCCGTTCCGAAGTATGGCGCTGGCGGCCGGCGTGGTTCTGGTTTGCCTCATCATCTTCATACACGCGCGATACACGTTGAGTTTTCAGTCTCCATTGCGTCTTCATTTCCAATCACCACTGGTGGTGAGCCGCCGTGCGGAGGCCAAACAGGCCGTTCATGCGCAAGCGGATCAGCGGAGCTCTCTCAGCGCTTATCAGCAGTACACCTGCCGGAAGTTTGGGCCCGATTGCCGGGTTGCGCTGGCCATCCAACGCGTCGAAAATCCGCAAGGCAAATGCGAGCTCTATCATTACAACGCCGACGGCACGCTCGACTGGGGCTATTTTCAGATCAACACCGTTCACCTGAAGAGGCGTGGCTTGAATTTGCGCGATCTGCTCGATTGCAAGGCAAACATCGATTTCGCATACCAACTCTACGAAGAGAACCACGGCTTTAGGGCATGGAGCACATTCAATAACGGGACGTACCGCCGCGCGCTGGGCGAATAGAAGTTGCGCCGCAAGCCGTCGAGTTGCGTTGTCGTTTTAATGGACATGCAGGGGCTTATTCTTCGCGCAACGCTCGCATAGGATCTATTCTGGCAGCGCGCCAGGCGGGTATCCAGCTAGCGATTCCGGCTATTGCGACCAAGACAGCCAGGGAAAGGACTGCGGTGGCTGGATCGGTTGCGGCTAAATCGAAGAGAACGTGCTTCAAATACCGTCCTAAAAAGAATGCGCCAGGCAAGCCCACAGCGATTCCGGCAATCACCAGCAGCAGCGAATCCTTGAGCACCAGCTGAATCACATGTTTGCGCGACGCTCCGATCGCCATTCTCACACCGATCTCATTGGTTCGCCGCGCAACTGTGTAAGCGAGCAGTCCGACAAGCCCGATGGCAGATAGAACCATGGCGAGCGTGCCGAACGCGTCAGATAGAAGGCTGAGCAGGCGCTCGGAAAGCAGAAGATTATCGATGAGCGCCGTCTGGGTTTTAATTTCCGTGACGGGCACACTCGGATCGATTTCGGCGGAGATCTTACGGATAACAGGAGCCAACTGCCTGACATCGGCGGCGCTGCGAACAGCGAAGCTCAACGGCCATCCGGGCCTGTCACCCGCAAGCAGCGGCTGGAACATGACGGGCGCCGCCTCGCGCAGACTGTAATAGCGGCTTTTTTTCACGACACCGATGATCCGGTAATATTGTCGTCGGTTTTGGACCAGTGCCAAACTGTTGTCCGAGCGGATTCCGGCGAGGATAAAACGTATGCACGAACAACTCGTCTACGACAACGGCGTCGGGGTCCGGATGCATATCGCCGCGATTGAAGATGCGGCCGGCAAGCAACGGTATTCCGAGTGTTTCAAACAGTCCTTCGCCGACGTGGTTGACTAACGCAAAATGCGCGGGATCCTGCTTGTAAAGCTCCCCGGGGACGTTGATTCGCGTCGCATTCGCACCTCCGGCCAAAGGACGTTCTTCGATCATGCCCAAACGAGAGATACCTGGAATTGCGGCCAGTCTGGAACCGAGACGCTCCGCATACTGATGGACCTGGTCAGGGCTATATCCCGCGCTCCAAGGATCGAACGACGCGTAGACCAGATTTTGGCGATTGAAGCCGATGTCCACGGTTTTCAGCTTGCTGAGTGAGCGGCCCAATAATCCTGCGGCCATCAGGATGACGAAGCTCATTCCGATCTGGATTGCGACCAGGGCACGAGGCAGAGCCAGGCGGCCGGTGGTTACGTTGCGGTTGTTCGCTTTCAGTGCATCATGGACGCTCGCCCTAGTGAGTTGCCAAGCCGGCGCAAGCCCGAAGAGCAGAGCAGTGGCAAGCGAAACCAGTAAGGTAAACGAGAGCATACGGACATCGATTGCGAGATCGAAGTCGCCGAGATGGAGATCCGTCCCGACAAAGGACTGGATCGCTTGAGCCAGCACGTAGCTTAGACAGAAGCCAGCCAAGCCGCCGGACGCCGCCAAGGTCAAGCTTTCGATCAAATATTGGCGAAGCAGACGAAGACGGGGAGCGCCTAGAGCCAGGCAGACCGCCGATTCCCGCTGCCTCGCGACGGCACGGGCCAGCAGAAGATTGGCGATATTGGCACAGACAATCAGCAGAATCAAACCGACCAGCAGCAGGATGATCCATAGCGCTCGCGCGTGATCTTTATCGATAGGATCGAAGCCACGTTCGCCCGGCGACGCGATCAGTCTCGGTATTTTGCCGTTGTCAATGCGAACGCCTTCGGGAACGACCAGGCGCCGAAAAAGCGTTGAAAGCTGATGTATCGCTTGTGACTCGCTCACGTCCGGCTTCGGACGGCCCAGCATGCGAACCCACCAATAGTTATCAGCTTCACCTAAAGACTGGTCAAGCCGGACGCGGGGACTGAGCGCGACTTGCGCAGCGAGCGGAGCGTATAGATCTTCCCAGACACCTATCTTTACGCCGAAGAAGCCGCGCGGCGCGACACCAATGATTTGCACTGGAACGTTGTTCACACGGAGCACCTGACCCAAAACGCTCTCGCGACCTCCGAAACGACTCCGCCAAAGACGCTCGCTGATCACGACCAGGGCAGCTTGCCCGACCCGGTCTTCATCCGGAGAAAAGGTGCGGCCAAGGCGCGGCGGAACGCCCAATCCCTGAAAAAAGTTCGGGCTGACGTACTGCAGGTTGAGTTGCTCGGCCGGTCTGCCCTCGATCGAAACTGCAACCGTGTCTCCATCGGAGAAGCCGATTAAAGAGGCAAAGCCGCTCTGCTCGCGCGCTAAGTCTCGATAGATTCTTGGTGCAATCGAAGAGCCTTGCATTGCAGAATCCGGATTGCCAACGGTATCGCCGGTGAGGTTATTGCACAGCGCTTCCGGCCAGCCGTGCGCCGTTGCCCATTCGACCAATCGCAAAGAGCCGGCGTCTTTCACCGGCAATTGTTTCAGCAGTGCTGCGTCAACCAAGCTAAAAATCGCAGAGTTTGCGCCGATGCCGAGCGCCAAAGTGGCCACCACGACGAGTGTGACGGTAGGTGTTCGACGCAGCTGACGCCAGCTGTAGGACAGGTCTCTCGCCAGCGATTCGAGCCAGGTGAGAATGCCCTGCGCCCGTGTCTCCTCCTTCCATCGCGTGGGATTTCCGAGTCGGAGTCTCGCCGTTCTGGCGTCCACTCCCTCGCGTTCTTTCATCGCGAGATGGTAGTCCAGCTCCTCTTCGATCTCCTCGTCCTGGCGTCCGGGGCGAACAGTCCGGACCAGTCTCGACCACCAGCTCATGGACAGCCTCCTTATACCGTTCGAAGTACTTTCGCAACCGCGGCCGTCACGGCGCGCCAACGTTTTTCTTCTTCCTCGAGGCGCTTTCGGCCTTTGGCAGTGAGTTCGTAGAATCGCGCCCGCCGGCCCGAATCCGACATGCGCCACTCGGCTTTGAGAAGAGCGTTTTCCGTCATACGGTGGAGCGCTGGATACAAAGAGCCTTCTTCCACTCGCAACACTTCATCGGAGGCCTGCTCGATCAGGGAGGCGATCACATAACCGCTGTTCGGACCGCGGCGCAGGACTTTCAGAATGAGTATTTCAAGGGAGCCTTGCAGGTTATCGGCTTTGGGCATAGAGATAGAAGTCTACAGGTAGACATCTATACGTTAGCAGACCAGATGTTCGGGAGTTACCGGCCTCGCCAGCAGGGCGCGCGCTTGCTGAGAAAGGCGGTAATGCCTTCCTGGGCATCGGACGTCAGGGCATTGCAGGTCATCACGTCTTTTGCTATTCCATAAGCGTCGGTTTGCGCGAGCTCGATTTGCCGGTAGAACGCTTTCTTTCCCATGGAGACAATCAGCCCGCTCGCTTCGGTGATACGCGCCGCCAATTTACGCGTTTCAATCTTCAAATCTTCCGCTGGGACTGCGCGGTTGATCAATCCCCAATCCGCGGCTGTCCGCGCATCAATTGGCTCTCCGGTCAACAGCATCTGCAGCGCTCTCTTACGACCGATGGCGCGGCTCACGGCCACCATGGGAGTGGTGCAAAATAAGCCGATTCGTACGCCAGGCGTCGCAAACATGGCCTGCTCGGAGGCGATGGCGAGATCGCACGTCGCTACAAGCTGACATCCAGCGGCAGTTGCCACGCCTTGCACCTCTGCAATCACGGGCTGCGGGATAGCTTGTATCTTCTGCATCATGTCGTTGCATGCGCCGAAGATCTGCCGGTATTCCGGCTCGCTTCTGCCGGTCATCTCACTCAGATCGTGACCGGAAGAAAATGCGGTTCCAGCGGCCGCCAAAATGATCACGTCGATGGACCGGTTGCATTCCAGTTCATTCAGGCATTCGGTCAATTCGCGCATTAACTCCAGAGAAAGCGCGTTTCGCCGCTCCGGCCGGTTGAGAGTTAGCGTCGCCGCCCGGTTCTCAATAGTCAGTAAAAGGTTATTTGACACCGGCGCCTCCTTTGACCACTTTTAAATTACTACCGTCTGAATTGGCGGCTCTGATAGAGTCATATTTCATCGGAGGTAACTCGATTGAGCGCACCGCATAGTGGCACCTGGATTGGAACTGTGGTGAATTTGGACAATGGCAGTTCCGCCCAATTTGTGATGAACATCGAAGTCAGTGAGGACGGCTCGTTCACTGGAGAGATTACGCCTGATTTCTTTGGGGCTCGGGCGGACCGCAAACATACAGTTGAAGGCCGTTACTCGCCATACGGCACTCTGCACATTCGCTACACGCCAGACGAATCGAGGATCGGGCTTTTTGACGGACAGTTCCAGTCGCCGGATGCATTTCAGGGTGTGATGTGGGGCACGATGCTTTTGTCCCAAGGCGATTTTCAGCAGAGAGCAAGTGCATCTATGCTTTTTCTAGGCGGTGTACAGAAGGCACAGAACGGGCACGTCTGGGGGAAATAACCGCAGCAACAGTTGTGGGTTGATTCTAGTGACGAAGACGAGCCGGCCGGGCACCGGCGGCAGCGTCGCGGTACTTCGAACAGCTATTAGACGCTCTGGCGGAACGTGGACTTGCCGCGGATTCGCGCATTACCGGGTACATACAGGCGCGCATCGAATTATTCGGCAAAATAGAATTGCAAAAACTCGGGAGGCTCGGCTGGGCGGAGCGGGATTCCGTCAAAACAGTACGGCGGCTCGGCTGGGGATTCGCGATCACTGAATTCCTGACTGCGCCGGTTCTCAACGCGCGTTCCGATCAACCTCAAATCTGCTCACTGGGCGCGCTCGTGAACCTGATGGTCGTGACCTGCGACCGGCTGCTCGATGCAGGCGCGGAGATTGAAAATGTCTTGCCGGCACGAGAGCTCGCGACAGGCGGCGAGAGTTCCAGCGTCATGCTCCTGCTCCGAGAATATTTTGAACGGATTACTGCTCTGGGCGCGGATGCGACGCTTCTGCGAATCGTCAGGAAAACAGTCGCGCTGATGTTCGAAGCCGAAATGCAAACGGTGAAGCTTCGCGACAAGTTGCCGTACCGGTTCTGGTTGCGGAAGTGTTCGCTGCCTTTTGTTCTGATGGGTTTCTCTGCGTGGGCCGGGACGTGTGAATCACGAGAGAAATTCATGCACTATGTGCTGTGGGTTTATCGAGTGGGAAGATTTTTAGGGATTCTCGACGACGCCATAGATTACGACGAGGATTTCCGGACGGGTCAACCCAACTGTCTGCGCGACTACAATGAAAACCAGCGGTCTGTCGTGATTTCGCGCGCTGCAAATCAGGGCGTTGCGGTTCTCGAAGGCTGGGTTAATCTGATGGGCGGCGCACAGCCTTCCATTCCGCGAGAAACCTTCCTCCACACGATTTGGGGCTGGTAGAGTTCGCGCGAGAGCAGGCAAGATGCAACTTAGCTCGACGCTCAAAAGACCGTTTATCTGGTTCGCTTCGTTTGCGGCGCTGGCTGTTCTCATTCTGCTCTTCTTCTGCGTCTGGGGCGCGCTCAGGCAGCGAGGAACGCCGGTAATTCTCGGCTGGTCATCCAGCCGGCACGGGGATCAATGGATCATTGACGACCTCGACAGCCACGGTCCCGCTGCAGGAAGGCTCAAGATTGGCGACCGGCTTGTCGCGATTGATGGTTCCTCTCGCGTGGCGCATTTCGGAGCGCCGGTCACACTCGCTGCGCATGCTTCCAGCTACACGATAGAGGTGCTGCGCAGAGGCCAGTCTATTTCTCAGACGCTGTTTGTATGGAGACGGCCCCGCGATGGGTTCCGATTTGTTTCCTATCTCCTGCTGGCGCTCGTCAATTTCTGCGTCGCCATATGGATTTTTGCCTCTCGCCCGCATGCCGCCGTGGCAGAAGTGGCCTTCTTTCTTTTTCTGGGGACCGCCAGAAGCTTCGCCGCAGCAGCTCTTGACGGTCTTGCGCCTCCGCTCAAGGGCGCGGCTGCCGGAATAGCGCTTCTTTCTGTTTCTAATGGCTGGGAGCCGCTCGAGTGGGCGGTAGTTTATGATTTTGCGCTGCGTTTTCCCGAGCCTTTGAAGCAGCCTCGCTTGCTGCTGCTGTTGCGCTGGGTCCTGTATCTGGCGGGCATCGCGATCTTCGTTGCGAGTCTTCTTCCGCTGATGGCGGACATTCTAAATCTTTCGACGTCTTCCGCGCTGCTTCCGAATTGGTTTTCTTTAGCAAAGTTTGACGATCTCCGCCCCGTTCTCACCGACATCTTGGGGGCTGGCGCACTCTTGTCCGTGCCCGTGTTCCTGGCGCGTAACTACCGGCAGCTTCCCGACCCTCTAGCGCGGCGTCGTGTTCGCTGGGCGATTCTTGGAATCGGCCTGGCAATTCTTCCGATTGCGCTTGGAATTTCGGCGCTCGTGATCTTCCGCTTTTCAGGCCATCCGCACGCGTTCCAGGCCGCGGAATCGTTTCTGGACAACTTCGCGGCTCTTTTCTCGGTGATCGCTCCCATCGCGCTCGCCTACGCCATCATTAAGCACCGCGTCCTCGGAATCCGGGTCGTCATTCGCAAAGGCCTGCAATACCTGCTGGCCAAGAATGTACTGCGCCTGATTTTGTGGCTTCCAATCATCGCGATTGCCGTCGACCTCGCTCTTCATCCAAGGGAGCCGTTGGCGGATTTTCTGCTGAATCGCTCGTGGTGGTTCTATCTTCTGTTGATCGCTAGCGCCTCGCTCACTTTGCGTTATCGCAACCGGCTGCAAACGTGGGTCGATCGAAAATTCTTTCGCTCGGCTTACGAGGAGGAGGCAATTCTCTCGGAGCTGATTGATGCAATGCAGGCGTGCGGAAACCTGGATGACGTGGCGCGAGTGGTATCGGAGGAACTGGAGCGGAGTTTACATCCTTCCTCGATCGCGGTTCTCTACCGAAGAAGTGCCGGCGGCCTGTTTACGGTCGGCTATCCGCAGGATCAGGCAATTGGTCTCGAGTTTCGCGGGATTCTGAATGAGCGTGTGCAGGACGCTCTGCAGGGCCACCGCTCAGCACGGACTTTTACGGAAATCGCGGAGCTGCTGGAAGATCGCGATTCGGCGTCGAACGATGTCCTTCTGAACACATTGTTAACCCCGATCTCCGGTTCCAACGGTCAACTCCTTGGCGTGCTGCTGCTCGGTGAAAAGAAAAGCGAGCAGTCATATTCGCAACGAGACCGTAAGCTGCTGCAGGCGGTTGCCACGCAGATGGGACTCATCTTCGAAATGCTCGCGCTCAAAGAGCAGGTTCGCGAAGAAGGGCGCGTGCGAATTGAAGTTCTTGGGCGGCTCGACCAGGAACGCATCCAGCTTGTCCTGGAATGCCCAGTCTGTGGAGCGTGCTACAGCAGCCCGGCGACCGTCTGTACTGCCGACGGAACGGCGTTGGGATTGACGCTGCCGATTGAGCGGATCATTGACGGGAAGTACAGATTGGAACGCCGGATCGGCACGGGCGGAATGGGCGCTGTTTACGAAGCTTCCGATCTCCGGCTCGATCGAGTCGTGGCTGTCAAAGTGATGACCGGCCGCTTATTCGGCAATACTTCGGCTTTACGACGCTTCGAACGGGAAGCACGAGCGGCGGCCCGCCTGCAACACCCCAATATTGTGGCGATCTACGATTTTGGGTCTTTGCGCGGGGGCGGCGCCTATCTTGTGATGCAGCGCATTGCCGGTTGTTCGTGGCGCAGCGAAATAGCCCGCTCGGGAAAGGTACGCCCGAAAAGGGCGGCAGGCTGGTTCGAGCAGCTCTGTGATGCGGTCGCGTGCGCTCATTCGAGCGGTGTGGTGCATCGCGACCTGAAACCGGAGAATCTTCTTGTCTCGTTGAATAACGACGGACTGGAGCGGATCACGGTGCTCGATTTTGGGGTAGCCAAGCTACGCAGTTTTCATGAGAACCATGAGCCCGAGCTCACTTCGGTAGACCGGGTCATTGGCACCTACGGCTATATGTCGCCCGAACAGCGCTGGGGCGGCAGTGTCGATAGCCGCTCCGATATTTATTCGCTGGGAGTTATTGCTATAGAAACTCTGAGCAACAGCCGTCCTCCTTCGAGCGGCGCATCCCGCGAGTGGTTGGAACAAGCGCTGCGCTGGCCACGGCCGAATCGCATCACTGAAGAACTGCTGCGCCTGCTCGAGCGCACTCTTCGCGACACTGCCTCGGAGCGCGTGAAAAGTGTCTATGATCTGCAGTACGAATTGATTCCTTTGCTTTACGAGTGTCCGTCGCCTCTTTCGACAAATGTGGACGGCTCTCCGGATGCGGAGACAATCCCGATCTGACTGTCTTGTTCGGATTTCAGGTATCTTTGTAGTAATCGGCATTTTAGAAAGGACAACTCCTGATGGCGATTGAATTTGAGGTGAACGGGCAGAAAAAGTCTGTGGATGTCGACGGCCACACGCCTTTATTGTGGGTCCTCCGTGACACTCTCAACATGACAGGAACGAAGTACGGCTGCGGCATTGCGGCTTGCGGCGCTTGCACCGTACATATTGATGGTGAAGCCGCCAGATCTTGTGTTTATCCGGTCGCATCGGTTGCCGGAAAGAAGATCACAACAGTCGAGGGCTTGTCCAATCTCGCGCCACCGATCCACGATGGCGGCGGGGATCAACGCCATCCGGTGCAGCAGGCCTGGATTGAAGAACAGGTTGCGCAATGCGGCTACTGTCAATCCGGCCAGATTATGACCGCCGCTGCGTTTCTCAAGAAGAAACCGAATCCAACGGCGGCGGATGTCGATGAGGCGATGTCGAACAATATCTGTCGCTGCGGCACCGCTCTCAGGATTCGGCGCGCTGTTTTGCGAGCCGCGGAGCTGATGCAACATTCTGATTCAGCAAAGCCGGCGGGAGGTGAGTTATGAGTGCAACTTCGCCAGCGATGACTCGCCGCAGACTTTTGAAGACTGGCGCCCAGGCAGCGGGGACCGCTGGCGCCGCTCTTCTTATCGGCTTCGAGGTTCCGCAGGTTGCGAGAGGCGCCGAAGAGAAAAAGCTCGTCAACCCGCTTCAGGTATGGATACGGCTGGATACAAACGGAAGCGTCACCCTGATCTGCTCCAAATCCGAAATGGGGCAGGGCGTTTCAACTGCGCTGCCGATGATTCTGGCCGACGAACTGGGCGTTGAGTGGGACAAGGTTCGCGTGGAGCAGGCGCTCACAAATGAGAGCTTGTATGGCGGCCAGGGGACCGGCGGCAGCGGCAGCGTGGCCGGTATGTGGATGCCTTTGCGTCAGGCAGGCGCCGCGGCACGGTCCATGCTGATCGAAGCTGCGGCCAAGCGCTGGGGTGTAAGTGCCGCCGACTGCAGCGCGGGGAACGGCGCAGTTCGTCATGGCAGTCAAATGTTCTCTTACGCCGAGTTGGTGGAAGACGCCTCCAAGCTGCCCGTGCCGGATCTGGCGTCCGTACGTCTGAAGAAGCCCGCAGAGTTCACGCTCATCGGCAAACCGCTTCCTCGCAAGGATATCCCAAGCAAGGCGGACGGCAGTGCGATCTTTGGCCTGGACGTGCGCGTTCCTGGAATGGTCTATGCAGTTGTGGCCCGTTGCCCTGTGTTTGGCGGCACTGTTAAGAGCTTCGATGCTTCCAAAGCGAAAGCCATAAAGGGCGTGCTCGACGTTTTTGAAATCCCGGCAGTTCCGGAAGGTGTTCACTCATGCGGCGGGGTTGCGGTGATCGCGGAGACGACCTACATCGCAATGCAGGCGCGTAAGCAGCTACAAATCGAATGGAACAACGGTCCACACGCGAATGAAAGCAGCGACACCTTGCGCCGTCAGTTCCGCCGGCTGGTCGATTCCCAAATGAAGGTTGTTCTCAATCAGGGCGATACCGAGGCAGCGATGGCAGGAATGTCTGCTGACAAGAAAGTCGAAGCCGACTACGAACTGCCCTTCCAGGCTCACGCCACCATGGAGCCCATGAACTGCACGGTTCATATTACTGCCGATTCAGCCGAGGCGTGGGCGCCGACGCAGGGGCCGGATTGGGTGCAGGGCGTGATCGCTCAAGTTAGCAAGCTGCCTCCAGAGAAGATCAAAGTACACACCACGCAAATGGGCGGTGGTTTTGGGCGGCGCTATCAGGGGGACTTCGCGATGGAAGCAGCGCAGATAGCCAAGCAAGTTGGCAAGCCTGTGCAGCTTGTGTGGTCGCGCGAAGACGATATGACGCACGACTTCTACCGGCCCGCCTCCTATCACCGCATTTCCGGCGGCGTCGATGCGGAGGGCAATATCCTGGCGTGGCGTCACAAGAGTACTTCCACGTCTATCGCGGAATGGTGGGACCGCAAATCTCCTCCGGAATCCTCGGAACTGGGCTGCACGTTGCAGATGCCCTACCTTGCCAAGAGCTATAAGCTGGAATATCTTCCGGCGGCTTCCGGGGTGCCGCGCGCGTGGTGGCGATCGGTCGAGGCCTCATCCATCGGATTCGTCATGGAGAGCTATATGGACGAACTGGCCCATGCGGCCGGTATCGATCCATACGAATTTCGGATGGCGAAACTGAGCGGGCACCGCATGGTGAAAAATCCGTTAAATCCGAAAGATGTTCCGCTCGACACCGAGCGTATGAAGGGTGTCTTGCAACTTGCGGCTACCCAAGGTGGCTGGGGCAAAGCATTACCAGCAGGACATGGGCACGGGATAGCCTGTCACTTCTCCTTCAACACCTATGCGGCGAACGTCATCGAAGTAGCCATTGAACGTAATTCACTGCGGGTTGTTCGCGTCACTTCGGCGGTGGACATCGGAACTGCCGTCAATCCGGCCGGAGTTCGCGCTCAGGTCGAGAGCGCTATCATCTATGGCCTGACGGCGGCTCTGAAGAGTGAGATTACGATTCTGAACGGCAGCGCCGTCGAGAGCAACTTCAACAAGTTCACAACGCTATCCATGAAGGAGACGCCGGCGATTGATGTCCACATTGTGCCGAGCGAGATAGCCCCTACCGGCATCGGCGAACCTGGTTTGCCTCCGGTGGCTCCGGCGCTTATGAATGCCGTCTTTGCGGTGACGGGTAAGCGTATCCGGCGCCTCCCGTTCCGGCCGAGCGATTTGGCTTAGTTCAGACTTCGTCCGATAAAATGTTCCTTACAAAAGGGAGCATTCATGTCAGCTGATGGATTTGACCGGCGAGACTTTTTGAAGCGGACCGGTTCTTTGGGCGCGGGCGTCACTCTTGCGGCGAATGCCCTTGCCAAGAAGGCAGGGAAAGCGCTGAACAAAACGAACGCCTCGCGTGTTATCGGAGCGAACGACCGCATCAACGTCGCTGTCGTCGGTTGCGGCGGACGCGGCCAATCGGATGCCCGCTCGTTCGCGAGATACGGCGAGAATAACAACAACGCCTGCCAGGTGGTTGCGGTCTGCGATGTCTATGAGAAGCGGAAGCGCGAGACCGCTGAACGCCACAAAGCCAAATCCTTCTCCGATTACCGCGAAATACTGGCTTTATCCGATATTGACGCTGTCGTGGTGGCAACGCCCGATCACTGGCATGCGCGCATCGCTCTCGATGCCATGGATCAAGGCAAGGATGTGTACCTGGAAAAGCCCATGTGCCATACCATTGATGAAGCGAAAAAGCTCGTCAATACGGCGCGTGAGACGAAGCGAATCGTCCAGGTCGGCTCGCAAACGACATCGGCCGATCAGTGGTGGAAAGCCAAGAAAGCGATCGCCGACGGGATGATCGGAAAGATGATCATGAGCCAGGGCTCTTATCATCGCAATTCCATTGAAGGCGAGTGGAACTATACGATTGATCCGGCTGCCGGACCGAATGCTTCTGGAGACGATCACATCGATTGGGAGATGTGGCTCGGGCCTGCTCCTAAACGGCCGTACGATGCCGATCGCTTTTTCCGTTTTCGCAAATATTGGGATTATTCGGGCGGTATAGCGACAGATCTGTTTTTTCATGTGGTTGCGCCACTGAATATCTGTTGGGATAAACCGCAATTTCCTTCCAAGGTCAGCGCGTCCGGTGGGATCTATGCGTTTAATGATGGGCGCGAGGTGCCCGATACGTTTCACCTCGTCGCTGAATATCCCGAGGGGCACTCGCTGGTACTCAGTTCCTCGCTGGCGAATTCGCAGCATATTCCTGGCCTGATTCGTGGCCATGAAGGAACGATCATTATGGTCGAGCACGGCAAGTTCGAAGAACCGACGCCGAATATTATTGTTCGGCCGGAGATCGTCCGTCTGCCCAAGGATGCTTCAAATCCCGATGCTCCGCGTCACGGGACTTTCCCCGGTTACAAGTTTGGGGCGGAAGAAATCAAAATACCTGTCGACCAGTACGACATGATGCAGGCGCACGTCGGAAACTTTCTGCAATGCATGCGGACACGCCAGAAGCCGCATTTAGATGTTGAAACGGCCGCACACGCGCAGGTCCTGATTAGTCTGGCGGTCGATTCTTATCGGGAAGGCCGCGTCAAATATTGGGACGAAGGGAAGTGGAAGGGCGTAGATAAGCCGGTGAAGGCGTAGACGCCGCGCGAAGACCACGCTCCCCGGATTGGCCACTCGGAGTTTGAACACCTGGGCCAGCCCCGTCTAATTGGATGAAAGACAGGGCCGGTAAGCACAGAATTCTGAAGACTCGCCGAACGTCCTCAGCTAAAGCAGATCCATTTCTGGTTGCGGGTAGTAATTCTCGAAAAAGAATAGCGACCTGGATCTTTGTTTCACTTAGCTGTAATATCGCGCAGATATTCTAGCCTACGAAAGTCCTCGCAAGAGTATTGACAACAGCGAGGCGGAATAACGCGGCAGCTGCAGGGGCTGGCGGCCGGGGGGCTTGCATGACACATTGTGAAAGAACGCTTTGTATGGTCTTTGTGTTTACCGGCTTGCTCAGTGGGCAAGTCGATCAGGCGTCAATTACAGGTACCGTTAAAGACCCAAGCGGGGCGGTAGTTGATGGAGCGGTCGTTGCGGCTGCTTCCGACCAAAACGGAAAGCAGCGCGAGGTGACGACTAACTCAGCCGGCGTCTATACAATCCCCAATCTGCCTTTGGGGACTTATACCGTGTCAGTGCAGAAGCCAGGATTCACAACCCTGAAGTTCAACGCCCTGGAAGTCAGAGTGGGTGCGGTAGTCACGCTGAATGCCACTTTGCAACTGCCTACCACACGTATCGAGACGCAAGTGATTTCAGCGGAACCGCCGCTGAATCAAACGTCGGCAGCTGTTTCGGGTGTAATCGACTCGACACAGATCCAAAATCTGCCAACGAACGGCCGCAATTGGGCAAGTCTTCTGGCGCTGGCGCCTCTTGCGCTGGACGATGGCGGGGGCGACCAGCGATCGATCCGATTCGCTGGACACGGACGTGACGACAACAATTACATGATGGACGGCGTGGACGCAACCGGTATTCAGGAGCAGGCTCAAAAGTCGACCACGCGACTCCAGGTTTCAGAAGACGCGATTGAAGAATATCGCGTCAGCACCGCTTTATACGATGCTCAATACGGGGCCGGCAATGGAGGGCAGGTCGATGTTGTCACCAGGAGCGGCACAAACCAGTTTCACGGCACCGCTTTCGAATATCTGCGCAACAGCATATTCGACTCGCGTTCATTTCTGGATCTCGATCTTGACCCTGCTGCTCCGGCCAAAACAAAGGTGCCTCCATTTCGCCTAAACCAGTTCGGCGGCACTGTTGGCGGCCCAATCAAGAAAAACAAGACGTTCTTCTTCTTCTCTTATGAAGGATTTCGCCAGTTCCGGGGGCAGTATCTGCATGCCTTGGTGCCGAGCATATCCTTCAAACAACAGGTGCTTCAGACCTCGCCTCAGCTCGCACCGATAATGAATGCGTATCCCGAGGGCCAGCTGCCGGTTGACCCTTTTACAGCTGAGTACACTCACCTCGGAAGTGTGGATTTGCATGAAGACAGCGGGCTGGCGAGAGTCGATCACCGGTTTACCGATGCGACGTTTCTGTATTTCCGCATGTCTATCGACGACTCATTCGCCACCGCGCCGCTGGGTAATTTGCTCGATCAGCAGCAAGTGATTAACCGGCCTCAGAACTATGTCCTCTCACTACAGCATGTGTTCTCGCCCAGAGCGTTCAACGAATTTAAGTTTGGAGTGAACCGATCGCCGTTTCACAATCCTCAAGTAAGCGCTTCGGATCTAGCGGTTGACATGGGAGGCCTATTTGAAGGTTTGAACAATCACAACACCGATAATGAAGTAGGCACGACCTGGGGCTACATCGACGATGCAACGTTCGTGCTTGGACGCCACACGGTGAAATTTGGCGGAGAAGTTCGCCGAGTCTGGCTTAATCAGGGAATTACGGATGATAATTCCATTGCTTTCAAAGATTACAACAGCATCGTGAACGATCAGCTCGACTCGCTGTCGCTTAAGTCATCGTGGTGGTCGAGAGGTTTGAGACACACGCTCGTGATGCCGTACGTGCAGGATGAATTCAAGATCCGGCCTAACCTGACGGTTACAGCGGGGCTTCGCTGGGACTACTATTCGCCAGTTTCCGAGGTCCTGAATCGAACGCGGGTGTTTGACTTGTATCGTTGCCAAGGCATCTGCCCCGCCGGTTCGGCTCTGGAATTTCCCAACTATACGAATTTCGATCCACGTCTCGGCATAGCTTACGGGGTAAATGACAAAACGGTTATGCGTACTGGTTTTGGAATCTATCACGGTCCAGGTCAGAACGACGATCGAAACGCCGCGCTGGAGAGCGACAATGTCCGCCTGTCGCTTACTTCGGCGGACGTACCCGACCTCTCGTATCCTATCGATCGATTCCTTTCTACTGCTGCCCTTATTGGCGTTACTCCGCGGGCGCTGCAGCGCGATCGCAAAGATCTTTACACAATGGAATACGGCCTTTCCATCGAGAGAAATCTGCCGGCTAACTTCGTCCTCTCGACTGGCTTCACCGGTGTGCAGGGGAGGCGGCTGTTTGCGAGAACATACGTCAACACCATCGATCCGGCGACCGGCCTTCGCCCGCTACCCGACTTTCAGCAGGTCGATATCAAGGAGAATAACGGCAACAGCAGCTTCAACGCGCTAAATGTTTCCCTGAACCGGCAGTTTGGCTCTGGGCTTTCGTTCACGCTGCAGTATTTGTATTCACATGCGGAGAACGACGGATCGGTCGGCGGAGGAGAGTCGAACGCACCGCAGAACGTAGCCTGTCGAACCTGCGATTGGGGCTCGAGTGTCTACGATATCCGCCACAACGTTGTAACTGCTCTCTCGTACCAATTGCCGTTCGGCCGTGGTAAGCAATTTGCGCAAGCGGGGATCGCGGCCGCAGTTTTGAGCGGCTGGACGATTAGCGGCAACAATGTCTGGCATACGGGACACCCGCTCGATGTGACTCTCGATATCGATTCGAGCCTGGTGCCGGATGGAAACAATAACAATGTTCGTCCGGATGTCGTGCCGGGCGTCTCGGTTGTGCCCAGCGATCAGAATCCGAATAATTGGGTCAATGCTGCAGCGTTTGCTGCTCCACCGAGCGATGCGAACGGCAATCTCTTACAATTTGGGAACGCCGGACGCGCATTGGTGCGTGCTCCCGATACGTGGCAGACCGATATTTCCTTATCTCGAACTTTCAAATTGACGGAGCGGCTCGGGTTCGAGATCACGGCACAGGCATTCAACATCTTCAATCATGATCAGTTCGCCGATCCGAATAACTTGACGCTTACCTATAATCCACCGGATGCGACGCACGCGCAGTCTTACCTGACGATTCCCGGAGGATTCGGCCAAATTACGTCAGTTTCCAATTTCAATGCAAACAGCGATAAGTTTGCGGTCGACGGAACCGGAAGCGGACTACCCCGTCAATTGCAATTCGCCGCTCGATTTATTTTCTGACTAGGTTGAGATGTTCGTTACGAAAGCGGTTGTTGGTCCATATGTATTGGCATCCTGTTCGGTTCCCTCTGCGCAGCCCAGAATCATGCAGCCGATCTGCCGACCAATGGCCTCTTGAGTACGCGAGGACCGGCTTTCCGGATCTCCGACAAAGGGTTAGGATCTGGAGTCACGTTCCTTGCATACGGCGATATGTGAGCATTGAACGCCGTTTGCCACCGTCTGTTATCGGGTCTACTCAACCGTAACGCTCTTTGCCAGGTTCCGCGGTTGATCTACATCGCAACCGCGGCGCACTGCAATGTGATAGGCGAGCAGTTGCATGGGAATCATTTCGAGCAGCGGGAGGAGCAGCTCCCGCGTGGCCGGAATGGTGATCAGGTGGTCGGCCATCTTGGCTACCTCTTCATCACCTTCACAGGCCACCGCGACGACCCGGCCGCTACGGGCCTTTACCTCCTGGATATTCGAGAGCGTTTTCTCGTAATGAACACGACTCTCCTCCGATTCGCGATCGCGCGTGGCCAAAACGACTACCGGCAGGTTCTCATCGATGAGCGCGTTGGGTCCATGTTTCATCTCGCCGGCTGGATATCCTTCCGCATGAATGTAAGAAATCTCTTTCAATTTCAGCGCGCCTTCGAGCGCGATCGGAAAGTGGATGCCGCGGCCCAGATATAGAAAATCCTGGGCGCGGAAGAGGTCCTTCACCAGGTCGTCATACATTTCGTTCTGTCCGAGAACGTGCTCGAGCTTGCCCGGAATGTGGGCCAACTCCTCGACCAGAGTGCTGGAAGCTTGCGGGCTGAGCGTGCCGCGCACCTGACCCAAATACATGCCCAGAATGATCAAAGCTGTGAGCTGTGACGTGAAAGCCTTCGTCGAAGCGACACCGATCTCCGGTCCGGCGTGAGTTAACAGCACACCCGTCGCTTCGCGAGTGATCATCGATCCAACCACATTGCAGATGGCCAGCGTTTTCGAACCCTTGGATTTGGCCTCGCGCTGCGCCGCCAGCGTATCCGCGGTCTCGCCGGATTGCGAAACCACAACCGTCAAGGTGTTCGGCGGGATGATTGGATCTCTATAACGGAATTCACTGCCGTAATCGACTTCGACCGGGATGCGCGCAAGGCGTTCAATGATGAACTTACCCGCCAATCCGGCATGCCAACTGGTTCCACAGGCGACGATTTTTACCTGCTGAAAGCTTTTGAAATCGGCTTCGGAAATGTCTACTTCATCGAGGAAGACGCGACCGCTTTCCAAGCCGATTCTTCCCAGCATGGTGTCCTTGACGGCGCGCGGCTGCTCAAAGATCTCTTTGAGCATGAAATGTTTGTAGCCGCCCTTCTCCGCCATTACTGGATCCCACAAAATATGCGAGAGCTGCCGCCGCACGGTCTTGCCGTCGAAGTCCGTGAGTTGCACTCCGGAATGAGTAAGTACAGCGACGTCGCCGTCGTTCAGGAAGAACATGTCGCGTGTATGGCTCAAGATTGCGGGCACGTCCGAAGCGACAAAGAACTCGTCTTGACCTAATCCGATGACGACCGGCGGCCCGGAACGGGCGGCCACGATTTTGTGAGGGTCGGTGCTCGAAATCACGCTGATTGCAAAGACACCGTGAATTTCCTTAAGCGCGGCCCGGACGGCGTTCTCCAGCGAACCGTCGAGATACTTCTCCACCAGGTGCGCGATCACCTCTGTATCGGTCTCGGTCTTGAACGTGTGGCCTTCGCTAGTCAGCTGCTTACGCAAAGCGAGGTAGTTTTCAACGATGCCGTTGTGGACTACCACAATCCGGCCATGGCAGTCCCGGTGTGGGTGAGCATTTTCTTCCGTCGGCCGGCCGTGAGTTGCCCAGCGTGTGTGCCCGATACCGTACGAGCCAATCAGCGGCTTATTTCGAATCACCTCTTCGAGATTGCGCAGTTTGCCCGACGCGCGGCGAACCTCGAGGTTGTTTTCGCAGTTGAGTACAGCGACTCCGGCTGAATCGTAGCCACGATATTCGAGGCGACGTAAGCCTTCTACAATCACCGGCACCGCCTCGCGGCTGCCAAGGTAACCGACAATTCCACACATAAGAAAAACTAAGGTACTACCAGTCTAAGTGTTGTACGATGCGATAACGCATGTTGCCGCAGTCCACTATGCCGTCGCAGGCACGGCGCTCTTCTCTTTGGAAGAAGGAACGGGCGAAGGTTCTAAAGGGCCGTAAATTCTTTATGCTTTTTTTCTTTCTGCTTTCGCTGCTGGTCCTCTATCCCACCGCCCAAATTTATTCTTCGTTTTACGTCGCTTTTCGCGCTCTGGGGGCCGGTGTAACTTTGGTGAGCGTTTATGCCCTCAGCTTTCGGCGCAGTCTGTTGGGCTTTGTTCTACTGCTTTCGATCCCCTCCATTACCGAGCGCATCCTGGTTCCGCGAGTCACTGACGGCTTCCTATCGGTTCTCAATGTGACGCTTAGCTTTGCATTCGATGTTTTCGTTATCGTGGTGATCTTCCGCCGCGTGTTTTCCAATGTAAAACCAAACTCGGAGACCATTTTCGGCGCCTTGTGTATATATCTGCTT
The DNA here is from genome assembly GCA_963738555.1 of Terriglobia bacterium. Classification (GTDB taxonomy): domain Bacteria; phylum Acidobacteriota; class Terriglobia; order Bryobacterales; family Bryobacteraceae; genus Bog-105. Next base: position 20,822 of record CAVTXN010000002.1, read on the forward strand.
GTAGGATTTTCTTTCGCGAGCCTTTTCGGCATGCTGACCACCATAGCGCCGCAATCCTTCTATCTCGATCCGCACCTGAATGTTCATACGGTTCCCGACAGGTTCGATTTCATCTACTATAGTTTCGGCACACTGACCTCCCTGGGGGCGCCAGGAATCACTCGCAGTGTCTGCACACGCGCGCTCGATTACGGCGATTGAGTCGATTCTAGGTATCCTGTACCTGGCGGTTTTGATTTCGCGCCTGGTGGGAGCTTACCGGATCGCTCCGCCCGCTGACGCGAACTGATCGATCCGGCTTGTTTCGGGAAATAGGATGAAACTAGTTGGTCTTGCCCGCAGCTTGCGCCATTTGAGCCATCGCCTCGCGAGAGCGCTTTTCCATCTCCTCGGGTGCGACGTCTTCAACGTGTGTGGCAAGCGCCCACAAATGGCCGAATGGATCGGCCAATTTCCCAAAACGGTCGCCCCAAAATTGGTCTTGAGGTTCCATTTCGGCTTTCGCTCCGGCGGCTACGGCCTGTTTGAAGACTGAATCCACGTTATCGACGTACAGGAAGACACTGGCCGTGGAGCCTCCGAGCGATTTCGGAGACTTGGCGCTCCCGCCAGGCATCTCATCGGAGAGCATAATGACGGAATCACCAATCTTCAGCTCGGCGTGCCCAATTTTTCGGCCCATGCCCTGCATTCGCATGATCTCTTGAGCCCCGAATGCTTTTTTGTAAAACTCGATCGCGCTGTTTGCATCATCCAGCACGAGATAGGGTGTCGCGGTGTGATAACCGGCGGGGACTGCGTTTACCTTACCAGCCATGGCTGTATATCTCCTGGAAAGTTTTCCACAAAGCAAGGTATCACATGTTCGCAGGTCCCGCACGGAGCGAGCAAGCAGGTTGGCGCATCGTGATCCTATCCTGAAGACATGATTCTTTTCATCACTGGCGCAAGCTCGGGTTTCGGAGAAGTAACGGCGAGGAAGTTCATCGCAGATGGAGCCAAGGTCATCGGAACCGCGCGCCGGAAAGAGCGCCTTGAGAAGCTTCACCGGGAACTTGGCCCGGCATTTTACCCTCTTTCCTTTGACGTTGGCGACCGGAAAGCCGTCGAACACGCTATCCGGCAAGTACCCGCCGCTTTCCAGGAGATTGATGTGCTGGTCAACAATGCCGGCGGTGCGATCGGGCTCGACCCAGCCCAGGAGGCGAACCTGGATGATTGGGACGCGATGATCGATAGCAACATTAAGGGTCTCTTGTATTGCACAAGGCTGCTGCTGCCCGGAATGATTCAACGTGGCCGGGGAACCATTGTCAATTTAGGTTCGACTGCGGGCGAATTCCCCTATCCCGGAGGCAACGTTTATGGCGCCGCAAAGGCGTTTGTTTATCAATTCAGTTTGAATCTGCGAGCCGATCTCGTCGGAACTCCGATTCGCGTCACCGATATCGAGCCGGGCCTCGTCGGCGGCACCGAGTTTTCGGAAGTCCGATTTAAAGGAGACAAGAAAAAAGCCGCAGCCCTTTATGAAGGCGCAAATGCCCTAACGCCCGAGGATATCGCCGACGCCATTCATTGGGTTGTCACGCGTCCTGCCCACGTGAATATCAACAGCCTGCAGCTAATGCCCGTAAGCCAGGCTTTTGCCGGGCTGACCGTAAAAAAATCCTAAATCCCGCGTTGTGGCCGGTAGCCGGGCCGGGCACGCACTTTGTACTTCTTCATGCTGGGATCGTTCAGTTCGATTCGGATCCTTCGAAAACCCTCATTGGGATTAGGTTGCGGATAGTAGGTCACTACATAGCTGTTTCCCAGGTCTTCGCGGATCGACTCAAACGCTTCCACCTGCTTCTGCCAGGTCTTCGCGAAGTAGCTTTTCCCGCCCGTGTTAGTCGAGATGCGCTTGAATATAGTGCTCGAGATAGGATCTTTGTTGAGCTCGCTCGTTGAGATGACGTATATTGGAATGCCTTCATCCTCGGCCACTGCTCGCACATCGTCCGGCGCGACCATGCTTGCGTCGTCGGGACCGTTAGAGAATACAATCACAATCTTTCTCCCGGGAACTCTGGCCGCGTCGCGCAACGTGAGCAGCAGACAATTGTAGAGCGCGGATTCATCTCCCGCCACAGCCTTTCGCAAGCCAGCGATAGCGTTTGTGCGATCGCGATTCAGTCCGACTGCGCGATTCAGATTTCGGCTGTAGGTATAAACCGCCACTGAATCAGCGCGGTCGAGACCACGGATGAAGTCCGCAATGGCATCGGAAGCATAGACGAACCCTCGATACATGTAATTGCTGGTATCGAAAAGAATGAATACATTCGCGCCGCTGGAGTCGGGCCGTAAATCGACGCCATTCGGATTGGGAATATCGCCATCCGTGCCGGCCGAAGTCGATGCATGCAACGGGCGCGTGTCGCCATTATCGAGCACTTGCAGCGGCGCATGATTTCCCTCGGTGAAAGTCGCGGGCTTCTGTGGAATATCGTCCTCCAGGACTTTGAAGTCTTTAGGCCGCAATCCGTTTACATATCTGCCTCTTGTGTCGGTGACGGTGAAGCTGAGCACCACCATGTCGACTTTCACATGGAATACGCTCTGATCCGTGTCTTGAGCACGGACCCAAAGACCTGCGCCGATCCCGACCAGCGCGAGAAGGCTCGTTAAGCGAAAGATTTTCATCACGAGGTTATTCGTTCTCCGATCTTGCGACGGCAACAAGAGCGTTCTGGCGCTGGCGTACTTCGTTCCCAACTGTGTGTAAGGACCGCAGGATAGCCGGCCAGTCTTCCAGATGCGTAGCGAAAATGTTCTCGATCGCGCTCCGATTCCAATTAGGCACGCAGGCGTCCAGCTGATGAACAGGAATCGCAGCCTCATCCGCTAGCGCTGCAAAATATAAGTTATTCGATTCCCAGCTTTCCGCCAGAATTCGGCTGGAATATCCCATCAAAGTCGGAAACGGCCGCAGGTAAAGAAGTCCCGGACGATAGGAGTGCGTAAGCGTTGGCTTGGGCGTGCCGAAAACGCGGGAAATAGCTTGCGGAGAGAGATCCGGATTCGCTTCCGCCGCCAACGCGGCAATCTCCTCGGAAGCAGCATCGGGCACGGCATTTTTCAGCGCCGGATCTTCAGCCAGCGCATACACAACTGATACTGGAACTTCCGCCAGCGCGTGCGAAAAGTTCCCGCTACGCAGCTCATCGTCGATCAGCTCTACCCGGCCCGGCGTCTCGAACCGCCGCATCGAATCGAGCACCTGGGGCTCAATAGCCGGATCCAGCGCCGCGGCGGCCAGTAGATCACGGCCTCTTTGCAAATGAAGAGCGACCCAACGCAATTGCTCAGGTTCCACGTTGCGCCACCTGTTGATGGTCACGTCTACGATCATCTGCGGGACCAGGTCCGCCCAAATCAGCGCCTGCTCGCGAGAAGGACTGAGAAAGTTTTGCTCGGCCTCCGCCAGCGCGTAGGGCAATGAAATGAGCGAGCCCGTGAGCCGGCCACCGGCACTCGCCGGCCAGCCGGTACCCGCAACTTCCGTCGAGCGCCACTCATCCGGAAGTCCCTCCGGCCCAATGAAGTCATGACTGCGCACAAATACCGGGTTTGTGATCAGCACCTGAGCGCCCGGCGGGGCATAGTAGCAATACAGAAGACCGACGAGGGTATCTCTCAATAGCGGAGCCAGTTGCGCTCGCGGATCCTTCTTGTCGGCGTTTTTCGAAAGCTCTTCGAAATCGAGCTTATGCTCCTGCTCAATATGGCGTTCGCTCCAGTATCCGACCGAATAGAAGTTTCGTTCTTGAGAAGAAAGCGAATTTTTCGATGACTCTGCTTCCTCCAGACGGCTGAGTTGTTGCGTAATCGCCTTGAGGTTTTTGGTGTCTACCGCCTTATTGGAAGCGTGATCCGCAAGCGCGAAAAGATTATCCAGGGAGACGAGACTCTGCGCGTCAAAGATTTTCAGAAATTGTTCAGCCGGAGAAATTAGTCCATCGGGCTCTCTTTCGACGCGTCCAACCATCAGCTCCATCAGCCGTTCCTGAGCTCCTGCTGTACCTTTCGATCGAGCAGTAGACAAGAGCAGCTGGATACCCGATCGGCCGGCGTCGAAAACATCGGCCTCGCTATTCGCCTTTTGAAATGGCTCGATCAGCGCGGCGAAAGAAGCGTCTTGCTCAGCAGGCGAAATCGCGTTCTCGCGGCAGAGGATACGCCAGATCTCGACCAGCGACTGCAACGTCCCAAGCGTATCGGCCCGCAAAAGGGTGTTGCGGATTCCCATCGTCTCGCTGAACAGGTCCATGTAGTGCCCGATCGATGGCTCGCTCAGAGAGGGCGCATCTGCGAAGACCACGTATTGCGCTCCATAAGCGCGAAAGCTATTGATCAGCCGCGAGGCCAGCCCGGGAGATAAAGGACGCGACCGGTACCGGTCAATGTCATTCAGCACCAGGAACATCTTCAGCGGTTCATTTTCCACGGTCTTTCTGCTCAATCCGAACAGCGCTTCCAGAAGATCGTCGCTATTTCTCCAGCTGTTGGCCGAGCGCGTCAATCTGCCGTCGTACTTGCCGTGCGGGTGCTTGATGAAAAGACTTCGCCAAATATCGAGATTGCCCGGAATATGAGGCTCCCCATTCGCGTCAATGCGCAGGGATGTGGTGAGCAGCATCAGCTCGGTGCTCGAACGGAAGACCGGGCGTGCCGGACCGGGGCTGGTGATTTTGCCACGCAGCGCGTCGTAAAAACGTTTCACGTGGTCCGGAGAAGTGAGGTATGCTTCCGTCGGTCCGCTAATTCGAGAGAGCGCGTCAAAGTAACTCGCCATCCAGCCGTCGTCGGTCGAGAGCAGCTTCTCGAAAAACGCGCCCGGATTGCTCGGGGGAGCGCCGGCCAGTGAGGCCCAGCTCTTGGGAGACCCCGGCACGACCGCCGCCCCATTTCGCACCTCGAACATTCCGCCAAAAAAGTCGAGCACGTGCGCGAAGATCTTAAGTCTTGCAGCCGGCATCTGTCTGCGCAGTATCTCGGCCGTTTGCCGGTCCAGGTGAGAAAGACCGAGGTAAAGCCGGCAAAGCGATGGATCTGCCAGGAAAGCATCTATGAATTCGGGTCCGCTGCTGCGGGTCGCTGCCGAGAGCCAGTACTGTGCGTTGTAAAGCACCGGTACTGTTGTCGGACCGTACGGAAGCTCGAAAGGGTGGTTAGCGCGCAGATCCTGCTCGAGCCGCGTCAAGGGGAAACCAGAATCAACCGTAAGAAAAGCGCGGGTGGGATTGACGGTTTCGAGCACGATGTCGGCTCCGCACGTCCCCCGCATTCGATAGCCGAGAATCTTGAGGAGGTTGCCGGTCTGCTCGCTATCGCAGCTCGGAATGACGATGTTTCGATCCTTATTCGCTAAGGCCTGCAATTCACGAGCCTGACCCACGTAGCGGGTTAACAGGCGGAGATACTCTGTCGGCTGCAGGAGCTCGTTTCCGGAAGCTTCGAAGCCATTCGTCACTACATTTCGCGCCAGCGCCGGGAGCAATTCTTCCGGGGCGAGATCCGGAGCTAGCGCCGCCATGCGCGCAAACGAAGAAAGCGGCCCCGGAATCACCACCGTCGAATAAATCGCAGGTTTGGACCGGGCTGCCGGCGCGCTGAAGTCGGTGCCTCCGGCGGCTCGATATTGATCCAGATCGCTGGCCAGATCGGCGCTTCTGCCCTCGGCAAAATCGTCCAGAACAATTTGCCGTAACGCCAATCTTTTTCGAGAGGGGTCCGTTTCCGCCGCCGACCAGCGTAGATAGACGGAGCGCGAATCCGTGCTATGGTGCCGGTCGAGAAACTCGGCAAGCGCTTCGATCCCTACTGTGTTGCCGGGTGTTCCTGCCTGCTCTTTTAATAACGACTGTGCCGCAGCCAGGTCGCCGGTCGCTTCGGCATGTAAAACCTGAGCGCGCACGTCCGCGGCCGAATTCGCAGCCCCGGCCGCTCCGCTTGCGCAGATCGAGAAGAAAACTATAGTGGAGAGAGCGGCGCCGCAGGCCGACCTCACTCTCCGAACGACGAGAGTCACAGCGTTCATTCCCCCAACTTAGGTTTCTTACTTTACCACTAGCAGAACGAGCGCGGGTCCACCTTTTCGGACTATCTGTCAACCAAACCGATTGCGAACTCTGGTCCCAGTACTGAGAAGAATACACGGCATCCAAAGTGCGATCGATCGGAGCGCGCGAGACGGCTACACGCGCCTGTGCCAGCGTTGCCCGTCGAAGATATCCCGTTTGCTATCCCACGAGCCGAATTTCGATGCCATCTGTCCACCATCGACCAGCAGCATTGCGCCAGTAATATAAGACGCCAGATCGGATGCAAGAAAAAGGACGGCTTGTGCCACTTCGCCCGGTTCTCCGCCGCGCCCTAGCGGAATATGCCGGAAGTACTGCGAAAGCACTTCGGGATCGCCAAAACTCTCCGCAGTAAGGCGGGTTCGAATCAGTCCCGGGCAAACTGCGTTCACTCGGATTCCGTACGGACCTAGCTCGTTGGCCGCGGTGTGTACCAGCCCAAGCAAACCGGCTTTGCTGGCGTTATAGGCGAGCAGATTCGGTTCGCCATCGTATGAATTCGTCGAAGCGGTCACTACAATCGCGCCACGCCGCCGGCCCTCCATCCGCTGGGCGCCGGCCTGCATTGTGTGGAACACGCCCGTCAAATTAACCGATACTGTCCGGTCCCACAAATCGCTCCCGGTATCGAGGATGGAACCGGTCTTTCCGATTCCGGCGTTCGCCACGACCACGTCGATTTCTCCTGCCTGATCGAACGCCTTTTCGAGAGAGTCCCGATCCGTAACATCGGCCACAAAGCCATGGCCTCCGATGGAGCGAGCGATTTCGACAGGCCGTTCTGATGCGACGTCGAGAATACAAACGGATGCCCCGGCTGCACTGAAGGCCCGAGAGATCGCCAATCCAATCCCGTTTGCGCCGCCGGTTACCAAAATCTGTTTGCCGCCAAAATCGATGGTCATAAGATACTCACATGTTTTCGCAAACCAGCCGTCGTTCTTTTCTTGCCGCTACACCCGTTGTTCTGGCTGATGGTTCTTTCGTGGCACGCACTGCCGCGGCAGCAAGCGGAAATTCTATCCATTTAGGCGGCCCCATTTTCCTCAAATCGGAAGACCCTGGCGCTCTGGCGGCCGAGCATAAACGTCTCGGTTACAGCGCAGCCTACTGCCCTGAGGTAAAGCTCTCCGACGGCGGCCGTATCAAAGCCATCGAGGAGGCCTTCGCGAAAGAGAACATCATAATTGCCGAAGTCGGCGCCTGGAAGAACATGCTCGACCCAGACGCGGCCAAGCGCCGAGAAAATCTCGCTTATGTCACCGAGCGCTGCGCGCTGGCGGATGCCGTCGGAGCGCGATGCTGTGTCGATATCGCGGGCAGTTACAATCCGACAGTCTGGTACGGCCCGAATCCCAAAAACCTATCGAAAGAGTTCTTCGACGCCACCGTCGAGAATTGCCGCCACGTGATCGATTCTGTTAAACCGAAGCGCGCGAAGTTCACCATCGAAATGATGGGCTGGAGCATTCCCGATAGCCCCGCTTCTTACGTGCAACTGATTCGTGCCGTCGACCGGCCCGCCTTCGGCGTCCACCTCGATGTCTGCAACGGCGTGAACTGCCCGCAACGCTTTTATCAGAACAGCGCGTATATCGGCGAATGTTTCGATAAACTCGGCCGCTGGATCGTGTCGTGCCACGCCAAGGATCTGGCCTGGATCATCGAGCTCAATGTTCACTTTCAGGAAGTCGTTCCCGGACGTGGTCAGATCGATTACACGCGCTACTTAACGGAATTGAGCAAGCTGCCGCAAGGTGCTCCGCTCATGCTCGAGCACCTCAAAACTGCCGAGGAATACGACGAGGCCGCGCGTTACATTCGAGGCGTCGGAGCCCGCGCCGGCCTGAGTTTTGCTTGAGCGGATCAGAATTGCCAGACGCTCTTGTAGAGAGTGATCTTACTGCTGTCGCCCAGCACGTGGGCGAATGGGCAGACTTACTCGAATGTGAAGTCTATCCCGTAGTGGAGGATGCGGAGGCGGCAGCCACAGCGAGCAAGCTCGTCGGCAAATAGCGCCATGCCGCTTAATGCTGCCACCGCACCTCTTCGCCTTCACCCGGGCGTTGCCAGTCGTTTGCCTTCAGTAGCAGTTCCTTTTCCCGTTGCTCTTTGGGTACCTTATCGATCGTCAGATTCTCTTCGAAGTGCACGCCCGTTTTGCCCGCAGTCGCGATGTCTAAATCCCCATCGCCGTCGAGGTCCTCCACGATAAATTGCGTACCGGCCGCTGCGGTTCCATTGACGGAAACCGGATAGCGCGTAAACGTGCCGTTTTTCCTGTCAATCTTGTAGTAGTAGATCACTAGCGGATCATACGATCCTGGATCGTTCCCGTTGTGGCCGCGGTAGCGCTTGCCTGCGAGTAGTTCCATCTGGCCATCGCCATCGAGATCCACCAGTTTGAGCGCGTGTACCTGGGAAAACGATTCATCGATGGTGTGCTTCACCCATTTGCGATCGGCTCCGCTTCCCTGCTGCTCCATCCAATACAAACCGTAGCTGTGGCCGCGCCCGTAAATTAGATCCATCTTGCCGTCATTGTTCACGTCGTAGCCAATGATCGGAAACCCGGTTTCACCCAGGTTCCAGTCGGCATGCCACTCCCATTTGTCGTTATTGGCATCGACGTTCTTGAACCAGCCGAAGGGTGTCATCACATCCACCTTGCCGTCACCGTCGATATCCGCCATACCGATGCCGTGGCCGTCCTGATCGTGGCCGCCGAGGTGGTGAACTTTGGGCTCGGGTCCGGCAAAGTCCACCCAGATCACGCCCGAGCGGCCATAATGGGCTAACGCCAGATCCGGTTTGCCATCGCCGTTGATATCCGCCATCCATCCGCCCTCGGTTTCGACGGTATGCGTAATGAAGTGAGGCTGCCACATCACACCTTGCTTCTTTGGATTCTCGTACCAGTAGAGCCCATCAGTCATCCACCCGGTGGTTACCACGTCGGGCGCCCCATCGTGATTCACGTCGACGATCCACTCTCCGCAATCCGAAACAAACTCGCCGACGATCTTGACTGTCCGGTACTGATGGATCTTCCACTCGCCTCCCTGCGGTCCGGGGTTTTCATACCAGAAGGCGCCGCTGAGGATATCCGGCCGGCCGTCTCCGTTCATATCCATGGTGCTGATCCCTTCGGCGTGGTCGGTTCCCAGCCGGTGGACGAAGTATTGTGTTTCCGGCACTCCATAGGGACCGTTGCCACGTTCCTTGTTCAATTGGGCACTCGCGAGAAAAGCGGCGACGAGACAAATGAATACAACAGCGAATTTTATGGTCATGTTTCTGATACGAGGGCAGAATCTCTTCGGTATACCATCGAAGTCGATTCTACGCCCCCATCCCCGCTCTGGCCGGTGTGACGGCCTATATCGGCATCTGCCTGCTTGCATGGGGAGCTTGGCGCCGCTTACCCAGCGCGAGTGTTGAATCCGAGCGGACGGTCAGTCTGTCAAAGGTATGGCATTAGTACAGGTACTATGTTATCGGGCTCCGACCTTAGCGTTCGCGATTTTCGAAAGCTGGTAAGGCTTAAGCCCACTCCAACCACAAGACAGCTCCACGCAAACCAGTCTCCGTGGCGCGTGTAAAAGGTGGTGCTGTCAACGATGCCGTAGCTAACCGGCGCTGCCAGTTCCTGGTAAGACGGAAAACGGCGAATCAATCGCCCCGCAGGATCGATAACCGCAGTGATGCCGTCATTTGTGGAGCGAATCAGGAAACGGCGGTTCTCTACGGCTCGCATTCGTGCGATCAGCAGGTGCTGCCCGTGAGCTTCCGAATGGCCGAAGTAGGCATCGTTCGACAGATTCACCAGTACGTTCGCCCCTCGGGCGGCAAACTGGCGCACGAGATCGGGAAACGCAGACTCGTAGCAGATAAAAACGCCCAGGCGCTGGCCGGCAGCTTGCAGGACGATCACATCATGCCCGGGCACGAAATCGCCGGCTTCATGCGTGATCCGATTGACAAACGAGAACAGGGGAGGAACAAACTCGCCGAACGGAACTAGGTCGATTTTGTCGTACCGGCCCGCCACGGAACCGTTGGGGCCAAGCAGGAGCGCTGTATTCAGCGGCTGATGTTCGCCGGTATAAGCGATCGTGCCAAACAGAAAATATCCGTGACGTTCAGCAATCTGGGTAGCGACGCGCCGGAATTCAGGGTCATCGTAGTAATACAACGGAGCCGGAAGTTCGGGCCAAATGACCAGCGGCGAGGGTAGCGTGTCGGACAAAAGGGTGAGTCGTCTCTCCGTTTCTTGCTGAATCGGGCTGGTCCAATCGATCTCGGGATCGATATTCGGTTGAACGACGATCGCCTTTTGTGAAGCCGGCATACCTTCGGGAATGGCAGGCAGCAGCCACAACAGGCAGAGTGCTGCCAGCGGCAAAAGACGCAATCGGGAATACTTCAGGGCGACGCAGGCGAGAGCGGCCGCCGTCATAGCGAAGACGAACGAGATTCCGTAGACTCCCAAAAAAGGCGCCAGCCGCAGAGGAAGCGACATGTTGATTCCGGCATTGCCGAGATCGAGCCAGGCGAAAGCAAAAGTCGCGTGAGTGCGTTCAATCCCGGTCCAGAGAGCCGCCACCGCCGGTACTGCGTAAGCGCGCCGCATCAGCGGACCGGCGAGACAGCTGAAGACCGCAAGGTGCAGGCCTTTATAAAGAGCAAACAACACGAAGCACGCCCAACCGCCCCAGCGACCCATGCCGCCGTGAACTTCGAGTACGAACTGAATCCAGGTACAGAGAAAGAACCAAAAGAAAATCCCACTCGCCCAGCCATACACGAAGCGCTGCCAGCCATCCGGCGTTTTTGCGAGTGCAATGAGCAAAGGCGTCAGGGCAAAGGGAGCAAGCCACGACACATTGAACTTCGGGAAAGTCAGTAGCAACAGCCCCGCCGTGGCGAGTGACAGCAGCGCATGAACCAACACTCGCCGGTAGTATGGAGTGAAAAGCCGCCCAGGCTGCGATGCAGCACCACTAAACCAAAAGAGAAACTTCGGCGGACTTGGGCGCGGATCGCGAGTCCGTTGTGCGGCGAAATTCCTCAGTGGGTATAGAAGGCTATGCATGCTCCTGCATGGCGGTTTCGCTGACGCGATCGGCCATATAAGAGCTGCGAACGAAGGGGCCGCTGAAGACCATTTTGAAGCCGAGAGACAACCCGAAATCGCGATAGGAATCGAATTGGCTCGGCGTAATGTATTCGGCTACGCGCAGGTTGCGCCGCGTAGGCTGCAGGTACTGTCCCAACGTTGCCACATCGACCGAGGCCGCGAAAATGTCGCGCAGCAGCTCTTTGACCTCCGCGATAGACTCCCCGAGCCCCACCATCAACCCGGATTTCGTGAGCACATCCGGCCGGTATTGCTTGGCAAAACTGAGCATCCGAAGAGACTGCTCATAATCGGCCTGCGGACGCACGCGCCGGTAAAGACGCCGGATTGTCTCCATATTGTGGTTGTAAACGTGAGGCCCGGCATTGAGCACCCGAGCAACAGCCGATAGATCGCCGCAGAAATCGGGGGTCAATACTTCAACCTGTGCATCCGGCAGCGCGCGGCGCACTGCGCGGACCGTTTGAGCGAAATGAGTCGAGCCTCCATCGGGAAGATCGTCGCGGTTCACCGAAGTGATAACGACATACCGGAGCCGCATTTGGGCAGCCATCTCGGCGACATTCTGCGGCTCCTCGGGGTCGAGAAAAAACTCCCGCTTGACTGCGGACCCTTTGGGAACGGAGCAGAAAGAGCAGCCTCGGGTGCAAAGATTGCCCAGGATCATGAAAGTGGCTGCTCCACGATGAAAGCATTCGTGAATGTTCGGGCAGCGTGCGGATTCGCAAACGGTGTGCAAACGCCGCTGGCGCAGATCGGCTTTCAACGCATGAACCGATTCGAAGTGCGTCCGGCCCTTTCGCAGCCATTCGGGAAGGCGCGGCTGAGCGGCCGCCGGCTCGATTTCGACTAGCGAGTCCATCTAAGTCTTTGAAACCTCATTGTTGCACTCAGTCCTGCGGCTGCCTCGAATACGCGTTAGAATAGAGGGGTTTGGCGGCGCTTCGCTGGGAGAAGGGCGAACTCAAGATCCCCGTTCAAATGCACTCCGAATGAAACACATTCTCGTCCTGTTGTGTTTGGCTGTTTTTGCTGCCGGACAGACTCCAGATCCTTCCGTAGCGACGGCGGCCAGTGACTTACCCACGCAGCGAGTCGGACCCGACGATTTACTCACCGTATCGGTGGCGGATTGCCCTGAGCTTACGAGAAACTTTCGCGTTTCGGGGGACGGCTCGTTAATCCTGCCACTGCTGAAAGAACGCATTCCGGTAAACAACCGGCTTCCCGGTGAAATTGAAGTGCAAATAGCGGACGCACTCAAACAAGAACAACTCCTGGTGCAGCCGATCGTGTCGGTTTCCGTGGCCGAGTACAGAAGTCTGCCGGTGAGCGTTTTGGGAGCGGTGCGACACCCGATCACGTTTCAAGCAGCCGGCGAAGTTACTCTCTTGGATGCTCTGACGCGAGCTGATGGGTTAAGCCAGGATGCTGGGCCGGAAATTCTGGTTTCGCAGCCTCGCGGGTCGCAAGGCCAGGAGGGCAGCCTGATCCAGCGAATTCCCGTGAAGGGATTGATCGATGACGCTAATGCAGCGCTGAATATTCGCCTGCACGGTGGCGAGCAGATTCGTGTTCCGGAGGCAGGGAGGGTCTTTGTAATTGGAAATGTCAAGAGAAGCGGCGCTTTTCCCGTCGGCGATGGAAACGATACGACGGTCTTGAAGATGATCGCTTTGACGGAGGGGCTGCTGCCGTATACCAACAAGAATGCCTACATTTACCGGCGCGAAGCGGGCAAGAGCGAAAGAAACGAAATCCCGGTGCAGCTGACACTCATCATGGAGCATAAGGCGCCGGATATACCTTTACAATCGAATGACATTTTGTATATTCCGGACAGCCGAGGAAAACGAATTTCTGCTGAGACCCTCAGGACGCTCACCGCATTTGGTGTGTCTACCGCAACCGGCGTTTTGATCTGGAAGTAATTCGCCGACAGCGATTCTGAATGAAGCAAATAGACAGCGTCCCTTCGGAACTCATCGAATCCCGCCGCCTGACACACTACTACCAGGCGCAGCCGTACTCGGAGTTCGAAGCCGCGCGGCCTACCATTTCGCCGACCCACTACCTGCTGGTCGTGTACCGCCAGAAATGGCGAATCATCGGCTTCATTGCAGCCTGTTTGTTTGCCACGTACCTGATTTCTTCCCGCTTGACTCCGATTTACCAAGCGACCGCGAAGATGGACGTTGACCGCCGGATACCTGCGGGCGTAGTCGGCGAGGAGGCATCCCAGGCCGCCACCGGGGACGACGATGCCTTCATGGCGACCCAGGGAGAGCTGATCCAGTCCGACGCGGTGCTGCGGCCAGTCGCGGAGAAATACCACCTCCTCGAAGCGGAAAAACAGCTGGCCAAGCTGCCGGCCGAACGTGCGAGGAAAAAGTCCGATGCGCCGGTTTACCTGAATAACCTGAAGATCACGCGCCCGGTCAATACCTACATTCTCGACATCAGTTATCGTTCGCCTGATCCAAGTAAGGCTGCGGAAGTAGCTAACGCGATAGCATACTCGTACTTACGCCACACCTTTGAGATCCGGATGGAATCGTCGAACGCGCTTTCCACGTTCATGGAGAAGCAGCTCGATGAACTGAGAGCCAAGATGGAAGCCTCCGATCTGGCGCTGGCCAAGTTCGAACAGGAACTGAACGTCATCAATCCAGAAGATAAGACCAATATTCTTTCCTCGCGCCTTCTGCAGCTCAACACTGAATTCACGAACGCTCAGGCAGACCGCGTACGCAAGGAGGCGGCGTTTGAGAGCCTGCGGTCCGGATCGCTGGCCGCCGCTGAAGTCTCCGGGCAAGGTGATGAGTTGAATCGCTTGTTGGACCGCGTCAACCAGGCCAAGCAGCATCTGGCAACTGTTGCGTCGATATATGGCCCCGCTCATCAGGAGTACCGGAAGGCCGCCAACGATCTGGCGGAGGTGCAGCGGCAATTTGAAGAGATGAGAAAGAACGTTGCGCAACGGGTTGAGACCGATTTCCGCCAGTCGCTTACCCGCGAAGAGATGCTGAGCAAGGCAGTCGCCGAGACGAAAGCGGAATATGATCAGCTCAACACTCGCTCTTTTCAATACCAGCAGCTCAAGCGTGATGCCGATACCAACAAGGCTCTCTACAGTGATCTCGAACGGCGTATCAAGGAAGCGGGTATCAACGCAGGCTTTCAGAATAGTTCCATACGAATTGCAGATTTAGCCCGACCACCCGACGCGCCCGTATTCCCCCGAAAGACGTTGTATTTGATTTTGGCGTTCCTGGTGTCTTCGGTGGTGGCAGTCTGCGCGGCGATTCTGGCCGATGTTCTGGATAACACCATTCGCGATTCCGCGCAGGCAGCGCACGCGCTCGATACCAGCGTTCTGGGAACACTGCCTAGGGTCAAGGAAATGAAGCGCCTGCTGAGTCCCGTAACGCCGATCCTGATGGCTGCTGTTATGAACGTGAATGGCGAGACTCCGCCGGGAAACTCCACTTTGGGCCTGACCGAACTGTCGGACGAATCCGGTTCGGCATCACGCCGGCGCAAACCCAAACGCACGCACGCAGTTTACCCGGCAAGCGGTAAATACGAGGGCATCTCTTCCTACGAAGAGGCTATTCGGACCTTACGTCACTCGATTCTTTTGCCCGACCCGAGCCGGGCGGTGCGTTCGCTTCTGCTTACCAGTGCCGCTCCCGGGGAGGGGAAATCGACGGCCATCATTCACCTGGGCGTGGCGCATGCGGAGCAGGGCAAACGTACTCTGATCATCGATGCGGATCTTCGCCGTCCGAGTATTCACACGAAACTCAATCTTAAGGGAAGACAAGGGCCTTTCCAATGCGCTGCTCGGCGAGATGGATTGGAAAGACGGAGTAGTCCCAACTGAGAAGTGGCCCGATTTGCGGGTACTACCCGCCGGGACAGCGTCACGCCGTGCTTCAGATCTCATTGGGTCCATGATGATCGATATTCTCGACGAGGCGGAGAAAGAATACGACCTGATCTTCGTCGATGCTCCGCCGCTCCTCGGTTTCGCGGAAGCATTGCAGATAGCCAAGGCGGTGGACGGCGTGATTGTCATGGCGCGGGCTGGCCAGACCAGTCGCTGGGCTGTTGCCAGCGTCTTAGCAACGCTGAAGCGCCTTCGCGCAAATACCGTCGGACTTGTGCTGAACGAGGTCGATAAGAACAGCACGCATGGCTACTACTACTACGGCGATTACCGCAAATACTACTCCGCGACGGCAGAGCAGAACGGCTGATCGGATACCGTTCGACGATACAGTACCCAGCTCGCGATGATTGCCTCCAGCCAGGGGATGGATCCATACCCTCCCGAGTTGCCAAAATCCTCAAGCAGCGAAGTCAAGTGGTCCGTCGGCTCTCGCCTGAAAGAACTCCGATCGCAGGCGCGCGCGCGTGCCGCACTGCTGTACGACATTGTGGCCGTTTACGGTATCCATTTCGCCAATCAGGCCTTGCCGCTCATCACTGTTCCGTATCTTTCCCGAACCCTCGGGCCGGCAGGCTGGGGCTTGTTGGCGATGGCGCAATCTTTCGGCACATACGGCAATCTCGTTGTGGACTACGGCTTTGTCTATTCGGCTACTCGCCGGCTGGCGACGGCGGATACCGGCAGTGAAATCGAGGCGACCATCGCCAGCGTATCGGGGGCGAAAATTTTCCTGAGTGCCGGCGCGCTTGTCGCCGCCTTCGCGGCGTACCTGCTTGTTCCGCTTTTCCACGAACACCCGGTGCTGCTGTGGATGGCGGTCGCTTCCGAAATTATCAAAGCCCTGCTGCCCGTGTACTACTTCTATGGCATTCAACGGGTCGCGATTGCGTCGTTACTCGACATCTCCGCGCGCACGGTCGCGGCAGCGGGCATCTTCATTTTCGTTCGCCGGCCGAGCGATGCGTGGAAAGTCTTCGCATTGACAGGAATAACGGCGGCAGTGACGGTCCTGATCGGACACTCGTTAATCCTGAAACGATATGTCCTGCGCTGGCCGCGTATGCGCGAAGGCTGGCACATGTTACGCGAAGGGTGGGCGATGTTCCTCTTCCGCAGCGCCCATACCATCTATACGCTCGGGAACGCTTTCATTCTCGGCCTTTTTGCCACACCCAAAGCCGTTGGCTATTACGCCGGAGCAGAAAAGATCAGTACGGCAGCTCTCGGTTTGCTACTGCCCTTGACCACCGTACTCTATCCGCGCGCGGCGGCGCTGGCCAAGAGCTCGCTAACCAGGGCCGCGCAGGTAACCAGGTTTACCTTGTATCTGGTGGGAGCTGCCAGCGTTGTTCTCGGAGTGATTTTGTGGTTTGGCGCGCCCTTGATCGTCAGGATCATTCTCGGCCATAACTACACAGATAGTGAAAGTGTATTGCGCGTGCTCAGCCTGCGTGCTCCTTTGATTGCCTGGACGAATATTTTGGGTTTTCAATGGCTGCTGGTGCTCGGATTAGAGCGCCCTTTTCAAAAGATTACGCTCGCCGCGCTGGTTCTCAATACGCTGCTGGCAACGATTCTCGCGCCACGATTTTCCTACGACGGAATGGCATGGGCAGTGTTATTCTCGCAGGCCGCCGCCGCCTGCGGAATTTTGCTGGTGCTCGACCGGCGCCGCCTCAACCCGTTTTCAAGAAAGATGAGCGAAGTAAATGCCTGGCGATGATGGGAGCCTGCGAGTCGCTCTTATTACCAACGTCATCCCGCCGTACCATAAACCAATTTTCGACCGCCTCGCCCAGCGTTACCCCAAGCTGCGCGTTCTTCTTTCGACGCCCATGGAGCGTAACCGGTCCTGGAAGCTGGAGTGGAATAACCTCGACGTGGTCGTGCAAAAGACCATAACATTGAACCGGAGATGGCGTCACCCAAAGGGCTTTAGCGAGCCCCTTTACATCCACTTTCCTGTGGATACTCTTTCGCAGTTGAAGAGCTTCCGGGCAGACATTGTGATTTCCTGGGAAATGGGAGTTCGCACCATGCTCTCCGCCGTTTATCGCTGGACGCATCGCGCAAGCAGACTGATCGTCTGGGCTGAAACAGCAGAGGCGACCGAGCACGGCAGAGGAATCATACGCAGGCTTTTGAGGAGGACGATTCACCGCGCCGTAGATGGATTCTTAGTAACCGGCGACAGCGGGGCGCGATATCTGCGAAGCCTTGGAATCGGCGATCGGAAGATATTCAAGATTGCTTACACCACCGATATCAGCCGTTTTCTCTCGGCCAGCGTTACGCGCGCCGTAGAGAACACGCAACGCTTGTTATACGTCGGGCAGTTGATCGAACGCAAGGGGCTCTTGCAGTTCATGGAAGCCCTGTCCCGTTGGGCCGCACTACATCCGGATCGAAAAGTGGAATTCGTGGTAGCAGGTGATGGACCGTTGCGCGAGAAACTCGAAGGCCTTAAAACGCCGGCGAATCTTAAGCTCGTTCTATTGGGGAATATCGATTATCAAGAGTTGCCGGCAGTCTATGCGCAAGCGGGAATTTTCGTTCTTCCTACACTGGCCGACACCTGGGCGGTGGTGGTGAATGAAGCGATGGCGGCCGGGCTGCCCGTTCTCGGAAGTACATATGGACAGGCGGTTTCTGAACTGGTGCAGGACGGGCTGAACGGCTGGACATTCCAGCCGGATACGGGCGATGAGATGTTCCAGGCTCTCGATCGCTGTATGAACATGCCGCTCGATGAACTGGACAGAATGCGGGAGCGGGCGCGAGCGGCTGCGATGCGCTTGACCCCTGATTATGTAACGGGCCTGATCGATCGGGCCATCTTGTGCGTTGCAGGGCGAAAAAATGCAGACACCCTTTCTTTAAGCAGTTGAAAGAATGACGCACGCACCGCTAATTCTCTATGTCGTCTTGTTCCTCGCGACAGTTTTTGCGCCCCTTCGCTGGAGCATCATCTCCTTTTTACTGCTGTCCAACATCGACCTTGGTTCGCTTAGCGCGAGCATTGGCCTTTTAAATACCGCCAAGGCGATGATTCTCCCTGTATATCTGCTTTGGCGTTTCCGGGCCTATGCGGGCCACGAACGGATCAGGTCGGCGCCCGTCGCCTGGATATTACTTACCTTGTACGTTGCAATCGCCTCCTCGTGGTCGCTGTACCCGGCCTACGCAATTAAATTGATTGGCCACATGATTGGTTCTCTTGTTATCTGCCTCATGCTGGTGAGAGCCACAAAGGCAGGTTATCTCGATCTGCGGACGATTGTTCCGGTAACATGTGGGGAATTGGCATGGCGGCCTTCCATTGGCTGTTTCTGCACAACTGGGGAGGAGAAACCGAGCGTTTTACAACGTTCTCCGGAGCTCAGGCCTTCGCCGCCTTTGCGGCGGCGCTTTACTGTGCCGTTCTTCCCTCCAGATTGATCCGGCTTCCCCTGAGAGTTGCGCTATGTAGTGTTCTTGCAATTTCCGTTTTGCTCGATGGAAGCAGGATCTGGATCATCGGCGTCCTCGTATCGACGCTGCTCTCGGTCTTTGTTTCAGAAGCGAAATTATGGGTCAAAATCATCACCTTTGGCGTTACCGTAATCGTCGTCGCAACTCTTACTATTGAGTTCGATACCGTCATGGACCTCATTGCGCGTGAAGCACCGGTCAACCGAATCGCCGCTGCCATTACGGCGGCTTATGGGGGCAA
>CAVTXN010000003.1:0-26991 GCA_963738555.1 Terriglobia bacterium
ATCCGCAGAAGGGAATCCGCGCGCCAACACCGGCGGGAAAAGTTTGCTTAGCGCAGATGAGAGCTTCTTATCCGCATAAAAGATGAAGCGATGAGCGAAACACGCCTAGTCATTCCCGACGTTCACCATAAGGCGCAGATCGTGAACGATCTCCGAAGCAAACATCCGGGGATGCCGGCTATTTCTTGGGAGACTATTTCGACGATTTCCACGATTCCGTTTACGAGATGGAGAAGACCTGCCGGTGGCTTAAGCAGGCGTTTGAGAACGACGATGACGAGTTCATCCTGGGAAATCACTGCTTCGCATATCCGTCCTATGACCTCGGCGTATGTTGGGGCTTTTGCACGGGATGGCGAGTTGACAAGCAGCACGTGTTCCACGAATATTTTCCCGAAGACACGCTGTTGAAGCGAGGATCTTGGCTCAGCCATTGCCAGGGCTGGCTTATCAGCCATGCCGGCCTCTCGAATGACCTGTACAGATCATTTCGCAAGCGCAAAACGATTGGTGAAATCGTGCAATGGGTCGCTGATGCCGAAGCAGCGCTGAGAGCCGGACTACAACATCTAGCGTTCTTGGCGGGAGTAGATCGTGGGGGTCCTCAGAGATTTGGCGGCATCCTGTGGTGCGACTGGCAGGAACTAAAGCCAATACCCAGTGTTCGCCAGCTTGTCGGACATACTCCAGCGGCCGAAGTTCGCTTCAGAGGGAATGATGTTTGTCTCGATACGCATCTTCGGCACTATGGCCTGCTGGAGAGCGGGAACTTGACGATTCTAGAGCTGTAAGTTCGAGCCAGTGGAGGGGCGCGCGTACGAGAATCGATTTGATATCCGATACCATCCCTCGGGCCGGTGCGGGCTTGAGTTTGAACATGTCAGCGCGGGTGCAAAAATCCCCATAGTGCCGTTTGAAAATTCCCCAGCCCCTCGGGCGGGTGGTGTAACCCCAACTCTGGGAACCAGAGGAGGGCCGACACCTGTTCAGGGGGAAAGACGTGGAAGAGATCAGCGAGCTCAAAGGAGAAGGGTTGAGCATTCAGGCAATCAGTCAGTTGACCGGTTTCGATCGTAAGACGATCCGGAAGTATCTGTTGAAGCCGGAGGGAAGACCGGTGTACGGACCAAGGCCGGCGGCGGTGAGCAAACTGGAACCATTCAAACCATATTTGAAGGAACGGCTTCAGGCCGGCGTCTGGAATGCGCAAGTGCTGCTGCGCGAACTGCGGCAAGGTAATTACGGCGGCGGCTACACGATCCTGACGGACTGGCTTCGGCCGCAGCGCGAGTCGGCGCGCGTGGTTGCCGTCCGGCGGTTCGAAACGCCACCAGGCAAACAGTCGCAGGTGGATTGGGGACATCTCGGGTCGCTCTTGGAATCGGGAGAAGAGCGCATGCTGTGGGGCTTCACGATGACGTTGGGCTACAGCCGCATGATGATGGCGGAAGCCGCCACGGATCAGAAACTGGGGACGCTGTTGCGCATGCACGAAGCGGCTTTTCAACAGTGGGGCAGCGTACCGGAAGAGATTCTCTATGACCGAATGAAAACTGTTTGGACCGGCACGGGCGAACGCGGCGAGATCGTGTGGAACGCTGTGTTTCTGGACTTCGCCCGCTATTGGGGATTCACGCCGCGGCTGTGCCGCCCCTACCGGGCGCAGACGAAAGGCAAAGTGGAATCGGGCGTGAAGTATGTGCGCCGAAACTTTCTGTGCGGTTTGCAGGGCCGCGAGCCGTCCAACTTGGTCGATCTCAACGCGGAGTTACGCCGTTGGGTTTCGGAAGTCGCCAACCAACGTGTGCATGGAACGACTCGCGAACAGGTGTTGATTCGCTGGGACGAAGATCAGTTCAGTATGCAGCCGGTGAACGGCCGTCTGCCTTACCCGTATGCCGATGACGGGCAGCGCAAGGTAGCGCGAGATGCCTATGTGTCCTGGCAGGGCAGCCGCTATTCGGTTCCCTGGCGCTATGCCGGCAAAGAGGTCTGGGTTCGCGAGCAAGGCCGCGATGTAGAAGTGCGCTGCGGTGCGGAACTCATTGCCAGACACGCGCCAGCGGTCAGACGCCATCAGGTGGTCACTCGCAGCGAGCATCACGAAGGCATCCCGCTCGGCAACAAGCAAACCGGCAAAACGCTCATCCACATTCAACAGAGCGCTCCCGTGGTGGAGCGGCGTTCGCTGGATGCTTATGAGAGTTTAGCGGCGGGAGGCGGGCGATGACGCTGGAACGGCTGCGAACCAGGCTGACGGCATTAAGCCTGACTGCCATTGATGCCCGGCTGGAAGCTCTACTCGAAAGCGCCTCGAAGAAGGAACCGGCCTACGCCGACTTCCTGCTCGAAGTGGTGAGCGCGGAAGCCGACGCGCGGCGGCAGCGTTATCTCAAGACCCGGTTGCAACTGGCGCATCTGCCGTACGTGAAGACATTCGATCAGTTCGACTTTGCTTTTCAACCCTCCATTGACGAGCGGCAGATTCGCGAGCTGCGCACACTTCGATTCGTCCACGAAGCCTCGAATGTCATTTTGCTGGGGCCGCCCGGCGTGGGCAAGACTCATCTGGCGGTGGCGCTGGCGGAAGCCGCTATTCAATCCGGCCAGGCTGCGTATTTCATGACGGCGCACGACCTGGTCACCGATCTCGGACGCGCCTATCGCGAAGGCCGGCTCGACCGGCGGCTACGAATCTATCTTGCTCCGAAGGTGTTGATTATCGATGAGATGGGCTATCTGCCGCTGGATGAGCTGGGCGCGACGATCTTCTTTCAGCTCATCAGCGCCCGTTATGAACGAGGCAGCATCATCCTGACTTCGAACAAAAGCTATGGCGAGTGGGGTTCGATCTTCGGCGACCCGCTCATCGCGACCGCAATCCTCGATCGCCTGCTGCATCACTCCACGACGGTGAACATCCGCGGAGAAAGTTATCGGCTCAAAGAGCGACGTAAAGCCGGACTGCTTCCTACGCCGGAAGCGCAGCACCCAGCACCGATTGCTGCCGCTCCGAACAATCGCAGTAAACGTAGCCATTCGGCGTGAGTTTTCGAGGCATGGGCAAATCTCCCTCGTAAATCGAAAACGTCACACCAGGTTGGGGATCGCCTCCAAGACTACCTTTTGTCCGAGCCGCTCCAGTCGTTTGACAAGGTAGCGCTTCAGGTCTTCCGGATTAATCCGCTCAAAGTAATTGCCCCCGCTTTCGCGATACTCCTCACCCGTCTTGATCATGAAGTAGGCGATGATCAGGATCGAGTGTGCAACGGCGATAATGGCACGGTTCTTATTTCGCTTGGCGGCTAGCCGACGATACTGAGCCGACAAGTACGTGTCGTGGGTGTGAGAGGCGGCCCAAGCCGCCTGACACAACACCCGACGTAACCATGGGTTGCCCTTTCGGGTTTTACCACTGTAATGTTTGCCAGCGCTTTCATTGTTGCCCGGACAAAGCCCTCCCCAGGAAGCGAGATTTTGCGCTGAGGGAAACTGGGCCATGTTAGTACCAATCTCCGCGACGAGCCCATAGGCCGTGATGCGATCTACCCCTGGAATATGCGTAAGCCGCACAATGGTCTCCTGAAACGGCTGGTTCTGGCGCTCGATCTCCCGATCGAATTCGGTAATTTGCTTCTCAAGACTCTCTAGCTGAATCAGCCACTGTCGCAGCAAAAACCGATGATGGTCGCGCAAAGTTCCGGTCAAAGCAGCCCGCAACACGGGAATCTTCTTTCGCAATTTAGCTTTTGCCATCTCGGCCAGCTTGTCTGCATCCTCTTCACCGGTGCTCATGGCCTGGAGCATGGCTCGACCGGATTGCCCGAGTACATGGCTCGCTACGGCACCTAGTTTGATGTTCGCGTCTTCCAGCACTTTTTCGATACGGTTTGAGACGGCCGCCCGCTGTCGCACGAGAATGGCTCGGTTCCGGTTTAAGTCCCGTAGATCGCGTACCGGTCTTAGCGGCACAAAACTGTTTCGTAGCAAGCCGTGCTGCAACAGCTCGGCGAGCCACTCGCAATCCCGCATATCGGTCTTTCGCCCCGGAACTGCCTTGAAGTGCTGGGCGTTGATGAGTAGCAGCTCAAACCGACCCTCCAGCAGATTCCAAATTGGTTTCCAGTAAACGCCAGTGGATTCCATGGCCACATGCGTGACCCCGTGATCCGCCAGCCAGTTCGCAAGCGCCAACAAATCGCGGGTCATCGTTCCACAACGTAATTGATGTCGCTTCTTCGTCTTCCCTTCAGCAATCAAAACACAAGCCGTGATTGAGGCCTTGTGAATATCCAGACCGCAACAGCGTGGGTAAAGTACTTGCATCGCGCTCTCCTTGTGCCCCATGCGGAGGACGCCTGATTATGTAAGACTCTCCCTCGCGTGCTCCCGCATCTGCGGAGCGACAATTCGTTGTTCCTGGTGGCGTCCGGGTTAGACTATCGAGCGGGCTCGATCAGCGCCAAGATTTCACAACCTCTTCCACACCAAGGCACGAAAGCAGCTTATCTCAGATGCGCTCTTATTTACATCATTCGTTGTGCCCGCCCGGGCATGACCGACTATCAATCCGATGTTCAGCTTAACGATTCGGGGCGAGGCCCATTTCGGCTCCGCCCCGAGTCTCATCCTCTTGATGAGTTTGCAGCCAGCTATTCCTCGGCAGGTTGCACTCCTGCAGTGCCTGCCTCCGCTTCACCGGCTGGATTCTATGTTCCATCTGCCAGCCGGAACTGTAAACCACCACTTGCCCAGGGCTGGGGAATTTTCAATCGGCATAACGAGGAGTTTTCAACCGGAGTTGACAAACAACGCGAACTCTTGAGACTGATGCAAGTCGCCTGGGCAGATCTACTTGCCGCCGGCACCAGCGTTCGCTGCATCGACCGAGAGAGGTGGGCCTGAAAACAGAGCATAACCCTCTGCAGCCACGGGTAAGGATTCCCATTGGAACTGCCGGTCGAGATCTTCCTCGGAAGAAGGTGATGGAGGACATCGTTGAATCGCCCACCATCAGCTCAACAGTCGACACGCTGTCTCGCGCAGCGCGAAATGCGCCGTACTTCACCACGCTAACGAGTCCTTCTCCTCGGAACAGTTCGACCGGACAGCCAAAGATCAGCTCAATGAATCTGTTTTGATGCTTGCTCAGGGAGCAGTCCCTTCGTCGCCAACAACGATCGCACCATGCACGCAACTTCGACGATTTGTTCCAGACTGGCCCGTTCGTAAAACCGTTCTGTTCTAGTCCGTAGTTCCTGCACGAGGTGTTCGCGCGATTCACCACCGTCAAACGGTTCGCACTCAAAAGACTCTGGCAGATTCTCGGACTTACTTTCGGACATGAATATCACTACTCTGAAAGCCACGGCAGCCGTCTCCTGTGACACTTTCGAGAATATCTTTCGCTACTGGCGAGAAGTCGTATCGTTGCAGCGTGCTGGGCAACTGTTACTTTCGACGAGTATGGATGCATTGAGCCGGACATATGAAGCCTTGCTGGCGGGTAGCTACGACTGCCTGGATCGTATTGTGATCAATGCCTATTGCCGAATGGGCCACGATGCCGGCGGCTTTCGCGTTTGGTGGCGAAGGCTAACCGGATCGGAAGAGACGCTCGACAATGCTCATCTAATGCGCATGGCGGGGCGCTTCTCCCGTCGTCTACGAGCGTGGGCTACCGAAAATGACATCCCTATACGGGATTGCCGGGTGGGCGACGCAATGCATGAAGTCGGTGAGGAGTTTCTACGAAGCACAACCGTTCAGGAAGGGCTCTTCCTGATATTGGTAAGCCGTGCGCCGGCACCGGTCTGGGATATTCATCCAAACCGTCGCGTCACGCGCAAGAAGCCGGCGACCTACGTCAACCACTATTCATTCCATATTCTCGACCGAGACTGGGGTCACATCACCATCAAAATCAGCGGTCATCCGCCATTCCCGGCACAGGTGATCCTGAACGGACACGAATACATGGACCGGCAGGCAAGAAAGGCAGGCATTCTATTTACAAGGGAAGGGAATTTGAACGCTCAGTTCGGAGGCGGAGTCTTTGTGTGCGCTAATTGTGCTTCGGAGCCCACCGCAGTGAGCATCAAGATCATGCATGATCTCGAGTACGCAAAGCAGATTCTGCAATATGCGATCGAAGTGCAGCAGCTCGCGGACGCCATCAAGAACAGTACTCACGGCGGTTCAGCGGCTCTGAACAACGCCGCTGGAGATCTTGCTCAGTTAGCCAACGTTGTGCAAGGTGGGCAAGCGTTGGCGTACTCGCTGGGAGGTCAGGACGTAGTCTTTCGCGCGACATTCCCCGGCTACCAGCCGGTGTTAGGCCCTGCCCCAAATGTCGGCACGTACCAGAGCAAATATGCCCAATGGGCGCAGACCAGTCTGGCAACGACGCAGGGCATCCTTCGTGGAGTTGGCTTACAGGGGAAACTGCTTGCGACTGAACAAGGCGTGCTCTCAGTGCTGAGGCTGTTGAGTTCTTCGAATTTGTTGAATCGAAACGACGCGATAAACCTGACGAGTCAGATCGCTGCCGAGCAGGTCGGCCAGTTGCAAAAATCCGTGAGCTTCAGCTGGAAGACATGACCGGCAAAGCCGCATACCAGGGTTACGTAATTCAGCGGCAAGCGGCGAGCGAAGCCGCGACTCAACACTTTTTTAATTACACGCCGGAGGTTTCCGATGGGACCACATTCCAATCCGGCTGGAAGTGAGGCAAATGAAAGTAGTCGTTTTTGTGATGGCTGCGTTTCTTGTGAGTTGCTCTGTTACGAAAGAGCCACCAAGCGCCATTGTTCAGAAAGCGCAAGCTTGTGGAGCGGGCGAACTTGCTGGAGCATCGGCTGCGGCTGTGCAGGATTGGTTCAGCAAACATAAGGAGTGCGCAGTCACGGTGGATCAGATGTGCAAACCGGTTCGAGCAAGCGCTCCGGTGGCGTGGGCCAATTCGACTGAGGGTCGTGTCTGCCTTGCCTCCCGGAACGTAGCGCAATGGGTCCGAAAGCCTAGTTGTGCTTGTCAAGTTCCGCAATTTCGAGTGGGGCAGACAGGACCTTTGAAGCCGGGATGGGGACCAGGGCAAGGGCGGCTTGGAAGCGCCTTGCCCTGGTCAGCCCTGTAGAGACCTTCACGCCGCATCTCCCAGCTTCCGTAACGCTTCCTTTTTCTGCTCGCGCAGCGGTTCCATGTTGAGGTACTGCATAGCCTCAATCCAGTTTTCATGAGTTTCGACAGTCAACGCCCGCACCAGCCGCAAGCAAGCGGCCGCGTTCGGGAAAATGCGTACGACCAGCGTGCGGCGCTTGATCTCTTCCATCAGCCGCTCGAGCATGTTGGTGGATTTCAGGTTCTTGTGATGCTGTCGTGGTAACCGATAGAAGCTAAGGGTTTCTTCAATGTTTTCTTCCGCCCAGGCACAGAGCTTGGCGTAGCGTTTGCCCCACTTCAGCAACCAGGCCGAAAGATCCTGTCGCGCTTCTTGTGCATCTCGTCGGTCGTAAATCCAGCGCAGCTCCTGCAGGCAATCATCGTCGGCCTTGCGTGGCAGATAATCGAGAGCATTGCGCAGAAAGTGCACGTAGCAGCGTTGCCATACTGCCTCGGGCAGTGCTTCCTGAATGGCCCGACGGAGGCCAGCATGATCATCGCTGACGACGAACTCGACTCCGTGTAGCGAACGCTGCCGCAAACCAGCCAGCAGTTCCTTCCAGCTCGAAAGACTCTCCCGGCTAGCCAGCTCAACGGCCAGGATGTTCCGACGGCCTTCCCAGTTGATCCCGATCGCGATCAGTACCGCCTGACTCCGTACCGCACCATCCTCCCGGACCTTCTCGTAACGTGCATCCAGAATCAGATACGGATAGGGCTCTTCCAAACGTCTACGTGCAAAACGCTCCAGTTCTTCATCCGTTTCTGTACAATCCGGCTGATCGTGGAAGAGCTGAACTCGTGTCCGCACAACTCCTCCGTGATGGTCTTCACCTTCCGCGTGGATACGCCTTGCACGTACATCTCGAGCATCGCAGCAACCAAGGCTTTCTCGCTGCGCTGATAACGCTCAAAGACCTCCGTGCGAAAACGTCCCTGCCGATCTTGTGGCACACGCAATTCGATATGCCCTACTCGTGTCACCAGCATCGGTCGTAGTAGCCAGCTCGGTACCCGAGCCGGCCCACCGTGCGCTCGCCTTTGCTTGCTTGCAGCGCTTCGTCCATCTCCGCTTCCAACACCTGCTGTAGCGTCTCTTCCACGATCGTCTTCAGCAGATCCCGATCCTTGGCCGACAGCTCCTTCCGATCCTCTGCTGTGATCTTTTCCCTTCGCGTTATCCTGCTTTCGGGTCACCTGTCCCTTTCCTTTCTTCAGCCTCTAACTGAATTCGAAAGGTCCAGTCTGTTTGAATGCGTAGGTGGGAGGTCTCGCAACTGTCAAGCGTGAGGCCCGGCGGTTGCGTTGAACACTTATGTCAGCTACCGTTTCTGTTTCCTACTACGTGGGTCTTGATGTACATCGCAAAACAATCAGCTATTGCGTGCAGACGAGCGACGGTCGTATTGTCCGGGAATCCAGTATTCCTTCCAATCGGGAAGCGCTCAGCCAATGGGCCGAGAGTCTGGAGCAGCCCTGGTGCGGAGGGCTTGAGGCCACTATTTGCAGCCATTGGATTTATCAACACCTGAAGGCGTATGCGTTGGAGTTGAAGATGGGTGCACCCGTCCGACTGAAAGCGATTACGGCCGCCAAGCGAAAAAACGACTGCCTCGATGCACGTACGCTCGCCGATCTGTTACGGTGCAACTTGTTTCCAGAGTGTTATGTCATGCCGGCCGAGTACGCGGACCTGCGAAGACAACTGCGCTACCGTGCGCTGCTGGTCCATATGCAGGTGCAGTTCAAGAACAAAACAGCTGGGCTACTGATCGAAAACGGCATCGCCTACGATACCAATCGACTGCACCAGAAGAAGTATTTCGCCGAGTTACTCAAAACTTCCCCGCAGATTCCGGAGGAGCTCAAACGCCTGCTCGGCTTCAACCGCATGCAGATCGAAACTTTACAGCGCATGGATGGCAGTATCGTCTCCATCTTGCAGCGCGACCCGCGGTTGGCCGCTCGTATTGCACGTTTGCGCGGCATTGATGGTGTCGGTGAAATCACGGCATTGACCTGGGCTCTTGAAATCGGTGAGCCGTCGCGCTTTCCAAACTCCAAGCATGCCCTTAGTTACTGTGGGTTGTGCTCGCCACAGCGCGAATCCGCCGGTGTCGGAAAGCGCGCTCCTCTTTCTAAACAGCGCAATCGCTTCCTGCAAACTACGCTGGTGGAAGCGGCGCATCTGGCTCCGCGTTATAGCCAGACGCTACGGGCCATCTACGACGCGGCGCGACAGAAAGGCAATTCCAATCGGGCTACTCTCGAAGTCGCCCGTCGGCTCGTACGGTATCTGCTGGCCGTGGATCGTCAGCACTTTCAACAATCTGCTGCAGCTTGAGGCGCGCGTTTTTTAAGGCATTGCAGATCTATCCGAATGAAGAACTTGCTACCTCTTCACGATTTTTTCTGCTGGTGAAGCGGAGGCGGGCTCCGGTGGCGACCGACCCGTCCAGGAATAACCAGCCAGACTCATCCGGGTGAAGCGAGAATCGCTTCCCGGTTCCATCCAGCGGCGGCTGCGATGAACAGGACCGGCTCGGCCCCACGTGGTGGGTTTCGGCAAAGTCAACTTACCTTATGCCGCCTCAGTCTGTTTCGGGGCGGGCCGGGAACATCCAAACTCATTCTTCTGGACGCTTGCTCTTAGCTCGTTAAGCGATCTAGCAAATGAATGTCTGGTCGTAGACCTGTCTATCGATCTCTTGAATCCTGTTCTGCACTACGCTGACCCGTCTGTTCGTGAACGGCTTCACGATTACAAGCCGAAGCGCCTCCGCGCTCTAAAGAGAAATCTTCGTGTACGCTATTGACTTTTCCTACCATGAATGACCCACCTCCTTTTTGCAGAACTATTGAAACTTAACCGATTGCGCTCCATCTCGAGCAATCCCGTCTCCCCATGACGAACAACTTCCGGTATACTAGCATGTGTGGTACTAACCACCGGAACACCCATGCTCTGAGCCTCCGGAAACACCATCGGGAGTCCTTCGCTGTCACCGGTCCCAGCCGTGATACTGGGTACACAGAAGATCTGGCTGCGACCAAACCAATCTCACAACCCAGGCTGCCTGACTTCCCAGAAATTGACAGGAGATGCCCTTCTCCTTTGCGAATGCCTCGACTGAAGCTTGCTCTGGACCGTCACCAATGACGACAAGCTTGGCTCCTCGACACTTTTGTCGTACTGCGGCCATTGCGGCGATCAGATGTCGGCAACCCTTCTTTTCTACCAGGCGTCCGACAAACAGTATCAAGTCCGGTTCGCGGGGCGCCGATCGGGAGCAAATAGCCTCCGATCAATGCCGATGTAGTGGACACGCAGTTTAGATGCTGGAAAGCCGGCCAATAGTGCCTTCTGCCGAATAAACTCAGAGGCGCACATGAATTGCGTCGCTCCTTCCCAGGGCATCTGCTTGCGCTTCAGGTAAAGTCGGCCTAACGTTCCCTTTCCGAAATGCTGCTCTGACAATGTGACGTCATAACCAATCAGTGTGACAATTACCGGAACCCGCAGCTCAGAAAGTGTAGACAAAGCCACGGCCTCATCCGGGCCAAAATGAGCATAAATGAGGGCCGGCTGCCGGTCCGGAGCTGTTGATAGAATGCGGCCGCCCATCCAGTATGCAGAAATATCCGTCTTCTGACTCTTTCAGCGATACTCTCATCTTTTATGAGGACTACTATGTCTTGGGAAGAAGTAGACTTTTTAACGGCGCGCTGGATAGCGCCATAGCACGGCTGGAAATTTATTAGGGCGGCCGATTGTGACGCGATGAATGTCTCGCTCGAGGGCAGCAGTTCGTATCGAAAGATCACAGGCGTTTGTCTCAAATTTACTCTCCAGAGATGCCGCCTTACTTACGGTCAAATCTATCCCCTGATTCACTTTCCCACATTCCCCTTTGCCACGGGCCGGGGTCGCGGCACAAGGGTGACCAGCGGACAATGAGAAGAATATGAGTTCATTAGCTGGAGAGCGACACACCAGCCAAACGCGCGGAATGGTTGTGTGTTGCAATGCTCCATCACTCCACATAAACCACGGCCACGGGCGTTGTCACGCGCCAATGCTCCTGAACCGTTTTCCAGCCGACCGCCCAAGTAGATCTGGAGGTGGCCGGATCACTCGAGATACGCCACTGCCAGAGGTGTGGTCATGCGCCAATGGATGTGAAAGCCCATCTTTTCGACACGGCTGAGCAGCTCTGGCGACGGCCCAACGAGAGCTGTTTCACGAGCGTGTTGACGGAGGTCATCCAGGGAAAAATAGCGAATACTAAGCGGGTCTTTTTCTACTGGCAAGACAGGTAAATCCGGGGCTCGGAGCACGCGGATCATCTGAGGGTCTGCTGCATAGTAGCGTGCCTCCAAATAGCTTCGGCTGCCGGCAGGAAGGAGCAGGCATAGTTTTCCTTCCTGTTTGAATCGTGGCAACATTTGATCGACGAAATCCGATTCCTCATTGCGCATGCTGATTATAGGGGTACGGGCGTTTCTGAAGTGGCTCAAAGCCGTTTCTAAGAACAACGGAACCGCTACCAGCAAAATCAATAGCGGCACTTCCGGAGAGCTGCGGTAATACCGGTACAAAAAGCATCCAAATGCAAATCCAAATCCCGCGAGTAGCGGGATGAAGTAACGCGGCCAGAAGGCGTGCGTGGCCAACTCAGCAACAATGTATCCCGCGATCGGAATACCAAGGAAGAACCACCCAAGTCGCTCATGCTCACTTTGTTTCTCGACGTATCCCCCATTTCGAGAACCCACCCAGAAAGAAAATAGGATTACGCAGACTAAAACAAAACTGAACTGCATCTGCATTTCCAAATACGCCCGTTGCAAATTGTGCAAGGAGGGAATGCCTGAAAAGGGTGTCCCAAGGCGCCGCGAAGCTGCTCGAATGAGCGGGAGGTGTAACGCAAGTGCCAAGCCTACGCCGATACAGCCGCAGAATAGCCGGAACGCCGCCAGATTTCGCAGCCCCCGGCTTCTCGCTTGTTCGGCGACGAACGGTGTGATCAGCAGAACGCCGTAATAATGGGCGCACACGGCCAGCGTCATGGCCAAACCAAAAAAAAGCGCCCTTAATTTTTCAGACTTTCCGAACCAGGTATCTGGCTGCGCCGTCCACAACCAAAACGCCAATGTCGAAGCAAAGAACAGCAAGGCGTAGGGCCTTGCTTCATAAGCATACATAGGCAGGAACGTAACCAACAATATGCTAATGGCGGCGAGCCCAAAAACGCCGCTCGTGACTCTCCTGACGCCACAGAAAAGAATCAATAGGCCGAGCGTGACAGATATCGTGGACGGAAGTCTGACAACTAGATCAGTCCAGCCGAAAAGGGAGGCGAAAAGCCGGACGAGCAGTGCGTTTAATGGCGGTGTCTGATCGTAGATGAGTCGGAAACTCGCGAGCAGATCTTTTATCGTAGGCGCTCGCGCGATAGAGACCGTAATTATCTCGTCGCACCAGAGCGGTCGGCGAGCCGCAATAGCCAAGCTCGACAGTGCGAAGCAAATTAATAGCGCGCCCGCAAGAACAGCGTTTTTCGCTTCGATGTAATCAGCGACGTCCTGCCATGCAATGAAGTCGAGATTGCGTCCGGATAGGGGCCTCTGAGTAGACATGGGAACCCTAATTTGACCATACAACTCGCTAGAACAAACATCACCGTTTGCCAGTGTCAAACTATATTTTCGAGCAATGATACATCTATCGGCTTGCGGCAACGGTCACGGTCGCGAACATACTCGGCAAAAAATTAGGATTGCCAATGAACGGCCCGGTAAATCATGAACACCTTCGATGCTAGATGGACACGATAGGGGATCTGATGCGCTTAATCAAGCAGATCGCTCAGAGAGCATTGCGGCGTGCGGGGTACGAGTTGACGCGGATTGACGAACCCGGAGCCTGGTTGACGTTCCCTCCGGACTTCGATGCGGGGACGCAAGATGTGTGCCGGCGAGTCCATCCTTTTACAATGACCAGCCCAGAACGTGTCTTTGCTTTGCGCCAGAGCGTGCAGTATCTGGTGCAACACAGAATCGAGGGAGACATCGTCGAGTGTGGGGTATGGAAAGGCGGAAGTATGATGGCGGTGGCGCACACTTTACAGGAGTCAGGCGTAACCGACAGAGATCTTCGTCTCTTTGATACCTTCGATAGAATGTCTGACCCGACGCGGGAGGATGTCAACTTTAGAGGTGAGTCGGGGGCCGATGTGTTGTCGCAATTAGCCGAAGGACCGGGGAGTGTGTGGACCTCCAGTCCGCTGGACGAAGTCAAGCGCAATCTGCAGATGACCGGCTATCCAACGGAACACATATCGTTCATAAAAGGCAAGGTTGAGGAGACCATCCCGGAGCAGGCACCCGACCGCATTGCACTGCTGCGGTTGGACACCGACTGGTACGAATCGACCTACCACGAGCTGCTACATTTGTACCCGCGCCTAAGTCCGGGCGGCGTCCTAATTATTGATGATTATGGCTATTGGGCGGGAGCTCGGAAGGCGGTCGATAAATACTTCGCCGAACGCAACCTGAAGCTCCTGCTCAACCGCATCGACTATACCGGTCGGATCTGTGTCAAGACCTCCTGAGCTAAGTATTTTCACTTGAGCGCTCAAGACTCCGCAGAGCCTCTCAACGTAGTCAGTACCATGGCGTCGGCCATGATCTTTCTGGCCGAATAGCCTCAGGATTAGCAAACGGTAGGCTAAACTAGCAGCGTGCGCCTAATACAGTTAGGCTGTCCCCTGACAGTGCCGGGTTTCAACAGCCGCAAAGAAGACGTACTCACGTTACGCAGCTGAATTACGCGTAATGCTTAAACTCTCCGACTACGTCTTTGAATTCCTGGCGGATCGCGGCGTGCGGCACATCTTTCTTGTGACCGGCGGCGCCGCCATGCACCTGAACGATTCGCTAGGGCGCGAAAATCGCATCGGCTACGTCTGCAATCACCATGAGCAGGCTTCCGCGATGGCGGCGGAGTGTTATGCGCGTGTTACCGGCGGCCTCGGCGTTGTCAACGTTACCGCGGGACCGGGCGGCATCAATGCCCTGAACGGCGTGTTCGGCGCCTGGACAGACTCTGTGCCTATGCTGGTCATCTCCGGCCAGGCAAAGCGTGAGACCTCTGCTTCTGTACTGGGCATTGAAAATATCCGGCAGTTAGGCGACCAGGAAATCGACATCGTCCGGATGGTCAAGGCCATCACCAAATACGCGGTTCTGGTATCGGATCCCTCAACCATCCGCTACCACTTGGAGAAGGCCTACCATCTCGCCCTTTCAGGTCGTCCGGGGCCTTGCTGGCTCGATCTGCCGGTCGACGTGCAATCTGCGAAAATAGATCCCGCGACCCAAACCGGGTATGATCCGGCCGAAGACGATCTTGGTTTCGATACCGCAGCCCTGCGCCGTCACTGCGCGCAAGTGATCGACAGGCTCCGCGGAGCCAAACGGCCCGTCATTATGGCGGGAACGGGTGTTCGTGCAGCGCACGCTCTTGCCTCCTTCGAACAGTTAATCCGCAAGCTGCGCATTCCGGTCACAACGGCCTGGACACATGATCTGATTGCGTCCGATGATCCCTTGTTCTGCGGCCGGCCCGGTACTATCGGTGAACGCGCGGGCAATTTCACGGTGCAAAATGCGGATGTGTTGCTGGTGCTCGGTTCCCGCCTCAACATCAGGCAGGTCAGTTACAACTGGTCCTCTTTCGCGCGTGAAGCGTTCAAAATACAAGTGGATGTGGATCCAGCAGAGCTTCGTAAGCCTCTTATCACGCCAGATCTCCCGATTGAATGTGACCTGAACGTTTTTCTTACAGAACTCAACTCGCAACTCGACGGGTGGGAACTTCAGCCCGATCACCGGGACTGGTTGGCTTGGTGCCGCGAGCGTTTGGCGCGCTACCCCGTCGTACAGAGCAAACACCGGCGATCGCCGTCGCCCTTGAATCCGTATCACTTCGTTGAATTGCTCTTCGATGGGCTGCGGGACGACGATGTGGTCGTTTGTGGCGATGCCACAGCGTGCATCGTGCCATACCAGGCTGCTCGACTGAAGAAAGGGCAGCGCCTGATCTCTAACTCCGGGTGTGCATCTATGGGGTACGATCTTCCGGCCGCCATAGGGGCCGCAGTGGCGCGCGGATCAGGGCGGGTCATTTGCCTGGCGGGCGACGGCAGCGTCCAGCTCAACATCCAGGAACTTCAAACACTTGTTCATCATCGGCTGCCGGTGAAGCTGCTCGTCTTGAACAATGGGGGATATCTCTCGATCCGGCAAACGCAGAGCAACTTTTTTGGCCTCTTGGTGGGGGCCGGGCCGGAGAGCGGCGTCTCCTTTCCTGATTTCACCAAAGTGGCGGAAGCATATGGCGTCACCTCGGCTTGCGTCACGGGCATCGATTGCATGCCGCGCCTCTGGCAACTGCTCGATGCCCCTGGACCGGCGCTTTGCGAAATCATGCTCGATACCAAACAGGAGTTTGAACCGCGCCTGAAATCCCGCCAGCTTCCCGATGGGACCATTGTTTCCCCTGCTCTGGAGGACATGTTCCCGTTTTTGGAGCCTGATGAGCTCCGCTCGAATCTGTTTATCGAGCCGGTGAAATGAATCATCCGCTCGCCCTTCACGCAGTTATTTTCGACCTCGACGGCACTCTGATCGATTCCTTGCCTGGTATAGAATTTTCCGTGGATCATTCTCTTTCCGAGGCAAAATTCGCGCCGCGCCAGCTCGATTTGGCGCCTCTTATCGGACCGCCGATTCGCCAGATCTTCGCGCACTTGCTGCCGGACATCAGTGAACAGCGGCTCTCAAACTTGGAAAGCTCATTTCGAGCCAGTTACGATTCCGCCGGTTGGCGCAAAACGATGCTGCACGAGGATGCAGCAGTAACTTTGAGAGAGCTCGAGCGGGCGGGCGTTCAACTCTTCGTCGCCACCAATAAACCCGCCCGCCCTACTCGGCTTATACTAGAGGCGCTCGGCATCCTGGGTCTTTTTCGTGAAGTGCTCTGCCGCGATTCAAGAAACCCCGCCTTTGTTTCGAAGAGTGAGATGCTGCAAACTCTGATCGACCGCCATAAGCTTGAACCGGCGCAATCCCTCTACCTGGGCGATACTTATGACGATTATTTGGCGGGTGCGGAAGTTGGCGTCCCGGTGACGCTGATTAAGCACGGAAACCAAATTATAGGCGAGACATTCGCGCGCTGTCCAGCCAAACTACTGAACGGTTTGCTTGAACTGCTTGACGAGGTTAAACTTGGAGAGACTGCATGATTGATCGCGATATTTTTGACGAGCTCTTTGTTTTAGAGATGGCCTGCAATCATTGGGGCCGCGTGGATCGAGGGCTGAAAATCATCAATTCTTTCGCTCAAGTTGTGCGCTTCAATAATGTTCGAGCGGCTTTAAAGCTGCAATTTCGCGACATTAACTCCTTTATTCACGCGGATTTCAGGAATTGCGAGGATATCCGCTATATCAAGAAAACACTTGATACGCGGCTCTCGGACGATCAGTATGCCGAGCTTGTGAAGGCGGTCCGGGCGGCCTCGTGCATCCCAATGGCAACACCGTTCGACGAGAGATCCGTCGATTTTTGCTGTGAGCTGGGCATCCCTATTCTGAAGATTGCCAGCTCGGACCTTAACGACTGGGTGCTGATCGAGAGGATCGCAAAAAGCAAGAAGCCGGTAATCATCTCGACGGGTGGATCCTCCTTGAAGGACCTCGATGACCTGGTTACCTTCTTCGGAAACCGCAACATCCCGTTAGCCTTGAATCACTGCGTTTCGATCTACCCTTCGGAAGATCGCGAGCTCGAGATGAACCAGATCGATTTCCTGAAGTCGCGCTATCCCGCGCTCACCATCGGCTTCTCAACGCACGAATGTTCCGACTGGTCTTCCTCAATGCTGATCGCCTACGCAAAGGGCGCAAGGACATATGAGCGCCACGTCGATATCGATGCAGACGGTATCCCAGTCTCGCGCTATTGCTCGCTTCCCGAGCAGATCGATGACTGGTTCAAGGCGTTTCACAAAGCAAAAGAAATGTGCGGCGCTCCGGGAATTCAGAAGCGTATGCCGCCGCAGAAAGAGGTCGAGTACCTCGATTCGCTCGTGCGCGGAGTGTATGCCCGGAGAGACCTGCCCGAAGGTCACGTCCTCTGCGACGAAGACGTCTACCTGGCGATTCCTTTGCAGCAGGGTCAGATATCCTGCCGTGAATTGATGCACGGCGAAGTGCTTCGATTTAGCGTTGCCAAGAATGAGCCGATTGTGATCGATGCCATCGACAGTCCCTACGCGCATATCCCTTCACTGAAAAAACTTATTTACGGCCGCGGTATAGCTCGCCGGCAGGCTGCAAATGCAGCTAAACCTCAGTACATCCGGCAGGCATGACTTAGCTTTTTTGAAACTCGGCGCCGCTTATATCTCTATCCATCGAAGCGCAGTTGGGCCGCATCGATCCCTGTGCGATGCGCCTCGTACCAGGCATAGAGCTCCCCGATTTGCTCCTTGATCGGCTGGAATTGGTAGCCTCCGATCTCATCGAGCATGCGCCGATTATCCCCGCTGTACTCTGGTGCCCAACCCTGCTGAGCTATTGTGATCGGCGGCTTTTTCCCTGATATCTCCGCAACCATCTCCGCGAGAGAGTATAAGTCGTACACGTCACCTCGACAAATGTTGTACGTCTTGTATTTCGGGTCACGTTCTATGAACCACGCCGTCAGTCTCGCGAGATCATCCACATAAAGATAATCGAAACGAACATTCTGGCGCAGAAGAATCGGCACGTCGAAGATCGCTCGGCAGATCGCATTCGAAATGAAGCGTACATCCCAAAATTCGTATTTTCCGAAGACGCCAAACAGGCGCAAGTTGTAGATGTTGCTCGCAGCCGCCTCGGTGTATTGCGCGGCAATGTACTTGGCGAAACCATAGTCATCCGCCGGCACATGGGCGTCGAAGAGCTGCTCTGGCATGCGCGGCGTGCGGATACCGAACTCGGCTCCGGATCCATAGTGCAACAGCTTGCCGTAAAGGTGCCGGTTGCGCGCGAAATTGAAAAACATCCGGCAATTATTCTTGAACAGATCGGGGGCGACGGTCTTGCGGTTCGATCTTCCCGTTGCGGAGTGAATCACTACATCGAAACGACGCTTCGCTAGATACTCGCTTACCGCTATTTCATCCACCAGATCGAGTTCCTGTCTTCCTGGCGCGCATATCTCGTAGCGCTCAGCAAAAAGTTCCGCAAGATTTCGTCCGATAAACCCCGAACCACCCGTGATGAGTATTTTTTTGCTCACGATGCTCTCAGCCTAACCCGCTCGGGCGTACAATTCTGAAGTATCAGTTTATTTCAGCAGAGGCGTCCATGTATGTGCCTGGCGATTCCAGCAAAAATAGTAGAGCTAGCGACCCATGAACCAACTTGCGCGTTAGTCGAAGTGGTCGGCGTACGGCGTCACATTGATACGGGACTGTTGCTCGACGACCCCCCGTGCAAAGGCGATTGGGTTCTGGTGCACGTCGGATTTGCCATGAGTAAGATCAGCGAGGAGCAGGCGCTCGATCAGTTGCGCGCGCTCTCCCTGATGGGTGAGGACGCCGCGGTGCTGGAAGAAGTGGAAGGGTACGGATCTATAGAATCGGTTTCGGAATCGGCTTCCGTGGACGGTTCCTAGGCGCCAATTATGAAGTACGTCGACGAGTTCCGGGAAGCCGGAGTAATCAATAAGGCCGCTGAAGAGATTCGGCGCTTGGCCGAACCTCAACGGCAGTACAGGTTCATGGAAGTGTGCGGCGGCCACACGCACGCTATTTACCGTTTCGGGCTGAAAGACCTTCTGCCGCCGAATATCGAACTGATTCATGGGCCCGGCTGCCCGGTCTGCGTTCTGCCGATGGGCCGCATCGATGACGGTCTTTCGATCGCGCAAGATCCGAACGTTGTATTCGCTGCATTCGGAGACATGATGCGCGTTCCGGGCACGCAGGGCAGCCCGCTCGAACACAAAGCGCGTGGCATGGATGTTCGAATCGTCTACTCGCCTTCCGATGCTTTGAAACTTGCCCAGAACAATCCCGAAAAGGACGTGCTGTTCTTTGCGATCGGTTTCGAAACCACCGCTCCTTCCACTGCACTTACGCTTATGAGGGCAAAGAGCCTGGGCCTGCGGAACTTTTCCGTGTTCTCGAATCATGTCACCATAATTCCCGCGATTCGCGCTATCCTCGATTCTCCCGACATGCGCATCGACGGGTTCATCGGCCCGGGGCACGTTTCTACCGTTATCGGTTGCCGTCCCTATGAATGGATCGCCCGAAATGAGCGCAAGCCGATCGCCGTTTCAGGTTTCGAGCCGGTGGATATTCTGCAATCCATCGTTATGCTGCTGCGGCAACTCAAGTCCGGCGAGGCCAAGGTCGAGAACCAATATACGCGTGTCGTTCCATGGGAGGGAAATCGCGCCGCGCTGAAGGCGATGGCAGAGGTGTTCGAGTTGCGCTCTTATTTTGAGTGGCGCGGCATGGGCTTCATCTCGCAGTCTGCTCTGCGAATCCGATCCAGCTACGCTCAGTGGGATGCCGAGCAGCGCTTCCATGTTCCCGGTGTGCGCGTGACTGATCCCAAAGCGGCGCAGTGCGGCGAGGTGCTGAAAGGCGCCCTGAAACCGGTACAGTGCAAACTTTTCGGAAAAGAGTGCACGCCCGAGCACCCCATAGGTGCTCTGATGGTTTCCTCCGAGGGATCTTGCGCGGCCTACTACAACTACGAACATCGCAAGCGCGCCCTAACCAGTATTGGCGTCCCGGCCTGAGCGGAGCAAATGAGCACGGCTCCGCCCAAGATACGCTTTCGCGATTCTCAAATCGAAATGGCGCATGGCGCGGGGGGCAAGGCAAGCCGCAGGCTAGTCGAAGGCCTGTTCGCGCCCTTGCTGTTTGCTTCTTCCTCCGAGCCGCTGGGCGATGCGGCGCACATGACTGTCAACGGCTCGAAGATAGCGGTCACGACCGACAGCTTTGTCGTGAAGCCGCTTCAATTTCCAGGCGGATCGATCGGGGAGTTGGCAGTCAACGGAACCGTTAATGATCTGGCGGTTTCCGGCGCCAGGGCGGAGACGCTTGTCGTGACCTACATTTTGGAAGCGGGCCTGCCCAGCGAAGTCCTTGAGGCGGAAGTCCGGGCTATGGCGAAAGCTGCCGAGCGGGCAGGAGTCGCCATTGTGGGAGGTGACACCAAAGTAGTCGAGCACGGTAAGGCGGACAGGATGTACCTAACGAGTGCTGGCATCGGTTGCCCCATTCCCGGACTGGCATTGGCTACTCGAAGTGTTCGTGCCGGAGACAAGGTGTTGCTGAGCGGGCCGGTCGGCGACCACGGCATCACGATTCTGCTGGCGCGCGGCGAGCTCGACCTGGAAGCCGAAATCTGCTCCGATACCAGATCGGTGCTTGCTATGGTCGAAGCCATGGCCGCGGCCGCGGGCCAAGGTGTTCGGTGGATGCGCGATCCAACTCGCGGCGGAGTCGCTACGTCGCTCAATGAGCTGGCCCGCGATTGCGATTTGTGCGTGGCGGTTTTCGAAGAGCGCGTGCCCGTTCGCGATCCCGTGCGCGGTGCTTGCGAGCTTCTCGGCCTGGATCCGCTGCATATCGCCAACGAGGGCCAATTCCTGGCAGTAGTCGCCCCGAAGCATGTCGAAGCGGCGCTAGCAGCGATCCGAAACACTCCGGAAGGGCGCGAGTGCGTGATCATCGGCGAGATTCGTCCAGAGCCCTCCGGCACAGTGTTGGGCATCACTGCATACGGTGGTACACGTGTGATCGATATGCTCGTAGGCGATCCGCTTCCTCGGATCTGCTAACCCATGCCACCTCTGGCGTCAGACCTTGTCCATCACGTAACAGAGGCTTTCGCCGAACGCAACACCATCTTCGAAAAGTTCTTCGCGCGCGAGTCGCAACCTCTCGCGGTCGCCTGTCGCGATATGTCGGAGCGCTTCTTGAATGGAGGCCGTTTGCTCGCCTTCGGCCACGGACCATACGCGACGGACGCCCAACACGTCTCGGTAGAATTCGTTCACCCGGTGATCGTGGGAAAACGTGCCCTGCCTGCGCTCGACGTCTCTCTTCTATTTCTTCCCTGGCTCAGAGCCCTGCTCCAGCCCGAAGACATCGTAATGGGGTTCGGGCCGCCCCATGGAGACCGTGCTATCGAAGAGGC
Source organism: Terriglobia bacterium (assembly GCA_963738555.1). Taxonomy (GTDB): domain Bacteria; phylum Acidobacteriota; class Terriglobia; order Bryobacterales; family Bryobacteraceae; genus Bog-105. The sequence goes on from CAVTXN010000003.1 coordinate 21,444, forward strand.
GCTCGGCGAGGCTGCCGCACGCGGCGCCATGACGTTCGCGCTACCGGGAAAAACCGGCTCCTACACACTGCATACGCCGACAGAGAACGCCTTCCTTCACCAGGAGTTGGTGGAAATTCTCTATCACACGCTCTGGGAAACCGTGCACGTTTTCTTTGAGCATCGTGAACTCGGCCACGACGTCGGCGAAGCGGGGTTTCTGTATCCGTTTCTGGGCCGGGAGAAGCAGGAGACACATGGAATTCTGGACCAGGTCGCGAAGTCGATCAGAGTCAAAGTTCAGGAAGACGCGCAGCTCCGCTCGCAAGTCGCCAGTGAAGAATCGGAGCGCATCACAAATGCCGCACTCGCCATCGGAGAGCGTGTGAGGCACGGGGGGAAATTAATCCTCTTCGGCAATGGCGGGTCGGCCACGGACGCGAACGATTGGGCGATCGACTGCTTTTCGCCGCCTCCCGGCTATCGCCCCATCCCGGCTGTCTCGCTGTCTTTCGAGCCAGCGAACATCACCGCGCTCGCGAATGATGTCGGGACCGAGGTGGTATTTCTGCGGCAGTTGATCGCGCACGCTCGCCCGGCGGATATTGCGATTGGCATTTCAACCAGCGGTGGTTCCAAGAACGTGATGATGGCCCTCGAGGAGGCGAGAAAGCGCGGCCTGCTCACAGTCGCGTTGTTGGGATATGACGGAGGCGAGATCGTTCGCCGCGGCCTGGCCGATCATCCGCTAGTGGTGCGTTCCGATTACATTCCGCGCATTCAGGAGGTGCAAGCTTCCACTTATCACACGATTCGGGAATTGCTGGAGGTTATGGCGAGATGACGAAGAATGGCGAAGTTTGAGCTCTTTGGAACGGCCAGTTGTCCGTTCACGCAAGAGCTACGGGACTGGCTCGATTGGAAGCGCCGCGAATTCACCGAATACGACGTGGAAGCGGACGCTGATGCTCTGAAGAGAATGCAAGCCCTCACGGGGGGTCAGCGAACTGTTCCTGTTCTCCTTGAAGACGGAAAAGTGGTTCAGATCGGGTGGCAGGGCCGCGGCTGCGTCGTGAAAGCAAACAACGCGTGAACGAGTGCGGTTCCAATCCGCGTGCCCGTCTGATCCGGGTGCGCGGTGTGGTGCAAGGCGTAGGGTACCGGCCCTTCGTGTACCGGATCGCACGCGCCAACGCTCTCTCCGGCTGGGTGCTGAACCAGCAAAATGGCGTTGAGATTCACGTGGAAGGCTGCGAAGCGGCGCTTCAGGCCTTTGTCAGCGTTCTGACCGCTGAGTCTCCGCCCGCCGCTGTTATCAGCTCGATTCAAATCCTCGAAACCGACCCTGCCGGCCTCGCTGAATTTACCATCCGCGAAAGCCAGCGCGCCGGACCGCCGTCGGTTCGCATCTCGCCCGACCTGCCCATCTGCGATGCGTGCCTCGCGGAATTATTCGATCCGGCCGATCCGCGCTACCTTTACCCCTACGTCAATTGCACCAACTGCGGGCCGCGCTTCACAGTGGTCGAAAGCCTGCCATATGATCGCTCGCGAACCACTATGCGGCATTGGCCTCTCGATGCGTTGTGCGCAAGTCAGTACGATGATCCGCTCGACCGCCGCTTCCAGGCGCAGCCGGTTGCCTGCCCCGCTTGCGGACCGCATTATTTCCTTGAGTCTTCCGAGAACAAAACCAACGGCGATCAAGCAAGCGTAAAAGCCGCTGCCGAACTGCTCAGCGCAGGACGTATCGTCGCGATCAAAGGGATCGGCGGATATCACCTGAGTTGTGACGCCCTGAACCCTGAGGCAGTCCGTGCTCTCCGGGAACGCAAGTTTCGCAAAGAGAAGCCGTTTGCACTGATGGTCAGGAGTGTGGAAATCGGCCGCCGCCTTATCGATCTCTTGTCTCCATCGGAGGAACTGCTGAAGTCATCCGCTCGGCCGATCGTTCTCGCACCTGCCAAACTAGAACTCGCCAATGTTGCGCCTGGCAATCACGAATTGGGAGTCATGCTTCCCTATGCGCCGCTGCATCATCTGCTTTTCGCCGCCGGTGCACCGGAGATTCTGGTGATGACCAGCGCGAACCGCTCGAGCGAGCCGATCGCCTACCGGGACGACGATGCTCGCCAGCGCTTGTCGGGCATTGCGGACGCATATCTGACCGGCGAGCGTCCGATCGCCCGGCGAGTGGACGATTCCGTTGCTCGTGCAGGCGTGTTCGGCCCGGTGATTCTACGCCGTTCCCGCGGGTATGCACCAGGCGCGGTAACCACGCTACCGGGCGCTCGACCGGTATTGGCAGTGGGCGCCGATCTGAAGAACACCATCACGCTGGTGGTCGGCGGCCAGGCATTTGTCAGTCAGCACATCGGCGACCTGGATGACTACGCATCGTTCCAAGCTTTCCGCGATACGATCCAGGACTTCGTCGGGATGTACAGCGTGGATTGGGACGACTTATTGGTCGCTCATGATCTTCATCCCGAATACGCGTCCACCTTGCACGCGCTTGAGTTGCCGGCCCGCGAGAGACTTGCTGTCCAGCATCACTGTGCGCACGTCGCATCGGTCCTGGCGGAAAGGCAGGCCTGGGAAAGACGAGCTGTGGGCATCAGTTTTGACGGCACCGGCTATGGCGACGATGGAACCATCTGGGGAGGCGAGTTTTTTACCGGCAGTGTGAGCGGTGGCTGGGAACGAGCGCTGCATCTGAGAAGCGCCTTCCTTCCAGGCGGCGACGCTTCCGCAAAATTTCCCGTGCAATGCGCGGCCGGCTTTCTCAGCCAGATAGAGGAATTGCCCAATCTCCTCGATGCGCCTTTCCACTTCCCTGCCCGCTATCTCGCCTCGCTGCAATTGGTCGAGAAAAGAGTCCGCACATTCGAGACCTCTTCCATCGGCCGTCTGTTCGATACAGTCGCCGCATTACTGGGCTTCACGCGCGAGATCACGTTTGAAGGGCAGGCCGCGATCTGGCTCGAACAAATCGCGCGAGCCGTTCCGGCAACCCAGCCGTATCCGTTCCCAATCATCAAAGGCACTTTAGATTTCCGGCCCCTGCTTGCAGCGGTCATTCAAGACCGCATTCGGGGAAGAGATCCGCGCGAAATTGCGCGCGCCTTCCACGCGGCGGTGGCTAATGCGCTTTGGCAACAAGCGAGGTTCCTTTGCCAAGCTAACTCCATCGACTTAGTCGTTCTATCCGGTGGTGTTTTTCAAAACGAATTGTTGCTTTCGGAAATTAAATCGCGCACGGGGCGGAACAGCCTTGAGATCTGGATGAACATCGCCGTCCCTCCGAACGACGGCGGCATCAGTCTTGGCCAGGCAGCTTCGGCCTCTCTGCTTCATAACTAACAGTTCCGGAGTTTGGCAAGTATTCCAGTCTCTGATTCGCTGGGTGGCTCCCTATAGCCTCTCCCTTTTTTTCATCCCCGATGATGACGGCCCGTGAGGTCCTCATTCTTGTTCACAAATCGCCCCCAACTCAATCTTTGAGCCGGGGCCATCGAACTTACAGGAGACTATACCCGCAATCGCGACGGTCGTGCCATCACAAAATATCCGCTCAATAAGGCAAGCTTGCTTTGCTAAACTGAACTCTTCCGACCGAAGAGGCCAGGTAGCTCAGTCGGTAGAGCGCAGCCCTGAAAAGGCTGGCGTCGGCGGTTCGATTCCGTCCCTGGCCACCACTTAAGATTAATCACTTACAAGAGATGCGAGCTGTGAGGCCGTGCAATCCACCCTCAAGACAAACGATCGCAGCCGATCGGCTTTCTCATCCCTCCTGGTTCATGACGATCCTCTTTCTGATCGTCATCGTGATCCTGTAGGTTTCGATGGCGTGCTGCCAAGATCGCCGCGGCTCGCTCCCCGAGCACGTGCCATAGACATTTCCTGCGGGATGGCATGGATCGCGGTCGCGGCCTCGCCATCCCGCTCTCGATTCTCGCCGTCGTCTTCGCGCTGGGCCTGAACCTGCTCGCACAATTCCCCATCCACGGGCCGCCTCAGCACCCGAAATTCTGATCGTAGGCCACCAGTGATAGTGGAAAGTTCATGCGCAAACATGAGGAAACCAGCTGCGTCAACGAAGCCCCACAGTCCAGGTCAGCGCGATCGCTTACTTAACCGAGGATGGCGGGTCTCAATCTGGAAAAGGTGAGCACTTTCTGATGGGATTTCCATCTCTGAACCAGAGAATGATGCGGCGATTTATTTATGCAGTCCTGCTAGGGTGGCTTCTAGTTGTAGCTGTCGTCGCGGCTGTCACCTTTACCGGCTTCCGGTATGCCTCCGAGCCTGGCGCCGGCAAGGTTCTGAATCGCAACCGCCCCAGCCCCGAAGCGTATAGCCTTTGGGAACGTTCGTTCACGAAGGAGCAATCTGCCGTCTGCTCGAGACCGAGAAAGGGCGCCGGATGCTCTCGCCAACGAGATATTTCTGAGCGATGTGGTCGGCATTCTCAATGGACCACTGGGCGTCACGAACGTCTCCGAGGCCGTCCTGGCCCTGCAGGGAAAGGCAACCACCAACCTGCGCGTCGAAGTTCCGTAGAATGTCACGATTGGCGGTCGTACGTTTCAGAAAAAGGCTCATGTTTCGACACGGGTCTGGATGTTCCGCGCGGCGAGTGGATGGCCCTCGGGATGTCGATCTCGATTTCACATCGGCGCATCCGGGTTGGGATCACGTGGGGCTGCGTGTCACGCCACCGTGGATGCGAAGACAGGCCAGGTGGTCGAAGGCGCGCCCAATCAGGATCTGAACGCGGAAATGCTGCTCGCGCTGGGAACAAACTCGCGTATTTCGTGCATACGGATGTGCAGCCGCTGGACAATGTGCCGCAAAATCGGCACGTACGGTCAAGACCGTGGCGGGCCGCAAAGAAGCGCTGCCGTATATCGCGGCACTCTAGAAGGCGGTGGGACACCGCCCTGATGATGTGGCCGCGCGGAACTTCGATTCGCTCAAGCGGAAACTTCATGGCCGGACCGTTTCCATGGCCTCACATCTCGGAACAACAACGTTCATGCGCTCAATTCAGACTCGTTACTGCTGGCCGACAGAAGTCCCGCTCTGTTCGGCATTGACAAGGAAGTCTATCTCGCGATATTGCTGCAGAACGCAGCGCGCAAGAGTTATCGCTTTGGTCCCTCGCGGCAGCGAAGACCGTCCGAGTTCGTGGCACCCGTCACTCCAACAAAAGGAAGGCCCGGTATCAACCAGGTCGTGCTGCCCCCTACTTATCCGAAAGGAACGATCTTGACACCTGACGGCGCCCTGACCAGCTCGCCGGGTTATCTGGTTGGCAGCAGAACAACGCCGTGGCGGCGTGGCAGGATACCCTTGTGCCGCCTGCCGGACCGATGAACGATCCCGCTGCGACGAAGGATTTGGGGCGGCAGACTTTCGAACAGGCGCATTGTTCGAGCTGCCACGCGGGCCGCTTCCTTACAAACAACTCGGTGTTATCGAACGAAGAGCTCGGCGGAAATCCTGCGCGCGCCGTGGCTCTGCAAAAAGCGGAGAAGAACTTTACTGAGCCTGGGATTTTGCGTTC
>CAVTXN010000004.1:0-163329 GCA_963738555.1 Terriglobia bacterium
GATCCAGGAAGTCGCGATGACCTTCCCTGTCCACCATCGACTGGAGCGCGCCGGCGAGCGCCGGATCCTTTTCGAATGCCTCATCTAGGGCCTTGGACGCTTTATCGAATGCTCCGGCGTCGGGCGTTGTGAAGTAGAAGGTGACGAGGCCTATTTTGCCAGTGTGGAAGTCTTCTGTGTCCATGCCGTACGAAGTTACAGTGCCGTCCGCCAATAGCTTCTCGAACATGGGTACAACCTGACTCTTCATCAGATCGTTATAGGCACGCATTTGACCCGGCTTCACGTACCACTGATCACCGGCAAGATAGCCGTTTTCCGATTTGCCAGGACGTTGGTTGTACACCCGGCTGACCACCATATAGTCCCAGTGCTTCGACGCGCCCTCGACCGGCGCCGTGGTGCTTCCAGGGCTTGCATACACGGCCTCCAGTGCCTTTAGCAGATTGCCTTCTGAAGTAGCACCCATCCAGGTGCCATGGGTAGGTTCCCCCTCCTGGTGGATGAGGTTCGTAAAGGCTCCATAGCCAGTGAGAGTCCCGTCGGCTACCAGTTTTTCCATCAAGGCTTTGTCTTGTTCATCGACTTTCACCATATCTGCCCATTGGGCCCGGGGAACAGCCCATTCGGATATGTAGGTGTAGACGGGCGGCTTCCCCTGCTCTCCGCTCTGAGCCCGCAAAGATGCGCCGGCTGTTAACGCGATAACTAACAACCAACTCGCGTGGGAATTTCTTGGATTGTTCATATAGTTTTGAAAGAATGGCAAAGATCCTGGCTCTGAATTCTATGGGTCCCGCGTGATAGGGGCAAGTGCTGGTGGTTTGTAGTACCGCTTACTAAATCGCCGATTATGGCCGCGCGCGCTGCCAGGCTTCGAGGAAGTCTTTGCCGTGAAATCGAACGGTGCGGGCGTCGACAATCTCCGCGCCCGGCTTTAGAGCCGCATCTGGTGTGAGCGCGTTCCGGCTGGTGAATTCGATTTCGATCGTGACCGGACCTTTGACGCGGTAGGGCCGAATCGTTCCTATCTTCCCCATGGCCGCTGCCGCGCGCTGGTGGATCAGGCGCCGGGACGCCTCTGCCGAGAGCGATAGGCACGAGTAGTTATCGATCCCTTCCTTCACCACCGCTGTTTCGGCATCAGGATCGATCTCCTTCAATTGATCCGCGGCCGCCTGGTCGCCGCTCAGAAAAATAACCGGTGTATCGAACCACCCCGCCAACGCGGTCCTGGTCTCGATCTCGCCAACCGGCTTGCCGTTCATCAGCAGGTTTTGAATGCCGAGCGAGCTATAGCTGTGGGCCATCACCCCACCCGGTGTGTTGGCTCGCGCGTGCTGGCCGACGAATGCTACCGCCGAGTAATGCCGCTCCAGGAGCATGGTTGCGGGCAACGCCCCCATGATGAGGTGTGCCCTCGAATCGATCGTCAGGGCGGAAAGGGTCGCGCTGCCGTCATGCCCATCCCACACAAACACTTCGGTTGCTCCTCCTTCGAAGAAGCCTGCGGCCGCGCTATTGATTTCGCCGGTGAGCAGTTGCTGTAGTTCGCTGCTTTTCGGATCGGTCTGCTCCTGCCGGCAAATGCCCGCAACGCCCTCGGCATCGGTGATCATGAATACCGTCTTCGGTTGCGCGGAAGCAGACAGGGCAATGGCCAGCACCAGCAATGAACTCTTGATCATGTGCCAATCGTACGTCGCATCGATTCGCCTGGTACTCACCAATCTTGAGGCAAGCGCGTAAATCATGCTAGACTTCGGAACCGGTCGAAAAGGGGCTCGAGGGTCCGCTATTGGAAGAAGACCTGAAAAGGAGGTCAAGGATGAAAACAATGACGACGATCAAAACAACATCGAGGACCTTCATTCGGCCTCTGCCTCGCTCATATTAGCGAGCCGCATCGAAGCTACTAAAGCCCTTCCCATAACCCGCGCCCTGAATCTCTTGCTGACGTGTTCCTTGCGCCAGGGAGCAGGTGATGAGTTCGGTTTCGAAAACGGGCCGACTGCATCCAGACTAAGATCATTTGAACTTGAATTCGAAAGAATAGGGCGTTCCCAGAAAGGAGATCCGCGCCATGCCGAACATCATCGAAATAGCAAAAGGACTTCCTCCCTGGGCCATTCTCGCATTCGGAGTGATAACGGGGAGTTTGCGGAACGCATGGTCCTTTCTTTACGATCACACGCTCGGTTACGTTATCACTCGCCTCACTTTGTCGCTGACGGTAGAGGATATCGAACATAAACAAGCTTATTTATGGCTAAGCCATTGGGTGGAAATCAACCTTCGCAAGCGGCGGATGAACTCACTCCTGCTGCGAAAGAATGACTGCCACGACGAGGAGTCGGGAAAGGATAATTCATATCGCCTGATCCCGGAGTACGGCACCTATTACTTGCGTTGGCGCAACCGGCTGATGGTGATTTCGCATTTCAAAGAGAACCAGCCGAACACGAGGCAGTTGCGGCCTATGCACTCTATGCGATTGCAGATCTGGCTGGCTTGGGATCGATCGATCCTACTCGATATCATTGATGCGGCCAGGGTCGAGTATGAAAGTACGCAGCCCATCACGGTCGACTACTACAGAGCCGACCAGTACGGTGACTGGCGTCTAGAAACTGTCGCTCCGCGAAGCATGGACTCCGTGTACCTGCCAAAGGAACAGCTGGACGATCTTACCGCTGATGTACACACATATCTGGCGGCCAAGCCTGTGTACGCCGAGATGGGGATTCCCTACCGGCGTGGCTATCAATTATCGGGTCCTCCAGGAACAGGCAAATCGACCATCATTCTGGCTCTTGCCACGTTTTTCAAGCTGCCAGTGTATTCAGTGCCTTTACGGGGCAGTGAGATGACTGGCGAAAGATTGGCTGATCTGCTTGGCAGTTGCCGGAAGCCCGCGATTGTCGCCTTGGAAGACGTGGATTGCCTAAAGCTGACGACCACTCGGAAATCAAAACCTGAACAAGCAATCACCATGGCGGATTTGCTCAACGTGATCGACGGCATCGGTGCTGGGGAAGATCGATTGCTATTCATGACGGCAAATCAACCAGAGATACTCGACACCGCGCTCGTGCGGGCCGGGCGCGTCGACAGAAAGCTCTACTTAGACTATGCGCGAGACGAAGAGTTGCGGCGATTCCACCTCCGCGTTTCACAATATTTCCCTATCTTGCCCTGGCCTGAGTTTCGGAGCGCGCTGCCGCAGAAGGCAACTATTGCGGACGCACAGGCGCTAGCATTTCAACAGCGGGGACAATGCTCGAATCCGAGTCAACTAACTCTCGTCGAGTGAATCGGTCCATTTGCTTTGCACGGCCAAACTTACGCCCACGGCACAGCCGTTTGAAACGACAATTCGGTGCTGGTGACATCAAAGGATATCTGCGGCCCTGCACTGCGTTTTTCATATTTCCTGTACCGGGCCATCCGGCAATATCGGCCGCGTACGTAGGTAGCGGAAATGGTGGATCGCGAGTATCGCCGATACCGGGCGCACAGATTGCTCGAAGAAGTAGCCGGCTTGCAGTTTACTAAACCGAAGATGCGCGATAGAGCGTATCGAACTCTTGCCAGGTTTCATTCCAGAATCTGCCAAATGTTCGCTCGGCAGCTCGGAACACTTTCTGATGTTCTATCCAGACCAGCGCTGCCGTACAAGCTAACAGCGCCCCGTGACACGTCTTGATCAGAGCTCGCATCATCCGGGAATGCCGGTTCTGAAAACAGCCAAGCGCGAAGGCCTGAAAACGCAGGTGCGCGCCCTCCTCATCGAAAATGCGTTGCGAGATTCCCCTGAGTAAGGGCGAACCGGTAGCGTCACGCAGAGCCGCGTAGTACGGTCGCGCCAGCAGTTCCGCGGTCACCAGAATCTTGAGACACAGTTCCAGACCTGCTAGCCCGCGGATCCAGCGAAAGGCATCGTCCACCCAATGTCTTCGCACGCAGCGTGCTCTTTCTATCTGCAGGAATCGCGCCAGCATCTTGCTATGACGCTGCTCCTCTCGTAAGAAAAGTTTCAGCGCTGCGAGCAGGCCGAGATCTCCCGTTGCACGGGAGAAACGTTGCGCACGTTCCAACATACGAGCGCCGCTAGCACCTTCTCCGAGTTGAAACAGCTGAATGGAGCCGATCACCACCAGTCTCTCGGCTCCGGATAAGCGCATGTCATCGCTCCACGGCAGTACCGGTTCAGGCGCGTTTCGATAGAAGTAGTCGATCCAGTCGTCAGAAGTAGTGCCGGTCGGTTCCACACCAAGTTCTCTCATAGGGACAGTATGCAACAGAGTACTCTGTCTGGTAAAGTGAATGGTAGCTCTTTACCGGTGAAGAAAAAGCACCCGGTCGGCGGAACGGAGCAGGGCCCTGATCCGGATGGCGTTGCGTCGCAGCACGAGAGCCGCGTCCTCCGTCGGGTAATTGCATTTGTGAAGAATGACAACTCTGGTATCGGCCATATGTCGTACCAGAGTTTCGAAATCGCGATCCGTCGAGACTAGGACAAAATCATTCGCCGATGCGTACTCCAATATTCTGCGATCGCCACTCCGAGCAAGCCCATTCCGCAGAGAGCGCAAAGGGCACGGATGCGTGGCGCCAAGAAGGAAAAAGGAACTCGCCCGTCCTTCGGGCGCCACGAGTGACACCCGTGCCCGTTTTGCGCGTTGCCTCAGGAGCACTCTCGGATCCGGGGAAGAGGTCGCCCAACAACGAAACCAGCTTTGGTGACAGACTCTCATCAAAGAGAAGCTTCACCTCTTAGATTCGCTACCGGTCGCCGCCAGCTCGGCGGAGTACGCGTACACTGCAAGGAAGTCCTCCGGCTCGAGCTGTGGATAATCTGCCAGAATCTGCTGCATCGACGCCCCATTTGCGAGCCACTCCAAAATTTCCTGAACGGTGATCCGATGGCCACGTATACACGGCTTACCAAACCGGACCTCAGGGTCAATGGTAATTCGCTCGAGCAGCGGATGGTGCGCAACCGGCATTGCGTTGACTACCGCCATTGTATAGCGATGTTCCGAATCAATGGGACATTATCGAAGGTCGCGAAAACCTTGCGATACTTCCATTCGGGACAATGGCTGAGTGCCGATCAACACCGTCATCGAACCATTTCGGATCAAGTCTGTCGAGCCGATCCGCCGGACTACGCTGGCACAGCGGCAGAAACTGCTCGAATCCGCCGGCTATAACCTCTTCCTGATCCCTTCGGAGTTCATTCTCATTGATCTGCTCACGGATTCCGGTACGAACGCCATGTCCACCGAGCAGTGGGCAGCGATTATGCGCGGCGACGAGTCTTATGCCGGCTCCCCCAGCTTCGACCGGTTGCGCGAATCCGTGCAGGCAATCACCGGATTCAAGCACGTGATCCCGACGCACCAGGGCCGCGCCGCCGAGCGCATTCTGTTCGCAACCATGTGCAAGCCTGGCGATGTTGTGCCGAACAATACGCACTTCGATACCACCCGCGCGAACTGCGAATTCGCAGGCGCGCAGGCAGTCGATTTGCCTGTGCCCGAGGCGCTGCAGCCTGACCTTCTGCATCCCTTCAAAGGCAACATGGATACCGCCAGGCTCGATACGTTGATTGACCGCGTCGGAGTCCGGCGCGTGCCGCTGGTCATGTTGACTGTCACAAACAACTCGGGGGGCGGCCAGCCGGTTTCGATGGCAAATATCAGAGCCGTAAAAGCCATCTGTTCGCGGCACGGAATTCCCCTCTACCTGGACGCTTGCCGGTTCGCCGAAAACGCCTACTTCATCAAATTGCGCGAACCCGGATACGCCGCTAAAACACCTCGCGAAATTGCCCGTGAGATGTTTCAGAATTGCGATGGCTGTACCATGTCCGCGAAAAAAGATGGCCTGGTAAACATTGGCGGTTTCTTGTGCACAAACGAAGACTCTCTCGCTCAGCAGGAAGAGAATCTGCTGATCCTGACCGAAGGCTTCCCGACCTATGGAGGACTGGCCGGACGCGACCTCGAAGCCATCGCCGTCGGATTGAATGAGGCGCTCTCGGAAGAATATCTGAGTTACCGCATTGCCTCCACCAGTTACCTCGGGAACCACATATCCGCGGAGGGCGTGCCTATCGTCCAGCCGCCCGGCGGCCACGCCGTTTACATCGACGCGCGTGCATTTTTACCGCACGTTCCGCCAGATCAGTTCCCCGGCGTCGCCCTCGCGGCAGAGCTTTATTTGGAAGGCGGAATTCGCTCCGTGGAGATCGGGACGCTGATGTTCGGGAAACGGGACGAGCAGGGCATTGAAAGTAGCGCGGCAATGGATCTGCTGAGGCTCGCCATTCCTCGACGCGTTTATACACAGTCCCACATCGATTACGTCGTTGAAGTCATCCTCGAAGTGTGGAGACGAAGAGACAAGATTCGCGGCCTGCAATTGCTTTACCAGGCGCCCGTCTTACGCCACTTCACCGCGCGATTGCAACCGGTCTCACCAGGCAGGCAAAGTGTCTGATCCCGTTCTGGCGTCCGCCGGCATTCGCTCCTTTATCGAAAAAGGTTTCGTTCGAATCGACGGGGCCTTTTCGAAAGCCACCGCCGCGCATGGCCGTGAAATTCTCTGGCAGGCGACTGGATGTGATCCTCTGGATCGCACGACTTGGACGCAACCGGTTATTCGACTGGGTGGCTACAGCGACCCGCCCTTTCGAGAGGCAGCTAACTCGCCCCGCCTGCTGGCAGCTTTTGACCAGCTGATTGGAATCGGCCGCTGGATTCCTCGCGACGGACTCGGCACGTTTCCTGTTCGCTTTCCAAGTAAAGACGACCCCGGAGACACCGGTTGGCATGTGGACGCTAGCTATCCGCCCGCTCCGGCTGAAGAAGATCAGAGTTTCTTTCAGTGGCGCATCAACATCTTCTCTAAAGGACGCGCTCTGCTCATGCTGTTCTTGTTTTCCGATGTCAGCGAAACCGACGCTCCCACCAGGATTCGTGCAGCGTCGCATTTGGATGTCGCGCGGCTTCTCGCTCCTGCTGGCGAAGAGGGGCTGTCATCTCTGGAGTTGGCGCGAAAGCTCGAAGCGACTGCTCACAGGCCCGAAATTTTCGCTACCGGAGAGGCAGGCACGGTTTATCTTTGCCATCCATTCCTGGTCCATGCTGCCCAGAAGCATCAGGGAAGCGAACCTCGTTTCCTTGCGCAACCCCCGCTCGGATTGAAAGAACCGTTTCGAATCGAGCGCGCCGGCGGCAACTACTCACCCGCCGAGCGAGCAATTCGCATCGCATTAGCGATGGAGCATAACGAAGAATCGACGGCCGTGAGCTGATTGAAATCCAAATCGAAAATGCGTTCAGGCCAAAGCTCGGATCGTTTGAAAGCCCCCGATGTAGCATGCAAGAAGTTCATTCCAGGAGCTGCCTTGAAACCACTAATCGTGCTCGCGTTGCTGATCTGCCCGTTAGGCGCGCAAAATTCTGTCCCCGAAATCCGCTACGAATCTGTCCCTGATTTCCTCAAGCTTCCGGCGGATCTCTATTTGGGCGAGGTCGCCGGTGTTGCTGTCAATTCAAAAGGGCACGTCTTTGTATTCTCCCGTGGAAACACAAACGGACCCGCATACGGAGCTGCCGCCGCGCAGTTGCTCGAGTTCGATCGCAATGGCAGGTATCTGCGCGAGATTGGGAAAAATCTCTATGCCTGGTCCTTTGCGCATGCCGTGCGTGTAGATCCCGCCGGCAATATCTGGGCCGTCGATAAGGGCTCGGACATGATCGTCAAATTTAACCCGCAGGGCCGGGTGGTTATGGTTTTCGGAAGGAAGAAAGAAGCATCGGACGAAAACGATGCCCCCTGGACCCACGTGAATCCTCCGCGTCCCGCGATAGACGGCGAATTCCGCCAGCCGACTGATGTCACTTGGGACAAGGCCGGCAACATCTTCATCAGTGATGGCTACGTCAACTCCCGAATTGCCAAGTACGACAAGAATGGTGATTGGGTCAACCAATGGGGCAACCCGGGCAAGAACCCCGGTGAGTTCAACACGCCACACAGCATAGCGGCCGACGCGCAAGGAAACATCTATGTCGCCGATCGCGGGAACGCGCGCATTCAGGTTTTTGACCCCGACGGCGCTTTCCTTCGAGAAATCAGAATCGATGTTCCCGCTCCTGTTGACGCGCAGCCCTGGATGGGTAACCGCCCGGGGCCGCAAACTACTGGCACCATGCAGCCCGGATCGCCTTGGGCCATCTGCATAACGCCGGGGCCGCATCAATATCTGTACAGCGCCGATGCATTCCCTGGCAGGATTTACAAGTTGACTCTGGATGGCCACGTAATTGGGGTGTTAGGCCGCACGGGCAGACAGCCCAAACAATTCGGCTGGATTCACGAGCTCGCGTGCCCGTCGCAAAATGAGATCTACGCCGCAGAGCTTCTGAATTGGCGCGTGCAGAAGCTCATCCTTCATCCATGAGGACAAATCATGCTCTGGAATACTATTTTGAGTGCCGACTTCCACGCACGACCGCTTCTCGCGGGCTCTGGATGCCCTCGTCGCCAGGATTAGGAACGACCGCTCAATTCTTGCCGCCGTGCTCTGCGGAAGCCTTTCGCATGACACGGTTTGGGACAAGTCCGACATCGACCTCGTTCTGGTGACAATCGACGACAGGAAAATCGCCGAAGAAGGCCTCGCCCTCTCTGCCGGCGGGGTCAATGTGCATGCCCTGCTCATGTCCCGGACCGATTTCCGCAAAGCGGCTGAAGGGTCTCTTCGCAGCGGTTTCTTTCACTCCTTCCTCACGAAAGGGCGGCTTCTCTATACGCACGAAGCGGGCATTGCCACGCTTTGTGAACAACTCCATTCGATTGGCGAGCGTGACATCCGAATCCAACTCCTGAATGCCGCCTGCCATACCTTGCCCGCCGTCTACAAAGCCCATAAGTGGTTTCGCACCCGCGGCGATCTTGATTACACAGCGCTCTGGATTCTACACGCGGCAAACGGGCTCGCCAGAATCGAAGTCCTCAGTGCGCGCCAACTGGCTGATCGCGAAGTGCTCCCGCAGGCCATCAAACTGAACCCGGCTTTTTTCAAGCTCGTCTACACTGACATGCTCAACAACAAGAAGACCGCGAAGACGGTGCAAGGCGCGCTTACGGCCATCGACAACTATCTCTCTGATCGCACTTCCGAACTCTTCGGGCCGGTACTCGATTACCTCCAGGAAGTCGGCGAAGCGCGTTCTGCTACCGAAATCGATGATCACTTCCGCCGTAATTTTGGCATTGGCGGTGTCACCGGCATTTGCGAATATCTTTCCGATCGCGGCCTGATCGGCAAAGCTTCACTGCCGGTACGGCTCACTAAGAAGAGCAACATCAGCGTGGATGAACTCGCCTTTTTTCACCGCAGCGCATCGCTAACCGAAGAGGAAGCGCCCAGTGAGTGGTAAGGCCGTGCCTCCCAAATCGAGACCCACAGCGCGAAGCACCATCGCAGTGCAGGGCGCGCGGGTCCACAATCTGAAGAACATCTCCATTGAGCTCCCGCGAAACCGGCTGATCGTCGTAACGGGTCTCTCTGGTTCAGGGAAATCCAGTCTGGCGTTTGACACGATTTATGCGGAAGGACAGCGCCGTTATCTCGAATCGCTCTCGAGCTACGCCAAGCGCTTCGTCGCACAGGTCGCGAAGCCTGACGTGGACTTCGTCTTCGGCCTCTCGCCCGTTATCTCGATCGAACAGAAGACAATCGGCAGCAATCCGCGATCCACCGTCGGAACGATGACCGACATTGCAAGCTACCTCAACCTGCTCTTCGCCACAGTCGCCGAGGCACACTGCCCGCGAACCGGCGAGCGCGTGCCGAGCCTCAGCCCCAGCCGTATCCTCGAAATCATTCTCTCTCTGCCGGAAGGCGCGGAAATCGAAATGCGCGCGCCTGTCTTCAAGGTCTACGGTGAAGAACTCGATTTTGTCTTGACGGAGGTGCGTAAAAAAGGCTGCCGTCTCATGGTCATCGATGGTAAGCGCGTCGATATCTCGAACGAGATCTCACTCGATGAGGATGACGTGCGCGACATGGATGCCGTCGTCGATCGCTTCATCGTTTCGCGGAAGCACGAAAAGGCCATCAAAGCGGGCATCGCCGCGACGCTTCTGACGGGCGATGGGCTCATGCGTGTGGAAGTCCTCAAGGGCGCATCGAAGCCGGAAATGGAACGCTTCTATAAAGCGCTGTGTAGCGCCACTCACCATCTCGTGTACGGTGGCATTGAGCCCGAGTACTTCATGTTCAACAACCCCGAGAGCGCCTGCCGGACCTGCGGCGGTCTCGGAATTCATAAGATCACACACCCCGAGTTGCTTATCCCTGACCCGAAACGCAGCATTCGCGGTGGCTGCTTCGTCAAAGAAGCGTATAAATACAATCCGGATACCTGGGATGGTCGTATCGTCTACAGCCTCTCAAAGCTGCTGAATTTTTCGATCGATACGCCCTGGAACGACCTGCCGGAATCCGCTCGCCACACCATTCTTTTTGGCCTGGACGGACGAAAAGTTGCCACAGTGCTTCCACCGGATGCGAAAGACAAGCGCGACAAATTCCAAGGCCACGAGGTCGGCTTTCACGGCATTGCCCGCCGCATCGAGCGGCATTATCGGCGCTATCGGCAGCGCGGTGAGGCCAGTTCAGGGATGGAAGCGTGGCTCGATAAGGTCATGGTGGAGCGAACCTGCCCCGATTGCGAAGGCGCGCGCCTGCGCTCCACACGCCTGCTCTTCACCATCGCGGGCAAGACCATCCAGCAGGTCGGCAATCTCCACTTCGATGAGCTTCACAAATTCCTGGGAAGTCTGAAACCCACGGGCCGAGGCAGCGACGCCGGCCGCCAGGTCATCAACGAAATTCGCGGACGCCTCGACCTTCTTGTCGGTATCGGTCTCGATTATCTGAATCTCAACCGCCGCTCCGGTACGCTCTCAGGCGGCGAATCGCAGCGTATCCGCCTCTCGACCCAGATCGGTTCCGGTCTCATGGGCATGCTCTATGTCCTCGATGAGCCCAGCATCGGCCTGCATCCGAAGGACAACGCAAAAATGATCGCAACACTGGAGAATCTCCGCGATATCGGCAACACCGTCATCGTGGTCGAACATGACGAAGATACCATTCGCGCAGCCGATCACGTCGTTGAGATGGGTCCGGGAGCCGGCATCCACGGCGGCACTATCGTCGCGCAGGGCACCCTCAAAGACATCACCTCCTGCAAGGCTTCACCTACCGGGCTGTTCTTTTCCGGAAAGCGATCGATTCCCGTTCCCGCGCACCGCCGCAACCTTCAAAAGAAAAAATTGCTCGTCGTCCGGGGAGCGCGCGAAAACAATCTCAAGAGCATTGATGTTCCCATCCCCCTCGGCATGCTGGTTGCCATTACCGGAGCTTCCGGTTCCGGCAAAAGTACTCTCGTAAATGAGATTCTCTACAAAGCTCTTTGGAAACGCCTCGAAGACACCCGAACGCTTCCTGGAGCCCACGACGGTATCGATGGTCTTGAGCACGTCCACAAAGTCGTCAATATCGATCAGTCGCCGATTGGCCGCAACAGCCGTTCCAATCCTGCCACCTACATCGGCTTCTATGACGCGATACGCGAACTGTTCGCCCAAACGCCCCTCGCCGTCGAACGCGAATACAAATCCGGCCGCTTCAGTTTCAACGTGAAGGGGGGCCGCTGTGAGGAGTGCCAGGGCGAAGGGGTGATCACTACCCAGCTCTACTTCATGCCGGACGTCGAAGTCACCTGCGGAGCTTGCAAGGGAGCGCGCTTCGGTCCCGAAACTCTAGAGGTCACTTTGCGCGGCAAGACCATAACCGACGTTCTCAATATGTCCATCGAAGAAGGTGTGAAATTCTTTGCCGCAGAGCCCGCAATCGGCCGCAAGATCGAGGTTCTTGCCGATCTCGGTCTCGGATATCTCACGCTGGGCCAGTCGGCAACAACGCTCTCCGGGGGCGAAGCGCAGCGCGTCAAGATTGCCGCCGAACTCTCGAAAATCCAGCGCTCGAAGCACACGCTCTACATCCTCGACGAACCGACGACCGGGCTTCACCTGGCCGACGTGGAACGCCTTTTGGAGTGTCTGAATCGCCTCGTGGATGCAGGCCACACAGTTCTCGTCATCGAGCATCATCTCGACGTAATCAAGACCGCTGATTACGTGATCGATCTCGGGCCTGAGGGCGGCCACGCTGGAGGTGAAATCGTCGCTATGGGCGCGCCCGAAGCCATTATGGCTTCACGGGAATCCTATACCGGACGCTTTCTCAAACAGCGGCTCGACCACTCGCCAGGTCGTTGATCTTGAATCGAAGCCATGAGCGAATACGTCACTGACTTTGGTTTTTACCGTTCCTACCGCCCCTTTTTTATAGACGGTAAAAACCCTACTTCTCGAGATAGAAACTCCCTGAAAACAAAGCATCTATGCCCGAAGAGTAAAAACTTTTTACCGCATCGCGTGGTGTGCACACCAGCGGATCGCCGAAAAGATTGAAACTCGTGTTGTACAAAACCGGCAGGCCGCTCGCCTCCCCGATCGCCATCAGCAGCGAATGATACAGCGGGTTCTGCTGCTTGCTGACAACGTGAACTCGAATCAAATTTCCGCCCAGAACCGCCGCCGAAAACTGCTCCCGGAATTCCGGTCGCACCTCTCCCACTGTCGCTAAATAACGCGCGTTCGGTCCCACCTCGAAATACTCTTGAGCGACCTCCTCCGGGACCGACGCGGCAAACTTCCGGAAGCTCTCCCGATGTTTGATATACACGTTGAGGTTCTCCGTCGAGTATGGGTTGAGTGGCGACGCCAGTATGCTGCGATTGCCTAACGCACGCGGGCCAAACTCCATCCGTCCATGCATCCATGCCACGATTTTGTTGTCGCTCAGCGCCCGAATCGCCTCACGAATCAACTCTTCGTTTGTGTTCAGGAAACGGAATCGTAGTTTGCAGTTCTCGAGTACCTGTTTAATCTGCTCCGGAGTATAGGCAGGTCCCAGACACAGCGTTTCGAATGGAATGGTTCTCGCTTGGCCGTAGAAGTTATGCCATGCGGAAAATGCTGCCCCTAGTGCTGTGCCGGAATTCCCTGCCGCCGGTTGCACAAAAACATTCTCGAAGCGCTGCTCGAGTGCTCGTACAACCATGGCATTCAGCGCGAGGCCGCCGGCTATAGCCACGTTCCGCGCCTCCCCTAACATCGCGCAAACGGTCTCTTCCACCACCAGTTGCAGGCTGCGCGCGAGATCCGCGCTGCTCGGTTGTTCTCCTACCAAATCATGGAAGCTTCCGCTGAATCCGCCCTCCCTCAGCCGGTCTGAATCGAAAAACCGGCGTTCAAACCTCGGCCAGCCGGCCGGATTTCGATTCACGATACTACGGAATACATCGGCAAATTTCGGTTCTCCAGTGGCCGAAAGCCATTGCACCTTGTGCTCGTCCGATCGCGGCTCGAAGCCCAGCAGCTCTGTCACGCGGTTGTAAAGGTCGCCCAGTGAATCCGGAAAGTAAAGCTCTCTGACTTTCGTCAGCTGAGCACCTTGCCCCTGAAACAACGCTGCAGATCTGAAATCACCCGCCCGGTCCACGCTCAACACCTTCGCATCCTGAAAGCCCGACGCGTAGTAGGCCGAGGCGGCATGCGCCTCGTGATGATCCACTACCACGATCTCACTTTGCGGGAATCGGCTCCGCAATTCGAGCAATGCCGAGCTCTCCGCTTCCGCCGCGAATGGCCTGGCCAAGGCTATGCAATCGATCTCTGCCGGCCGGACGCCGGCCACCTCCAAAGCCAGTGCGAAAGCCTCCTCCGGAAATGTACTCGGTCGGGCATGTCGTGTGAGCTTCGTTTGCTCGATGGCTGAAGCCAGCTCGCCGCGCCGTATAACGCAACACGCCGCGTCCCCGAGCAAGCCGCCGAGCCCGACAAGAGTTTCCGCCATCCAGCTAAACTTTCCGTACTTCAGTGTACTGACCGCTCAATCGTTGGAATAAATCGACAAACTGCTCGATGCTGAGCTGTTCCGCGCGTAATCGCGCTTCCGGCATCGAGTCCGCCTGATCGCCATAAATGCCACGCAGATTATTGCGCAGTGTCTTTCGCTTGTGCAGAAAGCACCTGCTGACAAACCGCAAGAGCTGATTCAACTGTTCGGGAGGCTGATCTTTGCGCCGCAACAACACAGCGCCGGAATCGACCTTCGGCGGCGGCACGAAAGCCGACGGCGGTACTTTCGACACCAGTTCGACATCGCAAAACAGCCGGGTCGCGACAGTTAAATAACCGTAGCTTCTGTTGCCAGGATTGGCCAGCAGTCGTTCCGCCACCTCCCACTGCATCAGGAACACTGCAATCCGGAAACGCGCGTCCATTCTGACGAACTTCTCGATAATCGGAGAAGTAATGTAGTACGGCAGATTGCCCGCAAGCGCAGCCGGACCCCACTGCGCGAGATCGGTTTCGAGCACATCGCCCTGGTGAATTTTTAGCTTTGTTTCAGTACCAAATTTCCGCTCCAAGTACGCAACCAGCGATCGGTCCAGCTCCACGACGTGCAGTTCATCTGTTCGTGGAAGCAAATGACGCGTTAACGCACCGCGTCCCGGACCGATTTCAATTACGCGCGGAACGTGTTCACCGCACGTCGCAACCGCCAGCCGTTCCAGAATCGCATCGCGTACGAGAAAATGCTGCCCGAGTCGCTGGCGGCTCATGACTCCGGCATATCCGGTTGGATGAGCTGAAACGGCTCTGTCCGGCTGAAAAAACGCGGGTAAAAGCGGCCATCTTCGAGGTCGCCATAACGATTCCGGAATAGTTGTTTCTCTTCATTGCTCACCGGCGGCTCCTCAGGGTAACTTGAAATGCCGCTCAAGAAAGGCGAATAAACCACCCGGCGACCTGTCTTCAGGGCATGGGCTCCGGCCCAAGCGCCCAAAAAACGCAAAGTCGCTTGTTCCGGCACTTGTTCCAATAACTCCATTAGGAAACGAAGCTTTCACTGCAGCCAGCCGAGTTGATACCGCACTCACCGATCGTTGTTTCCACATCTGCCCGAAATATCCCGGATCGGCCGCCCGCCTCCCACGATTGGGACTGCCACAAATGCCATCGAAACCGAATTCCAGGCCAGCCTCTATAATCGGTCCGTCGTTGCTAAGGATTCGCCCACCTACCATGACCGTATCGCGATGAAGATCCATAATGCCGATCGCCTCCCAAATCCAATCGGGGTCCACGACCCTGATGTCCTCCCCAGCAAAGCAGATCAAACCATCTTCCTTTAGCAGGCCGCACAAATTGCATCGGCATACTGCTCGCAGCCTGGCAGAGTGACCCCTCGTGAGCACGATTGTCATACTTGCCTTGACCTGGTCCTGTTTTCGTCGAAAGTGCCAGTGATGCCCGCCGGAGAACAGAGGACTCGGTTCTATTTCGAATAGGTTCCCGCACGGCTGGGCATCCAGAAATCGCTGTAGGACGCTTCGCTGCGCACTGCCGACGTAAGGCTTGCGCGCCGTATCATCGGCGGTAGAGGTCGCGTGGACTCGCCAGCTGTAAACCACTTCCGGAATGTGGACCGCCTTCTGGCCCGCGATCAGAAATCTAACGAACAGATCCCAATCCTGGCTGCCTTCGGCGGCTGCATCGGTGTAAGCTCCAAGCTTCAGCGCGCGCCTGCGTTCCACCACTCCCAAATGCGCGATGTATGCGGAGTTCAACAACAGCAGCGGGTCCCAGTCCGGTTTGAAGTAAGGCTGATAGCGCTGCGCTCCGTTTACCTTATCTTCATCGGTGTACAGCAATGCGGGATAGCCGTTCTTCACGATCGCGGAAGCGACTACCTGCAGCGCGTCCGGATAAAGCAAATCGTCGGCATCGACCGCCATCACGTAGCGGCTTTTCGCTCGTTCGAGGGAACGCCGCAGACCCCGAGCAATGCCCAGGTTCGTTTTTGACCGGTCGAGTTTTACCCACGGCAACGCAGTCAATTCTTTGAGATAGGCCAGCAATTTCTCGTTTGAACAGCCATTGTCGAGGAGAACCCACTCGCAAGCTCCGTCTTTGTTTTGCTGAGAGATCGATTCTGCTAATTCCCGCAAATAGCGAATCGGGCTCCCGTTCCACACCGGGGTCAGAATCGAAAGAAGACCTTTTTGTGGGGCATGAGTGTAAATGTTTTTTCGAAACGCCAGCCTTTTTTCAAGCCACCGTTGGTACTCCCGTGCCTCGCGATTCGGCAGCAGCGCCTCGGTTTTTCGCCGCAGCATTCCTTTGATGTAAGCCTTCGCTTGTTGCTTCCACTCTGCATAGAACGGCTCCAAGAGTCTCTCCCTTGTTATTTTCATAATTGATGAACCGCCAGGACACTCCCGAAGCTCAACTGGAAGCGGCGAACGAGGCTCTTCGCCAGGTCCAGCTAGAGCTGAGGTCCTCTCAGCGGCAATTGAAACGCATTCTGGAACTGATTGAGAAACATCAGGCGCAACTGGTCGCGCATGAATCCTCCATCGCGCGTCTCGATCGCATCATCATGGAAATGCTGACGGGCAGGGTATGGAGAACTCTGCGCGCGGCCGGCGATCTCGCCAAGCGTTTTGTCCCTCGTTCGAACGGATCGGATTCTTCGAGCGTCGTTCTAAACAGCCGGCAGCGATCTTTCCTCGTCTGTGATGAGCCGAAATCGAGCGACCTTGCGCTGCGCAGCGGAATTATCTCGGTCAGGGGTTGGTGCGTCGCGCAAGGCGGAGTCGATCGGGTGCAGATCGAGATTCCGGGCATTCCGCGAATCGAAGCTGTCCCTTCCGTTCCGCGCCCGGACGTGAAAAAACATCATCCGGACCTCGATACCACCGGCCGCGCGGGTTTTACCGCCGATTTCGACTCGCTTAGCCTTCCGAACGGACGCCACACAATCACTCTTCGCCTGATCTCGAAGGGCAAACCGATCCGCGAAACCAGAACCGCCGTTCAGATAGATCATGAAAATGGTTTTAGCTCGGACTACTATCGCTGGATTCATGATTTCGAAGAACCCGACGACGATCTGATCGCGCTCAAACTGGGAAGTTTTTCTCATCGACCCTTATTCAGCATTCTGATGCCAGTGTTTAACACCGATCCGGCTGAACTGACGGCTGCGATTGAGTCCGTCACTGCTCAGTCCTATAGCAACTGGGAACTCTGTATCGCTGACGATTTTTCTTCGCGCCCAGAAACTCGCGAGATTCTCAAGCAACATGCCGCGCAGGATCCAAGAATCAAGGTCGTTTACGGAGCAGAGCGGGGCGGCATCTCTAAAACCTGCAACACCGCCTGGCAATTGGCCTCCGGCGACTACGTCTGCTTTCTCGATCATGACGACACGCTTTCCGAGCACGCGCTTGCGTACCTCTGCGAGACTCTCGACCGGCATCCGGATGCCGATATGCTCTACAGCGACGAGGACAAGATCGATACCAAAAACAAGCGCTTCGAACCTTTCTTCAAGCCGGACTGGTCCCCCGACCTGCTTCTGTCCGAGAACTACATCTGTCATTTGCTTGTCTTACGACGGGATCTGGCGACGAAAATAGGCCGTCTGAATCCGGATTGTGACGGAAGCCAGGATTACGATCTGATCCTGCGCGCTTCCGAGCACGCTTCTGAGATCCGGCATGTTCCGAAGGTGCTCTATCACTGGCGAGCCAGCGAAGGTTCTACGGCTGTCACCCAGGAGAACAAGCAATATACATTGACTGCCGCCCACAATGCTCTTCGAGAATCCAGCAAACGCACGGGCAAAGTGCTCGATATCGAGCCGGGCAGGGTTACCGGGCGGTGGCGAGCGCGCTACGCGATTCCCGCTGGAACACAAGTGAGCATTATCATCGCGTCCGGTGGGAAACTCGATGCCCTTCGAACAAATCTGGAGAGCTTGTTCGGCAGGACTACCTATCGCGATTACGAAGTGGTCGTGATCGACAATTCCAGGCACAACGGCATCGAAAATTATGTCCGGGATTTGCAAGCTCAGCGTAGCAATGTGCGCTATCTCGATTGGCGAAACAAGCCATTCAACTACTCAGCCATCAACAACGCCGCCGCCCGGGAATGCAAGGCTCCAGTCCTGCTGTTTCTGAACGACGATACTTCGGTAATTGAATCCGGGTGGCTGGAAGCCATGGTCGAGCTAGCTGTTCGACCGGAAGTCGGCGCAGTGGGAGCGAAGCTTCTCTACCCCGACGGCCGTATCCAACACGCCGGGGTCATTATGGGAATCTATGACAACTGCGGGCATGCCTTTAAGGCGCTGGACGGTAGCGCTAGCCATTACTTCGATTTTCCGGACGTGATTCGTAATGTGAGCGCCGTAACCGGTGCCTGCCTGATGACCCGCGCCGATGTCTTCTGGAAGGTAGGCGGCTTCGACGAAAACCAGTTTGCCGTGGCCTTCAACGACATCGATCTATGCCTGAAGATCGGTAACGAGGGATACAGGGTGCTCTATACACCCCACGCTCTGCTCTATCACCACGAAGCGCTTTCTAAAACCTCCAAGGATCTGGTCCCTCATCCCCAGGAGGTGGAGGCGATGCGGCTGAAATGGGAGAGCATCATCGATGCCGACCCGTACTATAACCCCAATCTGACCCGCAACGACGAGGATTACTCGCTCAAAACTCGCCTCTGAGTGCAAAAACCGTTAAGCTGAAGAAGGAAAGTGCTGAAGATGGCTAAAATTGACGACGATCACACGTATACAACCTGGGATGGCAGAACGATTACCGACGTCAAGGCGCTTCTCCGGGACCCGAAGGTTCAGGAAACCCTGCGAAAACTGTCAAATAACCAGGATTTGGGGTCCAGAAAGGGCTATATAACGGTCGTACGGCACCGAAAACCAGAGTAGCTACACTGGCGGTGAATGCCGTATAACCTGCTCCTCCTTCCGCTCCTGGGCGGGTTCCTTTTCTTCCATATCTCTCATTATTTTCGGTTTAGCGCCCAGCGGCTCGACGGATACAGGCTTCTCTTTCAGACCGCTATCGCCGGAACGTGTCTGGCGATCCTGGCTCGCTTTCTGAACATCATTTTTGAATTCATTTTCGGAGTAAATGCGGTCGACCGCGCGTGGGCTTTCTTCGTACCGCTGCATGCGCCTTTCTCAGGCACGAGCGCTCTTTCTTTGTTACTCGGACCTTTGACCGCTCTAATTTGGAATTTGTTTGTCAGCAAGAAAGAAGCAAAAGAAATCGAAATCCGCCGTCATGGAAATGCGTTTATTCAGCTTCTTCTCCGTGCGCAACAACGCAAACAGCTCGTTTCTATCACTCTGGACAGCCGCAAATGGTACGTCGGCTGGGTGACCGAAGCGCCCAATCTTGATCCACAGGAACTCTATTTCCGGGTGTTGCCTTACAGAAGCGGATATCGTGATCACGATAGTCTGAAAACGGTCTACACCACTTTTTACGAACGAGCACTCGGCGACACTACCTTTGATCCGGAAGATCTGATCATCACTTTGCCTCTGAAAGATGTGAAGACCGCGAACCTGTTCGACGAAGATCTCTACAACGACTACTTCGCCGAACCTCGCGACGCGAGTGGACCTTGAGCACCGTCCACACTGTATCGGCCCGGGCCCGAAATCAGAATCGCTAGCGCCCACGCGCAGAAGAGGAGCGGCAGTTCCCCGCTGTGCGGTCCAGATAGCGCGAATTTGTGCACTAGCGCGAATGCCGCGCCAGTATTGATCGCGATGATTAACGCCGCCCAACGCGTGCCAAGCCCGATCACGACCAAAAGGGAACAGATCAGATCGGAGAGGATCGCGAACATAAGAGTGAACCTTGATCCGATATGAAGGGGATCGGGAAAGTGCGAGGCCATTCCGGAAAAGTGCGCCGCCTTACCCCAGCCATGTGCAATGCATAATGTGAGTCCGAATACTACTCGCAAAATCAGCAAACCCAAATCATAGTTTCTGGGTACAAAACCAAGACGCACGAAACTGTTCATGGGTGCCATTGTGGCACGTGTAATGATTCAGAGCACCCTCGACGGTCCGGCGCTCGACATTAGGCCGGTTTCCTTGTCGAACTGCTTTTTGCCATCCCACTGGGCCGTAAAGCTGACTGCCGCTTTGCTCCCGGATAAAGTGAACATAACGGCAAGAGGCCAACCTTTCTCGAATGCCGCTCTGGTGTCGCGTGTTACTGTTGCGATGGCCTTCGACAGACCGGCGCGCTGTGCCATGAAAGCTGCATTCTTCGTAGGATCACCTTGGCTCTGCGCATCCGCAGTGTCCAGCACGGCCTTCAGCGCAGGCGCTACTGTGGCGATAGATTGTGCCCAGAAGGTGATGTCATACCAATCGCTGTAGGAGGCCGGCGATCCCGGCGGAAATTTCTGTTGTTCCATTTGCGCCCAGGTTGCGTCGTTTATCAGAGCTTGCCAGCGGGCGTTGTCGGCCGGCTGATTTCGATCGAGCAACGAGGCGAGCACGTGCCGTCCCAAGCGTTTCAAGTCGGGTAACTGATGAGGAGTGCGCGCGGAGACATCGGAGAAAAACAACCGGAGCGCATTGTCGCCGGTGAAGCTGGCTCGGGCGGCGAGTCGAAAATACTTGAAGCTATTCTGTTGGCTGATCCCGGCCAGATCGCCGGCCGTAAGAAGATTCAGCGCTACACCCAACAATAACGCTTTGTGCAGCGCCGCATAATTCGAACGCTCGTTATAGAGCAGCAATGATTGGGTTGCTTGAATGCTGGAGCTCAACCCGGCGCGAGAATCAGCAGTGGTGTAGGCTACGGTTGCAAGAAACGCCTCATCCAAAACCTTCCGCAATTTGTCATCTTGCGCAGCAAATGGCATGGAGGCGACAGCGATCCGCTGCGCCGTCTCTTTGTCGGTAATAGTGATCGTGCCATCTTCGGCATCGTGCAAAATACAGCACTGGCGAAGGAAGTCTTGGGTGGAACCGCAGTCATAGATTCCCAACAGGTTAAGGGACGTCTTACCCACCGTTTCGTGAGTCTCGGTTAGCACGTTTCGCAGTTCTCTTGCATTCGAGAGCTTACCGAGCAGAGACCAGTTGCCTTGCAGCGCGGCATCAATAGCCGCATCGGTCTCATCCGAATTACCGAGGAGATCGATCTCATAGAGCACTGCGGCTTCATCGGCGATCGATGCGCTGCAGCTGCTATTTAAGGCAATGGAAAACCCCTGGTCGACAGCTCCTTGCAAAGCTTCCTGCATGGGCTTGCGATCGGCGTCGGGAATTTGAGCCGAGTCGAAATTCGCTCCCGGCAAAGCCGATAACAGCGCTGATACAAGATCCGCCGAGCCCACCTTCCCAGCCAATCCAGCTTCGGCTTCGAAGCTTACCGCGAAGTCTGACTCCTTCTTTTTATAGAGGCCGAGTTGGATTTTCGAGTCGTTAACTCGATAGCACCTTCCCAGAAATTCGCCTTTTACAGTAAGCGATCCAGTCAGGCTTACGTCCAGAGCGGGAGCGATCTGCAGCTCATGATGAAACGGCAGCGGCACTGTGGCCAGGCTGAATGAACTGGTCGCGAACGGGTAACTATAGCTTCCTTGTATCGCAAACGAGCCCGAGACGTCCCATTCACAAACTGACTTTTGTGGCTGATTTCTAACATCGGCAACACTCCGCAGGAGTCTGAAATCTGACAGAGCCGTTTCGACTGCGGACTTGAGAGTGGGAAAGGCGCCATTCACGCTTTCCACCAATGTGTAAGAGGAAACCGTGTTCACCTGCATCGATTTTCCGCGCACGCCAAAGCCGTTAGGGGTAGCCACGCTAAGAGAGAGGTCGAGTTCCGTAGAAAGTGCCAGACCGACCCAAGCTTGAGTTTCCGCAATCTGAATATCCGGCGAGCCACCGCCGGCCCGGAACAGAGTTTTGTCCGTGCTCCGATAAACAGTGATTGTGACGTTCTCCCCGCTCTTAATTGCCAGATCGAGATCCTTGCTCAGCCCGATTTTCGGTGAGGTAAATACACCGCCGAAAACGCCGGAATGAAAGATGGTCTGGTTGAGTGGTTTCTCGCTTGCGGTTACGAACTCACTTGTTTTGGACTCTAAAGCCTGCAGACCCGCGTGAACGGCATCGCTCTTTTCGTCGAATTGAAGCTCGACCTTCAATCCAAGCTTGTCAGTGAGCGGAATTGTCGGCACTTTGGACCTCTTTCAGATAGGCTCTGGCGACCTGGAGTTCGGAACGGTCCCCTGCGGGGCAGTTATCAAGCAGACGCCGGTAATAGGTTCGAGCGAGATCGCGCTTTTGAAGGGTTGCCGCGGCTTGCGCGGCTCCGGCAAGCGCGTTGAAGCGATTGGGATCGGTGTTCAGCGAGTGTTGATATTCGGCTAATGCTTCTTCAGGTCTGTGCATTTCGAGCAGCATGTCTGCAAGCATTTCACGAGCCGGTAATTCGACCTCTCCCTTACCGGTCTTATCCTGCCGTTCGGCTGTTTCGCGCAGCAGGTTTACGGCTTCAGCATTCTTCCCTTCCGCGAACTGGAACCATGCATGCGCTTCATCGTGGCTGTTGGACATGCCTTTTGCGACATAGGAGTTGGAGCTCTTTTTTACGGCCTCGAGCGCCTGATCGTATTTCGTTACCGCAATCCGCGCCGCCGCAATATCGTGCAGATGGCCCGCCGCGATTGCATTCGCCCAAAGTGTGACGGCTTGAAAGTCCGGCGCGAAGTCCGGCGCCGGAGTCAGCTTCTCAGCCGTCTTCCAATCTCGCATCTCCAGATTTAGCAGGGCGGGGAAATGCACTTGAACGTAGTAGAAGTAGTCCTCCATATCTTTGGAGAATTCCTGTTTCCGTATTCGGAGGGCCTCCTCCTCAATTGATTTGGCTCGATCATTTTGACCGGTTTGCAGGTACGCATATTCCAGGAAATCCATGGCGTGAGCGCGATCATGCGTACTCGACTGCTTTTCTGCCGCAGTTTTAGACGCGAGGTTCGATTGAATGTCGTCCTGCCACATGCCGAGCCGAGCGAAGATATGCGAAGGCATGTGCAGGGCGTGCGGCGATGCCGGCGCAATTTGCGCATACCGGCGCGCGGCGGCCAGACCATCTTTTGCCATTTCCGGATTGTCACAGGCGTGGATCAAATAATGCGCTACGCCGGGATGATCCGGTTGCTGCTTTAAGACCGCGCTAAGAACGCCGACCGCTTTCTTTCGGATGGCGAAATCATTATCATTCGCATGCGGCGAGGCAACCAGTGATAGAGCGTAGAAAATCGCTGCTTCGTTGTCCTCTGGAAATTGGCGATGAAGTTGCTCCATGGCACGTGAGTAACCTTCCCATCGCGCTTCGAACGTCGTCTTTGCATCCGCGGGATAGAACGCCGCCACCGCTTTGATGTAGCCTTGCTCCCGCGGTGTCTTAGCGCCCGCTGCTTCCGCTTTTTCAATCAGGGCTCTTCCGTTCGCCAGATCGGCGGCTGAAGGCCGATCCCACAATTGGTGGTAGAGCGACATTGCCTCGCCCCAGTACGCCATCGCACAGCCAGCCTCCCTCCTCTCGATTTCCTGAAACTGCTGGCGCGCCTGGCTGTACCCGAACGAATGTAAAAGGGCAACACCTCTGTTAAACGATGGCTGCACCATTGGAGAGCAGGACGTTGGAAACGACACGGTCCCAAGGCGCTCGCTTGTGACTGACTCTTCATGATGATGTTCCTGAGCACTCGATTGCCACGGCCGGCCGGCAATTGAAATTGCAAGCGTCGCGATATAGATGAGGCGGCGAAATTTCACGAATTACTCGATGGCGGAAGGATCACCACATTGTAGGTCTTTCGCCGCGAGGAGCGGGCTGCTGTAAGTGTGAGGCGATGAATCTGGATTTATTGACGAAAGAGAATCGGGATGAACGAAATCCGAATGTCGCCTATCGTGGGCTGATCCAGCCCAAGAACGCTGGGGAATTCCGGCATAGTGATGTTGTCGTATTGCAGCCTGCCGGGATCACCCACAAATTCGCCCGAGCCATCCCGGACAGCGTAATCGGTGATTCGCCCACGGCCATCCAGGCTGAGTGTCAGGACTACGGACGATTTCAGCTTGAACTCGACGGGTACCAAATTGGCGTCCAGGTGGTCGGCGTACATGACCGGTACTTCATATCCGACCTGGCGTGTGGTTGTGCTGATCGTCAAGGCCAGCGCGCTAAAAAGCAGGACACTCGATAGCAGGCCGCCGGTAGCCGGAATGGTGATCGGCCTTGTTAATTCGTTCAGCCGCAGCTTCCAATAGTTCCAGAAGCGGCGCAATCGAGAACCGTCTGTCTCTATGAGAATCTGCCGCTCTTTGGATGCTAAAACCAATAGCTTGGTCCGTAGGGAGACAGGTGCGGGTGGACTCTGCAAGCGCGCAAGGGATAAGCGCATTGAGCGGATTTGGTCGACGTCGATCGTGCATTCGTCGCATTCCCGCAGGTGTGCCTCGATTTTGGAACGCTCGCGCCTGCGCAGCCTCCCATCCACAAAATCGGTACTTCGCCGTTTCACGTTCCAGCAGGTCATTGGCTTTCCATGGGTCTCAAGCCATTGCTTCCGCAAAGTCCTGGTCCGGTCGCTGCATTATTTCGCGTCGCAATGCTTCGCGCCCGCGCAGAATTCTGGATTTAACTGTTCCAAGAGAGATCTGCAGAATTTCTGCGATTTCTTCGTAGCTCAGGTTTTGAATGTCTCGCAAGACAACCGCCGTTCGAAACACGGGATTAATTCTAGCGAGCGCACGTTCTATTAACGTGCGATTTTCATTGTCGAGTGTCTGGTCGTAGGGCGATCGTCCGGGATCTGCCGCGTACTCCAACCGGTTCTGAAGGTTTCCGTCTCGTTCTTCTTCCATGGAAATCTCCCGCCGGCAATGCCGCGCAAACCAACGCCGATGATTATGGGCCTCATTCACCGCTATTCGATAAATCCACGTACGAAGACTACTTTGCTCGCGGAACGAATTAATCGTGCGAAACACCTTCAAAAAGACTTCCTGAACGACATCCGCGGCGTCCATTTGATTGCCGAGCAGACGGAAGGTCATTCCATATAACTGCTGCTCATAGCGGTCAATCAGCTCTTCGTAAGCCTGTTCTATACCGGCTCGGAGACCGCGCACAATTCTAGCGTCTTCTTCGGAGAGCCCCGTAGGACCTGTCAAGATCGAGAGGCTACCCGGGTTTCCTAGCAGGGGTTGCGCCATCGACTGAATTTTACCTCGCCTGCTCGTTCCCTGTTTAGTTGGACACCGCTGAGCGGCTTGAAGTTCCGTCGCCCTGGCGAACCCTCTGGTAGTACGCCTCGTACCGGGGAATGATCAGATCCGTACAGAAACGTTTGACGGCAGTTTCTCGTGCCGCTCGGGAAATTCGTTCGTGCAAGCGTTCATCGGAGAGCAATTCGATGAGCCGGCGCGCCTGCGCTTCCGCATCGCCGACAGCTTCCATATAACCGTCGACTCCGTGTGTGATCAAGTCGGGAACGCCGCCGGTTCGAGTGGCCACGGGAGGAACACCGCATGCCATAGCCTCGAGTGCCGCCAGTCCGAACGCCTCTGTTTCGCTCGGCAGGTGTAACGCATGCATTCGCGGAATGAGCCGCTCCATGTGGTCCTGCTTACCCAAAAAGCGCACCTGCTCGTCTACACCGAGATCCCGCGCCAGTTTCTCGGCTGGCCCGCGATCCGGTCCATCGCCAGCCAGTATCAGTTCGGCATCCACTTCCTTTCGGACCAGTTCGAATACCCGAACGCAATCCAGGACCCGCTTGACCGGCCGGAAATTGGAGATGTGCAAGATGCGCTTGCGGCCTTTTCGCTGTGCCTCGGGGTCCGGACAATAGAGCGAGCAGTTCACGAAATTGTGTATGACCTCAATCGGCTTCGCGATCCCGAAGAAATCCACTGTCCGTCTCCGCATGTATTCGCTTATGGTCGTTATACCGTCGGATCGTTCAATTGAGAATTTTGTGATCGGGAAATAGGAGCGATCGCTGCCTACAAGAGTGATATCGGTACCGTGCAGTGTCGTAATGAACGGGAGCCATCTCTCGGTCGTCATCTGCTGTGCCAGCAGAGCCGAGATCGAGTGCGGGATCGCATAGTGCACGTGTAGCAAATCAAGGCGGTAGCATTCGGCGACCTCGGCCATGCGCGAAGCCAGCGCCAGCGAGTATGGCGGATACAGAAACAAAGGGTAGGTCGATACTTCCACCTCGTGATAGAAGATGCCCGGTGTGTCCGGATCGAGGCGGATAGGGTTGGCGTAGCTGATGAAGTGGACCTCATGTCCACGCTGCGCCAGCTCCAGACCGAGCTCTGTCGCGACGATCCCACTGCCGCCATAGGTCGGATAACAGGTAATCCCGATTCGCATTGTCCCAGTATTACGCGGCGCGAACAGTAGTATGAATTACGCTGCGCGGCGCAATAGTTGGCCGATTCACGATGCTGGTAGTTTTATCACTGTAACTTTGAACAAAGACACTGAATCCAGGGAACGATGAAGTTCGCGAACGCAGGAGCAGTCGGTCCTCCGTTACAGCATTGAAGGGATTGCCGAGCAGCCCAGGCATTCTCCGCCTGAGTGAACAGCAGTGTACTTGAGAATCGTTCTTTGCTATCGAGCCGCCGGACAGGGCCAGCCCCATTTCTTTTGCGATTTCCACAGTTTGCGGACTGAAACGATTCCGAGTCGATCTTGTGTCCGCGGTATCGAAATTTTCCCTCTGTCAGGAATGTCGGATGCCAAATAAAAATGTCTTAGTTACTGGTGGCGCGGGCTTTATCGGTGCGCACGTTTCAAATGAACTCCTGCAGCATGGTTATCGCGTGCGTGTCCTCGACTCTCTGGTCCCGCAAGTTCACGGAGCGGCTAGATCCAGGCCGGATTACCTGAACTCGGATGCCGAGCTGATCATTGGCGATGTCCGCAGCGGCGCCTTGCTTGCCAGAGCTTTGCGCGGCATTGACGCTGTCATTCATCTGGTAGCGCTCGTGGGCGTGGGCCAGAGCATGTATCAGATCGAAGAATACACGAGCGTCAATAACGGCGGCACGGCCGCTCTGATGCAGGCGTTAAGCGCGAAACCAGTGGACGTCGTGGTGGTGGCCTCAAGCATGAGCGTCTATGGCGAGGGGCTTTACATGAATGCCGATGGCGTTCCTGAGGGCGCTCGCGCCCGTACGCTTGATCAGTTGAGGAGAGGCGAGTGGGAGATCAGAGATGAGCGCGGCAGACCGCTAGTTCCGATTCCGACTACTGAGGACAAGACGCCCGCGCTAGCGTCCCTGTATGCGTTATCCAAGTATGACCAGGAAAGAATGACGCTGATACTGGCGCGAGCTTATGGCATGCGCGCGGTCGCTCTACGCTTTTTCAATACCTACGGACCTTATCAGGCGCTTTCCAATCCTTACACCGGCGTCTTGAGCAATTTCGCGGCGCGTGTTTTGAATGGAAAAGCCCCGCTCATCTATGAAGACGGGATGCAGAAAAGGGATTTTGTCAGCGTCTACGATGTCGCATCCGCATGCCGGCTGGCGCTCGAATCGAAGCAGGCAGACGGGGAGGTCTTCAACATATCGTCTGGTCAGGCGATGACCGTGGCTGAAATTGCTCGTAAAACCATCCAGAGCATCGGAGCGAACGGTCTAGAACCGGAAATTACAGGCAAATATCGCGTCGGCGATATCAGGCACTGCTTTGCAGACATTTCGCGGGCGAAAAGCGTTCTCGGCTGGATGCCGTCGGTCGAGCTAGAGCAGGGCTTAGACGATCTCGCCGCCTGGCTTGAGGGCCAAAAGACGCCGGACCGGGTCGTTCAAGCGCGTGAGGAACTCGCAGTGAGAGGGTTGATGATATGAAGGCCGCAAAGACGAGCGATCGAGGTGGAGGTCCACAGCTAGGACTCGTAGAGTGGTTTCGCCCAGGAGAGTACCAGAGGGTCGAAGCCGTGCTCGGGAAAGCGAGCGCTCTGGGGATTCGTGAGCTGCGCACTGGTATTTGCTGGGCCGACTGGTATACGTCTGAGGGTGATGGCTGGTATGCGTGGCTGCTGCCCAGGCTCGCTGCAGACGTGAATATTTTGCCTTGTTTTCTCTACACTCCGCCGTCACTTGGTATAGCACCAAAATTTTCTTCGCCGCCGCGAACTCCCAAGGCGTATGCCGATTTCATCGACGTCATGATCACGCGGTTCGGCGATCTGTTCGAGTGGGTCGAATTATGGAATCATCCGAACGATCCGGCCGAATGGGATTCTCGCATGGATCCGGAATGGCGGATCTTCAGCCAGATGATCGGAGGAGCAGCGTACTGGATCCAGAAGCGCGGCAAGAAGGCTGTATTACCTGGATTGTGGCCATCCAATCTGCACTGGTTCGAGTTGATGCACGAGCGTGGTGTGCTATCGCACATCGATGCAATCGGAGTGCATGCCTTTCCAAGCAGCTCGGAATTCCGGTGGCGCGGCTGGGAGCAGGAAATTGGTGGGGTGCAGAAGTGCCTGGCGCGCCTCGCTGTGAATCCTCAGATCTGGATTACGCAGAGCGGCTTTTCGACCTGGCGAGGAGATGAACAAGCCCAAGTCCGCGCCTTTGCCGATGCGATGAATGCTCCTGTTGAGCGGGTTTACTGGCAAGAGATGTTCGACAGGCCGGCTGTGATGGGGAGTCCTGACTCGCTCCATTCCGACGAACGCGATTATCACTATGGCTTGCTCCGTGCCGATTCGAGTCCCAAATTGCTGTTCCGGCTCTGGTCTGAAGGAGGCCTGAAATCGGTCAAGGAATCGGCGCGCTTTGTTCGCCCGCAAACCGGCGTACCGGAAAAGCGTGTTTTGATTACGGGAGGAGCAGGATTCATCGGCACCAACCTGGCTGACCGTTTGGTGAGCGAAGGACACGAGGTAATCATCTATGACAACCTCTCCCGCCAAGGAGTCGATCAAAATGTAGCCTGGCTTCGCAAGAAGCACGGTGAAAAAGTGCGGGTCGAAATCGCCGACATACGCGACGTCTCCCGGCTAAAGTCAGTCGTGCGCTCTGCCGGCCGTATCTTCCATTTAGCCGCTCAGGTGGCGGTGACCACGAGCTTGTTGGAACCGCGAAACGATTATGAAGTGAACATTGGTGGCACTCTGAACCTGCTCGAGGCCATAAGGTCGGTGGATGATCCACCTCCGCTGGTTTTCACATCGACTAACAAAGTTTACGGAGCCCTGTCGGATCTCTGCCTGGAGAAGAATTGCACTCGATATCAGCCGCTCGACGCCGCGTTACGCACCGGTATCAGCGAAGAGCGTCCGCTCGATTTTCACAGCCCATACGGATGTTCCAAAGGAGCTGCGGACCAGTACGTGCTCGACTACGCACGGACTTTTAATATCCCTGCCATCGTGTTCCGAATGAGCTGTATCTACGGTCCTCATCAAATGGGAACTGAAGATCAGGGCTGGATCGCACATTTCCTGATGCAGGCGATCAAGGGTGAACCAATCACGATCTGCGGTGATGGGACGCAGGTGCGCGACGTTCTGTTCATCGACGACCTTATGGATGCCTTTCTGCTGGCGCAGGCAAACAGCAGGACTTTATCTGGTGAAGCGTTCAATATCGGTGGCGGTTTAGGTAACACCATCAGCCTCATCGAGCTGCTTGATTTGATTGGAACGTTCCAGAATCGCAAACCCGAAATCCGGACAGATGATTGGCGAGTGGGCGACCAACGCTACTACGTTTCTGATACCCGCAAATTCAAGGCAGCGACCGGCTGGGCGGCTCGAGTGAGCGTTCGGGAGGGAGTGCAGCGCTTATACGAATGGCTGCTTCAAGAGTACCGCGCTCACGCATTTCAGGTAGAGAGAGGGGCCCGTTATGCGGTTCTCGCTCGTTAACCCGTGTTGGAATTTCGAGGGCAGCATCTACTTCGGCTGCCGGGAACCTCATCTTCCTTTGGAATTCGGCTATTCTCGCGCACTGCTCGAAAAGTCGGGACACGAGGTTCAGATCGTCGACGCTCAACTTGAAAATCTGACACTCGAGGAGGTTCGGTCGAGGGTTGCCTATTTCAAGACGGATTTCGCCGTTGTAACTACTGCACCGAGTTATCTCTTCTGGCGCTGTGCTCCTCCTGAATTGCGCGTGCCTGGAGATGTAATGGACAGGCTTCGGGATCTGTCCTGCACGCTGGTGGGCGTAGGCCCCCATGCTTCTACAACGCCTCGCATGGCTCTGTCGAAGCTCGGAGCCGATGTCGTCGTGATGGGTGAATGCGAAGAGATTCTGCCGCAATTGAGCGGCGACTGGGCAAAGGTGGAGTCGATTTGCTATCAGTCAGAATCTGGAATTCGCGTGCAGGGCGGCCCGCATGCTTCCGACATGGACTCGCTAGCGGATCTTCATTGGGATTCGGAAACGATTGCGCGGCATGCTCATCACCATCATCGTTTTGACGCGCCGCCCTCCGGGCCAGGAGCCGAGATGGAAACTTCCCGCGGGTGTCCTTACCATTGCACGTTTTGCGCTAAGGATAACTTTCGGAATTCTTTCCGGCGCAGGCCCATCGATGTGGTCGCAAGGGAGCTCGACGGTTTGGTGGATGCGGGTGCTGAGTACATTTATTTCATAGACGAGATTTTCCTTCCGTACAAGGTGGTTCTCGAAACAATCGGCGAACGTCGCATAAAATTCGGAATTCAAACACGACTCGACTTGTGGAATCACGAGATGATCGATCTGCTCGGCAAAGTGGGATGCGTCTCGATCGAAGCCGGCGTAGAAAGCATTACTGAAGCGGGCCGGGACCTCCTGGCAAAAAAATGCAAGCTTTCGACAGAAGAAATCACCGAACGCCTGTTATACGCAAAGCAGAGCGTTCCGTTTGTTCAGGCAAATCTGCTGGACAGCCAGTGCGATGATCCCGCAGAAGTGGAAGCGTGGCGGGAGCACCTGCACCGGCACGGTGTATGGGCCAACAAAGCTGTGCCGTTATTCCCGTATCCCGGGTCGCCCGATTACACGCAGCGCTGGGGTCAAGCCGACGATATGGCTTGGGAGCGCGCTCACGAGTTTTACCTGAGCCAGTTTGACGAGTTCAGTGATATTCAGGAGCAGCGGCCTGCCAGTTTGGTTCAGCTTGAGGCCCGCAAGTAAGCATGGCGGGTCTCAACCGGATTCTGCTGACGGGAGACACGGCTGGAGGTGTTTGGACCTTTACTCTGGAATTGGCCGAGGGGCTGATCCGGCGTGGACTCGACGTTTGCCTCGCTACTTTCGGACCCCTTGTGTCAGATTCACAACGGCGAGCGGCAGCTGATATCGAAGGTCTGCACTGGTTCCACCATAATTCCAAGCTGGAGTGGATGGAAGAACCATGGCAGGATATCGAGGACGCCGGGGCGTGGCTATGGAATTTAGCACGCAGGTACGATCCCGACCTGATTCATCTGAACACGCTGTGTCATGGCGGGCTCCCCTGGAAGATTCCCGTTGTCTCTACTGTCCATTCGTGTGTCGATGCCTGGTGGCTTGCTGTGAAGAGATCGAAACTCCCGCCGGAGTGGTCACGGTACCGACAGGAGGCGAAGTTTTCGCTGTCATCCTCTGCGATCGTGACGGCACCCTCGCACGCGGCTCTAGCGGAAGTCGAGCGCTTTTATAACATCGACGTCTCACGCGCTCGGGCTATCTACAACGGCCGTAGCTCGGCAATATTTCGCAAGCAAACAAAGGAGCCGTTTATCTTCTCCGCCGGGCGCCTGTGGGATCAAGCGAAAAACCTGGAGTTGCTCGCCCGTATCGTGGCGGACTTGAAGTGGCCGGTATATCTGGCCGGTGAAGCGCGGAATCCTAGCGGCGAAGGCGCAACTTTCGCCGGTTGCCAGTTGCTGGGAGACCTGAGCACGCCGGAGCTGGCCGGTTGGTATGCGCGCGCCTCGATCTATGCATTTCCGACACGATACGAGCCATTTGGCTTGTCCGTTCTCGAAGCAGCTTTGTCGGGATGTGCTTTGGTTCTCGGCGACATACCCAGCCTGCGGGAAATATGGCAAGATTCTGCGAGCTTCGTCTCGCCAGACCGCCCCGATTCCCTAACTGCCAGCTTGAAGCAGCTGATGAGCGATCCGGATCACCGGGAAAACATGTCCAGATGCGCTCTCAGCCGTGCTGCCCAGTTCACGCCGTCGCGCATGGTGGCGGATTATGTCTCTGCCTATGAAGCAGCGCTTACGAAGCATGGACATCTCGAACGGAGGTATGCTTGCGCTTCGTAATCTTCACGCATTCTCTGGTATCGGACTGGAATCATGGGAATGCGCACTTTCTGCGCGGCATCGCTTCGGAGTTGCTCAGCCGGGGTCACGATATTAGAATCTTCGAGCCGGAAGATGGCTGGAGCCGCCAGAACCTGCTGCGAGAGCATGGACAAGCGGCAATCGAGGATTTCCACCGGGCCTTTCCGCATTTACGTAGCACGCTGTATCAGCAGCGGACTCTTGATCTGAGGGAAGCCCTTCGTGGCGCTGACGTGGTGATCGCGCACGAGTGGAATCCGCCGGAGTTGATCGCACGGATCGGGCAGCATCGCGTCACACATGACTACCAGCTTTTCTTTCACGACACTCATCACCGCAGTTTCAGTGACCGCAACACCATCGCGCAATATGATCTGAGTCACTTCGACGGAGTGCTGGCCTACGGCGGAGCGATTCGCGACACCTATCTCGCTCGCGGTTGGGCAGAGCAGGCATGGACGTGGCATGAGGCCGCCGATACTCGGGTATTCCGTCCTGTGGCGTCCGGCACGAAGGATGGCGATCTGGTTTGGATTGGTAATTGGGGCGATGAGGAACGCGCGGATTCTCTACGGGAGCTGCTGATCAAGCCGGCAAAGAAGCTCGGGTTACGGACCTGCGTCTACGGCGTCCGATATCCGGAAGAAGCTCTGCGGGAACTTGCATCCGCGGGGATCGAGTATGCGGGCTGGCTCCCGAACTATCGAGTTCCGGAGGTTTTCGCCCGGTATCGTGTGACCTTGCACGTCCCTCGCCGCCCTTATGCAGAAGCTCTCCCCGGCATCCCCACCATTCGACCGTTCGAGGCGCTGGCATGCGGGATCCCGCTGATTTCCGGGCTCTGGGATGATTCGGATCGCCTCTTTTCCCCAGGAGAGGACTTTCTATATGCGCGAGATAGCGATGAGATGATCTCTCATCTCAGGCTTGTGCTGGATGAACCTCAATTTCGCGAACGGCTGACGGCGCATGGACTTCAGACGATTCGGAACAGGCACACCTGCGCGCACCGAGTCGACGAATTGTTTTCGTTCATCGAGGCGCCGGCCTTGATGGTGTCGGAAAGGAAACCCTAGGATGCAGATAGCGTTTTTTGGATCCAGCCTGGTTTCAGCATACTGGAATGGCGCAGCGACCTACTACCGGGGAATTGTGCGTGCTCTGCACGATCGCGGCCATAGCATCGAGTTTTATGAACCGGACGCCTGGGGACGTCAGCAACATCGAGATATTCCCGATCCGGCGTGGGCCAAAGTGATCGTCTATCCGGCACTGCCGGATGCTGTGTTGCGTGCTGTCGAAAGCGCCCGCGACGCCGATCTGATCGTCAAGGCAAGTGGAGTTGGTGTCTTCGATGAACTCCTGGAACAAGCGGTGCTGAGCCTGAAAAGGACCACGAACACGGTCGTATTTTGGGATGTCGATGCGGCTGCGACGCTTGACCGGCTGTTGCGGACTACCGACGACCCATTCGCAGCGTTGATTCCGAGCTATGACGCGATCTTTACTTATGGTGGCGGCGCGCCCGTCATCCGGGCGTATCGCCAGCTGGGAGCAAAAGAGTGTGTTCCCATTTACAATGCTCTCGATCCGGCAACTCACTTCCCTGTGGCGCCCGATGAACAGTTCGCAGGAGATCTGGCATTTCTAGGTAACCGGCTTCCGGACCGGGAAACGCGTGTTGAAGAATTCTTCCTCAAGCCTGCTCAACAACTGCCCGGCAGTCAGTTTTTGCTCGGTGGATCTGGATGGAGCGATAAGCCGAAGACCGCAAACATCAGGTATTTCGATCATGTGTACACGCGCGACCACAACGCTTTCAACTCAACCCCGCGCGCCGTGTTGAACATAAGCCGGGAAAGCATGGCCCGCTATGGGTTCTCTCCTGCAACCCGTATTTTCGAGGCCGCGGGCGCCGCGGCCTGCATCATAACCGATGCCTGGGAAGGAGTGGATCTGTTTTTCGAACCGGGCGAGGAAATTCTGGTAGCAGTAAATGGCGATGAAGTAGCGGAATGCATGCGTTCACTAACTTATGACAAAGCGAAGATGATCGGCGCTGCGGCGTATCGCCGTGTGACAGCGGAACACACTTACGCTCACCGCGCAACACAAATAGACACTCTGCTTGATGTTCCTGCGGCAGCGATGGCGGGAACGATGGTATGACGGCTCCTTTCGATATTGTCATTCTCGGATTGACGGTGACTTCTTCCTGGGGTAACGGACACGCTACCACCTGGCGCAGTTTGATTCGCGGACTTGCCGCGAGCGGCCACCGCATCCTGTTTCTCGAACGGAATGCTTTCTGGTATGCGGAAAATCGCGATGAGCCGCATCCTCAGGGCGCAACTACGGTGATCTATGAGAGCTTCGATGAACTGGTGACGCGCTACGAGTGGCTCGTCAGTGACGCTGCCTTCGTGATCGTTGGCTCGT
The DNA here is from genome assembly GCA_963738555.1 of Terriglobia bacterium. GTDB lineage: Bacteria > Acidobacteriota > Terriglobia > Bryobacterales > Bryobacteraceae > Bog-105. The sequence goes on from CAVTXN010000004.1 coordinate 34,834, forward strand.
ACGTGCCGGATGGCGTTCGAGTCGGAGAATGGGTTACTTCGGTCGCCCGTGGGAAGACCGCCTTCTATGACATTGATACTCCCATTACACTGGCACGCCTGGAAGCCGGGCAGGCCGAATACATTACCCCCGAACTGATTCGCAAATACGATCTGTATCTTTCTTTTACAGGCGGCCCCACACTCGAGAACATTCAAAACCGGTATGGCTCGCCGATGGCGCGTGCCCTTTATTGTTCAGTCGACCCAGACAGATACCGTTCGGTATCTGCCAGACTTCAGTGGGATCTGGGCTATCTCGGCACCTACAGTGAGGATCGCCAGCCTACGCTGGAAAGTCTACTCGTTGCGCCCGCCCGGCAGTGGAGCAGAGGCCGTTTCGCCGTGGCGGGTCCTCAATATCCCGAAGCGATCGAGTGGCCCTCGAATGTGGAACGCACTATTCATCTCTCTCCGCGAGAGCATGCGGCGTTTTACGCGGCTCAGCGTTTCACTCTGAACATCACTCGAGACGCGATGAAGGCGGCGGGTTATTCTCCGAGCGTGCGCCTCTTTGAGGCAGGGGCCTGCGGTGTGCCGGTCATCAGTGATTGGTGGGACGGTCTGGATAGCATTTTCCGAATCGGAAATGAAGTGCTGATCGCCGGGAATACGGATCAGATGCTGCGCTACCTGCGTGATTTTCCGGAATCGAAACGGTTATCCGTTGCCGCTGCCGCTAGGGACCGCGTCCTGACCGAGCACACCCATGCAGTACGTGCGGCACAACTCGAAAGTTATCTGAAGGAAGCGAATGATCACGTTTCTCCTCGTGCGACACGCCGATACGGACGCAGTGGGGGTGTCGCTGGCGGGTTGGAAACCCGGTTGCTACTTGAACAGCAAGGGCCGGGAGCAGGCTCGCGCATTGGCGCAATCGCTCTCCCGGCTCGCAATACAGGCGATCTACACGAGCCCGCTGGAACGGGCAGTTGAGACGGCCGAGGCTATTGCAGCGCCGCAGGGAATTCGGCCGGATATCCGGGAAGATTTGGGCGAATTCCGATTTGGTGATTGGGAGGGCCGGACATTTAAGGAACTTGAGCGTGATCCTCGCTGGCATCAGTTCAATGCGGCGAGAAGCACAGTGCGAGCTCCGGGAGGCGAACTAATGATTGAAGTGCAAACTCGAATGACTCGTGAGATCGACAACTTCCGTGCGAAACATTCTGGCGAAACAGTGCTTCTGGTAAGTCACGCCGACCCGCTACGCTCGTTGATAGCACGCTACCTGGAATTGTCCCTCGATCGGATTCTGCGTTTTGAAATCAGTCCAGCTTCGCTTTCGATTGTACGTTTCCTTGAAAATTGCCCTAGAGTTCTATGTTTGAATCGTACGCAGGAGATTTCGACATGAAACTCCTCACCCGAAAGGCAGCCAAAACATGAGCGCGGCTGCGACAATGACGCCCGAGCAGATCAGATATCGCGTATCCGAACTCGGTCAGTGGTTTCACAACATCGATCTTGGCGGAGTCCAAACCGCGCCGAATCACTTTCTGGGCGATTATCCCTCATGCAAATGGCGGATGTTCCAGGCAAGCATTCCGAGCGATTTAACCGGCAAGAGTGTGCTCGACATAGGCTGCAACGGCGGCTTCTACTCGATTCAAATGAAGCGGCGTGGTGCAGCCCGAGTCGTCGGTATTGACTCGGATCCTGACTATCTGCAGCAGGCGCGGTTCGCTGCGCAGGTTACCGGATCGGATATCGATTTCCGCAAATTGGATGTCTATGAAGTTGCAGCTTTGCGAGAGAAATTTGACATTGTGCTCTTTATGGGTGTCCTGTATCATCTGCGGCACCCCTTATTAGCCCTTGATCTACTCTACGAACACGTTGTCAAAGAGACACTCGTCTTTCAGTCATTGTTGCGCGGCACTCCGGCGGTAGCGCCCCTGGAACGAAATTATCCTTTTAGCGAAGTTGATATTTTTCAGCGGGATGGCTATCCGCTCATGTATTTCGTCGAACACCGGTACGCAAATGATCCGACGAATTGGTGGATCCCAAATCGAGCATGCGTCGAGGCCATGTTGCGCAGCTCTGGATTCGACATTCTGGAGCACCCCGAAGACGAGGTCTACATTTGCGCGCGGAGAGCACATCGTGGTTGAAGCAGTGATGCTTTGGAACGAGCCGAACAATCTCTCGCATTGGAACTTCGAACTGGATCCGGGCTGGTCCATTTATTCGGCGATGGTCAACCAGGCTTCGGATGCCATCCGCGCGGAGAAATCATCCTTACAACGGGTCCTTGGCGGGATGTCGCCGATCGATCCGGCTTTTCTCGCGACCCTGCAGCGCCAATGTGTCCTCTCGCATGTCGACGCAGTGGCCGTGCACGGATTTCCACTCGATTGGAACCATTGGTCCATTCACGAGTGGCCCACGAAACTCGATGAGATTAGGGCTGTGACGAGCCTGCCGGTCTGGGTGTCGGAAGTGGGTGTATCGAGCTTTGGCGCCGAAGAGGTTCAGGTCTTTGGTCTCAAGCGAACTGCCGAGCTGCTGATTGGCCGGACGGATCGCATTCACTGGTACAGCCTCTTCGACCTGCCGCGTGCCTGGCCCGCAACTACCAGACACCGGGAGGCCGAAGGCTCAGCTTACTACCGGCACTTCTACATGGGGCTCGTGCGTGAAGATGGCAGCCTCAAACCGGCTTTTAAAGAGTTCAGACAGTACGCTCCAGAACTAGGCATCTGTCAGTGGATCCATTTCGAGGATCACCGCCTCGACGCAACCGTTCATCTACTCAACGAACTCGGGGTCAAGCGCCTACGCACCGGACTCAGTTGGGCGGATAGCTTTCGTCCGGAAGCGGAACGATGGTTTGACCTCCAGATGAAAAAGCTGGAGCCGTTTGAGGTTACGCTTACCTTCTGTTTCACTCCGGAGCACTGTGGACTAGCGCCGAATCACACCAGCCCGCCGAAGAACGTCGTGGAGTTCGCAGATTTTTGCGCGCGAATGACAAAACGTTATGCAAGCTGAGATCTCTGCGGCTGCAGCGGACCTCCCGGCTCAGGCTTGGGCCTCCCAGTTGTTCGACAGAGGAGCCGATCTGCTTCAGAGCCGAAATGTGCGGCCGGCGCTTCAGTACTTCCATTCTGCGCAACGATCAGGATATGACGCGAAAGAGTGCGCTGCGGCTCGCTGGGAGTGTTGGATGCTGTTGGGCGAGTTTGAGCGCGCATGGCAGGAGAGTGATCTGATATCGGCGATCGGCGCCAGAGATCCGAATCAATTTTGGCATGGCGAAACGTGGAAAGGTAAACGCGTGATGGTGCGCTGCCTGCACGGCCTCGGAGATACCATTCAGTTCATCAGATACGCGCCTCTGCTGAAAGAAACTTGCCGTTCCCTTTTTGTTCAAACTCATCCGCAACTCGTGAATTTCATTAAAGGGGTGCCAGGTGTGGATCATGTTTTCACCTGGGACAACAGCTGTTCAGAAGATTGCGCCGAGTGGGACTTGCAAATGGAAGTGACTGAATTGCCGAGGGCTTTTCGAACAACTATTCCGACCATTCCTGCTCAGATTCCTTATATTCAGGTGCCCGACGAAAAAATCCAGTGGGCTGCCAATTGTTTCGAAGAGCGCGCAAATCTGCGAATTGGCATTGCTTGGGAGGCCGGTCCTTGGGATTGCCTGAGATCGATCGCATTGGGGAAGTTTGGGCCTCTGTTCGCTCTTAAGTCGTGCCGCTTTTATGGACTCCAGAAAGGCATAAATCCTGCTGGGCTGCCGGAGTGCTCAGCAGTCCGCGATCTTGAGATCCATGCGGCCGATATTCGCGATACCGCTGCTTTGATTCTGAACCTGGACCTTGTGATCGCGGTCGATACGATGACCGCGCATTTAGCCGGTGCGCTGGGGCGTCCGGTTTGGATACTGCTGCCTGCACGAGCGGATTGGAGATGGATGTTGGACAGATGCGACACGCCCTGGTACCCCACTGCCCGGCTCTTCAGGCAGAGATCGCCGGGCGACTGGACAGAGACCATCGAAGAAATTGGCGCAGCTTTGCGGGAATTTTGTGCAAACAGGACTGGGAATAATACTGATACGCGGCGGAAAGGATTGTACGTGTCACAAAAGAGAGATGCCGCGCATCTTCCCAAAGGAATCTGTAGATGCGTCGGCACTCATAGCCCGGAGAAATGAAAATAGTCGTATTCGGTCTCTCAATCAGCTCAGCCTGGGGCAATGGCCACGCCACCCTTTTGCGCGGCCTGTTCCGGGCATTGCACTGCGAAGGTCACGAGATTGACTTTTTCGAACGCGACACACATTACTATGCCGCGCACCGAGACGCCGATTATTTTCCGTTCGCTCGACTGCATCTCTATTCCGGCTGGCGCGATGTGCTTCCGGAAACCGTGCGCTGCCTGGCGGATGCTGATACAGCGCTGGTGACGTCCTATTGCCCGGACGGCGTGAACGCTTCGCGATTAATCGCAGATACTCGAGTGCCACGAACTATCTTCTATGATATGGATACGCCTGTAACACTCTCGCGTCTGGATAAAGGCGAATGTGTAGAGTATCTGCCGCCGGAGGGTTTGAGCGCATTTGACTTAGTTCTGAGTTACACGGGCGGCGAATCTTTGAGGCGATTGCGTGATGAGCTTCATGCCCGGTGCGTAGCTACGCTATATGGCTGGGCAGATCCGGCTAGCTATCATCCCGTCAAGCCGGTTCCAGAATTTGAAGCGGATCTCTCTTATCTTGGTACTTATGCGGCAGACCGGCAGCCAGTCCTGGAAGAGTTGCTATATCGGCCGGCTCGCATTTTGCCGGATCGCCGTTTCGTGATGGCAGGCGCAATGTTTCCGCATTCGTATGATAAACCCGCGAATGTGACTCTGCTGGAGCACGTTCCGCCACATCAACATCCTGCCTTTTTTTGTTCCTCACGTATTTCACTCAACGTTACGCGGGCATCCATGGCGTCAATGGGCTATTGTCCCTCGGGGAGGCTCTTCGAGGCCGGCGCCTGTGGCACGCCGATCCTAAGCGATTGGTGGACGGGACTCGACGAATTCTTTGAGCCAGGAGAGGAAATTCTAATCGCCAAGTCGTACGCCGATGCTGTTCGGGCAATCACGGAGGATCCCAAAACACTCAAACGCATCGGTTCGCGTGCGCAACAACGTGTTCTCGATTGCCATACTCCGGAAATCCGGGCTCGCCAGCTCATTAATCTAATCGAGTCTCCTGTTGATCAGACCACCGCAACCGATTCTATGATTCCTGCTTATAAAGGAGCGTAAACCGTGTGGGGCATCATTCCAGCAGCCGGAATAGGAAGCCGCATTCAGCCGCTTGCCTTTTCGAAAGAGCTATTACCCGTCGGCAGTTACATTGATGGTCCAACGGAGCGCCCCAGAGCCGTAAGTGAGTATCTGGTGGAGCGGATGGTCAAAGCGGGCGCGGATAAAATCTGTTTTGTCATCTCTCCAGGCAAGTCGGACATCATCGATTATTTCGGAGGGCATTCTCTTTCGGCGACCATCTTTTATGCCGTTCAGGAACAGGCATTAGGGCTCTGCGATGCCATTTTTCGCGCGCTGCCGCTGATATCTCCTGACGAGCAAGTGTGCATTGGATTGCCTGACACCGTTTGGTTTCCGGATACGGCTCTTGCCGATCTTCCGGACGAGACATTGTCACTTTTGCTCTTTCCAGTGGACCACCCGGAACGATTCGACGCCGTTGTCACTGGCGATTATTCGGAAGTGCTTGAAGTTCAGGTCAAAAGCCCAAAGCTTTCGACCAAGTGGGTATGGGGGGCAATGAGGATGCCGGGGTTCGTGCTCGCTGATCTCTATCGTCTGTGGACAGATCGACGCGATGAATATTTAGGCACGCTGATCAACGAATATCTGGCGCGAGGCGGCCGCGCTCTAGGCTTCAAATATGGAGAGTCCTATGTCGATGTGGGGACCCTCAACGGCTATCGGGAAGCTCTCCGCGTTCTTGACCGTCATTCCGCAGCCGAGCTTCAGGCCTGAACCTTGAAGCTCGAGGTGATTAGCGATCCTGTTAGCCTGACTGAGTTCTTGCCACAATGGTCTCGCTTCGTGCGATCCCAATCGGGGATAACTCCCTTCCAGTTGCCCGAATGGCTGATCACCTGGTGGTCTCATTTTGGAAGCGGCACATTGCATGTGCTGGTCTTTCGTGACCCGGAAATAGTGGGAGTTCTCCCGTGTTTTCTCCACGATTGGAACGGCAGCCGGCAATTGACCTTGATCGGCTCGGGTATTTCGGATTATCTCGACCCGCCGCTCGAAGTAGCTCGTCAATATGAAGTTCTTGCTATGCTTCAGCGGCATCTCTCGAAGCGTGCCGATTGGGATATTTGCGACTGGCAGGATCTATCTCAGAAGACACCATTAGCCACCCTGCTGGATCACCTCGATGGGGACGCACGTGATGAGACGCCCTGCAGTGAGATAGAATTTGCTGGCGGTTTCGAAGAGTTCTGGCAGCAGAGGCCCAAGCATCTTCGCCGAAATGTACGGCGATACCGTCATAAGGCTCAACAAACAGGACCTTTGGAATTTCAGGTAAGCGGCGCGGCAGATCCAGAGCTGCTGGCCGCCCTCATCCGGCTTCACTCGGCTCGTTGGCATAAGAGAGGAGAAGACGGCATGATCAAAGCCAATCACTCGGCGGCCTTTCTGCGCGATATATCTCGTCAGTTTGCAGGAGAAGGGGTCCTCAGAATCTTCAGTCTCCAACTGAACGGCCAAATCGCAGCTGTCATTCTGGCTTTTGTCTATGAGAACAGGGTATACGGCTATCTCACGGCTTTCGATCCAGCGTATGAGCAGTTTAGCCTGGGCTCGATAGTACTCTTTGAGTCCATTCGCGATTGTTATTTCCGCGGCTTCTGTGCCTGGAATTTCCTCCGTGGAGACGAACCTTACAAAGCTCTGTGGGGCGCGCGGCTTATTCCGAGAGTTCGGGTCATCTTAGCTCGTACGCGATCATAAAGGGCGAAATACTCGCGCGTCATCCTACGGGAATCGAAACGGTTCTCGGCGATCGAGCGGCAACTCTCAGCAGAAATTTCGTTAACGCAGCCTATCGCCTCGGCCATCTCCTCTTCGGAATCCGTTAAGAATCCGGTGACGCCGTGATCCACAATTTCCGGTAACGCTCCTGATCGGAAAGCAATTATAGGAGCTCCCGAGCAAATCGCCTCCATCGCGACGAGCGAACTTGTTTCCGCCACCAGGCTAGGTAGGAGCAAACACCTGGCTCGCGAAAGTAAATCGATCTTCTCGTCCATTCCTACTGGTCCGATATACCGTCTGTTTTCATCAAGCAGCGGCTCGACGCAATCTCTAAAATACTGCCGATGCGTTTCAAACGGATGTACGGGTCCCGCGATGACTAGTGGCAGATTTACTCGGTGCGCGACTCGCAAAGCAGCATCGATTCCTTTCTCAGGACAAATACGTGCAAGTATCAGTAGAAAATCGCTTCTGTTGTTACTTTCTCGATATCGCGAGATCTCCACGCCGTTGCTTATAACTGGCCATTCCGCCGCTGCGGCATGAGAATTTGCTTGGGATCGAGAAACTAAGTTCAACTCGATTGGCGGTCGATCGAGAAGTTTATCCGGATACCAGCTAAGCGGAAGATGCAGTGTGGCTAACATCGGTACACTTTGATCAGGTATGTACTCGTGGAAGTCCAAGCCGTGAAAATGAATTAGATCGATCGAGTATCGTTGTAGGGCAATATGAATTGCCTCTCGATGTGACTGCTGCGCGTAATGGCGCACTTCATTCGTAATCTCGCCTGTAATCCGGGGAGTTCCCAGTAGATGCCCCATAATCGAAGATCCTTCAGCCGCAACCACCACGGACTCATAGCCGGCCTCCACTAAGTCATGTTCAACCAGGTGCAGAATCTGTTCCGAGCCGCCTGCCGAATCTTCGCTCACGGGCAACAGGGGATACGCAACGCTTAACACAGTCATCGTTGCACTTCTTCAATCATGCTGCCTCTCTTGCTATCGGCAGATCTTCGGATCTATAAATTGCGAAAGCGCACTCTATTAGTTTAGACATGAGCTCTACGGATCGTCCTTACGTTGAAATACCTGGCCAACCGCCGGAGAGCTCGAAGCCCAGCGGCCGTCCGGGGGTTTTTCGTGCGATTGGGCTGGGTCTCATCACCGGTGCAGCCGACGATGATCCGTCCGCGATCGGAACCTACGCAAGTGCCGGCGCGAAGCTCGGCCCAAGTTTTCTCTGGATAGCGCCCATCACGTTTCCGATGATGGTGGCGGTCGTCTATCTCTCCTCCAAGCTCGGGTTGGCCTGCGGGCAAGGTTTGTTCGCCATCATCCGGCGACACCGCTCTCGCTGGTTTCTCTTCACCGCAATGAGTGGCGTGCTGATCGGCAATACTATCGAAGCAGGCGCCGACATCGGCGGAATCGCCGCAGCGCTGAACCTGGTAGTACACGCCCCGATCGGCGCAATTGCAGTTGCGGTAGGAATGCTTGTCTTTGCGCTGCAATTGTGGGGCTCCTATCGGCTGATCAGGAATGTCTTTCGCTTTCTTTCGCTAGCTCTTCTGGCTTACATCGCGTCTGCTGTGTTCGCGCATCCGGAGATCGGCCCCGTTCTCCGCGGAACATTCATTCCTACAATTCACTGGAATAAAGATTTCCTGACCATGGTCGTTGCGGTTTTTGGCACGTCGCTGTCCGCTTATCTCTATAGCTGGCAGTCGAACGAAGAAGTGGAGGAGAAGATTGCCGCAGGACGAAGACGGCTCATTGACCGTAAAGGAACAAGTCGCGGCGAATTGAAGCAGTCGATGTGGGACATTATCTTCGGAATGTTCTTCTCGAGCACCGTGATGTACTTTATTATTCTTTCTACCGCAGCGACGCTATTCAAAGCCGGCAAAACCGATATCAATTCAGCGTATGATGCTGCCCAGGCCCTAAGACCTGTAGCCGGTAATGCAGCCGGGCTGCTCTTTATGTTGGGAATCATAGGCGTGGGATTCCTCGCCGTACCCGTCATGACGACTGGCGCGGCTTATGATTTCTGCCAGAGTATGGGTTGGAAACACGGTCTGTATCGGAAGCCATCCGAGGCCAAGCAGTTTTATGGGGCTATTGGATTCTTCACAGCGATTGCGATTGGCCTAAATTTTTTTGGCATCAATCCGATGAAAGCGCTGGTACTGGCCGGAATCGTGCAGGGTTTCTCGACGCCGCCGCTCATGCTGTTAATCATGTTCATGACTAATAACCGGAACATAATGGGAAACCGCATCAACGGCCGTGCCATTAACATTCTTGGCTGGCTTACTACGGTAGCGATTTTCTCAGCGAGTATCGGTCTCGTCATCAGTTGGTTTTTCTGAGGACTTCTATCTACTGTTTGTCATCGGACCACTTGGGAACCAGCTCGGGTGGTGCTTGCGCGAGGGCGTCTTTGAGCGCCAGGCGAATCTGATCATTTCCTGGATCTCTGCGCAAAGCTTCATGCAATTCGTTTAAACCATCTGTCCAGTGTCCCAGACGTAACAGTGCTACAGCGTAGTTCACGCGGATTCCCACATGGTTCGGATCGAGTTGTGACGCTTCTTGGTATTTCGCGAGCGCGCCGGGCAAATCGCCGCTCTTTTGCAGGCTAGCCCCCTCGTTATTCAGCTTGATTGCAGCCACAGCTTTTTGCATCGAATCGTCGCGTTCACGCAACAACTCAGCTAACCGGGCCCGGACCTTATTTGCCTCGGCGGTCTTGCCTTCTTTTTGCAGCGCGCTCTGAAGCGCGTTCAATACAGACTGATCTTTGGGGCTTTGTTTGTAAGCCAATTGCAAATGCTCCTCAGCGTGAGGAGCATCATCCAGCCGAAGGTATTCGGCGCCGAGCCGGTATTGTGCCACAGCGTCCGCGGGATTGAGATCTACCGCTTTGTTAAAGGCCGCCAAAGCGCCGCGATCATCCAGTTTCGCTTTCCGGGTTTCGCCGAGGTCGGACCAGGCTTCCGCCAGATCAGGTCGCAGTCTCACCGCCTGATTTAAGCTGCGCAACGCATCATCGTAGTGTTCCGCGCTGGTGTAAATCTTCGCTCTCAGATACAACGCGTATCCAGCTTCCGGAGTGTTTCCAAGCAGCTTGATTGCTTGGTCGAGGTCGGGAGCTGCTTTATCGGGCGCATTTAACTGGAGCAGGACTATACCCAGGTTGAGGTGCGCCTCGCCATAGTTAGGCTGGAGTTCGATCGCTCTCTGAAACTGCCGCCGCGCCCCATCCAATCGACCCGCTTCGTCCAGCAATTCGCCATAGGCGTTTTGCGCTTCCGCCGACTGTGGACGCTGTTGCGCAGTCTGCTCAGCTTGTTCTAATGTCGCGCGATTTTGCGAGTGGGCTTGACGTCCATAAAGATGTACACAGAGTAGAACAACCGAAATCCAGCCCCAGACTCGCATCTCACTTCGTTTTGCATTTCTCGCACCGAGTAATGCCACGCCCTTCGGTAATGTAGACGATCTGGTCTGCACTTACATTTGAGAATTTCTCGACCGAGCCGAGCGGCCACCGGATCTCAACTTCAGCCACTCTCACTCGTCCCAATCCGAAGTGTAATCGCCGGTCATTTACCGAGAGATAGGACGACTGTCCGAGCACTTCTTTCGCCTGTTTCTTCTCGCCGTAGCGTACCGTAGCCCGAGCGCCAATGGCGCTGCGGTTCGACTCGGTTCCTGTCAATTTGAGCTTCAGCCAGTGAAAATCGCCCGACACATCATTCTTCAAAAGAGATGGGGGTTCGTTCTGGTTCATAATTACAATGTCCAGATCGCCATCGTTATCAAAATCGCCGAAGGCGCATCCGCGACTGCAATGCTCGGCATCCACCCCGGGGCCCGCTTGGCCAATTAGCTCTTCGAATCGTCCGTTCCCTAAACCGCGAAAGACGATGCGCGGTGTTTTGAAAGGTTGATCACCGCGCTTCTGCAACTCAGGATAAATCCCCCCGGTAACCCAAAACACATCCGGGATTCCATCGTTGTCCAGATCTTCTATGCCGGTACCCCAACTGATAAATCTGGTTTCCACGCCAAGTCCCGAGCGCAGCGTGTCATCGCGAAATTCTCCTTTCCCCGTATTACTATAGACCGCGGGTGTGTCGGCAGCGAAATGGGTCTTAATGATATCGAGACGGCCCTCCATCCGAGCGTCTCCGACGGCTACCCCCATCCCCGCTTGCTCCATGCCGTCCTCACTGAGCGCGATGCCTCGTTCCATCGCCTGTTCCAGGAATGTTCCGTTGTGTTGGTTTTGAAAATACAAACTGGGCGTTGAATCGCAAGCGACATAGATGTCCGGCCATCCGTCATCATCGAAATCGGCAGCCACGGCGGTCAGCCCGTAGCCGGCGGAAGCTTTTGCGATGCCCGCCGCTTCCGTGACATCTACGAATGTTCCATCACCCTTGTTTCGATAGAGACTGTGCTTACCGTATGGCAAACCACGCGGACCGCAAAACACGCCTTCAGAATTACAACTGGCCAGGTCACCCGCCCGCGGCACCGTTTTCAGGTCGAAGGCAACATAGTTCGATACGAAAAGATCCAGGTTGCCGTCCCGGTCGTAGTCGACGAAGGTACATCCAGTTCCAAATCGCTCCGTCTCGCAGATCAGCCCGGCTTCCTTTGTTACTTCAGTGAAGGTGCCGTCTCCGTTGTTGCGATACAGAAGATTTTGCGGCCAGCCAGTGATGAAAATGTCTTCGAAGCCGTCGTTGTTGTAATCGCCGATGGTCACGCCATAGCAGTAACCGTTGTGAAAGAGTCCCGACTTCTTTGTGACGTCGGTGAATGTTCCATCGCGGTTGTTACGGTACAGTCGATTACTCGCATCGGCCGGCGGATCACCGAACCGCGAACTGGATAAGACCAGAATGTCCTGCCAGCCATCGCTGTCGAAGTCGAAGAACGCAACTCCGCAGCCCATCGCCTCGATGACATAGTCGGCCTTGTCCCTGTGGCCGCTGATACTGATTCCGTTGAGGCCGGCCTGCTGCGCTACATCCGTAAGCCGGCAATGAAAAGGCAGACCGGACGGCTTGCCTCGCGGAGCAGCTCTCACATGGCGAGAGGCCATGGCGGAGGGATTCGATCCGTTCTGTCCGTCGAGCAGGCGCCCGCCCGAAAGCGACAACAAACCTAAAATCTGGCGACGCGTCATCGAAGAAAGCGAGCAGCCGTGCCCGTTTTCTACACTATCTCGTTCGCCTTCGGCCGCCCATTCTTCGCGTGAATTTTGGTCTCAGAAGAAAACTCTGAATCCGAGCTCGACCTGACGTCCGCTTTGATTTCCATACACGGCCGTTTGCGCGCCGAAGGTGCCGCCCGGCGAGCCTTGATAAAGAGCCTGACCAAAATTGCCGCTGTTGATGTTGGTATTCGGATCACCACGATTCAACTTATTGGTCGCGTTGTAAGCGCTCATTTTTAGCTGTCCCTGCACCCTCTCCGTGAAGTGGAAGTTCTTCAGGATGCTTGCATCCAGATCGAAGAACTTTGGGCCGGTCAAGCAGGAGTACTGGATGGGATTACTTTGGATCTGATATCCAGTCGGCAGCGAAAACACAGACGTGTTGAACCACGCTTGAGGTGTAGGATTCGATAGACAAGGATTACCAGTTACATTGAGCGCAGTCGTGAACCGTGGAAAATCACCCGTGTTATACGTCATCACGCCGGTGATCTGCCAGCCTCCGATGATCGCATCTGCCACCCGGGGCATGTTTCCCAAAAATGCCTTTCCGCGGCCGAAAGGAAGTTCATAGGTGCCGGCGGCAGTAATGCGATGGCGAGGCTGGTTGCTGTCCTGCCAGACAAGCTGATTCTGGTATGTCTCCAAATCATTGTTGAACTGCTGTATTCTTTCCCGAATGTAGACATACGCAAACAGGAAGTTATAGCCTCGGCTGAAGCGCTTCTGGACCTGTGCTTCGACCGAGTTATAGCGTTCGCCGGCGCCTCTCACACCGATCTGATACAACGGTCCATACAGCGGATATTTCGTCAGCAAGTCACTCAGCGGAAGGGTCGGCTGGTTATACCACGGACCGGGAATCAGTGTCGGGTTCTGATAATGATAGAAGGGATTGCTTACGGGAGTATTGAGCTGGCTCTGATACTGTACTTCGAGCCGCGGATCGATATTATTCAGTGCCTGGTTATACTGCTGAGTCCCGATGTTAGCAAAATAGCTGAGAGAAGCAACAACCTGGCCCGGTAATTCACGCTGGATCTGAACGTTGAACCGGTGATTGTATTCTTTCTGCATATTTTGCGGGTACCAAATCAGTGGAGATCCGCCGCGTCCCGTATTACTTCCCCCCGCTCTACCCGGTATCGGGACCAGCGGACTGCTGGGCGGGAAAGGATTCGACAGCGTTGCCTGAGGAACGCCGTTCTGAAGAGCCAGCTACATATTGATAACCTGTCACGCCAAACAGTGGCGGTTCCAGAAACTCGATATCTTCAAACCCCGAAACAGGCGCGCTGGTGAAGAGATACTCGGTCGGCGTGAAATACAATGAGTAACCCGCTCTCAGCGATGTTTTGTCGTTGAGGCGATAGGCGATGCCAGCCCGAGGCTCGTATGCCAGATTCTGCGCGTGCCACATGCCTGGGTTGCTCGGGCTCGTAAAGCTCCACAGGCCGTTGAAGCTCGAATAGTTATTGCCTACGATGTTTGTAACAGCCGAAGGCATAACAGGTGGATTCGCGGCAATTGCGGGGTCGATCGAATTCAGATTCAAGCCCTGCGCCAGATTATGATCCGGGTCGTGCCAGGCTGGCTCGTACTCGTCTCGCAGACCGAGCGTAAGAGTCACGTTTCGGCTTACCTTCCAATCATCGCCGACATAGAACCCGAAGAAATCATCGATCGGAGATGGTGAAGGACCGCCGATCATTTCACTGTTGTTGTCCAGAGCGCCGAGTAGGAAAGTCGCGAACTGATCTCCCGATTTATTTAGATTTGGATTGTTAAATGTATTGGCCGTCAGATTGGAGTTGAACACGAACTGTGACAAACCGGTTACCAGTGTGGGGCCGCCGCTGCGCCTGTATTCGAAGCCCGCTTTGATGTAGTGACTACCCATTTGGTGCGCTACACCTATGCTGAACGATTCAGCCGTTGGTATCTGATTCCAGAAGAAATTCGGGCCACCGAACGAATTGCCGCCGATATTCAGGTTGGGAAAATAAATGGGCACACCCTTCGAAGCTTGCTGATAGTTCTCGTAGAAGGGATTATTCGGCCAGAACTGACTCCAGTTTCCACTCAGCTCGCGCGAGAGATAAGAATCACCCAGGTTATTCCAACTGAAGTGTGCATTGGCAACCGTAGAGGGATTGATGGTGTAAACAGCATCCGCAGATACCTGGTCGCCATAACGCACAGCGCCAGAAGGTTGATAGAGCTCCGAGTTATTGGGAGTCGGGTTACTGGTTATGTCGCTTGTTGAGTATCGGCCAAAGTGGCCCGAGACGTGCAGTTTGTCGCTGACGTTGTAGTCAATTCTGTCCGAGAAATTCAGGTAATTATAAGCGTCGGTATAACCTTTCTTAAAGTTATTTACACCGCTGATGTTGTCGCCTGGATTGTTGGGGTCCCAGAAAGCCGCCATGAAACTCGCAGAAAGCGGGTCGATTCGATTCGCCGGTATTTTGTTACCCGGGAACGCGGTGCGTGTTACAGTTCCATTTGCCCCGACGACTGTCGAAAAAGGATCGTAGATGGTTCGCAAAGTACCATCCGGATTGTGCGACTGCGAAAAATCGCCCTGTCTCTCCAGGGCTGTTGGGACGGTGACTACATAACTGCCGGGGTTCGAGACCTTCCAGTCTTCCAGTGAAAAGAAGTTGAACAGCTTATTCTTGATGAGCGGATTGCTGAATGTTCCTCCGTACATATTTTGACGTTGGGCATTCTTGCTGAAAGTGGTTCTGTCCGCCTCTGCGCTGAGCCAGGGATAGCGGCCCAGGTAGAAAGCCAACCCGTGCCAGTCGTTTGTTCCAGCCTTTGTAGTGACGCTGATCAAACCTCCGGCGCTGTGGCCTGAGTCCGCTTCCACACTGTTACGCGAAACGATCGACTCCTGCACGTCATCCTGGTTCGGCACATATCCAACTTTGTGACCCATCCCGATCGGGCTGCCATCTACCAAAAGATTATTCTTCAGGTTGGTTCCACCGCCCAGATCGACGCTATTCGCTGCCCAGGAATTAAAGGGCAGCATCTCTCCGCGCGTGTTGACTGCGGCGGGCTCGAGCAATGTCAGCTTGAAAGCGTTCCTGTCTACTCTAGGCGTATCGTTCGCCATTTTGGTGTCGATCGTCAGCTCCTGGTTGCTGTTGTTGAACTCGATCGCCGGAGGCGCCTCCGAGACGGTTATGCTCTGCTGCAGCGCGCCGGGTTTCAGACTGGCGTTCACAGTGACATCACCGCCCGATTGAACAACGATATTCTCCTGCACGAACTGGCCAAATCCAGGCGCATCTACTTTCACGCGGTAGGTGCCGGGATCCACGAAGTCGAACAGATAAATTCCTGCGCTGTCCGTCTGTTTGACTACATTGACGCCGGTATTGACGTTGGTCAGGGTGACGGTGGCGCCAGGAAGCACTCCCTGGCTTTGGTCTGTTACCAAACCGCGAACCTGAGCCCGGTAGTTCTGGGCGAAAGCTTGCATAGCTAAAAGCGTGCCCAGAGACAGGCATATCAGCAACCGGACCGATAATCGTACGGAGATCATTTTTGTTCCCTTCGAGACTAGTGGGATGGACTTACCCAATGCAGCGTTGTAAAAAATCTATCAAGCAAAAGTCGATTTTGTTATTCCCTTCGAGCCTAGCCTGACTTTCGCAGTTCGCAGTTGATTTTGTGCTCGGCGCGTCGGGAACTGACGTCACTGCAATGCGGATTTCAGAAACGGGGGTGAGTGAAGACCTACCCCCTTTCGCCTGGCTGGATTTCTGGCATTCTGCTGCTTGGATGTTTCTGCGGGCTACGAATCGCAAGAAGGACGGCAAGGATCACCGCTATTTCAGCATCGTGGAGAACCGTCGTGTGCCGGGCGGTAAGACGGTCCAGCGGACCGTGCTCTATCTGGGTGAGATCAACGATCAACAACAAGCGGTGTGGCGCAAGACGCTGGAGGTGTTCGATGAGCAAGAACAGCGCTACACGGCTCTGAGTTTGTTCCCGGACGACCGGGAGATTCCGGCGGATGCGGTGGACAGCGTGCAGGTGAAGCTGAGCGGTCTGGAATTG
Source organism: Terriglobia bacterium (assembly GCA_963738555.1). Taxonomy (GTDB): domain Bacteria; phylum Acidobacteriota; class Terriglobia; order Bryobacterales; family Bryobacteraceae; genus Bog-105. The sequence continues at coordinate 51,216 of CAVTXN010000004.1, forward strand.
CGGCGGCCGCGGATCTTCGGCCACTGCTGGCTGGCGTGCGAACTCTGGCAACAACTGGGGCTGGACGAATTCTGGCAAGGGCGCTTGCCGGAAGCGCGCGCGGCGGTGAGTTGGGAAAAAGTGCTGCGCCTGCTGGCGGTCAATCGCTGGTTGGATCCAGGCAGCGAGTTTCGTGTACATCGGCAATGGTTCGTGGATAGCGCGATGGACGAACTGCTGCAGAGCGACTTCACAGTAGCGGAGAAAGATCGGCTATATCGCTGTCTCGATCGAATCCTGGCACACAAGCAAGAGCTGTTTGTGTGGCTGAAACAGAAGTGGGCGGATCTATTCGCCGCGGACTTCGAAGTGCTGCTCTACGATCTGACGAGCACGTACTTCGAAGGAGCGATGGAGCAGAACCCGAAGGCCAAGCGCGGCTACAGCCGGGATGGACGAGGGGATTGCCTGCAGTTGGTAATCGCGCTGGTGGTCACGCCGGATGGATTTCCGCTGGCCTATGAAGTGATGAACGGCAATACGTCGGACCGCACTACACTGCCGGCGTTTCTAAAAAAGATCGAGAATACATACGGCAAGGCACGGCGCGTGTGGGTGATGGATCGTGGCATTCCGAGCGAGGCGCAACTGAAGGACATGCGCGCACCCGAGCGGCAAACGTTTTATTTGGTGGGCACACCGAAAGGCAAGATCAATCAGCACGAGAAGAAGTGGTTGGATCTACCCTGGCAGAAGGTTCGCGATTCGGTGGAAGTAAAGTTGTACGAGCACGAGGGCGAACTGTATGTGCTGGCCAAGAGCCAGGGCCGACAGGCGAAAGAGATCGCCATCCGGCGCAAACGCCTCGCACGCTTGCTACGCAAGCTGCGCGCCATGCGCAAGAGCTTACCCACGCGTGATCAGCTGTTGTTGCGTATCGGAGCGGCTAAGAAGGAAGCTGGCCGAGCGTTTGGATTCGTGAAGATTCGCCTGCCACAAAAGGATCAGGCCGTGACGCGCGATAGCTTTACCTTTCAGGTAGACAAGGCCAAACTGAAAGTCGCTCAGCAGCGCGATGGGCATTATCTATTGCGCAGCAATCTCACCAGCGAAGATCCAGCGGTGTTATGGACACGCTATATCCAGCTGACTCAGGTCGAATCCGTTTTCCGTTCGCTGAAAAGTGATTTGGGAATCCGGCCCATCTATCACCAGCTCGAGCATCGAGCCGACGCTCACATCTTGATTGCCTTCCTTGCCTATTGTTTGCAAGTCACGCTGAAAAACCGGCTCATGATTCATGCGCCAGGTTTGACCCCCAGCGCAGTATTCGAAAAGCTGGCGACCATTCAAATGGTCGAAGTCTGGATTCCGATGCTGGACGGCCGATGGCTGGTATTACCGCGCCACACGCAGCCGGAAAAGGACGTTCAGGCCCTTCTCGACCAGCTCCGTATCACGCTGCCTTCCCAACCGCCACCCCGCATCAAAGCCTCCGAAATAGCTCCCCTCATCGCTTCAGCTCAGCCCGCGTTGTGGTGAAGACCTTTCAATAGCCTTCACTGATTCCAAAGCCTTTAAATCGTCTCAACCCGCCGAACTGCGAAAGTTCGGCTAGTGGGTTGGACTTACCCAATGCAGCGTTGTAAAAAATCTATCAAGCAAAAGTCGATTTTGTCAACGGGGAATCCACCTGATTTTAGAGTAATTTGATAACAATAACCGAATTACTCTAGTCCAGTTAGTTTAGATCCGTTTGTGGGATTTTAACTTGCTCGATCCGTGGCAGCAGCCGGTGAATGATTAAAAAGGTAAGCACATACATCAGTCCGGCAACCACAAACAACGGCCCATAGGCTTCGTGCGAGAAATCGAGCCAGTAACCTACTGCCGGCGCAACTAACATCCCGCCTAGGGCGCCGCCGAATCCTCCCAATCCCACGACAGATGCCACTCCGGATCGCGGAAATGTGTCGGATGTTAGTGTGTAACAGGTTGGCCGACCAGCCCTGATGGCCAGCCGCGGCCAAGCCGATCAGCCCTACGGTCAGCCAGAGATTCCCCCGGCAAAGCATTACGAACATCACCGGCGTCACCGCCAATGCGCAAGTCAACAGCGCGGTTTTCCTCGCTCTTGTTACGCCCACTCCCCGGGCAAGCAGGCTTCCGGAGAGCCATCCTCCCGCAATCGACCCTACATCTGCCGCCAGGTATACGGCAATCAGCGGTGGTCCGAGATGTGAGAGATCGAGTCTGTACTTCTGATTCAAGAAGCCGGGCAGCCAATAAAGATAGAACCACCAAACCGGATCGGTTAACGATTTGCCAATAAGAAATGCCCAGGCTGGTCGAGTACGAAGTAACTGTCGATACGAAATGCGCCGCGTCTGTTCTCCGCGGTCGGATTCAATGTAGGCGCGCTCACCCGCCGAGAGCCACTTGGTTTGTTGTGGCAGGTGATACGTCGTGAGCCAAAGCGCCAGCCACAATGCGTCGAGCCCGGCAGTCGCGAAAAACGAGGAGCGCCATCCGAAATGCTCGGCAACGAATGGAACCATCAGCGGTGCAATGACTGCGCCCAAATTGGTTCCACTATTGAAAATGCCGGTTGCCAGGGCGCGTTCCCGCTTGGGGAACCAGTCAGCAACCGTTTTTATGGCCGCTGGAAAATTGGCTGCTTCGCCAAACCCGAGCGCAAACCGAGCGGCAGCAAACTGCGCAGTGCTGCGGGCAAACGCATGCGACATCGCCGCGCAGCTCCACACTGTTACCGCGAGCGCATAGCCTAGCCGAGTACCCAACCAGTCGATAATGCGGCCGGCAACAGGCAACATGACCGCGTATGCTAGCTGGAAGGCGAATACCACCCATCCGAACTCTGCTTCGTGCCAACCTAGCTCTCGCGAAATGATTGGTTTGAGTAATCCCAATACTTGCCGGTCAACATAGTTGACCGTCGTGGCGTAGAAGAGCAGCCCGCAGACATACCAGCGCCAGTGGCCGGTCCGGGACGTCCCGGCGCTTACGGGCAGATCGTTTCGCGCTGTCGCGCCCATGCGAGCTAATTTATACCGCTGAATTGGGCAAAGTTAGTGCGAAACATCCGCGTTACATCTTGCTTGATGGCGGCTCGAGTGACTTGCCATCCGTCCTCAGCCAGCAGACGATACGTGTTGGTGAAAATCGGGGCCATCGTGCGGCGAGTATTGCGCCATTTGTAGATCACCTGTTCCAGGATGCGCGCGTCGGAATGCTGCGGAATGAAACTTGTTCCTAGCATTTCGATGCGTTCGCGGGTGATCTCCTCAACGATCGAAGGATTGTTCAGGAACCACCAGCAGCCAAATGGCATGAGATTCGAAAATTTGCGGGCGTAGACGCATAACTCATGCTGATTTTCGCGACTTAACACGCTCGTCAGAAAACGATTCTCCGGAAATGTGACGCACAGCCGCTCCAGAGCTCGCAAATCCGCTTTGCCTGCACCGTCGCCCGCCAACCGGATCGCTGGATTCACCTGGTAACGCACTCCGATCATCAGGGAAAGGGGAATATTGAATTCGCGGCAAGCCGGAATAACAGCGTTCTCCAGGAGTGTTCCGCGCACACTCTGTTCGGGGAACTCGAACGTATCCGGCAGAGAACACGCCATGTATACCGGGCGCATGCGTTTGAACCAGTCCCCCAGAAACCGCCGCACTTCCGCTACAGTCCGCTTCGTTGGCTCGCCTTCGACCTGATAGCCCTTCGCCGCCAGCCGTTCCCAGTGTTCTTTCCACCTGTTCAGAATTCGGTCCAATCGGAGCACTGGGTGAAATTGCGAGTCTGGCTCGGCTCCGCGCTCCCACATTGGTCCTTCTTCAGGGTCGAGCGGATCGTTTGTCATCGCGGCCGCACTGATGCCGGCGAGTTTAAAAACCCGCTGGATATGCGCTTCGAGTTTCTGCTGCTCAAAGAAGGCTCGGGCTTCGCGTAGGTCTCCTGCCTGTGTTTCCAAGCCGAACGACTGCAGCACTGCGACAACTCCGCGCGTAGCCTCCGAAACCGGGGCGTTTTCTAGAAACAGCGTCCGCCAAATGAGATCGGCTTGCTCGCGCTTGCTGAGCGGCCAGTACTCGCTCGGAGTGACGGAAGAAGAACGGAAGAGTTCCGCTTCCAGGTAATGGTAGGTGATCAGCTCGTCTATGCCCCACAAGCCGAGCTTCCCTAGCGAAGGCATGAACAAATGAGTGTGGACGTCGATGATCGAAACGTCTCGCAATTCCTCTTCGACTGCCGTTCCGATGTCGCCTGGTGCGAGCGGAACCTCTCCGGCTTTCCTCTTAGCGCTCTCATTCACGACGCTAGCTGGCATGGCTGCTTAAGCTCCCAACAACGATAGTATTCGACGCGCTCGATGTCGCAACGGGACGCAGAACGTCGCTGGTTGAGGAAGTTGCCGGCATCGACAGTCTTCCGCAGCGTTTTCCGGGCCGAGCTTCTCGACTTGCCCGTCAGCGAAAGGGGATGTCAAAAAATCAGGATTCACGTTTGGAGAGCGAAACGGATGCCAGAGAGTCAGTGCAGTGGAGAAGAGGCGTTTTGGTTCCGGGCGATATGAAAAAGCAAGGCACGGTGCCGGCAAGTCTCTGAAGCGCTTTGCTCGATTTTGAGGTGATTCGCGCTCTTACAAGGCGTTCAGATGCTCAGGCCGGGCTGAACGTTGGCGCGTGCCCAGTGCCACTGGTTGAAGTTGAACGCCAGTGCCATCCAGAGGGCTTCGGTTTGTGCCTTTTCTTTGCCCCAAAGCGCGAATCGGCGCAAGCCCCAGTTCCCCTTCCAGCGCATCTGACAGAACTCGCCGACGCGGCTACGCAAGCGATACAACGCGCGGCATCGCTCCGTAGCCATTCGTTGCGCGTGCTGCACTATCGATTCGTGCTCCAGGATGCGATGAATCAGCCGCCCTTGCGATCCCGACTTGGGACAGCAATCTGGTTTGTGCACGCAGGCGGTGCACGTTCCGGGGGCGGTGGCATAGGTGCGCTCCAGCAAGCCGTGATGCACCTTCTGTCCAATTTCCACCAACTCGTTTCCTGCCGGGCAGCGCAAGCTGTCACCCTCCTGCCGGAAAAACGATGCATCGAATTCATCCGCGATCCCCAGTCTGCTGCGAGAAGCGGCCTTGCGTGCAAACTCGTCCGGTACCGGCGCAATCAACTCGACGTGCGCTTCGGCCGCGCCTTGAATGTTGTCACGCGTCACATACCCTTCGTCAGCCACAATCTGTTCCGGCTTCACGCCCGTCCACTGTTCCACATTTTTTAAAGCAGGCAGCAGTTGCTGGGTGTCGTTCTGATCCCTGGTGACCTGTACGCTGGCGATAAAGTTGTTCTGCATCTCGGTTGTGATCTGTACGTTATAACTTTGCAGCCATCCGCCGTGCTCGGTATGGCGCATCAGGCGCGCCTCCGGTTCCGTCTCGCTGACGCGCAACTGCGCGCGTTTCTGGGCATCCGATTCGTCTTCTTCCCGCCGGGTCATCTCGTTCAGGGCTGATTCCAAACGCTTCAGACGCTCACGGTGTGCACGTTCCAAAGCCGTCTGCCGCCGTGTCCGGACACCTTCGCTGTTGTTTGCCATCTCCCCTTCCATCTGGCTGATGTAGGTCTTCGCTTCTTCGTAATGCCGTTCCAAGGTCGTCCGCCGGTGCGCTGAGCCTTTGCCTCCGCGCGCTTGGATTTTGGTCCCGTCCTGCACCACCGTGCGCAGATCCACTAACTTCTCTTCGGCCAACGCCGCCAGCACCTGCGCCATTACCTCCTCCAGCCTTCCCTTTTGCTGCAGGCGGAAGCTGCACAACGTCTGCACGTTGATCACTTCCATGCCGCACAGCCAGCGAAAGCCCGGTTCCCACTCCATGCGCCGCACCACTTCTCGCGCTGAGCCGATCCCTTGCTGATACGCGTATAGCCATACGCACAACAACAGTCGCGGCGGCCAACACGAATTTCCGGCACTGCCTTCGAAACTCCGAATCCCCGCTTCCAGTTTCGATAAATCCAATCCTTCGCTTAACTGCCAGATAATACGCGCCGGGTGGTCGCCCTCAACCAGATCGTCCGGCCGTAGCGTGGCAAAGCACCCCTGTTGCCGGTCTATCGCCTTCAGCTTCGGAATCTCCTGCTGCTCCATGCATTCAGGTTATCCCCATTTACGAACATTTCCTATATGAAATGTTCTACCCTAGCTCCGCCAGTGCCGATTTTTTGACAGCCCCGCAAGCGAGTGGTTGTGACGAACTTCGGTTAATCGCTTGACGCGTCCTCCAGCCATTTATCTTGCGATTCCGCAGGTTCGCGGACCACAAACTTGAGCGAATTCCACTAAGATTATTGCACCCTAGCACGCTAAAGTGTTATCTATAAATTATGGATTTTAATCGACTGACCGAGAAGTCGCAGGAGGCGCTCCGGCAGGCGCAATCGTTGGCGGTAGAGCACGGAAATCAGCAGGTCGATGTGGAGCATCTGCTGCTGGCGTTATTGGAGCAGGAGGGGGGGCTGGCTCCCTCGATTTTACTGCGCGCTGATGTCGCGCTCGAACCCCTGCATAAGCGGTTATTGCAAGAAATACAGAAGCTCCCCAAGGTTTCCGGAGCGGGAGTGCGGCCGGACCAGGTATATATCACGAACCGGCTGTCGCAGTTATTTAGCAAGGCGGAGGACGAGGCCAAGCGGCTAAAGGACGAATACGTCTCGATCGAGCACCTGCTGCTGGGAGCGGCCGAGGATCAGGGCCCGGCGGGGAAACTGCTACGGGAATCGGGTTTGACGCGGGACCGGTTGATGAAGGCGCTGGTGGAGGTGCGCGGGAACCAGCGCGTGACCACGCAAAACCCGGAGGCGACCTACGAATCGCTACAGAAATATGGCCGGGATATTACGGATTTGGCCTCGAAGGGCAAGCTCGATCCGGTGATCGGGCGCGACGAGGAGATCCGGCGCGTGATTCAGGTCCTCTCGAGGCGTACGAAGAACAACCCGGTGCTGATCGGCGAGCCGGGTGTTGGAAAGACGGCGATTGTAGAGGGTTTGGCGCAGCGCATCGTGCGCGGCGACGTGCCCGAAGGGTTAAAGGATAAGAAGGTAGTCGCGCTGGATATGGGCGCCCTGATAGCGGGCGCGAAGTTCCGCGGAGAGTTTGAAGAGCGGCTGAAGGCAGTGCTGAAGGAAGTGCAGTCTTCCGAGGGCGCCATTATTCTGTTCATTGACGAGCTGCACACGGTGGTGGGCGCCGGGAAAGCAGAAGGCGCAATGGACGCGGGTAATCTGCTCAAACCGATGCTGGCGCGCGGCGAACTGCACTGCATCGGGGCGACGACGCTCGACGAATATCGCAAATATATAGAGAAAGATGCGGCTTTAGAGCGGCGCTTCCAGACGGTCTTCGTGGATGAGCCGACTGTGGAAGACACGATTTCGATTCTGCGCGGCTTGCGCGAGCGCTATGAACTGCACCACGGAATAAGAATTAAGGATACGGCGCTGGTAGCGGCAGCGGTGATGTCGAACCGATATATCACGGACCGGCAACTGCCCGATAAGGCGATAGACCTGATCGACGAGGCCGCGGCAAAGCTCAGGACGGAGATGGATTCCATGCCGGCCGAGCTGGACGAGATTCTGCGGCGCACCATGCAACTCGAAATCGAGCGCGAGGCGCTGAAAAAGGAGTCGGATTCGGTTTCGAAGGAGCGGCTGAAGCGGATCGAGAAAGAGCTAGCCGAGTTGAAGACGCAATCTTCGGCTTTGCAAGCGCAGTGGCAGAACGAGAAAGAAGCAGTAGACCGGGTACGAGGGCTGAAGACCCAGATCGAACAGGTCAAGGTGGAAATCGCCCAGGCGGAACGGGCGTACGACCTGAATAAAGCAGCAGAACTCAAATACGGCAAGATGACGCAGCTCGAAGCGCAGCTGAAAGCGGAAGAAGAGCGCGCCACAAAGAACCAGAACGGTACGCGACTTCTTAAAGAAGAGGTCGACGAAGAAGATATTGCTCAGGTCGTGAGCCGCTGGACGGGGGTTCCGGTTTCGAAGCTGCTCGAAGGCGAGATGAAGAAGCTGCTTGCGCTCGAAGACGAGCTGCACAAACGAGTGATCGGGCAGGACGAGGCCGTACTGGCAGTGGCGGAAGCGGTAATACGCGCTCGATCCGGGTTGAAGGATCCGAAGCGGCCGATTGGGAGCTTCTTGTTCTTAGGCCCTACCGGAGTGGGGAAAACAGAGCTGGCGCGAGCGCTGGCGGAGTTCCTGTTCGACGACGAACGGGCGATGGTTCGCATCGACATGTCGGAGTACCAGGAGAAACATACCGTTTCCAGGTTGATCGGGGCGCCTCCGGGGTATGTGGGATACGACGAAGGGGGTCAGCTGACCGAGGCGGTTCGACGGCGGCCATATTCGGTGGTGCTGTTTGATGAAGTCGAAAAAGCGCACCATGACGTGTTCAATACGCTGCTGCAGGTATTGGACGATGGCCGTTTAACGGACGGCCAGGGCCGCACAGTCGATTTCAAGAACGTAATCGTGATCATGACTTCGAACATCGGGAGCCACCGGATTCTCGATTACCGGGGCGCATTTGATGGCGAAGAGTACCGGCGTATGAAGGATGCGGTGCTCGGGGAACTGCGGCACGCGTTCCGGCCGGAGTTTCTGAACCGTCTCGATGAGATTATCGTGTTCCATGCGCTGAGCGAGGAGCATCTAAAAGAGATAGTGGAGATTCAGCTGGCCGGGTTACGGGCGCGGCTGGAAGAACGCCACATAGAGTTGGAACTCACGGATGCGGCCCGTACCAGGCTAGTGCGTATCGGTTACGATCCGAACTATGGAGCCCGGCCGCTGAAGCGGGCCATCCAGCGGGAGATTGAGACTCCGCTGGCCAAGCGGATTCTGGGCGGAGAAGTGCGGGACGGCCAAAAGATTGTGCTCGATGCGGATCCGGCGGGGTCTGGCCTGAAGTTCAAGATAACGAAGGGGCCGAAGGTGGAGGCGGCGGCAAGGTGAGTGTCTTAGTTCCGCTTCCTCACGGTCGCGGCTCGGCTCACACATTGTGAGTCGAAATTTGGTTTAGCACGTCATATTTTAGGAACGCGGCAGGGTCGCCAGACGAGCCGCCAGACAGAAAGGATTTTTTTCGGGACATGTCTAACAACGTAGTCCAATTCCGCCGCTCCACCGCGATTCTGACGCTGGTGGCGGCATCGATCGGCGGCGGCCTGATCGCCGCATTCGCCGTCGCTACACACTCGAACAGCCCGGTGGCCGTAGTGGCCCGGGCCGACACGAAAGAGAGTACGCAGCGGGTCACTCAGTTATCGAATTCGTTCGCCGACATTATCGAGAAGGCGTCGCCGGCGGTGGTGACCATCAGCTCGACTCGAGTGATCAAAGCCTCGGAACAGCAGGGGATGAACCCGTTCACGTCTGACCCGTTCTTCCGGCAGTTTTTCGGTGGCCAAGGTATGCGGCCGCGCGATCAACGCGAACGCGGGCTGGGATCGGGCGTAATTGTCAGCCCCTCCGGGTACATTCTGACCAACAATCACGTAGTAGAAAAGGCGACGCTTCTTAAAGTGAAGCTCTCCGACGGCCGCGATTTCACGGCCAAGACAGTGGGTACGGACCCGCAAACGGATTTGGCTGTGGTCAAAATCACGGCCAACGATCTTCCCACGCTTCCGTTTGCCAATTCAGACGCGGCGCGGGTTGGTGATCTTTGTTTCGCGATCGGGAATCCGTTCGAACAGGATCACACGGTGACCATGGGAATCGTAAGCGCGAAGGGACGGAAGCTGGAAGGCCAGACGCATATCCAGGATTTCATTCAGACGGATGCGGCAATCAATCCGGGTAACTCCGGCGGCGCTTTGATCAACGCTGAGGGACAGCTGATTGGAATTAACACCATGATTCTGACGGGCGGGAACTCGTTCGGCGGAGGCGAGGGTGGAAACATCGGCATCGGCTTCGCGGTTCCATCCAATATGGCCAAGCAGGTGATGGATCAGATCGAAAAGAGCGGCAAAGTATCGCGCGGTTACATGGGCGCCCTGCTCGGCGGGCTGACTCCGGAAATGGCCCCGCAGTTCGGATTGAAAAATGATAAAGGCGCACTGGTCAATCAAGTGACGCCGGGTGGTCCAGCCGACAAAGCCGGCCTGAAGATGGGCGATGTGGTGACGGCCATCGACGGAAAGCCGGTCAACAACGCCGACGATCTGACGCTGGCGGTAATTTCGCGCTCTCCGGGCTCGACTGTGAATCTGGACATCGTTCGCAACGGCAAGCCAATGCAACTCAGCATTACGCTTGGCCAGCGGCCGAACGGCATCGATTGGGATTCGAAGAAACAAAGCAACGATAACAGTGGAGACAATGACGACAACAACAGCGGCCCGAACGGAAGCGTCACCGAACGCGGTATTACGGTAGAGAACCTGACGCCGGACATCGCGCAGCAGATCAACGTGCCGCCGACTACGAAAGGCGTCGTCGTCGATGATGTTGATCAGAGCAGCGCGGCAGCAGACGCTAATTTCCTTGGAAAGGGCGCCGTGATCATCGCAGTGAACCGGCAGCCAGTCTCGAACACGAGCGATTTCAGACGCCTGATGAACGAGGCGAAGGGGAAACCGGCTCTACTGACGGTGAACGTCGGAGGCCAGACGGGCTTCACAGTTGTGCAGCCGCAGTAAGTAAGCGTAACAGAGAAGAGTGCATCAGACCGGCCCGGAGCGATCCGGGCCGTTTTTTATTGTTTAGGCCTGGGCGAAAAGTAATAGCACTGCTATATAACTTACCGGTGGGAGCAGGCGGGTTTGGAGTGTTAGAATCCGAGCGTTGGTAGGCGGAATCACGATTCTCTGCCGAACCTTTATTACCACTCTGAAGGGAGCGTCGCGTAGATGAAACATGCTACCCGCGTTATGCTTCTCGCGCTTTTCGCATTTGCGATGGCGCGCTCGTTATTCGCGCAAGTCGCGATTACGGTTTCGTTCGGACCGCCCGCTCTGCCGGTTTACGAACAGCCAGTTTGTCCGGAAGAAGGATATCTCTGGATGCCCGGTTATTGGGCTTACGACCCCGATTATGGTTACTACTGGGTTCCGGGCACATGGGTGTTAGCTCCTGAGCCGGGTTTTCTCTGGACGCCAAGCTGGTGGGGATGGGAAGGCAACGGGTTCATTTTCCATGAAGGCTATTGGGCTACCGAGGTTGGCTTTTATGGAGGCATCGACTACGGCTTCGGCTACTTCGGGCGAGGCTTCGAGGGCGGCCGGTGGCAGGGGAGCCAATTCTTCTACAACCGCGCCGTGAGTAACGTAAATGTCGTTAATGTCCATAATACGTACAACACGGTCATTAACAACGTCACAGTAAACCGGGTCAGTTACAACGGCGGGCAGGGCGGCATTACTGCGCGTCCGACTGCGCAGGAGCAGGCGGTGGCGCAACAGCGCCATATTCCACCGGTGGCCGCGCAAATGCAACACATACAAGCCGCTCGTTCGAATCCCGGTCTCCGAGCGGCGGCCAATCAAGGCAGGCCTTCGATAGCTGCCACGAGTAGACCCGGGACATTCAGCGGCCAGGGCGTTGTTGCAGCCAGGGCCGCCGGCGCGCCTTACCATCCGCCACCTGGCCGGGTTGCAGGACAACCGGCGAACGCAAACGCGCGTCAACCGGAAAACAGAAGCGCGACTCCCCACGCTGCCGCCCCTGCGCATGCGAGTGAGCTTCAGCCGCACCAGCCGTCTGCGCCTGTTACTACGGGAAATGGCAAGCTGGACCAAAAATACCAGCAGCAACAAGCAAACTTAGTAGCAAAGCAGAACCAGCAACATCAACGGCTAGAACAACAACAACAGAAGGAGCATCAGCAGGCGATCAAGCAGAATTACAGCCAACCTAAACAGCAGCAAATGGAACAACGGCACCAGCAACAAACCCAGCATCTGGAGCAGCAGCACACGCAACAGATGCAGAATTTACAAACGAGACAAAAACCGCCCGCGCACAAGTAACGATTTCAGAAGCCCGCCGAGCAGAGTTTGGGCTGCCCGGCGGGAGCGTTCCACGGCAGAGAGAATCGATTTCTGCTTATGGCCATCTATTTACTAAGTTGGCGACATTCACGCTGCCCAATCCGGTGGTGAAGTCCCATCCCGTGTGCGCGGGATACGCGACCTGAAGAGTGCGGTCTGACTTGGAAAGCACTCCATAATCGGCAGGCGAGGGATCGTAGCAGTTGACGGTGCCGTAGCACGGAACGTCGTTATTCCCCACCGTGACATCGTGAAAAATGCACCAGGACGCGATCTGGTTGCCTTTGGTCGCATTGCATTCTGCCAAGTTGTTCGTGTGGCTGTTGAACTGAGTCCGATACAGGTCGTAATAGATCGGATCTGGGTTCCCCTGAGCGCCGCCTGCCTTTTGGTTGATCAATGCCTGGATACTGGCAAATTGCGGGGCAGTGAACGAAGTGCCGCCCGCGCTGTTGAAGAACGCGTCCACAGGCACTGAATAGTTGCAGGGGGATCCTCCTTCCTTCGGATCCGACATGCAGAAAAGGATGGCGTGATTCCAGAATCCGTTCGAGGCAAATAGAGAGATGTCCGGCAGATCGCGCTTGCCGTCATTCGGCATGCCAATAATCCCGCTCTGCCAGTAAGGTTTGGAGTATACGAAGCTGGGGGCGCCGCTGCCGCCGACGATATCGAGCAGTCCAGAACCGACGACACTGTTGCAGAACGCCAAGCCGCTCGAATAGCCGAAATACGTGAACAGAATACTGCTGGCACACGAATCGTCCCAGGGCATCTCGGGCACGTACGATTTGGCGGATTTTCCGTTCGGGCTGTCGCTCTTGCTCCAATACACGCTATTGGTGCCTTCGGCGGTATCGAGAAAATCAGTGCCGCCGGTAGCGACGTTGTAAGGAGTGGAGCCAAGGCCGTTCGCCGCAATGCCCGCCAACGCATACGGAGAAGTATTGAAATCGTCGCAACCTGCCGCGGAGCCGTCTCCGGCAGAAACAAATACCGAAACTCCCTCCGCCGCCGCTTGTTGCCAAAGAGCATTCATGTAAGCATTGCCGGCGGGTCCCTGCGCGGCTTCGCAGCCTCCGTAACTGAGGCTCATAATGGGCGGCGGGTTTATGCGGTCGAGTAAGTTCTGAGCGGCAATGAAGGCGCCGAAATTAGTCGAACTGTCCGCGCAGGAAGCTAATTCTACATTGGCGTCGGGCGCAATCGCGCCGCCCCACTCCGAATCGATGGCCGCTTCACCCTCGGCGCCATTCTTGCCCGGATCGACGCAACCGGGTCCGGGATGAATTTGGGTAAAGGTGCCGGAGTACTTCGAAAGTCCAAAGGCGGAGCGGAATTTCGCTACGTCGGCTGGATTGATATCGGTGTCCTCGAGAAGGACGACAGTCTGTCCTTTGCCTGTGACCGGCTTGCTTCCTTTGTAAAGAGGAGCAACATTGTAGATGGTGGCGAAATCCGCAGGCGCTTCGAGATATAACTCCACGCCATTGAACCCATCGGGGCATCCGGTGCAAGGGAAAGAAAAATTCGCTTTGGGTCTTTGCATCAGAGGTTTCGGCATGAAGTCATTCAACGACACAACGCCGGCTACGACGGGAGCGAGGGCCGCTGGAATCTTGACATTGCTTGCGTTACCGATGTGTTGCCGGCCATTCACGTTGTAGCTGTGGATCTCGGTTTGAAATGCATCGCGCAGCTGCCCGGCGGTCGCTGTGACGTCAATCGTCAATCCAGCCTTATGAACCCCATTGACCTGCAGCCCGAGCGAATTGAGCCATTGGACGACCATGTCGATATCCTGTTGGGCCGGACCGAAGCGCGCACCCAATTCATCGGCCGTAAGCCACTTGTGATAGCTGGCGGAATTGGCGGTTTGCTGCTCGCGCATGAGCTTTTCAAGGGCCTGCTCCTGAGCGGCGCTGCGTCGAAGCTGCACGAAGATGTGCTCCAGCGGGAGAGTGTCCGGTACCGCTCCCTGATCGTATTGCGGAAGCGCGAGCGGGTGAGTACTACCGGCAAGCTCGACCAAATTGCTCGAATCGATCGGTTGCAGGATGCGTGGGGATGCGATTGCCGATCCGGTTTGACCGGCAGCAAAAGCGAAGCAGGTAGAAGCGCCAAGAGCCAGGCCGATCAGCAGCACGTGGCGAGAGTTGGGTCGCATAGACATAGCCGTTCCTTAGGAAAATGAATTGAACCGGATTCCATCTTGGTTCCGGATCACGGTAGTATATACCAGCTTGCTTATGTTCGGGCCAGACCGCACGATGGCTCGGGCTGGCGAGTGTTTTCCTGGTGGAAGCAATTGTTATAAAAGAGACTGCTAGCGCAGACTCCGGTCAGGCGAGTTTGCCGCGCTTTTCGTAAGAGTTTCACTGTAGCTCCATGAGCCGTCGCGCTCCGGTTGGCGCGAATGTTTGGGGTGCAGCATTCCGGTGATGCTGCTCCCGGGAAAGGAGCTCGAACAGAGTGACCAGAATCTCCGCTGGATTCAAGCTCGTTCTAGCCGTAGTGTTTCTTTTGAGGAACTTCGCGCAAAACGGGCACGGGTGGGGCGTGCCAGCCGAGGGGCAACTCAGCCAGGCTCCAGGGGCGCACGAACTGGTGTTCAGGATCAACGGCATGACGTTTCGCCTGGTGCTGAGCACGGGCGTTTTGGGGCTGGCGCTCATTGCCCTGTTCATGCTCCTGTTCAGCGCCGCGGTTTTACTCGCGCTCGTGGCTCGCCGCAAGGCCAAACGTTTGCAAGCAGCGAACCGGCAACTCGAGAGCGAAATCAGGGAACGGAAGCGGTCCGAGGAAGAATTGCGAAGAGCCAACGAAATTGTGCACGCGGTGGCGGAAACTGCACCGCTAGCGATCTCCGCAATTGACCTGGAAGGGCGCGTCACATTCTGGAACCCGGCTTCGGAGCAGCTGTTCGGCTGGTCTGCGGCCGAGGCGCTCGGCCAACCTCTGCCGGTAATTCCTGCAGAGAGCCGGCAGGAATTCGAGAAGCGCTTGCAATTGTACAAACAAAAACGCGCTCTGAAGAGTCTCGAGGTGAATTATCTCCATAAGGATGGTACATCGTTTGATGCCAATCTCTGGACTGCGCCGCTGACGAATTCGCAAGGCCAGGTCATCGGAATGCTGGGTATCGCTGCCGATATCACCGCGCGCAAACGGGCAACCGAGCAGTTGCGCGTCAGTGAGTTGCGTTTCCGGCAACTAGCGGATTCCATGCCGCAAATCGTATGGACTGCCAGGGCGGACGGATCGATCGAATACCTCAACCAGCGGTGGTTTGAATTCACCGGGTCCATTCCCTCCCACGATCTCAGCCAGGACGTGTATTCAGTGATTCATGCGGAGGATTTGCGACTGTTTCTGACCGGTTGGGAATCTGCCGTCCAAGAACGGCAAGCATATGAAGCCGAGTGCCGCTTTACGGATCACCGGTCTGGAGGCTATCGTTGGTTTCTTTGCCGGGCCGTCCCGGTCCACGACAGTTTTGCAAAGAGCATTCGCTGGTTTGGAACATTCACTGATATCCATGAGCAGAAACGTATTGAGGCTGCGTTCCGCCGAGCCAATGATGATTTGAACCGCTTTGCCTACTCCACCAATCATGATCTCCAGGAGCCACTCCGCAGCGTATCGAGCTACTCGCAGCTGCTCGAAAAACGATACAGCAGCGGTTTGCATCCGGAAGCGACGAGTTTTATTCGGTCAATCGCGCGGGAGGCGAAGCGAATGTGCGCGCTCATTGCGAACTTAGCCGTCTATACCAGCGCCGGAAATCCTTCCGAGCCCGGCAGCTCTTCCGATGCGAATCTCGCCGTCGATAACGCACTGCTTCAGTTACAGGTAATGGTTTCAGAGAATCAGGCCGTTATCGTTCATACGGATCTGCCTCGGGTTCGAGTGGCTGAAAGAGACCTTCAGCAGGTTTTTCAAAATCTAATTCAAAATGCCATTCAGTACCGGAAGGCAGACGTCGCTCCGAAGATCGATATCAATGCTCAGCGCAAGGGAACCGAATGGAGCTTTTCGGTTCAGGATAACGGCATCGGCATTCCCGCCGAATACACAAAACACATATTCGGCATGTTCCGGCGTTTGCATGGCGCAGATCGCTACGGCAGCATGGGCATGGGGCTGTCGATCTGTCAAAAAATCGTCGAACACCACGGAGGAACCATTTGGGTCGAATCGCAGCTGGGAATAGGGTCTGTGTTCCATTTCTCTTTGCCGGCTGCTACGGTAATCGAGACCGTTCCTAAACAAACTGAACACATGCGGCAGGACAGCCTTACGTAACCAGCTGGCCATTAATGACGAATTGTTGGGTTCAGGCTATTTCAAGAATCCACTAGCTTTGCTTTCGACCACGGTATAGCCGAGCATGTCGAGGCCGTCGCGCTCTGCCGGTATCATGAGAACGACCGTAGCATGGGCGAGCTCTAACCAGACGCAAAGACATTGAACAAGACGGTCACAAAAGGAATATACAAGTTAGAAGTAAACTGCGCCGGCTTAAGCTTAGAAAGGCCGCGCCGAAAACAGAAATGCCGGGACCGTCCGCAGAATCGAATCGGATTGTATTTCCACACGGATCGGCCGCTGAGCGGTTTTCATTAATCGGTTCAGCCGGCACACGTAGAATTTCTCATCAAAAACACTGAACAGAACCGCTGCGCATGGAATACCTATATATGCGATCTGCATGCGCCCTGGCGATGCTTCTATTAGCAGCATCGGCAATTCGCGGCCAGATCCCGATGGGTGAAGTCCATGTGCAGGTGAAGGATTCGTCCGGCGCGCCAATGAAAGCTTCTGGGAAGCTGGAGAGCGATGCCCTCGGAGTAGAACGCAGTTTTCAAACAAGCGAGCAGGGGACCTGCACGCTCAGCAATCTGCCGAAAGGCCGATACCGCCTGGAGATTTTGCAAACCGGATTTACGACGCAAAGTTTGCTGATCAACGTGCCATCGGGAAAGTCGGTCTCGCGCGTGATCACGATGCTGCCCGCTTCGCAAACCTTCAAAACGAGCGTAGTGTCGGAGACCCCGCTCGCCGGCACAGATCTCAACCTGAATCAGATTGCGGGTCCAGTCCAGACGGCGACTTCGGCTGATGTTCAGAGCAGCGGAGCGCTCGATCTGGCCGACTTCATGAATCGCCGGCTGAACGGCGTCTATTTCAATGAAATGCAAGAGAGCCCGTTCCAGCCTGACGTCAATTATCGCGGCTATACTGCTTCGCCACTGCTCGGTACGCCCGAAGGACTGTCGGTCTATGTGGACGGCGTAAGGCAGAATCAGCCGTTCGGCGATGTTGTGAGCTGGGACCTGATTCCCAAAAATGCGATCTCAGAGGTCACACTCGTGCCTGGGTCCGACCCTCTGTTCGGGCTCAACACTCTGGGAGGAGCGCTCTCAGTAACTACAAAGAGCGGCCTTACCAATCCCGGCGTGAGCGGAAACATACTGTACGGCAGCAGTGGACGAAAAGAGATAGAAGGCGAGTGGGGCGGCGGCGGGGCCACGGGATTCAACTGGTTTATTTCAGGAATGGGTTTCCATGAGTCGGGCTGGCGCATTCGTTCGCCTTCCGATATCCGGCAGGGATTTGCACGGCTGGGCTGGCGCACGATCAGAACCGACCTGGCGCTAACCGTGTCGTATGCGTACAACACCATGCTCGGAAACGGGCTGCAGGATTACCGCTTGCTCGCCCAAAATTACTCGAGCGTGTATTCCAATCCCGATAGTACGGCCAACCGCTCTCCTTCCTTGAACTTCATCGCGCGACACGCTTTCAGCGACGCGCTTACGTTCAGCGGCAACGCCTGGTACCGCAACATCCGCACCGAAGCAATCAACCCGAACTTCAATGATGACGCGGTGGGGCAGGATATTTATCAGCCCACAGCGGACGAACAGGCGATTCTGAGTGCCGCCGGCTACACGGGTTTTCCTGCCAGCGGCGCCAATATCACGAACACTCCATTTCCGAAGTGGCCCTGCATTGCCGAAGCGCTGGTGCTCGGGGATCCCGGCCAAACGTGCGACGGCGTGAACGTCTATTCGAAAGAGTCACAGAACGAGGTTGGATTCTCCGGGCAATTTACGTGGAATACCAGTCCCAAGATCGGCCACAACTTATTCGCTGCCGGAGCGCTGTTTGACCGCGGCGCTGTCAATTTCACACAGACCACGGGCTACGCTTATGCGAATCCCAACTACACGCTCACCAGCGTTCCGGCGTGGCAAGACGGATCGACCAGCGTGGATGGATCGCCGGTAGATACACGAGTCGATCTGCATGGTGTGACTCCCAACTGGGGCCTCTACTTCGCAGACACGCTCACGCTTCCCAGAAACGTGAATGTGACCGTCTCCGGGCGTTACAACCGGGCCACCGTCAACAACACGGATCTGCTCAATCCGATCGCTGGTCCCGGATCGCTCACGGGTAACTATGCTTTTCAACGATTCAACCCGTCGGTGGGAGTCACCTGGAGTCTGTCGTCGAGCGTGAATATCTATGCGCGCTTCTCGCAGGGCAGCCGCGCGCCAACGGCCATTGAGCTTGGATGCGCAGACCCGGAAGCGCCGTGCAGCTTGCCCAACTCGTTATCTTCCGATCCGCCGCTCCAGCAGGTGGTCACGAATACATGGGATCTCGGCGTGCGTGGAAAACCGGCGGCATCGTTCCTGAAAAACTTGCGCTGGAACGTAGGCGCGTTCCGTGCGGCGAACCACAACGATATTCTTTTCATCGCGGCCCCGCAGACCGGAACCGGATATTTTCAGAATTTCGCTAAGACGCTGCGCGAAGGGCTTGACGCGGATCTCGCTGGAAGCATCGGACGCCTGGCCTGGGGTCTTGACTGGAGCTTCCTGTCGGCAACCTACCAAAGCACCGAAGTTCTGGACGGCTCAGCGAACAATACGAACGATATCGCGCTGCAGGGATACCCCGGGCTCGACGGCGTGATCACCGTCCATCCCGGCAATCGCATTCCGCTCATTCCCAAACAAACCGGAAAGGCTTATCTGGATTATCAAATCACTCCGAAAATCGGCATAGATCTCAACGAAGTAGTGATATCGAGCTCATACGCGCGCGGCAACGAGAACAATGCCTATCAAGCGGATGGCGTTTATTACCAAGGGCCCGGTGTTTCTCCTGGTTTCGCGGTCACCAATTTTCGCGCGCATTGGGATTTCACACGGCACTTTCAACTGGCCGTGCAGATCGACAATCTCTTCAATCGTCAGTACTACACGGCCGCCTGGCTTTCGAATACGGCAGTGACCAGCACGGGCGCGATTCAATCGCTGCCGTTTCCAGCTTACGCGCAGGGGCCTTACACAGGCAGCGTCCCAGCACAGAGCGTGACGTTCTTTTCGCCAGGCGCACCGAGGCGAGCATGGGTAGAGTTGGGCGTGAAGTTTTGAGGTCGAGCCATCACTCGCACCGGAGGGCGACCACCGGGCGCGTGCTCGATATCGAGATACCGTCCCGGCGTTTGAAATCTTGAAACGGAGCGGCGAGCGTGAGCGACCTTGACCTTATTCCATCTCATTCTGAGGGCGCTGACGCTTTGGTGAAGCGCCCCATCCGATCGTTGTTCGATCAGCCACCCGCGCGCACACCGTAAGCCCCTGGATCAACGGCACTTGACGGCAGCCGGCGGATAGACCAAGAAAAACATCTTGACAGAGCCTCCTGGCGGGATATATTCTTGCTGCAATATTGTCCGTGTACGGTACCGGGAACAAGCCCGTTACCCTCGCAATGAGACTTCTTCGAGCGTCTGTTAGTCCGATTTCAGGAGAAATACAATGTCCGTTGCCCTGTCCGCAAATAAGCTCGTCATCGCTGCCCTGTTCGCCGCTTCCGCCGCAGCCATTCTTCAAGCGCAGACGACCGGTGTCATCACTGGTACTGTTACGGATCCAAGTGGAAGCAATATTCCGAATGCACAAGTGACCGTCCGCAACACCGCCACGGGCGAGACCCGGACACTTCCGACCAACAATAGCGGAATCTATGCCGCGTACGCGTTGCCGGTAGGCAAATACGATGTCCAGGTGTCGGCCCAGGGTTTTAAAAAGACCACGAAATCCGATATCGACCTGAACGTCGGAGATCAGCTGGCAGTCAATTTTCAACTCGAAGTCGGAAATGTCTCGGAGACGGTGGAAGTAACGGGCGCAACTCCGGCAGTAGACACTGAGACGGCCGATATCAGCCAGACGGTGAGTACGCGACAGATGACGGATCTTGCGGTTAACGGGCGTGAGTTCACTTCGCTGCAACAGCTCCTCCCGGGCGCGTCCAGAACGATGGGCGACGAGGGAGGTACCGGTTTCAATAGCCAGCGAGGGTTTGCGATTAACGGGCAGCGAGATGTTTCTACCGGTTTCCAGGTGGACGGCGTGGAAAATACCGACATGGGAAATGGCACCGGGCTTCTGACCTCTCCCGGGATGGAGACGATCGGCGAGTTCAAGATGAACACAAGCAATTACTCCGCAGAATACGGAAACGCGGGCGGAGCTAATCTTCTGGTGGTAACTCGCAGCGGCACGAGGGATTTCCACGGCGCCCTTTATGACTACTTCAGAAACGACGATTTGGATGCCCGTTACTTCTTCGCGACAAACACGCCGATTCTCCGTTACAACAATTTCGGTTACCGTATTGCGGGTCCGGTTTTCATTCCGCACCTTTACAATCGGAACAGGGAAAAGACATTCTTCTTTTTCGCGCAGGAGTGGCGTAAGCGCAGAACGGAGGACACATTTCTAGCCGCGACGCCGACTCAAGCTATGCGGAATGGCGACTTCTCGGCAGAAGCTGCACGGCTGGGCATGCCGATTATCGATCCCACCACCGGCAGGCAGTTTGCGAACAATCAGATTCCGCTAAGCCGGATGAACCAGAATGCTCTGCTGCTTCTGCAGAACAATTTCCCGCTTCCTAACCAATCAGGTTTCCTGAACTTCAACCAGAACTCTCCGGACACAGATAATTGGCGGCAAGAAACCGTGAATGTTACGCATCAGCTGACGAACAATACTCAGGTGCAGGTGCGCTACATCGAAGATTCGGAGAACCAGAGTATGTCCGGTGTTCTATGGTCGAGCCAATCGTTTCCGAATATCGGGTCCACGGTCAACCTGCCGGGCCACAGCTTTTTAGCGAAAGCGACGACCAGCGTGACGGCGACCTTATTAAATGAAGTTTCCTATGACTACGCGAGTAACTACGGCTCGAAATCTTCAGGCGCTGTAGGGCTGACCGGAGCGTACGTTGCCCCTCAAGGGCTCAGCATTCAACCGCTTTTTCCACGTCCATCCGGAGCCCCAGACAAAGTTCCAAACCTTAGCTTTTCCGGAGGTTGGGGAGAGATCGATACGAGTTACTATCCTTGGTGGGCTCATCACAATATTCAATCGGTGACGGACAACCTTTCAAAGATAATTGGCGTTCACTCACTGAAATTCGGCGGCACCTACCAACATTCAGTGACGCCGGTGGAGTCGCAAGTGGATCCCGGGTATCAGGGCGGCTTCACGTTCTCCGGTGTCTTTACAAATGATCCGATTGCGGATTTTCTGCTTGGTCAAGCGGCTTCTTATTCGCAGTTAAGTAATGTGATTACGCCCAATTACATTTACAACCAATTAGAGCTGTACGCTCAAGACACCTGGAAAGTATCGCCGAAACTGACTCTCAATCTAGGTGTTCGTTATTTCTATATTCCCCACGTTTACGAACAGAACAATGAGATCTATAACTTTGTTCCGTCCGCTTACAATCCCGCGCAGGCGGTTACCGTTTTGCCAAACGGAACGATAGAGCCGAACTCTGGCAATCTGCTGAACGGAATTCTCGGCGTGAAGGATGGCTTGCCGCGGGACCTGGTGAAGAACTATCCCTGGACATTCGGGCCACGCTTCGGCTTTGCATACGATCCGACCGGAGCAGGCAAATGGTCAATCCGTGGTGGTTATGGAATCGGCTACTATCGCGTGCAGGGCAACGATACTTACAGCATGGTGGGTAATCCGCCGAACGCATCGGTAGTTTCAGTATTTAATCCTTCGCTTAATAACCCAAGCACCGGCCAGGCTGGAGCACCGCAGCCGACCAGCCTCAACTCCCTGGACGAAAACTACAAAATTCCGATGGTGCAAACCTACAGCTTCGATGTACAGCGCGAGCTCGCGCAAGGCATGCTCTTGGACATCGGGTATGTAGGAACCCGCGGAACGCATCTCGAACGCGCGGTCAACCTAAATCAACCCTATCCAGAAGGCGGTTACGACTTCAACCCGGCGCTGAATTTGAATACGCTTCCGGCCGCTTACTTGAGTCCTTATCTGGGATTCGCGACGATCAATCAAAAGGAAAATACTGCTAACTCCAATTACAACTCGCTACAAGTTCAGCTTAAGAGACAGATGTCGAAGGGGCTGCTGTTGCAGGCGGTGTATACCTGGTCAAAGGCAATCGCCGATGCCAGCAGCTATGCACAACTGCCGCAAAATAGCTACGATCTCCGAGCCGAACGAAGTTTGGCGTCGTTTGACAGGCCTCACGTCTTCGTTCTGAATTACGTTTACGACCTGCCGTTTTTCCGGCAGCAAAAAGGCTTTGTAGGTGAGGTGTTTGGCGGGTGGGAAATATCCGGAATTGCGCAGTTACAAAGTGGAATGCCTCTCAACATCGGTCTGACGGGCGGGAATATAGGGTTAGCGACTCGGCCCAACGTGGTCGCCGGTCAAACGAGTAATGGCCCCAAAACGGTGGCTGAGTGGTTCAACATCAATGCTTACGCGTTCCCCGCGTACGGATTTTTCGGGAATTCGGCCGAATACTCGGTACGAGGACCGGGCATAGTGGATTGGGATTTCTCACTGTTTAAGAAGTTCCAGTTCGGAGAGCATGTCAATTATCAGCTGCGCGGAGATGCTTTCAACGTTCTCAATCACACGAGCTTCGATACGGTCAGTTCCAACCTGGGAGCGGGCGACTTCGGTCAGGTAACCGCCGCGCACGACCCAAGAATTCTCCAGGTAAGTATGAAAATAGAATTCTAGGAGGGCGGCTTCGTACCGCCAGTCCAACCGGGATGAGCGCAGTACGTCGGTTCTTCGGGTTTGTGCTTTTGTTCGCTGGGCTGGTAAGAGGTAGCGCGGACGAATCGCTTTTCGACGCCGGACGGCGCCTTCAGGCGAGCGGTCAGTTCGAAGATGCGGAGAGGGAATATCGGGCGTTTTTGAAACAACAGCCGCGATCCGTGCCCGCTTTGACCAACCTGGGCGTTGTGATGGCGCATGAAGGCAAGTTCGATGGGGCTATCACGCAGTACAAGGAAGCTCTGACGATCGACCCCGCCGCTCGTCCCGCGAAAATCAACCTGGCACTCGCGTATTATCGCCTTAGTAACTGGACCCAAGCAGTAAGAGTCTTAACAGATCTCGTCGCCGCGATTCCTGACGATCGGCGAATTCGGCAATTACTGGCTATTTGCGACATGCAGCTCCGGCGGTATGCAGCGGCGGTATACGAATATCGAAAGCTCACACCGACGGATGATCCTTCGATCCTGATAGGGCTTTCCTCCGCGTTGCGCGAGACGGGAGAGCGGCCGGAGTCGGAAAAAATCCTATCGTCAGTGCTCGAGCGGCATCCCGATTCGCCGGAGGTCCTATATCTAATCGGGTTGGCGCAATTTACCAGACAGGATTATGGAGCCGCTGAAATCTCATTCCAGAAAATGATTGAGCTGGCGCCAACGCGCGCAGACGGCTATTTCTATCTGGGTGCGGCCCACCTGAAGCAACATGACCTTACCGCGGCTTTGAGCGCCTGGAGAAAGGCGGTGGAAGTCGATAGACAGTATCTTCCTGCAACATTTGCTTTTGGTGCTTTGCTGGCCGAAATGAATCGCTTCGATGAAGCCGAGCCATTTCTACGGCAGGCTGTGAGGGAACGCCCTGATGACGTTCCTGTTCAACTCGAAATGGCACGGCTCCTCATGCGCAAGAAAGAGCCGCAGGAAGCGGTAAAACTTCTGAAGCGGGCGACGCAACTCGATCCGAAATCGAAGCAGGCAAGTTTCCTTCTTGCGACTGCATACCAGCAACTCGGGCAACAGGCCGAAGCTAAAGCCGAGTTTGCGCGCAGCCGTAACCTTTACTCGCAAGATACCGCTGAATCCGTACTTTCGGAAGCGACGAAGGTTTCACAGGAGGCGGCGCCGTAAGGACTAAGATCCGGTCAATACGGACATAGCTGCTCCTGCGGTGTGCGGCGCCGCGCCTTCAATCTCTCGAAACAAGCTAAGGTTCGATTTAAGCGCGATCGCCGGGTTCAGGTATTTGACAGGTGGGAAAGAGGCGCCATGCAGAATGTGGTCGACGATGAGCCTCACCGCGGTTTGGCCCTGCCGGTACGGATTTTGATAGATAGACGCCGAGACGACCCCGTTTAAGAAGTAGGGCACGGCTTCGGCAAACAAGTCTGTAGCGATAACCCGGACAGCACCTGTTCGCTTGCGATGCTCAATGGCGCGGCAAACCGGGATACAGTTTACTGTGCTGACATAGACGCCCGCCAGCTTGGGGTAAGAGCGAAGCAAACGAGTGCACTTCGCGAACGTCTCCTCTTCGTTCTCATGACCTTCGATTACTTCGACGATTTTGCTGCCTATACTTTCGTTAGTGAAACCCTCAGTGAAGCCCGCGACCTTCCTCCCGTTGTCTTCCGTCGTTACCATTCCGGTGACTACGGCCACTTCGGATCCTGTTTGTACAAACTTCGCCATCAGCTCGGCGGCAAGCGCTCCGTTCAAATAGGGATCAACCGAGATAGATGTGGAGCGCGAACTCGGGGAGTCATCCGTCGCGACACAGACAACTCGCACATTGCGCTCCTTCTCGGCCTCTTCGATCAAGGGTGCTGCTTCCACCGGGTTTCCTGGAGTCAGAATGAGAGCCCGAATATCGCTATCGAGGAGACGCTTTATCACCCCATTGCTCTTGGAAGCGAGAGTATCGACGGGACGGTATAGGATCTCTACCCCAACGTGTTCAAAATGACGGGCCTCATCGAAGATGCCGTCTCTCAGCTGGTCGTAGAAGTAGTGAATTTCACGCGGGATACAGACGCCAATGCGAATATTTGCCCGGCCGACCGACAAGGCGCGGGCGGTGAGATTCGGAGAGTATCCGTGTTTTTCAGCGATCTTCAGAATACGTTGGCGAGTTTTCTCATTTACTTCCTTGCGACCATGAAGAGCGCGATCTACGGTTCCGAGCGATACATTAGCCAATTTGGCGAGTTCACGAACACCGATTCTTTTCATCCAGCCACGGCCTGAAGCCTTTATAACCCGTGCCTGTGAGGTTGTAAAGGAGTTCCTGGGCGGCTGGAAGCTGGACTTGTTGAAATTCCGAGCTTGACAGTTTCGGAGTGTGCGATATAGTGGAACGTTACCGTGCACGGTAGAGCCGGTCAGGAGCGTGGATCTGGTGTTACCAATCAAGAATCGGCGCGAGTTTCTGCGAGATTGTGCTCTTGCTGGAAGTACGGTGATGCTTCTAAAAGGTGCAGAGACTCGAGATGTTCGAATCGAAGCGTCATCGGAGGCCACCTTCCACCGCCGCCTGGCCGAGAGAGAGCTGCTGCGTGGATTGACCAATCTTCGTTTGCCGGGCGAAGTTCGGTTTACCACAGCCGGCGCCCCGCAGAGCGGCTCTGAATTGACTTTCCGGCTGCGCCTCGAGCCCGATCGCTTCAAAGATAAAGAAGCTTATTCGATCAGTGCAGACGAGCACATTGTCACGTTCAGCGCCGCCACCGATCGCGGGCTGCTCCACTCGGTTTTTGGTTTTCTGGAACAGCAGGGCGCTTATTTCGGTATCGACGGGGAGAACTATCCTCCTGATGCGGCCGGCGCATTGATTCTTCCTTCTGAGAACCAGCCTTGGACCTCCACTCCACGCTTCTCTGTACGCGGGCTGTTACCTTGGCCTGATTTTCTCAACTGCATCACGGTCTTCAATGATGAGGATTTCCGGGCGTACTTCGAAGCCATGCTTCGGATGCGCTTCAACATGTTTGGAATGCATGTTTATAGCTCGCCGGAGAGCGAGTCTGCCGGTACCGAATCTTATCTCTCGTTCGAATTCGCTGGTGTGAGCCATCTTGGTTACCTCGACAACTCGGCAAGCCAGCGCTGGGGTTACCTGCCGGAGCGCACTTCCCGCTATGGAATGGGAGGAGCGCAGTTTTTCAGCGGTGAAGTCTTCGGCTCGGACGCCACCACTTTGGGCCGCAACATTTTCGAAATAGCAGAGCGAACCAGAGGTTTGCTGGCCCGGTCACTTTCCTACGCCAAACAACTGGGGATGTCCACCGGGATCGGGTTCGAGCCGTATCAGCTTCCTGAGGCTACGCTGCGCGCGTTACCTCCCGAAATCAAGCCGAAGCCTGATAAACCGTTCCCCGGCAAAGCCAAATACGATGTCGAATCTTTTGTGTCCCGCCGCTTGCTCGAAGCGCGCCTGGGCGAGCTGTTGGATGCATATCCAGAGGTGGATTACGTTTGGCTTTGGGAAGACGAGGACATGAATTGGGAGAGCAGGAAGACGGGTGTTCCGCTCTCAGTGACACCATTTCAGCAAGCCTACGATTTCCTGAAACGCAACGCGCCGAGGAAACGGATGGTGCTTTCCGGCTGGGGTGGCGTGGTGCGGCATTTCAAATACTTTCACCAAAAGCTTCCTCGCGACATCGTGTTCTCCGCTCTAAATGACTCGTTGGGCTGGGATCCGGTCAGCCAAGAGTTTGGGGAACTCGAAGACCGCGAGCGCTGGCCCATTCCCTGGCTGGAGGATGATCCCGGCATGTGGCTGCCGCAGTTTCACGTCAATCGGACTCAGCGAGACGTAAAGCTTGCGGCGAGGTATGGATGTCAAGGGATGCTGGGCATCCATTGGCGACATCGCATCATGGATGCGACTGCAGGCTATCTCGCAAAAGCTACATGGGATGAAACTCTGACGCCGGCGGCGCACTTCGGCGAGTATGGCAGGTCGCAGGCTTCCGGGGATCGCGGTTCCCGGCTAGGCGAGATTCTGAACGACGCCGACCTTCACCAAAAGGTTTTACACACCGGAACAAGCCAGGTGCAAGACGGCCACGTTGTAACGCGCGAATGGGCTGCCGATTACGACCAGGGATTTCTTTACTGGCGCGATTATGAACCGGAAAAGGAGGTTGTGGAATCGCAGAAGGAATTGGCGGGTGCCCTCAACGAGATTGCCGAAAAATCCGCATCACCGCTGGAACGGGAAAGAACAGGATATCTGGCCGGCTTTGTTAACTTCACGGTCCCCTATACGGACGCCTGGGTTATTGCGCATCGCCTGAATGCGATTCTGGACGCCGCTTCGAAACTCAAAGCAAGCGGCAAGGAGGACGAGGCTCGCCAGAAAATCGCGCACGAAGGCGTGCCACTGTATATTGAACTGGCGCCACTCGTACGCGACACCATGTTGCGGTATCAGGACATCGTCGCCACTCGCAACGACCTCGGCCAGCTGGCTTCCATGCATAACAAATTCGTCCGGCTGGCACTCGTGAGACTTCAGTTGTCGATCCAGGAATATTTGAATGACGTGCCGGCAGATATCCAAAACAGTTTGAAGCAGGCGCTCCAGCCGGACTCGCGACATCAGGCGAGGATCTTCGTGCCGACCCGGCCCGGCATTCTTCGGAATGGCGAATGCTTCCGCATCATGATCGTGGCCCCAGGATCTCTGCCGGTAGAGAATGTCTCGCTTCATACCCGCATGCAGAAGGAGGCGAACTGGAGTCACACGCCCGCGAAACTCGTGGGCCGCCGAACGTATGAAGCGACAATAGGTCCCTTCGATCCGGCTAAGACACTGGCGGCCTATTACGTATCCGCTTTAATCGGTGGAGCTGAACAGGTGGACCCGCCGAGCGCTCCGCACGCGTCTTATCTTGTTACTCTGGCGTGACAACAATCAAACGGCAGATGTTCCTGAGCCGGCGGCGAAACACATAATTTATGGGCTTGGTCGATGACAAAGTGGCTCTGGTCACAGGCGCCGCCAATGGGATAGGGAAAGGCATTGCGCTTCGTCTTGCCGCCGAGGGGGCGCCTGTCGGACTGCTCGATAACGACCATGAAGGGTGCCGGCGCGTTGCGGCGACGGTGAGCGAAAAAGGGGGACGCGCCGTTGCTCTCTCTTCTGACGTTAGTAGCGCGTCTGACGTGAGAGCGGCCGTTCAAGAACTCGTCAGAACGCTGGGTCTTCCGAACATCCTTGTTCACACGGCAGGTATTATGCCGACCGGAACAATTGAGGAGACTTCGGAAGAAGATTGGGATCGCGTGTATGCGATCAACGTGAAAGGAGCTTTTCTCGTTTGCAGAGAGATTGTGCCGCTGATGCGTAAAGCAGGAAATGGCTCGATCATACTGATCGCATCTATCACCGGAGTAACTGGTTTACCGGGTTTGGCCGCCTATTCCGGCACAAAGGGCGCCCTTATTTCTCTGGTACGTGCGCTGGCAATCGATCATGCTGCTGCGAATATTCGGGTGAATTCGGTCTCCCCCGGAACAATCGATTCGCCCATGCTGCACGATTTCGTGGCGCAACAGCGCGATCCCGTTCGTACGCGAAAAGCGTTTGATGCTGCTCAGCCTCGCGGCCGCATTGGAACGATAGAGGAAGTGGCAAATGTCGTTGTGTTCCTAGCGTCGGAGCAGGCGAGCTTCGTAAGCGGCGCCAACATCTGTGTCGATGGAGGCATGAGTGTGAAAAGCGAGCAACCAAGCTTCTAGGAACGAAGTGTTCGGCCATGTTACGCGCCTTTCGAGTCGTTAATCATTTCCTATACTGAAGTATACCTATGTAGATGTCTACTTCACACGTTAAGAGAGCGAGCGACCAAGTTTGTAGGGACGACATATCCGGTCATCTCACGCGCGACCTGCTGTATGCCGTGCGCATGTTGCGCCGCGATCCGGGATTCAGCATAGCCGCCATAACGATGCTAGCCTTGGGAATCGCGGCGACCGTTGCGACATTTTCAGTAATGGATTCTATTCTTCTGAGAATGTTGCCCGTGAAAGATCCGGCGTCGTTGTTTCGGACAGTGGGAATCAATGCGGCGGCTGACGACACGTCGGGAGTAGGCGCCTCCTACAAAGTCTTTCAGCAACTGCGTCAACGAACACGAACGCTAGCTGACCTTTTCGCGTACCAACCCGCGGATGAGCAAACGGTGACGCTGAATAGCACAAGCCCAGGAACGCTTAACTCACCAGACCATTTCCGGGAATTACTTTCAGGTTCTTGGCGTTGAGCCGGCTTTTGGAAGGCTGATCAGTGCAAATGACGATAGAGAGCCGGGCGAACACCCGGTAGCGGTCATAAGTGACCGGCTGTGGCACGAGAAGTTTCATAGAGAGGCAAAAGTCCTCGGCGCCGCGATTCGAATTGGCGATCAGGCGTTCGAGATTATCGGAGTCGCCCCGGCCCGGTTCTTTGGGGTTGAGGTCGGAAAGATAGTGGACGTCTGGACACCTATTTCCATGGCACCCCTGAATACCTGAGGAATGAACATTTCTTCTGGCTACAGACCATGGGCCGCTTACATACTGGTGTGAGCATCGCTACGGCAGCGGCACCGATACAAGCTGTGATGAATGAAGTGATGCTGGAGGATGTGCGTCAACACGCGCCCCCGGGAACACCGAAATCGGTGATTGACAGATTCCTGGCGGGCATGAGAGTCAAGGGCGTACCTGCCGCTGGCGGAATCAGTTATCTGCGGCGGCAATACCGAGAGTCGCTCCAGCTCGTCATGGCGCTGGTCAGTATGGTTCTGCTGATTGCGTGTACTAATGTTGCGAATTTGCTTCTCGCAAAGGGCACGGCTCGACAACAGGAGATAGCGATCCGGCTCTCGCTTGGAGCTGAACGTCGACACATACTTCAGCAACTCACTACGGAAAGCATTCTCCTTACATTCGTCTCCACGGCGCTGGGCGTGCTGGTCGCGCACTGGGCGGCGCCCGTTTTCATTCATATGCTCACGCCCGCTAATCAACCTGCGAAGCTTGCCATCGGTCTCGACGTGAGACTGCTTGCCTTTACCGGTCTCGTTGCTTTTGTAACGGTCGTCGTGAGCGGGCTCATTCCCGCTCTTCACCTGGCAAAAGCTGACGTGGTTGGGCCATTGAAAGGCGGAAAGCATCTGACCGGTGGCAAGAGCGGATCGCAGAGAAGAGTTCTGGTCGCCGCGCAGATCGCGCTTTCACTCGTCTTAGTGATCGGCGCAGCTTTATTCAGCCGCACGTTAGCAAATCTACTCTCATCCCCACTGGGATTCGCGCCTGCAAAAGTATTTGCCGCCCGGCTCACTCTGCCTCGGCCGGGTGATGAAGAGGCGATGTTTCCAGTCGCATGGGCTGAGCTGCTTGGGCGCGTACGGGCAATGCCCGGAGTGGAGAGCGCCAGTCTCACTTCTGCCGCGTTGTTTGACGACCCGCCTCACTGGATCGGATTGCGCACAACCGCTCGTCAAAGCACGCCTGCCGATCCAACCGCAGTCATCCTCTTCGTTTCACCCGATTACTTCCGGACGCTCGGCATTCAGCTTGTGGAAGGGCGGGATTTCGAAGACAGAGACTCTCAGCGAAATTCCCCGGCCATCGCGATCGTTAACCGGGCATTCGCGCGTAAGTTCTTCGGTCAAGAGGATCCCATCGGCCGCAAGCTGACGAAACTGGCAGATGCGCCTAATTGGACACAGATTGTCGGCGTCGCCAGAGACGCGAAATTCGCTGGCTTACGGAATCCGGCGCCTCCCGTTCTCTATGAACCCTATGGGCAGATGGCGAGTTGGATTCCTCCCCAAGCGCATCCCGGATTCGCGATGATCGTCCAGTTACAGGCGAATCGGGGCATCACTTCAGTGGCGCGCCGAGTTGCGCCGCGAAGCGGGTTCGCAGTTCACGATTGGCACCATCTCCGGGCAGCAGCAGCTTATCGACAACACTCTGGTTCGCGAACGGTTGCTTTCCAGCGTCGCTAGTGTTTTCGGACTGTTATCCCTTACGCTGGCCGCGCTCGGACTCTATGGAGTTATGAACTACGCGGTTGTGCAGCGGAGACAGGAGATCGGCGTTCGGATGGCAGTGGGAGCAGCACCGGCAAACATCCTCTATCTCATGTTGCGCGAGTCCACAGAGACTATTTCCTTTGGAATTCTCGCAGGGCTGGCGATTGCCGCCATCGCATCACGATTGGCACGGGCGCTGTTGTTTGGCCTGACGCCGAACGACCCTGCTGCCTTCATCACGGCGTCGTGCGCACTCTTGACAGCTACTTTGATCGCCGCGCTCATCCCTGCCTATAGAGCATCGGTAACCGACCCGATGATCACGCTGCGAGAGGAATAAGCGCATCGGCAGTATTGCTGCTCAGAGATGCAGAGATCGTTTATCGATATACTGATTATCGATCACATGCCCAAACGAAAACTGGATCCTTTGCCTTCAGCTGCCTTTCAGATTCTGCTCTCGCTCGCTGATGAAGATCTACACGGCTATAGCATTATGCGGCAAATCGCGGAACAGACCGACGGTCGGATGCGACTCGGCCCCGGAACGCTCTACAGTTCCATCCAGACACTGCTTGAAGAAAAACTGATCTTAGAAGTTGACCCACCCAAAGGCGCAAAACTTGGCGATGATCGGCGACGCTATTACCGCTTAACCTCTGCCGGGCGCAGAGTGGCTCGCTCCGAGGCGGAAAGGCTTGCCGGCCTGTTGCGTGTCGCGCGCACTAAGCGGATCTTCAGGGGCGATTATGTCTGAGAAGATCTATGCCTGTCTGTTGTATCTTTATCCGGCCCGTTTCCGGAAGACGTACGGCGAAGAAGCACTCCAACTCTTTCGCGACCGTTCTCGCGAGGAAGCAGGCTTCCTGTCCCAGCAGCGGCTTTGGGTCGATCTGTTGATGGATCTGGTGATCTCGGTTCCGCGGGAGCATCGCCGGGTGCACCATGCGGTCGCGAGCGTTTCGCCACAGCATCGAGAAAGCGGGGTGCTGAGTTTCTACCTTTCCGTATATCAACCGCCTCGTCTTGGTTCGCTACTTTGCGCCGGAGTGCTTTCGCTGCTTACGTTCGGTCTCATGCCATTTTCGATTACCCACGGTCGTGACGTCGGATCATCCTCTCGACCTGCTCAGCCACCGGCTTCCGCGTATATTCCCGCCGCCGGCATCCAGGCTCCGGCTGGCGCCGTCAAAATCGACGCCGCAGAGCGAAGCCGTGTGGTGGACGCGGCGATCAGGAATGTGAAGCAGTACTACTTCGATCCGCGCATTGCGCAGGAAGCAGCGGATGCATTATCGGCTCGTGAGAAAAGGGGCGAGTACGACGCTGTCGCGGGAGCTGAGGAGCTGGCAGGTTTGTTGACCGCGCAGCTCAGAGCGGTCAGCCACGATATGCACCTGGAGGTCGTCTACAGTAGCGAACCGATTCCGGTAGTTCCCGCGGAACCCACGCCCGCTATGCTTGCGGCCTATCAGCGGGAAATGCAGCGGGAAAACTGCACCTTCGAAACGGCTAAAATCCTTCCACAGAATATCGGATATCTGAAGCTCAACAGTTTTCCAGATGTCTCGGTCTGCCGGGCAACGGCGACCAAGATAATGGCTTCGTTCAGCCAAGTTGATGCGATTATCTTTGATTTGCGAGGCAATGGCGGCGGTGATGGCGACATGGTCTCGCTCATCGCCTCGTATCTCTTCGATCATCCGGAGTTTCTGTACGACCCGCGGACCAATCCAACTCTGCGGTCCTGGACGCAACCTGTGCCAGGCAGCCGGTTGACGGATAAGCCCGTGTACATACTGACCTCACGTGTAACAATTTCCGCTGCAGAGCAGTTTGCCTACGACTTGAAAATGCTGCACCGTGCCACGCTCGTCGGCGAGAGGACGCATGGTAGCGCGCATGCCGGAGTCTTTCACCGTATCGATGAACACTTTGGCATGGGTATCCCCAGATTGAAACCGATCAATCCATTTTCAAACGCCGATTGGGAAGGAACGGGCGTTGAGCCAGACGTGACGACAAAGACCTCGGATGCCCTGGAGACGGCAGAGAAGCTCGCTACAAGCAGGTTGCGAAAAAATTGCAGGGCTGATACGCGACCCAATCAGTCTCGGTAAGCTTCTCTACGGTGGCGAAGCCGAAGGTGATCGCGATTGTGTTTTCATCTTTGAGTTCAAAGAAGAGGCGGTGATCGCCACAACGGAGGCGGAAACCGGTGCGCGGCGGCTTGAGCTTTTATACGTCTCCATTGCGAAGTGAGGTAGCGGTCGAACACAGTACAGAATCTGTAGCGCCATCTCGCGGTCGATGTTGCGGGGATCGGCGCGGGCCTCGGGCGCCTGGATCACCGCGATCCGTTGCGGACCGCTCACTGGTTCAGGCCAAACTCGCGCAGGATCTCATCATGCGAAATACCCTCGCCGCGTGCCAGCGATGCTTGGCCCGGTTCAGAGCCTCTCATGTCTGGCGGTAATCTCTTCTTCTTCGACCGGGGCACGATGCTAAGCGAGCGCGCCGGCGGCTCCACCGATGACTTCCATTAAATTACGAATGGCGCGCAGTTGCTCGGGCGGTCAGTATATCGAGCAGGGCGATGAGCCTGTTCGGCGTTCTATGGGTGACGTCGAGAGCATGGGACTACTTCTCCGCACCGTAAATCTGACCAGCGGCGCGGTTCGCAATGCAGAATCATCCTCAAATAACAGCATATCCGTGCTGAAGCTGAACGCAAAGGCGAACTTTCGGGCCGATTTACACAGGAGTCCTGGCGATCCCTTTCTCGGACCCGTTAAGATGAACGATGCGGCCACTATGGCGGAGGTGCTCGCAAATTGATCGCGGAACACGCCCATGGCAAAGAATTTTCGAGATCTGTCAGAACGCGAGATTCTGGCGTTAGCAGTCTCTCTTGAAGAGGAGGATGGCCGAATTTACGGTGAATTCGCCGAGGCTCTTCGAGACGATTACCCCGCCTCCTCTCGCGTGCTGGAGGAAATGCAACAGGAGGAGTCCGACCACCGGTCCTCTCTCATCACGCTTTTTCAGCAACGCTTCGGAGATCATCTTCCGCTGATCCGGCGGCAGGACGTCAAGGGTTTCGTCTCGCGACCTCCTGTCTGGCTGCTGCGCCCGCTTGGCCCGAATGTCGTCCGCCGGGCGATCGAGTCGATGGAAGAAGAAACCGGACGCTTCTACCAGTTAGCCATCCAAAGAACAGCCGACGCCTCGACGCGCAAGCTGCTCGGCGACCTGGCGGAAGCGGAAGCCAGACACACCGCGGCCGCCGAGGTTATGGAGCAAAAGCACCTTACTCCTGAGGCCCACGCCGTCGAGAAGGAAGCCTCACGGCGTACTTTCGTCTTGCGCGTTGTGCAGCCCGGTCTGGCGGGTTTGATGGACGGCTCGGTCTCGACGCTCGCACCGCTTTTCGCTGCTGCTTTTGCAACTCACAAAACGCACGACGCTTTTCTGGTGGGTCTTGCCGCTTCCGTCGGGGCGGGCATCTCCATGGCCTTTGCCGAAGGACTCTCGGACGATGGCTCGCTGACCGGGCGCGGCCGGCCTCTGATTCGCGGCTGCGTCACCGGAATCATGACGTTTGCCGGTGGAATCGGACACACTCTGCCTTTCTTGATTACCGATTTCCGCGCGGCCCTGGCGGTTGCCATCGCGGTAGTCGCTATCGAATTGGGCATTATCAGCTGGATCCGCCAACACTATCTGGACACTCCGCTGCTACGCGCCGCTTTCCAGGTTGTCGTGGGCGGAGTTCTGGTATTCGTCGCGGGCATATTGATCGGAAACTCGTAAGAGACTTATGACAGCTACAAATTCAAAGTTGATTGAATACGTTGATGCAAATCCGGAAGTCAAGGCCGTGTTCGACGACATCATGGCGACGCGCAAGGTGGATTCAGTAAATAATTTCTGGAAGGCGATTGCGCGCGACCCTGCCACTCTTCGGCGAACGTGGGAAAGCATAAAGCAAATCATGGCGCCCGGCGGAGCGCTTGACCCGCTCACGAAGGAATTGATCTATGTCGCCGTCAGCGCTACGAATCAATGCGCTTACTGCGTCGCGTCCCATAGCTCTTCCGCGCGCAAAAAAGGCATGACGGATGAAATGTTCTCCGAAATGATGGCGATCGTTGGCATGGCCAATGAGACGAACGCGCTTGCCTCGGGCTACCGTGTGCCTCTGGACGAACAATTTCAATAGCCGTCATCGCTATGTTGCTTGCCGAAGTCGTCGAGACTTCCCGTCGCATTGCGGCCAC
Source organism: Terriglobia bacterium (assembly GCA_963738555.1). GTDB lineage: Bacteria > Acidobacteriota > Terriglobia > Bryobacterales > Bryobacteraceae > Bog-105. Next base: position 86,742 of record CAVTXN010000004.1, read on the forward strand.
CAGCAAAAGGCTTGAAAAGATCGAGCTGCTGGCCGGCTTGCTGAAGCGCTTAAGCCCCGAGGAGATCGAAGTAACAGTAGGCTTTTTGTCCGCTGCCGCACGGCAAGGGCGGATTGGCGCCGGTTACGCCACGCTACAGGCCGCACTGACGGCCGCTCGTGAGGTTTCAACGCTCGAGATCCTCGAGGTGGATCGAGCTTTAGACGAGTTCGCGGCGATCCGAGGGCCGGGTTCTGAAATCCGCAAACGTGAGTTATTGCGAAACCTCTTCGGCCGCGCTACCCAGGAGGAGCAGAGATTTCTCACGGGATTGCTTGCTGGTGAGCTTCGCCAGGGGGCGCTCGAAGGGATCATGCTGGAGGCGCTGGGCAAAGCATCCGGATTGGGCGGCGATCGCATCCGTCGAGCGGCGATGATGGGCGGGGGTTCAGCCGCAATCGCGCGCGCTGTGATGGAGCGTGGCGAGCAAGGCTTAGCCCAGTTCGAGATTCAGCTTTTCCACCCCGTCCAGCCGATGCTGGCACAAACCGCGGAAGATGTTTCCGAGGCTCTCGACGAGCTCGGGGGCGCGGCCGCGCTCGAATACAAGTTCGATGGCGCTCGCATTCAGGCCCATAAGTCCGGTGACGACGTTGTTATCTATTCGCGCGGAGCGAACGACGTCAGCCAGGCAGTGCCCGAGATCGTTCAAGCCATACGCGCCCTTCCCGCTCAGGATTTGATCCTCGACGGCGAAGCCCTTAGCCTCGACCCCGCCGGCCGTCCGCAACCATTCCAAATCTCGATGCGTCGTTTTGGCCGCAAGGTGAACGTCAATCAGCTGCTGAACGACTTGCCCATGACGCCGTTCTGGTTCGATCTGCTCTATCTCAACGGCGGGCCGGCTATAGACGAGCCGCAAGCCAGGCGCTTTGCGGAACTCTCCGCGCTCGCTCCGCCCTCTCATCTGGTGCCGAATCTGGCGACCGGAAGCCGAAACGAGGCCGAGGATTTTCTTCACCGGGCTCTCTCAGGCGGCCATGAAGGCGTCATGGCGAAAGCGCGCAATGCTCCCTATGCAGCGGGCGCACGCGGACAAAGCTGGCTGAAGATCAAACAGGCTCGGACGCTCGACCTCGTGATTCTTGCCGCTGAATGGGGGAATGGCAGGCGGAAAGGCTGGCTCAGCAACCTCCATCTCGGCGCGCGAGACGTTGAAAAAGGAGGCTTCGCCATGTTGGGGAAGACCTTCAAAGGTCTGACCGACGCAATGCTCGCCTGGCAGACGGCCGAGTTGCAGAAAATCGAGATCGCGCGCGATCAGTACACGGTCTATGTGGAGCCCAAAATCGTGGTCGAGATCGCGTTCAATGAAATCCAGGTGAGTCCGCGATATGTGAGCGGCCTGGCTTTACGTTTCGCGCGAGTGAAACGCTACCGGCCGGACAAGACACCATTGGAAGCCGATACTTTTCAGACCGTGCAAAAGTTGTCGGGTGTAATCGCTTAATCGCCCGCCGACGCGCCGTTTCCCGCGGCTTTCCTGCGCCGTGCAACCGGCTTGATCGGCTTTGTTTCCCGCTGCTGTGACCATCTGCCGAGACGATACTCCCGCGAGTAACCGGAAGTCTGGTTTGCCACGGTGACCGTAATAGCTCCTCCACCATCGCACTCGTAACGTTCTTCAATCCGCTGCGTGGCCGCCGCGCCGGAGTACTCAACGCGCGTGGTGGAAAGATCCCCCGATCCCTGAAGATTCGGGTCAAAGGGAAAACGGATTTCGTCCCACAGCGTCACTTCGCCTGTTGGAACTCCTTCTCCCGTGCGGTGACTGCATTCCAGGAACCGGAAATGGCCTACGTTATGAACTGGCGAGTATTCGCGGCTTATCGAGAGCAGCGGCTGGCCGGGTGAGGGCAGCACAGCGCCTTTTGGGAATAAAGGGTCGAAAATGATACGCGAACCGCATTCAGCTTCGCGCCAGACGCCAAAAAAACGCGACAAGCGGTCGCTCACCTTGTAAGAATCGGGTTGATCGGCTTGGATCGCAAGTCCAATGGCGGTAGCGGCGCGCGTGTAGGCTGAGCGGCGAACCCGGCGGCCGAAGCGCTCGCGCAGCACTCGGGCGACAAGCGGAAGCTCACTGCCGCCCCCCGTTATGTAGAGAGCTTCGAACTCACTGTCTATGTCGCGCAGCAGATCTTCGGCCGCGCCAATCGTCTCTTCCACCAGCGGGCGCGCAGCCTCGTAGAACTCGGCTACAGGAATCTGTACGGAGCCCCATTCCGGATTGGCGTGTTCCAGATCGATTGCCAAACGGCGCGAATTAGGGTGCAGCGCTTCCTTCTTGGCGCGGCATTCTTCGAGCAATCGGAACCAGGCGGCGGGTTGCAATTCATCGCGTTGGGCGAGGCTCACACCTGCCGCTTCCAGGGCCAGGTCGGCAATGATGTAGTCGAAATCGTCTCCACCAATGGTCGGAATGCCTTCCGAGGCGACTACGTGATGAACGTTCTCGTCCAGGGTGACTAAAGAAGCATCGAAGGTACCGCCCCCGAGATCATAGACCAGAATCATCTCGCGGCTGGCTTTGCTCTGGCGTTGGCGATGCCCGAACTCAATGCTGGCGGCGCTTGGCTCATTCAAAACGCCGATGATTCGAAATCCGGCCTGTCGAAAAGCCTCTACCGTAAGAAATCGTTGATTGCTGTTGGCGTGCGCCGGAACGCCAAGTATGATCTCCAACGGCTCACCCGGTTTGACCCGGAGGTTCGAGTTATCTCGCAAACTGCCGGCCAGGGCCCGGGTAAAACCATGGAGCAAATCTATGAGCTTGATCTGCTGAACGCGCAGGTCGAGGAGCGTCTCCGGCCCTGCGTCTTCCAGAAGACGTTTGATCGAGCGCACAACGGTCCACGAAGGATCGGCTTGAAGGTCCCAAGCCTGCCAGCCGTAGCGGCGCTGGTCACCTCGCACAGCAACCAATGACGGATACCAGTCGGACACCGCGCCATCCGAACCTTCGAAAGAAACCAGCGGAAAATTTCCACGATCGGCGGCGGCTATAACGGTCCGATTCGTTCCGAAATCGACACCCAACTTCATCACTGATAGTTTAGCGGCGAGCGCCAAGCGTCAGGTACCGTACCAGTCCTCGTACCAACTGGCAAACCGTTACGTTAGAATAAAACGCTAACAATTCTGGTCAAGGAGCACTGAATGGCACTCACGGCTAAAGTTCGCAAGGTTGGCGATGTGGCAATCGTCGACCTGAGTGGAAAAATCACACTCGGCGAGAATACAGGAATTTTGCGCGATGAATTACGTTCGCTACTCTCGCAAGGTACAAAGAATATCGTTCTTAATATGGGGTCGGTCAGTTATGTAGACAGCGCGGGCCTGGGCGAACTGGTAGGCGCCTATACGACTGCCACCAACCAGGGAGGTGCGCTCAAGCTGCTGCATCTACAAGGAAAAATGAAGGATCTGATGCAGATCACCAAACTTCATACGATCTTCCCTGCGTTTGAAGACGAGAAAGCGGCAGTAGACAGCTTCGGAGCGGCCGCCGCGAGAGCGTAGATCAGGAACGTTATAACGTTATATTGAGTGCTCGGGACCGATCCGCTCCCTGGGGTCGCGGTTCCGTCATATTGGGTGCTCAAGACCGCTCCCTCTGGTCGCGGCTCTGCATACTTAACGAACGCCGGGGCCGTTGCCGGTAATCGGCGAGGCCCCACATGGGTACCAGGGTACACATCTCGAAGAGGCGCGAGCGGGCGCGCGCGCCTATCCGTTCCTCGAGCGTGTCATGAAGTGAATATTTCACGCCCAAGCCAGGAGCCGCTTTTTCCACAACAGTACCGCCCATATCGGGATCGGGGAAGTTCGTCGTTGCAATGAGCGGTTTCCTGTTATTACAGCGACTGGTAATGATTGAAGTGACCGTATCTTCCACCCAGTCGGTCACGCGGTGGGCGCCGAGATCATCGAGTAAAAGAACCTCTGCTTCCAGAGCGGTGCGATACGCTTCGCGATCACTCGTGCCGATTTTTTCGTTATAGCCAGCTCGAATCCGCTCCAAAAGGTTCTGGTAATCAAAGAACACGCCCTCGTGCCCGCGTCCGATCAACTCGCGCAGCACTGCGATCGCTAAATGAGTTTTACCCACCCCCTGGGGCCCGATGAGCAAAAGCCCCAGCTTGTCTTTCAAAACGGGGAAGTTGTTGGCGTAGCTCTTGACGGGAAGCATTGCCATTTGGAGTTGTCTCGAAGCTGTCGGATTGTCGTGTGGCAGATGAAAGTTGTCGAATGAAGCCGCGCGATAGTTCTCCGGGATCTGAGCGCTCGATTCCAATTGCCTGCTTTGCGTTTCAGCGACGCAATTGCACCGGTTTGCTGAGGAGACGCCTTCCTCTTCCGCGACGATCCAGCCGGTGCCTCCGCATAATTTACAATCCTGTCTCGCCATATTCCGATCCGTAGATTACCCAACCACCATCAATTTCTCGCCGGCTGCAACCGCAGCGCCCTCCGGCACGCAAACTTTTGTGACGATTCCGTCCCGCGGAGACTTCATCTCGTTCTGCATCTTCATTGCTTCGACGACGACCAGCCCCTGTCCAGCACGGACTGCTGCTCCCTGACCGACCAGCAGCTTCACCACTTTACCCGGCATCTGGGCATGCACCTCGAGGGGTCCGGTGCTCGCTTGCTTCTTCTGTCGGCCTGACCGATCACGCGGGTCAGCAACCGAGATCGCATAACGCCTGCTCCCAACCCAAACTTCGTGCTCCTCACCATTGGAGACAATGCGAACCGTGAAGCTCTTGTGGCCCAGTAAGATCGAGAAAACACCTCCCCCGATTTCGGCGATCGAGGTTTCGCCGGACGCCGTGAGAACGCCCCTCAACTTATAGGTTGCCGGCTCATTCTGCTGTAAATCCAGGAGGGCGTCTTGTCCATCGATCGTTACCCGCGACTTCATCGGAGAAGTGTTTTTGCTCCCTCCGAGCGCCACAAGCTCTTCGTTGGCGCTGGTTCCGATTGCCCGGGCAGCCGCGGACGCCACGTGGCGGCAGCAAGCATGGCCGCAACCTGACTATCGCGATCGACCGGTTCGGGCTGCCGGCGATTCAGGAAGCTATCCAGGAAGCCTGTATCGAGATCACCGGATTTCCAGCGTTCATCTTTCATTAGTCTTTCGAAGAGCGGCAGGTTTGTGATCAGGCCGAGCACGCGATACTCGGAGACGGCTCGTCGCATTCGCTCGATCGCAGCGCAACGAGTGGCGGCCCAGACCGAGAGTTTGGCAAGCATCGGGTCATATTCAATTGGAACCGTCCAACCAGAGTAAACACCGCTGTCGACGCGAACGCCCGGGCCGGAGGGCTCACTGTAGTGAGCGATCTTGCCGGGGCTCGGGAAGAAATTGTTGGCCGGGTCCTCTGCGTAAACACGACACTCGATCGCAGAGCCATGCCAGACAATATCCTCCTGGCGCAACGTGAGAGCTTCTCCAGCCGCTATCCGGATTTGCCATTGAACCAGATCGATCCCGGTTACCCACTCCGTGACGGGATGTTCGACCTGCAAACGGGTATTCATCTCGAGAAAATAAAAGTTACCCTGTTGGTCCGCGAGAAATTCCAGGGTTCCTGCGTTGAAGTAGCCGGCTGCGCGGGCGATTTTCAGAGCCGCTTTCCCGATCTGGTCGCGCAATTCAGGCTTGGCGAGTACCAGCGGAGACGGGCACTCTTCGATAATTTTCTGATGGCGGCGCTGGATGGAGCATTCGCGCTCGCCAAGATGAATCAACTGGCCGTGCTCGTCGCCCAGTACCTGAATTTCTATGTGGCGGGGCCGCTCAATCAGTTTTTCAAGATAAACTTCTCCAGAGCCGAATGCGCGCTCAGCTTCACTCGAGGCAAGGCGCATGGCATCGGCGAGTTCCGATTCGGAATCGACCCGGCGCATCCCTTTGCCGCCGCCCCCTGCTGACGCTTTGAGCAAAACCGGGTAGCCGATCCTGGCGGCTTCTCTCCCGGCTTTACGAACGTCGCTGATCGCTCCTTCGGAACCCGGGACCACGGGCGCATCAGCCGCAACAGCAACCTGGCGGGCCGCGGTTTTGGAACCCATCTGCTCAATGGATCGCCAGTTCGGACCGATGAATTTGACGCCCGCCTCCTCGCAGGCATCGAGCAAAGGAAGCATTTTCACTGAGAAAGCCATAACCGGGGTGAATCGCATCTGCGCCGGTCAGACCGGGCCGCTTCAAGTATCCGGCTTTGGGATAGATAACTTTCAGAGGAAGCAGCGGGACCGATCGGGATCGCTTCGTCGGCCATCTGGACGTGCAGAGCGCGGCGGTCGGCCTCCGAAAAAACGGCAACGCTCGAGATCCCGAGTTCGCGGAGAGCGCGAACGATGCGAACGGCGATCTCGCCGCGGTTGGCGATCAGAATCTTGCGAAACGAACGCATGACGGTTCGTTCTTACAAATACCATCCGTCACTCATAATTAACGGAAACCAGAAAGAGTCCGCTGGCCGGAACCGCAGGACCGGCTCGAATGCCGGATCCGGGCTGGAGCCGTGCCAGTAAGTCTTTCTGACCAAGATTGCCCTTACCGATCTCGAGCAACACTCCCACGATATTGCGCACCATATGTTTGAGAAATCCGGAGCCGGTGATGGAATAGAGCAGAAGCTTCTGCTGGCGTGAAAAAGCTGACGCAAAAATGGTTCGCCGCCGGGAAGTTTCGGTGGCATCCCTTTCGTCTGAGGCGGCGAAAGCCGCGAAATCATGCTCACCTTCCAGCAAGGGAGCTGCTTCGGCCATGGCCGCTTCGTTCAACGGGTATGGATGGTGATAAACAAAATGCCGCTCAAAAGGCGAGCAGACTTCCTCGCGGAAAATTCGATACTCATAAATCTTTCGCCGGGCATCGAAGCGGGGATGAAAGCTCGGTTCCGTTTCAGATACATGAGTAACTCGAATAGAGCGCGGCAAAAGACGGTTTACGGCGCGGCGGAAATTATCGACTGGAATTGGATTCTCGAGTCTGACAGCGGCAACCTGCGCCAGGGCATGAACGCCGGCGTCGGTTCTACCCGAACCAACAACATGCACCGCCTTGCCTTCAATAGTGCCGATCACTTCTTCGAGAGTGCCTTGAATAGTCGCGAGACCGGGCTGAATCTGCCAGCCGTGGAACTCGGTTCCATCGTAGGCGACTTCAAATCGGAGCGTTCTCACACGCGGCGCGATCCGGGCTTTACGACAGGAATACCCTCACGGCATAAGGGGCAATCGTTCGGATCATAGGTGAGCGGGTCGAGCGTTTCCAAAGCGGCGCGCGGCAAACCGAGATCCACGCGCCCGTTACTCCGATCGATGATTGAGCCCGCAGCCAAAACATGAGCCCCCGCCGCCTCCAAAACCCGAATAACATCTTTGGTGCTGCCGCCTGTGGTGATGACATCTTCGATGATCGCCACCGGTTCCCCGGGCGCTACTTCAAAGCCCCTGCGCAGAGTCATCTCATTTGAGGCACGTCGCGTTCGGCGAATAAGGCTCGAGCGTGAAGCGCTCGGGCGACTTCGTGCCCAATGACGATGCCGCCAATAGCCGGCGAAACAACAGTTGCGAACGTAATGTGAGGCATCAGCAAGCGCAGCTTTTCGGCAAGCGCCTGCCCGAGGCGTTCAGCATAAGCGGGATACGCAAGTACTTTCGCGCATTGAAGGTACTCTCCGCTGTGTAGCCCGCTGGTGAGCCGGAAATGCCCTCGGAGGTAAGCGCCGGTTTTTTCGAACATCTCCATGACATCGGTTGCCATTTCAGGGGCAAGCATAGCAAGGGCGCTTAGATCATAATTAGAGGAAGTGGCCACTCAACCCGCTACGAAAGTCACAGAAGAAGAATATCTCCGGCTGGAGCGCGCGGCGCAGCACAAGAGCGAGTTTGTGCGTGGAGAGATGTTTGCCATGGCGGGTGGCTCGCTGCAGCACGCTCTTTTAGCGGCGCGCTTTATCTCCGCGCTGACAACCAAGCTCGATGGCCGGAATTGCTGGGTCTTCTCTTCCGATTTGAAAATTCGCACCTCGGCGACCGGGTCTCATCTTTATCCGGACGTATCGGTTGTTTGCGGCGCTCCGCAGCGGCCCAAGAATTCTGTGGACGTACTGACCAATCCGAACGTTGTCATCGAAGTACTTTCTCCATCGACCGCCGATTATGATCGCGGTCAGAAGTTTGAGCTTTATCGCGAGATCGACTCGCTGGCTGACTACGTGCTCGTTCATACAGCGTCGCCACACATCGAGCACTTTGCGCGCCAGCCGGACAACAGTTGGGTTTTCCGGGAATACTGCGGATTGGAAAACTCCATTGCACTGACTTCGATCGACTGCGAGGTTGCGCTGGGAGATGTTTATGCGGGTGTGCTGGATCTCCCCGAATAACTAATGTTTGGATGCGGCGCGGCTTGTCCCAAAAACGGACAGCCAGCCTTTTGACAAATCCAGCTGATTGGTTGAAGAGCGTTGCCAAATGAATAGCTTAGAGTTCATTCGGCGGTTGGGCCTCGCCTTGCCGAGAGTATTCTTTGTCCGGGGGTTACCATGGGGTTTCGCGCAGTATCAGGGAACTCAGGCTAGAGGCGAGCCGTTCTCATTAGCACCGGGCCATTTTTGATCAGGGAGTGGGCGGCGCGACAGCAGCGCTCGCGCGTCGGTACGAGGATTCTAGACAATTTTAATGAGACGATTGAAGGCTTTTTGTTCTTTAGTATGTACCTATGCACTGGCGGTAAGCGTGCTGCCGGCGCAAACGGCCGTCCGGGTTGACCCGCCCAAAGGGGGACTGGGTTGGATTACAAGACCTTATCAGCAGCGGTATGTTCCTCCTATCAATCTGACCAATTCGAACCGCCTGGAATCTCTCATTCGGGCGGGCAATCTGTACCTTACAGCACAGGACGTGATCGCTCTCGCCTTAGAAAATAATCTTGATATCGAAATTCAGAGATATGGACCGCTGCTGAACAAAGCGGTAACACTTCGCACGGAAAGCGGCGCGCCTCTTCGATCGGTTGGCGTTGCGATAGCGCAAGGCCCGACCAGCGTGAGCACGACAGGCGTCAGCCTGAACGCTAGCGGTGGCGGCACAACCACAGTAGCCGGCGTCGGTTCGGGCCAGATTACGACGTCAGTCGGCGTTACGCCTCCGAGCCTCGATCCACAGCTCGTTTTCTACACGAACTTTGGTCCATTACACTTCGCCTTTTAGCTAATACCGTTTTAACCGGTACGCCTTCGCTGATTCAATCGCAGCGGACGTATGAAGCGCAAATTCAGAAGTACACCGACTTCGGCGGGTACGCCGCGCTCACGTACACCAGCCAACGAACCGACGTCAACAGCTTCGAGTACAACATCAACCCTTACACGCAAGGCAGTCTGGATCTCTACATGACCCAGAATTTGTTGTATGGTTTCGGGCGTGCCGACACTCACCCGTTTTATTCACATATCGAAAAATAACGAAAAGGATTCAGATCTGACATTTCGGCAGCAGGTCATCACGACTGTATCCGCCGATCTTGAATCTCTACTGGGACCTGGTGAGTTTCAACGAGGATTTGAAAGCGCGCAAGGATGAGCTGGCAACTGCGCAGGCGCTTTATGAGGACAATAAGAAGCAGGTCCAGGTTGGAACGCTGGCCCCCATTGAAGTAACGCGCGCCGAAGCGCAGGTCTACTCGAGCCAGCAGGATCTGCTGGTCTCACAAACCAACCTGCTGCAGCAGGAAACCGTATTCAAGAATGCGCTGAGCCGGAACGGAGTAGCGAATCCAACTCTCGCGGAAGTGCATATTGTCCCGCTGGATGCGTTCCAGGTACCGCATGAACAACACATAAGACCGGTGGACGAGTTGGTGAAAGAGGCGTTGACTAACCGGGTGGAAATTGCCCAGCAAAGAATAAATCTAGACAGTGATAGAGTTGCCCTGGTAGGTATCAAGAGCGAGCTCAAACCAACCCTGCAGGTCTTTGCGGAGCTGACGAATAATGGTTTGACCGGCAGTCCGAACAGCTTAGAACCGGGCATAATCACGGCTCAGCCGGGCCTCGCTTATCTAGTCGGAGGGTACGGCAACCTGCTGGGTCAGATATTCCGGCGCAATTTCCCCAGTTATTCGGCGGGAATTTCTTTAAATATTCCCTTGCGCAACCGTGCCGCACAAGCGGACTACGCAACGCAAGTACTCACAACCCGGCAGGACGAACTGGCGCTACAGAAACAAGTCAACCAGGTTCGGGTGGACGTGCAGAACGCAGTGATCGGGCTCCGGCAAGCCCGCGTGCGATATGACTCTGCCGTCAAGGCACGCATTTTGCAACAGCAGACACTGGACGCGGATCAGAAAAAGTACACACTCGGAGCGGGCACGGTTTTCCAGGTGGTAACGGACCAGCAGAACCTGGCTACTGCCGAAAGCACCGAGACGCAAGCGCTAGCGAACTACAGCCATGCCCAGATCTTTTTCGACCAGGCGATGGGGACCACGCTGGATGTGAACCACATCTCAATTGACGAGGCCCGCGCCGGCCACGTAAAGCGCATGTCCGTGTTGCCGGCGAATCTGCCGGTTTCCACGGCCGTAAACACAAATACAGGGCAGTCCGATGTTCATTGAGTTGATGCGCAAGTTTGTTTCCGCTGTACTCTGTGTCACGTGTGCAGGCTTACTCGCTTGGGCCCAGCAGCCGCTGGATATTCAATCTGAGAAGCCAACAGGATCCGTGTTCATACGGCCCTATAAAACGGCCAACATTCCGCCGATTCGATTAGCCAATTCAGCCAGGCTGCCGGATCTGATCCGGGGAGGCAAACTTTACCTGACGGCACAAGATGCGATTGCGCTGGCGTTGGAAAACAACGTCGACATCGAATTTGATCGATATAACGCGCTTATAGATCAGTGGAGCGTAATCCGGCAGGAAGGCGGCGGCGCGTTGCCTGGCGTCCCGAGCGGCAGTTCGCAGGTCAAAACCGTGACCAACGGCCAAGGCGTCGCTGGCGCACAAGCCGGAGCAGGCGTTGGAACCGGCAGCAGAACCTCAGGTGGCACAAATACAGTAGCCGGCAACATCTCTGCAGTCGGTACGACGGTGCCTACATTCGATCCGGTGGTCCAAAGCGTCGTTCATTGCTTCCCATCAGTCGCAGCCACAGTATCAACAGACCTTGAGCAACGTGACTAATCTTGTTTCCAACTACCGTACCTATACTTCATCCATATCGGAAGGATTGATTACCGGAGGAAACATCAGTCTGAGCTACCAGGATCAGTATCTGAACGAGAATTCTCCGGTCAACCTGCTGAATCCTTCCACCGCTCCGACACTTTCTATTTCGTTCCGGCAAAATTTAGGGCAGGGTTTTGGGATCAAGCTAAACAGCCGCAACATCACTGTCGCCAAGGCCAACGTAAAGATCAATGATCTTAACTTCAAGACGGAAGTCATCGCCACCGTCGTGAACGTTCTGGACCTGTACTATGGCCTGGTCGCCGATTACGAGGATGTCCGAGCGAAGAGCGAAGCAGTGGATGTTGCGCAGCGCTTCTATGAAGACAACAAGAAGCAGGTCCAGATCGGGACCATGGCGCCTCTGGATGTCACCACAGCGGAAGCGCAGCTCGCGTCAAGCCAGCAGGACCTCGCGGTGTCGCAGGCGACTCTCGCGCAGCAGCAGGTTTCACTGAAAAGTGTGCTCAGCCGCACCGGCCTGGGCGAACCATTGTTGCGTGAAGTGGACGATTGTTCCGCTCGACCGGATCGTTGTGCCGGAAAAAGACGATCTCCCTCCGACAAAAGATCTGATCTGCGACTGCTCATGCAAACCGCGTGGACATTCAGGCTGAGGCGCTCAACCTGCTCAACGATGAGACGAATGCGCTGAATACCCAGAACGGCGTTCGTCCATCAATCGCGGTTCTGGCCAGCGCGAGCGCGCAAGGACTATCGGGCGCAAAACAATATTTTCCAATTCCGCGGACAGAGATTGGTTTACCCCCGACGGCGCCTCTGCCTCCAGGGTTCGTTTCTTGTCCGTCCTCCAAAGGGCGTGCCCTCTGATCTGTATGTGTGCGCAGTACCCAACGCTTCGATGGTAGGGGGAATTGGTACGGCGTTGGGCCAGATGATCCGCCGCGATTATCCGAGCCAGAGCCTTGGCGGCTACATCGCTCCCACAATCCACAACAGAGTGTCAGTGGGCGATCAAATCATCGATCAGCTCTCACTTCGGCAGGCGCAGCTGCAACACGCAAAGAACACGAACGAGATCGCGGTCGACGTGTCCAACCAGGTGATCGGCCTGGAGCAGGCGCGCGTTCGTTATCAGGCCGCAGTCAGAAATCGAATTCTACAGCAGCAGCTGCTGGATGCCGAACAGAAGAAGTTCAAACTGGGAGCTTCCACAACCTTTCTGGTCGTGCAGCAGCAGCGGGATCTGGCAACAGCTCAATCCTCGGAAGTAGCGGCCCTGGTTGCTTACTTCAACGCGCGAGTCGGTCTGGACCAGACGATCGGGACCACGCTGCAAACAAATAACGTTTCACTGCAAGAGGCCCAGATCGGACACGTGGGCCGCCGTTCCTCGCTGCCAGACAAGTTGCCGGAACAACCGTAACGCCCTTCACACCGAAGTGAGACGCCCGAACTTTGATCTCTGAAAATCTTTACCGGGCGTGTAAAAGCTGCGGTCAACTGATTCGTCGAAATTGTCAAAATGTCATCTGGATCAAGGATTTGCATTTTGGCAGTACGAATGCTCCACCAAAAGCGTACTAATTTAACTTCGACTCAGGGAAGGATTGGTTGCTCCGCACGACAAACCCGCAGCATTAAGCCCAGCCCAGAAACAAAACATCAAAACCCCACCTAAGAACCCACCCGACCGAATTCCCTGAGCAGATATCTGAAATCGAGAAAAGGCCCGCTAGACGGGCCTTTTCTCTATCGGTCTAAACTGTGCTTGTGCCGGAATTGCGCCTTTTGCCGTTACTTTCCAGTGCGACTGAAATCGTTCACGCCTTGGGTTTGGGCGAATTCCAGGTTGGAAGATCGCACGAATGCGATTACCCGCCCGGCGTCTTGAAATTTCCCGTCTGTACCTGGCCAAGCTTTCCTGTCGGTGGGTCGAGCCGGGAGATCGACGGATTGGTTAAGGAGCGCTTGATGTCGGCCGTCAGTATCTACGAACTAAATACCGGCCTGATTCGCGAGCTTCGCCCGACCCACATCATCACCCAGACACAATGCAGAGTGTGCGCCGTCAGCCTGGACGACGTCGAGGCGGCCATTCGAGATCAACTCGAGACCGATGCGCGCATCATTCCTCTCGAAGCGTACGCGCTGTCTGGCCTGTGGGAAGACATACGGCAGATTGCCAGGCACTGCGATGTTTCGGCGGCCGGCGAGCAGTTGATCCAGGAGCTGAAGCGCTGCATGACCGAGATCGCGACTCGAGCAGCTCGAGCGGAGCGGTCCCCTACTGTCGCCGCTATTGAGTGGCTCGATCCCCTAATGGCTGCCGGTAACTGGGTACCTGAATTGATCGAAATGGCAAATGGACGCAATCTGTTCGGCGCGGCAGGCCAGCACTCGCCATGGATGACTTGGGAGCAACTGGCGGCGGCAGACCCCGATGTGATCGTGGCGCTGCCATGCGGCTTCGATCTGGCTCGAACCCGACAGGAAACGCGTGTCTTGCAGAATCTCCCCGGCTGGATCAACCTGAAGGCTGTGCAGACGGCAAACGTATTTGTCTGCGACGGCAACCAGTTCATGAATCGACCTGGACCGCGCCTGCTGGAGTCGCTCCGGATATTCGCCGAGATTCTTCATCCCGAACTGTTCGAGCCGGCTCTGAGGGGAACCGGGTGGGAACTCTTGTGACCGCGGCTCGGAATCGAACCGCACCGATCCGGCGAGTGCGTTGCGGATGGAATGAAAGCCTTGGGCCACCGGTGTATCCGAGTTAGCGTGCCGCGCTCGACTCTGTGAGGTGGGCCACTACTGCCGCCGCTGTGTAGCTGACCAGCGGTATTTCTGAATACATGGCCGGCTCAATGCTGTCCACAACCGATGGATCGCCGCGCCTGGCGAGAGCTTGCAGAGCCGCCAGCCGGACCATTTGCTTGCCGCCGAAGGAAGCGTGTATGAGGGCTGTGCGGGCCGACGGATCGGGGTCGGAGGCCAGCGCTGCTGCTGCCGCAACGTCTACGCCTGGTGCGCCCAGGTGTTTAAAGTATTCGTACGCGCCCCAACCAACACCGCCGAAGGGGATGAAGCCAATTGCCTCCTCGAATCCCATTTTCTCGAGCGTCTTTTTATCCTCGAGACCGCTCAAAATCCCGCCGCCCGATTTGCGCTGACCGGTAAGTATTTCGTAATAAATTGCATATCCTTCCGGATCGTTGAACTGCTTCAGAACGGCTGCTATTGCGACCACCGTTTCGGCGTTGGAAGACGGTAAGAGGGCTTTGATCTTCGGCAGCGACGATCTGGAGCCCATTCCTCCGAGAGCAATCACGGCAGCCCGGCGGACCGCCGATTGTGAATCCTGGAGCGCGTGCTCTGCCAGTTCAACCGCCTTCCGGTTGCCGGTCACAATGCCAAGCGAGGATATCGCCTGTTGCCGCTTCGTGGTATTCGGGTCGCTAGCACCCGCTTTGAGAATGTCCCAGGCTTTGCTGCCTGACTGAGCTGTGCCCGAGAAACAAAAAACGAGCAGAAACAGAATACAACCGATACCGAGCCGCATATTTTGGCGAACACGTCCCTCGTGAGTATTGAACCACCCTGAAGATTCTGATTTGAGGACTACGCCAGAGTCCCAGCCAAGCCGCCAAACTAGAGGCATACTAAACGAAAGAGGTTCACTATGCACGGAATGCGAGCCTTCATCGGATTGCTTTTGCTTGCCCCATTTGGAGCGATTGCAGCTACGAATGAGGTCACCTTCGATGGGCTCGGAATGTCAAACCCGACTCCATCATTCGATAACGGATATGTCGTCGGTTGGAGTCAAAGCGGGCAGGAGAGTGTGACGCTCTACGCTCCGAATGGCCACAAACTATTCGAGATTTCCGCGTTGAAGCTTCCGGATGGCACTGATGCCGGCTCCCTGAGTGCAGCGGTGGATACCGATGGAACGCTGGCGCTCGCCTACTGGGCGCAGGGAGGAGCGCGAGGCGGAATCGCGCTTCTCGATCAAACAGGCAAGCCCGTTCGGTTTATTGAGACGCAGCCTTTTATGCCGTCTCAGGTCTGTTTTGCCCCGGATCATTCGATCTGGATGTTCGGCGATCAGCAGCCTCGTCCCGCAACAGACTTCCTGACTTTCCGGCGCTATTCTCGCGAAGGCCGGCAGCTCGGTGCGTTTATTCTGCGATCCGAGCTTCCCGCTTGGGAGGGCGGAGGATTGGATCAGGTGCTGGCTCCCTTTCATGGTCTTTGGAGACTGCGCGCGATCCAGGATCGAATCGGCGCCATACTTCGTGTTGCGCCTTTCAAATGGGCGTGGGTGGAATTGGACCTCGACGGAAAATTGATCGGTCAATGGACGTACACAGGCAGTATGGCCGAGTGGTTTGTGCCGGCAGCATTCACTTCAAGCGGGTCACTATACGGCCGTAGATGGGTAGACAAGCAACGCGCCGGCTTAGGTGCATTCGATATGGCCACCGGTACCTGGCAGACGCTCTCGTTCTCTTCTGAAGGAAACCTTATCGGCGCTCAAGGAGACCGGCTCGTCTTTCAACGCGGCGACCAGCTCCGCTGGATTCAGGAGAGTAGCGCAAGGCCAATCCAGCACCCCAGTTATTGAGAAGAATAAACAGCTTAATCGCCCGCGGCAGCTCGATTCCACTCGCCAGGAATCACCATAAACGCCTGTGATGAAATAAAGATGCAATCTTCCTGTTTTTGCGAGATAGCCCGCGCTATCTTTTTCAGTTTTGGTTTGCATATTCGATGAAATTCAAAATCCGTTCGACGACGATCCTTTGTGTACGGCGCAATGGCATCGTCGCGCTGGCCGGCGACGGCCAAGTCACGATGGGAAGTGAAGTTCTGAAAGGGACAGCCAAGAAGCTGCGCCGGCTATTCAATGGCAAGATTGTATCGGGATTCGCCGGAGCCACGGCCGATGCATTCGCGCTTTTCGCGCGCTTGGAAGCGAAGCTTGAGCAGTATGGCGGCAACCTGCCGCGCAGCGTGGTTGAACTCGCAAAAGAGTGGCGAACCGACCGCATGCTGCGCCATTTGGAAGCGCTGCTGCTCGTAGCTGATAGCAAGGAAACTTACATCGTCAGCGGCACGGGAGACGTCATCGAGCCGGATAGCGCGGTAGCGGCGATCGGTTCGGGAGGCGGCTTTGCCAAATCGGCGGCGCTCGCATTAATCGAGAACACCGACCTGGGAGCGCGTCAAATTGTCGAGAAGGCTATGAAAATCGCGAGTCAAACTTGTATCTACACGAATGAAAACATTACATACGAGGAGCTCTCGTAATGGTGATTTATCTTCCGCAGCAGTCTTCCGACGAAGCGCCGCTGCTGGATGAATTGACTCCGCGCGAGATCGTCGCCGAGCTGGATAAGCATGTCGTCGGGCAGGCAGAAGCTAAACGATCCGTCGCAATCGCGCTGCGTAATCGCGTTCGACGCCAAAAGCTCGAGCCCGAGATGGCCGAAGAAGTGATGCCGAAAAATATCCTGATGATCGGGCCGACCGGCGTCGGGAAGACGGAGATCGCGCGGCGCTTGGCGAAGCTGGCCAATTCACCTTTCTTGAAAGTGGAAGCGAGTAAGTTTACCGAAGTCGGGTATGTGGGACGCGATGTCGAATCGATGATTCGCGACCTGGTCGATATCGCGATCGACATGGTCCGGGAAGAACGCCTGGAACAGGTTGCCGAGCGCGCCGAGCAGCAGGCGGAGGAACGCCTGCTCGATTTGTTGATGCCCCCGCAGCCGGAATCGAGCGAGAGCGTCGAGCGGACACGCGAGAAGCTGCGTGAAAAATTGCGAGCTGGGAAGCTCGATGACCGCATGGTGGAAGTGGACGTGAAGGAGCGCGGGCCTACCTTCGAAGTCTCTACCAACGGCAACATCGAGGAGATGGATATCAACCTGAAGGATGTGATCCCGGGTCTCTTCGGGCCGCGAACTAAGAAGCGCAACATGCGCGTCTCGGAGGCGCTGGAGTATCTGGTCCAGGAAGAAGAACAGAAGTTAGTGGATATGGATCAGGTGACTCGGATTGCGCTCGAGCGCGTCGAGCGTAACGGCATCATTTTCCTCGATGAGATCGACAAGATCGCAGGCAGGGAAGGTGGTCACGGACCGGACGTGAGCCGGGAAGGGGTGCAGCGAGACATTTTACCGATTGTCGAGGGCACGACGGTCAACACTCGGCACGGCTTTGTGCGGACGGATCACATCCTGTTCGTCGCGGCGGGCGCGTTTCACGTATCGAAGCCGTCCGACCTGATACCCGAGCTGCAAGGCCGCTTTCCCATACGCGTGGAACTAAAGACTCTGAGCGAGGCGGATTTTATCCGGATCCTTAAGGAGCCAAAGTCGGCGCTCGTGAAGCAATATATGGCATTGCTCGATACTGAGGGCATCAAGCTTGCCTTCACTGAAGACGCCTTGGTCGAAATCGCCAGGATTGCGGCCCAGGTAAACGAGGCATCGGAAAACATCGGAGCCCGGCGCCTGCACACCATCATGGAAAAGCTTCTCGAAGAAATCTCATTTGAGGGCCCGGACCTCAAGAAAAAAAGCGTCAAAATCGATTCCGTGTACGTTAGGAAACAGCTGGCAGAAATCGTAAAGGATCAGGATCTCAGCAGGTACATTCTTTAGTGGCGGTGCGGTTTCCTGCTCGGCTCGCGCCGGCTCTGTTTCTGGGTTTCGCGGGCTGCGGGTATGTGGGACCGGTCCTGCCGCCGTCTCCGCAGTTACCGCTGGCGATTACCGATCTCGCCGCGGTCGAGCGCGGCGACCAGATTGTGATCGATTTTAGTACGCCGTCGAGAACGTCCGACAACCTGGCGGTCAGGCGGTTTTCTGAGATCGATCTGCGCATCGGGCCCGCGGCCATACCTTTCGATTACGACCGTTGGGCTGACGCAGCGAAGCGCTACGAGATGGCCCCGCCGCCACCCGCTGATCCGGACAATCCTGTGCCGGTTTCTATGCAAAAAAAGATACCGGCGGCGGAATGGGTGGGGAAGCGAGTTGCAGTAGCTGTACGCACCGCCATCAAGAAGAAAGACCACTACTCGGCTTGGTCGAATCGCGTGGTGCTGGAGGTAATCACGCCGTTGCCGCCGCCACAGGTGCAAGCGAAATCGACTGCCAAGGGCGTGCTGCTGACCTGGGATGCCGTCGCGAACAGCCTTCAGTACAGAATCTATCGCAAGAGTTCGACCGATAACGCGCCCGTTGTGTTAGGTACATCGAAGACCACCAGCTATCTCGATACGACCTCGCAATATGACATTCCGTACGAATACACAGCGGTGGCAGTTCGCGGGCTGGCGCAAAGCTTGCCATCGAAGCCTTTTCCCATCACGACCACCGATATATTTCCGCCTTCCGTTCCCTCGGGTGTTGCGGCATTGGCCGCTCCGAATTCCATCGAGCTCTCCTGGCAGCGCAGTCCGGAAGCGGATTTGAAGGGCTATTACGTCTACCGCTCGGTGAATGGCGGTCCCTATCAGGGTGTAGGAGGGCTACTCACTTTACCTGCATACAGCGATCATCAGGTAGAGCACGGAAAGACCTATCGCTATCGGGTCAACGCGGTGGACCAGAAGAACAATCCGAGCGATAGATCGGCGCCGGTAGAAGTGAATTATTAGCAGCGGGCGGAGGCCCTTGAAGGCTATGCTAACCTCGGTCCATGAAGGCGAGGCAGTCACCGGGAGTTGCTGATTGGTCGACTTCCTGAAGACCTGGATTGGGTCGTTCCAGGATTTCCTCCTTCTCTCCCGCCGCGCGTTCCTCAATCTCGTTCGCCGTCCTCACTATGCCGATGATGTATTTCTCCAGATGGACATCATCGGGGTCGGAAGCGTCCCCGTCGTTCTTTTAACGGGATTTTTTACGGGAGGCATACTGGCGCTGCAGATGGCTCGCGCCTTAGGCACCTATGGAGCGAGCAGCCAGGTAGGCGGGATCGTTGCAATCGTTCTGGTTCGCGAACTCGGTCCGGTCCTGACGGCGCTGCTGGTTGCCGGCCGCAACTCTTCAGGCATGGCGAGCGAACTCGGATCGATGAAAGTGACCGAACAGATCGATGCCATGCGCGCGCTCGGCACCGATCCGGTGCAAAAGCTGATTACTCCGCGCCTGATCGCGACATCGCTGATGCTGCCCTGTTTGACAGCGGTAGCAGACGCGGTCGGATTGTTTGGCGCATACCTGGTGGCCACTCCACTGCTGCACCTCATCAGTAGCGGTCAGTATTGGTCTACTTCCTGGCAGGCGCTGGTCTTGAACGATCTTGCCCAAGGACTCATTAAGCCCTTTCTCTTTGGCATCATTATCGCGTTGGTTGGCTGTTTTTATGGAATACAGACCAGCGGTGGCACGCAAGGGGTGGGAAGAGCGACCACTGCGGCGGTTGTCTCGGCGTCGATTTGGATCATTGCTGTCACGTTCCTGATAGACAAGATCTTCGTCAACCTGTAAAACTCTATGCCTGACCAACCAATCGTAGAGTTTTCCAACGTGAGCCTCCGGTACGATCAAACTTGGGCGCTGCGCGACGTATCGTTTACGGTTAAACCGGGAGAGACGCGCATCATCTTCGGCCAGGCCGGCAGCGGAAAGACGACTCTGCTCAAAGCGCTGATCGGCTTGGTGCAGGTCGATGAAGGGGAGATCCGGCTGTTCGGCGAAGAAGTCACAGGTCGGGCGGAAACAAGTTTATTTCCGCTGCGGGAAAGAGCAGGATTCCTGTTTCAAGAGGGCGGCCTCTTCGACTCGCTCACGGTGGGAGAGAACGTCGAGTATCCGGTCGTCAACCGGGCGCCGAGGGGGAACGGCAACCTAAAGAATACGGATAAACAGAATGAGCAGGACGTAGAGCAACGCGTCCGCGAGACGCTGCGATTTGTCGAACTGGAAAGAACGTTTAATGATTTTCCCAGCGCTCTCTCAGGTGGAATGCGGCGCCGCGTGGGAATCGCGCGCGCCATTGTTGCGGAGCCGCCTCTGATCCTCTACGATTCACCTACTGCGGGTCTGGATCCTATCACGGCGAACACCATCATGGAATTGGTCGCAAAGGAACGGGATGTAAGAAACAGTACATCGTTGATTGTGACGTATCGCTACCAGGATGGCGAAATCATGGACGATTTCCGATACGATCCGGAGCAGGAGTTGCTGGTTCCTTTGATCGGCGAACAATCGCCGAAGCGAAATCGTACCAAGTTCATAGTGATGAGAGACGGTGAAATCGTGTTTCAGGGGACCCGTCATCAAATGGAAAGCTCGGAAGACGATTACATTAAAAAAGTTCATCAGGCACGAGGGGTAAGAATGCCCAGCAAAGAAAAGGTCAGTATCGCGCAGCTGAAAGTCGGAATTCTGGGCCTGGTAGCCCTGACTTGTATCGCTCTCCTCGTCTTTCTGCTGACCGGAAATATGCATTGGTTCGCGAAGGAAGTTCCACTGCATGTATATACCTCCGATGCCGCAGGTCTGGTCAAAGGCGCGCCGGTTCGAATCAATGGAATTCAGGCCGGCAAGGTCGATGGCGTGGATCTCTCGGGCGAGACCAATCCCGCGCGCGTTATCAAAATCGATCTTCACGTCGATGAAGACATGCTCAAGCAGATTCCCTCCGATTCGCTGGCCTCGATCTCGTCGGATAATTTGCTGGGTAGTACGAAATTCCTGCAGATCACGAAAGGCACAAGCCCGACCACCGTCCGGCCGGGCGCCACAATCAAGGCTGTCGATACAAAGCAGTTCGATGAACTGGTGGCGCAGGGTTTCGGTATTCTCGATACTTTGCAGGCCACGGTTGGAAAGATACAGAATATCGTCGGCGACGTAGAGAGCGGGAAGGGCACTATCGGCAAGCTGCTGGTTGATCCCACGCTGGCCAACAGCCTGCAAACAACACTAAATCAGATCCAGACGCTGGTCACTACGCTCAACTCGAAGACCGGAACGGTTGGTCATTTGATCAACGATAACGAGCTTTATGACGAGATCCGCGGTGTGGTGAACAAAGTGGATCAAATCAGCACGGGATTGCAGCAGGGGCAGGGCACAGCCGGTCTTTTCCTCAAAGATCCAAAAATGTATAACGATTTGGATCACTCGGTGACGCAGCTAAACAAGGTCCTGGACGATCTGAACGCAGGTAAGGGCACCGCCGGGCAGCTTCTCAAGAACGACAAGATCGCGCGCCAGCTTTCCGCTACGCTCGACAAGGTGAATATGACTCTGGATAAAGTAAACGCCGGCCAGGGGACACTCGGACAATTATTAGTGAATCCGGCGCTATACGACCAGACTAACGGCACGATGCGGGAACTGCACCAGACACTGCAGGATTTTCGCGCAAATCCAAAGAAGTTCCTGACTATCAAGCTGCACATTTTCTAATTGCGTTTACTCGCCATCAACGCCGACGACTTCGGTTTCACGCGCGACGTGAATGCAGGAATTGTCCAGGCGCATCGCGAGGGCGTACTCACATCGACTACCCTCATGGCGAATGGCGAAGCGTTCGAGAATGCCATGCGGCTGGCGCGTGAGACACCGGCCCTCGATATCGGTTGTCACCTCGTCTTAGTGCAGGGACGATCGCTGCTTGACGGAACGTTGCTGCCGAAAGGACCGCGGCAGCTTGTTGCGGCGCTGGCGCGGGGCGAAATCGATTCCTATTCGGAAATGCGGGCGCAGATCGAGAAGCTCCTCGCGGCCGGCCTCAAACCGACTCATCTGGATACCCACAAACACACGCACTTGCTTCCGCGGATCTTTCGCCAGGTCGTGCGGCTGGCGAGTGAGTTCGGGATTCCTTATGTCCGCCTGCCACTCGATCGAACGGTCAAGCTTGCCAGTTGGGCTGACCGCTTCTATCGAGGGTTTGCAGTCCGGTCCGGCGTCCGGCTTACCGATCATTTCCTCGGGTTCCGCCTGACTGGATCGCTGACGGAACATACTTTCGCGGCGGTGATTCGAAATTTGCCGGATGGGTTCACGGAGTTCATGTGCCATCCCGGCTTGCTCGGTCCGGAACTCGCGAACGCTGAGACGCGCCTGAAAGAATCCCGTGTACGGGAACTGGAGGCTCTGACTTCTCCCGGCATCCGGCGGCTTATGGACGAATGTAGAGTCCGCTTGCGTCCTTTTTGTAGTTAGGCTGGCAAGCGTTTACGCAGGCTACCACCTCGCCGCCGAGGATCGTCATGTAGACCTTCGTATCGGCGATCTTAACTGGATCGATGTTCAGAATATCGTCTGTGAGCACGACGAAATCGGCGAGTTTTCCGGGCTCGATTGAGCCTTTGATCTTCTCTTCGAAGCTCGCGTAGGCAGACCCCATGGTGTAGGCGTGAATGGCTTCAGCAACTGTGATTTTCTGTTCCGGTATCCAGCCGTTGGGATGCTTGCCGTCGAGCGTGCGTCGGGTCGCTGCGGCATAAATCCCCAGAATGGGCTTCATGGGAGCCACATCCCAATCCGATCCAAAGGCGAGTGTTGCGCCTGAATCGAGCAACGAGCGGAAGGCATAAGTGGTCTTGGCGCGCTCGGTGCCGATCCGTTTTTCTGCCCAGCGCCCATCGTCGATGCAGTGATACGGCTGCATCGACGCGATCACGTACAGCTTAGCGAAGCGCGGGATATCGGAGGCAAGCAGGTGCTGCGCGTGCTCGATGCGAAAGCGGCGGTCGCGCGCCGCCGTGTTCCTGCTCGACCTTCTCATAGAAGTTCAGAATCGTGTTGTTCGCCTTGTCTCCGATGGCGTGTATAGCCACCTGCAGGCCGGCTGTATCGGCCTGTTCGATATTGCTGAACATCTGTTTGGGATTGGCGAGCTCCGCGCTGGGTATGCCGCTGGTGTCCGGCGAATCGAGATAAACATCGAAGAAAAGAGCTGTGGTTGAGCCGAGCGATCCGTCCGCAAAGCCTTTCAGACCCCCGATGTGAAGTTGCGGGTTACCGAAATCAGCGATCAGACCGACTTGCGCCAGATTTTTCCAGGACGTGAGCGGCTGGTAACCGGAGATGCGCACGTGCAGCTCGCCATTGTGCAGCATGCTCTGATAAACACGGAAAATGTCCGGCGCGGCGGACATGTCCTGCACGCTGGTGACGCCATTTGCGTTGGCGTATGTCTGGGCGGCGCGTATCGCGGTTCTGATTTGATCGGGCGAGGGCGGCGGAATGACCTTTTCAACCAGATCCTGCGCGGCATCTTTCAGGATGCCAGTGGGGTCGCCGTGCGCATCCCGCACGATCACTCCGCCTGGTACATCCTTTGTATTGCGATCGATGCCGGCCAGCTTAAGAGCCAGCACGTTGGCGAGCGACATGTGCCCGTCAAGGCGATTGATGAAGACGGGATTGCGAGCTGTCACGCTGTCGATAAGTTGGTGTGTTGGCAGAACCGCAGGCTGCCAGTTTTCGTGATCCCAGTCACCGCCTTCGATCCAGCGGCCCGGCGGCTGATGCCGGGCAAATTCAGCGAGAGTGTCGCGAAACTCCTGCTGGCTCTTCGAATAGCGCAGTTGCGGTCCGGCGAGACTTGCGCCGCCGGAATAGAAATGAACATGGGCATCATTAAAGCCGGGTAGCATTCGACGGCCGTCCAGATCGATGGTTTCCGTGCCGGGCTGCTTCATCGCCAGGATTTCAGCATTACTTCCGACGGCCACGATATGATCACCGCTCACGGCAACGGCTTGCGCTTCTCTCTGATTCGGGTTCTCCGTCCAGATTTTCCCGTTATAAAGCAGTAGCCTGACGGCCGGCGACTCTGCCGGAAACACGGAAAGAGAGGAAAAGGCAAGCAATAGAAGGCTTCTCATCATGGATCAGTGCGAACCAACACCGTTGAATCCGACGTACTGTACTTCTTCTTCGAGCTCAAAGCCAAAGCGGTCGCAGACGCGCGTTTTCAGTTCGCGAATAACCGCCACGAGATCGGCCGCGGTACCGGCGCCGTCATTGTAAACCAGATTCGCGTGATAATCGGCGACCTGGATATCGCCGCGGCGCATACCCTTCGCGCCGGCCTGTTCGAGAAACCAGGCGGAAGGCACCTTGCCTTCGCGGATCACTTTGGGAGGCACGCGATCGATTACCGGAGCCGGTAACTCGGCGAGCAGAAGGTTTTTGAAAATACTGCCTGCGCACTTCATAGCGGGTGGATACTTTACATCGCGAAGAGACCGAATTTCTTCGGCGGTTTTCGATAATGTAGCGGATTCGCCCGTAGAAAATTCCAAATCTGCGGAAAGAATGATCCAATCTTTGTGCTTTTTGAATACGCTCTCGCGATAGGCAAACTGGCACTCCGCGTTGCTGAGAGCAACGACTCCGGAACCGTCAAATGCCCGCACCTGCTTGACATTTTCCTGAATCGAGTGACCATATGCGCCGGCGTTTCCATAGATCGCGCCGCCCAGATAGCCGGGAATTCCGGTCAAGGTTTCGAGGCCCTTTAGACCGAGAGCAATACTGTGATCGACAACATCCTGCAGCACGGCGCCCGCCCCGACCGCAAGCAACGAATCGTCCCGCTGGATGGCCGAACCGGTGTAACGCAGCACAACACCCGCGAATCCGGCATCGGAGACTATAAGATTGGTGCCGCCGCCCATGATGAAATGGGGCAGCTTTCCCTCCTTGACAATGCGTAGCGCCGTGACAAAAGCAGATTCATCATTCGTGTCCAATAGAACGGCAGCCGGACCGCCGATCGAGAAACGGGTGTAGTTGGCTAGAAGCGCGCTCTCCAGAAGGCGCGAATTAGGAATCGCAGCGAGTTCTTGCCGCGCATCGGGGAACAACGACATCGTCCTGATTATAGGAGGCCGATATTACGGAAGCATTGCCGCCCAAGCCTCATAAGACGTCCGTTGCGCGGCAGCCTATGGGCTTCCATCGAGCGAAGGCGCCTTAATTGCAGAATCATTCGCCGGCAACTCCTTGGCTTGGAACTCAAAGTTCAAACCCAAGATCGGCTGTCTAGCTCGGCGCGTTGTTCCCCTACAATCTCCGAACCAACACCGGTTGCTCATGAATCTCGATCGAGCGGTAACAATGATTCAAAGCATAAGGATGTCGTGTTAAGCATTGGCAATCAACTGCGCACCGGCTTGCATTTGCCAAGAGATTAAAAAGCTATTCTTCGTTAAAAAAATCTCGAGCTCGTTTGTGCCCCTGAATTTCTCCTTCATCAAGGCCTGCAAAATTGGTAATTCGCTCGTTCCTGGATCAGAATACTCTAGGATAACTAGTTCGCTTAGTGGCTCACTCAAAATGCAGGAAGCTCTAATATTGACCTGATTCTTGGAAACTATTAAAGTGAAGTCCAGAGCTTCCACTCCCCACAGAGTTAGGTGCCTACACTCTTCCGCAAACGCCGTCACCAGAAAGGACAGTGGGTCGCTGCCCACCATCAACCCTTGTTCGGACCCTTGATAGCTGACACTTAGCGGTGGAACTGCCAACGGTGTTCTCTTCAATATGAACGAGCCCTGAAACGTACGTTCTAATATCTGTGTTGCCAGAGCTTCAGTCTGTTGCTTATCGAGCGCCTGTGGTCCTTGAAGTTGAAAGAGGTTTGAAAAATCTTGATCGCTTTCAATCTGCTCCGAAAGAATGTCCTTCATCTGACGCTGTGTCAGAATCATGATGCGTTCTTCTGGGGACGACGCCCAACGTCCATCCGACAGAGTGACCAGGTAACAACCGGGACGGAAACGGCTAGTATTCACTTCAGCAGTGTAAATTTCGATCACGCCGGCTGCTGCTGAGGCCAGAGTGTTCGGTAGAGCAGCTGTTCTTCAAATCGACCTCTCCGTCGGAGATAGAACAGCGAATCGGAGCCTTCGCGGACGCGCCGTCAGCCAAAGACTCGATCATTAGAAGGAGCCGCAGCGGACATCGCTGTTGCAGTCGAGTTTTGCCGGCTCCAAAAAACCGAACGACACTCACCTAGACGCCTCCATGGCCGAACTATCGAGCACTCTCATAACGGACCGAATAACATGCTGAGAGCTACACATATAGGCATGTTTCGCATCTGCAAGAGGCACTCTGTTGCATCCTTCACTTCCCATGGCCGAGTAGGATGGAACCGTTCCATCCCCAGTGTAGTCAGCGTGGTAAATATTGAAAATTTCGTAGCCTGGCGGCCTAATGGTCGCTTTAACGGAATACTCCAAGTCTGTTTTCTTTCGAGTGCAGGCTACCGTGTAGATGGTGAAGACAGGAACGTTGTGCTGGGCAAGTATGAGATCTGAGGCGTGCACAGCATTTTGTGCTTGGACTGCAGAGAGGCGCTTATGTTCGGGAACAATCTCTTCCTTTAATGGATTCCCACGTAGCAGGGGAGTGTAGAAGAGATATTGGATGTCGGCATGCGGCATTAGCTCGTAAATAGAGTCAAAGGTCTGAAACGAATCAAGGAGCATTCTCTTGAACGTTTCCCTACGGAGGAATCTGCAGAGTCCAAACAGCTCATCGAAGAACGGCAAATCGGTTCTCGAAAAGGCGCTTCGGAACGCAGCGGGGGCCCCCAGCAGCGGTGTGCCGATATGAATGAGGCGATCAATTCGTCGTGGATTGAGGAATCCCTTCGAGATGGCAGCTCTTATGACAAGGCCACCTAGGCTGTGGCTGAAGAAGGCCAACCGCGGCTCGGTGGGCAACGGATCGCGATCCAATGCTATTTTCAATTCGGAGCTGATGACTTTTGAGATGCTCTCAGATGAGTTCAGTATAGATTGGCGCCAATCGTAGGAACATCGAGCAAAGGCGAGCGGCCGAGTTCAGAGTCGGACCTTAGTGCCTGGATGAGGCCCTCGTATAGATCGACTTGCGGCCAAGGAATCTTGCTGGAAACTGACATTCGCTTGATAAGACGTGAGTGAGCGACTACGCCATTCCAGTGAAGAAGCGACGGCTGCTGGAGCAGAAGTTTGTAATTCCCTAATAGGTTTTCGGTCCAGAGTTCCTGAACTGCCGGCTGTCGAGGATAATGGAGTGCACTTCCCAGAATACCGGGCACGAACTATGGCGACTCTTCTGCTGCTCATAAGAACCCTCTGAATTAAATAGATCACACAAGTGCAGCGAAATGTGAGCGGCCACCTCCGGAGACTTGCAGGATATTTGAACAAGCCGGTTTCGCCTGAACGGTTTCAGCACTCGGAGGAGGCCAGCGCCTTGAGAGCGTCGCCGTTAAGCCGGTAAACGGTCCATTCATCGAGTGGAACCGCGCCCAGACGGCGGTAGAACTCAATGGACGGCTCGTTCCAATCGAGCACCGACCATTCGAGCCGCCCATATCCGCGCTCGACGGCCAGCCGCGCTAAATAACGGAGCAACGCCTTGCCAATACCCAGGCCGCGTGCCTCTGCCTCGACAAACAGATCCTCCAGATAGATTCCGGGCTGGCCGGCGAATGTCGAAAAAGTCGTAAAGAAAACAGCGAAACCGGCAGCTTGTTCGCCGTAATATGCGAGCGCCACCTCGGCAGCGGGGTGGTCACCAAACAAATGACTTAGCAACTGTTTTTCATCGGTTACCACTTCATGCGAGAGCTTTTCATATTCCGCCAGTTTGCGAATAAAGCCGAGGATCAACGAAACGTGTTCCGGTTTCGCGGAAACGATCTGAATATCGGGCGGCGTCTTTACCATGCATCGATCCTAATCGGTGTTACGATCGGGGTTTAGATTACATGAAGTTTTTTCTCGATTCAGCCAATCTTGAGGAGCTGAAGAAAGCCTCTGCCTGGGGCATCATAGACGGCGTCACCACCAATCCCAGCCTGATAGCCAGGGAAGGCTATCCGCTCGAGGAACAGGTGCGCAAGATTTGTGAATTGGTGAAGGGCGACGTAAGCGCGGCGATTGTCTCACGCGATGCCCAAGAGATGATCAAAGAGGCGCGGCGGCTGGCAAAGGTTCACGAGAACGTAGTAGTGAAAATTCCGCTCATCGAAGAAGGGATCAAGGCCGTTTCGGTTCTTTCGAAGGAAGGAATCCGCGTGAATGTCACACTCTGCTTCAGCGCGGCTCAGGCGCTGTTGGCCGCCAAAGCGGGCGCTTACATTGTGAGTCCTTTTATCGGTCGTGTGGATGATATCGGCTGGCCGGGGACAGAGCTGGTCGCTGATATCGTCAAAATCTATTCCAACTACGATTTCCCCACCCAGGTGCTCGCCGCATCCATTCGTGGGCCGCTGCAGGTAATCGAAGCCGCTAAAGCTGGTGTGCACATTTGCACTCTGACCTATAAAGTGCTGGAGCAAATGTTCCATCATCCGCTTACCGAAAAGGGTCTGGAACAGTTTCTCAGCGATTACAACAAGACCTTTGACCTGATCACGGCCTGATACTCTATGGCCGCGTGCTCGGCTCGTTTGAGGCGATCGAGAATACCGCTCCATTCCGCTGTATCTGGAGGACGCATGACCGCGATCCAGTCCCAGCCTTCTGCATCGGCCCGATGCAGTTCGGCATAGAGATGGTGCGCATACGACTCGCGATCCGCAGGCAACTCGATGATCCGGCCGCGCCCCGGAGGCGGATCAATCCCCGCGCCGAGTAGATAGAACGGCGTGCGCGGTGAGTAATGGCGAGGATGTTGGCCAGGAGATTCGGCGGCGTCTGTCAGTTGGGTGGCGCCGAACTCTCGTTGCCAAATGATTCCGGTTACCTCTTCGAGTTCGGCTCGCGAAATCATGCCGGGACGCAGAATCGACGGAGGCGTCCGCCTGAGCGAGACGACTGTCGATTCGATACCGACTGTGGTGGGTCCACCGTCGAGGATCATATCGACTCGGGTACCGAGGCCCGCCTCGACATGCTGCGCGGTGGTGGGAGAAAGCTGGGTAAAGAGGTTCGCGCTGGGTGCGGCGATCGGAACACCCGCGGAGCGGATGAGCGCCAGCGCTACCGGATTCGCCGGTACGCGAATCCCGACGGAATCAAGACCCGCGGTAACCAGATCCGGAACACTCTCGGCCTTCTTCAAAACAAGGGTAAGCGGTCCCGGCCAGAATCGCTCCGCCAATTGCTGGGCGTGCTTCGGCCATTCGGCCGTGAGTGAGCGCGCTCCGACTTCGTCGAGAACGTGAACAATGAGCGGACTGGCAAAAGGCCGGCCCTTTGCCTCGTAAATGCGCGCCACGGCGCTTGCATCGAGCGCATTCGCGCCGAGGCCATAGACCGTTTCCGTCGGAAAGGCCACCAGGCCGCCGCTTCGAATGATTTCTGCCGCGCGTTCCAGCGCTTCCCGGGTGGGCTGAACGATCATGCGGGCGCTTTAATCGGGTAACTCTTCTTTGCTGTCCCCCGCTGTCTGCCCGGTCTTCTGCCAGACCAGGAAAGCATGAACGAGGGAATCGATGTCGCCATCCAGCACGCGATCCACGTCGCCAATCGAGAGCTTGGTACGGTGGTCCTTGATCAAGCGATATGGCGCGAGTACATAGCTGCGAATCTGACTGCCGAAATTGATTCCCAGTTTAGTGTCTTCGAGCTTCTGATCGGCCGCGCGCTTCTTTTCCATCTCGTACTCATACAGCTTGGCGCGCAACTGTTTCATCGCGCTCGCCCGATTCTTGTGCTGCGATCGCTCGTTCTGGCATTGCACAACCAGGCCGGTGGGCAAATGCGTGAAACGCACAGCCGATTCGGTGCGATTCACATGCTGGCCGCCCGCGCCGCTCGCGCGAAAAACGTCTATCTTCAGATCCTCGGGCTTGATCTCGATATTGATGTCGTCATCGATCTGCGGATAGACAAACACCGAAGCGAACGACGTGTGGCGTCGAGCGTTGGCATCGAAAGGCGAGATCCGCACCAATCGATGCACCCCCACCTCCGATTGCAGTTGGCCATAAATATTTTCGCCGTTGATTTCAACCGTAGCGGACTTGATGCCGGCGCCTTCTCCTTCGAGCCGGTCAGTCATTACGGATTGATAGCCGTGGCGCTCCGCCCACCGCAGGTACATGCGTAACAGCATCTCCGCCCAATCCTGAGACTCGGTTCCGCCCGCGCCGGGATGGATCGTTACGATCGCGTCGCGCGCGTCGTTTTCACCCGAAAGCAGCATTCCGGTTTCAAGCTGTTCGAGGTTCGCTTCAAAATTACGAATCTCCCGCTCGAGATCGCCGTTGACGTCCTCGCCTTCGCGCGCGAGTTCGAATAGCGTGTCGATATCGGATGCCGCCGTCGCGACCGAGCTCGAGCTCCGAATGGCTTCCTCCAGACGCTTCCGCTGCTGCATGATGCGCTGGCTTTTTTCCGGCTGATTCCAGAAATCCGGGCTGCCGATTTCCTGTTCGAGCTTATTCAGTTCCTGTTGCTTGGCAGGCGCGTCAAAGATAGCTCCTGACAGCTTCACCTTGCTGCCGGAGCGTAACGTACTCTCTTTCCAGTTCTTCCAGAGTCATTCAACATTCAGTTTACAGGCATCTCTCCTTTTGAGCGCACTGCCACTCCACTCCCCGTGACTATCTACAATAAACAATGCTATTGTAGATAGTCAAGGAGTGTTACTTGGGCAAACCTACAGATCTCGTGCAGGGCACGCTCGACCTGCTTATTCTGAAGACTCTCTCGCTCGAGCCGATGAATGGTTGGGCAGTAGCGAAGCGAATCGTCCAGATCTCCAAGGATGTTTTGCAGGTCCAGCAAGGGTCTTTGTATCCGGCTTTACATCGACTCGAACATCAGGGATGGATCAAGTCGGAATGGAAGGTTTCCGAGAACAATCGCCGCGCCAAGTTCTACTCTCTTACCGCGTCCGGCCGCAAGCGCCTTAACTCGGAACTGGCAAACTGGCGCAGGCTTTCCGGAGCCATCGGGCTGGTTATCGAAGCCGTCTAGGAGAAAGATCGTGCGTTGGATCGAGAGACTCCGAATGCTGGTGCGCTCCTTGCTGCATCATCGGCGAGCAGAGACGGATCTCGCTGATGAGCTCGAAGATCATCTCAATCGGGAAATAGAAAGCGGTATCCGCGCCGGTATGTCGCCTGAAGAGGCCCGGCATGCAGCCCAGCGCCTGGTCGGTTCCACCGCGCTTTTCGAAGAAGAATGCCGCGATCAGCGCGCTACGGCGTTTTTTGAGAATCTTGCGCGCGATCTGCGGTACGCGGTGCAAATGCTTCGCCGCACGCCGTTGTTTAGCGCGGTTGCGATACTTACGCTCGCGCTCGGCATCGGCGCAAACACTTTTATCTTCACCTTTGTCGAAAATGTTCTGCTGCGTTCTCTTCCGGTTTCCGATCCGGAGCGGCTCGTCTCGCTGAATTGGGGTGGCGCGCCGAACATGTCTTATCCCAATTACGTTGCGTTCCGCGATCAAAACTCCGTCTTCTCCGAGCTGGTTGCCTCGCGTGTAAACATCGTGAACTTGAGCTTACGGCCGCGCGAGAACTTTCTGGTCTGGGGCTACGAAGCGACCGGTAATTATTTTCAGACCCTCGGCATCACACCGCAGCTCGGCCGCTTCTTCACACCGGCGGACGACGCCGCGCCGGGTGCCCACCCGCTGATTGTTATTAGCGATCGCTATTGGCGCAGCCATTTTGCGGCCGATCCAAACGTGCTCGGACGCGTCGTCAAGGTCAATGGATATCCTTTCACGGTCATCGGTGTAGCGCCTCCGAAGTTTACAGGTACGGAGTTGATCCTGGCGTGCGATTTCTGGGTTCCGATGAGTATGGAGTTGGAAATCGAGCCGGGGAACGATTGGTATCACTCACGGGATGCTTCGAACATCTGGGTAATGGGTCGCCTCAAACCAGGAGTCTCGCCGGGCGAGGCCAAAACGAACCTTGATCAGATTGCCAGGCAGCTTGCCCGCAGCTATCCCAAAGATGTAAATCCGAAAGCCCGCTTCGATCTCTCGCGGCCAGGACTGATCGGGGAGGCTCTGCGGAAGCCCCTCACGAGTTTCAGCATCGTCCTCACCTGCTTAGCCGCACTCGTTTTACTGCTTGCCTGCACTAATTTGGCCGGCATGTTACTGGCTCGCGCTTCCGATCGCCACCGCGAAATTGGGATCCGGCTGGCGTTGGGCGCGAGCAGATTCCGGCTGCTGCGCCAGCTGATGACAGAGAGTATTCTGCTTGCCGTTGCCGGCGGTGCGGCTGGTTTCGCTGTTGCTGCCGTCGCTTGCCGCTTATTCAGTTCATGGCGGCCCGCATTCGATATCCCTTTCAATACAACTCTGCGGCCGGACAGTACCGTTCTCGCCTTCACGCTGACTTTAGCTATTTTGGCGACGCTGGCCTTCGGCTTGACTCCCGCGCTACACTCCATCCGCATAGATATCCTTCCAAGCCTTAAGGACGAGCTGATCCGCGGCAATTTGCGCCGCCTCAGAACACGCGACATTTTGGTAATCGGTCAGATCGCAATTTCGGTCGTTTTGGTTATCTGCTCGGCGCTCGTCGTGCGCAGCTTGCAGCACGCGCTCAGTCTAAAACTCGGCTACAATCCCGATCGCGCAGTTTCTATTTCGTTTGACCTTCGATTGAAAGGTTACACGCCGGACCAAAGCCGGCGTTTTTCTGCCGCCCTGCTTCAAAAGGCATCCGAGATCCCCGGCTTTGAAGCCGTTGGCCTGACCAGTAACCTGCCGCTTCGCCTTGACCACGGCAACAATAACGTAATTTCCCGCGCCGATCGAGCCCTGCCAAAGCTCACGGAGTTGCGCTCAGCAACCATCTACTACATCTCTCCCGGCTACTTTCGTGCAGCTGGGACCCAGCTTCTGGCAGGCCGCGATTTCGCCAGTCGGGATCGCGTCGGAACGCCCGGAGTGGCTATTGTGAACGAAGCCCTCGCGCATCTGCTTTTCCCGAACGAGAACCCGCTAGGCAAGCGTATGCGCCTGAGCATGGACGCATCCGATAAAGGTCTGAACATCGTCGGGCTGGTAGAAACGGGCAAATATGAGTACCTGGGGGAGGATCCCCATCCTGCGGTCTTTCTGCCCATCCAGCAAACCGGCATCGCTTGGACGACACTGGTCGGGCGTGGTCCGCTGCCACCGCGAGTCGCAACGAATCTGCTTCGAAAAGCCGTCCTCGATTTGAATCCCGAACTCTCCATTTCGAATGCGGGCAGCCTCAAAGATCAATTAGCGTTGCCGCTCTTCCCGGCTCGCATGGCGGCTCTGGTCCTCAGCCTCTTCGGCCTGCTTGCTATGGTATTGGCCGCGACCGGATTATTCGCCTTAGTAGCCTACGCAGTGGCCCAGCGAACCCGGGAAATCGGCATTCGAATGGCGCTTGGAGCGCGAGCAGGTCAAGTCCTGGCCACGATATTCACCCGCACTGTCGTGCTCTGTGCGGTGGGCATCCTGCTCGGCGCGGCCGGTACATTTTTCGCCAGCCGTCTCCTCTCATCTGTGCTGTACGGTGTCAGCCCGCGTGATCCCGCGGCTTACGGTTCCGCTCTTGTTCTGATGATTGCCGTTTCCCTGCTCGCCTGCTGGAATCCGGCGAACCGCGCGATTCGTACCGACCCTGCCCGGACGCTTCGAGAAGAATAAGCCTCGACCTGCTCTGTAAACCGGTTGGAGTAAACTCATCGGTTTACGAATGAACTGCCAACGGGTTTTTATGAGCTTACGACGCCTTGCCGTTTTCCTATTCGTTGGCTCTTTCGCTCACGCGCAACCACCAGCCGCAGGCCCGCCGCAACTCACTTTTGCAGAGTTGATTACGCTTTCAACGCAAGCTTCACCGCCCGCCGATCTGGCGAAAAAACTCGAAAATGTGCTCCATACTCCGGTAATCGATAACAGCGCTTCTGACCGCGGTGCCCGGCCCGTTCGGCCGGTTTCCACCGGAGGCGGAACACTCTTACGAACAGCCTTGTGGAACATAGAACGTGGGCAGAATTTTGACCTTATCCGGCTGGCCTTGAGTGACTCGGATGCCTTCGAGCGAGTCTGTCGCAAATCGCCAGCCATCAAGCCGGCCAAACTCGAGCTGATTCGGGAGGAAGCCAAGCTCCTGGGGGAATCCGATCTCATCCTGCTGAACGAGGTAGATTCCGGGCAGAAGCGCAGCGATTACCACGATGTGGCCAAGGAACTCGCGCAAGCACTTCGGATGAACTATGTTTTTGGAGTTGAATTCATAGATGTCGACCCGTTCACGCTTGGCATCGGCAAGATCGAGTTGGATGACA
Source organism: Terriglobia bacterium (assembly GCA_963738555.1). Lineage (GTDB taxonomy): Bacteria > Acidobacteriota > Terriglobia > Bryobacterales > Bryobacteraceae > Bog-105. Next base: position 121,230 of record CAVTXN010000004.1, read on the forward strand.
GGAAAATGGCAGCGCAGCTCCAAGCCGATATACAAGCAGACCCCCGGCGATACCAGGGGCTCCATGGCAATGCGATTCTGACCAGGTATCGAATTCGGAGTGCGCGCGTTTTCCCGTTGCCTGTCTGTCACGACTGGTACGTCGACGAGATGAAGCCCATCCCTTCGATTGAGAAGCTGAAGCGCAGCGCCTCGCAGAAGATTTTTCTCGAAGAGATCAGCCAGGAGCGGCGGCGCGGTGGGCGCATGGCGATCGCTATCGACCTCGATGTTCCGGATTCGCCCTCAGGCGTTATCACAGTAGTGAACACTCACCTGGAAAACAAATGCAAACCGAATTGCCGGCAGCTGCAAATCGACAACATTCTCGAGCACATCAAAGATGTGACGAATCCGCTAATTTTGGCCGGCGATATGAACACTACCGGCAGCGATGGGAGCTTATTGTCCATCAGCTACATGCTGAAGAACAAACTCAAAGACTATCATTTCTGGGGAAGACAACTGATTAACATATTCAACCCGGTCAGTCTCTTTGGCGCGGATACGCTCGCCCGATATTACAGAAATTATCTGGATCCCACGGTGCGCAATGTAGCCGTTCTCGCTCCGAACCAGGAGTACGGAATGTTCGATCGCTTGAGAAAGTTTCGATTCGACGACGCGGGTGCCTTTGACTTCCGTGGGCAGCACAATAAGACGATAAACGGGAGAAGCGGCACCCTGGCGAACAGTAATGAAAGAGCACCAAAGGTTTCACTTATACCTTTGCTCTGCCACGCGATTTCTACGGCATGGTGGGGCGCTTTAAACTCGATTGGTTCTTTATCAAGCCGGTGGTGTCTCCGGCAAGGGAACCAGCTGATGGCCCCGGAGTTCGCGCGCACCATGCAGTCGTTGAACACAGGGCCGCCGGAACGCATTTCCGATCACGCGCCGATCACGGTAGATTTACCGCTTCCGCCACGGCCGGCAGCTGCAACAAGATAGCGCCGCGTTCCTGCCGTTTTATGCAGCATTACGCTTCGAAACGTGAATTCGTGTGCCGGTGAAGCAAGGTTTGCCCATCATAGACATCGGGACGAACCTCTATATGTTCTGGAAACTCCATGCGATTGAATTTACCAGCGATCGATCCGCCCACTCAATCTCAACATTTCTCGGGTTCGCCGGTGGTGATTCTAAACTAAGCTTCCGCCTAGAATCCAACGCACCCGATTGCGGGTGTTCCGATTTACTCCGTGCTCTGAGTTGCCCAATTTTCAAAGAAGCCTTGAAGATCGCTCCCACCGGTATCAAACCACCCAGTTTGTGCGCTGCCACGGCGGCTAATCCCATCGAAGCTATGCAGCCGCAGGATTTGCAATCGGGGTTTCCGCCAAATTGACAGGGAGTAATGCGCGTCTTGAGGTCTGCCGAGATCGTTTGCGTAGTGAGGGCGAAAACGCATTCCTTGGGGCTCTCAGGAGGAGCAGCCATTTGACGGATCAGACCTTCTGGCATGTCCAGTTTCGGAAACTGCTGTCGCAACACAAGCAGTTCATCGATCAGTCGCGACCGTTCTTCCGCACTGAGAATTTCCGGCAGCTTGTCGCCGATTTGCGGTGTGAAGATGCTGAACCAAACCTTATGCACCTCAGCACGAGGTGTCCAAAATTCTAAGAATTCGTGGAAGTAACCGCGCCGCTTCATCATCTGTGCCGTGACCGTGCAATGAATCGTGATCTTTTGCCCGGCAATATTTTTAAGAATTCGTTCATACGTAGCGGGCTTGCGCCGAATATCGTGTTCCGGCTGAAGTCCATCAATCGAGACGACGACATTCATGTGAGGCAGGGTGGCCCACGTTGCCGGAAGCGCGCGAAAAGCGCTTGTTACAACCTGAACGTGAATGCCGCGCTCTAAGACAAGCGGTATCATCACTTCCAACTCGCGATACCGGACGAGCGGATCTCCCCCTACAAGCGAAAGATGCAAGGGTTTCAATCTGTCGACGAGGCTTATCACACCATCGACCAGATCTTGTCCCTTCCTATCGTTCAGCTCACGCAGCGTAATGCTGCCACCGAGATGAGCCGCCTCGTAGGCATAGCATCCGGGGCAGCGTAATGGGCACTCACGGGTAATCTCGATGGATAGCGAAGGTCGCCTCCCGTTGAGGATCTTGCCCCAGCCTTTGAGAATCTCTGACGTCTGCACGTTTTATCCTTTTTTATGTTGCGATCATTATCGTCACTATGTACGTGCGGCATTGTGCTTGCCGAATGCAGCAGGTTACACCGGGTGCATGCGAAACCACGATCTGCCACCCGGCTGAAACCGCGGGACCGCGGTTAACACTTAGCTGAAACTGCGTTGGGCTAGGCGTGGGGAGGAGACGGGTCCGCGGCTTGATGCAAGGAACGGGTTACGCAGCACGGTAACGTAACGGGCTGCACGTTCGCCGCAAGATGATTATCAAAGGTGGGCGTCGGAACGATTCCGGAGGTAACACAGACGCCCTGCAAGGCCGGTGACGCATGATGGACTGTGTTTACCAGCGCGAATGTTCCGGACGTGACGCCAAGTAGTTCCGGGCAATCCGGGATATTATCCAGGTTCGACCAAACGAGAAAGATCGCAGCAGCGAGTGCAATCATTCTCAAATGCCTTTGAGCCCGGTTCAAAAGATATCTACCCGCTTTGATTCTACAGCCAACGTTCTACGCGCAAATGGCCGAGCGCATGCCGCCAAACACTGGAGGAACGCCCACGTAAGTACTAGGCGCTTACCAATCCGAGCCGTACTACTTGTGCTTGAACGGCGGCCCGATAATTGCCCTAATCGAAAAGAATGGGTTCACCTCATCTGATGCTGCGATTTTGCGGGCTGCTGGCGCCCACCTGCCTGGTTGCCCTGCTCTGTGCTCCGCGTAACACTCCGCAGTCCTCGCCGACAGTCGGCGATTTTACTCGCCTGATCCGTTCCAATGACGTGACCGGTCTTCGAAGTTTGGCGGCGACACCGGCTGCCGCTAACACAGAAGACAAGTTGCATTCCCGTCCACTTCACTACGCGGCCATCTACGGCAGCGTCGATTCCGTACGTATTCTCCTCGAAGCAGGCGCGGATCCAAATGCCCGCGATCAGCAAGGCGCGACTCCGCTCATTTACGCGGCTTGGAATTATGAGAAAACGCGCTTGCTGGTGGAGAAGGGCGCCGTGGTAAATACAGCCTCCAAAACCGGCGTAACTCCTTTGATGATCGCCTCTTCCGTCCATGGGAACGTAGCCACCGTGCGCTACCTGATCGCCCATCATGCCGATGCGCGCGCAACCGATCAACTCGCTACCGATGCTCTGCTGATCGCAGGGCTCAAGAGCGATCCGGAAACTGAGCGCGTCCTGCTGGAAAATGGCGCAGATCCGCGTCACTCCGATAAAGCCGGCTTCACCGCGCTCGATGGGGCGCTGGCCTATGCGGATTTCACGGCCGCGAAACTGCTGCTTGCAGCCGGTTCCGATCCGAATGCTGCCAATACTTTTGGCGGGCGTGTCAAAAATGGTCCGCTTGCCCTGGTTCACCTGACTCCGCTCATGCTGGCCGTTCCGCACAGTCAACCTGAAATCGTCAACAATCTCCTTCAGGCCGGAGCTCATCTCAACGACGTCGATATCCGAAAAATGACTCCATTAATGCTTTCGATAGCGACCGATCAGGCCAACCCCGAAATTGTAGGCCGTTTGATTGCTGCTGGAGCCGATGTGAACGCGCAAGATGAGTACGGTCAGTCAGTACTAGATTGGGCACAGAAGTTTCGCAATCCTGAGATCCTGTCCATTTTGCGGCACGCCAACGCACAGGGCGCGGCCTTCGTCGAGCCACCCCAGCCGCCGCCGAATTCCCAGGCCGCCAATCCGGGTGAAGCAATCCACCGTGCCCTACCCCTGCTGTGCAAATCAGGACCAACTTTCTTTCGCGAAGGCGGTGGTTGCGCGGGCTGCCACCATCAACCCATGTACGGCCGCGTGTTCGCTGCGATGAATGCTCGCGGCATGCGCCCTGATCCCTCGCTCCGGCAAAACTTCTTAGACACCATGATCGCCGTCCGCCCTCGATTACGGCCTGATCTGCCCCTTCTCAACGGCCCGGGAGGCGACTTCGATAGTCTGCTCGCTCCGATGATGACCTATGCCGACCTCCAGGAGCCCGCCAACGATTTCACGGATCTGATGCTCCACTATGTGGCTCTTCGTCAGGATGCAACCGGTGCGTGGCAGTTTAAGGGCACCGCTCGGCCTCCCCTTGAAGACAGCGACATCACTCGCACGGCAATGGCAATCCGTGCTTTGAAGCAGTATGGCTGGCCCGCGCGCCAGGCCGAGTTCAGCGAGCGCATCGAGCGTGCCCGAAAATGGCTTATCAGCGCCGTGCCCGTCACAACCTATGAACACGCCGAGCGCATCACCGGCTTGCGCGCCGCCGGTGTTCCCGCATCTGATCTACGTCCTGATGCTCAGGTGCTGATCGGCTTGCAGCACGCCGACGGCGGTTGGGCTCAAACGCGCTATCTCGATTCCGACGCTTACGCCACCGGTCTCGTACTCCACTCGCTCTACACCGCCGGATTGCTCGAGCCCGATAACCCTGCCTATAGGAAGGGTGTGGCCTTCCTGTTGCGCACTCAATTTCCGGATGGTTCGTGGTACGTCCGGAGCCGTGCGCCGAAATTTCAGCCCTACTTTCAAAGCGGCTTTCCCTTCGATCACGACCAGTGGATCTCGAGCGCCGGTACCGCCTGGGCCCTTATCGCCTTGGCGCCCGCGAGCTGAAGCGAACTAGCTACGAACCGGGCCGGCGTGTTTACAGCAGCTTACCGAGCCGCGACCGTGAGGGATTGTGAAAAAATCGGCTTCGACTGAACGTATTCCTTCGTAGGTCGTTGATCTTGAATCGGAGCCATGAGCGGAAGCGATTGGTGTGCCCGATTTTTCACAATTCCGTGAGGGAGCGGTTGACCGACGCTATTTTGCGATGGAAAGCGAACTGGTTCATTCCTCGCGCAGCAGCGTCGAAGGATCGAGCGATAGCGCGCGTTGTGCCGGAACCCACGTCGCCAGCAATCCCAAAAGCGCCATCGCGGCCACCACACCGGCGAGCACCAGCGGATCGCGCGGCGTTGCCTGATACACGATCGCGGACAATACTCTACTTGCCGCAAGCCCGAGTAGCAGCCCCGCTGCCGAACCCAAGGTGAGCAGCCTGAATGCCCGGCCCAGCGCTGCCTGTAACACTTCCTTGCGCTGCGCGCCAAGCGCCATCCGGATGCCCAGCTCCTTCAACCGTCTGCTCACCGAGTAGGCGGCCATCCCGAAGATGCCCGTGATCGAAAGCAGAGCGCCCATGGCGCCCAGCACGCCTAGCGAGATCGTCGCGACCCGGGCACCGAACAAAGCGGATTCCAGTTCTTGGCTCCACGGCTGAACGCTGTAGGGCAGACCTGCGTCGAAGCCCTTCATTGTCTTTTTGATCGCTGCCAGCAGTTGCTGCCGGTCGCCATTCGACCGGACTACGACAACTATCGAGTTCGCCGGCCATTGCAGGACGGGTAGAAACATCGCCGGCTGTGGATCTTCGGCGAGATTTTCATATTTTCCGTTTTCCACAATGCCCACCACCTGGATGCGAGTTCCGTCCTGCCGCTTGTAATATCCGCCCAGTGCGCCGGCAACCGAGCCGAAGATCCTGTCGGCAAATTGGCGGTTCACCACGGCTACACGCGGCGAGCTTTTGTCGTCATGCCAGGTGAAAGCCCTTCCAGCGAGCAATGCCGTACCGGCCGCATCGAGATATCCGGGAGATATGTTGTAAGCCATGACCTCCGCCGCGGCCTTTGAGGGTCTCAGATCGGCTGTTTTGTCCGTAAAAACATTTGAGCCATTCGCGCCGTAATACAGCGGCGGCCGGTCGATTGACCCGGCAGCGCTCACTCCGGGAATCGCCGCGAAAGCTTCGATCATTTGCTTTTGCTTTGCAGGCACGTCGTCGAGGCTGTAACCAGCCATGGTCAGAGCGGTTTCTATCAGCATTGCGTTCTGCGGTTTAAACCCAAAGGTGCTGTCGAGCGAGCGTACCAATCCACGCACTGCCACCAACGAAGATGTCACCAGCACCGCGCAAATCGCAATTTGCACGCCGAGCAACAACTCTCGCATCGTGACTCTCCGTCCACCAATCGTTCTCGATCCCGACTTGACGATCTGGTACGGATCCGTCCTGAGCACCTGCCGCATCGGCACAATGCCGAACAAAAGTCCGCTCACTAACGCTAGCGCCAGGGCGATTGCATAGACGGTTGCGTCGGGTTCTACAGGCAAATGAATTGTGGAAACTCCAAGCGGCCGCCACCTGCTCAGCCCGCCTAACAGGACTATGCCACCCCAGAGTCCAACTGCGCCTCCAACGAGTGAAATGAGCAGGGCCTCGGTAAACAGCGTCCGCAGAATGCGATTACGGCTGGAGCCCAAGGCGAGCCGCAACGCCATTTCCCGCGACCTGTCTGCGGCACGGGCGGCAAATAGACTACCCAGGTTGGCGCACGCGGCCAGCAAAATCAGCCCGGCCAGCAGCATCAATCCGGCGAGGAATGCCCGCACGGGACCGCCCAGCCAGTCACCGGCTAGACTCGGACGCGCGAGCGAAAAGGTCATTTGGCCGTCGTCCTTGGGGTACGTCTTCTCCAGATAGTTGCCAATCGAGTTCAGATCGGCAATCGCCTGAACTGGGGCAACGCCCGCTTTGAGATGCCCGAGCACCATTAGGATCCCCCGATTTCCGCGTGCGTTCAGCACGTAGGAACCCTCCAGCTGTTCCTGGTTCACAATCGGCGCCCAGAAATCGGGAGCGACAAAAAGCAAATTCCCGCGAAACTCCGGCGGCGCGACACCGAGGATGGTGAACGGATGCTTGTTCAGCCGGACCACACGCCCCAGCGCGCCGCGATCGCCCTGGAAACGGCTCTGCCAAAATCCGTAGCTGAGCACGATATAGGGTGCGCTATTCGGGCCATGCTCGTCGGAGCGGTGAAAGAACCGGCCAACATACGGCTGAATTCTCAGCACGTCGAAGTAGTTGCCGGTCACTTCCATAATCCAGGAGCCGCTCGGATTGTTGCCCGTGTCCAGCCCCACGGAAACGACGTTATAGGCGGCCAAATCATCAAAGCTGCGGTTGCGATCGCGCAAATCGAGGTAGTCCGGAAACGAGTGATTCACAGCTTTGTCGCTCCCGCGCTCGACGGCCCACAGGCTCTCGGCCTGCGGCACATTCAGCGGCCGCAAGACGAGCCCGTTCAATACACTGAAAACCACCGCATTTGCGCCTATTGATAGCGCCAGTGTCAAAACAGCGACAATCGCGAATCCGGGAGATTTGCGCAATACCCGGAAGCTGTAGCGCACATCCTGCAAAAGCGTCTCGAAAAACGTGCTGCCCAGCGCCTCGCGGCACTCCTCTTTGAATCGCCCTTGCCCGCCGAACTCAATACGCGCCTGCCGCTCTGCCTCGCCTCGATCGAGCCCCGAACGTGCCAGATCGTCCGCGCGGTGCTCGATGTGCGACCGAAGCTCTTGCGTCCATCTCATGCTCGATCTGCGAATGGCGGAAAAGCTTCGCGGCAATGGAACGATAGTAGGCCAGCAACTTCATATCTCCTCCCGCTTACCAATGCCGGGCAGCTGCACTCCTAGGCTGACTAGGAGTATAACTTTGCTTTCCTAACCTGTCAAGGAGAGCAAATAAAGTGGCCAGCGCGACCAGGTTATAGCGAGGCCTACGGTATAACGGCTTGCGAATTGCTGAACGCGCGTCGTGTCCTCCCGCAATCGTTTACTCGATGCGCAGCGCTTCGCTGGGATCGATTCTCGCTGCGCGAATCGCTGGAACGTAGCTCGCAATTCCAGCGACGACGGTCAACAGGCAAGCGACTGCAATGAATGTCAACGGGTCGAAGGCGCTGACGCCGTAGATCAGGCTCGACATATAGCGGGTGAGCGCGAGCGCCGCGCACACACCGAGGCCAATGCCCGCAAGAGAAAGGGTAAGGCCGCCCCACATGATATAGCGCGCCACGTCGTTGGGTTCCGCACCGATTGCGACGCGAATACCGATCTCCCGTGTGCGCAACGTCACCGTGTAGGCGAGCACGCTGTAAAGCCCCATCGCCGCAAGCGCCAGTGCAATAGTTGCAAAAGCGCCCAGCACCATGAGGTTGAAACGGCGTGGAGCCGACCACTCGTGCAACGCGGCTTCCTCAGTCATTACCTCCTTTACGGCCTGATCCTTGTCGATATTCCAGACTTGCTGCTTGACGGCATTCGCCAGCTTGAGCGGATCGCCAGTGGTTCGGGCCACCAGCAAAAAATCATCGAGATGCTGGCCCGGCAGGTAGAGTTCGGCGTCCTGCTTGTTGTCCGGTCCCATCTGGTGCTCGTTTCCCACCACGCCGATGATGCGATAGGAGGCGTTCGATCCTTGCTCGTTGCCGAACGTAACCTGTTTGCCGAGCGGGTCCGTATCCGGGAAGAATTTGCTGACGAACGCCTGGTTGGCAACGGCTACGTTAGGATTGGCCGATACTGCCTCCTGGCGAGTAAAAGTCCGGCCCTTGATGACACGCATTCTCAGAGCTTCGAAATAGCCGTCGCTGAGACGCGCCCAATCTGTGACCGGAAGTTTATGGCGATCGCTCGGACGGCCCGGAATTTCAAAGGTCGATTGCGAAACAGATTTCATCGGGAGAGCCGTTGTCAGGGCGGCCGCCTGGATGCCGCTCACATTGCGTACCGATTCGATTAGGCGATTATCGAATGCAGCGATCTTTGGAGGGGAGTTATAAATATTCTTCGGCAGCGTGATCCGCATGGTAAGCAGATGATCCGCGCGAAATCCCAGGTCCGTGTTCATAAGCACAATCAGGCTGCGAATCATCAAGCCGGCGCCTGTTACAAGGACCAGTGAGAGAGCGATCTCGGCGATTACCAGCGTGGCGCGTAGCCGGTTCGACGAGCCCGCCACACCGCGCGTGCTGCGGTTCAAAATTTCGTTGATGTTCTTATTCCAGGAGTGCGATGTCGGGATCAGGCCGAACAGGATTCCGGTGATAACCGAAATACCGGCCGTAAACAGCAGCACGTTGGTGTCGATCCGCAGCTCGTGTAACGCAAAAGCGTCCGGAGGCGCCATGGCCAGCAGCAGCCGCACGCCCGCGAAGGAGAAAAGCAGGCCCACGAGCCCGGCCGCGCAACTCAGCAATAGGCTCTCAGTTAGAGTCTGCCGGAACAGGCGCCAGCCGCTGGCGCCTATCGCTGTGCGAACCGCCATTTCTTTGTCGCGCGCCACGGCACGTCCGAGCAGCAGATTGCCCGCGTTGGCGCACGCGATCAGCAGTACGAAGACTACTGCGATCTGGAGAACCAGGGCGGCGCGGCGAAGGGAAGGATCGGTGTTGGCGTCGCTCAATGTTTCGAGGTTGATGCCAAAGCCACCCTCTTCGAGCGGAGTATTCGCGAGGCGTGCCTGAATGGTGCGCATCTCGGCGCGCGCCTTCGCGAGCGAAACACCATCCTTGAGCCGGCCGAAGACAAAGAGGATTGACGCTTCATCTGTGTGTCCTTCCGGATGAATGTCGAGCGGCAGCCAGAGCTGCGGCTTCTTCTGCTCTTCGCCGCCCCACATCGCAGGGAAGCTGACTGCGGGCGGTAGAACGCCAATAACGGTGTACGGCTTGCCGGAAGCGAATATTGTTGTACCGAGAACATGCGGGTCGCTGTTGAAACGGCTCCGGTACAATTCGTCGCTGAGCAACGCCACGGCGCCTCTGCCCCGCTCCATGTCGCCCGCGCTAAACCCGCGCCCGATGACCGGCTGAATCCCAATCAGCGGAAGCAGATCGGCGGTCGCGAAACCAGTCTCGACCTGCTCGGGTTTTTGGCGTTTATTATCGGGATCTGTCACCGTGAGCATCTCGTCGCGCCACGCCGCGAGCCGGGAAAAAGAATGCTCCTGCTCTCTCCACGCGCGGTAGTTCTGCGGGCGTACTGGTATCTGGTTCGAAAAGAGGAGCGACAGCGAAGGATTCTTCTCCCATAGCATCACCACGCGATCAGGCTGGTGCCACGCGCTGAGCGAAAGCGGATTCAATAGCACGGCGTTCACTACACTGAAGATCACGCTGTTCGCGCCGATCCCCAAGGCGAGCGCAAAGAGTACCGCCGCGACTAAGCCGGGCTGCCGGCGGAAGCCGCGCAACGAGTATCGAATGTCCTGCCAGAGAGTTTCCATGACTCGCAGATCTACTTTGAGAATAGCGGCTAAGCGTAATGAGCCTCTGAAGTGTGTCAGTAAAATTCTAAGCGTCGGAATGCTCGATGAAAAAACAACTCGCAAACACCTCCAAGCTGATTGAGCCCTACGCGGTCTACAGTCCCAAAGGTTTCCGCTTGAAGAATTTCGATCCCGGGGATACGCAAGGCCTCAGCTCGAAAGCAGAGGCGGAGGAAGATCTCAGCAGAAATATTCAGGAGCTGAGCGATATGCAGCAGAAGTTGTATGCACAGGATTGCTGGTCCGTACTGCTCATACTGCAGGCGATGGATGCCGCCGGCAAGGACAGCTGCATTCGCCACGTCATGTCGGGCGTGAATCCACAGGGCTGCGAGGTGTTTTCTTTCAAACAGCCGTCAACCGAGGAGCTAAGCCACGACTATCTTTGGCGCGCCTCAAACCGGTTGCCGCGGCGCGGACGCATCGGCATCTTCAATCGCTCCTATTATGAGGAAGTCTTGGTCGTGCGGGTTCATTCGCAGTTGCTCGAACAGGAGCGTATTCCGCCTTCGCTTGTTACCAAGAATATCTGGAAGGAGCGCTTCGAAGACATCAATGGCTTTGAGCGTATGCTGGTCCGCAACGGGACGATCATTCGCAAGATCTACCTGAACGTCTCGAAGGAGGAGCAGCGCTCACGCTTTCTGAAGAGACTGGACGAGCCCGAGAAGAACTGGAAATTCGAGGAAGGCGATGTACGCGAGCGCGAGCATTGGACCGGCTACATGGCGGCCTATGAGGATATGATCGCTCACACTGCGAAGAAACATGCGCCCTGGTATGTCGTCCCGGCCGACCACAAGTGGTTCACGCATCTGGTGGTTTCTTCGATCCTCGTGAATGCGATTAAAGAACTGCGATTATCTTTTCCAAAAGTTGATAACGCCAGGCGCAAAGAGCTGCGCCACGCTCGCGACTTGCTGCTTCACGAAAGCTAGCCTGGCAGCCAAGCGATGCTTGGCCAACAAGCCCAAGCGACTCCGCCGTCCCTTGCCAAGCCATCGCGCAGTGCGTTGCCGGGCTGTTACTTAGAAGATCTCTCCTGCTTCCAGAAAACTCTTCAGATCAGACTCGTTCACGGTAGGCTCCCCGGGCGCGACATTGTTCAGCTTGCCCGCCGCATCCACTTTTCGAGCTCTCCCACCAGGCCAAAGAGGTGATCGAACGAGTCGACTATAAAAAGCAGCGGCTGATAGTGATCGATCTCGAATGCCTGATTGATCATAGCGAGACGGCGGCAATTAGCAGTCCGCGACGACGTTCGAAAACACGTGGTCTGCAGTTTCAGACCACGTGTCTTTCCAAGAGCCCAGCTCACTTTGCATCGGCCGTCAGTCAGAGCGTGTGCCAATTGCCATTTAAAGTGCCGCAGGTGAGTATTGCTGGTCCACCCACGCCCCGGGCAAAACATGTGCGGCTAATCGCTAATTCTGTCGGGAGGGTCGGCCCGTGGCTTCCGGCAGCTGTGTTCGTTTCGAGTGTCCGAGTGTTTCTTTAGATCAATACTGACCTACGCGGTACCAGAGCGCACCATAATCACCTTGATGCACCTCGACGACCTTGGTCCCCGAGACTGCCACCGATGGGTTGGAGCCATTGTCGTATTGAGAGCTGTAGCCCCATTGTATGGAGGCGTCGGGCCCCAGTAAGTCCGGGTGATTCCAGAGAGGCCCGACGGTATAGGTGGCTTGATGTACTTCGACGACGGTCGTTCCCGACGCTCCCACTGAAGGGCTGTAGCCGGCGTCATATTGAACGCTTCCGTTCCACAAGACGGCGCCATCGAGCTCGATTTGGGCCATGTGATACCACAGGGTCCCCGGATTGCCTTGATGTACTTCGACAACGGTCGTGCCCGACGCTGCCACTGAGGGCAAATAGCCATTGTCGTAGTAATAGCTATTGTCCCATTGGACGGTGCCATTGGATTCGAGTCGGCCCGGTCGAGACCAGAGGGTTCCATTATCGCCTTCATGCACCTCGACTACTGCCGAGCCCGACACTGCCACTGAGGGTAGGTAGCCATTGTCATAGTAATAGCTATAACTCCATTGGATGGTGCCATTGGGCTCGAGCTGGCCCGGGCGATACCAGAGCGCTCCAGAATCGCCCTGATGTACCTCGACAACCGCGGTCCCTGACACTGCCACCGAGGGCGCGGAGCCGACGTCATATTGGACACTGCCACCCCATTGAACGGTGCCATCAGGCTCGAGCTGACCCCGGCGATACCAGAGCGGACCATTTCCGGTGCCGGCCTGATGGACCTCGACGACTGTCGTCCCTGCCACTGCTACCGACGGGCTGAAGCCGTTATCATATCGGGTACTTCCGCTCCAGGTAATTCGCTGCTGAGCGAGTGCGGGTACAACGAACGCCGCCGCAAGAGCGAGCGCCGTCAAGAGATTGCAGGTGCGGTGAATTTGATCTCGTCCGCAAGACATTTCAAAGTTTTTCATATCGGTTCCTTTTGTTGTCGTAGAGGTGCTTCTTTCCCAGCGAGCCACTCAGGCTCCGAGACGGGCACCCATGTCAATTCCTTTAGAAGTTGGGATTGAGGAATTCTTGCGCGCAAGCGCCGTCTCCTCGCCGTTATATGCGAGAACGAGCGAGAGAATTACTAATTTGGCGTTGAAAAAACTGCCGGCTCTTGGCGGCCGAGAGCAGCTATGGCAACAGTTCCCGAATAGGGCTTATGCCGAGTTGCGGAAGACTGTAGGCTCCTTGCGGGGAGCGTTCCGACCATACCATCTAGGCAACCCCACTGCTGCAGGAAGCATATCTGCAACCCATTGACGGATTCATGCAAAGCGCAGGTCGTTGAGATGCAATACTTCGGTGGCCTTACATCTGCATAGATCGCGTCTATATTTAGGGTCTCCGGACTGAGAATCCTTCGGCTCTTTCGGACAAAAAGCAAAAAACTTCCAGCGGCGGTATAATCTCGCCACACGGAGTGCAAACACTTGGCGCTCACTTCTTCCCAAGAGTTGACTGAGCTTCTCCGCGGATGGAGCGGCGGCGACCAGAGCGCTCTGACAAAAATCGTCGACTTGGCCTACCCCGAGCTGCGGAAGATGGCACGGCGCTGCCTGAGCGGGCAACGCTCCGAGCACACGATCCAGGCAACCGCATTGGTACATGAAGCATACCTGCGGTTCGTCGACATACGAGAGGTGCACTGGCAGGAGCGAGCGCAATTCTTCGGCATCTTTGCCAAAATCATGCGGCGCATTCTGATTGAGCATGCCAGAGCCCGTGGCAGCGCGAAACGCGGCAGCGGAGGGCGTCCCATAAATCTCAACGAAAGCTTGCTGATTTCGGCTAAATTAGACCCCGGGATCGTTCGGTTGGACGAAGCACTGGACGAGCTGGCAAAGTTTGATTCGCGGAAAGCACAGGTGGTGGAGATGCGCTACTTTGGTGGCCTCACATCGAAGGAGATCGCATTGGTTCTCGGGGTTTCGCAACAGAGTGTCAACCGGGATTGGAGTCTGGCGAAGGCCTGGCTGGCCCACGCGATGAGCCGGGAAGAATACGATGGACGCACAGCGTTGGGCACTGATTGAATCTCTGTATCACGCTGCTCTCGGGAAAGAGCCAGGCGAACGCTCTTCTTATCTCGTGGCCGCTTGCGCTAAGGATCCGACGCTGCGCAGCGAGATCGAGTCGCTTCTGGCCTATGCCGATGGGCGCGTAACGAGTCCTGCCGAGCGCGCGGAAGCGGCGAAGCTCTGGGAGCAAATCGTAGGCATTCCAGTCACTGGGACGTTGATGTCCAGCCCGGCAATGGATGGAGAGACCTGTCCGTCGGCCACCCTCGGCCGGTACCGGATTGTCCGGCTACTTGGCGAAGGCGGCATGGGTGCCGTGTATGAAGCCGAGCAGGAACACCCTCGTCGAATGGTGGCCCTTAAGATCATTAAACCTGGGCTCGCCGCGCCTGAGCAACTTCGGCGATTCGAGCAGGAATCCCAAGCGCTGGGGCGGCTGCAGCACCCCGGCATCGCTCAGATTTATGAAGCGGGCACTGCCGATAGCGGATCCGGGCCGCGGCCCTACTTCGCGATGGAACTCATACAGGGCGAATCGCTGCTGCGGTATGCGGAGGCGCATCAACTGAACACGCGTCAACGCCTCGAACTGATAGCTAAAGTATGCGAAGCAGTCCACCATGCGCATCAGCGCGGCATTATTCATCGCGATCTCAAGCCGGGCAACATCTTAGTAGACGAGAGTGGCCAACCGAAAATTCTCGATTTCGGAGTCGCCCGCGTCACGAACAGCGATCAGCAAGCTACCCGCCAGACTGATTTGGGGCAGCTCGTGGGAACGCTGGCCTACATGAGTCCCGAGCAGGTGCTGGCCGATCCGCTGGAGCTTGATACGCGCAGCGACGTGTACGCCCTCGGGGTGATCTTGTTTGAGCTTCTGGCCGGACGCCTGCCTTACAAACTCAGCCGGCAACTGCACGAAGCAGTGCAGACGATTCGGGAAGAGGATCCTGCGCCGCTCAGTGTCGGTCAGCCGCACTTACCGGGGTGACATCGAAACCATCGTAGGCAAAGCGCTTGAGAAAGACAAAGCGCGGCGGTATGCCTCGGCAGCGGGAATGGCTGCCGACATTCAGCGCTATCTCAGCGACGAACCGATCGCGGCCAGGCCGCCGAGCACAACGTATCAACTGCAGAAGTTCGCGCGCCGTCACAAGGCGCTGGTCGTGGGGGTCGCGGCGGTGTTCCTTGTGTTAATCGCGGGAATCATTGCGAGCACCTGGGAAGCCACGCGTGCCCGCCGGGCGGAGCGGGCGGCTATCACCGAAGCGGCCACCGCCAAGGCGGTCAACGACTTTCTGCAAAATGATCTTTTGGCGCAGGCGAGCGCCAACAGCCAGGCTCGTCCGGACACGAAGCCCGATCCGGACCTTAAGGTACGTACCGCTCTAGATCGCGCTGCGGCGAGCATTGCAGGCAAATTTGCCGCGCAGCCGTTGGTAGAGGCTTCGATCCGACAGACCATCGGCAATACGTATAGGGACCTGGGCTTATATCCGGATGCGCAGCGGCAAATGGAACGCGCCCTTGATCTCCGGCATCGAGCCTGGGGCGATCGGCATCCTGACACGCTGGACACGATGAACGACTTGGCCGCGTTGTACTATTCCGAGGGCAACTATCCGCAGGCCGAGCCGCTGCTCACCAAGACCCTGCAGGTGCAGCGTCTTGTGGTGGGCGAGCAGCACTCTAGCACACTGCGAATTATGGGCAACCTGGGAACTCTCTACTGGAACGAAGGCAAGTATGCACAGGCCGAGCCACTGCTCACCAAGACGCTGCAGGCGCAGCGTCGCCTACTGGGCGAGGAGCATCCCGACACGCTGAACACCACAGGCAACCTGGCATTGCTGTACTATTCCGAAGGCAAGTATGCGCAGGCCGAGCCACTCTTCGTTAAGGTCGTGGAAGCGCGACTGCGCGTGCTGGGCTTGGAGCATCCAAACACGCTGCTCACTATGAACAACCTCGCGCTGGTGTACTACTCCCAGGGCAAGTATGCGCAAGCTGAGCCACTCTTCACCAAAGTCCTGGAGATGCAGCGTCGCCTACTGGGCGAGGAGCATCCCGACACGCTGAACACCATGGGCAACCTGGCGTTGCTCTACCATTCCCAGGGCAAGTACGCACAGGCCGAGCCACTCTCCATTAGGGTCCTCGAGGTGCGGCGTCGCATGCTCGGTGATGAGAATCAATACACGCTGCTGAGCATGAACAACCTGGCTGCACTCTATCGGAACGAAGGCCGGTATCCGCAGGCCGAACAACTGTTCCGCCGGGCCCTCGAGATCCGGCGACGCGTGCTGGGCGAGGAGCATCCTGACACACTGAACAGCATGTACGGGTTGGCTAGGCTTGACAGAGACCAAGGCAAGTATGCACAAGCTGAGCCACTGTTCATCAAGGTCTTGGACAAGCGACGGCGCGTGCTAGGCGAACAGCATCCTGACACGCTTGACACGATCAACGACCTGGCGCTTCTCTACCTCAAACAAAGCAGGTATGCGCAGGCCGAGCCACTGCTCCGCGAACGGCTGAATAATCATGAGAAGACCGATACCTGGGGCCGCTACAATTGCTGGAGCATGTTGGGGGCTAGCCTCGCTGGTCAGAAGAAGTACGCGGCGGCGGAACCATTGCTTCTCTCTGGTTATCAAGGGCTGGTGCAGCGGCAAGCCACAATCCCCGCCGCTAGCCGAATCAGACTTGAGCAAGCCGGGACGTGGATCGTCCAGCTCTACCAGAACTGGGGCAAACGCGAAAAAGCCACCGAATGGCGGGAAAAGCTGCGCCTAGTCGCGTCCGCCGCTCCCACGCGTTAGAAGCTCGATGATTTTGAAAATCCAAGTGCCCGCCCACTCCACTCCGAATTCAGATGTCAAGTAAATAGCCCGCCTGAATTCGCGCGCCGCTGAGGCTCGGGCCTCGAGTGCGCGAAGACTACCGCGGCCCGTCCGCACTGTGAGCCCTATTTGGGCACCGTCTCTATGAATTCCTCCAGGCTCATGACCTGCAACGAATCTCCCACGAATTCGTACATCAACCCGTACAACATTCCGTCCGGATAGTACGAACCAGTGTTCCGGCAAAGCCCGCTGACTTTATCGGCTCTTCGTACTCAAAGTGGCAGTGGGCTCGACCATGTAGTGCGTGTACATCCCGCTGGCCAGATGGCCTTCGACGTGACAGTGGAGCATCCACATGCCCGGATTCTCCGCCACCATATCTACTGTGTGCATCTCGGCGGGCATTAACGGGACAACGTCTGTGGCTATACCATTCAGAGTGACTGTATTGGCGTGCCAATGGGCCGAATGGAAGATCCCCATTCCAGCGGTGTACCAGCGCACCTTCTCCCCCTGCTTCATGGTGAACCCTGGCGCGTTGCCGAAAATGTATCCGTTAATGGTCTCGCGGATGTTGGCCACACTAAAGCTCGCGTTGACCCTCTCACCTTCGATGTCGCGGAAGGCGAATAGCGTGTTCTTCCCCAAGCTCTTGGGATCCCCGATATATTTTGAAATATTCTCGTCTAGGTACCAGCTTTGGTTTTCGTCGGCGGTATAGAAGATTGCGACGAATTCGCGATCAACGTCCTTCGGGGTGCCGTCGGTCTTGGTGGTTGCCTTTGCGCTCACAATGATGGCGCCCACGAGTCCGGCCGCAATGTCTCGCCGTTCATTTGCGTGCGAGTGATATAGCCACAACTTCGAACTCGGTTCGCTAGCGTTGGGCGCCGTCCGCGGGTCAAGAATCCACGTATAGGTGAAGCAGTTGCCGGGCGGGACCCCCTTGACCCCGTCGGAGGACTCGTCGTACAGCACACCGTGGGCATGCATGCTAAACGGGAAGTGGCCGTTGTTTTTGAAAACGACTTGGAGCGTATCGCCAGCCTCGCCCCGGAGCACGGGGCCCACAATGCCGAGATGCTTCCACTCCGGTTCACGCGGTTTAAGCCTAGTGAACGATGCATCGGTGTACTCTCTATAAATCGCTTTCTTGTAAATCCTGCCAATGTGTTGTTGATCATTTTCGACGAAAATGCGGGCGCGCTCATCGTATGGCTTGCCCGTCATCTGGTCTATCTCGGCCGGGGCGTAGTTCCAATCCACTTCGTCGGCCGCGATGTAGTAGGTATGGGTCGTGCCGCTGGCCTTGGGCGAGATATTCTGCGCCGCTCCGCCTTGCCCGGACGCAGCCCAAAGCAACCACCCGCCAGTCATCGCCAGAACAGCCAGCCGTCCAAACATTCCCAAACCCTCCCTCTCCCCTTGAATTCAAACGAAATGTAAAGCCACATGCCTGCGGTCGCGCTCTGTCCTCGTGACTAAATGCGCAAACGGCCGGGAGAATTACTAACTCGGACTAAAATCTTTCAGGCAAGCAGTTGGCGCCAGTTCGTTCCACCAGTCAGACCGTCATGCGCAGCGTAACGAGGATTTTGTTCTCCGTTCCGACAGCGATCGGGCATGCCCGATCCCCACGTAGGGGCCAGGCTTGCCTCGCCTTCAGTGGACAATGCAGGGATACCAAGGGCGCAGGCCCTTGCATAGTCAGTCGGGGTGACCCGAGCTATTTCAATGTGAAAGGCCCGCTCCATGACGTTGTCCCACCGACGCCCCAGACATACTCCACAACGTTCGCGTCTTGGTTGTAAGCGCGTAAGTGAAGCTCCCAATGTGGACCGTCTGTGTTGGACGATATCCAAAACGCGTTGATGAGGTTGAACACTGTTCCGGGGTATCCCACCCAGTCATTGGAAAATACAGTGCCGGCGCCGTAGGACGTAATTGCCGTGTGGCGAACCGTGAGTGCCCCCGGCGCGCACCACGAGCAAGGTATGACGGCGAACGCGTCCAGAGTCCCGTTGGAACGGGTCACTGTGAGGCTGTCTGCCGCGCGTGCTGTACCGCCCATGGTGGATACCAGCAGCATTCCAATTGCAAGTACGTTGTTTTTCATAACCATTCCTTTCTGAAGTGGACCGAGGCGCTTCGTGTTCGCGCGCTCTGTCCTCGCCACCAAATGCGCAAACGGCCGGAAGAATTACTAACTCGGACTGAGATTTTTCAGATCGCTTCTCCCACGAGCAAACAACATCGAACGTCGGCGGTATAATCGCGGCACACGGAGGGCAACCAGTTGGCGCCGCCTTCTCCCACCAATTAACCGAGCTTCTTCGTGGAACGGCGGCCAGAGTGCTTTGGCAAGCGTGGTCGGGACTAGCGTCTGGCGAAGGCTTGGCTGGCTCGCGAGATGAACCGGCAGGAATACGATGGACCCCCAGCGCTGGGCAATGATTGAATCTCTGTATCACGCTGCTCTCGGGAAAGAGCCAGGCGAACGCGCTTCTTATCTCGCGGGCGCTTGCGCTAAGGATCCGGCGCTGCGCAGCGAGATCGAGTCGCTTCTGGCCTATGCCGATGGGCGCGTAACGAGTCCTGCCGAGCGCGCGGAAGCGGCGAAGCTCTGGGAGCAAATCGTAGGCATTCCAGTCACTGGGACGTTGATGTCCAGCCCGGCAATGGATGGAGAGACCTGTCCGTCGGCCACCCTCGGCCGGTACCGGATTGTCCGGCTACTTGGCGAAGGCGGCATGGGTGCCGTGTATGAAGCCGAGCAGGAACACCCTCGTCGAATGGTGGCCCTTAAGATCATTAAACCTGGGCTCGCCGCGCCTGAGCAACTTCGGCGATTCGAGCAGGAATCCCAAGCGCTGGGGCGGCTGCAGCACCCCGGCATCGCTCAGATTTATGAAGCGGGCACTGCCGATAGCGGATCCGGGCCGCGGCCCTACTTCGCGATGGAACTCATACAGGGCGAATCGCTGCTGCGGTATGCGGAGGCGCATCAACTGAACACGCGTCAACGCCTCGAACTGATAGCTAAAGTATGCGAAGCAGTCCACCATGCGCATCAGCGCGGCATTATTCATCGCGATCTCAAGCCGGGCAACATCTTAGTAGACGAGAGTGGCCAACCGAAAGTTCTCGATTTCGGAGTCGCCCGCGTCACGAACAGCGATCAGCAAGCTACCCGCCAGACTGATTTGGGGCAGCTCGTGGGAACGCTGGCCTACATGAGTCCCGAGCAGGTGCTGGCCGATCCGCTGGAGCTTGATACGCGCAGCGACGTGTACGCCCTCGGGGTGATCTTGTTTGAGCTTCTGGCCGGACGCCTGCCTTACAAACTCAGCCGGCAACTGCACGAAGCAGTGCAGACGATTCGGGAAGAGGATCCTGCGCCGCTCAGTGCCGTCAGCCGCACTTACCGGGGTGACATCGAAACCATCGTAGGCAAAGCGCTGGAGAAAGACAAAGCGCGGCGGTATGCCTCGGCCGCGGGAATGGCTGCCGACATTCAGCGCTATCTCAGCGACGAACCGATCGCGGCTAGGCCGCCAAGCACAACCTATCAACTGCAGAAGTTCGCGCGCCGTCACAAGGCGCTGGTGGTGGGGGTCGCGGCGGTGTTCCTTGTGTTAATCGCGGGAATCATTGCGAGCACCTGGGAAGCCACGCGTGCCCGCCGGGCGGAGCGGGCGGCTATCACCGAAGCGGCCACCGCCAAGGCGGTCAACGACTTTCTGCAAAATGATCTTTTGGCGCAGGCGAGCGCCAACAGCCAGGCTCGTCCGGACACGAAGCCCGATCCGGACCTTAAGGTGCGAACCGCTCTCGATCGCGCTGCGGCGCGAATCGAAGGCAAGTTCAAGCAGCAACCGCTGGTCGAAGCTTCGATCCGGCAGACGATCGGCGATGCGTACAGGGATTTAGGTCTTTACTCCGAGGCGCAGCGGCAGGTGGAACGTGCCCTCGACCTCCGACGGCGCGTTCTCGGCGAGCTGCATCCCGACGCGCTGGCCAGATGAGCGAGCTGGCGGAGCTGCTACGATGACGAAGGTAAGTATGCGCAGGCTGAACCACTCTACGTCAAGGTCCTGGAACTGCAACGACGCGTGCTGGGCCAGGAGCATCCCGACACGCTAGACACGACGAACAGCCTGGCGCGGCTCTACCTGGACCAAGGCAAATATTCGCAGGCCGAGCCCTTACTAAATAAGGCCCTGGAGGCGCGCCGGCGTGTGCTAGGCGCGGAACATCCCGACACGCTGGCAACCATGAACAACCTGGCCTGGCTCTACGACCTTCAGGGCAAGTATGTGCAGGCCGAGCCACTGTTCACCAGGGTTCTAGAAGTGCGGCGGCGCGTGTTGGGCACGGAGCATCCCAACACGCTGAACTCAATGAACAACTTGGCATTGCTATATAGGGACCAAGGTAAGTACGCGCAAGCGGAGCCACTCTACATCAAGGTCCTGGAGGTGCAGCGGCGCGTGCTGGGCGGAGAGCACCCCGACACACTGATCATCATGAATAACCTGGCGCAGGTCTACGGCGACCAAGGTAAGTACGCGCAGGCGGAGCCACTCTACATCAAGGCCCTGGAGGTGCAGCGGCGTGTGGTGGGCGAGGAGCATCCCGACACGTTGAATATGATGAACAACCTGGCAGTGCTCTACCGCAGCCACAGCAAGTATCCGGCGGCCGAGCTCCTCTACACTCAGGTCCTGGAGGTGCGGCGGCGTGTGCTAGGCAAGGAGCATTCCGACACTTTGAACACAATGAACGAACTTTCGGCGCTGTACCTCGATCAAGGCAAGTATTCGCAGGCCGAGACGCTACTCCGCGAAGCGCTGGCCACTTTCGAGAAGAGAACTCCCGAAACCTGGGGCCGCTACAACTGCCAGAGCATGTTGGGGGCTAGTCTCGCTGGTCAGAAGAAGTACGCGGCGGCTGAACCATTACTTCTCTCTGGTTATCAAGGGCTACTGGAGCGGCAAGGCACGATCCCCGCTCCAAGCCGATTCAACTTAGAAGAAGCGCGAAAACGGATCGTCCGGCTCTACCAGAACTGGGGCAAGCGAGAGAAAGCCACCGAATGGCGGGAAAAGCGTTGATTTCCGCGGGCGTTCCATCCATTGCGCCGAAATTGGAAATTCGAGGGAGTGGTTCACGCATTTAGATCTCTCCTGCTTCCAGAAAACTCTTCAGATCAGACTCATTCACCGTAGGCTCCCCGGGCGCGACGTTGTTCAGCTTTCCCGCCCGCATCCACTTTTCGAGCTCTCCCACCAGGCCAAAGAGGTGATCGAACGAATCGACGATAAAAAGCAGCGGCTGATAATGATCGATCTCGAATGCCTGATTGATCACCCACTCGAGCTGCAACGGATAGCGCTGCACTTCGCTCGATTCGATCGCGTGCTCGATTTCTCCATATGAGCTGAGCAGCCCGCTGCCGTAAACTTTCAGCGCATCGCCACCGCGCATGAGTCCGAACTCGATGGTGAACCAGAAGAAACGTGCCATCGCGCGAATAATGCTTTCGAGGCTCTCCAGGCGTTTGTGTTCGTCGCGCATATCCGCAACCACTTCCACTGCGGTATGAGCGCACTCGCCGATCCGCACCAGCGTATCGGCAAAGAGCCGGTCGGTGTGCATCGGCACGTGTCCTGCAATGTCGTGGAAAATGTCCGGCTCCGGCAGGTAATCCAGGCGGTCGCTGCGGCGGATCGTGATGGTGGTGGGAAACTCGCGATTACGCAAGCAATCGAAGAACACGAAGCTCGGAACATAGCCGCTCACTGCCTTCGCGCGAAAACCGGTGAGCGGGTTCAGAAAACGATTGACATCTTCAAGCCGGGGCACGCGCTCAGGATTGAAACACAACGAAGCGATGCCTCGCTGAAAATGTGGATTGGCATATCGCCGCCAGCGCGAAGCCATCCGCGCATAGAGATTGCGCCAGGCAGTATGGTTTTCCTCGGAATAGAGTTCGTAAGGCTGGTGAATGTAGAGCTCGCGATGCTCCCGAGCCTGTTCGATGAACGGAGATTCAGAGGTAGTCAAACCTGAAGCAATGACGGTGCTCATTGTTTATTCCCGCCTACTTACATGCTAGCACCACTTTCACGTGGTGCATCGATGACGAATTGGCCCTCCGCGGCAGGTCTTTTCAGACCGGATCTGCTATCTCCGCCCCTACTCCGCCCGCAACGCTTCCATTGGGTCAATGCGAGCTGCCCGCCGGGCCGGTAAATACGCCGCAAAGAGCACAACAGCCAAGATGACGATTGCCGCAACCACCCGCGATGAGGGATCCCACCCGCCTACACCATAGAGAACGCTTCGCAGCACGCCGGTCAAAGAAAACGAAATGATCGAGCCGGCTACGAGGCCGATGAGTGCGAGACGCAACGCAGAGCCGACGAACTTCCTGACGACGTTTCCGCGTTCCGCTCCCAGCGCCATCCGCAGTCCGATCTCGCGGGTTCTGTTCGCCACGTCGTAGCTCAACAGACCATAGACCCCGATCGAGGAGAGGAGCAGCGAGGCTACCGCGAACCAGCCGAACAGCTTGGATTCGAGATTATAGGATGCGAGGCGGGAATCGACTATTCCGCTCAGGGATCGCACGTTCGCTATCGCCTGTTGTGAATCGACCGACCAAACGCAGCGGCGCACAGCGGTAACGTAAGCCGCGGGATCGCCTGTCACTCGAATAGCGAGGTCCCGGGGATGGAAGTAGCCCTGCACCGGCACGTCTTGCAGTGATGAGAGGTACACCTCCGCAGTTGGTGGCGCCTGGATCTCGGCAAAACGTATATCGGCAATTACGCCCACGATGGTGAAGAAGGGCAATTGTGGATCATCGAAGCGAAAACGCCGGCCGATGGGATTGGCGCCGTGCCAGTATTTGCGAGCGGTGAATTCACTGATTACCGCGGCGGGAGGCTGCGAATTGTTGTCCTGTTCCGAGAGGAATCGGCCCGCATCGAGACGCGCGCCGATCGTGCGGAAGTATCCGGGCGTGACCACGCGTACGGCGGCATCATTCCACTGGCCGGGAGCAGGCCGCGGAGCGCCTTCCTGGAGAATGCCCATGGCGCCCCCGCCGTTGGTGAGAGGAAGGAAGGTCGTGTACCCGGCGGAAACCACGCCCGGAAGTTGCTTGACACTCTCGAGAACCCGTTTATAAAAGCTGACGCGAGCTCCGAAAGAACGGTAAGGCGAGACATCGGAGCCTGCCAGTTCCGTGCGCATCGTGAGGACATGCTCGGGGTTGAAGCCAAGATCGGTGTGAGCAAGCTTGTAGAACGTCTGGCCTAAAAGCCCGGTGGCGATCAGAATGATCGTCGCCAGCGCGATTTGAGCGCCGACCAGGACGGAACGGAGCTGACGCTTGTCCGCCGAGATCGTGCCGCGGCCATAGCGCAGCGCAATCCCGGAATCACTCACGACGAAGCGATGGCTTGCAAGCGCAAAGGCAAGTGCGGCGAGCAGGCAGGTGACGAGCGCGAACGCGAGCGCGCGATTGTCGACTTCTGGATGGGCCCACGCCGCGAGGCTCAATGGGACCAGCCTTTGAAGAAGCGGCATACTTGCGGTGGCGAGAAACACCCCGCCGACTGCTCCGCAAACCGAGAGCACGATGCTTTCCAGCATGTGTTCATAAAACAGCGTGAAACCAGAGGCGCCCAGAGCGGTTTTGATGGCGAGTTCGCGTTCCCGCGTGGTGCTGCGCGCGATCATCAGGCCCGCGATATTAGCGCACGTGATTAACAGAATCGTGAGAACGCCTACCGCGAGAACAATGACGGCCGGGCGGGTTTTGCCGACCAGTTGTTCGCGCAGGAATACCGGTGAAGTGATCACGCCGGTGTTGCTGGCAGGATATTCCCGTTGCAGCTGCTTCGAAATCGCAAGCAAGTCGCGGCGAGCGGCGTCGAGCGTGGCATTGGGACGAAGAAGACCGAAGACCAGCAGAAAGTGGTTGTCATGATCGCGGAGCTGTGCGGGCGAGAGGGCCAGCGGAACCCATACTTGCGAACTCTCCCAGAACGTAAAGCCGAATGGCATCACGCCGGCAATCGAGTACGGGACGCCGTCGAGACGGATCGTCCTCTCCGTGATGTGAGGATCGGAGCCGTAACGGTCCCTCCAGAGACTGGCGCTGATCAGGGCGACATGGCGTGCGCCTGGCTTATCTTCTTCCGGACGGAAGTTACGGCCGAGAAGTGGTTTCACGCCCAGTATGGGAAGCAGATTGGCGCTGATTTGGGTGGCGTCCACCTGCTCAGGGCGGCCGTCGCCGGTAATAGAAAAGATGCTATTGCCCGCCGCCCCCATATCGCTGAACACATGGTTGCGCATTTTCCAATCGATGAAATTGGCCGCTGCAACGGGATCATTCGTGACGCTGAAGCCGGGGCGCTTCTCCCAGACTTGCACTAGACGAGACTGATTCTCGAATTGCAAAGGACGCAGCAAAATAGCGTCCGTCAAGCTGAAAACCGCAACCGTTCCGCCGATGCCGAAAGCTAGCGACAGGACGGCGGCAAGGGAGAAGCTGGGATTCTTGAGCAGTTGGCGCAACGCGTAGCGCAGATTTCGAAAGAACGTTGGGCGCCCTGACTGAGCCGCGCGCGTAAGCAAGCCGTTTCTCGAATTTTGCACGCGAAAATACCTACGTTTCAGAATGCACCAGCGCTTCCAAAGAATAACCGCTCGACCTCATTGAATCTATTGAAGCCGCATACCGCCGCTGTTCCCCTTTCGGGATCTTGCTGTTCGAAATCAGACACGTTTCATGTTAGGGCTGATAACGATTGACGGTCAGCTGGAAGCTATGATTCACACATGCAACTTGAGCATCTGGGATTCCGGCCCCGCATTCACGAGAGCGCCAGGATTGCGCCGAATGCAGTCGTTTGTGGTGATGTAACCGTCGGCGCGAGGTGCTCGATTGGCTTCGGCGTCGTTCTGACCGCCGAAAGCGGCCCTATTACGATCGGCGAAGATTGTGTGGTGATGGACACCGCTGTATTGCGCGGAGTGCATAGTAATCCGTTGAAAATCGGGAATTGCGTGCTGGTAGGCCCGAGAGCGTATCTGAGCGGCTGCGAAGTGGAAGACGATGTTTTTCTCGCAACTGGCACAACAGTTTTCAATGGCGCAAAGGTCGGAATGGGATCAGAAGTGCGGATTAACGGAGTCGTTCAGCTGCGCACTGTGCTGCCGCCCGATTCAACGGTCCCAATTGGGTGGATTGCAGTGGGTAACCCGGCCCGGATTCTTCCCCCGAATCAACACGAACAAATCTGGTCAGTGCAGAAGCCGCTAGACTTTCCTCGGTATGTGTTCGGTGTGCCGCGTCCGCCCGAAGGGGAGTCCGTCATGCCGGCCGTAATGCCACGATACGCTGCTGTTTTAAGGCGACATGAAAACGACCGAATTCTAGAAGATCGTCAACCCGGTTCGTAGGACCCCGACGGCATAGTCGCTAACTCGCACCCCGGACGCGCGAATGGAACCGTTGCTGCCGTCATCCACCGCACTCGCGGTTTATTGCTCTACGATGCAAATGTGGACACGCGTGCTATCCGGCTGATCCTTTTTTTGGGCGCGGCCACCCTGCTGGCGCAGACTCCGGTCGAAAGAAGTTCGGCAATTCAGGCGTTAGAACAGTGGTCAAGCGTTTGCGAAGAAGATGGTCAACTCTTATGGGGGAAGTCCTTATGCGGGCCGATGCTTTTGGTTGATGCATCCACCCGGTCCGCTATTGCAAACCGTTCCGATCCCGACCACACGTTTCGACGACAGGGGAGCATCTATGTTGGTGTACTCCCGGCGCAATTCACGCCGTCCAACACTTCTATTCGTTGGGCTCAGCAGAGCTGGTCAATGGCGATGCTTCCATTGCCGGACGATCCGTTCCTGCGCCTCGCGTTGCTGGCACATGAGTCTTTCCACCGCATCCAGCCCGATCTGGGCTTGAGCGCATCGGATGCCCCGGACCCAGCTCTCGAACGGAAGCGGGGCGTCTGTGGATGCGAATGGAGCTGCGGGCCTTGGCTCGCGCGCTACGGTCAGAGCGCAGCCCGGGACGTCAGAGTGCGATCGACGCAATGCTGTTTCGAACGTATCGCGACCAGCTTTGCCCGGGCACGGGGAAGATGGAAGCTGCGATGGAGAAGCAGGAAGGCCTGGCAGAGTACACGGGGGTCTTTATCGCCTTGCGCGAAACCGGCGAGAGTATAAGTCGCGAAGCACGTATTGTGGAGGCATTTGAAGATAGCAACGCCTATGCCCGATCGTTCGCCTACGCGACAGGCCCGGCGCTCGGATTACTGCTCGACCGCTATGGGCCGGGCTGGCGTGCAGGCATTGCCAAAGCGGAGTCACTCGATTCAATGCTCGTCACTGCTTTGAAATTCCAGCCGCCCGGAGATGTGCGACGCGTTGCGAGGGAGCGTGCGGAGCTTTACGGTTATCGCGCGGTGGCTTCTGCAGAGAGTGAGCGCGAAGAAAGTCATCGGGCGCTTCTTGCCGAATTGAGAACTGAAATTTGTTGACGGACCTACTCTGGATTTTCCAAGCGACCCCGAAATGACTCGAAATTTCAATCCTCAGACCCTTGTGCCGTTCCCGCCTTATGGAACTTTCTATCCGACCGGAACGTTCGCTGCCGGTTGGGGGAAGTTGCAGGTGGAATCGGGTGGCGTGCTATTGGCGCCCGATAATCGGTCACTGCGCCTGCCGGCTCCTTCGGACATCGATGCACGACCGGTCCGTGGTCCGGGTTGGATCCTGCAGTTGACGCCCGGTTGGGCTATCCAACGCGCTGAACGCGCTGGTAGCTATGTAGTGATTCCCCCTGAACGGAGGTAATCGCGGCATGGTCCAGCTGGCAGTCTGAGTTCGATAGAACAGTTTTAAAGTTAACGGAGTTCAAATGAGAAAGGTTCAGGCGATTTCGGTAATCGTATTCCTACTGTTGTCGCTCGCAGCGATCGCGCAAGACAAACAGACTGCGAAGGGAAAAGAAGACGCAAAGTTTCAAGCCGGCCATCAGCACGACTTTGACTGGGAAATCGGAGATTGGAAGGTGCATCTTAGGCGCTTACTACACCCGTTGACCGGCTCCAAATCATGGGGTGAGTTCGAGGGTACGGCACACGTTAGAAAGGTCTGGAATGGCCGGGCGAACCTTCTCGAACTCGAACTTAACGGCCCGGCAGGCCATATCGAGGGGTTAAGCCTGCGTCTATACAATCCCCAATCCGAACGGTGGAGCGTTTACTTTGCAACGAGCGACGACGGGACTCTGGGGACACCAATGGTCGGCCAATTCCAGAATGGCCGCGGCGAATTTTCCGACCGGGAGATTTTCCACGGCAAAATGATCGACCTTCACTTCGTGTTTTCTGATCTTACGGAGAGATCGTTCCACGGCGAGCAGTCTTTTTCAGCGGACGGCGGCAAGAGCTGGGAAACGAACTGGATTGAAGATTTCACCAGGGCGAGAATCTAACAATGCGGCCGCAGAGTAAATATGCCCGGATTGAGCGCGAACGCCGGTTTCTTCTCGCCGGATTCCCGAGCAGATGGATGTAGTGCGAACCCGCTGCATCACAGATCGCTATATCAGCGGTACGACTTTGCGCTTGCGGCAGCAGCGCGAAGAGAACGGCCCGACACGATTCAAGCTCACCCAGAAAATCCCAGCGCCTGGACCCGGAGCGCAGCAGGGTTTTATTACGAACATTGACCTCACCGAGAATGAATTCCATGTTCTTGCAGAGCTCTCGGCGAGGCAAATCAGTAAGACTCGCCATCGCGTACCGCCTTTCGGTATCGACGTATTTGAAGGCGAATTGGAAGGCTTGGTTCTAGCCGAAACCGAATTTGAATCAGCGGAAGCGGCTGACGCGTTAACGATTCCTCCATTCGTTATTCGCGAAGTGTCCGGCGACGATCGGTTCAGGGGAGATCGGCTTGCCGCCGCATCCCGGCAGGAGATCCAGACCTGGCTCGCGCAGCTGGGATAGTAGGTGTGTGTGGAACTTTGGACATTTAAGGATGACTTCTCTCCGCCTAGTCACGGACGAACGAAATTTTTCCTACTCATTCATTCCACGTGCTTTAGCCCGCTCTGCCACAACCCCGAAGTTCGTTTTCGCCCGTTGGTGTGGTATGTTCCGGCAGGCTCGTACGCTTTCGATCCCGGAAGGTGGGCGTTCAGCCCGCGCGTAGCTTCAGCTACGCATTAAATCGTTATCCCGGCCATTCATGAGCCATTTTCTTTGAGGAGCATCGCCCGCATATGACCGCACGATCCATTCGCCGCGCCACCGAGCGTAAAGCCAGAAAAGCCGCCGAAAAACAAGTTCGCCTTGAATCAATCCCCGTCGAGACCGAATCCGTCTCCGAACAGAAACTAACTGCCAACCGCGCGAATGCCCAACTCTCCACGGGTCCACGTAGCACCCAGGGTAAGGCCATCTCTTCGATGAACGCCGTGAAAACGGGTTTGACCGGCCGCACCGTCCTGCTGCCGTCTGACGACGCCGAAGCCTACCAGCAGCACCTCGCCGCTTACGAAGCCGAATATAAACCGGTCGGCCTGCGCGAACGTGAACTGGTCCAATCGCTCGCCGACGCGCAATGGCGCCTGCAGCGCATCCCCGGTCTCGAAATGGCGATCTACGCCCGCGGCCGCGACGAATTCGCCGGACAGTTCGAAGAACTCGAGCCCGCCGCCCGCGCGGCGCGCATCGATCTGGAAACCTTCCTCCAACACCAGAAGCCCTTGCGTAATCTGCAGATCCAGGAAGGGCGCCTGCAGCGCCAGCGCCAGAAGGACATGGCCGAACTCAAAGCGCTGCAAGCAGAACGCCGTGAACCCGAGCAGCCGCAAACGGAAGCCAAAGCTGCCGAAATGTCTACTAGTGACCTGGACAGGTTGGCTTCGTATTTTCTACTTCACCCACCTCAGTCAGAGGCGCGCGCGTCAGCAAGCGCCCCGGCCACTTCCTTTGACATCGCTCACTTAAGCCGGGAGCGAAACGGCCGGTAAGCGCCTGGTAACCCAATCGTTTCATTCCCCGCTCAGGCGGCACGCTTGACACCCGTGCCCGTCTTGCGCGTTCCTAGAAGAAAATGGTGACTCGTCGAGAAGTCTTACACGTTGGGGCCGGAGCCGGTTTGCTGCTCGCCACAGCCGGGAGCCGCGCCGCCGGTAGCAAGAAAAAAGTAGTTATTGGCGGAGGAGGCATCGCCGGTCTGTGCTGCGCCTACGAACTAACGCGCCGGGGACACGATGTCACAGTGCTGGAAGCCTCGGGACGAGTCGGCGGACACGTCAAAACCGTGCGTGATGAATTGCCGGACGGCTTGTATGTAGATGCAGGAGCCGAGCAGTTCACCAAACCTGGCTACGACATCTATTGGGGCTACGTAAGAGAGTTCAATCTTCCTCACTTGCAGGATCACCGCCGCGAACACATGCTCAGGCACATCGGTGACCGCGTCTACACGGAAGAGCAGTTAGCCGATCCGAAAGTGCTCGCTGGATTCGGTTTCAATCAGAAAGAAATCAATTTTCTGAGCCGGCATGCGTGGTGGGAACTGCCTTCTCTTTACCTGGACAAATTCACTAGCGCGTTCCACGACGAGTACGATCCCTTCGGCGCCGGCCTCAACAAGCTCGATCAGATGACCGTCACCGCACTGCTACGGCAGGAAGGCGCCTCGGATGCAGGCATACGTTTTGCCGGCGGCAACGGTTCTGCGCTGCAGAACGTCTGGCATACGGCGATTTTGAAGAAACGCGGTGTTCCTCTCTGGCCCACTCAGGTTTTCCGCCTGATCGGAGGCAACAGTTTGCTGCCCGAGACGTTCGCGAAGAAGCTTGGGGATCGAGTGAAGTTAGGTTGTCCAGTCACTGGCATCAGTCACGGTGAGAGCGGCGTCACGGTCGAGTATCGCGAACTTCGCGATACCAGGAAGATCTCAGCGGATTACCTCGTCTGCTGCATGTCGGCGGTAATGCTGAGACAGATACCTTTTACTCCCGCGCTGCCGGATGCCAAAGCCTGGGCGATCCACAACGTGCCTTACTACTCGGCAACTCGTCCGGTGTTCCAATCACGCACCAAATTCTGGCGCGAGGAAAAAGTCAGCATCAATGTCGAATTCAACGAACCGGCGCTGCAACACGTCTGGTCCATGGCCGACGACGTCCAGACACCGCGCGGTCTGATAACCGGAACAGCTCAGCCTGGCATCGAAGCAAACGCGGCGTTAAAAACTTTCCGCAACATCTATCCAGCGAAAACAGACACCATCGAGCGAGCCATGGTCATCGACTGGTCCCGCGATCCCTGGTGCATGGCCTGCGAGACGACAAGCTATAAACCTGGCGAGCTAACGAAGTTCTGGCCTGCGCTCATCAAGCCGCATGGCCGGATTCACTTCGCCGGAGCCTATTGTGACAATCTGAACTGGGGACAGGAAGCAGCCACGCGCTCCGCCAATCGGGTAGCTCGTGCGATCGATGCCAGTTAGTACTAGTTGAATCGCCGGGAAACCTCATCTCAAACGCGTGAAACATTTCTTGACTCTTGCCGGCACTCGTGTTCCAATACTGGCAATCCGAACTGCAGTGTTGGTGGCGAGTTTAACTTTACATGACTGATCGTCCGACGCTCTTTGTGGGGCGGGCTGGCAGCCTGCGGCGGGTTGTCAACCCGCCAGTGCCCCTCGCCATACCAACTCGTCTTGCGCGGACCTGGAGATTCGCGCTGCTTTTAATCGCTCTCGCTGTGGGATCGAGAACAGTTCGCGCTGCTGTCGCGTACCCGCTCGACCCGTTGTCTAGCCAGGAGATCCTCGAAACCGTAGACGTGCTGCGCACTGCCGGCAAGACAAACACCGATAGCCGTTATTCCCTCATCAAGCTGCAGGAGCCTCCCAAGAGCGAAGTACTCGCGTTCCGTCCCGGCACGCCATTCGACCGGCAGTCGTTCGCGGTCATCTACGAACGGGCTGCGAACAAAACCTTTGAAGCAGTTGTCGATTTAACCAAAGGCGCCCTGCTTTCCTGGAAAAACATCCCCGGCGTGCAGCCGTCGTTTCTGGAAGAGGACGCGCAAATTTTGCAGCGCGCGGTGCGAGCCGATCCGCGCTTTCCGGAGATCATGCGGCGGCGCGGCATCACTGACCTCTCGCGCGTGGGCATCGGCGACTGGCCAGGTGGTTACTTCGGCGATCCCGCGGAAAGGGATGTGCGCTTTCGGCGCGCGGACTTCACCTATCGCGATCCCAAAACTTCAGCCGAAAGAAAGGTCGAGAACCTCACCGCCGATGTCAATCTAAATACCGAAAAAGTATTTCGCTGGATCGATGGAGATGTGGTGCCAATTCCAGCGGAAGCGGCCGGCCTGAGCGGCGTTCCCGCTTCGCCGGCTCGCAGCGGACCGAAGCCGTTAATCGCAAGCCAACCTCAGGGCTCGACCTTCGAGGTTCATGATCACGAAGTCAAATGGCAAAACTGGCACTTCCGCTTCGGCTTCAATTCCCGTGAAGGACTCATTCTCTACACCGTCGGCTACGAAGACGCCGGCCGGCTACGGTCCATTCTCTATCGGGCAACCTGCTCTGAAATGGTGGTTCCTTACGGCGATCCCGGCATCAACTGGTACTACAAGAACGCTTTCGATTCAGGCGAGGACAGCTTCGGACGTTACGCAAGCCCGCTGGAGCCTGGCACAGACGTTCCTGATTACGCGAAAACTTTCAACGTCGTGCTTCCGAGCGAAGAAGGCGATTGGTTTCAGATCCCAAGAGCCATGGCACTCTACGAGCGCGACGGCGGACTGCTTTGGAAACATTACGACAAGGACCATGACCGCAACGAGTCGCGGCGCTCGAGAGAACTGGTGCTCTCCTGGATCGCTACCGTAGGCAACTATGATTACGGCTTCGATTGGGTATTCCATGAGAACGGCACCATCGAAATGCAGGTGCTGCTTACCGGATTCATGGAGACCAAGGCCAGTGCCCTAACCAGCGTCTCGAACGAAGATCATCATAGCGGCGATCTCGAATACGGACACCTGGTCGCCCCCAACCTGGTTGCGGTTCACCACCAGCACTTCTTCAATTTCCGTCTCGACATGGATGTCGACGGAACCGAGAACAGTGTGGTCGAGAACAATACCGCGTCGCTGCCTGCCGGACCCGATAACCGCTACCAGAACGCGTTTACCATGACCGAAACCCTCTTCCACAATGAGCAGGAAGCGGAGCGCCAGGTGAGTCTCGAGGAGAACCGTCGCTGGACCATCATCAATCCCTCCGTCAAGAATGCCCTGGGGTCTCCAGTTGGCTACACGCTGCTGCCCGAGGGAAACGCCGTTCCCTATTCGGCGCCCGGCTCGTGGATTCGCAAACGATCCGGCTTTACAGATGCAGCGTTTTGGGTAACGCCCTATGACCCCGGCCAGATGCATGCCGCAGGTTTTTATGTGAATCAAAGCAAGGGCACGGATGGCCTGGAGCATTGGGTGAAGGCCAAACGCCCGATCGAGAACAAAGACATTGTCGTCTGGTATACCCTGGGCGTAACGCACATCCCACGTCCCGAAGAATATCCCGTCATGGATGTTCAGAAAGCGGGATTCATGTTAGTTCCAAGTTCGTTTTTTGCAGCAAATCCCTCGATTGGATTGCCGTCGGGCAGCGCTTCCCCGCAATCGCAGTGAGCGAAAGGATGGGTTAACGATGGTCTTCTCAAAATCTCTGAAAGCAGGCAGTCGGCGCGTCTGCGTCGCGATTTTTTCGATTCTTCTCGGAGCTTCCTGCGCGTTTGCGCAAGTCGATACCGGCTCGATCTCCGGAACCGTGAAGGATACCAGCGGTGCTGTCATACCCGGAGCGAGGATCACGCTCACAAATGACGACACCGGGTTAGTGGTGGCGAAGAATTCGGGCTCGGCGGGAGAATTCGTCTTCTCGCCGTTGAAAATTGGGCATTATTCCCTGGCAGCCGAGCTGAAAGGGTTCGAGCGCGTTGAGCACACGCACCTTTCTGTCGACGTCCAACAGCGCGTCGTCGTTGATTTCGAACTCCCGCCCGGCCAGATGACTCAAACAGTCACGGTTAGCGGCGAGCCTCCCGCCCTCCAAACTCAAGACGCTTCCGTCGGCCAGGTGATCGGTGTGCGCTCCGTCAATGATCTGCCTCTCAATGGGCGCAATTTCACATTCTTGGCCCAACTCGCGGTCGGAGTCACTCCAGATCAGCAGGATACTCGCGGGCTCGGAGCCAGCGGCAGTTTTTCGGCTAACGGTTCCAGGCCGTCGCAGAACAATTACTTACTGGA
The DNA here is from genome assembly GCA_963738555.1 of Terriglobia bacterium. GTDB lineage: Bacteria > Acidobacteriota > Terriglobia > Bryobacterales > Bryobacteraceae > Bog-105. Next base: position 155,377 of record CAVTXN010000004.1, read on the forward strand.
CGGGATCGATAACAATGCCAATCTCGTGGATTTTCTAAACGGCACCGCTTATGCCGTCAGACCGGCGGTAGACGCGATACAGGAATTCAAGATTCAGACGAATGATTACAGCGCTGAGTTCGGTCGATCCGCGGGCGCGATTCTGAACGCCACCATTAAATCCGGTACGAATCAAATTCACGGAAGCGCGTGGGAGTTCTTCCGTAACGACAAACTCGACGCTGCCAACTTCTTCGAAAACTCAGGAGGAGTTACCAAGGGCGAGTTCCGCCAGAATCAGTTCGGGGCGAGCATTGGTGGTCCGATCCGGAAAGACAAAACGTTCTTCTTTGGCGACTATGAAGGGACGCGCATTCGCCAGGCGTCGCCTTCCATCAACACCGTTCCGACAGATCTCGAACGCAGTAGCAGTTATACCAATCTCTCGGAGTTACTCAGCCAAGGCGCTACGCGCACCGACGTGCTTGGACGAACAACCGCGCTGGGGCAGGTTTTCGATCCCTCAACAACCCGAGCTGTAACGTGCGGAGTAACTGACCCCGTTACTGGCCTTATGCCGCAATGCAGCGGCATGGCCCCCGGCACACAAGCGGGATTTGTGCGCGAACCCTTCCCGGGAAACATACTTCCCGTGAACAGGCTCGATCCGAATGCGATCAAACTGCTCAATCTGTATCCCGCCCCCAACGTTCCCGGCTTGTTTAACAATTACGCTGCGGATCCTGTTATCAAGAACAACGTCAATCAATTCGATGTCCGCATCGATCAAAATTTCAGCGAAAAGGACAGTATCTTTGGCCGCGTAAGCTATTCGAACAACCCCGAGTTGATTCCCGGACCGTTTCCAGGTATCGCCGATGGCAGTGCGTTTTTCCAGGGCGATCAGACTGCAATCGGGATCAACTCGGTAATTAGCGAGACGCACTCTTTCTCGCCCGATCTGGTGAACGAGGCGCGCGCCGGCTACAACCGGATCTCGACTACCCGCGCGCAGCCCTTTGCCTCGACTCTTGGGATTCCCGCGCAATTCGGTATTCAAGGAGTGCCCCAGGTTGCTTCGAACGGTGGGCTTGGGCACGTTCATAATTACCGGTCTGACTTCAATCTCGGCAGCAGTCAATTCATGCCTTCGATTGAGTACAGCAATACGCTTCAATTCAGCGACAATGTCACGAAGCACCTCGGCAGACAAACTCTCAAGGGTGGATTTCAATTCCAGTTCCTAAGATTCTCGATACTCCAACCGCCATCCTCGCGCGGTGTTTGGACTTATGCCGGTGTTTACACCGAGGTTCCCGAGACGACGGGCGGGAACACGGGCCTGGCTCAAATGCTTTTAACTCCTATACCAGGCACTGTGCCGGGCGCCAGCGATTACGTGGGAGGCGCCGACAACGTACAAGCTTCCAATATCGCGAATACCGATATGGCGCGCAGCTACTACAGCGGCTATTTCCAGGACGACTTTCAAGTCACGCCTAAACTCACGGTCAATCTAGGACTTCGCTGGGAGTATTTCGGCCAGATTCGTGAGCGTTACGGTGCCCAGTCCAACTTTCTGCCATCCGGCTCCAGTAGTCCCAGCCTCTTTCTTATTGCTAAGAGCCGCTGCAACACTCCGCTTTCTCCCGATTTCACCGCCGCGGCTAAAGCCGATAACATCGATGTTACTTGCTCCGGAACACCAGGCTTGGGCGTCTCGCAACTGACTAATTTCTCGCCGCGCGTCGGCTTCGCTTACCAACTTACTCCGAAATTTGTGGTCCGCGGCGGATACGGAATTTTCTATGGCGGATTTGAGAACTCAGTTGTTGAAACGTATGTCGATTTCCCGTTCCAGTTCACCCTAAATTATCCGAACCTGGTTCCTAATGCCCCAGTGACATTCGCGAATGGCGCAATTGCGACGCTCGAAACGGGGTTGTCCGCCATTCCCCTAACCTCAGCCGCAGCCGAGCCGAGCGGCGTCAGTTTTCAGGGTGAGGACTACCACATCAAGACACCATACACGCAAGGCTACAATCTCACGATGCAATACCAGTTGACGGCGCCAATGATACTATTCCAGGCCGCCTACGTGGGCAACACCGTCCGTCATTTGGGCGCTTACATCAGTCCCAACTGACCCAGCGAGATACTGCCACCAGGCTTGAATGAATTTGATTATTCGCCCTATCCTGACTTTCCCAATGACTTCACTTACACGACTTTTGCAGGAAACAGTTTCTACAACTCGCTGCAAGTCAATTATGAACACAGATTCAGCGCGGGCCTGAATGTACTTGCAAACTTCACCTGGTCGAAGTGCCGTACGGACGCAGCAGGATGTGCTCAACGAAACCGCGATCTCCTATCGTGCTCCGACCCTGCCGGGCTTCGGAATCCAGGGAGATTACGGGTTGTGCGACTTCGATATTCCGAAAGTGTTCCATGCCAGCGGAACCTATGAGTTGCCGTTCGGTAAGGGCAAGCAGCTTTCTTTCCAGCAGTCCTGGAGTCGTTCAGGCGCTGCTCGGAGGCTGGTCGACAAACTGGATACTAACTGTTCAGAACGGCCAGCCGTCCAGGGTACCTTGTATTATCACGACAACCTCCGGCTTCGGCTGCAATGCGCTGCTGGTGCCAGGCCAGAACGTCTACGATACCCAGGCTGTTTACGGCACGTCGAATGGTGTCAATCACTGGCTCAACCCGAACGCGTTCGCCAGTCCTCCTGTCGCAACGACGATCGGCCAGATCAGACTACACTCCGCTCGGCGGCGGCCCCACGCAATTCCTGGGACCCGGTTTCCGGCGCCTTGATTTCTCGCTTTTCAAGCAATTTACGATTACCGAAAGAACAAAGCTTGAATTCCGCGCGGAAGCATTCAATCTGACGAATACGCCGAATTTCTCGCCGCCCGGATTCGGGGGGAATGGAGTGGTGCCCGCTCCCGGCTCGCTGGACTACACGTCGCCTTCGACATTTGGCGTGATCAACTCAACGCGCGACGGTCAGAATGATCAGCGCGAGTTACAGTTCGCTCTTAAGCTCTATTTTTGACGCGCCGGAAATTTATACTTCTTCCGGTACAACAAAAGGTGCGCGATACCCACGATCGCCGTCGCGCAATATTTCCGCGGCTTCGATGTCACCGAGAACCTCCTGCGTTTCGGGATTGAATTGAATCGTGCGCCCCAGCCGGTAGGAAGCGTTCGCCAGGTGAACCATGGCTGTCGAAATATGTCCTTCTTCGATCGGAGCGTGCAGATCCGCCTTGTTCCGGCTCACCACGCAATCGATGAAATTCTGGAAATGCGCCTGTTCGCTGCCGCCGCTTACCGGTTCCTGTGGCTCCTGATCCCGGCCCAGCCAGACGCGATACGTGGTGGCATCCTCGTCTCCGGTTGAAAGATAGCCGTTCGATCCGTAGAAGATGTCTCCGACCGTGTTGTGCCCGCCCGCTAGTGGCCCGAGTTTCGCATGCGCAGTCGTTTTCTTGGGCTCAGGAGATCCCAGCTCGTGAGTCCCGATCTCGGCTTCGTGGTTTGTAATCCAATGCCGGACTTCGAAGGTGATCATGCGGCGCTTGCCATCGGGAAGATCGTACTCGAAGCTGCAGTTCAAATCGTTCGGCGTCTCCTGGTCGTCGTCGAACATGAAATGACCGCCAATCGCGCTCACACGATTCGGAAAGCCTACTCCCATGCCCCAACGCGCGAGATCGACCTGATGCACGCCTTGATTGCCCAGGTCGCCGTTGCCGTAATACCAGAACCAATGCCAGTTGTAATGAAAGCGATTTTTCGTGAATGCGTGCTTCGGAGCCGGCCCCGTCCACAGGTCGTAATCCACTCCCGCCGGCACTTCGCTGACGGGCGTACGTCCAATCGTGTCGCGCCATTTGTAGCAAAGCCCGCGCGCCATGTACATATCGCCGATCAATCCGTCCTGCATTTTGCGAACAGCTTCCCGCACCGCGGTAGCGGACCGGATCTGCGTCCCGTGCTGCACGATACGGTTGTATCTCTGGGAAGCCTTTACAAGCTGCCGGCCTTCCCAAAGATTGTGCGAACACGGTTTTTCTACGTAGACATCTTTACCGGCCTGGCAAGCCCATATAGCCATCAGAGAATGCCAGTGATTCGGCGTCGCGATCGAAATCGCATCGATCGATTTGTCGTCCAGCAGCTTTCGGATATCGGTGTAGGTCTGCGGCTTGGGAAGACCCATCTTGTCGATTTGCTCCAGACGCTGCCGGAGTACGGAGTCATCGATGTCACAGAGCGCGGCGATCTGGCAGTTTTTGGTCTTAGAGTAGTTATGCAGATGATCATTGCCGCGTCCATGCAGGCCGCAGATAGCAACCCGTACATTATCGTTAGCGCCGAGAACCCGCTCGGGCCTCAGCAGAGCCAGTGTTCCGAGCGAAGCCGCAGCCGTGCCGCTGCTCAGAAAGTCACGGCGATTCAAATTCCTGTCTTGTGATGACATGCCAAACTCCTAAGTCAAATATTCGAGCGTTTCAGCTATCAGTTTTCTTGTTCCTTCAAACGGATCGTTATTTTCAGTCTCGAATTCCATCGAGAAATAACCTTTGTAGCCGCTTTCTTTGGCTAGCGCGAACAGCTTCGGGAGATCCACCTTGGCTTCTTCGCCTTTATCCGTCTTCACAGTTCCCTTGACGTGGCACATATTGAAAGCGTGTTTCAGCATCGCTGCCACGCCTCTCTGATTGAACTCGGCGTCATGAACCTGGAGCGCATTGCCAAAATCCGGAAGGCCGCGCAGATATGGGTTTCCCGCCTTGTCAATGACAGCGGCTAAAAAGAACGGATCCTCCGCTACCGCGTTATCGTTTTCCAGATTCACCACGATGTTGCGCTTTGCGCCGTAATCCGCCATCTCGCCCAGGCTGGCTGCAGCGAGTTCCACATTCGGCTGATGGCCCTTGGTGCCTTTGACGTGCTGGCGAACACTGGGTGATCCGACCTCAACCGCCATATCGATGTATTTCCGGCCATCCGCTACCGCCGCTTCACGCGTTGCCTTGTCGGGCGAATAAAATTCTCCACCTCCGAGTCCAAGATCTACTACGTGCGAACCAGCGGCAGCCACTGCTTTTCGAAATTGAGCAAAATAGGCAGCATCCGTTGAGCGAAAGTGAGCGATCAGCGGATTGATGTTTCGCACCCCGAACTTAGTCGCAACCATGCCCGGAAACTGTGTCATATCGATACGCTGCTCGGCAGGCACCTCGGAGCGATTCGAGGGACTCTCGATATAAGCGCGGAAAGGATAGGACGTCACCGCGAGCCGGTCGTGCGGTTTCGTGGGAAACTCGAGCGTTGGTTCCGTTTCGGCTGCCATGGCGCCGCGCGAATAAAGCGACGCGAAAGACAGGATACCGAGTCGTTGCAAAACATCGCGCCGAGATAAGGGCAAAGCCACCTCTGGAAGGAGTGAAGCATTCCAAGCTCCACCTAAGTCAATCATAGCGGTTTCTGCGAGTCAAGAAAAATTTCTCACTACGCCCTAAACTTGTCGTGGTTCCCTGACTCCCATGTAGACTGTATGGTGATCCCAGCGTCGGGACGAATTTCTTGAGGAATCGAGCATCCAGGATAAAGAAGGAGCTCTCGGTCAAGGAGCCTTCTTTCAAGGAGCTGGCCAAATTTGCCAAGGTGAGCCCAGCCACAGTTTCACGGGTAGCCAAAGGGCAGCCAACAGTGGATTCGGCGATACGCGCGCGTGTTCGCAAGGCGGCTGAGACGCTCGGCGTTGATCTGGACCGGCGGCGCAACGAGAAATCCAACATCATCGCTTTCATGCTGGCCAACCGTGATCTGCTGCATAATTTTCAGGCCCGCATCCTCTTCGGATCTGAGGCCTTCTGTGCTGCACAACATCGGGAGCTGCTGTTTATGTCCTTTCGATATTCACCGGCAGTTCCGGCCGCAGAGCTGCATCTTCCGCGAATACTCAATGAGGGCGGGATCGTACGGGCCATGATTCTGGGCGGCACCAACTCTGTGAATATGCTCACTGCGTTGCGCGAACGCGAAATCCCGTTTGCCGTGCTTGGCAACAATGTATTGGGCAGTTGGGACGCGGATCAGTACGATGCCGTCTACTCCGACGATGTGACAGGCGCTGCGGATCTGACCAGGCAGCTCATTCTCGACGGACACCGCGACATCTGGTTTATCGGCGATGTCGAGCTGCCCTGGTACCGGCGATGTTGGGAAGGGTACAGGCAGAGTATGCTCCAGGCAGGCCTCGAGCCAAGAGTCAGTGAGATTCATTCGGACGACCACCAACTCGGTTATCTTGCAATGCGCTCAATTCTGTCACGAGGCGAACCGGTTAGCGCGGCCTTCGCCGGTTCCGATCAGATTGCGCGTGGTGTTTACGAAGCGGTGCGGCAGTCGGGGCTTAATATACCTGGTGACATCAGCGTGGCGGGTTTCAATGACAGTGAAGGATCTTTGATGGATCCGCCTCTCACGAGCGTGCGCGAGTTCCCGGAGGAACTGGGGAAACATCTGGCGGAGTTTGTCTTGCGGCGCATTCAGAAACCGGATCGCGCGCCGCAGCAGCTCGTTATTCCAACGAAGGTGATGTTGCGCGAATCCACCCGGCCATTCGCGGCTAAAAGCAAGGTGTCAATCCCGTGAGCATCAGGCGAGGCTAGTCCGTTACGATAAAAGAGCGGAGGAATGGGTGAGCGGTTGAAACCGGCGGTCTTGAAAACCGTTTGCGTCGAAAGGCGCACGGGGGTTCGAATCCCTCTTCCTCCGCCAGAAAACAAAATTTTGGTCATCTAATCCCGGCACTGAAGAGTTAGCGCTGCTTCGGGGGTGAGTGTGACCTCTTTATCCAGCGTGAACACGACGTGATCGTCTTGGTGTTGAAGCCGGTGCGCCAGCTTGGCTTCACCTAGTTTTGCGACAGAATTGGGTCGCACGCTCCCGGGTATCTCGATGCGCGCCACAGGGATCGACCCCTCTTCCACCTGCAACGTGAAATCTGTTTCTCCGGTCGAAGTCAGAGAAAAGATTCCCCAACCGGTAGCCGTCGACCAGAAAGACTTGAAATGCTCCTGCAACACGCGTGGGAGAGCGGCAACGGTGCGCTCCGTGCCTCGGTAGCGAAAGCCGCTAAGCGACAGCAGGCCTGACCAGGAAGCCATCGCCCGCGCGTAGTGGTGCCCGCACTCCGCTTCATCCCACGGGTTTCGGCGCACACCGTCGTAGCGCTGCCGGATATTTGTAATACATTCCAGGCCTTCTTGAATCATTCCGTAATAGAGCATCAATACAGCGGCAGAGTATTCAAAGCCGGTCATGACTTCGGCATAGTACGGGAACGGAATCGTTGGGCGTTTGTGCTTGCCGTAATCGCAAATTACCAGGGCAGCTTCATCATTCAGCGCGAAAGTGCGCTGCACAGTATCGTGATCAAAAAGGTTGGGCTTGTGATTATATCGGTAGATCGAACGCAGAGTGGCGCGAATGTGTTCGGGAGATAGTAGGGCTCCAAGACCGCTGACTTCAGCCAGATATTGCCCGACCATCTGGTCAACCAGACAGCCGCTTCCAACCTGATATTGCGGATGCTCGGTATCTTCGGTGCCCATCCCTACACGTAACCCGGCGGCGATTTGTGTTGCGGGATGCCCCTGGATGAGCTGAATGTAATATTCACCGTTGAACAGATTTTTGTCGATCCAACTGCGGCCGTTTTCAAAGAGTCGGCGGTAATCGTCAGCGGAATCCCTCTGACCCATCGCGCGCGCCATCTCTTCCGCCGCCCGGAGCGCGCCCAGGTAGTAGATGCTGCATAAGGGATTCGGTCCGTAGAATTCCACGTCATACGTGTTGTGCTGAACGCCTTCCATTACGCCATCGCGATTTGCGTCCCAACCGCCAGGTATCCACGCAAATTCAAGCGCGCGCTTGGCCTTCGGCCAG
>CAVTXN010000005.1:0-95933 GCA_963738555.1 Terriglobia bacterium
ACAGTGGGGTTCAACAAGCGGGTCTGGGAAGCAAAAGATGTCTCCACGGCTGACGAGCCGGCTCTCGAACTGCACTACCTGAGTCCGGATGGCGAAGAGGGCTTTCCCGGCAATTTGAGCGTTACGGTGCGTTACTCAGTCGACGGCGACAACGGGCTCCACATCGACTACACGGCGACTACAGATAAGGACACTGTCCTAAATCTCACCAATCACTCCTATTTCAATTTGATCGGCGCAGGCAGCGCAACCATTCTGACCCACAGACTGACGATTGACGCGGACCGGTTCACTCCGGTCAATAGCAGCTTGATTCCCACGGGCAAGCTCGAGAGCGTCGCCAAAACGCCCTTCGATTTTCGGAAAGCAACCGATATCGGCGCTCGAATTGGCTCCAGATCGCAACAGCTCAAGTTCGCGAAGGGCTACGATCAGAACTTCGTACTCAATCATCCGGGAGATTTGGGTCACGTCGCGGCGATGGTGCAAGAACCCAAATCCGGCCGCGTGTTGAAGGTGTATACAACTCAGCCCGGTATTCAGTTTTATTCAGGCAATTTCCTCGAGGGCAACATTCATGGTATCGGCGGCGTATACCGTCACCGCTCGGCGCTGTGCCTGGAAACCCAGCACTTCCCGGATTCGCCCAATCATCGGAACTTCCCGACGACTGTTTTGCATCCGGGAGAACAATACCATCAGACGACAATTTACCGATTCTCGACGGAGTAGATTCGCCACCCTCCGGTAAGCGGCTCCGGGATCCGGCACATTGCGGAAGCAACTCGCGTAGGCAGCGATCGAGCCGCTGCGGAATCGACGGCTTACCGAGCGCATTCTGGTATAGTTGAGGCTGCAATTCAGGTTGCACCTCGTCCGCGGAAAGGGAAGATCCCGCCTGAATGAGTCTTAGCGCCGAGCACTGACTTCTCTTCTGCCCGTCATAGCGGACACCGGGCCACAGAAAGAGGAGTATATGTCTCGTCAGTTACCTCAAAAACCAAATCTCGAATTTCTCAAGAAGCAAGCCAAGGAACTGTTGCGCCGCATGCAGCCAGGCAAATTGGCGGACGCGCAACACAAGCTGGCTAACGAGTACGGTTTCCCGAGTTGGGCAAAGCTGAAATCGCACGTGGAGGCCCAGACGCTCAGTCCGGCGGAGGCCTTAAAAGCGGCAGTATGCGACAGCGATGCGGCGCGCGTCAGCCAGGTTCTGGAGCGCTATCCAGAGCTACGAACCAAGATCGACGATCCGCTGCCGAACTATGGCTTCGGCCAACAGGCGTTGTTCGCGGCTGTACAGCGAAGCGACCGGGCCACGATCGATGTATTGCTGAACGCGGGCGCGGATATTCGGAAACGAACCGAATGGTGGGCCGGCGGATTCGGCGTGCTGGACGATTGCGATCCGAGCATGGTGGATTTTCTAAGGGCGCGCGGAGCGGCGCTCGATGCCCATTCGGCGTCGCGGCTCGGGATGCTCCCGGAGCTTAAAGAGTTTGTGGCGGCCGATGCCAGCGTGGTTCACCAACGCGGGGGAGACGGGCAGACGCCGCTGCACTTCGCCTCGAGTGTGGAGATTGCTGATTTCCTGTTGACCAAGGGGGCCGAAATCGACGCGCGCGATGTAGATCACGAATCGACTCCGGCGCAGTACATGCTTCGCGTGTTGCAGAGGCGCCATTTTCCGAGGGATCGACAGGAGGTAGCACGCCACCTGGTGTCACGCGGGTGCCGGACGGACATCCTGATGGCAGCCGCGCTGGGTGATGCGGCTCTGGTGCGGCGGCATTTGGATTCGGACCCTGCGTGCATCCGCATGAGCGTGTCGGAGGAGTGGTTTCCAAAGCAGGATCCGCGCGCGGGCGGAACAATTTACATCTGGACCTTGGGGGCGCATCGTACAGCGCATTCAGTGGCACGCGATTTCGGCCACGAAGAAGTTTTCCAGCTACTGTTGGAGCGGACACCAGAGGATCTCAAGCTGGCATTGGCTTGCGAACTGGGGGACGAAGGGGTGTTCCAAGAATTTCTGTCGAGGCATCCGGATGCGGCAAAATCGCTATCCGACGCCGACCGGCAAAAGCTGCCCAACGCCGCGCAGAACAACAACACCAAAGCGGTTCGCCTGATGCTGCAGGCAGGTTGGCCGGTGGATACGCCTGGAGAAATGGGAGCCACGGCGCTGCACTGGGCCGGGTTCAATGGCAATGCGGAGATGACGCGCGAGATACTGCGGTTCCATCCGGCGCTCGAATTGAAGTCGCGGGAATATGCCGGGACCGCACTCGCATGGGCGATCTACGGTTCCGGGAACGGTTGGCATCGAGACGGAGACTTCGTCGGGACGATGCGGGCATTGATGGAGGCAGGGGCCACTATACCGCCGCATGCGGAGGAATTAGAGCCCAGCGACGCCGTGCTGGAGGTGTTGCCGTGAATTCGAAGAAGCGTCCGCTATCGGTGACAATCCTGGCATGCGTGTACATCGCGGTGGGCGTGATCGGCTTTGCTGCCCACTTTACCGATCTGGTGGCGAGGAATCCGTTTCAATACGATGCCGTCTGGGTGGAACTCACCGAATTGGCGGGGATTATTTGCGGGACATTCATGCTGAGAGGCCGCGATTGGGCGCGCTGGATTGCGCTCGCCTGGATCGCATTTCACGTGGTCCTGAGCGCCTTTCACGCGGTACCGGAATTTGCCATTCACTGTTTGTTCTGCGCGGTGATCGCCTGGTTGCTCTTTCGCCCCGAGGCCACGCGCTATTTTCGCGACGGCTCTTTTTCGGAATAACGTAGGGCGGTGTATAGCTCCAGGATTCGCTGACCTCACAAGCCGGGAGTAACCGTTTGGTAACCTCGAAGCCAAATTTTTGGGGGACCTTTCAGTACTAAAACCGAGCCATACGGTACTACTCACGGCCGAAAGTATCTCGTCCTGTAGAGATATTGCACTATACTCCTGCATGAGCGTGAGGAGTACTTCGCTCACACAACGGAGGAAAGCGTGATAAGTGTAATTTATCAATACAGTTAGGGCCATGCTGGTGCTCGGCGCTTTGGCGGCTGTCGCGAGTGCGACAACCGTTCCTGTTGGCACGGTAAACTTTGACCTGACCGGGCTTCCAGGAACGGCAACGGTAGATATCTTTAATCAAACGGGCCCGAATTCGACCGCTGCTCCCGATACAACCTGGCCGGTTTCGACTTCTGTGTCGCTTTCCAGCCTCGGCTTGACATTGAACTTTGTAGGTGGTGTCAGCGAATCCTTTGGGTCAAGTTATTTCACTCTTGCGGGGGACGGACTTTCGTTCAATGGCTCTACAATTTCGATCTCCTTGCCAGTGAAATCGGCCGTCGTAACTGGTGATTTCAGCCCGACTACGTGGACCTTGAATGACGGGTCGACGTTCACCGCAGGATCAGCTTTCACCGCGACCATCACAGATTCAAGCGGGACCTTGGTCGATGGCGACTTTGCTGTGATTGTTGGCACCAGCGGAGCCCACATCATTCCGGAACCGGGAACCTGGCTGATGGTCGCTGCGGGATTTGCCATTTTGATGTTGATTCGATTCGCCCGTAGAAAAGCTTTTCAGAACTTTCTTTTCCTGTTTGTGGCGTTGGCCTGCCTATTCTCGTCTAGCTCTTTTGCGGCGGCATCCGTCAAATTGAATGCCTGGACCGGTCCGAGCACAGGCGTTTCCGGCACGAGCCTGGTATGGGTGACAGGTTCGGGGTTTCCGAGCGGCACCATCAGCCCGGCGAATGTGACGATTGAAGTGCAGAAGACGAGTTGCGGCACAACTACAGGTGAGACGGCGGCCACCGCTCTGAAAGTGGTTCCCATCATCGGTTCTTCCCAGAAGATTCAATTCCAGGTGCCGGCCGGCCTGACGAAGGCAAACTATTTCGTAACTCTTAGCGGTAAGACCACCGGCGGGGCTACCTTCGCGAGCAGCAACTGCTCGGAGATCGCGGTCACGCCCTCAAACGTTTCGTTGGGATCCTGTAATCCGGGCAGTTCGATGGGCATGCTCGTTCCGGCAGCCGGGAACGGCACGAAAACAGTAACCGCCTATGTACCGAACTCGAGTTGGAGCGATTCGGCGACGGGTATCCGGGTCGTTCCTGTCGAGGGAGCCGGCTCACCTAAATCCATTGCTACGACAGATTTTATAAATTCTTGTTCGACCGATTCCTCGACCGGCATAACTGCGTGTACCGCGAATGGCTCTACGGCGCATGTCTTTCTGGTTTCGGGAACCTCGGTATCGAAGACTGTGACTACCGCCAGCAACACCAGCCTGGGTTTTTCCGGCGGGAGCTGTTTTAACTGTGGCGTCGCCGTCAATGCAGTGACGCACCAGGCGGTGATCACGATGGGGCATATCGGCTCCAGCGCGGCGCTTCAATTCCTTAATCTAGCGACCGGAGCCCTCGGTTCCGTGGTGCCGACAACCCACAATGTTTCCGAAGATGTTCTGTGGGACCCATTCCGAAAGCTCGTCCTCTCTCCGACCGAATTTACCTCGAACTATGATCTCTTCCAAATTGCCGGCGCTGGCCTTCCGGGCAGCTCAACAGTGAGTGAATTTGCCAACGACACACTTCCGAGCGAAGCATATGATTCCGCCGGCGAGGATTGCACGACCGGTATCGCACTCTCGACAGTAGAAGGGACCGGTAACTTGTTCATCGCCGATTTGTCAAAAGTCACGCTCACCCCCGGAACGCCGGGCACGTGGACGGCTCCCAGCCAGACGCAGAACTTCCCTGAGTTTATCGGACTCGCAGCCGGAACAAGCGCGATCGCTGTCGCTCCGGGTAGCTCGCATCAGGGCGTCGTCGCAGGCGAGTTTGGAGGCAACACGGTGGGAGTGATTCTGCTGCCAAGCAAGTCCGGGACTGGCACGCCGAGCGTGGTCGATTACGCCTACGCCACGCTGCCTAATACTCCGGATGGCTCTGCCTTCTCCAACGGGTTCGATCCCCACACCACGACTGCCTATACCAGTCCCAATACTGGCAAGGCTTACGGTGTATTGGCTAGTTGGGCGAGCGGCCAGCCGCTCTATCTGGGAATTATCGACATCGACGCGATGCTGAAAGCTCCACGCTCGACCGGCCATACGGTAGATCCGACTTACGACTTGCTGGCGCACGGCGTGGTGCGGTATGTGAAGACCCAGTAAGTCACTCTTGGTACAGCCATCAAGAGCCGCGCGGGGGCCTCTGCGCTCCGATTCTGAGTGTCGCATCGATTTTGACCTCGTTCGCCACGCCTTGCGCTCCCAGTGGCTTCCGCCATCCGCCTGTTGACGCACCACCGCGCATTCGGAGCCAGGAGTCAAACGAGTGGAGGGTTACGAATAGCTGGACTGCGTTCCGATCATGGGTTCTGGGGAGCAATGGGGCAGAAAGTCGGTGTAGCGCTCGCCGGGATCACGCAATCCCAACCGACCGTTTCCGCAACATAGTTTCTCGGACGGGTAATGAGACAGTTTTGGGAGAGGTATCGACTCGCTTTTGAACGTTTTCGACGGTGCCCAGAAAACGAAGGTTTTCGAGACACCGCGTTTTCGGTTCGGGCTGGGAGTCTCGAGTCCAATTTCGGGTGTCATTGCCCAAACCGCATGAAGATCTGTGAGAAACGCTACGTTCTTATGCCGGTTCTCTGTCCGGTTGCTCCCGAACACCCATGTTTCTCTCGGTCGCATACGATACCGAGAAGCGCCTTTGTACCTGCGATTCCGCAGCGGCGATGTCTACCGATATTTCCAGTTTTCCGAAGACGACTACCAGCACTTCCTGCGGGCCGAATCCAAGGCCGCCACTTCCTCAACAACATTCGCAACTGCTTCCCATACGAACGCATGGCCAAGCTCCAAGTCGCCTGATCAAGTCAAGACGGCCTTCGCCGTACGGTTACACTTGAATGCCGTGTTGAGACAGTGAACTGGATTTTTTGCACCAGGCTGTTGACCTGGGAGCCAAAGGGTACATCCTGAAGGAAAGCGTGTTGGTCGAAATTGTGAGCGGCGTTCGGGCCGTCGCCGCCGGACGAGGTTACTTCAGTCGCCGCTGATTGCGCCTTTGCTTGAGCGCCGGGCGCGAGCACAGACCTGCGAGCAGAACACGCCCGCACTCGTGAAGCTGACCGCCTCCGAACGGCGTATTCTCGGCAGGATTGCGGCAGGCCAGTTTACTAAGGAAGTCGCCGCCGAACTCCATATCCATTTCCGTACGGTCGAGACACACCGTGCCAGAATCTGCGGGAAATTGCAGCTTAGCGGCCCCAACACGCTATTGAGATTCGCTTTGGAACATAAATCAGAACTGGTTCAGGTAGACTCGCCTGCCCATTGAAACCGATGCGGATCACCAGTATGGCTCATACCGTTCTTCCAATAAGAACTGGAGAAGAGTTAGTAATCGCGCCAAAGCATCGCGGAAATAATGCCTTCGTCCTGAAACACTCGAATGACATCGTTGAGGTTATTAAATGGAACGTTGTTGACGACCAATTGGTAAGCTAGCTTTCTTCCACTTTTGGCCCTGATGTAGCCTGCGAAGGCCTGCCCCCTGATCAGCGAACCCTCAATGAATGAGCCTGGTTTGGAGTGCACGCGTCCCTTCGCTGAAGCGAGAGTTGGGTCCTTTTCGAATTCGTTCACGCTGGCAAGGGAGCCGTCGATACCCATGATTGGAAAGGTAGCAAGATAGTCGCGGAATGTCGGAGCCCTATACATATAAGCGAGGAGCCTGGTTACTGCCGAGTTGGTTGCAGTGGATTCACCACCCCCGCTGCCGTCGATGAAAAAGTATTCGGAGGGATCAATGCCGTAGTCGGTTTGTAAGTTTTTCTTTTCCGCGGCAAGAGCCGCTTGCATGTCGTCAGCGCCCTGAGTCAGTCCATACAGAAGGATGCTCGTGTCCGCCCCGATGTTGTAGCTGACTTTGTTGATGAGCTTGGCATCTTCAGAGTAGGGCAGGCCGCGAAGAGTGGCTACACGCATGTCTTGCTTGTAGCTGTCTTTCGGAGGGAGGAGTTGAGTAGGATTCAACTCCACTGCTGGCGCCTTGACAGTTACACCGTCGGAACGGAGTTTCTCAATGAGAACCGTGCGGGCATAGCTGGACGGGTCGACGATCCGAAATGTGCGGATCAGAGGATAATGGCTGATCAGTGGTGGCACGAAATCAACAGGAAGTTTGCCGCTGAGGGTCGCTACGCAGTTGGGCTGTCCGATGCACTGCGGTAATCCTGGCTCAATGTTGACCTCGGTGCCGGCTGCCGTCATGACGACGTCGTTATCGACGGCGAGCGCCGCAGATTGGGGTCGGTAATCTACAGAAGCGAATTCCCCAACGTTCTTAGGATTGATAATCAGGTCGACTACGTCATCGTTGACGAAGATGGGCTTAACGTCAAACTCGCCACGAAAGTTGAAGGGCTTAAAAAGCCGGTCGTCAATCACGATTTCACCAGTAATCTCATTGATGCCGCTGGCTGCAATTTGATCGGCAAGATCTGCGTATCCCGCTAAGGGATCAGGTCTGGTCAGCATTGCATTGCCAAGCGAGTTCGCCTCGTTGTGATCGAAGTCGCTGAACGCGATGCTGCCGTCAGGCCTGGTGCGGCCGCCCATCGTTAGGTCTCCAGAGGCAACCAGGATGAGATCGCCCTCCAGGATACCCGTATCGCTAATGGAGCCTTGAGCGTAAACTGGTGTGGTGAATCTGTGGGTGGGACCGACCTGGTTCATTAGCTCACCGACAGAGAAGAGCTTACGGACCGATCCAATGAGGAAATGGTGCTGTGGCTTCAGATTAATCAGCGGCTTACCGGTTTCAAGGTCGATGACGCGGAGACCCCAAATAGCTCCTTTGTAGAGGGGCAGGTCAAAAATGGCCTTGATTTCACGGGGAACCATTTCCCCGTCAGCGACATACCGTGACTCGGCTCCAATTAGAGGCTGGCAAACGAGGACGATGGAAAAGATCAGGGCAGAAAGATGACCCCGAGTCTTAGTCATTTGGCTTCTCCTATACAGTTAGCGTCATTGGTTCTTCGGCGAGAGAGCAGCCTGCGTTGCGTAGGGTCCCGTTGTTACCAGCTGCCCCTTGTAGTAGTACTGAATGCTCTTCATGTCTCGCTTGCGTCTGGGCTTGCCCCCTGGCGTGAGACAAACAGTTAAGACACTGGTTACCGTTCTGACCGATGATAATTGCTTCCCTTCGATTAAGCAATCAAATTATTCTGGTGGCGTCGGTGAAGCGGAGACGGGCTCTGATGGCGACCAACCCGAATCGAGGAATAGCCGGCCGGAACTCATCAAGACGATGGGCGAGAGCGCGATCCTCCCGGCGCGTTCTCGGGCTCGAGTTGGGACACTGGCGGGAGGCGGCGTGATCCCGGCGAGCGCTACACCGACTTTCTGCCCCATTGCTCCCCAGAACCCATAATCCATTGCGGTAGGAATAGGACATGGCTAAGAAAGCTCAAAAGACGATTTTGGTTACCGGCGCAACCGGCCATCAAGGCGGCGCCGTGTTCCATCATTTGCGTAAGAGCAACAAATTTGCGCTTCGCGTGCTCACGCGAGATCCCGATAAACCTGCCGCCCGGGGTTTAGTTGGAAGTGGTGTCGATGTGGTACGCGGCGATCTCGATGATCCCGCTTCTCTGCGCCGCGCGCTTGAAGACGTCTATGGCGTCTACTCCGTACAGGATTGGAGTGGCGGCGCGGAAACCGAAGTTCGTCAGGGGAATAACCTCATCGATGCTGCCAGACAGCAGGCAATCAGCCACTTCATCTACAGTTCTGTCGGCGGGGCGGATGAGAAGACCGGAATCCCTCACTTCGAAAGTAAATTCCAGATTGAGGAGCATCTTCGCGCCTCGGGTCTTCCGCACACCATCTTTCGGCCCGTCTTCTTTATGGAGAATTGGCTGGGAAGCAGGGACCACATCGCTCGAGGGGCTCTCGTCTTGCCACTCACTCCTGAAACTCATCTTCAGATGATCGCCGTCGATGACATCGGAGCGTTCGTAGCCGCGGCATTTGAAAAACCAGGCCGCTGGATCGGTCGCACCGTCCAGATTGCAGGCGATGATTTGTCGATGAACGCCATCGCACAGGCTTTCAGCACAATCGCCGGACACGAAGTCCGCTATCAGCAGATGCCGTTCGATGAATTCGAGAAGAAAGCAGGCCATGAAATGGCTGTTATGTATCGCTGGTTTCAAGACGTCGGATATAAGGTCGACATTCCGGCTCTGCGCCAGGAATTAGCCAATCTCACCAGCTTCGAGCGCTGGCTCAATACGAACTGGCAGTCGGAAACCGGGCGGGGCGCGAACGCCTAGCTACTTTCCGTTGGAATAAACTCAAGGCATGGACCTTGTCGTCAATGGGCGGCGCCGGTCTGTCGAAACAGATTCCAAACGCCCGCTGCTCTGGGTGCTGCGCGATGAACTGGATCTGACTGGCGCCAAGTACGGTTGCGGAGAAGGCCAGTGCGGGGCTTGCACCGTACTTTTGAACGGAACTCCTGTACGTTCCTGTCAGCTCGAATGCGGAGCGGTCGGGGAACGAGAAATCACGACGATTGAAGGTCTTGCAAAGGCAGGTCGCCTGCACCCGCTCCAGCAGAGCTTTATCGATTGCGATGCTCTGCAATGCGGGTACTGCACGCCCGGCATGATCCTTTCGAGCGTTGCCTTACTGCGCGAGAATCCGAACCCCTCCGAGGCGGACATCAAAGACGCGCTTAATGGAAATGTATGCCGCTGTGGAACCTACAACCGTATCATCGCCGCGGTGCACCGTGCCGCGAAGCCGGTCAGCGCCTCGGTCGAGAAACACCAGGCAGGTAAGTGATGACACACTTCTCGACGCGCCGTGATCTCTTAAAGCAATTCGGCGGTGGCCTGCTCGTACTTCTATCCCTGGACGAGTCCGGTTGGCCACAGGAATCCGGCGCATCCCGGCACAGGAACTCGCACGCTGAGGACAATCTTCCCAAAGACGTCGCCGCCTGGTTGCACATAGATCCAAACGGAGGAATCACAGTCTTCACCGGTAAAGCCGAGGTAGGCCAGAATATCCGGACATCGTTGGCCCAGGCCGTTGCCGACGAACTGAGTATCGACACAACCTCCGTTCAACTGGTCATGGCGGACACGGCGCTCACACCGTTTGATCTCGGGACGTTCGGAAGCCGTACCACGCCTACGATGGCTCCCCGGCTCCGCATGATGGCGGCGACCGCCCGTGAAGAGATGATCGCGGCGGCGGCGGAACGATGGCATCTCCAACGGGACACTTTGCTAGCTCGTCAGGGATTCATCTGCGCGAAAAGACTCCACTCGCAAAGCCAGCTTCGCGCAAATCGCCAAATCCATCGACTGGATGACAGTCGTCGGGCGCGACGACTGTCTCATGCCAGTTGCCGACCGCCGGCAGAGCGGCCGGAGTATGGGTAAAACCAACGCTCGCGACTTCGTCACCGGCGGGCACCAGTACGCCTCCGATCTGAAACGTCCGGGGATGCTGTACGGCCGCATCCTGCGCCCTGCTTCCTTCAGCGCCACGCTCAATACCTTAGACGATTCGAGCGCCTCGAGAATGGCCGGCGTTAAAGTGATTCGGGATGGCGATTTCGTTGGCGTCGTTGCCCCGGACGAGTTCATCGCCCAAAAGGCTGTTGAATCTCTGCGTGCCACATGGAATGAGCAAAAACAGATCTCCTCGCCGGAGCTGTTCGCCTACCTCAAGACGCATCCCACCGAAAGCAAGGAAGCCCCGGCTTCAAAGTCTTCCAACTCAAATGGAGCGAAAGCGCTTGCCGGCACTTACACGGTCGCCTACATCGCGCACGTGCCTCTCGAGCCCCGCGCCGCGGTTGCTGAATGGAACGGCTCAAAATTAACCGTTTGGACCGGTACCCAGCGGCCTTTCGGCGTGCGTACCGAACTCGCCGAAGCGTTCAAGCTGCCGGAAGAGGCTGTGCGTGTCATTGTTCCTGATACCGGTTCCGCTTACGGCGGCAAGCACAGTGGCGAGTGTGCGATTGAAGCGGCGAAACTAGCGAAAGCCGCGGGCAAGCCGGTGAAACTTATCTGGACCCGCGAGGAAGAGTTCACCTGGGCTTATTTCCGGCCTGCCGGCGTCATTGATGTAAAGAGCTCTGTCACGCCCGAGGGCAGTATCTCTTCCTGGGAGTTCGTGAATTACAACTCCGGGCCCTCCGGATTGCCGAGCCCCTACAACGCGGCTGAAAGCAACATTCGCTTCCAACCGACCGAGTATCCCTTGCGCCAAGGCTCCTATCGAGGCTTGGCCGCAACCGCCAATCACTTCGCACGTGAGTCGCACATCGACGAGCTGGCCGCCTCCGCCGGCATTGAGCCTCTGGCATTCCGGCTGAAGAATTTGAAGGACGAGCGCGTGCGTGCCGTGCTGATTGCGGCCACGCAAAGCTTCGGATGGCACAAAGCCAAAGCCAGTCCGGGTCATGGCTACGGCTTAGCGTGTGGAATGGAAAAAGGAAGCGTGTTCGCCTGCTGCGCGGAAATTTCGGTTACTCCGGACCGGCAAATCAAGATCGAACGAGTCACAGAGGCGTTTGAGTGCGGCGCAATTGTGAACCCCGAACATCTCAAGAACCAGGTCGAAGGCGCAATCGTCATGGGTATCGGCGGCGCGCTC
This sequence comes from Terriglobia bacterium, assembly GCA_963738555.1. GTDB lineage: Bacteria > Acidobacteriota > Terriglobia > Bryobacterales > Bryobacteraceae > Bog-105. The sequence goes on from CAVTXN010000005.1 coordinate 11,720, forward strand.
TTCGAAGCGATCGATTTCGCGAACGGCCGAATTCTCAATCCGCACCTGGCGGAGTATCGCGTTCCGAGGTTCCGCGACGTACCCGTCATCGACGTAGTCCTGGTGGATCGCATAGACCTCCCGCCGGCGGGCGCGGGCGAGACTCCGATCATGGGAATCGCTCCGGCCCTGGCGAACGCACTTTTTCAAGCGACAGGTGAGCGCATTCGGTCTATGCCCATCGCTCCCGCTTTTCAACGCACGAAATCCTGAGTCACTCGCTGCCACCCCTCACCTGTGAGTGGTTACAAGCTGTACTAGTCGTACTCAGGCGGCGTAAGAAAGGCGAAATCAATACTTTGCGCAAGATTCTTTGAATAAATCTATTGCAATCACCTACTACGCGTGAGAGGATCGATCAGTGGTCTGAAATGGCCAAAAGTGGTTCGAAGTGGAACAGGATGGTCAAGCAGCTCCGCAACGGCAGGGGGAGGCTCCGCGGGGGGCTCCGCACAGCCGCGTGGATGAAAAAGGCCGTCTGAAGTTACCGGCAGCAATCGGGCAGTATTTGGAGTCGTTCGGGGAGCGAAGAGTTTTTGTGACCACGCTGAATACCTCGACAGCACTAATCTACCCGATTTCCGTCTGGAGGGAAACCGAAAAGATGCTGCAGGAGCCGAGCGACGACGCGGCCGACAAAGCCGACGTCGCTTTCATTGCCAACCACTATGGTGAGGATGTTGAGATCGATGCTCAGGGGCGAGTATTGATGCCGGCTCTGCTAAGGCGTGAGCTGGAATTGGAAAAGGATGACGTCCATCTGGTCTGTTACAAGCAGCGGATAGAGGTCCTTGGGAGCAAGATTTATGACGAGCGGCTGGCTTCGGCGAAAACCAATCTGCTGGAGAAGCTGAAATCGTTGGAGAAGAAGGGGCTGCGGTAACGGCATGCTATGCAAGGCGTGCGGGAAGAGAGCGGGCCCCGGCACTATCCGGTTTTGCTGAGAGAGTCGCTGGATTACCTGGCGATTCAGCCCAACGGAATTTACATAGACATGACTGCCGGTTTAGGTGGTCACACGCGGGCTATCGCGGAGCGGCTGAAAAGCGGCATCGTGATCGCCTGCGATCGCGATGCCGAATCGCTCGGGTTGGCTCGTGCCAATACGGCTGCGGTTGCGGAACGAGTGCGTTTTTTTCACGGACCGTTCTCGAGTCTGCCGAAGGCGCTGGCTGCAAACGAAGTCGAGGCGGTGGACGGGATAGTAGCGGATTTGGGTGTGAGCCGGTACCAGTTGACTGAGGCTGAGCGTGGATTTTCGCTGAACGAGGAGGGTCCCTTGGACATGCGCTTTGATCGCAGCCAAGGCCTCACCGCTGCAGATCTTGTGAATGAACTGCCTGAAAAGGCGCTCGCCGATCTGATTTATCAGTTGGGCGAAGAAAGGAGGTCGAGAAGAATCTCCAGAGCAATCGTTCGGGCGCGGCCGATTCTTACCACGCTGCGTCTCGCTGAGGTGGTTGAGAGCGCCGTGCCGCGAACGGGAAAAATTCACCCGGCAACCAAGACCTTTATGGCGTTGCGGTTGAAGGTGAACGAGGAGTTGGAGGAATTGGGAGAGTTGCTTAGGTTGGCGCCGGAACGGCTGAAGCCGGGCGGCCGATTGGTAGTGCTGACATTCATGTCGACCGAGGACCGAATGGTGAAGCGGGCCTTTCAGGCACAGGCATCGACTGGGAGAACGAAGATTCTGACCAAGCATGTTGTCAGGCCGAGCAGAAAAGAGATTTTGGAGAACGCCGCATCGCGCAGCGCAAAGCTCCGGGCGGCTGAGCGGATTTAAGAAGAGGATCAGGTAAACATGGCTACACTTGCAACTTTTGTGAATCGATTCGTCGGCGTACGGGAACTGGCCGACGCTTCTCCCGCCGTCTGGACGCGAACGGAAGCACCGCGCCTACGCCCCATAGCCAATGAGGACGTTTATCTTTTTGTGAAGCGGATCGACAATACGTCGGTGGTGCGAGCCGCCGATCCCGCGGCTAGTCTGGCGCGCAGCCGGTCGATGATGACCGGGTTTGTAGCGGCTATGCTGGTGATCGCGGGCCTCGTCCCTACCGCTTACAACACCACGGCCGGTTTCACTCTGCAGCAACTGCGTGGCGAACAGGCGCAGCTTGAACAGCAGATGATCAAGCTGAACGCCACGGAAGCCAAGCTCGTGAGCATGGATCGCTTAGAGCAACTGGCAAAGACATTGAAGATGTCGCGGCCCGCGCCCCAGCAGGTCGAAACACTAGATAGCAAATCCGCTAAAGCAGAAGCGCGTAACACGCTGCCGCTCAGCACGGGCACCGTGGCGCGCTAATCCCAGATCCGCAGACCTCCGAACTCAGCTCGGCTTCCAGATTAAGGGTTTTTTGGTGGGTGAACAACATGGAGTCCCGGCCGCTTGAGCCAGTCTCGCAATCGGTAGAACGGGCACTCATTATAGGGCTCATCCTTTTGGGATGGGCCCTGATTCTTGTCTTCAGGCTCTTCGATCTGCAGGTTCTGACGCATGACAATCTCGTCAAGCGCGCTCGAAGGCAGCAGGAGAAGCTTGAAATCATAGAGGCGCCGCGCGGCTCTATATTTGACCGCAACGGCAACGTGCTCGCCATCAGTTCCCCTTCCCACCTGGCAGTTGTGGATCCAAAGCGTATTCCGGACAAAGGCACAGCCGCCGCGCTATTGGCCGGTGTTCTTTCAATCGACGCCAGGCGATTGGAAGCCGCACTCGAAACTGCCGCAGCCTCCAAGCGTCACAACGGATATTTCGTCGTCGACCAACACGTAACGGAAGATCAGGCGGCGACGTTGCGGGACATGAAACTCGAATGGCTCGAGATACGCGAAGGTAGTGTGCGCTCCTATCCAAACGACGATGTAGCCGCGCACGTGATTGGCAATCTCAATGCTGAAGGGCAGGGCGTCGCCGGCGTTGAGCGTAAGCTAAATAAAGACCTGCGGGGGACGCCCGGAGAGATAAGAGTCGAGCAGGATGGAAAAGAAAACTCCTACTCCTCTGAGGTGGTCAAAGAGGCAGTTCCGGGTAAAGATATCGGGCTCACCATCGACCGGGAACTGCAGTATGTTGCGAAAGAAGCGCTGCGCGATGCGGTAGTGAAAAATCATGCCGATCACGGCAGCCTCATTGCAATGAATCCGAATACCGGCGAGATCCTGGCGCTCGAAAATTATCCTACGTACAATCTGAACGAGCGGCTGTTGCCCGGGGAAAAACCGAAAGGCCGGGAGGATCTCGCCCTGGTCGCGCCATTTGAACCCGGATCGGTTTTCAAAGTGGTTACGCTGTCGGCGGCTTTGGAAACAACCGATCTGCGCCCGGATTCGATCATTAATTGCGGCAACGGGTCTATCAAAATCTTCAGCCGGGTCGTGCATGACCACAAATCTTATTCAGTGCTTCCTATGCGTGACGTGCTGGCATACTCGAGCAACGTCGGTGCGATCCGGATCGGCATGCAGGTGGGCTACAAGAATCTCTACGAATACATCCGGCGCTTTGGGTTCGGTTCACGTACGGGCGTGCAGTTGCCGGCCGAAGCTCCTGGCCTGCTACGACCGCTGAGCCGGTGGCAGCCTACCACGATTGGATCTATTCCGATGGGCCATGAGCTGGCAGTCACGTCGGTTCAACTGGCGCAAGCCGGCAGCGTGATCGCAAACGGCGGGTTCCTGGTACATCCGACGATCGTTGCCTGGGAACGATCGCACGACGGAGTCAAGCATCCGGTAGAACGCGCCGGCTCGACGCGAATTTTGAGGCCGAACACTGTAGCGCTGATGCGCTCCATGATGCGGTCGGTTATAACGGAAGAGCAAGGAACGGGACATCACATTCACGTTCCGGGTTACGCCTTCGCGGGAAAAACCGGTACAGCGCAGATCTATGACTATGCTCACCGTATCTACACGCACCGGTACAATGCGTCTTTCATAGGATTTGCGCCGCTCGAAAGCCCATCGGTGATTGTGGTGGTCACTATCAGCGGAACCACGGGCATAGCTGGCTACGGTGGGCAAGCTGCGGGTCCGGTCTTTGAAAACGTGATGCAGACTGCCATGCAGCGTTTGGGGATCGCCCGCGATGAGCCGCAAGACATCGACGAGCTCATGGCCAAGGAGAAGGCCAATTCGAAAACGGACAAGAGTAAGCCCAGAGAGACTGACGATGTGTCCCTCGCGGAGTTGAATCCGCCCACAGCCGAGGAGATGCAACAGGCGTCCGGAGATAGCGGGAGCGAGCAGCTCCTGACGGATTCGGACGCGCCCAAGGTACCGAATTTCGTAGGTAAAACCGTCAAAGATGTCATGCAGGAAGCTACGGCTAGCGGCATCGAGATCGATCTGCTAGGAGACGGCATGGCTCGCGCTCAGACGCCAATGGCCGGCGCCGTTCTTTTGCCCGGCGAGCGTATCGCGGTGAGGTTTGCGCGCTGAAGGCTCTAGTGCCGTGAAATTACAACAGGTCTTCGAAGCCGTTCCCACTATCCGCGAATTGCCTTCGGACTTGTTGAGCGCCGACGTGCGCGGCCTTGCCTATGACAGCCGCAGGGTTGGGCCGGGTTTTGTTTTTTTTGCCTTCTCCGGCGCTAAAACAGACGGAGCACATTACGCTGCTCAAGCAGCAGAAAAAGGCGCGCTCGCTATTGTCGCCGACCGGCCATCGCCCGGTTATCCCGGCGTGCCGTGGATTCAGGTGCCGCACGGTAGAGAGGCGCTCGCTGTCGCCGCGCGAAATTTTTATCAGAAGCCGGATGAGCGCGTTCATCTCACGGGCATTACGGGCACGAATGGCAAAACTACCAGCAGCGCGCTAGTTGACGCAATTCTGCGCGCATCCGGTAAAACGACCGCGCTTATCGGAACCATCGAATATCATTTGGCCGGACAGGTCTTGCCTGCCGTCAACACAACGCCCGAATCGCTCGATTTATTTCAGATGTTCGACGAACTTGCCCAGGCGGGTGGCTCGCATGCGACGCTCGAGGCCTCTTCACACGCGCTGCATTTAGGGCGCATTTACGGCATGCACTTTCACACGGCGGCATTTACCAACTTCACCCGCGATCATCTCGATTATCACGGGACCATGGGCGCCTATTTCGCCGCCAAACAGTTACTGTTTACACCGCGAATGGGTCCTCCCCCCCGATTCGCGGTGTTGAACGCGGACGATCAGCAGATTCACGCACTGAAGCTGGCTCCGGAGACAGAGGTGCTCTGGTACGGTATCGGTGAGGCGCGATCCGATCAGGCGCTGGGCGGCCCGAAGCACACATCCGTGCGTGCTGAGAATATTGAATCCAGTTTGACCGGTTTGCGCTTCGATGTGGTGACTGTGTCGCAACGCTTCGCTGTGCAGTCTGCTCTGGCCGGCCGCATCAATATTTACAACATCTTGCTTGCGTGCTCGACTGCTCTCACTTACGGGCTAAGCGAACAACAAATTCAGAAAGGAATAACGAACTTGCAACGAGTTCCGGGGAGATTCGAACGAGTGGAAGAAGGGCAGCCGTTCACGGTCGTGGTGGATTACGCGCACACGGATGATGCACTGCGCAATGTGATCGGGGTCGCCCGCGGCATGCGCCCCAAGCGCGTGATCACGCTTTTCGGCTGCGGTGGAGATCGCGACCGTTCCAAACGGCCGCTGATGGGCGTGGCTGCGGCTGAGCTGAGCGATTACGTTGTTTTGACGTCGGACAACCCGCGTAGCGAAGATCCTTTATCGATCATCAATGATGCGCTCGTTGGGCTCCGCCGCTACGATACCCCGCACACTACTGAACCGGATCGTGAACGCGCCATCCGTAAGGCGATTGGGGAGGCCGGACCTGGAGATGTCGTTATTCTCGCCGGCAAAGGCCACGAAACATATCAAATTCTAAGAGACGGACCGATTCCGTTCGACGATCGCGAAGTGGCGCGGCGCGTTTTGCGATCCCTCGGCTACGGAAAATCGCAGCGCAGCAACTCTCAAGCTCCCGAGCCCGCACAGAACCGGTAGAGGACGAGCGATGGAGCTGTCCCTGGCGCAGATTGAGCAAGCTGTTGCGGCGCGGTGTGTCAATGGCCGCGTGCCCGGGGACAAGATCGTTTGCGGATGGAGTATCGACTCGCGCTCAGTCCAATCTGGAGACCTGTTCTTCGCAATCAAAGGGGAACGGTTCGACGGCCACGTTTTTCTTCCTACTGTTTTCCAGGCGGGCGCGGCTGCAGCAATCGTCAGCGAACCGGTAGCTAATGCTGGCGGACCCGTTCTTCAGGTGCAAGATACCGTGGAGGCTCTTCAGCAGCTGGCGCGCCGGGTACGGAGAAATTGGAACAAGACCATCATTGCCGTTACGGGCAGCGCCGGGAAAACCAGCACCAAGGACATCATCAGCACCCTCTTGAGCAGGCGATTCACGGTTGCTAAGACCGAGGGCAATCTGAATAATCACATTGGCCTGCCCCTCACTTTGCTGCGGCTGCCCGAAAGCGCGGATATCGCGGTCGTCGAGATGGGCATGAATCACTCAGGTGAGATTCGCGCGTTGGCTGCTATCGCACAGCCTCAGATCGGAGTCGTAACGAACGTTGGTTATGCCCACATCGAAGCATTTTCGTCAATTGATGAGATCGCCGCGGCAAAGCGCGAACTAATTGAGGCGTTGCCGGCGGACGGTGTGGCTGTTCTGAATGCCGACGACCAACTCGTACTCGATTTCCGCCACGTCTACGCGGGCAAGGTTCTCACCTATGGTGTGTCGGCCGGGGCCGACCTGCAAGCGAAGGGTGTCACGATCACCACAGACGGATCGGTATTTAGCCTTTCGGGAGTTCAGTTCAAAACCAGGTTGACCGGGCGCCATGCGGTTTCGAACATACTCGCCGGGTTGGCGGTGGCCAGTCTGTTCGAGATACCTTTTGAAAAGTTGATAGATACAGTCGCGGAGCTTGTGCCGGGCAAGATGCGAGGCGAACGCTTACAAGTGCGCGGCGTGACCATTCTGAACGATTCCTACAACTCGAATCCGGAAGCCGTGCGCTCCATGATCGATGTTCTCGTCAAGGAAAAAGCGGCCCGCAGAATTGCTGTTCTCGGAGAGATGCTGGAACTGGGCCAGTGGGCGCAGAGGCTGCATCGCAATATCGGCCGCTACGCCCGCGAACAGGGCGTGGATGTGCTGATCGGGATCGGCGGCGCCAGTCAATGGATGATCGACGAATCGATCAAGGCCGGACTGACTTCTGAAACCGCTCTTTTCTTCGAAGATGCGGAACGCGCCGGCACATTTCTTCGCGGCTTCGTGCAGCCGGGCGATGCGGTCCTTTTCAAAGGTTCACGCGGCACACATGTCGAAAGAGCGCTCGCCAAAATGGAAGAATAACCATGCTCTACTGGCTGCTCTATCAGGTGCTTCACCGCTATGTTCCGCCTTTCCGGGTGTTTCAATACATCACAACCCGGGTAGCGCTGGCGAACCTGACAGCGCTCGCTTTGGCTCTCTTGCTTGGGCCATGGATGATTCGCAAGTTGCGCGCCTGGAGCTTCGGCCAGCATATTCGTGAGGATGGCCCGCAATCTCACCAGAAGAAGGCTGGAACTCCTACCATGGGCGGGCTCCTGATTGTCATCGCTGTCGTGATCCCGACGCTTCTGTGGGCCGATCTCTCGAATCGCTACGTGTGGATCGCGCTTCTAGGCCTGCTCGGTTTCGGCGCGATCGGCTTCATCGACGACTACGCCAAAATTGCGAAGAAGCGGAATCTCGGACTGACGGCCAAACAAAAATTCCTGGCGCAGGTATTGGTAGCCATGCTGATCGGCTTCTTTCTCCTAATTCTGCACGCTAACCAGGCTTACTCGACCGCCATTAACATCCCATTCTTCAAGCAATTCAAACCCGATCTGCTGATCGAATCGCTAACTAGAAGTTACTGGACATACCCGCTCGCTTTCCTGCCCTTCTACACGTTCATCGTCTTCATTATGGTGGGCTCATCGAACTCCGTGAACCTCACCGATGGTCTCGACGGCCTTGCCATCGGTTTGATGATTATTGCTTCCGGAGCGATGACGGCCCTGACCTACGTTTCGAGTCACGCCCAGATCTCCAGCTATCTGGATCTTGCTCGTCTGCCCAATTCGCAGGAATTGACGATCTTCTGCGCTTCAATGGTCGGAGCAAGTCTGGGCTTTCTTTGGTATAACTGCCACCCGGCCGAGGTTTTCATGGGTGATGTGGGCTCCCTGGCGCTCGGTGGCGGCCTGGGAATCGTTGCCGTTCTGATCAAGCAGGAAGTGCTGCTTGCTTTCATCGGAGGCATCTACGTGCTTGAAGCGCTCTCCGTCATTCTGCAGGTCGGGAGTTACCGGCTGCGCCACGGCAAGCGCATTTTCAAGATGGCGCCCATCCATCATCACTTTGAAGCTCTGGGCTGGCCTGAATCGAAGGTGATTGTGCGCTTCTGGATAGCGGGATTTGTCATGGCGTTATTTGCGTTGACAACACTGAAGCTGAGATAACGAGTTTGGAACTGAGACACAAATACGTCCTGGTAATCGGCGCGAAGCGCTCCGGGCTCGGTGCGAGCGAACTGCTTCGCAAAAGCGGGGCGCAAGTTCGTGTCATGGACCAGCAGCCTCTTTCTTCCGAGGAACTGGCGGAATTTGATGCCCTGGGCGTTCCGGTCGTTCTGGAATCTGTTGTCAACATCAGGATGGACGGCCGTGACCCGGATCTGATTGTGCTCTCGCCCGGCGTCCCGTTCGACGCACCTCTTCTGGCCTCCGCTCGCGATCGCGGCGTGCCTATTATCGGCGAGGTGGAACTCGCTTCGTACTTTCTGCGGGGCCCCGTGATCGGAATTACGGGCTCGAACGGCAAAACCACCACCACCGCGCTGACCGGTCATCTGCTCAGCGAGTGCGGGATCGCCTGCCAGGTGGGGGGCAATATAGGGCAAGCGGTGAGCTCACTCGTCGATTCCTCTGCGGAGGATCAGTGGAATGTTCTCGAGCTGTCGTCCTTCCAGCTAGAAACGATCCAGACCTTCCGCGCGCGTATCGGTGCATGCCTCAATGTCACGCCGGATCACCTCGATCGCCACCTGACCCTGACCAACTATGCTGCGGCGAAGGGACGACTTTTCGAGACTCAGGTGGCGGGCGATTTTGCGGTTCTCAACTACGATGATTCCTTCTGCCGGCGATACGCTCACGAGACGCGTGCCGAAACCTACTGGTTCAGCTCCTCGCAGCCGGTCCCGCAGGGTGTGGCCATGGAGCACGATCAACTGCTGTACTGCGGCGAGCCATTCCTGAACCGTAGTCAAATCAAATTGCGGGGTCTGCACAACGTCGAGAATGTGATGGCTGCGTCTCTGATTGCCATTCTGGCCGGCGCAGATCCTGATGACCTGGGCGGAGCAGTTGAGACGTTCCCGGGCGTCGAGCATCGGATCGAATTTGTCCGCCGGCTTCACGGTGTCGAGTATTACAACGATTCGAAAGCGACCAATGTGGATGCGGCGCTGAAAGCGATTGCGGCCTTTCCTGAGAATATTTGGATCATTCTCGGAGGCAAGGATAAAGGCAGCAACTATCATCCCTTGCGGGAGCCGCTGCGGCATAGGGCGAAAGCAGCGCTGCTGATCGGAGCGCGCCCGCCTTATGCTCATGCAGCTGCGCCGCTAATAGAAGACGCACTCAGGGGCGCTCTACCCGTTGTCGATTGCGGGACTCTGGCCGAAGCGGTCCACTACACCAACCAGCACGCAGCACCGGGCGACGTCGTTCTCCTGGCACCGGCCTGCGCCAGTTTCGATCAGTTTCAGAACTATGAGGAACGTGGAAAAGTCTTCAAACAACTAGTGCAAGAATTGTTTTAATCAAAGTTACTCAACCGTAAACATGGCGCAGCGGCTCAAGACAGACTGGATCCTCTTCCTCACCGTTCTCACACTGGTGTGCTTCGGCCTGGTAATGGTGTACAGCGCTTCTTCCTTTGTCGCCGAATTGAAGTACAACGTTTCAAGCACCTATTTTTTTCTCCGACAACTTGGCTGGGCGATATTTTCCTTCCTGGTGCTTTTGTACTGCATGCGCAAGGACTATCGCCGCTGGAACAATCCCAAGGTGGCCTTTGCGTGTCTGGGCACTGTAATGCTCCTGCTGGTCTTGGTGTATCTGACCGATGGCAGGCATCGATGGCTACGCGCCGGACCGCTCTCCATGCAGCCGTCGGAGCTGGCTAAGCCGGCACTGGCTCTGTTCCTTTCCTTTTTTCTTTGCCGGCGTCTCGATACAGTGAACGAGCGGCACACACTGGGCCCGATTGCAGTTGCGGTCTCAGTGATGGCGCTCGCTGTGGCGGTAGCTGATTTAGGTACTGCCGTTGTGCTGGTGGCGATGACTGTGGCGGTCATGTTTGTGGCAGGAATTGACCGCCGTTATCTCGTGCTCTGCGGCGCGCTCGCCATCCTCCTCGGCATCGCGTTCATCGCCATGAAGCCTTATCGCTTGATGCGCGCTATCGAGTTTGTAGACAAGGATCACAAACTGCTGGCTGGTATCGATCCCGGTGGGAAGATTCTGCAATACGCTCATCAGACAGCATCCACCAGCGATCCCGGTTACCAGCAATTGCAAGCGAAGATCGCGGTCGGTTCAGGTGGATTCACGGGAGCCGGCTTGATGCAGAGCAAACAGAAGCTGCTGTATTTGCCCGAGGCGCATACGGATTTTATTTATGGCGTGATTGGCGAAGAGACCGGATTCTTTGGAGCTGCGCTGCTGATTGCCGGCTTCGCTGTTGTCCTCTGGCGTGGCATACGAACCTTTGTGCGCGCAAATGACAACTTCGGGCGTTATCTCGCCTTCAGCGTAACCATCTGCGTAGTGGTTCAAGCGCTGATGAATATAAGCGTGGTGCTGGGCCTGTTACCGAATAAGGGAATTCCATTGCCGTTCATCAGTTCGGGCGGAAGCTCGCTGTTGAGCACGCTGCTGATGATGGGAATTTTACTGAGCGTGAGTGAGCATGCCGCCTGATGCCGTATTCGTTTGTTCTGACCGGGGGCGGTACGGGTGGCCACATCTTTCCTGCGCTGGCGGTGGGGCGGGTGCTTCGCGAGCGGGGGCACCGTCTTCTGTTCATCGGAACTCGCGCTGGTATGGAATCTCGTCTTGTCCCGGAAGCTGGCTTCGAGATTCAGTTCATCCGCAGCGGCGGTCTCAATCGCGTGGGATTCCGGAAGCAGATACAAACGGGCGCGCAACTGCCGGCCAGTATAGCCGCAGCCTGGAGATTGTTGCGAGCCTTTCGCCCGCACGCTGTCTTCAGCACGGGCGGATACGTAGCAGGGCCGGTGATGCTGGCGGCCCGACTCTCGCGCACTCCGATCGTATTGCTCGAGCCGAACATGATACCGGGCTTTACAAATCGCAGAGTAGCTCGCTGGGTGTATCGCGCGCTTCTCGGATTCGGCGCGACGGAGGCATGGTTTCCCCGTGGCAGAAGTGAAGTGACAGGGCTACCAGTGCGCGCAGAATTTTTTGAAGTCAAGGCCAAGGAGGAGGGGCCGTTCACGATATTGATTACGGGCGGGAGCCGCGGATCGCGAACACTCAATCAAGCATCGCTTGAGAGCTGGCCGTTATTCCGCGCAAGCGGCGCTGCTGTGCATGTCATTCATCAGGCTGGCGCCGCCGCTGATTATGATCTTCTCGCCCGCGAATTTTCACAATCCGGAGTAGCCGGTGAGATCACGCAGTTTATACCGGAAATGGCGCGGGCCTTTGCGGGAGCGGACTTGGTCATTTGCCGGGCAGGAGCCGGCACGGTAAGCGAACTCGCGGCAGCTGGGATGCCTTCGATTCTGGTTCCGTTTCCGTTTGCTGCCGACGATCATCAGCGGAAGAATGCAGAGGCGCTCGTCCAGGCAGGCGCGGCGCGCATGATTGCCGATAAAGAGCTCAGCGGTGGACGCCTCTTTCAGGAGGTGGAAGCTCTGCGCCTTAATCCCCCGGCCCTAGCGTCGATGCGAGAGCGTGTCCGGCAGTTTGCCAAACGGTGCGCAGCTGAGCGCGCGGCCGATGTTCTGGAGGAGGCGGCGGGACACGTCAATGAAAGCCGCAATAAAAAATGAGCGGACGCGTACCCTTTACCCTTGACACCCACTATGAAAGCCGAAACAATACGGGGAATAGATGTTTTTTAAGCCCCAACACGTGCACTTCGTGGGAATCGGGGGCATCGGGATGAGCGGTATTGCCGAAGTATTACTGACTCTCGGCTACCAGGTTTCCGGCTCGGACGTCCGGCAGAGCGGAATTACGGAGCGTCTTGCGAGGCTTGGCGCGACGATTCAGATCGGGCACAACGCACGGAACGTGGAAGGCGCCAAAGCGGTTGTTGTCACATCGGCGCTGGAGGTTGCCAACCCGGAAGTGGCCGAAGCGCGTCGCTTGCAGATTCCGGTTATCCCGCGCGGGGAAATGCTGGCCGAACTGATGCGGCTTAAATATGGAGTTGCCATAGCCGGCAGTCATGGGAAAACGACCACGACTTCGATGGTCGCTTCCATTCTCAATGCCGCTAATCTCGATCCGACCGTTGTCGTTGGCGGCAGAGTGGCTGCCATGCAGGATTCGAATGCTCGTGTCGGGAAGAGCAGCATCCTGGTCGTCGAGTCCGATGAGAGCGACGGATCCTTCCTCAAACTGGCTCCCATCCTCGCCGTTGTTACTAACATCGATCGCGAGCATCTGGACCACTATGAGTCTCTTGACGAAATTCAAGCAGCTTTCACCGAATTCGTCAATCGCGTGCCGTTCTACGGCGCGGCGATTCTTTGCATGGAAGATGAGAACATCCAGCAAATCTTCCCGTTCGTCCGCCGCCGGACTGTTACGTACGGGCGCTCCGCGCAGGTGGATCTTGAAATTCAGAACGTCCTACTCTCAGCGGATCACAGCGATTTCACTATACGCCGCGGCGGAGCCGATCTCGGCGAGTTCCGGCTAAACGTGCCAGGCGAACACAACGTGCTGAATGCGGCGGCGGCTATCGGTGTCGCGCTTGAGCTCGACGCGGCAGTCGATCAAATTGCCGAAGGCCTGGCTGCCTTTAGCGGAGTCGACCGCCGGTTCTCGATTCGCGGCGAGGCGCGCGGTGTAACGGTGGTGGACGACTACGGTCATCATCCGACCGAGATCAAAGCCACACTGGCCGCCGCCAGACTCGCGAACTACGCGAGAATTCACGTGCTGTTTCAACCCCACCGCTATTCGCGTACCAAGCATCTGCTTGACGAATTCGGCACCGCCTTTCACCAGGCCGACGGCGTCTATCTGCTCGACATCTATGCCGCCTCGGAGCCTGCGCTTGCAGGCGTTGACTCGCATGTGTTGCTCGAGAAGGTGCGTTCCTACGGCCACCGCTCCGCCTACTACGTTTCGAGCATGGAGGAAGGAATCGCCCGCATTGCCGCAGCCGCTGAAGCGGGTGATCTGATTATCACGCTAGGCGCGGGAAACGTTTCGCAGGCGGCCGATAGCATTCTTGACAAACTACGCGAGGAAGCTGCCTGATGGCGCGTCGTCAAGAACCGGAGTCTCGTGCGCAGGAACGTCTTACTTGGATGCGCTTCACTTTTTGGCTGCTGGCCGGTGTTTTTTTGATGGTTGGCACGCTCTTCGCCTGGCACAGCACGGAGGAGTTTCTCATTAAGGACAACCGGTTCCGCGTTGCCGAATCGGAGGATTTCGCAGGACGTAGTCCAAATCTCGTCGTCCAAGGAATACATTATGCGTCGACTTCCCAGATCCGTCACGTTTTCGCAGAGGACTTTGGCCGCAGCCTATATCTGGTCCCGATTGAAAAGCGCAGGCTTGAGCTCCTCGAGATCGATTGGGTGGAGGACGCGACCGTTTCGAAGGTTTGGCCGAACACGTTAAGAGTGCTGATTCACGAAAGAGTTCCAGTCGCATTTGCGCGGCTCTCGCACGGCAAAGACGGCATGTCGCGACTGGCTCTGATAGATAAGGACGGGCATATTCTGCGGCCACGCATCGCAGCTCAGTTCACGCTGCCCGTAATTAGCGGAGTGCGCGAAACCGAACCGGTTGAGAACCGGCGCGCGCGCGTGCGCCGCGTTTTGGGAATGCTCAAAGAGATCGGCCCACTGGCAGGTCAGATATCGGAAATCGATGTCACTGATCCGAATAATCTGATCGTCGCTGAGCACGTTGGGAACAACGTGCTCAATTTGATGCTCGGCGACGATAACTACACGGAACGAATACAGAGTTTCTTGACCAATTATTCCCAAATAAAAGAAAAGCGGCCCGATGTGAAGACACTCGATTTGAGAGTCGACGGAGTGATAACAGCGGTTGGAGGCGACGGCGGTGGCTAATAAGACAAAGCTGGCTGTTGGATTGGATCTCGGCAGCAGCAGCACGCGCGTGGTGATCTGTGCGTTGGAGGATCAGAGCGTTCGGTTCCTCGGATATGGGGAGGCTCCCGCACAGGCCTGGAGCAGAGGACGCCTTTCTGATCAGGATGCGCTGTCGCAAAGTATTCAGTTCGCGCTGCACGAAGCCGAGTTGCGGGCCCAAGCCTCTCCCGAGTCGGCGGTCATCGGAATGGGCGGTAGCGTAGAAGGCGTTAACAGCCGGGGCCTTTACGAGTTTGGCCGGCGCAGGAATATTGAGCCCGACGATCTGCGTTACGCTGTCGAACTGGGGTCCCGCGTCCGCCTCGAAGAAGACCGGCAGATTCTGCAAATCTGCCCGCAGGATTTCACCCTGGATGGCCGGGCCGGTTATCGCAACCCGAAAGGCATCCTTTGCGCGCGGCTCGAAGCAAACGTGCATGTGATAACGGCCATTGCCAGCGAGCATCAAGCCTTGATCTCCGCCGTACACAAGGCCCATCTGGCTGTCGAGGAGTCCATTTTTGAAGGAGCGGCCGCAGCTTACGCCGCCATTCTGCCCGAGGATCGCGCCCGAGGAGTTGCGCTCATCGATATTGGCGCGCAGTCAACCCATCTTGCGGTCTACGATGGCGACGCTTTGCTGCTGGCGGCTTGCTTTCCGATTGGCGGCGATCATTTTACGCGCGATGTCTCCTGGTTACTGAAAGTTAACTATGACGACGCCGAAAGTTTGAAACGCGAATACGGATGCGCAGTGAGCGGAACTGAATCCGATCACAGTCTGATTGAGATTCCAAGCGCCGAAGGGCGCGCGATGCGCGAAGCTCCCCGCCGCCAGCTCAACGAAATTCTGGAGGCGCGCGCCGAAGATATTTTCGAGCGCATCTACAACGAAATCCTGCGCGTCGGTATGGAGCAATCGCTGCTTGAGGGCGCGGTGCTGACCGGCGGGGGAACGCTGCTGAGCGGAATGTGCGATCTCACGGAACGCATGCTCAATTGCCAGGCGAGAAACGGTCTCGTGACGGGCATAGAGAACTGGCCTCAGGAATTGGACAATCCGCTCTGGACGACAGCAGCCGGCCTGGCGATGTATTCAGGACGGCTCAAGATGAAGCGCGATTGGAAGCGGGCCTCTGCGGGACTCGCCGGTTTGGCGGTTAAGTAAGAGCAAAAGGAGATGGGAACGGTTATGGGAGATGATTTGAAATTTCTGATTGAAGACGAGGTTCAGCTCGGAACTCGTATTAAGGTGATAGGCGTCGGCGGCGGCGGCTCTAATGCAGTCGCGCGCATGCTTCACGAAGGTTTGGCTGGGATCGATTTTTACATCCTCAACACGGATAAACAGGCCCTCCACGCTTCGCCCGTCGCGAACAAATTGCCGATCGGTAAAAAACTGACGAGCGGCTTGGGAGCGGGGGCGGACCCGTCCGTCGGCCGCCAGGCTGCTCTGGAGGACACCGAGCAGATTATAGAAATCCTGGAAGGCGCCGATATGGTATTTGTCACGGCGGGGCTCGGAGGAGGCACCGGTACTGGTGCCGCCCCCGTGGTGGCTTCGCTTGCCAAAGAACTAAATGCGCTGACGGTGGCGGTAGTCACAAAGCCGTTTGCCTTTGAAGGACCGCGCCGCATGAAACAGGCCGAGCGCGGCATGGCCGAACTTGCCAGTAGCTGCGATACCGTGATCAGCATTCCTAACGAGAAATTGCTCGGCCTTGCTCCCAAGGGCACCAGCCTTGTGGACTCCTTCCGCATGGCGGATGATGTTCTCTACCAGGCAGTACAGGGCATCGCCGACATTATCACTACTCCCGGCTTGATCAATCGTGATTTTTCCGACATCCGGACGAATATGCTGGGCATGGGCTACGCCATGATGGGGACCGCTATCGCCTCTGGAGAAAAGGCGCCGCTCGAGGCTGCGCAACGAGCTATTAACAGCCCGCTTATGGAAGAAGGCGGGGTTCTCGGCGCGCGCGGGGTCTTGATCAACATCACCGCGTCCAGCCAACTCGGAATCCATGACGTCAATGAAGCCTGCAATCTCATCCGCAAGGCAACTCAAAACGACGATGTGCAGATTAACTTCGGCCTGGTTCTAAATGAAAAAATGGAGGATCGCGTCAAGATAACTGTCATAGCTACCGGTTTCCAGCGCGATGGCCTGCCCGAAATCGATCGTCGCAACCCGCATTTCCCTTTCACTCCTGCCAATTCGCCCGATTTGTCGCACGTATCAGTTAACGGACAGGCCGAATCGGATAACATGATCGCTTCTTCGGAAGCGGCAGAGGAGGCCGCTGAGGAGACCGCGCCGGTCGATGACTACGACATGCCGGCAATCCTTCGCAAGCAGCGCCGAATGGTTCAGTGAGATTGCCCGATCTGCGGCGCTTCTGTCCGAATCCGCACGTCTGGTTCCCAACAGCGAGACTGTTGCCGGCCCACCGACCGGCTTGGCACCAGGATCTTGTTTCGGTCTCTCAAGCCTTTGCTCTGGCGGCACCCTAATTGCACAGGCTTTTGTGTGCGCGCTCCGCAAAACGCATGACCTCAGGATAGCGTCGTCCAAAAGCCGTGCATCGCACAAGCGCGCACACGCCATTGTAAGCTGGTACGCTCAAGGGCGCTTCCTCTGAGCGCGGCTCTGTAAACTGTTGTACTCGAGCGACAATTTAACCCAGTAGTCAAGCTCCTGCGGCGATTTCACCGTCTCAGCGTCGACATGCACGTAACCTCGGTACTCGCGGCCCTTCATTACCACGGTCCGGCAGCCTTTGCGTTCCAGGGCAGTGTCATGGATTTCCGGGTTGATGCGACACATAAGCCGGTCCCGGCCGACGCTGATGCACATCTTCCCGCGGACCATAAAAGTGATGCCGCCGAACATTTTCTTCTCCTCGACGGGGAGCTTGCGGCCTAGCGCGGCCCTCACTCTTCTCAGCAAAGCATCATCAGCTGCCAATGCGCTTCTCCTGTAGGCTTCGCCGATTTGCGGACACAAGAAAACTTAAAATGCTTGTGCCCGACACTTGGGTATTGGTGCCGGCGGCAGGAGTTGAACCTGCGACCTACGGATTATGAGACCGTCGCTCTAACCACCTGAGCTACACCGGCAACAAGCGTATTTTAACGCAGTGTCACAATTTCGCTGGGCTAGCCGCTTCTATACAATCTTTACTTTCTATAGCCAAAGGGCGCGGTTCGCAGGCGTTTTCACCCGAAGCGACTCAAGCGGAAAGTTGCCGGTGTTCGCGTGTTCAGTAATGAAATCTCCAACGGAATTCGGCATATATTTGCCGCGGATCATTATAGTGGAATCCTCCAAACGTAAGACTATTGTCTAGTAGCACACGGCGATTGGCTACATTCAGACCTGTCAACGAGAGCCTGTATCGGCCGTCCTCGCCGAAACTCTTCCCCACGGAGATGTCAAGGGTGGTGTGCTGAGGCAGATAATCCCCCGGATATTGCGCGTCCGGCATGCCATTGGTAAATCCCGATCCGTAGTACACGTTTGTTGTGGCGAATGCGCGCCAGGGAAGATTCGCATTGAAACCCGCGTTGAGCGTATTTCTCTGATCGTGGTCAACCGGCGCAAGTCCTGGCGGTGGCTCGCAGTCGCTAGGCGCGGGAACGGGACAGATCAGGCCTCCAGTGAAAGGTGGGGCTGCCTGCGCGATTTGATTCGAATACGCTAGATGAACCTGGCCGATGCGCCAGATGCGGGGGGAACGTAGAGTGGTTTCCCAACCTTGAATTAGCGCGCGATCCCAGGTGAGTGGCCAAAATATGTTTGACTCTCCGATGCTGCTGTGGTCCAGCCAATTTGTTGCTCGGGTTTGAAAAGTGTCTTCCTCGAGTACCCAACTATGAAAGGGGATTGAGATGCCGAATTGGTACTCGTGATCGCGCTCTCCACGCAAGGGACCAAAAGTTAAACTCTGGCTAGAGGCTAAATCGAGCAATGGGCCGGTAGCCGTCAACAGCGGAGGCGGCTGATAGAAATCGCCGTAGAAGCCGTGAAAAACCCAGTTTATTCGGGGGATTCTGAGAGCAACACCGAAACGAGGACTGGTCGCGTTCTCCGCAATGGCTGGCTGGGTTCCTCCGCTTACGGAGCCGGAGTCGAAGTGCGATTCGCGAAGGCCGGCAATCAGCGTCAGCCATGACGTCACCTTGAACCGGTCACTGATGTACTCTTCGACCAAGCCGCCGGTCACGCCAGCGGAAGACGGGCCGAAGTTCTGACAGTCCGGCTCGCAACCCCTGAAAGTATTGTTAAAGAAGTTGCTCTGGTGCTGAGCGAATCCGTAGAGTCCGACCTCAATATCGTTCTTCTTCACCATCGTTGTGTTCAGACGAGTTTGCGCACCGGCATAATTGGCGGCCTGGCTCACATCCGTGATTACTGGTACATCATTCGGCGAGGCGTTATAGCTGGCTTTGTTGAAATGATAAAAAGGCGAAACCGTCAGCAGCAGGTTTGGATTGAATGTGTGGACCCAGGAGAAAGCGATATAACCGTCAGGTTCGCGTTCGCTGTCGCGGAGACCGTAACTGGGATAAACCTGGTTGCCGGGCGAGTTGGGATTTGGATCGATTGGGATCTGGTAATAGTCTTGGCGTAAGGACGCAACCAATCGGAATTGGTTGGAAGCACTGGCGTTGTAGATGAGGGAAGCGAATCCTCCATATCCGTTCGCCGCGTCATGAACAACCTGCCCGATTGGGGGCTGCAAACCATAGTTGCTGCGGTTCCCGTTCAGACTCACGTAATAGGCGACGCGCTTGGTATGACTTCCGAAAGTGAGCTGCTCGTTCGTTTGGTACCAATTGCCGAATGAGGTGACGAGTTCCCCCTCATTATTGCTTTCGAAGCCGCTTCGAGGAACGATATTAAAGATTCCATAGGTACGATCTCCGTATTCCGCGGCGTAGCTGCCGCGCTGAATTTCCAGATAATCGATATCCTTCGGGTCGATCTGAGGGCCGAGATTGGTGGCGATATTAGTGTTGGGTATCGTTACGCCGTCGATCAGCCACTCGACCTGGTGGCCTCCGCGCATGTGCAGCATGTCATGGGTCACGTATGCCGCGGGCACGTAGTCGGTGATCATCGCCAGACTGTTGGTGCGGTCGGCGCCGGGAGTCTGAGCGATGTCCAGACGATCTAGCAGAGTTGTCGGCGTTACCGAATCCAAATTGGCCGGTTCTGGTTGCCCGACGACAACGGCGGTTTGAGTCAAAGCCGCAATGGCCAGTTGAAAGTGAAGGACCGGCGATGAACCGGAAACGACTGTGACGTTCTGCTCCAAAGTCTCGAATTGAGTCTGGTTGACAGTGATTTTGTAGTCGCCGATCGGCACAGTGGTGAACAGGAACTCGCCGTTACCATCAGTTGCCGCAGTTTGAGACCAATCCGACGTCATCGCCTGCAGTCTCACCGACGCTCCCGTCACAGGCCGATGCTGTGGATCGTGCACGATCCCTTGTATTCTTCCAAATATTGTGGCGTGCACCAGAGGAGCACAGGCAAATGGCACGACTAATAACGCTAAGGCAGATACAAACAGGCAGTGAGTTTTCAAGTAGTCAGACCTTTCCAGCTCTCCCAAAACAAGGCTTGATTAAAGCTCAACCCTCCGCCGGATGCGGGCAGAGAGTTTTCAGATGCAGAGACAAAAGTGTCAGGAAAGGGAGAAAGAAGGAGGGCCGCGCTTCTGCCTGGATCGGTAGTGAGAGGAACGATATCCTGCTTCCGTTTGTGCAGAGAGCGACGGGTGCCGCACGATGCCGGCAAAAATCGCCTGGCTGCTGGAGGGCGCAAATGTTTCCAGATGCGCCGTCGCCAGGTGAGTCGGGAAATAGGGGCATTTCTGGGCGACGCCTAGCCCTGATGCGTTCGAAGCGGAAGGGTTGCTCATTGTGCAATGATGCTTTCCCTTGTAGCGGCAACAGGCGGGTAACCTGGAAGCCGAATCGCCGCCGAACGCAGGCATCATCACCGTCCAGCTGAAAATAACCGCAAGTAGGATGGCAATGCTATGCCGCATCACAGCATGAGTGTAGCGCAAAGAGGATCGGAGCTCCAGAACTCTGATCGTCTCCACCTAATGAGTAACCTGCGCCACGTCGGCCGCAACGCCCTATAATGGGCCAAACACAATGGGCAAACCACCAGTTATGCGATACCTCTCTCTTCTTGCCTTGACGCTCGTATCTGCGAGCCTCTCGCTCACTGCGCAGAGTGAGCAAGCAAGGCTTCTTTTGCGCTCACCGGCAGTTAGCAAAACCCAGATCGTTTTCGAATACGCGAACGACCTTTGGATCGCCGGCCGGGAAGGAGGGGAAGCGAGCCGGTTGACGAGCGGCGTGGGCCGTGAATTCAACCCGCATTTTTCGCCAGACGGCACTCAGATCGCCTTCAGCGGAGAATATGACGGCAACATCGATGTGTACGTGGTGCCGGCGGCCGGCGGCGTCCCACGACGACTTACGTACCATCCCGGTCCCGACATTGCGATCGGCTGGACTCCGGACGGCCAGCGCATCCTGTTCAACTCGCGCCGCGATGCTTTTGCAGATAGCGGACAACTGTATACAATCGCCGCCGGCGGCAGTCTGCCGGAAGCTCTTCCGCTAGTGACGGCGGAAGACGGCGCGTATTCGAGCGACGCTTCGCACATTGCCTACGTGCCGGTATTTCAATGGCAGGCCGCTTGGAAACGCTATCGCGGCGGGCAGACTACGAAAATCTGGATCGCCGATCTGGCAGATTCGAGCATCGTCAAGATTCCTCGCGAAAACTCCAACGACTTCAATCCCATGTGGGTCGGGAAAAAGATCTACTTTCTCTCGGATCGCAGCGGGCCAGTGAGCCTCTGGGTCTATGACACGGCATCCGGAAAGGTAAGCGAAGCCGTGAAGAACGATGGCCTGGACTTCAAATCAGCTTCCGATGGTCCGGGTGCCATCGTTTACGAGCAGTTTGGCTCGATTTATCTGCTCGATCTCAAGTCGGGCAAGTCGAAGCACGTGGATATTCATGTTTCAGCCGATCTGCCGGAAGTTCGGCCGCACTTCGAAAAAGTGGATGCCGCCAAAATTGAAAACGCGGACATCTCTCCGACCGGCCAACGCGCTGTTTTTGAAGCGCATGGTGAAATCCTTACTGTTCCAGGGGAAAAGGGCGATATCCGTAATTTAACCTCTAGCCCGGATGTTGCCGATCGCGACCCCGCCTGGTCTCCGGACGGTAAATCGATCGCTTATTTCTCCGATGAATCAGGAGAGTACGCGCTCCATATCCGAGCGCAAAACGGTCTCGGCGAGGTCACGAAAATTTCCCTCGGGAATCCGCCTTCCTTTTTCTATTCGCCCAACTGGTCGCCCGATAACAAGAAGATTGCTTATTTCGACAAGCGCCTGCATCTCTGGTACGTCGATCTCGAGAAGAAGACTCCGGTGAAGGTGGATACCGATCGCTATGACAGCCCTTCCTATAGCTTTAGCCCACGTTGGTCACCCGATAGCCGCTGGCTGACGTACTGTAAACAGCTTGCAAATCACCAGCACGCTATTTTTGTCTACTCGCTGGCCAGTGCGAAAGCGACTCAGGTCACTGACGGTCTAAGCGATTCGACCTCTCCCGATTTCGACAAGAGCGGCAAATACCTGTACTTCATTGCCAGTACCAACGTGGCTCTGAGCGGCGGCTGGATCGATATGTCGAGCATCGAGCATCCCGTCACGAGCGCGGTTTACGTCATGGTTCTGCGCAAAGATTTGCCGTCGCCGTTAGCGCCGCAAAGCGATGACGAAAACGCAAATACGGATAAAAAGGACGCAGACAAAAAAGATACGGACAAATCGGACGCAAAAAGATAAATCGGATGCCAAAGATAAAGACAAAGGCAAGGAGGCGCTAAGGAGGCGACCCCGCCTGAGGTTCGCATCGACTTCGATAACATCAGCCAGCGTATTCTGGCGCTGCCGGTTCCCGAGAAGAACTATTTTGCCGTGGCGGCCGGCAAAGAGGGAGTCCTCTACATGCAGGATGGTCCATTGGTGGACATGCAGCCTGGCCCGCGACCGATCACAGTCAATAAATTCGACTTCAAGACGCGGAAAACCGACAAGATTCTGGAGGGGGCTACGGGTTTTGCGCTGTCCGACAATCGCGAGAAGATGCTCTACCGGCAGGAACAGCAATGGTTCATAGCGAGTGCAGAAAGCGCGCCGAAGCCTGGGGATGGCGCGCTCAAGCTGGCAGATATGGAAGTCCGTGTCGATCCACGTGCCGAGTGGAAGCAGATGTATCACGAAGTCTGGCGGATCGAACGCGATTATTTCTACGACCCGCATTTCCACGGTCTGGACATCGCGGAAGCCGAGAAATTCTATGCTCCATACGTCCCCGGCGTTTCCAGCCGCAACGATTTGAATTATCTGTTCGAGGAAATGCTCGGGAACATGACGGTCGGGCACATGTTTGTCGGAGGCGGAACACAACCGGCTGTGCCAAAACTCAAGGTTGGTCTGCTCGGCGCGGATTACAAGATCGAGAATGGGCGCTATCGCTTTACGAAGGTGTACAACGGTGAAAATTGGAATCCACAACTGCAGGCGCCTCTCACGCAACCGGGCGTGAACGTAGTGGCGGGTGAATATCTGCTCGCGGTGCGCGGCCGCGAGTTACACAGTTCAGATAACGTCTACAGCTTTTTTGAAGAGACTGCAGGCAAACAGATTGTGCTTAAGGTCGGTCCCAATCCGGATGGCAGCGGGTCGCGCGAAGTTACCGTGGTTCCGGTTGACAATGAAACGAATCTACGACACCTTGCCTGGATTGAAGGCAATCGCAGGAAGGTCGATCAACTGAGCGGAGGCAAGCTCGCGTACGTCCACTTGCCGGACACAGCGAGGGGCGGCTTCACCAGTTTCAACCGCTATTTCTTCGCACAGATCGGCCGACAGGGAGCAGTTATCGATGAGCGTTATAACCATGGCGGCGACATAGCCGATTACGTGATCGAATACTTGAGCCGCAAACCCATGGGGCGGATTACCGCGCGTGAAGGCGAAGACATAACGGACCCCACACAGGCTATTTACGGGCCCAAGGTAATGATCATCAATGAATTTGCAGGCTCGGGCGGGGATGCTATGCCGTGGTACTTCCGCAAAGCGGGTGTTGGTCCTCTGGTTGGCATGAAGACGTGGGGCGGTTTAGTCGGTATCGGTGGCTATCCTTCCCTGATCGACGGAGGCCATGTGACGGCGCCGCGCTGGGCGTTCTACGGCCTTAGTGGTCAATGGGAGGTCGAAAATCACGGAATCGCACCCGATGTCGAGGTAGATCTTGACCCAAAACTGGTTCGGCAGGGTCACGATCCGCAGCTCGAACGCGCGGTTGCTGTTGCCCTGGAAATGCTCGAGAAGAATCCGCCTCCCACATTCGAGCGCCCGCCTTATCCGAATTATCATCAACGTTTGAGCGTCGGACTCTCGCAGTAGATGCTCGAGGACGGCTCCATCGTGGAGCGTGCCGCTGGGGGGCGGAACGGGTTTCATAAGCTCCTTCGCCCGTGGAGCGTGCTATGGACGCTTCTTCTTCTCATCAGCGCTGGACTCATTGCCTATGCCGAGACAATTGCCTTTGTCTGGGACGAAGGCTTCCATCTTGTCGCCGCGCAGTTCATCGCCTGGGGCAAGACTCCTTACATCGATTTCCTATTTCCGCAAACACTTTTGAATGCTTATTTCAATGCGGGTGTTCTGCGGATCATCGGGCATTCTTGGCGGACAGTGCATTTCTTCGATGCGCTGTTTGTAGCGGCCGCCACATGTCTGACGACCGCGTATGTGATGCGGCGCTTTCCCGACCGGCGCTGGTCTCTTCCCTGCTCGATAGTAGTGGCCTGCTTTGTCGGCCTTGACACGATTATCATTCCTTTCGGAACGGTTGCCCAGGCATACGGCAGCGGAACGTTTCTGGTGGTGGCAGCATTCTGCGTCGCTATTCGCACTGTTGAACACGCTGGCATATGGCTGGTATTCGTTACAGCACTGCTCGCCGGAGGAGCGGCCGGCTGCACATTGCTGGCCGCGCCCGTTCTGCCGGTTCTGCTCGTCTGGACAGTATTCGCAAGGCGCGACGGTAACCGCTGGGTGAAGTTAGCCGCATTTTGTGCCGGCGCTCTGATCCCTTTTACACCGGAGTTCTGGCTCTTTTTCAAAGATCCCGCGGTGACCTTCTTTAATGTGGTGCAGTATCAGGCGCTATTTCGCCGTGTGAACTGGGGCGATGCCAATTTGCATGACCTCGATACGTTCACAGACTGGGCCAATTCGGCGCATGCCTTGCTACTCGGCCTGCTGGCTCTCATCGGGCTTGTCTTTCTCATCAAGAAGAGTAATTGGGATCGCGCTGTGCGCCGCGAGTTTTATCTTGCCGCCTGGATCGCCGCCTCGCTAGGAGCCTACATCGGCATTGCGCATCCCACGTTTGGCAGATATTTCATCTTTATGGTGCCCTTCATGGCTATCCTGGCGAGCGCAGGCTTCTACTACACTGCTTGCCAACTGATGAGCCACGGCCGCCCCTGGTGGCCAACCACCATTCTTGTCTTCATTCTGGCCGTAAGCGCTGGAAAGTACGTCTTCGATGAGCGGGATTCAACCAATTGGCACGATTACGAAAAAATTGCTGCGAAAATCAAGGAGGTCACGCCCCCAGGAAAGCAATACTGGGCGGACGAACTGGTTTATTTCATTCTTCGCCAAGCTCCGCCTTCCGGCTTGGAATTCTCTTACTCGCACAAACTGGAACTGCCGCGACGCGACGAAGCGCGCTATCACATCATCTCCTTGAAAGAGCTGAAGGAGCAGGTCTGGAAAGGCCGCTTCGCGACGGTCGAAACTTGCAAGGACGATATCGAAACGGACTTCAAGCTGGACGATACTTTCGCAAACAAACAAGACTTTGACGATTGCACGGTTTACTGGGGAATGAACAAACCTTCCAAATGAACGCGCGGCACATTCCGGCTATCGCGCTGTTCTGCGTGATAGGCCTGACCGGCGCGCCGGCAGCCTCGCGCATCACGTCCCCGCAAGAGGCTCTGGGATTCAATATCGGCGACGATTATCGCGTTGCCAACTACACGCAGCTTGAAAGTTACTGGAAGAAGCTGGCCGCCGAGTCCGATCGCATGAAGCTGGTCGATATCGGATTGACCGCCGAAGGGCGCCATCAATATATGGCGATCATCTCTTCGGCGGAAAACCTTCGCCGCCTGGCCTACTACAAGGACATCTCCGCCAAGCTCGCACAAGCTGACGGCCTCACCGACGAAGAGGCTCACGCCCTAGCGCACCAGGGGAAGGCGGTGGTCTGGATCGATGGCGGGCTGCATGCTACCGAAACAGTAGGTTCGCAGCAATTGATGGAGCACGTCTACCAGATGGTCAGCCGCACCGACCCGGAGACCATGCGCTTTCTCAACGACGACATCCAACTCTGCGTGCAAGCCAATCCGGACGGACAGGAGTTGGTCGCCAACTGGTACATGCGTGAAGCCGACCCGAAGAAGCGCAAGCTCGATTACCTGCCCCGGCTCTTCCAGCATTACATCGGGCATGACAATAATCGCGATTTCTACATGTCCAACATGCCCGAAACCACTAATATGAACCGGCAGTTGTTTCTCGAATGGTTTCCACAGATCGTTTATAACCATCACCAGACGGGGCCCGCAGGAGCCGTCATCTTCATGCCACCCTTCCGCGATCCGTTTAACTATAATTTCGATCCGCTGATTCCACTTGGGGTTGAGGCGGTCGGAACCGCCATGCACGAGCGCCTGGTAGCCGAAGGCAAAGGTGGTTCAGCCCAGCGCACGGGGGCCAATTACTCAACCTGGTGGAACGGCGGTCTGCGCACGATAACGTATTTCCACAACATGATCGGGCTGCTGACCGAGATCATCGGCAACCCGACTCCCATGCAAATCCCATTGGTCGCCGATAAACAGCTTCCGACCGGTGATTGGCCGCTTCCGGTTGCTCCTCAGCTTTGGCACTATCGCCAGTCGATCGACTATGAAATTACGAACAACCGAGCGGTTTTGGATTACGCTTCCCGCAATCGTGAAACTTTGCTTTATGACTTCTATCTGATGGGCCGGAACTCGATTCGCAACGGCAGCCAGGATCACTGGACAATTACACCCGATCGTATCGATGCTTTGCGTGCCGCCGCTTCCCCGGGTGACCGCAACAGCTTGCCCCTAGATCTCTATGCCAAGGTTCTACACGATCCTGCTCATCGCGATGCTCGAGGCTATATCATCCCCTCGAATCAGCCCGATTTCGCGACTGCTACGACGTTTGTAAACGCTCTCCTGAAGACCGGCATCACCGTGTTCGAAGCCAGCGACACATTCCAGGTGAACGGCAAACCGTACCCCGCCGGCTCGTATATTGTCAAGACGGCACAGGCGTTTCGCCCCCACGTACTCGACATGTTCGAGCCGCAGCATTATCCAAATGATTTCGAATATCCCGGAGGCCCGCCCATTCCTCCCTACGATAGTGCCGGTTGGACCCTTGCGCTGCAAATGGGCATCGAATTCGATCGCGTTCTGGACGGCTTTGACGGCCCCTTCCGACGACTGAATGACCTGCTCGCAGCGCCTACGGCCTGCGGTAACCGGGCCGCAAGCGCCGGCCGGGTATGTGATTAGTCATCAGCTAAACAATTCATTCGTGGTGGTGAACCGTTTGTTAAAGGCGAATTGTGACGTGTACTGGTTGCAAGAACCGCAGACGGCGGTAGCGAGAGATCTTGGTACAGGAGCGATCTGGGTACCGGCATCGCCGACCGCTCTCTCGATTATCGAGAAAGGCGCAAAAGAGCTTGGGGTTCAGGCGGACGGTGTGGCTCGTCCTCCGCAGAGCCGCGCCCTCAAATTGAGACCAACCCGCATCGGCCTCTACGATCAATACGGCGGATTGATGACATCCGGTTGGGATCGCTGGTTGTTCGAACAGTATGAGTTTCCGTTCGAATTAGTGTATCCACAAACGCTCGATAATGGCGACCTGAAGAATAAGTACGATGTATTGGTGTTCACGGGAGGGGCATTTCGCGGTTCTGGTTCCGTGGATCGCGAGAGCTCTTCCAACCGGCAACCGCGAGCAGAGGATATTCCGGAACAATACAGAGGCTGGCTCGGGAAAATCACAGCCGAAAAGACCATTCCACAGATCAGGAAGTTTATGGAGGCTGGCGGTTCCGTAATCGCGGCCGGCAGTTCCAGCGGCATGGCCTCATTGCTCGGCGTGCCGGTAGACGATTATCTGACAGAAATGGGTCCCGATGGCAAGTTGCGTCCCTTGTCTCGTGCGAAGTACTACATCCCGGGCTCGTTGCTCCGCGTCACGATTGATAACAACAATCCGTTGGCTTATGGAATGCCGAAAGCAGTGGACGCGTTTTTTGATAACAGTCCCGTCTTCAAACTCCGGCCCGACGCCGAACTGAAACGTACCTCGGCTGTGGGATGGTTCTCCGGACCCGCTCCCTTAGTGAGCGGATGGGCGTGGGGGCAGCAATACCTCGATGGCGGCACAGCCGTGGTAGAGGCATCTGTCGGAAACGGAAAAATCTTCCTGCTAGGCCCGGAAATAACGTTTCGTGCGCAGCCATACGCTACCTTCAAATTACTCTTTAACGGCGTCTATTACGGCAGCGCTCAGAAGACGAATTTGAGTACCGCTCAGTGAGTCATCGCGTAAACGATATAGTTCACGCCGATGCGAACGCCTAGCGCGGAGTACTTTTCCGGATACTCGGGTTCATCGGCCCACTCCCACGAATCGCCTATATC
This sequence comes from Terriglobia bacterium, assembly GCA_963738555.1. Lineage (GTDB taxonomy): Bacteria > Acidobacteriota > Terriglobia > Bryobacterales > Bryobacteraceae > Bog-105. Next base: position 40,096 of record CAVTXN010000005.1, read on the forward strand.
GGAGTTGAAGGAAATGGCCACCATGATGCGTCCTTTGTCGTCATAAATGCCGCGCCAACGAGCCACGTATCCATCGAGCTTATGCCCGGTGTTCAGGTGTTCCGCACCGACGATTTGATAACGCTCGTCGAGGTTGTACACAGTGTGGAAGATCGGATCGCTGTCGGGGATATCTACGATGGGCCGATCGGGAAACACGCGTTTCATGCTTTCCTGGAAGACCTGCCACTCGGTTGTTCCGTGGAAATCGTCGGCCATAAAGAATCCGCCGCGCAATAAATAATCGCGCAGCTTACGGGCTTGTGCATCGGTGATGCCCCACTCGCCTACTTGCACGGCATAAAGCCATGGCCAGTTGTAGACGTCGTCGCCATCGTCCAGATTGACGGGTTGCTCGACCGATCTCACCTGGATGCGCGTCAGCCTGCGAACGGCCTCGGAAAAATGACGGTCCGCGCGCGGGAAATCCTGCGTCCAAAGACAACCGCCTTCGCGCCAGTCACTTGACTCACGGCCTGCGTAACCGTCGTTCCAGCCACCTGGGTACATCAAACGGGCAAACACCCACTCGGCCTTGTCCTGATAGTCGCCCGGCAGAGGGATTGAGCCGAGGCGATACTCGATGCCGCCGTACTCTCGAAAGGGCTGAGGCAGTGTTCGATCGAGCGCGTATGCTGTTCCGATGAAGGCGAGTACCCACCCAGCCAGCAGCGCCCATGCCCGGCGACTCACGTGCATCACCTCGCTTGCGAGGATAGCATCAGTCGCGCGAGCCTCCTCGATGTAGCCGATGCTGGATTCGTTACACTGGAGATTCCATGGCCGATCAACAACCTAACAACGCGGCTGCCCATGCGGCCTCATCGAAGATCAAGCAGAAAGACAGCATTTACCAGGCGGAGTATCTTGGCAGCGGAACGTTCCACATCATCAAGCCCAAACGAAAAGCCGCCAAACGCCGCCAATCGGCCTTAAAGGGGACCACTCCCGGCGCGCGCAAGTAATCCGCCGGGCGCGATCTATAGATTCTGTGTCACTTTGTTCAGCGATCTGGGTCTGTCCGGATCCAGATTCTTCACTTCCGCGAGACTAGCCGCGAACAACTGCGCCGGAATGATGTACGGAATAGGTGTGTAGAGGTCTTCCGGTAAACCTTTCGTGGTCTCGCTGAGCGGCGTGGGAATTACCAGTGGTGGCTGCCTCAGCCCCTCGAGCCTTTCGACGGCGCGATTACTCTGATCCGTGATGATAACCGTCTCGGCGCCGATCGGCTGCAACTTTGAATAGAGTTCGAGCATCGGTTTCCAAGTCACGCCGGCTGGGCAAAACAGAAACGATGGAAAAGACTGTTCGAGCATGGCGATCGGACCGTGCAAAAGATCGGCCGGAGAAAAACGTTCCGCAACAACATAGCAGGTCTCCATCAGCTTCAGCGCAAATTCGAAGGAGTTGGAATAGTTTAATCCACGGCCCACGCAAACCGCGTGTTGCATGAAACAGTAGCGCTCAGCACGCTCGCGAAGCTCTCCTTCCAAATCGAGTGCGGCGGACGTCCAATCCGGTATTCGCATCAGGTCGTCTAAACCCAAAGAGGCCCCGAGGGCGTGAGCAAGCAGATAGAAACAGGTCTGCTGGCCTGTGTACGTCTTGGTGGCCGCCACGCTCTTCTCCTTGCCTGCGCGAACCAGAACAATTTCATCGGCGAGCTTTGCGAGCGTGCTTTCACTTTCGTTGGTTACGCCAATGGTGAAAGCGCCCGCGGCTTTCGCGCTCTCGAGAACCAGATTCGTGTCGGTCGATTCTCCGGATTGCGAAATGCCGACCACCGCTGCATCTTTCAAGTTGATGCTCGAGGGATAAAGCGTGTAAACGGATGGCGCCGCTAGAGAGACAGGTATTCCCGTTGTGATCTCGAGCAGGTAGCGGCCAAACTGCGCGGCGTTGTCAGACGTCCCGCGCGCGGCGAGTACAACCAGGCGGACGGGATGTCGTTCAAAGTGGGCGCGCAACTTGACGGCACCTTCCCATTCCGCCTTTAGGGTGCGCTCGATCGCGGCAGGCTGCTCACAGATCTCCTCGCGCATGGTCGACATGCAGTGAAGATATCAAAGGCACTCCATAGCGGGCGTGATATGACTTCAGTACGTTGCTCTCGTGCAGATGAATATCGTCCAAAGATCGCCACATAGAGAATTCGGGCGGAGCTTCTTTGCATTCGCCTATTGCTGTCTGCTGGCTCTAAACTCCGGTTCCGCTCAAACGAGCTCACAAGAGACGGTGCTTGTAATTCCTCATACGCACTGGGAGGGCGCAGTCTTCAAGACACGCGAAGAGTATCTGCAAATTGGCCTTCCGAACATCTTGAAGGCGCTGTACCTTCTCAATAAATATCCGGACTATCGCTTCGTGCTGGACCAGATGTGTTACGTGCGGCCCTTTATCGAGCGATACCCTTCCGAAGCCGCCGCCTTCCGCGAATTCGTGAAACAGGGCCGGCTGCAGATTGCCGGCGGGACAGACACGATGCATGACAACAACATCCCGTCCGGTGAATCGATCGTCCGGCAATATCTGCTTGGGAAATCATTCTTCCGCGAAAGCCTCGGCTACGATGTGACCACCGGGTGGGCGCTCGATACATTCGGCCACAATGCGCAGATGCCGCAGATACTCAAGCTCGCGGGAATGAAGTCATATTGGTTCCAGCGCGGCGTTCCGAGCGCCAACACACCGAGTGAGTTTCTCTGGCAAGGTATCGACGGAACTCAGATCCCCGCCTTCTGGCTGCCGATCGGATACGGGGCATTGCAGAATATACCGGGCAATGAGGCTGAATTCAGCCGTCTCGTGCAGAAGCGCTTCGACAGCCTTACTCCATTCAGCCATGGCGGCGAGAGAGTCTTGCTGGCGGGCGCCGATGTCTGGGAACCGGAAGAACTCCTGCCCGTGATGATCGCAAAATTCAACGCTTCTCACCAGGGCGCCCCTTTCAAGCTGCGCCTCGGAGTGGCTTCCGATTTCGAAGCATTGGTGACGAAGCGCGCCAACCGTCCGGTCATCCGCGGTGAGTTGAATCCGGTCTTTCAGGGCGTCTACAGCAGCCGGATCGAAGTAAAACAGGCGATGCGCAGCATGGAAAACTTGCTAACGACGGCCGAAAAGTTGAGCGTGATCGCGAGCGTTCTGGGAGCGCCATCGAATCTCGAACAGATTGACGAAGCGTGGGAGCCGGTGCTGTTCAACCAGGCGCATGATCTCTCTTCCGGCGTGATGGTAGATAAAGTTTACGAAGACTCCATGCAGCGATACGCCTACGCGCGGCGGCTGGCAGAAGGCGTCGTTCATAGCGATATCGAGACCATCGCCGCGCACGCCGATACGTCCGGTAAGGGAGTACCGATTCTGATCCTGAACAACCTGGGCTGGCCGCGGACGGATATAGCCGAAACGGATGTAGCGTTCTCGATTCCCGGAGTTCAGCAATTCGTCCTCTTCGACTCGGAGAGTAAGGCCGTACCAATGCAATTCCTTAGTGTTCTGCGAAACGACGACGGCGGCATTCGCCAGGCACGCATAGCCTTTATTGCGCGCGAAATCCCGGCAATGGGATACGCCATTTATCATGCCATCCCAAATGTGTCGCAGCCCGAAGCTGCTGGATCGGCAGTTCACAACAGCACGCGCGAAGATTGGGCCACGATCGAAAACGAGTCCTATCGCGCATCCTTCAATTTATGGACCGGTGAAATGACCAGTCTCTTCTTGAAGGAGAACAATTGGGAGGTCTTGGCGCGCCCTGGCAATATTGTTGCGCGCGAATATGACGGCGGCGATTTTTGGGAGCTGTACGGTACCCTCAACGGGGCTCGCTTTACTGCCATGAAGAGAGAAATTGTGCTTCCTCGGCCCAACTACACGCAATGGAGCAATGATTTCGTGGGTGGCAGCGGAACAGCGATCTCGGGCCCGGTCTTTTCGGAATTCAGCATCAAGCATCCATTCGGCAAAAACCAGTTCGCGACTCGTACTCGCATTTATAGCGGAATCCGGAGGATCGACGTCAGCACGGATTTGGTCAATCAGGAAGAGTTTGTGCGATACCGGGTCGTGTTCCCTACTACGATCCGCAAGGGCGTCGCCGTTCATGAGATCCCTTTCGGCGCCATTGAACGGGCTCAGCGCCAGGAGTATCCGGCCCAGAATTGGATCGACTATGGGGACGGCCGCGAAGGTCTTGCATTAATCAACCAGGGCCTCCCCGGCAACAACGTGACAGACGACACACTGATGCTGTCGCTCATGCGCTCGGCGCGCCTAATTTCATACGGTTTTGTCGGAGGTTATGAGCCAGGCGTCGGATCCGACACGGGTTTAGGAATCGGCAGAAAGTACACGCTGAATTACGCTCTCATGCCGCACGCGGGCGAATGGCGCGCCGCACAACCATGGCGCACGGGCCTCGAGTTCAATAATCCCTTGATCGTGCAGACCGTCGCTCCTCATAAAGGCGATTTACCGGCGAAATGGGGATTGCTCGATATTTCTAATGATGACGTCGTTATTTCCGCACTGAAGCCAGGTAAAGATTCAAGCGCCGTTCTCAGGGTTTATGAAGCGGCGGGTCAGCCTAGCCGGGACGTGCGGGTAAATTTTCATGCCGGTGTGGCGGTAGGTTACGAAGCGAATTTGATCGAGGACACAGGGCAGCAGGTAAACATGCAGCAGGACAGCTTGGCTTTCGATCTGAAGCCTTACGAAATCAAGACCTTCAAACTCAAATTTCAGATCACCACTCGCTCGCCGCGCCGAGGGCCAAGCAGAAACTGAGGACTAAAGCTATCCGTCACCGGCAGCCGCGTGATACTCGGCTTGATTACAAGCAGCGTATTACTCTTCTGATCCTCGCGCGTCGTCTGTGTTAAAAGCTGTTTTATCCCTGGAATTTGACCGATGCCGGCCAGACCACTGCGCGAAAAGCTGATGGAGGAAGAATCAAGGCCTGCGATAACTGCCCATTGACCCTCGCGCAGATCCACGCTTCCCTTGAAGGCGCGCTCCGCGATTGCCGGAACTGTGTTGAATGTCTGATTGCCGAGCGATTTGTAGTCTGCTTCGAGATCGAGCGCGATATCCCGGTCGCCGTTCACATGCGGTGTGATTTTTAAGACCAGTCCCAAATCTTCCATGCTGATTTGAGGTGCAGGAGTGTAAATGGATGTTCCTTCGGTCCCCTGGTTATAACCCGTGTAAATCGAGGTCGCGATGGGATATTGATCACCTACGTGAAAATTTGCGGTTTGCTTGTCGGCTACCACGACGGTTGCTTTGAAAATTGTACTGGCAAATGAGTTGGTGTAGGTTGCGAATGCCATAGCGTCCGCTACGCCGACTCCGAACAGAGTCGCGCCTCCGCCGAAGGCACCGAATACCGAAGAACCTACAATATTCGGTAATGCACTCTGGATTCCCCCAATTTTGCCGAAATAGATGAACTGAAACAAAGTCTGGAGGCTTGCGCCGTATTCATTCTTGCGGTCCGTATCAATCGTGATGAACTGCACATCGAAGGAGATTTGCGCGCGCGGCTGGAGCAACGCTTCCATCAGCGAACGCGCGACACGGGCGCGCGTAACACGGTCCCTGACGACGACCATTCTGTTCAAGCTGTCCCAACCCATGGTGCGAAGACCCAACAGGCTGCGCGCTGCGTTCGCTGCCTCGATCAGGTCTCTTTCGGTGAGGGCCTCCTGTAGCGGAAAGCTCAATGCAATGATCGGCTCAAGCTCATTTCTCTTAGCTTCCGTATCCTGGGCGAAGTAAATCGTGGAAGAACTGACGGGAAAGACAAATGTATGGGTCGCCGCAGTCACTCCTTCGAGCGCTGCATGAAAACCGGCTCCGCTCATTTCGAAGTGAATCGGAACATCCGCCCGGACGTCTTTGTCGGTGATCGCCCGAACGCCGTAAGCCGCCGCCACCTGATCGAAGAGAGAGGGCGCCGGCGCTCGAAGGTCGAAATCGTGTTGAGACGAGTTCGCTCGAACCTGAGGAATCGGTTGCAAGACCGGCAGACCCTGCCAATCGCTACTGGAAGTTAGTTCGATCGGTGGCTGAGGGTGTGCCGCTTCATTCTCGGCCATCAGAACATCCTTCGAGATGTCGGCAGTCTCGATTTTTGTCGTGGTGAGTATCTTCGCTGCGGGTGCGAGTGCATCTCGATTAGCGCGATAAGTAGGGTTTTGCGGATCGCGAGCGGCGGCCTGGGCGTAGAGCAGATACGCGCGCACAGTTTGCCCGGATCGCTCGGCCTTGTTGGCCAGCCGCGCCAAATGGAGAGCCACCTCCCTGTTGTCCGCGGCGCAGCAGCTAACCGCCAGCACCAGACAATAAAGAATGAACGATCTCAACTCTCTAGGACGTATGCAGCAGATTGGGCGTGCAGAAAGAGTTCAATTTTGCACAGAGTTCAGTGGCCCGGCGCCACATAACCGGGAGGAAGCGCCGCGCCTTCGCCGAAGAAGTACTCCTCCATCTGCTTGAGCAGGAATTCCTGCGCCTCCGCCGTGCCCAAATTCAGACGGTATTCGTTCATGATCATCTTCATCTGCTCCACCCACATGCGCCATGCTTCTTTTGACACGTTGTCATAGATTCGCTGGCCTAGAGGGTGGCCGTCGAAGGGAACTTCATCGAGTCCCGGCAGCTCTTTCTGAAACTTTACACAGAACACCATATGCTCTGTCTTCGGGTCTGTCCCGGGAGCGCTAGCCATTATTTCTCTCCTGGTTCTCTTTCTTCGAGAATAGCCCAGTGAGAATTTCGGGGCTTAGGATCCTCGCCGCACAACGGACTCGCGATTCGCGCCCAAGTCCGCCGAAGTTCCTCTTTTCGTGGGTGGCGCGGTATCGCGGCCTGTGTGGCTTATATTGTGAACCGTCTGAATGCGTTAGCTTGCACGGGCGAGCCGGCGCGTTTGGGCTACCACTTCCGCCATCTTTCGCTGCTGGCCTTCTTTCTCGATAAAACGGGAAAACCGCTGCGGGATCGGCTCCCCCTGTGCGAGTTGGTGCTGTATCGCTCTCAGGTACCGCCTCAGTGTGTCAGCGCGGGACGATGTTCGAACACGCGCCATCTGGAAGTCCAGTAGGAGCTCCATCTCCCACTGACTAAAGGTGTTACGGCGAACATTGCCGAGAGCCAATTGCTGCACCAGCTGGCAATACGATGTCCAGGCGGCGCTCAAGTCTGACGATTCGATCACTTAGAACAGTGCAGTTTGGAATGGAAAAGTCTAAGAATTTCCTGCAAAGTAGCTGAGCTCAATCGCACTTTCTCTAAGGAAGACTGTGCATCTGCTCCTCGCCTGCGAAATTTGCAACCCGATCTTCGCCGCCGCCGTTTTCTTCTTGCCCGTGCTCTGGCCGGTAGCTTTAGGCGCGCTTTCCGTGCTGCTGCTGATAAGCGGGCTCGAGGATTTGGTGCCGCTTCTGGTCTGCATGCAGGATGCCATCCGAGGCTTGTTTCGCTCCCGCAGCCAACAGATCGCGATTCCCGAAGAAAATACTTCGGTACGCGAACGGCACATCGCAATTTTTGTCCCTTGCTGGCATGAATCGGCTGTCATCGGCAACATGGTGAGGCACAATCTGGCCGCCGTCCGTTACCGACATTTCGATTTTTTTCTCGGTGTTTATCCGAATGATGAGGATACCGTTCGGGTGGCCGATCAGTTAGCTGCCGAGTTCACGAATATTCATGTGGCGATGTGTCCAAATCCGGGACCGACTTCAAAAGCCGACTGCCTGAACGGCATCTACGCGCGCATGGAGCTCTTCGAAAATGAAACCGGCATCACCTTCGATACCGTGGTTTTGCACGATGCGGAGGATCTGATCCACCCTCAAGCGCTCGCGTTGATTGATAGGCAGCGCGTCCACTACGAAATGGTGCAGGTGCCGGTGCTTCCGCTCAAGACCGGTCTTACCGACGTCACGCACGGTGTCTACTGCGATGAGTTCGCTGAGTACCAGTCCATCGACATGCGCGCGCGGCAGTTAAGCGGGTCATTCGTGCCATCGAACGGTGTTGGCACAGCCTTTGCCCGCGAAGTTCTGGACCGGTTTGCCCGCGAACGCAATTATCGTGTATTCGACCCAGCGAGCTTGACAGAGGATTACGAGATTGGCGTACACATTCACGCGATGGGCTATCGGCAACACTTCGTACCGCTGCAGCGGGACGCGAAAGGCTTCGTAGCGACCCGGGAATTCTTTCCCCGTTCCATGCGGACCGCCATACGGCAGCGGACACGCTGGATCACCGGCATTGCATTGCAGTGCTGGGAGCGGCGCGGGTGGCAGGGCTCCTGGCGAACGAAATATTGGTTCTGGCGCGACCGCAAAGGCCTGATTACAAACCCGCTTAGCGTCATCGCAAATGTACTGTTCATCGCCGGAGTCATTGACTATCTCGCCAGTATCGTATGCCATCGCGCCTGGCTTTTCAAAATCAACGACTCGGCAGTGGCGTTACTGTGCGCGATCACGCTCGGTCTGCAGTGCCTGCGGCTTGCGGTGCGAGCAGTTTGTGTCGGGCGCATCTTTGGAGCAAGTGCTGCCCTAACCGTTCCTTTGCGAGCTTTCCACGCAAACCTGATCAATTGCTGCGCCGGATTTCTAGCTATGCGTAATTATTCTTCAGCACGCCGTCAGCGCCGCTCACTGACCTGGCAGAAAACAGAGCACGCCTATCCGGCTCATGATGCTCTGCACGGACATAGACGCGAATTGGTGGATGTGCTGGTGGGACATGGCTATGTCTCCGAAGAAAAAATGGCCGAGGCACAACGGGAGTTGGAGTCGAGCGGGTCGAGTCTCGATTTATTGCTGCTTTCCCGTGGATTGGTCAATGAAGGGCAGCTGTGCAAAGCGCTCAGCCTGCAGTCCGGCCTGCCGTCTGCGACCGTGGATCCCGAGCGCGTCAACGCGCAAATCGTCAGAGGCTTACCCACTCTTATCGAGAAGAGACATGGAGTGCTGCCTTTTGACGTCAGGTCCGGGAAACTGCTCCTGGCGAGCGCCGGCGTTCCTACCCCGGACGCTATCGAAGAAGTAAAAGGATTGTCGGAGCTGCCCGTCGAATTTCAACTGGTAACACGGAGTACTTACAAAACATTGCAGGATCTGCTGTGAAATACTCAGCTTCCGGCGATGTAGCTGTGCAGATGTTTGATCGTCTCCTCCTGCGAAGTAATGATCCATTTGACCAAATCGCCGATGGAGATGATGCCCAACAGATCGCCCTCCGCGGTTACCACCGGCAGATGGCGCACACGGTTCTCCGTCATAATGCGCATTGCCTCTTCTACCGAGCAATCCGGCGGCACGGTAATGGCGGGCGCGCTCATTACCTCCGCGACCTTGGTTTCTCGCGAGGAACGCCCACGTAAAATGATCTTTCTCGCGTAATCACGCTCGGAAATAAGGCCAACAAGCCGGCCGCCCGAAACGACGGGCAGAGCGCCCACTTCTTTGCTCGCCATGATCTCGAGCGCCTCGTAAACAGTGGCTTCCGGGGTGATCGACCAGATCTGAACACCCTTGTCTTTGAGAATTGCCGACACGCGATCAAGTGCTTCCATGCTGTTCCCTCTCTCTAAGATCCCGCAGCAGACCGCTCGCCTGTTGCCTAGAATTATACGTCCGTGGCGGGCCCTCAACAGGGCGATCATTTAACCACAGCCGGCGGCCACGCGAGTACATCCTGAACCCGCGAAAAATGCAGGATGGGAGCGCTCGTAGACAGCTTGATTCCTGCCGGATCTGGCAGACTCAGTGCTTCAAATTGCGCCTCTGCCGGTTCGAGCGTCCACTGTCGATGATGAATATCGCACCGGAAGAGATGTGCATTTCCGCGTGTAAAAAGCGCGTACCGTTCAGTGAGGAAATGTTCAATCGAGCCCGGCTTGGATGGCGGGAGCGCCGGGCGGGCTCCGCGATACCGAACGTGCAAATCGGCTGGCCGTCGCGCGAGAAGGCGCTTGCTGCGATAGCGCCAATGCCCGTCTCCCGAAACGTCGTCCCGCTCTATGCTCATGCGAGCGAAATAATACGGCAGGTGAAACCAGCTGCGAGCCCCGATAACGGCGAGCAGATTACCAGCATCGAGTGAAAAGAAATATACGCCCGGATGACCGCTCTTCGGTTCGCGTACATACGTCCGGACATTCGCTTCCGGAAACACATGAGTGCCGGGAACCATCGGGAATCCCTGCAGTTGCACGTCTTCCATACGAAACGGGACAATACCTACCCAGGCCGCTCCTTCCCAGGTATCGAGCGCCAGGCCTTCGGGAAGCAGGCGCGCGACCTCTTGCGCGCCCAGCGGCCAATGGGCAAACAGCAGGTCCGTCCAGCGCATGGCCATTAACCATCGCGTCGATGGCAGCGGCCACGGACGATGATTCGTAGCCGCAAGAATGTCCGCTGCGTTCTCTGCCGGAGTCACGTTTACTGTCTGCTCAATTCAATCCGAGTAACGCTCGCGCGGGGGAACGTGTAACTCAATGTGCCGTTCTTGACTTCCGCATTTTGCTGAACGGGCGTAATGGCTTCCGGGCGTAGTTCGTCGTTTACGTCATAGATGCTGTCGGAATTGAGGGTTTCCACAGCGGCTTTCGTTTGCGCAGGGAAATCCGCGAGCGAAATGCGGGCTGGAACATCCTGATCCAAATGCCGGTTTACGCAAAACAGCGTCAGCTTATCGCCTCTGCTATTCAATGCGGCTGCGGTATCCAGGTAAGACACATCGCGAATGTCAGGCAGCCGTGTCACACCGTGTTGCACATCGTAGTGATCCGCATCGGTAGATACTGTTACCGGCGTATCGATATCGGCTCCGGCGTACATTTGGAAGACGTAATAAGCCGGGGTCCCGAATACACGCGCGTGTTTCTTCCAAATACCTGCGAACTCGACAATGCCGGTCATGTCGGAGATGGGTGTGATGTCCGCGTTCCCCAGCAGCATGTTCATAAAACCCGCCGTGATGACTGCACCGCCCATGTTGTCCCACTTCGGCGCGTTCGCCGGCCTTCTATCACCGCAGCAAACCCAAAGCCATTCAGTGAACGCGATATGCGCCTTATCGCGGTAGCCGGGAGCTTCATTGATCTGCTGTTGCATTTTGCGCAGCCGCCTGCCGAGTTCCACTGGCAGAGCAAAGCCATCCATCGCCACTGTATCCGGATCCGGGTGCGCCTGCTGCAGGCGATCGGTAGTAACCACAAAATGCGTCGATAAAAAATCGAATGTTCCAGGAGGATTGGTGAGTTGCGCTGCGTTCCAGCTCTCGTAATCATCGGGATCCTGGCCGGTAGCAATGAGCCGCGCCCGCGGGTCTACGCGCCGTATCGCCTCACTAAATTGCCTGGTGCGGCCGGGCAGCTCTTCCAGTGTGGGATATCCGAGGTTCCAGTTGCCCCAGAGTTCATTCCCGAGTTCCCACAGGAGGCCGCCGTGGGTGGGCCAGTGATTGTCTACGTAACTCACCCAGCCGGCTGCTTCTTCTGCCGTGCCGCTCCCCAGATTCAAGGCGATCTGTGGCTGCGCTCCGATGAGCTGGCAAAAGCGCAGGAATTCGTCGGTTCCAAACTGGTTGTACTCCGGAATGCCCCAGGCGATGTTCAACATGCTGACGCGCTTATCGCGCGGCCCGATGCCGTCTCGCCAGTGGTAGGCGGATGTGAAGTTTCCGCCGAACCTCACCAGAGGCGTGTGCATCTCTTTTGCCATCCTGACGATCTCCGGATCCATGCCGTCGATGGCATCAGCCGGCATAAGAGAAAGTTGATCTATTTCGACGCGTTCATCGCCCTCTACCTGCAGCACAAAATCAGCGGGCTCGACGTTATCCAACTTCCCCTCGGGAACAGCCAGCGAAAAGGAATATTTCTGCCACTGCGTATCGGCCGCAGCGATTTTTGCTTCGTTCAGGATGTCACCGGAAGGAGCATGCAAACGCAGCGATACCGTCAATTCTGCCGGACCGCTTAAATGTTTCGCGTACAGGCTACCGTGGTACTCGAGTTCGCGATACGCCGGTAAATAGACCCGCTGTTTGATACCGGTCGCCTTGCCGGGAACACCGAAAATGGCCAGCGAGCGCCACGAGTTTGCCGCGTCTCCCCAGCGTGGTTCATACCTGTTTCCCTCGGCCGGATCGAGCGGCGCCCAGGGGAGCGGCAGGCCGAGTTGAGAGGCCCGCGCCAGTTGGGGCTCCTCCTGAATCATCCGCGCAATTGCCGGCGCGCTCCACAGATTCTCCTCCAGGCTGGGATTCTGAAGAATTTCTGCCCAGAGGCCGTTGTAAGTAGAGTTTCCGATCGGCTCGAGAAAGGTACCAAACACGGTTCTCGGAATTGTGTAGTTCGCCTTCCGGTGGGCGTCGATCCGAATGTTTACCGGCGCAGCACCTAGGACAAGCACCGTTGCCAGCAGCAGCCACGGCCCTAGCACGCACTTCGTAGATTTTCCAGCATTCATGCGGCGCTAATCCGTGACCTCTTTCGCATAAATCATATGCGAAGTTCGCGGCGGAATCTCCCCCTGATGAAAGCTCCAGACTTTATCACGGATCTTGAGATCCGAAGCCGTGAATCTTTCCCGCTGCCGCAGATATTCAATCCAGGATTCCACCAGAAACGTTTCGTTCATGTGGTTCGGATCGTTCACATCCTGAAAAACACCCCAGCGGATCGCGCCATCTCGCAAGCGAACATCGCGCAGCTCATGGATGGCTCGCGTGAAATCAGTGTAGTCCTCGGGCCGGACGTGGTACTGAATGGAAACGCGCACCGGGCCGTCGTCCGGATTGGGCTCGACGACAAACGCCGGCGCCGGGCGATCGCGTTTATACGGGCTCAAATCCTGTATCGCTCCGCGTAACACATGGAAGCGCAGCGCGAAGGGCAAACTGATCAACAAACCGAGGCCGGCGCACGCGAGTGCGATCGACGTCGACGCGTGTTCCGCAACGAAGCCCCAGATCACGCCGCCCAATGCCATCCCGCCCTGGAGAGTCATTTGATAGGAACCGAGCGCCCGCGCCCGGACCCAAGAGGGCACGGAGAGCTGTACCGAAACATTCAAGGTGGACATAGTGCTTGTCCAGGCAAATCCCCCAGCGATCAAGAACAGAATGATCACGGCGGGGACTCGGACGAACGCGAGCACTGCCAGCGTCGCCGCAAAGGTAATAGAAGAAGCAGCAATAATCTTATCGGCCGGGAAGCTCCTGCGGAGGCGCGCCAGCGAGAATGCCCCGATCACTGCACCTAATCCCATGCTGCCGTTCAGAATGCCGTAACCCATGGCGCCTTGATGCAGATCGCTGCGCGCCACCACCGCCAGCAAAGACCAAGCCGCACTCACGAATACGGTGAAAAACACTGCGCGGGCGAGTGTTGCCCGAAGCGCTGGAGCGTGCCGGATGTAGCGCACGCCCGCTCGCATGGAAGCGAAAACCCGTTCTGCGGGAAGCGCGCTTTTGAACGAGGCAGTCCGATGCCAGCGATACAAAACCCAAATGACCGCAACGAACGACAACGCATTAAATAGGAACACCGACGCCGCGCCGGTGGTTGCTCTCCGTCCGAACGCAGCCACCGCGAGACCACCGAGCGCCGGGCCTACGGCGCGCGCCAGATTGTAACCGGCACTGTTCAGCGCCACCGCGTCCGGCACCTGGGGGGCGGGTACGAGTTCCGGAACGATGGCCTGCCAGGCGGGGTTGTTCATGGCCGCCCCGATGTTCAGCGCGAACGTGAGCGCGAGCAGCACCCACGGCGAGATCACTCCAGAAAAAGCGAGAATGCTCATGATCGCGACGGACCCGAGCATCCACGCCTGCCAAAAAATGAGTAGGCGCCGCCGGTCGTAAATGTCGGCCGTAGCGCCGGCCAATAAACCAAGCAGAAGTACGGGCAGGCTGGCCGCCGTCTGCATCAGGGAAATGAGCAGGGGCGACGTGGTGAGCACTGCCATGAGCCAGGTGCCCGCTGTGTCCTGCATCCATCCGCCGATGTTGGAAATGATCGATGCGATCCACCGGTCGCGGAAAAGCGATTCTTTCAGCGGTTCGAAGCCCGTCGTCCTTTCAGGGACCGCAGCCGGAGTGGTCATCGGAGGAATGTACTTATTGTTACTCCTCGAGCTTCGCCGCGGCTCCACTACGCTGGGAGTGGATGAAAGGATTCTGGCGAAATGTGGCGCCCAGCTTTTTCTGTGTTATTTTTCTCGCGACACTCGAGCCGTCTTTGCACGCCCAACTGGTAGTCAAACTCTCGCCGCAGACAGTCAACGAATTCGAGCATTACGCGCATGACGTCGAAGCCACGCTGCAGGAACGATGGTCAGGGAAAAAGGATTTTCTCTTCATTGAGGATGATCCAGCAACAAAAGAGCGCGTCCTTGGCGGTGAGCTCTTCATAAAGCAGATGAACAACGGCCGTCCGGTTGAAATCACAAACGGGTTAATTCACGATTGGCTCGGGGCTATCTATATGCCTAACACCAGCATCGAGCGAGTCCTTGCGGTCCTGGAGGACTTCGATCGTCACAAAGATATCTATCCTTCGATAACCAGGTCGCGTACCATCAGCCGCCAAGCGAACAATATCAAAGGTTACTGGCGCCTGCAGCAGAAGGGACTCGTACCCGTCATCCTCGACGTTGAGGAAGACGTACACTACAGCGAAATCGCGCCCGGCAAGTGGAAAGGCCAGAATTACGCGCGCAATATCACGGAGGTGGATACAAGCTGGTTTAGCAGGGGACGCAAATTCCCAGCAGGCGAGGGGCATGGATTTTTGTGGCGACTCTACGGCTACTGGAGTCTTGAAGCATACCGTGGTGGCGTGCTGGCTGAGTGCCGCACGCTCTCGCTCTCACGCGATATTCCGCCAGGGCTCGGCTGGGCGGTCACTCCGTATGTGCAGAAAATGCCCCAGGATTCGCTCGCCGCTACTCTGAAAGATACGAAGAAAGCGGCGGCCGCAAAATGAGGATGCAAGATGAAATCTGAAGCGGAAGCTGCTATTCGCCAGACCATCCGTTCCATTCCGCGAGGCCGTGTTTCTACTTATGGCGAAGTGGCCCGGGCGGCCGGTTATCCGGGGTACCATCGCCAGGTCGCTCAGGTTCTCAGTAAGTGCGGCGACACGCTGCCGTGGCATCGCGTACTGGGCTCGGGCGGCCAGATTAAAACTTCCCGAGAATCGGCGTTAGATCAACGTATGCGCCTCGAAATGGAAGGAGTGCGTTTCCGTGGCTCGCGGGTCGATATGGCGGCCCACGCCGCGCATCTCACTGACGGTTCGAAGGCTCTTCGCCGACGTACTTGATCTCGCTGTCGGTCAGCGCTATCTCTACGCGTCTGTTCTTGGATCTGGCCGCCGCGCTGGTACCTGCCACCATGGGGCTCGTCTTGCCGTAGCCTTTCAGGTTGATTATCTGAGGGTCGATACCGGCCTGAATCAGATACTGCTGAACGGCCTTGGCGCGCCGCACCGAAAGCTGCTGGTTGTATTCGGCGGTCCCCACATCATCGGTGTATCCGAAGACCGAGAGCCCATAGCCTTTCGATACCAGCAGAATGCCCGCTATGCGGCTGAGCAGCTCACGATTCTTCTGCGAAAGATCCGCGCTGTCGAATTCGAACCGGAACGTCGAATCGGGCAGGATGATGGTCATTCCTTGCGGCGTGCGGCGCGTCTCGACGATGTGATTGAGAGCCTCCTGCATCCGATTCAACTCTTCTTCGCGCTCGTGCCGGATCTGTGCCAGCTGGTCTTCTGCTTGCTGCGCGTGCTGATTTGCCTGCTGTGCCTGCTGGTTCGCTTTCTGCGCGGCGCTTTCGGCTTGTGCCTGCCCGAGCTGGGCCTGCTGCTTCTGTTCTTCAGCCTGTTTACGAGCACCGGCGGCGACTTCCGCGCGCGCCGCGGCTTGCTCGGCACGCTGGCTGGCAGCTGCAGCGGCGCTGGATTCTTCCTCAGCCAAGCGTGTGGCCTCGTTTACCCGTTCGGTCAACGCATGCATAGACGCTTCCATGCGCTTCAGACTCTGGTAGCCCTTGTAGTCGACAAATAATAAGCCGCCTAAAATGACTACAACGCTCGCGATGATTACAGCCGATCGCTTCACACTTCATCGTAACCCCGGATTGTTACTGGATGGCAGGTGCTGAGTAGGGTTATAATCGCGGCATCATGTGGCGAGAATTACGCTACAGTTTCCGGCAATGGAGATATAACAAGGCCTTCACAGGCGTCATCATCCTACTGTTAGGCGCAGGCGTCGGGGCGAATGCGGTCATCTTCGGTTTCGTGAACGCAATCCTGCTACGACCGCTTTTGGTCCGCGAACCGGGCAACCTATTCCTGATCGAAAAGACAAGAGTGAACCAGGTTCGTCCCGACGATGCCTGCAAGTTCGGCGTCTACGAGCAGATTCGAGCAAGAACCGATCTGTTCACGTCAGCTATAGCCAGCCAGGAATGGACGGAGAGTTCGTTCCAACCGCTCAACAACGGCGACGCTGTCAAGATGATCTCGACCGAGATCGTTTCGCCGAATTACTTCTCCGATCTAGAGGTTCGGACCATGCTGGGACGGCCTCTCAAGGCCTCAGATGCCGACGCGACATCCGATATTCCCGTTGTGGTGAGCCACGAGTTTTGGATTTCCCAACTTAACAGCGATCCTAGTGCGCCTGGCCGCACTCTGCGGATTAAAGGTTATCCGTTTCGAATCGTGGGCGTGCTGCCTCGCAGCTTCCATGGTATCGATATCGACCGGTCAGCTGACGTACGATTGCCCATATCGGCGACGCGAATTTTGCAGGGGCATCCGGTCTACGACGTTGCCTCTGGCGCACCGACGGAATTTCACGTATTTGTACGATTGAAGTCCGGAGTCAGCTCCGCCGCGGCAGCAGGCTCTGTCGCCCGGACCATGCAAGCAACGGATGCCGCCCTGCTGAACTCGTACTTGACGCAAGCTCGTCCTACTGGCAACGAAAGTGGCTCTGTCAGCCAAGCTCAGTTGAGCCGGCTCATTCGCTCGAAAATTGAGTATAGGACCGAATTGCTGCCCGCTCGCAAAGGTATTTCACGCCTGCGAGATAAGTTCGCTGTCGCGCTTTACGTGCTTATAGGCGCTGCCGCCATTTTGTTGTTTGCCATATGCGCCAGCGTGGCCGGACTGCTGCTCGCCCGCGCGGAACGCAGAAGGCGCGAAATTGCGATTAGAGTAGCTATCGGAGCGAGCCGGCGCCAGCTTCTGCGCCAAATATTTTCGGATGTTCTGCTATGGACAATGCCAGCCACCGGCTTGGCCTTGTTTTTCTTCTATGCTCTATCCCCAATCTTGACGCGGATGCTGCCGAGAATCAGAGGGTATGTACCGCTCTACACAACACCACAGGTAATCGATGTATCGATGGATTGGCGCGTTCTTGTTTTTCTAACGTTGACCGGGCTTGCCGCCCTGTTACTTTGTGGCGCGGGCGCGGCTTGGCGGACGTTGCGCATCGATTTGAATGAAGATCTGAAGCAAAATCAAGAAAGCAACGCCAGACGCTTCACTAGCTGGTTCTTTGTCGCCGCGCAGGTAGCTCTTTGCGTAATTCTCGCTGCCTCAGCTGCGATCATGCTGCGCACCTTCTGGAACCTGGAGCATCTGAATCCCGGTTTCGATCGCGCCCACATTATCGAGATCGACCTGAATCCACAGGCCGCCGGTTACTCAGATCCCCAGACAGCGGAATTTTTCCGCGATATCGAATTACGTGTAGCGTCGCTGCCTGGCGTCCGTTCCACAGCTTCTGCCGTGAACGGCGTCATGCACGAAGTTGGCATGATGTCCGCTGTCGCACCGGAAGGAGCGAACCTTAATGAACAAGCTTTCGTGAACACAAACGTCAATATCGTCAGTCCAGGATACTTTCAAACTCTGGGCATCCCCTTACTTGCCGGGCGTGTTCTAGACGAACACGATCGAAACGTGAAACCGGAGCCGACGGTGGTGAATAAAGCCTTTGCCGATCGGTTTTTCCCGCATCAAGATGCGATCGGCAAAGCGTTGGTCGGGAGTGTCAATAGCAAATCAAAACCTGACATGAGGATTGTCGGGCTGGTCGGAACGGCGAAGTATCGCTCTTTGCGGGAAGAAAATCCGCCCATAGCGTATTGGCTGGAGAATGAGCACTTCTCGGGAAAAATTCTGTACATTCGCACGTTTCAAGATCCACGGCCGCTCGTCGCCGAGATCGGCAAGCTAATCCACGATCGTGATCCGCGCATCCCGATCGTCGGAATGTCCACCCTCGAACAGGAAGTGCAAAGTTCGTTGTGGCAGGAGCGCCTTCTTGTCTTGCTTACCGCGTTCTTTGGCATCACGGCTCTTGCCCTCGCGGCCGCTGGCATTTATGGCGCGCTCTCATATTCGGTCACCAGCCGGACTCGCGAGATCGGCATTCGCCTCGCGATTGGAGCCGATGCGCAAGACGTCATGCGCGCTGTGTGCAATCGCTTGTCGCTCGCGATAATTACTGGACTGATTTTTGGACTCACGCTATCCGCCATTTTCATGCGATTGGCTCATCAGCTCTTCTTCGGCATTGAAGTGATGGACCTCGCGTCCTTGACGATTGCTTCGCTCGCCATTCTGGTGCTAGCCGCCGGGGCATCCGCGCTCCCGGCAATTCGTGCCATCAAAACAGATCCTGCGACCGCGATGCGAGCCGAGTAATCGGTCCATTCCCGAGTCCTGAACGTTCCGCCGCTCGCAGGGGGCTCGTATCTTCTCGATGACAGTGCGTGCTCCGTCTGCTGTGGCGGGCGCCATGGCAAGCAGATCCGCCGCCTGGATCAACCGAATAGCCATTTGGCCGCGAGATTGAAAGCTGAAAGAGGCTGCGCGGCTGTTGCCTTCGACCGTGCGATCGGTATATACCACATCTCGGAAGCGAGACCTTAATGGTAGTCGTCTCTGGATGCATGATGGCAGGGTAGAGATAGGTGCCGCCGGATGGAATGAGTTTGGCCTCGCGCAGATCGGAACTGCTGCGCGGATAGCCGCTCCTGACTCCCAGGTGTAACTCTATCTCTCATTTCACTATCTCTCATTTCAGATAATCGAAACCGTAGAAAAGTGCTATTCTGCGAGCGATTCGGTATCATGGCTGCCCGGATTCGAATGGAAATCGCGGTCGCTTTTGAGCGTTCCCGCGATCTGCCGAAGGCTGATTTTGATATGCCTTAATGACAAAGCAACGTAAACGATAAACCAAATCGGCAAGGCAATTCCGAACATATACAGCAACGATGAAATTAGATTTGGCATGCAGTCGATCATATCCGTGAGCGCGAGCGGTTAGACTGGGTTGCTGAGGAAGGGACCTCAAGTATTGTTGAGCACGTTGTCGAGGGCTGTGGGATGCGCACATAGTAACCGCACTTCCTACGCCAGTGTTGTGATTAGAGGATTAAGTCCGAAAGGGTTAGCCACTACAGTACGGTAAGTCAGGTTTAATCTGAGTTGATAATAACCGAGTTCGAGAGTTGTATTGCAGTTCCGATCAAACCAGTTTTTCGTGGCCGCGGCTTTGCGAGTCGCCTCTGCAATCTCTGTTTCCGATGGCTCAGGGCCGCAGAGCTTTCGAAGCTGAGCGCCTGTTCGGTGAAGTCGAGGGCCAGTGCGTAATTGCGTTCTTCGTGCTCGTAGAATTTTGCCAGTTCTTCGAGCGCCGGAACGCGAAATTCGTTGCGGCAGCTGGACAGCTCGCTGAAGATGCGGAGCGCATCGTACCGCCTTTGCAGCTTTCTTTCGAGACAAGCTATATCCCACAACGTCTGGAAAAGGTAGCGGTCCGGGAGTCCGGCATCCACCGCTCGCTTGAATAACTCGAGCGCCTTCTCGCTTTCACCTGCCTTTCGCAGCCATCGCCCGATGCCAGCCAGTTCCGCGCCTCTTCGAACGCCCAGCCGGGAAAGCGCTTCCGTGTCCGTGCTGCGAAAAGCCGCCGGAACGATGGCCGTCAAGCACGCCAGCGTGAGAATATCCATCGCGTTATGGTGAAAAACGGGTGCGAGCTGCAAAGCCTCCTGCGAGCGCAGATACTCAAAATACACGTAGGGAATTAACTCGCCGGGAAGATCGCCTTCGCGACACACGCCCAGAATTTCCTGCTCGAGCTGCATCAGCCGGCAGCTCTCGAGGCGCATTTTCCAGAGCCGTCGCGCGCCGTGAAGAAGGTCCAGGTGCCCCAGCCTGGCAAACGGCGGTTTCTGGCGGTTCATCCGGTACCGTGTTTCGAGCAGCGGCTGGTCGTAGCTCCTCCCGTTGTAAGTGATCAAGACGTCGAATTCCTGAAGTTGCTCCTCTAAGGCCACGAGCATGCTGCGCTCTTCGGCGTATTCGCGCATGAAATACTGGCGGGTTTGAAACCCCTGCTTCGTGATTTGCCCGACTCCGACCAGGAAGGCGTAGGTTCCGGAGCCGCCCATCAAGCCCGTCGTCTCGGTGTCGAGGAAAGCCCACCGCCCGGGTTCGATTGGGGCGATTTCGTTTTCGCTCACCGCATCGAGCAGATTGGCGGGCAGCTCGCATAGCGCTGCGATGTCCACTGAACCATGGTGCTTATGTGAGGCGAACGACCTTTCTACCTGAAAGTGTTCGCCGAACTCGTTGGCGACAACCCGGCCGTCTGACCAATCCTCGATCGGATTGCGAAAGGATCCCGCCCATACCCGAGTGCGCTGCGGTAACCGCTGGGTGTTGGCGTATTTGTTGTCAATGGCGGATATTCGTTCGCGCAATCGGCTAAGCTGTTGATCCACATCCAGCATTCGAGTTTTATTCGCCCAGTATACCGAGCTTTAGCGCACAATGACAGACCCGATGGTTGGTCCCTTCAGCAAAAATAGAAAGTATGGGTTTGACCGACGCACCGCAGGATCCATCCGTTAAACCACCGTGGGCCTGGTTGAGAAAGCTCCTGCCGTTCACGACGATTGGGGTGATCATTGCTCTTCTGTACGTTGCCTGGGTGTTTTATTCCCGCCACGAGAGCAATGTAGAAGCGGAACGGGCTGCTGCCGCCAAAGAGCAAGAGCGGCGCCAACGAACCGTAAACGCCGTCTTCGGTTCGGGTGAAATTCTCTTCAGCACCTTTTCAGCAGACTCAGGACTGCTGAAGCGTGGCGACCACACGCAGCTCTGCTATGGGGTAGAGAACGCGAAGACGGTCAGACTGGACCCGCCAATCGCCGCTCTAAAACCGACCTACAGAAATTGCATCGAGATCGCGCCGAAAGCAACCACCACCTACACCATCACTGCCGATGACGGTAAGGGCCACACCAAGTCTGAATCGCTTACTGTGCGCGTGCGCTAGCCGATACTTATCGTGATAGCTGCCCAAGAACTTCGGTTTTCTGTTTGAAGTACTCGATCGTAACCCTCAGCCCGTCGCTCAGCTGGATTCTGGGCTCCCATCCGAGCACTCGCTTCGCCTTGCCGATATCCGGTCTCCGCAGCTTCGGGTCGTCCGCCGGCAAAGGCTTGTACTCGATGCCGATGGCGTGATTAAAGCGATTTTGAATCTGTTTGGCGAACTCCAGAATCGTGATCTCGGCGGGGTTTCCCAGGTTTACCGGATAACGCTCGTCGGATTCACTCAATAACAGCAGGCCGCTGACCAGATCCGATACGAAACAGAAGCTGCGTGTCTGCGAACCGTCTCCAAAGACCGATAGGTTCTTCCCGCGCAATGCCTGATCGATAAACGCAGGTACCACGCGGCCATCGTTCAAAGCCATTCGAGGTCCGTAGGTATTAAAGATCCGCGCGATATTGGTACGCAGATTATACGTCCGGTGATACGCCATGGTGAGAGCTTCTGCGTAGCGTTTACTCTCGTCATAACAGGAGCGAAGACCGACGGGATTCACATTGCCCCAGTACGTTTCGGCTTGAGGGTGCTCGAGCGGATCGCCGTAGCATTCCGAGGTGGAAGTCAGCAGGAAACGGGCGCCATGGCGACGGGCAAGCTCCAGCATCCTGCGAGTCGCAGTAGATCCGGATTCCAGAGTCTCGAGCGGATGCGCCAGGTAATCGACTGGACTGGCGAGCGACGCGAGATGAAAAACACGATCCACTTTCCCGTCGATTTCGAGCGGCTCGCAGACGTCCTGCTGCCTGAAGCTAAACCCGGTCTTGCCTTCCAGATGCGCGATATTTTCCCGGTGTCCAGTAATCAGATTGTCCAGAGCGACAATCTCGTGCCCCTGTTCGATCAGGCTGTCGCACAGATGTGATCCAATGAAGCCTGCAGCCCCAGAAATGACATATCTCACGCTTTTTCATGCTACTAAAAGTGGTGCTTCGGGGGCTCCGTAAGACCGTTCCGGCCAGTATGCACCTGCCCATTTTTGCCAAAATCGTCCTGCTCGCGCTTATCGTTCTCTCGTTCGCCTTGTTTGCTATGCGGTTTGGAAGAACGATCAACCGTATTTGGCGGGCCAGGCCCGATGCCGATTTTAAGTTCGGTTCGCTCGCGCCGCGCCTCTGGAATTTCTTTTGGGATGTTCTGTGTCAGGCGAAGGTCATTCGTGAGCGCCCGCTGCCGGGTTTGGCGCACGCATTCGTCTTTTGGGGATTCTGCGCTTTCGCGCTCGTTACGATTAACCACATCGCCGCCGGTTTTGACGCTCCGTTTTTCAGCCGCCGCTCGGGATTTGGCGCTTTCTTTTTCTGGTTTGTATTCATCTTCGCCGCCCTGTGCGCCGTTTCGATAGCGTATCTGGCTTTTCGGAGGTTCGTGCTCCGGCCCAAGTGGCTGGAGCCCGTTTCGTATGAATCGGGCGTGATCGCGCTCTTTATTTTTCTGTTGATGGTGACGTACATGCCCGGTTGGTGGGTATCGGAAACGTCCGCTACGGGCGGGACGCTGTGGTGGATTCACACGCTCATCCTGCTTGCTTTTTTGCCGCTCATCCCGCATACCAAACATCTTCATCTGATCCTGAGTCCGGCGACCATCTTTCTGGATCGCGCTGGCTTCAGCAGGATTCCACCACTCGTTGGAGACGAAGATTTCGGACTGGTCACAGGCAAAGACATCACGCGGATTACGGCGCTGCAGGCCTATTCGTGTGTCGAATGCGGCCGCTGCACGGAGCACTGTCCGGCTAATAACACCGGCAAGGAACTCAATCCCAAGCTCATTGCACTGGGGCTGCGGTCCTATCTAAACGAATATGGCCCGCAAAACGAGAAGCCGATCCTGGAAGCGACCGTTTCGCAGACTGCCGTATTTCAATGTACGACTTGTGGCGCCTGCGAATATCAGTGCCCGGTCGGAATTCAGCATCTGGCAATGATCGTCGGACTGCGGCGCGGCGCAGTCAACACCGGCGGCTGGGAAGACGAGTACGGGACAAAGCTGTTTCTGAATCTAGAGCGCAATGGAAACGCGATGGGTTTTTCGCAGAGCGAGCGGGATAAGTTCGTCGCAAAACAGGAATTCCCGGTTTTTGACGGCTCGCAGGAATACTGTCTCTGGCTAGGATGCATGGGAGCTTATGACCCCAACGGACGAGAAATCGTAACGGCCTTCTCCACCGTGATGAAACGTTTGGGAACGTCTTTTGGCGTGCTAAAGAAAGAGCGCTGTACCGGAGATCCTGTACGCCGTCTCGGTAACGATCTTCTATTCGGACAGCTGGCAGAGCAGAATCTGACTGCACTCGAACAGGCAAAGGTGAGGAAGATTGTCTCGATCTGTCCGCATTGTGTGCGCACGATCCAGTCTGATTGGCAGGAGTTTGGCGCCGCCCCGCCGGTCGAGCATCACAGCGAATTTCTGGCGCGTCACCAGGCCGCGCTTCCGTCAAACGGTGACGGGAAAACGGTGGTATTTCACGACCCTTGTTATCTAGGGCGGTATCGCGGAATTTATGATCAGCCGCGAGAAGTCATTGCGAGATCGTCGAAGGTAATTGATCCGCCGCGAGCCCGCGAACGTTCCTTCTGTTGTGGAGCGGGCGGCGGGCTGGTCTTTCTGGGCGAAGAGACCGGCCAGCGCGTCAATGAGGCTCGCGCGAAAGAGCTGGCCGCAACGGGCGCTGACATCATCGGCGCGGCCTGCCCGTTCTGCAACAGCATGTTCCGCGACGCGTTGTCTACCAGCGAAAATCCGCCGCAGCTGCTGGATATCGCGCAGCTGGCGGCTCAGCAATTGACCAGAAACAACTGACTCTCAGGGCCGCTTGACAAGAGCGGCAGCTTGTACTTCTTCTTTGCTCGAGCTGGCCGTTAGCAGCCGGGCGGTGAAGTGAAAACGGCTGCCCGATCCCGGCTCGCTCTCCAACCAAATGCGTCCATGGAAAAGTGAAAC
Source organism: Terriglobia bacterium (assembly GCA_963738555.1). Classification (GTDB taxonomy): domain Bacteria; phylum Acidobacteriota; class Terriglobia; order Bryobacterales; family Bryobacteraceae; genus Bog-105. Next base: position 64,551 of record CAVTXN010000005.1, read on the forward strand.
CAGGCGCGAGCAGATCGCAAGACCTAATCCGGTTCCGCCATATCTTCTCGTCATCGATCCGTCGGCTTGGGAGAACGATTCGAAAATACGGTCTTGTGCTTCGCCAGGGTTAGCCGGCGCCTGAGCCGGCAGAGGCAGCAACCCGAGGCTCTGCACCGGAGTGCCGGTCATCGTGCTTACCGAAAATCATTTTGCCGGCTGTGGTCTGGAGGACGCTCGTCACGGTGATATCGATGGTTTTCGAAATGAGTCGTCGCGCGTTGTCGACCACAACCATCGTCCCATCATCCAGGTAAGCCACGCCTTGATTGTATTCTTTACCCTCTTTGGAGATGAAAACACGCATCGTCTCACCCGGCAAGACGATTGGCTTGAGCGCGTTCGCAAGTTCATTAATATTCAGAACCTGCACCCCTTGCACTTGAGCCAATTTGTTTAGATTAAAGTCATTAGTGACGATTTTTGCGGAATGCTGCTTGCCATATTCAATCAATTTCAGATCCACTTCACGCATGCCAGGGAAGTCCTGACCAGATACCTCGACCTGCAGGGAGGGAACGGATTGCAGCCGCTGCACGACGTCGAGACCTCTCCGCCCTCTGTTCCTCTTGGCGGAATCCGCTGAATCGGCTACCAACTGCAGCTCGTGTAACACGAACTCGGGGATGATCAGATGCCCGTCCAGGAATCCCGACTCAGCAATGTCGGCGATCCTGCCGTCGATGAGCACACTGGTATCCAGCACTTTCGGATGGGATGACGGCCCGCTTCGATCGGCGTGCAGTCCCAGCAGATCAAAGGGGATCAGATGCGCCTTAGCAACGCCGACCAGCACGCCCATGTAAGCGCCAAGAAGGGGAATTGCCAATCGCAGAAACTGCAGTGTCGGTCCCTGGAGCAACACCGATTGATTGAGTACGAAAGCGAAAAGTAGCCCGATACCAGTTCCCGCAAGCACTCCGCAAGAACCACCGATCAGTGCCTTCAGGCTGGCTCGTCTTAGCCTCATCTCGACCAGGAAGGCGATAGCAGCCACCAGAATTCCACTCGCGGCGGCAGCGGGCGGGGACAGGCGAAATGGATGTGTGACCGCGGCTAATCCGCCGATAAGCGCAATAAAAAGAACCCGAATTAAGAGAGCTTCCCAACGGAATTTCTTCACGACTTTACTTTCCAGCTGGCGGGCAGAACGAACGGAGAGAACTCGGCCGGCACCCGACAAACGAGGGATGCGATTTTCCGCCATGTCTCTATCCTTATATCCTTATAAGGATGGGACGGAGTATATCACAAAACGTCGCGGGAGGGAAAAACAGGAGAGAGGGGTGGAGTGAGGAACTGCGCTCCAGGCTTAGAGAACCTTGGCCAGTTCCTCTGCAAAAGCGCTCTGCCGGACAGCACCTGTCGGGCGCCGGCCGTTTGCGCTCTTTCGTTGTTGCAAATTATTGCCGGTAGCGGCCGCAGGACGTTTGCTGCGGTCTGGCGGAGTTGCGCTCTTTCCGGCGCTCTTGCCCGACTTCGGGGGCTGGGCGGGATTAGCGCGCAGTAGCCTGTCTTCAAGTGGCGCGCGATCGAAGCGGCGGATAATAGCGTTCATCTCTTCCTGATTGGGGGATTCAATGAAGGCGAAGCCCTTCGATTCCTGAGTTTCGGGGTTGCGAATCACCTTGACCGCGTCAGCGACCAGGTTTTCTGAGGACAGCCAAGACTTGATATCGTCGGCCGTCACCCAGACAGGGAGATTTCCGAGGAAAACGGTAAAGCTCATGTAATTAGTAGTTGTATTCTCCGGGGGAAAAAGTTACGAGGCAGCCTCACGGGAGCTTGTATCCTGCAGGCAATTAGCATACTAGCATAGGGTCCGCAACAAGGGAAAGACTCATTCCGCTTTAATTTGTTGCTGTACAAAGGAAATTCCTTTTTTTTGATGCACGTGACTGCCCGTCTGACTCGCCAGATATCGCCTGCGCGGCTCGCCGCTCTGGACGTGCTCGAAATGGTGGCTGCTGGTGGCTATGCGTCCGATCAGCTGAGGGAGCGAACCAGGAATCTGTCGTCGCGCGATGCCGGATTGGCGGCTCAAATTGTATTCGGCTGCTTGCGCTACCAGAGTCAGCTCGATTACTTGATATTTCACTACTCGGGCCGGAATCCGGAGGATCTGGATTTGCCCGTGCTTCTCGCACTGAGGATCGCACTGCTGCAGTTACGATATCTCGAACGCGTTCCTGCACACGCGGCGGTTCACGAATCTGTCGAATTCGTTAAATTGCGCAAACGCGCTGCCAGTAATTTCACGAATGCTGTCCTGCGCAAAGTCAATCGGGAAGTTATCACCTGGCCCGATACTGCCACGGAACTGAGCTGCCCCGAATGGCTGATCGAGCGCTGGTCAGCTCATTTCGGCCAGGAGACCGCGCGGCGAATCGCCAGTGCCGCTTTGAACGAACCGGAATCTTACGTGCGAATCCCGCCTGGACGCCCCTTACCTGTCGGCCTGCAGCTCGAGCCGACTACGGTTCCAGGAGCTTACCGGCTTCTGTCACCTGCTTTTAGCGGCATCCGGCTTCACGATATCGGGTCTCAAGCCATCGTGCCGCTGCTGGATCTCCGGCCCGGCAACACTTACCTCGATTTGTGCGCCGCGCCGGGTAATAAGACGCTCGAAGCCCTCGAGACCCCGCTTGCTCTCGCGGTGGCCTGCGATATCAGCGCGAGGCGAATCGCAGACATACCGCCGGTTTGCCCGCGAGTGTTGCTCGACGCGACAGAACCGTTGCCGTTCGATAGAAAGTTCGACAGGATTTTCATCGACGCGCCCTGCTCTGGGACGGGCACGGTTGCCAGAAATCCCGAGATTAAGTGGCGCTTGAAACCGAGTGACTTGGGACGGTTTCACGAGAAGCAGGCGGCGATACTCTCCCGGGCGATCCCGTTGCTCGCATCGGGCGGTAAACTCGTTTACGCTACCTGCTCGCTGGAACGAGAAGAAAACGAGGACGTGACTTCAGAACAGCTTCAAAGCTATGGCAGTCTGCGATGCACCAAGGAGCTCTGGCGCCTGCCCGGCAGAGAACCGGGCGACGGTTTCTATGCGGCGGTTCTGGAACTGCCGGAACAGTGAACACCCGACCCGATTATTCGCAGCGCAAAGCCGCGATTGGATCTATCGCACTTGCCCGGCGCGCAGGCAGCCACACGGCAACCAGGGCTACAGCACTGAACAGGGCCGGCACAAAGGCGAAAACGAGAGGATCGACAGCTTTAACGCCAAACAGGAAACCTGAAAGATACCGTGTCAGCCCGAAGGCGCAAGCCATTCCAATTGCTATTCCGGCAATGGCCAAACGCATTCCCTGAAATAGAAGCAGAGTTTGGAGATCCGTTGCCCGCGCGCCTAGGGCCGCGCGAACGCCCATCTCGTGTCGACGCTGTTCCACTGTATACGCCACCAGGCCATAGATACCGATTATGGCCAGCAGCAGCGCGGAACCCGCAAAGACATTCATCAGCAGCATGTTGAAATCCTGGCGAGCGGTGGAGCGACGCACGATTTCGCCCATGGAACGAACAGGAGGAACCGGTTCGCCGGTTGCCCGCTGCAAAATTCCCGAAATTTGTGTCTCGAGAGCTGCCGATTCGCCCCGAGTGCGGATCACCCATGCGACTGCTCGACCTTCCGCCCGCTTATCCGAAAGCTGTGATCCTGGAACGAACACCGCCGGCTGGGGCGCCTCGCCAAGCGCGTTGTCGTGAACGTCTCCCACAATCCCGACTATCTGGCGCGCCGGCTCGCTGAAATTCGGCCCGAGTCCCTGTCCGATTACGATTTGGGCTCCCAACGGATCGCGCCCTCGCCAAAACTGACGCGCCATTGTCTGATTCACGATCGCAACCGCCGGTGCGCTAAGGTGATCCGCTCGAGTGAACGAGCGACCGCGCAGAAGAGGAATCCTGAGTACATCGAAATATCCGGAGGAAACGATCATCCAGCGGCTCTCGCCATGAGAAGGACCAGTCAGCGGACGGCCAACGACGACGATGGGGATACTGTCGAAGCCTCCTCCAAGCGGCAAGAGCCTTGTATAGGCGGCATTATCGATACCCGGCAGCGTGTTGAACTCGCGGAACACCTTTTCAATGATCTGTTGCGCTCCTGTCGCCCCGGCTGCCCGCGGATCGAGGGCGGTTTCGGTCGTCACCACATGGCGGGGATCGAAGCCGGGAGGTACAGATCGCAGGGCGATGAGCGTGCGTATAAGCAAGGCGGCGCCGATTAGAAGCAACAGCGCCAGACTGGTTTCGCCCACAATCAGCAACGAGCGTACTCTCTGCTGGCGCAATCCGGTTCCCGCGCGGTTCCCGCTTTCTTTCAAACTTGCGTTGAGATCAATGGAGGAGGACTGGAGCGCTGGAAGCAGACCGAAGACAACGCCTGTAACCAGTGAGACGGCCAGGGTAAACACGAGGACTCGCCAATCTATGGTTACGTTCTGCCCGTCGATGCCAAGCCGTGGGATATCTGAGGGATTCAAAGCAAGCAGAAGGTGGACGCCTATAAATCCGAGTCCTAAACCGAACAGTCCACCCAGCGCGGAGAGCAGCGTGCTTTCCGTCAATAGCTGCCAGACAATCTGGGCTTTGGAAGCTCCAACGGCAAACCGGACAGCGATCTCTCGCCGCCGAGCTCGTAGCTCGGACGAGTAGCAGTCCAGCTACGTTTGCGCAGGCGATGAGCAGAACCAAACTCACCGCGCACGCCAGGATCACCAGTGGCCGGCGCACATCCTTCGCGAGAACGTCCTGCATACGTTCGACGCTAAACGCGTCTCCCCGGCTGGTCGAGATGCTGTCGGGAAATTTGCGGCGAAACTCCTGAGTCGTGAGTCGTAGCCGGGCATTCGCCGCTTGGAGTGTTACTCCGGGTCTCAATCGGCCCACAGCCAGGAAATAGTGTGCCTGGAACGTGCTGTTTGAATCGATCGGAAACGGGAACCAGACATCCGGCGGATTATCCACCTCCGGTTGAGCAGCGGCACTCATGACGCCAACAACCTGATAACGGTTCCCGCTCAGAGAAATAGTTTTTCCGACGATTTCCGGCCTGCCGGCGAATGCTCTTTGCCAAAAAGAATGGCCGAGTATAACAGCTGCAGCCCCATGAGATTGTTCTTCCTGCGTGCTAAAAAGCCTTCCGAATTCAAGGAACAAGCCGAACAGATGGAAATAGTCTTTCGTTACGTAGATCGCGTTGGCCCGCTGCGGCTTCTCGACACCGGTCAAGTTCACGGAGCCGGAGTAGTAGCCGGATACATCTTGAAAGACTCCGGTCTGTTCCCGCCACAAGTTGAATTTGATTTCCGATGCAAGCGGACTGGAGCCCTCCTTGCTCGTCGACAGGAAAGAGACTACGCGGTTTGGCTCGGGCGCCTGGATGGGTCGTAAAAGAACTGCGTTAACTACGGAAAAGATCGCCGTGTTTGTCCCGATGCCTAAGGCAATTGCTGCGATTGCCGTAACGGTAAAACCCGGGCTCTTGATGAATGCCCGGAGCGCGTGTTTGAGATCTTGAGGAACGCGCGCAAAACGGGCACGGGGTGAGGCATGCCGCCCGAAGGGTAAGCGAGTTCCTTTCCTGTTTGGCGGCAATTATCCGTGCCCTTTGCGCTTGATAAGCAGTTCCATTTGCGCGGGTGACGGTTCTTAGGGTTGGCTATTCGCCTGCTTCCGCACTTGCTCCATGTACTCGCGAACGTATTGCTGAAGGGCGACCGGGACTTCGTCGCGATCTATTTCTCCGCCGAGGTCCGCATGATTGGCGATACGACCCGAGTACTGCGTCTGCAGTGCCTGGTGGCCGGAGCGAGTCTCGACCGTCATGTCTCCAGTCAGACTGGCAGAGCGCTTGCCAATAATCTCATCCAGTTTTCCCATCGCGCGTAACTGCTCGGCTTCCTTTAAGCTCTTTTCGCCGTCCTGGCGACCTATGCCGGATTGAGAATCAGCTCCCTTACGGTTGGCGCTCGCGTCCGAAGCATGGCTCTGAGTTGCAGGCAGTTTTTCGGAAGCTTGCGCCGCCTGCTGCCCGAGCGCGCTCTGCTGGCGGTTCTGGCCGTCACTTTCTTGGGAGTTTCGAGAGTTCTGCTGTGTTTGGCCGCTTCTGGAGCGACTTTCGGCAGTCTGGTCCCCCGATTTCTGCTGCGGGGAGCGCTCGTTGTTCTTGAGTTCTCCCTCGTTCTGACGCATTTTCGCCATTAAACCCGAGAGCGCATCTTTCATTCGGTCCATCAGACTCGAGGTGTTCTGCGGCCCATGCTCCTGGCTGGGATCCTTTGGAGCAGATTGGTTGTCGCTGGAAGGTCGACCATTCGAAGCCTGATCGGACTTCTGCTTTTCAGCCGCCGGCGATTGCGCCTGATCCGGACTGCCGGCGCGATCGGCTGATTGGCTCGGCCGCGCTCCTTCTCTCGGATGATCCTGCGAGTTCGATGAGCGCTGCTCGTTGTTGCCCGCGCCCGATTTGCCAGCCGATTCGGCCCGGTTCGCATCGCGATCCGAGGGATTGCTGCCATCCGAAATTTCGCGGCGAGAGCCAGGCAGCGCGGCTTTCAGCTGATTCGCATGATCGACAGAGTTACGGCCGGCGAGGCTCTCAATGCGCTCCAAAAGATCAGCCGGCAGGGGAAACGATAACGGAACCAGCGCTTGTTTAAGACTGAGACTGCTGGTCACCAAGTAACGGAGAGCAAACAAGCCAAAGGCGACAGCAAACAGCGCGCCTGCGATTGACCACGCGCGCCTCCAAACAAACGGGAAGACGACAGCAGGCTTCACATTCTCGGCCGTTTGTTCGGCCCGCGCGATCTGCGCTTGAGCCAAACCTCCGGTTGCCGGGCGCTGGAGTAAAAACCAGGCCGTCGAAAGGGAATCGTGCAGTTGTAGCCGCCGGTCAACGAGTTGCGCTACGCGGTAGCGGCTGAGGAGCCGGCCGCGCACGCGCAGGAACATGACGAGGCCCCCGGCGAGAGCCAACAGGAGCAGCCAGCGCCCATCGAAGATCTGAGTGCCGAGAAGCAGCAGCAGAATCAGACCGCCGAGCACCGCTGCCAGAGCGACGGCCGAATGTTCTACCACCAGCACGAGGCTGCGACGCCGGAAAGCTTTTTCAATTACTTGCCGCACCCGGCTTTGGCCCGAATCTGCCCAAATGCGCACCGGTCGTTTGCCTGCCTGGATTATCCCATGCAGCCGGAGGATTCGGGATCAGGTCTCAAATGGTACGGTTTCGCTACCATAAAATTCTTGATGCTGCGTTTCGAAACAGCCGGGGAATCCCACGGCGAGTTCCTGGTCGCAACTCTCACTGGTATTCCGGCCGGCGTACCCGTGTGTCTCGATTACGTGAACCGGCAGCTCTGGCGACGGCAGCAGGGATTTGGCCGCGGCGGCCGCATGAAGATTGAGACCGACACCGCAAGGATAGTCTCTGGCGTGTATGAATCAAAGACGATCGGATCTCCGATTGCGCTTTTGATACAAAACAAAGACTGGGAGAACTGGAAAGACAAACCACACAAGCCTGTCGACAGACCGCGTCCAGGTCACGCCGATCTGGCAGGCGCGATCAAGTATAACTTCCAGGATGCGCGCTATATTTTGGAGCGCGCTAGCGCGCGTGAGACTGCAGCGCGGGTGGCAGTGGGCGCGCTCGCCAAGACGCTTCTGAAGCAATTCGATATCGAAGTACTCAGCCATGTCGTCGGTGTGGGACCTGTGCGGCTCGAACGCTCCGTAGCTTGGGAAGAGATCTATTTGTTGAGCAAGCGGGACGAAGTACTGCTCGGATGCGTGGATCCCGATACGGAACAGCGCATGAAAGAAGCCGTCGATCACGCTTATCGCACCGGCGACACCATTGGCGGCATCTTTGAGGTAGTGGCCCACGGTGTGCCGCCGGGTTTAGGCTCGCACATTACCTGGGACACACGTCTCGACGGACGCCTGGCGCAGGCGATCGTCTCCATTCAGGCTGTCAAAGGCGTGGAGATCGGGTTTGCCGAAGAGGGAGCGATGTCCTACGGTTCGACCGTACAGGACACCATCCATTACGACAAAGGGCAGCGAGAGTTTACGCGCGGATCAAACCGCGCGGGCGGTTTGGAAGGTGGCATCACGAACGGGCAGGACGTTGTGGTGCGCGGCCTGCTTAAGCCGATTTCGACGTTGCGGAGACCGCTGGAGTCAGTCGATCTGCCCACTCGTGACCCGGCGCTTGCAGCCTACGAGCGCAGCGATGTAGCCGTAGTGCCCGCTGCCGGAGTAATCGGCGAGGCCATGGTCGCGATTACTCTGGCCGCAGCATTTCTCGAGAAGTTCGGCGGCGACTCGCTCGCCGAAACGAGGCGTAATTACGACGGCTACCGGACGCAAGTAAATAGCTTTTAGGATTTTCTGAATCGACAGATGGTGAGAACAATTTTGAAATACGGCGAACCTATGCTGGAGCAGGTCGCCGAGCCGGTCACGGAGTTTGACACGCCTGAACTGACGGAATTGATCGCGGACATGTGGGAAACCATGTATGCAGCGAAAGGGGTTGGCCTGGCTGCGCCCCAGATTGGCACCGGGAAGCGCATTTCGGTCATTGACATCAGTGTTGGCGAAGATGAAACAAAAAAACTTGTCATTATTAATCCCGAGATCACTTTTCGCGACGGGAAGCAAGTGGGCGAGGAAGGATGTCTGAGCATTCCCGGCTTTCGCGAGCCGGTTGCGCGTTCAAACAAGGTGACCATTCGCGCGCAGAACGAGAAGGGCGAACCGATCGAATTGACTGGCGAAGAGCTGCTGGCGCGCGCCATCGAGCATGAGATCGATCATCTGAACGGTATTCTCTTCATCAGTCACCTCAGCGCGTTGAAGCGGGACATCATACGCCGCAAAATCAAAAAGCTGCAAAAGGCGGGCGAGTGGAGTTGAGCCGGTCGTATGCGGGTCGTTTTTCTTGGCACGCCCCAGTTCGCCGTTCCTTCGTTGGACGCTCTGGCCGCGGATCATGAAATGGTTGCGGTTTTCACGCAGCCCGATCGTCCGAAGGGCCGGGGAAACAAAGTGGCCGAATCGCCCGTTAAGCTCGCGGCGGCAAAGCTTGGTATTCCGATTTATCAGCCGGAGCGAATCCGCCGGCCGCCCAATGTCGATTTGCTGCAAAGTTTGAACGCGGATCTGATGGTGGTGGTCGGCTACGGCCAGCTCATTCCGCAAAGCATCATCGATCTGCCGAGGCACGGTATTCTCAATGTCCATGCTTCCCTGCTTCCCGCATATCGTGGCGCGGCGCCGATTCAGTGGGCCATTGCGAACGGTGAGACGCGCACGGGCGTGACGATCATGCAGATCGATGCGGGTCTCGATACCGGCGACATGCTGCTGGCTCACTTGGTTGCAATCGATCCGGATGAAACGGCTCCGGAATTAAGCGCCCGGCTGGCTCCTATCGGAGCTGAACTGTTGATTGAGGCGATCAGCCAGATCGAGGCAGGAACAATACAACGGGAGAAACAGAATGAGCAGGAGGCCACGTTCGCGCCCATTCTGAAGAAGGAAGACGGTTTGATCGATTGGTCCCGTCCGGCGCGGCAGATTTATAACCGGCTCCGGGGCTTTACTCCATGGCCAGGCGCATACACAGGATTTCGCCAGGCGCAGCTGCTGATTCTGCGGGCTCGACCGGCGGAAAGGAGCGGAATTGCTCGCGGCCGGATGCGCATCGAGAAGCGGCGGCTGTTTGTCGGTTGCGGCGAGGATAGTACGCTGGAACTTCTCGAGGTGCAACTTGCTGGAAAGAGCCGCATGAGCGCTGAGGCTTTTCTGAACGGCTACCGGCCAAGTGAAAATGAGTTGCTCGGAGAGGCCGTTTGATGCTTCCGTTGGGGTACCGCTACGCCGCTACATATGCGGGGATTCGTAAGCAGGAGCAGGATGACCTGGCGCTGATTGTTTCAGACAGCCCGGCCGAAGCCGCCGCGGTGTTTACTCAAAACGTCGTGCAGGCTGCTCCCGTACGGCTGGCTCGCCAAAATCTGAAGACGGGAAAAGGCCGGGTAACGGCGGTGCTGATCAACGCCGGAAATGCTAACTGCGCGACACGTACGGGCGATAAAGTCGCTCTCGTTTCCTGCAAAGCCGTCGCGAAGTTGCTCAAGACCAAGCCGCGGTATGTGCTGCCCGCTTCGACTGGCGTAATCGGGATGGAACTCGACCCGAAGCTGCTGACCGAACGCTTGCCGGAACTGGTGCGGAACCTTTCGCCGCACAATTTCGAAGCTGTCGCAAGGGCCATGCTGACCACCGACACACGCATGAAAGTGGCTTCCAGAGAAGTCCAGTTCCGACGCGGCACGGTGCGGTTTGCGGGAATGACCAAAGGTTCCGGCATGATTCATCCGAACATGGCGACCACGCTGGGATTCGTGATGACGGACGCAGTTGTCGAAGCACGCCATCTGCACCCGATTTTGCTGGGCGCGACGGAGACCTCTTACAATTCATTGACCGTCGATGGGGATACGTCAACCAATGATATGGTCGCGCTGCTGGCGAATGGCGCGTCGAAGATAAGACCTGACGAGAAGGAGCGCCAAGTATTTTCTGAAGCGGTGAGCCAGGTAATGGAGCAACTGGCTAAGCAGATCGCAGCCGACGGCGAAGGAGCCCGCAAGCTGATCATCGTACGGGCGACTGGTTTCCGATCGAGCGAGGAAGCCCGCAAAGTGGCGCGTTGCGTTGCTAATTCGCCGCTTGTCAAAACGGCCGTCGCGGGGAGCGATCCAAACTGGGGACGCGTACTTTGCGCTGCTGGCTATTCGGGCGTGGTTTTCGATCCGCGCAAGATGGATATTTCTATGCAGCAGGTTCCGGTTTGTAAAGCCGGCCTGGCAGCGGATTTCGACGAGGCGGAGCTGAAACACAAACTGGACGAACGCCAGGTCGCGATTGAGATCGCGCTCCAAGGGGCAGGCAAATGCGCAGCGCGATTTTTCACTTGCGACCTGACCGAGGGCTACATTCAGATCAATGGCAGTTACCGAACGTAGGCAGTTTCTGGCTAGTTGTCTTTGGTTCGGATGCGCTGCAATTTCAAAAGCGGATCAGGCGGCTGATCTTCGGTCGCTGCTCAGTAATATCGCGATGGCGCTGACGGGCGGCAACCCGGCTGACGCGATGACGCCGTTTTCCAAATCGCTCGCGAACTACGACAAGTTGAGAGACTATTTCACCGGCCTGACCAACGCGTTCGATATCGTGAATGAAGTGGATGTTACGGACGAGGAGGACTCGCCGAACGAAATTCTGGCTACCGTTCATTGGTCTCTTACGGTAAGCGAAAAGGGTAATAACTCAAGCAATCAGCGGGCTGCGGATATTCACGTCCGATGCGTTCGAGAGCGTGGAAAGTGGCGTATTTACGGGTTTTCGCCGATCGATGTGTTCGATCCGGGGCAGGCACAAACGCCCAGTTCGACGGGGGGTTTTTACCGTCTATAAAAAGGGATACTGTAGCTGGCAACTCACGTTCAAAATCTGGCCATTGATGCATGGGACCAGCCGCTCTACAGGAAGCAGTCAGCTATTGAGGAACTCGCGCAAAACGGTCGCGGAATCAGGCGCGCCACCCGAGAGCCAGCGTGTTCCTTTCCGGAGTGGTGGCGCGCAGCCGCGCCCTTTGCGCGTGGTTCATGGCGCATAGAATTCGCCTTGTGCTCGGCATGGCATCACACGATAAGGTCACGACCGAACCGAGAGACCCGGGCGCTTGAATTTGCGCGCCGGCTCACCTGTCCCGGCAGAGCATGCTTAGAAGCTCATTACAAAGTTCACCAATGGTAAAGTCCCTTTCCATTCCGCTGACTCTAAATGTTGATTCTCCGCTAGTCGCAATCGTGAGAGTCTCCGGTGGGGTAGCTCCATCGCGTGAAAACCTAACGTGAAATCGCTCTGGCTTGGACAACGTATCCCTTGTGATCCATAGCCGTCTGTTTTTGTCTCTGACTTGCACGACGATCGAGTGTTTTATGAACCAGTAGAATTCGGGTTCGCCTGCGGGGCACGGCCGCGGATCGCTGCCGCATAGTGCACTGCCTGGCCGCCCGAAAGAGATCGTGGGTTGCGGCCCACCGGATTCTGCGGGCTCTTCCTGTTCCGGCGCCGTTCATCAATGAAGCGAACCGTCCATCACAAATCGCAGCACCACAGAAGTGAGTTTCTAGAGAATGGCTTTATGAAAAGAACGAACTCGCAATACTGGGTCTGCCAGATCGCCGGGTGGGGCGCATACAGTTTTGGAGCTGGGTTATCGACTGGAGTAATGGCGAATGGGTGGCGGCCGAGCGTCATCATCGGATACCTGCTCTTTTTCCTATACAGCATCGGGCTTACACATTTGTTGCGCGCCGAAATTCATCGTCGGCGTTGGACCAGTCTCCCGCTACCCCGGGCGCTCGGGCGGCTAGTGCCTGCAAGCATCCTGATCGCTGCGGTGCAAAGTGCTCTAGTCGTTGGCATCTATACAGCCATCGAGGGACACCTCGGCGAATGGAGGCAAGCATCTTCCATCGCGTACATGTTCATAGGCTTGTCGGTCATCGACACGATCTGGACGGTCCTCTATTTGGCCATCACTACATTTCGCCACTCGCGCGAGGTGCGGAGCAATGAGATGCGGATGAAGGTGGCTTTGAGCAACGCGGAGCTGCGGGCGCTGGAAGCTCAGGTAAACCCGCATTTTCTTTTCAATTGCCTGAACTCACTCCGAGGCATGATTACTGAAGATCCAACCCAGGCACAGGATATGGTTACACGGTTGGCCAATATTCTGCGTTACAACCTGCAAAAGGACCGGCGTCATACGGTGCCGCTGGCCAGCGAGGTAGAGATCGTTTCGGATTACCTGGCGCTACAGTCGATTCGCTTCGAGAATCGCTTGCGCGTCCACATGGAAGTGGACAATGCGGTTCGCGAAACCGCGGTTCCGCCCATGGTGCTGCAAACATTAGTGGAGAATGCGATTAAGCACGGCGTTGAAGAGATTCCTGCTGGCGGCGATCTTTTTATTCGAGCGAGGCTCGAGGGCAATATTTTGCGGATCGAAGTGGAGAACACCGGAAGCCTGAGCGATGCGCGACCGGGCTCAACACAGATCGGTTTAGCGAATGCGCGGGAGCGGCTCCGTATTCTTTATGGAGAACACGCCAGCCTAGAATTGGGTACGCGTTGCGATGGGCATGTGACCGCGACCGTCCTAATACCAACAACGGCATGAAGGCGCTGATCATTGATGATGAGCGAATGGCCCGGCGAGAACTGCGACGATTGCTTGCCGCGCACGGAGAGATCGAGATCGTCGGGGAGGCCCGCAGTGGCGAAGAAGCACTGGAGCTAATTGGCCGGCTCGATCCCGACGTCTTATTTCTCGACGTACGTATGCCTGGAATGAGCGGCTTCGAACTCTTGCAGCAACTGGACGACGTGCCGCAGGTAATCTTCACCACAGCCTATGATGAATATGCACTTAAGGCATTCGACGCGAGCGCACTCGATTATTTGGTAAAGCCGGTGGTACCGGCCCGATTGGCTACAGCGCTTTCTAAGCTTCGTTCGCACGCCGCTACAGCGCGCCTAGAACAAGTGTTTGTTAGAGATGGAGAACGCTGCTGGTTCGTGCGAGTTGCCGATATTTTTCTGCTGGAGTCGGAAGGGAACTACACCCGTTTGCACTTCGCGAATGAACGACCTTTGATTCCGCGCTCATTGGTTGCGTTGCAAGAACGTCTCGATCCCGCAGTCTTCTTCCGCGCGGGACGCAAACATATTTTAAATCTGAAATGGGTGGATCGCGTAGAGACTGGTATCGACGGAAACCTTCTAATATTCTTGCGTGGCGGGATGGTGGTGGAGATGTCACGGCGTCAGTCGGCCCGCTTCCGAGAGGCCTTGAGTCTGTAATTGGCACACTGGCAGGAAGATTAAGCCAAGTGTGAAGCTACCCTCAGATGGCGATAACAGTGAGGTCTCGGCCAGCAGCTCTGACCAGTCGTTTCATATCGTCCAGGTCGCCTGTGAGAATCATCGCCTTCTGGCGAAGGGCTATTGTCACCACAACAGCGTCAACGACATCCGCAGTTCTGCTCCTGTCTAGCAGCCGTCCTGCTTCGTGCGCCTCGCTTTCGCCAAGAGGAACGACCACGCACCCCGTCAAGAAGCGCCGGAGTTGACATGCTTTCCTTTTCTGAGCTATACATAGTCCAGAAAGGTATTCTCCACTTGGGCTCCCACTCTCCGAACCCCAACCTCCTGCCGGGAACCTTATACATGATGATCCTCAGGACCCTTAACCAGGGCCCGCTGCATGGCTATGCCATCGCCAAGCACATTCAGGACTGGTCCAGAGGCGATCTTGAAATCGAGGATGGCTCACTCTACCCCGCGCTGAATCGGATGTTGCTTAAAGGATGGGTGAAGGCCGAATGGGGAGTCACGGAGAACAACCGGAGGGCTCGTTTCTACCGGCTGACCACCGCGGGGAAGAAGCAGCTAGATGCCGAGTCGAGCGCGTTTAACAAAATGGTCCGGGCAATTCAGTTGGTCATGCGGATATCGTAATCATGTTCTGGCGGAACCTTCTACGGCGCAACCAGGTTGATCAGGAATGGCGCGAGGAAATGGAATCGCATATCGAGATGCTGACCGATTCCTTCCTGGCGCAGGGCCTGACGCCGCGGGAGGCTCGCTCGGCAGCATTGAGACAAGCAGGCAACCTGACAGCGCGACGGGAGGAAATCTATCGCATGAATGGTATCCAATGGCTCGATTCGATTTCGGGCGACGTGCGCTATGCCCTACGCGGGTTGCGTAACCATCCGTCCTTTACAACCGTTGCCGTGTTGACGCTCGCGCTGGGAATCGGGGCGAACACGGCGGTGTTTAGCGTCGTCAACAGTGTCCTCTTCAAGCCTCTCTCCTTTCCGCGCGCCGAGGAACTGGTGAGCCTGGCGCACGTCGCCCCCGGCTTGGGTGGCGTAGTCAGCAGCCGCGGTCTGGGGCTTTCGCCCTCGATGTATTTCACTTACGCGGAACAGAACCGCTCATTTCAATCTATGGGCGTCTTTGTTTCGGGCTCTGTCACAGTCACTGGCCTGGGCGAGCCCGAGCAGGTGTTTGCGAATTTCATCAGCGATGGATTGCTTCAGGCACTCGCCGTGCAGCCGGAGATCGGACAACCGTTTACCGCGGCCGATCAAGTCCCTGGCGCGAGCGCAACGGTGCTGTTGAGCTACAGCTACTGGCAACGGCGATTTGGAGGAGATCGATCAGTGATCGGCCGAAAGATTAGAGTAGACGCCCGTCCGCGCGAGATTATCGGCGTCATGCCGTCCGGCTTCCGCATCGCCGATACGGCTGCTGATCTCCTCCTTCCTCTGCAACTGGATCGCAGGCGGGCAACTTTGGCTGGATTTTATCTTAGATCGATCGCGCGGCTGAAGCCTGGAGTTTCAATCGAACAGGCCAACGCGGACATTGCGCGGCTGCTTCCCATCTGGGCGCGCTCCTGGGCTTCTACTCCAGAGGGCAATACTAACGACGTCTTCGCCGAGCGGCTCTTTCTTTTTTCCTGGCGGATCGGCCCGAACATCCGCCCCTTGCGGGAGAGCGTAGTGGGCAATGTCCGAAGCGCGCTGTGGGTGGTGATGGGTACGCTCGCGATGGTAATGTTGATCGCGTGCGCTAATGTCGCGAATCTTCTGCTAGTGCGCGTCGACGCGCGGCAATCGGAACTTGCCGTGCGAGCGGCCCTGGGGGCGGGTTGGGCCCGGATTGTCCGCCAACTTCTGATTGAGAGCCTTCTATTGGGCGCCGCCGGCGGAGCGCTGGGCGTCGCCATTGCGTACGAAGGATTGCGGCTGCTGGTACGCAATGGACCTTCGAACCTTCCGCGCTTGAGCGAGATCGGGCTGGACTCCCACGCCCTGGCTTTCTGCGCGATCGTATCGCTTGTTTGCGGTCTATTCTTCGGTCTCATCCCGGCGTTGCGTTATGCGGGGCCGGGCGTTTCCCTCGCCGTTCGGGACAGCGCACGCACGATGAGTCATAGCCGGGATCGTCATCGCGCAAGAAACACGCTCGTGGTCGTACAGGTATCTCTTGCGCTGGTGCTCCTGATCTCTTCGGGTCTGATGATTCGAACATTTCAGGCGATGCGCAGCGTGCGCCCGGGCTTCGTGCAGCCTGACCACTCGCAAACGTTTCGTGTGGTTGTGCCGCAAACGTTGGTCTCCAAGGAAGAAGAGGCAACGCGGGTGGAGCAAGCGATTGCCGAGAAGGTGGCTGCGATCCCCGGAGTGACATCCGTAGGGTTTGCGAGCGCGTTGCCGATGGACGGCACGCCTCCCAATTGGGACGGAATCTTCAAGGAAGGAGAGAGCTACGCGCAAGGAACTCGTTCGCCCGCGCGCCTCTACCTGAACGTGTCGCCCGGGTTGTTCGGCTCGCTCGGCACCAGGATCAAAGCCGGGCGCGACCTTACCTGGACCGACATCTACGGTGGCCGCAAGTTCGTGCTGGTTTCTGAAAACCTCGCTCGCGAGCTGTGGGGGTCGGCGCAGGCCGCGGCCGGCAAGCGCGTTCGCGCCAACGATGGCGACGTCTGGCGCGAGGTTCTCGGCGTGGTGGAGGACGTGCGGCACAGCGGGCCTCAGGAACCGGCGCCGGCGGTCGTTTACTGGCCTATTTTCGGGCAACTTCACTATCCACCGAGAATCACGTTGGGGACCAGGGCTGTAGCGTTTGCGGTTCGGACGGATCGCGCGGGAACAGGCGCATTGTTGAATGATATTCGTCTAGCCGTGTCGTCGGTGAACGCGGCGCTGGCGGTGGCAAATCCGGAAACGATGCGCGAGACGGTGGACCGCTCCATGGCGCGCACGTCGTTCACCCTAATGATGCTCGTCATCGCCGGATCGATGGCGCTGCTGCTAGGATTGATCGGAATCTACGGCGTGATCGCGTACGCCGTATCGCAGCGGAGGCGCGAGATCGGCATCCGCATTGCGCTGGGCGCACAGCCGGGCGACGTGAGACAGATATTCGTCCGCTACGGCCTGGGCCTTTGTGCGATCGGGATTACGATCGGCGTAGGTGCCGCGGCCGTCCTGACGCGCGTGATGAAATCCCTACTGTTCGGCGTGGTCCCAGTGGACGCTGTAACCTTTGCGTCTGTGCCTGTCATCCTGTTGCTGGCCACATTTGCCGCGTGTTATTTGCCGGCGAGGAGGGTGGCGGCGGTGGACCCGGTGGAGTGCATGAGGTCTGAATAGCTTTGAGAGTTAGCGGGATCCCTCCAGTGATTTCAGCCTGGCCACAAGGACGCACAAATCCTCGTAATCTCGGGTTTCATACCATTCTTTCGTGTTCGGTATAAGGGAGCATCACCGTTTCGTTTGAACTCGTCCTCGCGCTCGAGTAGCCTTTACCCGGCTACCGATTCAGTCCGTCGTTTATTGCTCGTCCAGCGCTTCCTGACATCGTTGTTGATCCTTCTCACGACAGCCCTTAGCAGCGTGTTCTGCGAGCCGCATCAGGGCATCTCCGGTCTCCTGCTCAAGAGAGCTGCGCGCGGCCTTTGTCACAAATGAGATTGCCGCTGGCTGGTCGCGAACCATCGACAGATACGTTTCGGCCGCGTTCAATCTCGAAAGCTTGCTGTTCTCATCGCTGGAAATAGCCCTCTTGAGGGGAGGAATCGCTGCATCGCCAAATTTAGACAAGGCTACCGCGGCCGGACATAGGCCTGCGGTCGGCTGCCCGGGACGAACAATGTACGGTGGTCCCGGCCGTTTCAAGTCAAGATACTCAATCAGAGTTTTAATCGCAGGCTTGTATTGGGCTTTTGCGAGCCCCCTCATTGCGGTTTCGATGCAGCTATACGGCAGCGTCCCCCGGTCCTGCTGCAAATACGCAAGCATGGTTGCCGGCGGGTCGTTATCATGGAGCTCCCAGCACTCCAAGTGCGGTTGCTGGCGATGACAATTACGATACCGGGATAGGGTACTCTAGACCAGCATTGGATTGACGATAGGAAGGTGACGCACTCCGAATCTCGCCACGCGAATGCAATAGGTTGCTCTCGGCGGCATAGCAGGTCTGAAGACCTGCGCGGAGTAAACTCCACCTTCCATCGCGCGCGGAAATAAGTTGCTGCCGTGACTGGCGCAGCATTGCTGATTGATGAAGTTGCTCGAATCTGTAAGTTTCTGTTCCGTCGCCCCCCAACGCGCTAATTCCGGCTGTCTTGACCGCTAGCAGGTTTCCGGGTAAGTTTGGACGGTCCAGATGACTGGCCGGGGCGATATTTGGTTGGGTCCGGCACACCGGGCAGATCCTTTGAGGTCCACTCGACGTTCATTGCAAAGGATTCATGTCAGCACCGTAAAGCAAAACCCATCGGAAATATCGGATATCGTACGCGCTATGAGCAGCACGGATTGCTTTCGTGTCTTCAAAGGCGCTTTTTAGGATGTCTCGAGCGGGTTCATCGTTGGCAGAAGCTTTCAATGTAATGGACAGAAACGTTCCGGTTGGGATGATGCCGTGAATAATAGGGAAGCCCCGCTTTTGGGCTATTTGATCGGATACAAGCCAGAGTAGCTGATCGAGCCGGTAACTGCCTTCGGGTATGGTGACCTTTGTGCTTAAAAGCGGTTCAAAAGGGACATAAACCCCATCCTTGTTCCGCATTTTATCGGGAACGACATCGATATACTTTCCGTTTTGCGAAAACGTGAACGAGCCACGATTGACGCTGTGTTTGTACTCTCTCAAAATTGCTTCCACCGCTTCTCTCTCCTGGCCGCGAGCCGCTACGATGTCGGCTTCCTCCTCTTTGGCAAATGTGACTGGGTCCGGCAGGTCGGTTTGGACAACCACCGGTTTCGCGAAGAAACTATAGGCTCGCCCAGGCCCTCGATAGGTAGGGGATGTGATGTCGATCAGATCGTCTGGTGCGACGATTGGGGCATCTTCGTAGTTAATGCACCATCCATAGCGCACACTCAGCTGATCAATGAGATCCGTCAGGGGCCGTGGCGAGGTTGTGGAAAGACGGAAGCCCGCCTCTTCTGAGATGCCAATGCCGGCTGCCATGGTGATCGCCAAGGCGGATAGTTTCAGTGCGAGGTGTAGTAGTTTCATAAAAACCTTTCGTAGGCTAGGGATATTGAAGGCTGCCGGAATCGGCATTATTTCGCTTTACATCGACGCTGCCATAGCCTACAGTTACCGTGATCGAGTTGGTCTGATAGGTCTGCCATGTTCCACTGGCAGTTTGCATCTGCATCTGTTCCTGCGCGGTCATTTGACAGGGCATGTGTGGTGTTGCTCTCGCCATCGACCTCTGTTGTCTCGGGGATTTGAGACGTCTGCTCCCAGCACCCGTCGTTTACCATCCCCTGTTCGCGAACCGGGCGGCCGCGGGTGCACACCGTGAGAGTTCACCGAAGCATACGGGCTGGAGAAGAGCGCCACTGCGTACGGCGACAAGTCGTCATTGTTCTCAGTTCTGTGGCTTCGAAACAGTAGGGGCTCCTACCCGGTTTGGACCCTGCACAGGTTTCACCTTTGGTGCAGATGTAGTGGGCTGAGGGTTTTCGGCCGGCGAAGGTTGCGCATTGCTCCCTGGTACGCGCGAGAAGCTCAGGAAGTACTTATTCCAGTTCGGATCGTAAACGAGGTCCCATGTGTAAGAAACCATCTTCTTGCCAGTGACGTTACTTGTCGCAAGACCGTTGGCCAATGCTACAAGGACTTGGCGAACGGTCACGGAGCTTCCGTTGACATTGCAGTGATGCATCAATGAAGAACTCGGAACAACACCCTCAGCAATAGCGAAGCCACGCGCCTGCAGCAGGCTGGCGGATAAATCGCCCATCAATCTGTAGCAGTTTTCAGAGTTCGGTTCCCAAGGGAGTAGCGTTTCTGAAATGGGTTCGAACGGCTCCAGCTTGCCACTCACCATGCGGGAGGTCTGCTGAATGTGCAGCACTTCGCCGTCCTGGATTACGGAAAAGTGCCCTGGATTGCCCGACTCATTATATTGATTGACGAGAGTCTGGACAACAGCGAAGGCTGTGCGGGGATCGACCGTCGCCTTCGAGGTTGATCGTTCCGCGAGGGTTGGCAGATCCGATGGCATGTGGAAAGTGATCGGCTTCCACTTCGGGGTAAGCGCCTTGCTCCCATTTCTCGGAATAATCTCGCTGTCCAACTCCCGGTCGCCGTCATAAGGAGCGTCTTCATATATGATCGAAAGCCCGAATTTCTCACGGAGCTCTGCACAAACCGCCATCAAGGGACGCGGCCGGGCAAAGGCAAAGTCTTCACCGGAAGCCAAAACTGACAAGCTCAGTGTTAAGACCAGGACAGGGAATACGATTCGTTTCAACATATGTACTCCAAAAGAAACTTAGAAATGGAACGGTCTTGTTATGGTTGCGTTGCCTCGCTGCACGCTAATCGAGGTCGGGGTGACCGTGAACTGAATTGTATTATTCCCACTGTTCGTCGCACCGTAAGCCTCTGTTCCCGAGGCCGTTTCCTTGTTGATCATCATGATCTGAGGGTAGCTGATCGTGCAGCCGGATCCGAGGCTCCGGTTGAAGGCTTGAATATAAGCAACTGTGTCGGCGGAGAGGCCCACCAGGTCGGGTCCGTAACCACCGTTTTGCCCGCTGTTCTGGACGTTCCACTGATCCTGAGTGGCGAGTGTAAGAATCTTGCCTCCCCACGGAGCCCCTGGATACGTGCAAGTATCGGACCCCTGGGAAGAGCTGCCGGCAGTCTCAGTGACAGTACGGCCGCCGAAGCTGTAGCCACTCGGAGACGAAAGGCTAATATTGAACTGAGCTTTTGTGACCGCGCCATACTGGTCGAGCCAATCGGCTGCAGTGTTGGTCACGTTGCTCTTTTCTCCGCTTGGGATACGCTCGGTAACTGTAAGGGTATTGTTGCCGCTCACTGCAACGGTACCAGGAGGACCGCTCACAATGCCGGGACCGGCTTGGAACGTGCCGCTGCCAAGCCCACAAGATCCGTTTTGAATTGTCCCGTTCACAACTTGGTCATAGGGGGTAAATCCACCGGCGCACGATGTGGATGCCGCCCCGGTAGCTGTGAGCTTATACGTCTGGCTGGAAGAAGTGTAGCTTCCATTAATGTTATCCCAGGTTAATTGATTTCCACATGGATCCTGAGATGTAACATTCCCCGAGATGGTTCCAGCGTTGTCCGTAAGAGTCCAAACAAGATTGGCTTGGCCGGACGCGGCATCGGTCCATTTGCCGCTCACTGAGGAGCATTTGATCGCTGCCGGTTGGGTGGGCTCAGTGCCAGTGATAACGTTGAAGAACTCTACACTGCCCCCACAGCTATACGGCGTTCCCGAGTTGTTGATCACGGGTACGATCTCATATTCGCCGAGCAGACCGCTGGTGCTGAGTGTCGCTTGATAGTTCAGAGACGTGCCCACGCGGGTCGCGAAAATCGAATTTGAATAAGGATTTGTACTCGCGCCGGTAATGGCGAACGACACACCCGTCGCGGGGGAGGAGATCGAGACAGAAATGATTTCTGACGAACCCTGAGCGATGGGGCTGGAACTGACACTCACCTGGGTGGTGCAGGTTGCGGGTTGGTGCGCGGCCGTCGTCGTCTGCGCTGTTTGATTCGCACCCACATTGTTGAACGTCTGCGAGGCCGGGCTGAACGTGTATCCCGCAAGTGATGGCGTAATCGTGTACGTTCCGCCCACTGGAGCCGTGAGTGAATAGTTGCCATTTGAATCGCTAGCCGTTGTTTGCGAAGCGTTGGTGCCGACCGCTGTCGTTCCGCTGAGAGAAACAGCAACGCCGGACACGGGTGAGCCCCCGGCTGTGACCTGCCCCGAAATTGTGTATAAAATCATTGCCAGATAATTGCCACCGGTCATGTCCGCGACGATCCAGCCGTTCGAATTGTTGTAATCTTCGTAGACGTGCTGGTTTGCGCCCACGTAGAAGACTTCCTGTAGATTCTGTTGCGGATTCCAGAAACTCGCGATGCCGCCGTTGAGCGCGGCCGGATAGCTGCCGCCGGTCATGTCTTCGATGGTCCAGCCGTTGGCATAATATGCTTCGTAGACGTGCTGGTTAGCTCCGACGTAGAAGACCTCCTGCAGGTTCTGCTGCGGATTCCAGAAGCTCGCGATGCCGCCGTTGAGGGCGGCCGGATAACTGCCGCCGGTCATGTCCGCGATGATCCAGCCATTGGAATAAAAGGCTTCGTAGACGTGTTGATTCGCGCCCACGTAGAAGACTTCCTGCAGGTTCTGCTGCGAATTCCAGAAACTCGCGATGCCGCCGTTGAGGGCGGCCGGATAATTTCCGCCGGTCATGTCCGCAATGACCCAACCATTCGAATTGTTATAGTCTTCGTAAACGTGCTGGTTAGCTCCGACGTAGAAGACCTCCTGCAGGTTCTGCTGCGGATTCCAGAAGCTCGCGATGCCGCCGTTGAGGGCAGCCGGATAACTGCCGCCGGTCATGTCCGCGATGATCCAGCCGTTCGAATTGAGATCGAGGCCATCTGGAACAGCCATTACTGGTATTTATCCGCAATTACGCTTCCCTCAGAAGTCTTTTCAGGAAGTATGGGGTGACCGAGCTAGCGATGGCAATTACCCGTACCGGGATAGAGCGTACTAGACGGGCGTCGCATCGGGATAGAAAGTGGCGTACTCCGAATCTTCTTACCCGAATGCAATGCGGTTGCTCTCACGACGTTGCGACAGCGCAGAGGCAAACGGTCCCGACGTTAGGAGCAACCCGAAGCTCGCGCCGGCGGCTGAAGTGGGTCATTCCTCCGAAACGCCAAAGTACAAATGAACCGTGGACGGCTTTCCTCAGCTGAAGAGATCATAATGGAATACCTTGCGCACAACCCAATGCGTGCCAGAGAAAAGGCGCAAAACAAAAAATAATGATCCAGGTTCAGTTTTGAAACGATTGCCGCCCCCGCATGTTCCCGGCAACTCCGAAGCCGAACGCATCAGCAATGCTCTCCGCATGGTACTCACCGTGCCCAAAAAGGAATTCCTGAAAAAAGAGGCGGCGGAAAAATGCCCTCGTGAGAAGAAAAGGCGCAAGAGGCAGTCAGAATGATTCGCGGCGGCCTAGAGAAGATCAGGCAAGACCAGCGAGGCAGTAATCTCTAAGTCAATGGAGAAAGTAGAGTATGGCGAAGCAGGCAGCGCCGGAAAGAACGAAGAGGTTCATTGCAAGAAGCGCCATGAAGGCATAACGGAGCTGGCTGCCGTCCATGGGCGCGGATGTTTCTGGGACTGTCTCGTCCGGCGCGGGTTCAGAAGAAAGGTGCAGGCTTATTATCTTCGGCAAGTTTTGCTCCTTTACGGAGAAGTCGGAGACAGGCCAGAAAATTCTCAATCTGCCGTACGCTAGATGGGAAATGCCATATAGTTTTTTGAAATGTCGCTTCCCATTGTGGAGCGGGCCTCCGGCCGGCAAAGTCGGTTTTCAGACCGACTTCCTTGTATTGCCATGCTTCACGAAGCCAAATAAATGCCGCCACGAATGGCGGCATCGCAGCGCTGGAGCGCCGCTCCACACCGAAAGCGTCCGCATCTGGGAAAACTAAGTGGCATTACGCTAAAGGGGTGCCATACTCGGGGTTCGAGGATCACGGTTCGGCTGCCAAAGTCGCGGTGGTGACGGGCGCGGCGCAGGGGATCGGACGGCGCACCGCCGAGTTGCTGGCCGAGCGAGGTTATGCGCTGGTGCTCTGCGATGTAGCGCCATGCAAAGATACATGCGCGGAAATCTCTCACCGCGGCGGGATAGCGATCGAGAGTTTAGGCGATGTTTCAGTAGAGGCGAATGCGAGAGCGACCGCTGAGATGGCTCTCGAAAAGCTAGGACGGATAGATGTTCTGGTGAATAATGCCGGTATTGCGCACATTTGCCCGGCCGAGGAAACGACCGCAGCCGACTGGCGGCGCGTGATGGATGTGAATCTGCTCGGACCATTTCTCCTCGCGCGCGAGATGGGTTCGATCATGCTTAAACAAGGCGAGGGAAGTATCGTCAATGTCGCGTCTATTGCAGGTCTGCTCGGTATAGCGGACCGGGCGGCATATAACGCGAGTAAACACGGATTGATCGGATTGACGCGGACGCTCGCTGCGGAATGGGGCGGGCGCGGAGTTCGGTGCAACGCTGTTTGCCCGGGCTGGGTGAAGACACCGATGGATGTCGCGCCGCAAGCGGCCGGATTGTATAGCGACTCCGATATTGAGGGAAGGATACCGATGGGCCGCTTCGCATCGCCGGATGACATTGCCTCAGCCATTGCCTTTCTGGCCGACCCAATGCAAAGTGGATTCATCAACGGTCACACTCTTTCGGTGGACGGAGGCTGGTTTGCGGACGGGAGTTGGGAATCGCTCCGGTTGCGACACCGGCAATGAAAGGACAATGACGAACGATTCAGATGGTCAACGGCTTCAGCCGGGTTCCGGCTCGAACCTGCTTAAGACGAGCCGGTATTACCTTGCGGGATTGGCTATCATCCCGCTGCTCTTGGCCTTGACTGCGTACTTCACCAACGCCGCGCATATGAAGAGCGTGGCGCAAACTCTCACTACTGACCGGTTTATTCTCAGTCTGGACGATCTGCTGAACACAGTTCAGGATGCTGAAACGGGACAACGCGGATACATGCTGACGGGCTCTGAGGAATACCTGGCACCTTACGTTCGGGCGAAGGGAGAGATAGACCAACAATTCCTGGCTGTAACGAAGTTTGCATCACAAGCGAGAGTCAGCCCGGCTATTTTGGGGCAGCTCAAGGCTTCGATCGACAGCAAAATGGCGGAGCTAGAAAAGACCATTTCGCTTAAGCAGTCGGAAGGCCGCAATGCCGCAATGGCGGAAATTCGAACTAACCGCGGGCAGCAGGACATGGCGCGTATCCGGCGGCTGATCGGCGAGCTGAAGTCTGAGCAGACCGAAGCATACGAGAAACGTTATGCCCAGCAGATACGCAATCAGCGCTATCTCACCGTCGCGCTGGGCGTAGTGGTGGCGATCTCCATCATGCTGCTCATCTTCATTTTCCGCTTCAGCACCCTTTACGCCCGTGAACGGGATGAAACCGAAGCCGAGATCCGCAGCTTAAACCAAGAACTCGAGCGGCGCGTACAAGACCGCACAGCCGAGCTCGAGGCTCGTACATTGGAGTCCGAGGCGCAGGCCATCAAGCTCGAGCGCTCCAACGAGGATCTGGCGCAATTTGCCTCAATTGCCAGTCACGATTTGCAGGAACCGCTACGCATGGTGGCAAGTTACATGGGGATGCTCTCGAGAAAATATGGCAGCGCGCTCGACGATACGGCGCGCACGTATATCCAGTACGCGACCAGCGGCGCTTCGCGCATGCAGACTCTGGTCAGCGACCTGCTGGCCTATTCGCATGCCGGGACAGAGGCGATAACCAAGAAGATCACGCCAGGCGACAAGATATGCAAGCGAGCGGTCGAGAATCTGCGGCTGGTCATTCAGGAGAACTCGGCCGTAGTGCGCTTTGAGGGGTTGCCGCCGATCGATATCGACGAAGTGAAGATGACGCAGGTTATACAGAATTTGCTTGGAAATGCCATCAAGTTTCGGAAGCCCGATGTTGCGCCGGAGATCACCATCTCAGCAGAGCGGCGGGGATCCGACTGGCTTTTTTCTGTTCGCGACAACGGGATTGGCTTCGATTCGAAGTATTCGGACCGGATCTTTCAGGTGTTCCAGAGACTGCATGGCGTGGGCAGGTATCCTGGGAATGGAATAGGTCTCTCGATCTGCAGGCGGATTGTCGAGCATCATGGGGGGAACCTGTGGGCTGAATCCCAACCTGGAGTAGGCTCGACATTCTATTTCACGTTGCCGTTCGTTGCAAATCCAGTTCGCGAGGAACGCACCGTCGCGCGTTAAATGATGTCTGTCAATATCTTACTGGTAGAAGATAATCCCGGTGACGTGCTGCTCACGCGGGAAGCTTTTCGGGAGGGAAGTTATTTTCCCCAATTGTCCGTAGTTGAGGATGGGGAAGAAGCGCTACAGTTTCTCCGGCGGGCCGGCCAGTACGCGAATGCGGAGCGTCCTGATCTGATCCTGCTCGACCTGAATCTGCCGAGGAAGGATGGCCGGGAGTTACTGGCGGAAGTGAAACAAGATCCTGAGTTGCGGCAGATCCCGATTATTGTGCTCACCACGTCGGAGGCGGAACAGGACGTCCGGCGGGCTTACAAGCTGCATGCGAATTGCTATCTCACCAAGCCGCTGGAGATGGATGCCTTCATGAAGAAGGTGCGCTCGGTGGAAGATTTCTGGTTGAGCGTGGTTCGGTTGCCGCCGAATTAGGGGGGCGGGCGGGCGCCGCTTACTTCGTGCGCGGTTCTGACAGAGCGGTTCCGATAAGGGATGGCTAGGCTCTGATGGCTAGGCGCTTTCTATCGCAAAATAGCGTCGGTCACGCGCTCCCTGACGGTCGCGCCTCGGTAAGCTGCTGTAAACACGCCGGCATTTTCGTTGCGCCATAGATGGCTCAGGTTAATTCTATAAGCGGTGATTACCGATAGCCGCGAGCCAATAGATACTTTGCACCGGCATCGAATGCGTCCCGACTGGGAAGGGCAAATCCGAACGCATTGGCCAGGCGCGCCGTAATATTGAAAGCGAAGCACACCGCGAGCGCGTCCTCGATCTGCTCGCGCGACACGCCGCTGGAGAGCAGGGTACGCATGTCGTCTGTGGTCACCGCGTGTTCGCGAGTGATCTTGCGCAACATGCGCAGCGTGGCCCGCAGTGGCTCCTCTATCGGCGCGGCTTCGAGATCCGAGAGCACGGCAATGACCCTCGTCTCATCGTGGTATGCCTTTGTCGCGACTGCCGCGTGCGCCCTGGCGCACCACTCACACTCGTTGTTCTTCGCGATGAACGCTGCCATCAGCTCTCGGTCTCCGACCGACCAACTTGAAGGCCCGCGCATTGCCTCGTGTGTTATTTCCTGTGCGCCGCAGAACTCCGGCCGATACTTTACGAACTTAATGACATCCAGCACGGGATGGCCCGAGAATATGCGAATAAGCGCCAACAGAGCCTTCGTGCGGAAACTGTGCCCTCGATCCAAGATCATGAGGCGCATATTACTCCTTTTCGCTCGCAGCCTTAAGTGCTGTGAGTGCAGTGTCATATTGGCGAGCAGCCTGGCCGATCGCTGCACACACGACTAGCTCGAATATCTGATCCTCGCTAAGACCAGCCGCCTTCGCCGCCGCGATATCCTCGTCCGTAACCTGATAGGAGCATTTCGCAACTTTGTCGATCAGAGTGGTCACCGGCTCTGCCAGCCCCGCATTATTGAAGGCGGCGCGGCGTTGAGTTGCGGATGCATGGCCCTCTCCCTCCAGGATCCGCGCAACAAGCGCCGTTCGTGCACGTTTGATATCCGACATCATGAACTTCCTTTCTGTGGCGCCATCCGCCGCTCGATGAACTGAAGAACGGTTTCGTTCTGAGCAAGAGGCAGCGCCCGCCGGTAACACTCCCATGCTTGATCGGTGCGGCCGAGTCTACGAAACATATCCGCGCGGGCGAGGTGGAATGGCGCGTACTGGTCCAATGCGCCCGTGCGCTCGATGTTCTCAAGCAGTGAAAGGGCCTCGACTGGACTTGCCGCAAAGGACACGGCCACAGCCCGGTTCAACTCGATTACAGGGGTTCGTTCGTAGTGCAGGAGTTGTTCGTACAGGATCGCAATCTGCCGCCAATCTGTATCCGCCGCTGCCGGTGCTTCGGCATGGACCGCCGCAATCGCGCCTTGAATTTGATAGGGACCGGGCCGCCCCATGTGCAGCGCCTGCTCGATGAGCCGAATGCCTTCCTCAATCTGTGAGTGTTTCCATTTGGTCCGATCCTGATCCTCGAGCAGGACAAGGTCTCCGTCATCGCTGACGCGCGCATCGCGCCGCGAGTCATGGAGCAGCATGAGAGCCAACAGGCCCATGGGCTCAGGCTCCTCCGGAAGGAGGGCAGACAAACCGCGCGCGAGGCGAAGCGCATCGCCAACGAGGTCACTGCGGACGAGCTGTCCTGAGCAAGTCGCCAGGTAACCTTCATTGAACATCAGGTACAAGACACTCAGAACAGCGTTGAGGCGCGGTGCGAGCGTGGCGCGATCGGGAATCTCGTAGGGGATGCGGGCGCGCACGATCTTCTGCTTCGCGCGAGCGACGCGCTGCGCAATGGCCGCTTCGGTAACGAGGAAGGCCCGCGCGATCTCAGCGATACTGAGCCCCCCTAACGTGCGCAGGGTCAGCGCCACCTGGGCCTCACGCGAGAGAGCGGGGTGGCAGCAGGTAAAAATCAGGCGCAGCTGATCGTCGGCGATCGGGGACACTTCGAACTCGTCTTTCGGATCATGAATCTCTTGACCGAGCCGGAGTGAAAGGGCCAGTTCGCTGCGCTTGGCTTCGACGATCTTGAGGCGCCGGATCCGGTCAATCGCCTTACGCCGGGCAGTGGTCGTAAGCCATGCGCCCGGGGATGCCGGCACGCCATCCTTGGACCATACTTCGGCAGCTGCCGTAAACGCGTCCTGAAGGGCATCCTCGGCGAGGTCAAAGTCGCCCAGGATCCGAATCAGTGTTGCCAACACGGCGCGGGACTCCGCCCGGAAAACCCGGTCGAGTGTGTCCTCAGCCTGGCTCACCTACATCTCCGGGATGTTCATCAGCGGGCGGATTTCGATCGAGCCAGTTCGAGCATCCGGTATCTTCGAGGCCCACGTCATCGCCTCATTCAAGTCTTTCACGTCGATCACGTAGATGCCGCCAAGCTGCTCTTTCGTGTCCGCGAACGGGCCGTCGGTGGGGATCGTTTTGCCATCGCGTACCCGTATGGTTGTGGCAGTGGATGTCGGGTCGAGCGGCTCGCACGAAATCATTTTGCCGGAGTTCTTGAGCTCGATACTGTAGTTCCAGTACTCGGTGTAGATGTTACCTTGCTCCTCCTTGGACTTTTCAGCCCAATCCTTCTCGGCGGCATAGATCAAAAGCGCGTATTTCATCTTCAGCTCCTCTCGTGAATCCGACGATCGAGCGCCATCTCAAATGACACCTCAACCAAGAAAAATCGCTTTAGATTGACTTGAACATTGGCGAGACGGGCGCTTTGCCCTTCTCACAGCGTATGTCAAAAAACAACACTGGCGAAAATCCGACTCGCGGCAATAGTTTTCTCCGGAAAGCTGAACCGGATCTCAAGCAGTCGAAAATGGGGCGGCGGTGGTACCGAGCGAAGTGGTGTGTTCGGGGGGCTCAAACACAGATCGTGGGCCATAGAGGGCTTCAAAGAGGTGGGTGTCGCGCGCGAACATTCGAGCATAGGCGGCTACGTGTTCCTTTTTCGGCGTAACCAATGCGCCAAGCTGGAGCGGCACATCATCGATGTCGGATAACAGCCCCATTTGCTCAGCGGCAATGATAGCGGCGCCACGACTGGAGGCTTCGGCGACCGTGCATTCGACAATGGAATGCCCGAGTGCGTCGGCCATCATCTGTTGCCAGACTTTCGAATGCAATAACGCGCCGCCGGAGGCGATGACCTGATCGGGCTGAGCAAAGGGGCGGGTAAGCAGCATGTAGATCTGCTTGAAACGGAGGGAAACACTTTCCAGGCAGGCTTGCAAAATATCGATCGGTTTGCTGGCGAGACTCATGCCGACAATGGCCGCGCGTAACTCCGGCCGCCAGTAAGGGGAGCGTTCACCGGCAAAGTAGGGGAGCATGGTGAGCCCATCGGAGCCGGGTTCACGCTTCGCGATTTGGGCTTCCACGTCGTCCGGCAATTGCAAAGTGCGCGTGGCCCAGCGGAAAACCTCGCCGCCATTTGAAATGGCGCCCCCCAGAATGAAGCGCTCACGGTTCACGCGATAGCACCAGATGCCTGCGGGAATACTCACCTGGTCTTGTTTAACAACAACGCGCATGGCTCCGCTGGTACCCACCATCAAGGCAAACCGCTGCGGCGCCGAACATCCGCTGCCGATGCTGTTGCAGGCTCCGTCGCCGAATGCCGGATACCATGGAATGCCGTTGAACAGGGGCCAGCGGGAGGCGAACGGGGATAGCAGCGAGCGGCGGGGCTGATCCAGCATGTCTACGGACGCCAGCTGTTCACGCTCGATGCCGATAAAATCCAGCACCTCCTGGCAATAATCATGCTTGCGGTGATCCCAGATGCCACTGGCGGAAACCATCGAAAGCGATTCCGCTCCACCACCGGTGAGCGTGAGCAGCAGATATTCGCCAACGGAAATCCATTGTTTTGTGCGTTTGAAATCCTCAGGATGAATTTGCTTAATCCAAAGCAGCTTTGCAGGCCAATAACTGGTATGAGGCATACAGCCGGTAATTGCATGAAGCCAGGCGGTGTCAAGGATATCTGTGATCTCCTCCATCTGGCGGCCCGAGCGGGTGTCGAAGAGATGAACTACGGTGGTGGTGGGTTTGGCGTGCCGGTCGATTCCGAGGAAACAGTGCCAGAAGGTGCTGATCGCGACGCCCGCTGCTTTTAAATTCTTCTGCTCCATCTGAGCGTGCAAGGCATCAAGGCAGTCGCACGTCAGTTGTAGCAGAAGGTTGGGGTCGACCTCCACGCTGCCGTCCGGCCTGGTGGTGAATTCATATTTCTTCTGCAGACCGAGATCAGGGTAGCTCGCGAATTGGGAATCGAAAAGCAGCGCGCGCACGCTGGAGGTGCCGAGATCGAGGGCAACGATGTTTTCGCCGAGGTTCACCAGAACAGTATTTCATCTAGTGCCTCGGTTGACGGCGAATAAAGCGGTTGCGAGAGCGCCAGCAAACAGAAGCGATAAAGTGTCCGGTTCCGGTGTGGTCGTGGCGAGAGCTGACACTTCCTGATTCCAATAAAAGGGAAGTTGAGCGTAAGGATTATCGCCCCCCTGATCGGTTATGTAGAGATAGCCGGCGTTCAATTGGTTAGCGCGAGCGATATCAGCGAGCATGGCCGCTGAGGTTGGTACGTCGTAAATAATGTTCGCGAAGCGATTGCGCGGGTAGCTTTCCCACCAGTTCAAGCCATAAGGGTAGTTGTTGAAGCCAGCGGATCCGGCCGGCGCCGTATTCGGGCCTTCAAAGATATTGAGGACACCGGCAGTGGTCAGGTAATCGACAGGCGCAACACCGTTCAGAAAGGGTTGACCGGGGTTGGC
>CAVTXN010000006.1:0-587140 GCA_963738555.1 Terriglobia bacterium
ACTTACTTCGATTCGACTGGAATTTGACGCCGATTGGCCTTCTGCTCGGGTGTAGGGATTGCGATCTCCAGCACGCCGTTTTTGAATTGTGCCTTGGCCTGTTCTGTACTCGCACCTTCCGGTAGCGGAATGGCCCGATAGAACTGGCCGTAATGCCGCTCGGAGCGGTAAACACCTTGCTTGTTCTGTTCCTGCTCGTACTTTCGCTCGCCTTGAATGACTAGTTGATCATTCGTTACTTCCACGTGTACATCTTCAGGTTTGAGGCCCGGCAGCTCGGCATGAACCTTTAGCTGACCGTCGCTCTCCCTCACTTCAATAGCAGGGGACCAAAAGCTTTCATTGCCTTCGCGCCCGAAGAATCGTCCGAAGTTGCGATCCATTTCTTCGCTGAAATGGCGCATCAGCGAGAAGGGATTCGAAAAGAACTCCGAAGGCGTCCACCCGAACGGATCCCGGTAGGGAGACAGGCCTCCAGCGTTTGACCTCGTCACACTAGTTGCATCATTTGTTTTCTGTTCAGCAGCTTTCTTAACAGCTACTTCAGCCATAACTGAACCTCCTGGACGAGACGAGCCGGCCCGTAGCCGACCCGCTTTCCGTTTCGTGGATGCAACAGAGAATGGTTAAGTTACAAGCCTGGCTAGGCGGTGAGAAAAAGCTGCTACTGCATTGTCACTACGGCTTTTGGCTCGTTAAGCGGAGGCTGCCTTGTGGGCAGGTTTGTAGCCACATTGAGCAGCTTTTTTCATCGCTTCCATTCCTTCCTCAATGGACATAAGCGGGGTAGTTTTGACGCTTTTGCACGCGCCCCCGCCAGCAAAAGCGATAGAGATCGCCGCCGCGGCAACATTGTTCGGCATGTCGATGATGGCGACGACGTCGTCTTCGCCGAATGCTAACCAGACCCGCTCCAATTTCCCACCGAGCTTCTCGACAGGTGCTCGTACTGCTTCCGCGCGATCCTGCGGGTGCTTAACGAGAGCCGCCCAAGCTTCGGGAGTGTAGGATACTTGCAAGAGATAGTGGGCCATGCTTTGTCCTCCCACGTCGGATCGTACAGCAAATCCGACCCTGTTGCAACCGGGCGGCCTCGATTTTCGCCGGCGTATCGCTCACTTGGTTTCCGGCGGCCGCGCGATGAGTTTACCGATCGCGGCGACTAGCTCCGCGATGCGCTTGTCCGTGTTTTCCCAAAGCGTATCCAGGCGCTTCCGCTCGGCTTCGGCGCGGACGCGCTCGGCTTCGCGATCGGCGGAAAAGCGATCCATCTTGTCTTGCATGAGCGTTTGCCAGATCATCATTTGCTTAAATTCGGCGTCGTGATGATCGATCATCTCGTGCATGCGCCGCGTGAGTTTTTGCAGGCTCGCTTCAATGCGGTCTAAGCGCCCGGTTCCGTTACCCTCGGGCATTCCGCCTCTTCGCCCAACGCGCCTTTGCTGCTGCACTCGCAGCCGCGCTGCGTTCCTCAGGAGTCGCTTTTCCCCATCTCACTACGGCCATCTGACGCGCATTTTCCGAACGCGCCTTGCGGCTGATTTTGCTCCAGCGGGCGCGCGCCAATGCCGAAGCGAGTTCCGTTTCCTTCTTGCCCACATTCGCAGTTTACCTGATTCGTACGGCGCACGCACGCATAGTAACGCAACTGCACTCAGGGCTGCGACCATTCGGCCGCGGCGGTGTAACCGGCGTCCACCACAAGAGAGGTGCCCGTCACACCGGAGGATTCCGCTCCGGCCAGATACAGAACAGAATCCGCGATCTCGCGGGGCGCCAACGGCCGGCGAAGCGGAACACGATTGAAGCGCTGGCGCAATGTTTGCTCGGGATCAGGCGTGGTGTTCACGTGAAAACGAAACATCGGCGTATCCGTAATGCCAGGGCACACGCAATTCACGCGAATACCATGAGGCGCCAGATCGAGGGCCAGCGCCTTGGACAGAAGCAGCACACCGCCCTTCGACGCGACATACGCAGGCGTACCCTGCTGGCCGATGAAGGACGAGACAGAACCGATGTTGACTACACTCGGTTGCGAAGATCTTCGCAACCAGCGCAGCGCATATTTAACGGTGAGGAACACGGACTTGAGGTTCACAGCCAGCACATGGTCCCATTCCTCCGCAGTACATTCTTCGATACCTTTGACCAGAACAATGCCGGCATTATTTACGACGTGATCGATACCTTGAAAGCGCTCGGCGGTTTGGTTAATGGCATGAACCGCGTCGGATTCCTCGGATACATCGGCGTGAATGAACTCGCAGATTCCGCCGAATGAGCGAATTTTGCTGCTCGCGGACTCTCCCGCTTCATTTTCACGATCAAGGATTGCGACGCGCGCGCCCTCCTCTGCGAAGCGCTCCGCAATGGCCAGACCGATTCCTGACGCGCCGCCCGTCACCAAGGCGACTCGTCCATTGAACCGGCCGCCGTTCAAGCGATCACTCCTCCCGGATGACGATGGAACACTTCGGGGTCGTAGATGGAAGCGTAGATCTTCGCTTCGCGCCGGATGCGGGCCCAGGCGCTGTCGGCCTCCATCATGCTCTCCATTACTCCGAGATAGAGGCCCTCTTCGATGTTCCCGTATTTGAAAAAGCAATCGGTGAGGATAACGGTTCCTTTCGAAGTCTCGATACAAACCGCGATAGAAGAGCGGTGATGCACACCTGCCCAGAAAATGCGCAGGCCGTCGAAGATCTCCTCCTCATCGGCGAGCAGATGAACTTTTTCCCATCCTTCATTTTGCAAGTAGTGGTTCACTTCGGGTGGAATACGCAGATGCCGGGGCACATGGAGGTGATAGTACGGCGCCTGAAAATCCTCGATCCAACCCTTGCGGGAGATGCAGATGCGGGCTTTGCGAAATAAGTGGATGTTAGCGGTGGCATATGCCTGCAGGGGCGTAACGATGAGCGTATCGATATCGCCGGGCGTCAATCCCTGAGATTGGAGAATGTTCTGCGGCCGCTGCTCCTCGGTCCTGACAATCTGCGCTTCGGGATAACCGAAGAAGCTCAGCCAAGCCGCGTTGATTACGCTGAGGTCTTGCGGGGGGCCGGTGTTGATCAGAATGTTGTGACCGCCACCACGCACGAGATAAATCAAGGTGTTCATCTGCTCGCGAGTGTTCCAGCGCTGCATCCAGTAGACTTCAGGACCGGGAACCCAAAATGTACCGGCGTTGAACGCCTGTATCGAGTAGTTCATGCGCTTGCTCCCTCCCTGGTTTTGAGGACGTCCGGCAGGCTGTCCAGCACCGATTGGCGAAACTTCCGGACACTATTTAGAAAAACGCCGATGTCACTGCCCAGGCTGAGAGCGCGAAAGCCTTTGCGAATCCAGTGTTCCGCGCTCTCCGGAGTTGCCGGCAAGAAGCCGGGCGCTACGCCATGGCGGCGACATGCGGCGACCAACGCGTCCATCGCCTCAAGAAAGCGCGGATGATCGAACTGCGCGGGAATGCCCATGGAGACCGTCAGATCGTAGTGACCCATCCAGGCGATATCCACACCGGGAACGGAAATGATTTCGTCAATATTGTCGAAAGCCTTGGCCGTTTCGAGAAGCAGGATCACGATCGTCGACTCATTCGCTTGAGCAAAGAACTCCGGGCCGCCGGCTTGATAGAGATCGTGCGCGACACCCAGGGCCACGCCGCGGCGACCGAGAGGCGCGTACTTCAACTGCGCCACGATCTCTTCGGCCTGCGCTCGCGTTTCGACCCGCGGGACCATTACGCCGCGGAGCCCCATATCGAGCACGCGCGAGAGCGGGTGGAAATGCAAATCCGGAACTCGAACCATAGGGACAATCTCGCTGCCGCGGCAGGAAGCAACCATTTCCGCGAGGAGTCCGATATCGCAGCGCCCGTGTTCCATGTCATAGATCACGAATTCGAGACCGCAAGAGGCCAGCATGGGGCCAATACCAGAGGTGAAGAGTTCCAGCACCATCTGGCCAAATACCACCTCGCCATCGCACAGTTTCTTTCGCAGCGGGATCATAAGCTTGCTGCGCGCGAGCGCCTGTACTGTTCGAGCTTGGCACTGAATCCCGGACGCTCGAGAACATCGCGATTGACTACATGCAGTGGAGGCTCGCCTCGAGCCACCGCCAGCGCGCCCTGACAATCCATGCGTCCCATATCGCGGAACAATTCCACGCTCCAGGCGATCGAGTGTGAGGTGAGAATGACGTTATCCAGTTTCATCAGGCGCGAATCAGCCTCCAGCGGTTCATTCTCGAAGACGTCGAGTGCCGCGCCACGAATTCTGCCGGATTCGAGCGCCTCAATAAGATGCTGCTGCTGAATGATCGGGCCGCGCGCTGTGTTGATGATCACGGCCTCCGGCTTCATGCGACTGAGCTCGGGGGCGCCGATGAGACCCTGTGTCTCCGGTGTCAACGCGCAATTTACCATCAGGTAATCCGATTCTCTTAAAACCGTGTCGAGATCCGTCAATTGAATATCCAGTTCCTGAGCTTTTGCCGCGGCCGCGTAAGGATCGTAGGCGATTACTCTTGAAATACCGAATGGCCGTAGCAGCCGTATGGTCTCGCCGGCGATATTTCCAAGGCCGATGCTGCCAACAACTCGGCCCCTGGGCTCCCAGCCTAGTCTGTGTCTGCTCTCCGCCCAACGACCCTGCCGAACGAGTCGATCCTTGAAAACGAGATTGTGCGAAAGCGCCAGTATGAAAAGCACGATAGACTCCGCGACAGGACGCATCACGGCAGTGGGGGTGATGTAAACGGCAATGTCATGCTCGGTACAAGCAGTTAAATCGACGTTGTCATAACCCACACCGCAACGGCCGATTGCAGCGAGACGCGTAATTCCTTCGAGCGACTGCCTGGTAACACGTGGCTTGAGAGAAATGAGTACATCCAAATCGCGCAGCTGCTCAGGCACATATTCACCACGGTATTCTTTCAGAAATTCGTAGGAAAGCCCACGGGCGCCTTCGAGCAGAGACAAGCCGATATCCGGAAAAACCAGCGAGCCCTGCTCATCTAAGAAATCCGCCGAAATCCCTACTCTGAAATCCCCAGTCATGCAATCCAAAGGGCTCATAATATCAGGCCATCAGACCTTGTTGGGAGAGAATTGATTAGAATCAGAGTCCGCTAGGAGATTTGGACAGGAATGAGCGTGATGAAAACCGGATCTCGTCTTGTAAGGAGCGTGATGGTAACGGGGCTACTCTGCCTGGCAGCGCCCGGCAGCAGGGGTTCCCAGGCGAATACTGGAATCGTGGATGCAGCAAAGGTATCGCGATCGTTGATTGGCATTCAATACGAAAACTGGTTCACGCCACACAACGCCACATGGGATACCGCGGAAGCGATCCCAATTCCCGGCAAATACAACTCCTACGATCCGAATATTTTGAGGCAACATTTCGGTTGGTTTCGCGATATGGGCATTGACTGGCTGCTGATCGATTGGAGCAACATGCTCTGGTCAAAGCCGGCCTGGGAAGCCCATCAGGGCGGTACGCGTGAGCTGGAGCAGACAGTAGCGGTGATGTTCAAGACGGCTGCGGAGCTCGAAAGGGAAGGCAAATACGCTCCGAAGATGGTCTTCATGTTGGGGCTGCAGAACGGCCCTCCCGTTCCGGACGGCATGAAGCGGCTGAACGGAATCATCGCCTGGATCAAGACAAACTATCTCGATAAGCCTGAATACAAAAATCTTTGGCTTTATTACAACGGCAAACCACTCCTTACGATTCTGTATTTCCCGTCGGATCCCTGCGCGCAGATCAAGCAGGATCTGGCGAAATCGCATTTGGAAGCGCCGGACTGGACCGTGCGATGGATGGCTTCCCAGCTTCAGTACAATCATGCGGACACGTTGTGGGATGTGGTCCTGGATGGACGGAGATATTCGACAGGTGGTAACACGCCATAACGGGCAAGCGGAGGAAGTGGTGGTTACGCCATCGTGTTTTCAGCTCCCTTCGAAGGGTTGGCGCGATCCGACAGCTACCGGGCGCGATCACGGGGCACCTTACATCGAGAGCTGGCGGGTAGCTTTTGAGACGAGACCAAAATTTATTCAGGTCCACCAATGGAACGAGTTCGCGGGCCAGAAGGAGGGTCAGGGCATGCCGGATGACTACTGGCCGAAAGACGCGAAAGCGAAGCCTCCGAAGACGCAGATTTACGGAGATGAATATAACCTTGAATTGAGTGACGATATCGAGCCTACGCGAATGAGTGAGTGCGCCTACCGAGGCTGCGGAGGCTGGGGCTACTACTACATGAATCTGACCACGGCTCTGGTCTCGCTTTACCGCGGCGAAACACCGGATGCCACCGTGATGGCGCTCTCGGCGCCATTTCAACCGGGGAAGGTAACAGGAACTCGCATGCCCCTTCATTGGAGCGTCATTGGTAAGAGCCCCTCCGGGTTCACGATTTCGGTAGATGGCCGCCCTGCTGCGAAAAATGTGCAAGGCACCGAGTATGATCTCGACTTATCGAAACTCGCCGCGGGTAAACATCGAGTGACTCTGGTGGCCGAAGGCGCGAAGACCTATTACGATCTGGATCCGTCAAAGGCCACGAGTAAATCGGAGAAAGCATTGCCGGTAACGTCGTCTGTTGAGTTTACTTACGCGGGCAAATGACGCTGTTAAGGCTGACGGGACTTGGAATCCAGTTGCTGGAGGGCTTTGATCACTGAAAAATTATCCGGGGTTGCTTTGAGATATTGCTCGAGCATAGCTCGCAGGCTGATGAGATCGTTTTGGCCCATGTAGATTTCACCGAGCTGGCGATAGGCACTCTCCAGGTCTGGATCCAACTCAACCGCTTTTCGGAGCTCCTCGATGGCTTTGTCTGTCTGCCCGGCCTGCTTATACGCGGTACCCAAATTGGCGTGGTATCCGGCATTGTTTGGCTGAAGCTTGAGCGCGTATTCGAACATGTCGACAGCATCCGAGGCAAAGCCTTTTCTCAGCAGCGCAATTCCCAGCTTCGTAAGCAGCACCGGGTCTGGGGGAAGTTCTTTCATGGCAGCAATCAATTGTTTTGCCCCTTCGTCCATCAGCGCGGTTGACTGTTCCCGTTCTCCGATGGAGATGTTGGCGAGTCCAAGATTTCTGATCGCCAGTATGCCTGAAGGTTCGTGCCAGGCCCGCAGTTCTACCGGCTCCGGCGAGGACGGAAGTTGATCCTTACGGGTTGGAAAACGCGCGATCTCATGATCTGTAAATGCGGTATGCGCGCCGTCCTTCGCCGGCCGTTTTGGCATGTGGCAACCGATGCAATTGTCCGCGGGTTGAGCGTGCGTCTGGAGAATGGTTTGTCCGTGGCACGACAGACAGCGAGCACGAAAGTACGTAACCGGATCGGAGGGTTGCTCGTGCGGATTGTGGCACGTACCGCACCACAGCTTGCCGCCGCTGTTTCGCGCACATTTACTCAAAGCTAATTGCTCGACGTGGCTGATGACCTTAATGGAACCGTTCGGTCCTTTTGGCGGATTCTCACGCACGTACACGGAGAAAACCTCTTCGAGATCCTGACCCGGATGAAAATCGGCAAATTGCTTCGCGGGGTTTAGAATGCGTACTTCTCCGCTCAGGTGACACTGCTCGCAGACGCTATCGCGTGCACGCACGGCCAGTCTTGCAGGATTCACGATGTTGTCACGGCTGGGCCGCTGAAGATGGGCTGAAGGATCGCCATGACATCTATCGCATGAGATCGCTTCGCCGGCCGGTTCCATCTGGGTGTACTGATTCAGAGTGCCGGCGATCGGATGGGCGTGTCCCGCATGGCACTGGAGACATTCCGGCGTGACTGGACGGAAGAAATCCGGCGCGGCGTCCGATTCGTATCCGGGAGCCATGTCCCAAATTTTGCGTTTTGTGTAATACGAAACCGGCGCCTGGAACAGATGGTTATCCATTTGCACCAGGTAACCGGTAGCGTGACTTCCCGAGCCAATGCTATATGCAAGCGGATAGCTGACGGTGAGGCCGTCTCGCGTCATGCTTACCTTGGCCGAATCGCCATCCGGTTTAATTACAAACAGAGTGCCCGATAAAGCGTGCCGGAAGTTGCCGGTTTTTGGCTGGACCGAATGCGAAAGCGAGTGAGCCATGGCCGTCTTTTGGTAACCGGCAACTTCGCGCGGATGACAAACCTGGCAGGGATTGCCGGAAACGAGATGCTCGAAAAAAAGCGTTGCAAGCAGGACGATTGGAACGCCCGCCAGGCTCCGACGCATGCTGGCATTCTAGCCGAAGCCTGCAGGTTAGAGTTCAGTTGCTTTCCAATTCAGAGAGCATACGCACCTGGCGCATACGTAATTTGTCGCGACATCGAGCGAATTTCGGAACTGCTGTGCTTCGAAGCCGTTCAGAACCTGCAACAACGTGTGCGACTTCAAAGAGCCAACCGGCTTATGGAAGAAACAAGGGCGCACGGTACCGTCCGCCTCAACAACCGCAGAAACCCAGGGTGCGTTGCAGCGAGGAGCCTGGGGTTGAGCAAGACCGAGCTGTACACGGAAATGATGAGAGATCCGGCGCAGCTTTTGGGCATTTTCGGCGACAAAGCCGGTTCCCTCCCACTCGCGGTTGACAATCTCGAGCTCCCTCTCAAGTCTTGACGACCTCCTCGAGCGTGAGGGCCACTTGTGCCTGTCGATAGGCTTCCCAAGGTTGAAAACGATTGAAGGCTTCAGAGGTGAGATCAGCCGCAAGAAACGAGATCGACCTGAGGCCTAAACTTTTTGCGAGCCGGGCAGTCTCGCTGGGCCATGCGTAGTTGAGCCTCTGGATGGTGCAGCGCGCGGAAATGCGAAAAGCAGGATTTAGTTCGTGAATTGCCCGCACACCTTTTTCAAGCTGCACGAACGCGCCGGGAACACGGCGGATCTGATCATGGATATGAGGCGGGCCGTCGAGCGAGACAATGACATCGTCCAGGCGCGTAGCAATTTGCTCGGCGTACCGCTTGAGCAGCAGTCCGGTGCTGAGAAGCGTCACGCGTATGTTTTTCGCTCGCAGCATATCGGAGAGGCGGAAAAGATCGCTGTGCATGAGCGGTTCTCCACCTGAGAACACGACCCATTTGACGGATAGGCTCTCGATATCGGCGAGATGGCGGGCAAGATCCTCGACGGTTACTTCCGCCTGACTGGTATCTTTCCAGATGTCGCACATGACACAGCGGCAGTTGCAGCGCGCATGCGGATAAAGGACGAGCACAGGAAGAGATTGGATTGCCCCAGTCATGCGGCGATGGCCTTTCCGGCCAGACGGGGCATTTCTTCGAGAGCTCTTTTCGTTTCCTGCAACAGAGATGAAACGGGCTCCGTAACCATATAGGTAGCTCGACCCTCAACTTCGAGCGGGTAAAGGGATTTCAATACGTCCGGTGGACAAAGCGGGGCGAGTTCTGACGAGATCAGTTGTATACGCCCGCGAACAATAACAAGCTCGGGATAACTTTCGAGTAAAGCTTTGGCGGGAGCCCGGCCGTTGTCTTTGATGACCAGCAAGTCCGCCGGGCCGCCATGGCAAATCCGCCCAAAACCAACTGGCAGCTTGAAAATGCGGGCCGGTTCAGACGTGACCATTCCGTAGAGGCGATGAGCGTTGACAGTTCGATGCGCAACTCGCAGCTCGTCGAGCAGATCGCCGTCCGCAGTGATCGCCGAATCAGTACCCAGGGCAATTGGAATCGTAGAGTTCAATACAGCTGCATTCAAGCTGCGCTCAAGCGTGAAATGGTTCGAACGGGGGCACCATACGATCCCCGCACCTTCGCGGCGTATAAGCGCCACATCGGAAGCGTCTACTCCGACGGCGTGGACGAGCACGAGAGAAGGATTAAGCGCTCCAGCCTTTGCCAAAATCTGGATCTCGCGACGAGCTGCTTCATCAGTGCCTTCCGCTGCGTGAATGACAAACGGATAGCCGAGCGGCGTACTTTGAAGACGAGCCTTCCAGTCCGGAGAAAAATGCAGAGAATGCGCCCATCCGTATCGCTTCACTACTCGCACAGGAAAACCGGGGTCCAGGAACACCGGATGGAAAGCGTTGTGATGCGCGACAGTTGTAACGCCCGAAACTAAATTCTTAATTCCACCCCATCGCAGGCGCAGCGGTTTGGGAACGGCCAAGTGTTGTTTTATCGGTGGCTCATCGGGACGGTACACGTCTTGCGCCCACAGCGATGCGTTAGGGTAAGGACCATGGCCTAGCTTGGGGAAAAGATTCAGCTCCAGGTGGTCATGCGCGTTAATCAGCCCGGGAAGGATCAGATGCCCCTCCAAATCCAAGGTGGAATCTTCAGCGAGCGCAAGCCGCGAGAACGAAATACGTCCGTTGCTGATCCAGAGATTCAAGTAGGCGGTGGTTGCGGAGCTCAGGGCGACGCGCGCTCCTCTGATCAGCACGGCTTCTCCCATAGACTCGTGAAGAGAGCAGGGGTCGTCCTCACGGTCTCGAACAGATCTTCTTTGCGGGCGCGCTGAAATATGGCGAATTCAGGTGGGCCGAAGTAGACCGGCCGGCAGCATTTATTCTTAAGGCCTGCATCCGCGGCAGCGTAGTTGATTTCTCGCAAAGTGCGCTGGTGATTTTCGATGTCATAGCGATGCTCGCCGATTTTGAAAGAACGGGTCCAGCCGCACGCCAAGGCGTCGGGATGCAGATCGCTCACAGCAATGAAACCATTCGGCTTCGACACGCGAGTAAATTCGCGGAACACGCGGTCGATATTTTGGAAGTAGCCAAGAGATAGCGAGCAAAGGATCAGGTCTGCTATCGAATCCCGGAGAGGGATGCGTTCAGCCTCAGCCAAAGCGATCCGTCCGCGCAACGAATCGACGCTAGCAGCTTGCTTCAACATCTCCTCGCAGGCATCGCAGCCGAACACATGCGATCCAGCGTTCTGGAAATGCAACAGCCACTGGCCGGTACCACAACCGACGTCGATCACGTTAGAAGGCTGCAGGGGCTCAAGAAGGTCTCGCATCGCCCGGCGTTCCAATGCCAGGAGCGGGTTGAGCCCTGAGTCATAAACTGGAGCCCAAAGACGATGACCTTCAATCGCCGCAACGCGCATTACAGGCTTTCCAACCGTGGCTTTCTTAGAGCAACAAAGCGCTGTGCCCATTCGAGCTCAAACGGAAAGTCGTAGAAGCGGAGCAAGTAGCGCCAACTGCTCAAACAGCGGAGCATTGTCCGACCCCATTGAGGAAGATGAATGTCCTGTGCGGTCGGCCAGCGAGAATTAATTACCAAATCGAAGTTGTCTATGTGGTGTTTGAGACGTTTCGGAAGCCACGTAACGTTGGGGTCGTGCCGCGTCGTAAAGTTATACCAGCGTTCAGTTGCCCACTCCTCAGGGGTGCGCGGGAACTCGATTTTGGCTTCGACATCGCCGTACATTCCGTCAGGATGAGGAGTGGGGATATAGTGCTGGACGATAATTTCTGCCTCGGGGTTAACGCGTTTGATTCGCCGGATGAAGTCGATCGTCTCGCGAGCGTCACGCTCCGGGTCTTTGGGATTGCCGATTACGAACGAAAACTCCGGGACGATACCGAATCGACGAATGCGAGACGCTAATTCCATGGTCTGGTCCGTCGTGATCTTCTTATTCATCTGCTGCAGCACCCAATCCGAACCGGATTCGGCTCCGAAAAAGATCATGGATGCGCCGGCTCTTTTGAGCAGCCGGAAGGTTTCGTCCGAGTAACGCAGGATTGTATCGATGCGGCCTTCGCACCACCATCGAAGATTCAGGGGCTCAAGGCATTTGGCCAGCGCAGCAGAGTGGCTCTCATTGAGGAAAAAGTTGTTGTCGTAGAACTGAACGGAATCGATGTTGTATTTCTGCTTGAGATGGCCCAGAACGGCGGCCGTGCGCTCAGGAGCTTCGGTACGCTGCCGGCCCTGATAAATCGGCACGACTCCGCAGAATGTGCAGCGAAATGGGCAGCCTATACTCGCCTGATGAACGACCGTGCGTTTTCCCAGAAAGGTCGGCAGGATATAGTTGGCAGCATTTGG
The DNA here is from genome assembly GCA_963738555.1 of Terriglobia bacterium. Lineage (GTDB taxonomy): Bacteria > Acidobacteriota > Terriglobia > Bryobacterales > Bryobacteraceae > Bog-105. The sequence goes on from CAVTXN010000006.1 coordinate 12,051, forward strand.
AAGATTGTCATAGGGAAGCCAGGGGAAATCATTTGGCGAACGTAATGGGCGCTCTGCGTTGTGAACGTGCAGGCCGAAATCGTCTTTATAAGAGAGGCCCTTCACGCCGGCGTATTTGCGGGTGGTGCGAAGAACCTCGATGAGTTCCAGGAATGTCTCTTCGCCCTGCCCCCGAACTACGAAATCCACATAAGGCGCATTGAGCGCAGCGTCAGGATAAAGCGAAGCAAAATAGCCCCCCCACACGATCGGGATCGACGGAAATTTCAGGCGGAACTCGCGGCAGAGCGGAATCGCGGCGACCATTTGCGGCCCCGGCATAACCGATACGGCCAGCAGAGTGACATTGCCTTTTCGCGCAAGGCCATCAAGCGTCGCTTGCGGTTGGGGATCGGCATTGCCGTCGACGATGCAGTACTCTTCTTTTCCCTCCAAAACCGCCGCCAGCGAGAGAACGGCCAGAGGAAATCGCCGGTTCTTTGGCCTGGTCGAACGAGGATGTAGCAGGACGATCACGAGGCTTGAAACTTTCCAACAAAAATCCAGAACTTTGATGGAGGCCTGCGCCCTCGAAGCCAAGCGTTCAAAGGACGGATGTGCCACCGCCATCCATACCAGGGCTTGAGAATTTGCCAGTCTATTCCAAGATCGTTTTCAAGCGTCTTCAGAGTGGCGATATCCAGGAACTCAATACTAGGCAGAGCGTCGGACCGGAAGCCGTAGCGCTTGAGGAACGCGGCGTGCCGTTCTTCGACCATTCGTGTCCCATGCTCTTTCAATCGATAAATTGGCGTGTCGAGAATCAGGAATAAACCGGAGGGCCGGAGGCAGCGCCGAATTTCCGAAAGCGTACGCAAGTAGTCGACTGAATAATGGAACGAGGCGTTGAAGATTGCCAGATCGAAGCTATTCGAAGCCAGCGGAAGACGGTCAAAATCCGCCTCGATGACTCGAAGAGCGTTTGGGTAGTGGCGCGCCGCTCGCAAACCGTCGCGTTCGTCATTGAAGATGTCTACCGCGACGGGCCGGTGACCGAGAGCCGACAAACGATGAGACAACCAGCAGTTGCCGGCTCCAAGATCAAGCACATCGAGGGACCGACGTTCGCGAGCCTCCAACGCTTTCAGAATGTGCTTCACGAAATAGGTATAGGTTTTCGCGCGCATCGCCCACATGCTGGCATCCCGACGGCTTGGATCGCAAGAAGGCAGCGCACGGTAGTAATCACTCGTATCCGAACCACGGCCTTCGCTGTACCGGATATAGCGGTAGTCGTCCAGAAATTTTCGTCGTGCAAAATATTCGGCCGTCATGTGCGCTGGAAGATGTAGAGACGATGGTCTGCTAATGAACGAAGGACCGGCTTATGGGCCAGGCGCCGGTCAAGACCGGCAAGCTGATCCACCTCCCAGTCAGTCAGGAATGCGACGTAGGAAGGTGGAACCGAGAATCCGATTCCACAGCAGTGGAGCAGACGAAAATCAGTTTGGAAAGCAGAGACGATCTGGCGGGAAGATGGATAGGACACGCGAACGCCAATAGACGATCCGGCACTCCCGCGCAAGCGGCGGAAGGCCTTAGCCGGTTCGGCATGTAACAAATAGAATGCGCTCTCCCAAAGGCAAATGCGATTGATAAAACAGAGCGCCAGGTGGCCGCCGGGACGGACCATGCGGGCAAGCGCACGGGAGATGCCTGCCAGCGAGGGCAGGCAGTTCAGGACACCGAAGTTTGAGATCACTCCATCGAGGTTCAGGTCAAAGTACTGCAGATGCTCGATAGGAAAGCAATCGGCGCGTATGCCTCGCCGCCTTGCAATCTCGATCATCTTCGGCGAGTTATCGATGGCGTAGACGGAAACGCCACGTGATTGCAAGTGCAGCGCATCCACACCGGTTCCACAACCCAGATCCAGGACGAAATCGCCTTCATTGAAAACAGGATCAATCCACCTCCAAACGGCGGATCTTTGTGCTTTGCCGACGGGAGTATCCGACCAAACGGTGTCGTAGCGAGCAGCGATTTTGTCGAAAGCAGCTTCTTGCGTAGCGTTCATAGCGGAGTCAGGCTTCCACTTCATCCCGAGTCGTGAGCAAGCCGGCACGCGCTGCCAGCGTTCTTGCAAGATCCGGTACCGGCATGAGTTCGCTCCTCAGAAGATCGTCGGCATGTTGATAGAACTGCCTGGAGTGCCTGCCCCTGATGCGAATGTCGCGCTCTGTCGATTGTGTCCAACTGCCGAGATGGACGAGGCGGGAGGATACGCGATCGTAGTAAGGAGTGCCTTTTATCGGATAGGAGACCGTTGTGAAACAGAGATCTGGCTGGCAGGCCTTAGCATGCGCGACGGTCTGCTCGATGTCTTCTATCTCCTCTCCGTCGTAGCCCCACATAAGGAACATACCGGTTTGAATCCCATTCGACTTGCAGAGGTGAACGGCGGAACGAACTTGCTGGATCGTAACGCCACGTTCCATTGCGTCCAGAATCCGTTGCGAACCGCTTTCGGAACCGATCCACACGCGGAAGCAACGAAGTTCGGCGAGCGTTCGCGCAACTGCTTCATTCACCCGATCGGCGCGCGTGATGCACTCAAATGGAATGGACAGCTTCCTGCGTCGCATCTCGGCAGCGAACTCGAATAGCCAGCCATGGTGAATCGTGAAGACGTCATCGGCTAACCAAAGCATTTCCGGGTTATAGCGCCCGAGAATCCACTCGATTTCAGTAACGACCGACTTTGGCGAGCGACGCCGATGAGTCTTGCCGTAGACGGAGTGACTACACCAGTTGCAGCGATAGGGACAACCGCGAGCCGTGATGAGGGAAACGGAGCCCTTGCCGTGGAAATTGCGCCATGTTTCAAGGTATTTGGGTATATCGATGCGTTCGCGATCCGGCCAGGGCTGGGCATCGAGATCCTTGATGAGAGGAGCGGATGGTGTGCGGACAAGGCCGCCATTTTCATCGCGGAAAATCAATCCACCGATATTCGTCCACTGATTGCGATCGAAGGAAGACAGCAGCAGATTCTCTAGAGCGAGCTCGCCTTCGCCGACGATGACGACGTCGGCTCCCGCATCGAGGTATTGCTCGGGATAGTTTGCCGGCTCCGGACCGCCGACAACGACGTTCCAACCCGCCTCTCGCCCGCATTTGATGATCTCCAGCGCATTCAACCTGGTCATCAAATTCGCGTACACGCCGAGCGTCGCCGGAGGGCCCTGATGGAGGAGAGCAGACAATTCGGATTTTGACCCGAACGTTGAATCATAGATGTCTATGGCAAATCCCTGACTGCGGAGATAAGAAGAGAGATAGAGAAGTCCGAGCGGCGCATAGGGCTTCATGATCTGCTGCTCCTTGGGGTCTTCGGCCAGAAAATACGCATGCGTCAGGAGAAGATTCATGACGCTATCTCCATGGCATACAGGTGGGCCGGCTTGAGGGCATCCACGGCCGCCCAGGCATTCGCGATAAGCGATCTACTACCGGGCTCTCTCACTTCGAGGTGAATCGCATGCACGAGAGCTCGATAGAGTTCTGTAGAAAAGGCGCCTTTGAACATCATGGAGAGATCGCCGCTATCCGTCCAATTTGTTTTTTTTCCGAGCTCGGAAGATACAAGCTGATGAAGCTTGGTTCCAGGCAAGGGATAGGTGATTGAAACGCCCACGTCGTCAGGCTTCACGGCGCGAACCATGCGAATGGTGGACTCGATGTCTTCCCAGTCTTCGCCCGGATAACCGAATTGAAGGAACAGACCGGTGCATATGTTGTTCCGCCTCAGGTTTTCAGTTGCCTGATAGATCTGCGGAACTTTGGTACCTTTTTCCATTGCATCGAGAATGCGTTGAGAACCGGACTCGGCGCCCATCCAGACAGAGCAGCACCCGGCGCGTTTCAGATCTGAAACTGTTTCGCGGGTCATCAGATCGCAACGAGATTGCATCTTGAACGGAATGCGGGCTTTCAAATCCTCTACAGCATCGGCAAACTCTCTCGTCCAGCGGGGTGAAAGCGCGAAAATGTCATCAGCAAACCAAATGTGATCAGGCGCGTAATGCTGTTTGACGTACAGCATTTCCTCGGCCACCGAGGCGGCAGACCGGACATGGTAGTTGTTGCCCCAGATTGGCTTCGCACACCAGTTGCAGCGAAAGGGACAACCGCGACTCGAGACCAGGTTCAGCGAGAAGTATTCGTGGTTTGCGAGCCAGAGCTCGCGATAAGAATCGACATCGATGAGGTCCCAGGCAGGTCTGGGAAGTTCATCAAGCCGGGTGCGCAGCATGCGGGGAGGGGTGCGGCGCGTTTTCCCGGTTTCCATTTCCCGGTAAGCCAGACCGGCCACCTGCTCGGGAGGTTTCCCTGTAGCGAGTTCGCGAAGTGTCTCCTCTACTTCTCCGATCAGGACATAATCGAAACCGGCCTGAAGGTATTCTTCGATTCGATCAGTTGAATCGGATCCGTGTGCCGCGCAGGTACAGTTGCATTCCCGAGCAAGTTCAGCTGTCCAGAAGGCAAGCTCCCGGTTACTGGACAGACACATTTTGGTTAAGAAATTGAAGTCGTCCTCACAAACTACGACGAGGCAAGGAGCGGCCTCTCGAATCGCTTTGGTTAACTTCTCTTTTGGCGACTCCAGAGCGATATCACAGACATCAACATTCAAGCCGGCGTTTCGCAGCACAGCGGCAGCCAACAACGTCTGCAAAGGCGGATAAGGCTCCATCTTGCGACGCTGCTTCTCGTCCGAGAAGACATGATTGCTATGAGTGAGCAGTACGTCCATATGCCTCCTGGGGCGAATCAATGGACCTCTTTGATTTGCCGGCCCAAAGGATCTCCATTGAGTAACGAGCGACGGACGACCAGCCAGTGCTGTGCCATCGAGGCCCAAAGCTCGACGGGCAAGCTGAATGCGTGATGCTTTAACCGCCAGTGCAACGGTTTCTGTAAAAGCCGCAGCCACCTGCGAGCAAAATTCGAGCGCGATTTGATGGTGGCCTTGGATAACTGATTCGCCAGCATGAAGTACGACATGCTGCGCGAAAGCTCCGCGCCTGCTCTCTCGCTCAACCACGGCAGCTCAGCTTGTCCCAGACCTACCGAGGCCCATTCTTCGAGTGATTGCGGTTCGTGTAAACCCTTTTCGCGGAGCTCCGGCCAGATGGGAATGCCGGGATAAGGCGTGAACAGGTTGGGAGAAAATGTGACGTTCTCAAACTGCTCGGCAATCTCACCCATAACCCGCAAGGTCTCCCGGCGATGCTGGTCTTCTTCGCCGGGATAACCAAAAATGAGGTTGTATGTGACCCGGATGCCTGCATCCCGGCATTTCCGGGCGGCTTCGAACATATCCTCGACCTTCTGGTGAGACTTGCGCATCTTGCGCAAAACCTCAGGCGCCGCGGATTCGGTGCCAAACCCGATATGGCTAACTCCGCTGGCGGCCAGCAACGCCACTTCTTCATCGGTCAGCCGGCAGAGAAGGTCCGTCGACGCCTGGAAGGTCCAGTGAAACTTAGCCCCGTTTTCGATGAGGCCTCGAGCCAGGGCTGTTGCGCGGCGCGTGTCGACCAGGAAATTAGAGTCGACGAGGGCGACCTCATCCAGACGGTACGTTTCGACGAGATTGACAAGTTCATTAATCACGCCTGAAACAGTCTGTGGATTGAAGCGGCGGTTGTAGAAGACCATGTCCGTGCAGTAATTGCAGGCGTAGGGACAGCCGATGCTGGTGGCATACGGAAGTTTGCGACCTCCCGTCGCTCGCGCGTAGGCTTCAAAATCCACCAGCTCATAAGCCGGCAGCGGGAGAGTGCTTAGCGGAGACGAAGGACGGTCGTCGTTGCTGATGATTTTGCCATCGCGTTTGAACCAGCAGCCGGCAACCAGGTCAAGTGTCGCCCCGGCTGATTGTCGTTTGAGAATTTCTGTGAGCGTCTTCTCTCCCTGGTGCCGCACGACAATATCGACAAAGCTCTCGCGCAATGTTTGAGCACTGAGGAGCGTTGGATGCCAGCCGCCATAGATGATCGGCAGCTCAGGCCGAACTTGCCTTACAACATGGCTGGCGGCGATGGCATCACGTATCATCGGACCGGTCAAAACGGAGATGCCGAAGGCGTAGGCATTGGCAGCTTCCTTGGCGATAACGTCTAAAAATTTCGGAGTGGTTGCGCCATCGATAATAACGGGGCTAAATCCCTCCTCGCGTATGGAAGACGCGAGACTCAAGAGGCCAAGCGGAGGTCCAAAAACTCTTCCTTGATAAGGCGGAGAGAAGAGCAGGACTTTTCTGCCTGGCTGATCTATCGAGGAAACGCGCACAACAGACTCGCCTGACGCGGCCACGTCCGCTGGGTTCCCGGCGCCCATCTGCGCGCTTTGCGCTAACACGAAACCACCTCGGCAGAGAGTTGCTGTGCGTCCACCTTGGGCTTTAGCGGCGGGAATACTTTGTTCGCTTTGTTCTTGAGCCAGAGCTCGACGGGAGCCGCGTAGACGTTATGATCCAGACGCCAGCGCGCAGGCAGACTGATCGCGCGATGTACAAGGCGCGTGATCGGATGTTTCGTCTGGACTCCGATCGGAACGCGATTGAAGGCCACGCGCAAGTACTCCCGCATCCGCTGCACGCGATCATGTTGCGCGCCCTTTAACCATGGAAGAACGGTGTACCGAGGGAAGAAATCGGCCCAACCTTCGAAAGTCTTCGGCACTTGAATGCCGAGCTCGAAAGCTTTCTTCATCACAGGAGAGCCCGGATAAGGAGTGAAAATGTTAGTCCAAAACTCGGCTTGCGGGTAGCGCCGGCAAATGTTCATAACGAGGTTGATCGATTCGCGGCGTTCTACCTCCGTTTCGCCAGGGAAACCAAAGATCATGTTGAACGAAGGCCGAATGCCGGCCTGGCTCAACATGTCGGCAGCGAGGTAGATTGTCTCGAGTTTCTGAAAATCCTTGTTCATCAGATGAAGGATTTTCTTCGACCCGGAATCGGCGCCTTGAGCAACTTGAGATAGGCCAGCTCGGCGAAGCAGTTTCAGCTCCTCAATAGTCAGGCGCGTGACGAGATTGGTCGAAGCCTGAATGCTCCAATCGAACTTGACGCCGCTACGTACTAAACCTTCGGCGATTTTGACGGCCCGATCGCGATCTACCAGAAAGTTATCGTCGACTACCCACAACAACTGGAGCCCATAACGCGATACCAGATCGCTGACTTCCTCGACGACCTGATCCGCATCCAAAGCATTCCACTTGCGCCCATAAAGACCTTCATTCGTGCAATAGGCGCAGTTGAAGGGACACGCGAGACTCGACGTGTACATTGCCCAGCGGCGCCCACAAACCCGTTCGTAGGCATCGAAATCCGCCAGATGATATGCCTTCGGAGGCAGATCCCGTATAGGCTTTAGCGCACGTGGTGTATTGAAAGCAAGCTGCCCGTCTTTCTTGTAAGCGACGCCCGGTATACCTTTGAACGAATCGCCGGCCTCGATACGCTGCATCATCTCGACCAAGGCCTCTTCGCCTTGTCCGATAACGATGGCGTCGACGTCGGGACACGCGAGCGTCTGATCAGGCAGCAGCGAAGGATGCCAGCCGCCCAGGATCACAGGTTTATCGGGGTAGGCCGCCTTTGCCGCCTTCGCGATTTGCGCGGTTTCCCGAATCATCGGCCCGGTAACAAGGGAAACGGCGAGACAAAGCGAGTCTGCGAGTTCCCTGATTACCTGCTGCTGAAAATTCGGGGTGATTGTCGAATCGATAATTCGTACTTGATAACCGGCTCGCTCGAGAGGCGTCGCCAAAGCCAGAATTGCCAGAGGAGCGGTCGCCTCTTGGCTTGAAAAGGCGGGAAAGAAAAAAAGAACTTTCTTCTTCATGAGCGGGGCACATGTACAGTATGGGAAGAGATCAAAAATTAGGGTGTTCTAAAGCTGTAAATAAAACGTAAACCGGAGAAAAGACATGGATTGTATGGGTGGTTATCAGGGCGGGCAGAAAGAGGGCAAACTCAAAAGTTTGCCCCTTTTAATTTCTAAAGCTCGCGTTTGGCGGCGTCGGCCTCTCTGGCCATACTGATGAGAAGTTCATTGAACTCCTTCGGTTGGCCGATGAAGAGTCCTTGTGCAATGAGGAAATTGGCAGCTCCCAGGGCATCTATCTCGCCCGGACCCGTCGGACGAATCACCGCGCAACGAGGAAGATCCGGACTGATAAATTCACACGGCACAGGAAAGATCAGATTGGTCTGCAACAGCGGGTTCGGCTTGGCATTGAAATTTGGAAACGTCAGACCGTTCTTTGGATCGGTCACGGGCGCCACGGGCGGTTGCACCGCATTTCCCGCAAAATCCACCCATTCCAAGAAATGTGCCACTTCATCTCCGCCAATGCTGAACATGATTTTCAAAACTTCCAGACTGGTTACCTTCTGCCCGAGAGTAGCGTAGAGACTGGAACCACCCTGCTCGATCGATCCGAAGTGGAAGGCCGCTGTATTGGCAATCGCTTGAACGTGGTCCTTAGGACCGAAATCGGCGTTCGTTCTCGGTATGCCGGTAACGCGTCTGGCAAATAAATCCGGCAACGCTTGAGGGAAAGTGGCCCCGAAATCGGGATTGGTTTTGCTGCGATACCGCGTATACCAGCTCGTATCTATCTTTAGGTGCATCAGATTTGTGAGGCGCCCAATTTGCTGAGCGCCATCCGCCTGACTGCTCGGCAAATTGCGAAAGCGATCCAAATCCACCGGCTCCTCGCCTTTGGAAATAAGGTACGCGTTCAGAAATTCCGCGTGACTTACTTCATCGAGAGTATTGCTGCTGATGTACTGTAGACCATCGGAATCGAGATTTTGCAGGGCAAGCTGATAGGTGTTGAGAGGTTCTGTGGTGACGCCTCCGAGCTCTGCATATTGAGTCCAGAAGTCAGCCTCAATAAGCTCAGCCGCTGCTACGAACTTGAGGACTGCGACGTCGCCTCTAGTGAGTGTGCTGTTGGCCTGCGCGAACAGCTTGCGTTCGCCAATCATGGTTGTGCCGGCAATGGCGCCTCCCGCTGCGAGACCACTTCGCAGAAAGGAACGGCGATTCTTAAACTTCGAATTACTCGATTTCATACATCTCCTTAATGTGCCCTTTAAGTCTGTGTTCAGAGCTCCGCTCTAGTGTGGGCAATTTATTCCTCGGAGTTGTGGATAACCAGTAAATCTTTTGTGATTGCTAATCCCGGCAACCCAAATGCGACAGATCCGTAGGCGAGTGTCAGACTTAAGGTTTGAGTGGCGAAGCCACTAGAACGATGGCTATCAGGTCGGGAGCGTTACCAGACAGCAGCAATCACGACGCCTTAGAGATCTTTCACACACCAGTTCGTGAATGGTTTCAGGCGGTTTTTGCGGAGCCCACTCGTGCCCAGAGGCTTGGCTGGCCGGCTATCGCGAGCGGCAAATCAGTCTTGATACTGGCGCCCACCGGCAGCGGCAAAACGCTGGCTGCATTCTTGTGGTGCCTTGATCAGCTCATGTTCAAGAAGAGAGCGGAAAAACAAGGCTGTCGGATTCTCTATGTTTCTCCAATCAAAGCGCTGGCGGTGGATGTCGAACGAAACCTGCGTGCACCGCTGGTCGGCATTTCGCAAGCGGCCAAACGGCTGGGCATAGAAGTTTACGAGCCGAAGATCGCGATTCGAACTGGGGACACGCCATCCGCCGAGCGCTCGCATTTTGCACGCCACCCTGCCGACATTCTCATCACTACTCCGGAATCACTGTACCTGCTGTTGACCTCGAACGCGCGCGATGCTCTACGCGCCATCGAAACGGTAATAATCGATGAAATTCATGCGCTCATTCCAGGTAAACGCGGATCGCATTTCGCGATCTCTCTCGAGAGATTGGAGGTAATCTGCGGCCGCAAGTTGCAGCGAATCGGGCTTTCTGCCACACAACGTCCTCTCGAAACGGTTGGTCAATTTCTGGGGGGCGCTTCGTCGTCAAGGCGAAGCACGCAAAGCCCTGACGAATCCGACGAACTTGTCCTGGGTTTGGAATCCGCCTCGGTCCTTCCCGTATTTCGACCTGTCAATATCGTCGACGCGAGCGAGCCTAAACGTCTCGTCCTAGAGGTCCGAGCGCCAATCGAGGACATGACGCGTCTGGATGATCTTGACACGCTGCCGAGCGGCCCCGCCTCTCGGGCACCGATTCGCCCCTCGATTTGGAGTGCAATTCACCCGAAACTGCTGGAACTGGTACGCGAGCATCACTCCACGTTGATCTTCGTCAACAGCAGACGCTTGGCCGAACGTGTATCAGGCGCAATCAACGAGCTTGCCGGGGAGGTAATTGTACGGGCGCACCACGGAAGTGTGGCGGCAGCACAGAGAAAAGAAATTGAAGAGCGGCTCAAGATGGGAACTCTGGGAGGGTTGGTTGCCACATCTTCGCTCGAGCTGGGCATCGATATGGCGGCTGTGGACCTGGTCGTGCAAATCGAATCCCCGCCTTCGGTCGCAAGCGGCATGCAGCGGGTCGGGCGAGCAAGCCATCAAGTCGGCGGTGTGAGTTCGGCTGTGATTTTTCCGAAGTACCGGGGCGATTTAGTTGCATGCGCGGCGATGACGCGTGCAATGTATGAAGGCAAGATAGAGTCTGTCAGCTACCCTCGTAACGCGCTCGATGTACTCGCTCAGCAGATCGTCGCGATGGTCGCCCTGGACAGCTGGGATGCGGACGAGCTTTTCGCCACTGTTCGCCGAGCCGCTCCTTATGCCGCTCTCCCAAGGGCTGCTTTCGACGGCGTACTCGATATGCTCTCGGGCCGTTACCCATCGGATGAGTTCGCCGAGTTGCGCCCCCGAATTACTTGGGACCGCATTGCGAATAAGTTGACGACTCGACAGGGAGCTCGGCTGATGGCAATCGTGAATGGCGGCACGATACCCGATCGCGGGCTTTATGGCGTTTTTCTCTCGGGCGCTACAAAAGGCGCGCGCGTGGGCGAACTGGACGAAGAAATGATTTTCGAAAGCCGCCCGGGCGACACCATCATTCTGGGCGCGACCACCTGGCGAATCGAGGAGATCACTCACGATCGCGTGTTAGTCTCTCCGGCGGCCGGCGAGCCCGGAAAGATGCCGTTTTGGCATGGCGATTCGAGCGCGAGGCCTGCCGAATTTGGAAGACAAATGGGGCAGATGATTCGCGAACTGCTGGCGCTGCCTCGCCCGGTGGCGATTACCAAGCTGATTGAAGACCATAGTCTGGATCAGGCTGCAGCTGAAAACGTACTACAGTATCTTGATGAACAAGTTGCGGCAACGCGCCGCGTACCGAGCGATCAGGACATCTTGATAGAGCGCTGCCGGGATGAATTGGGCGATTGGAGAGTCTGTGTTCTGACTCCCTTCGGAAGCGCTGTACATGCGCCATGGTGCATGGCGGTGACCTCTCGCATCCGGTCCGAACGGGGCGTCGAAGCTGAGTCGATGTGGTCCAACGACGGCTTCGTCATACGTCTCCCAGACACTGAAGCGCCGATCGACAGCGGGATTCTCATCCCTTCGGCGGCCGAATTAAAAGATTTGGTCATCCGCCAGCTTGGATCCACGTCATTGTTCGCCGCTAAATTCCGAGAAGCCGCGGGCCGGGCTCTCTTGCTGCCCAAACGACGACCGGGCATGCGGAGCGCTTTGTGGCAACAAAGAAAGCGATCGGCTGATTTGCTCGCCGTTGCGTCGCGCTTCTCTTCGTTTCCGATACTACTTGAAAGCTATAGAGAATGCCTCCGTGATGTGCTGGACATCAAATCGAGCGCGCAGATTCTGACAGATATTCAGAATGGCAAGATTCGCGTCACCACCATCGACTCTGAGCGGCCATCGCCGTTTGCCTCGGCGCTGTTGTTCTCGTATGTAGCAAATTACATTTACGATGGCGATGCGCCGCTGGCAGAGCGGCGGGCGCAGGCACTGTCGATCGATCAATCGCAACTCGAGGAGATTCTGGGCAGTACCGATTTCCGGGAACTGCTGGACAAAAGCGTTCTGGAAGAGGTCGAGGCGCGGCTGCAGGCTATTGACCCTGAGTATCAAGTTCGGCACGCGGACGGTCTGCACGATTTGTTGCTGCGATTGGGTGATCTTTCCCAGTCTGAAATTGCTGCTCGTTCGGCGTCGCTCGAAGCAGCGCAGACGATCAAAGATCTGGTGGTCACACGCAGAGCGCTTTCGATTCGAATCGCGGGCGAGACCCGCTACATACCGGTCGAATATGCCGGAAAATATCGAGACGCACTCGGCATTCCGATGCCACCGGGAGTGCCCGAAGCGTTTCTCAAGCCAAGTGATCGGCCGGTGCTTGAACTGATTCGCCGGTACGCACGTACTCACGGCCCATTCACCTCGAGCGATGTTGCCAAGCGGTTCGCTTTGTCACTTTCCATGGCCGAATCTTCGTTGCGGTCTCTCCATGCATCAGGCGTACTTTACGAGGGAGAGTTTCGCCCCGGCGGGATTCATCGGGAGTGGTGCGATCCGGATGTTCTGCAGCAGGTACGACGCCGGACACTGGCGCAATTACGTCGCGAAGTTGTTCCGGCCGAGCAGAAAACCTTTACACGTTTTCTATGCCGCTGGCAGGGGATTACTGCGCCGCGGCGCGGGCTGGATTCTCTTCTGGATGCGATTGAGATTCTCCAAGGCGCGCCACTTCTTGTATCTGATCTGGAATCAGAGATTCTTCCGGCCCGGGTTGCGGAATATCGCCGTGAAGATTTGGACGCTCTACTCGCGTCTGGCGAAGTTCTCTGGGTGGGCCTTCAGCAGGTCGGCGATCGCGATGGCCGGGTCGCTCTTTATTTGAACGAATCTGTTGCTAAATTGCGACCGATCGATGTCGAGAAACAAGCCTCGGGAAATTTATCTGAACGAGCTCAGAAGATTATGGAGTTGCTGCGGAATCGAGGAGCAACCTTCTTCTCAGAGTTGCATCAGGCATGTGGAGGCGGCTATCCGGGCGATACACAAGATGCTATCTGGGAGCTGGTTTGGGCCGGGTTGGCGAGCAATGACACCTTTCATCCATTGCGCAATCTTATCCGTCCGGAGGAGTCACGGAAACGAGGGATTGCTCAAGACGGACCTCCCGGTTCGCCAGAATTTCTTCGACGTTTTCGTGCGCGAACCGGCCAGGGCAAGATGCCCGAGGGCAGGTGGTCTTTAGTGGAGCAACGGTTTGGGCGAGAGCAAGTCAATTTCACCGAGCACACAGCGGCGCTCGCTCAACAGATGCTGGTTCGATACGGAATCGTGATGCGCGAAACGGCATTAGCCGAGGACATTGCCGGCGGATATCCATCGATTTATCCGGCGTTAAAGACGATGGAAGAAGGAGGCTGGATCAGGCGAGGCATGTTTGTTGCCGGTATGGGGGCGGCCCAGTTTGCAACCTCCGCTGCAGTAGACATGCTTCGCGGTCTGAAGACCAATCTCGAGCGAGCCGAAGCTTTTCATCTGGCCTCGACGGATCCAGCGAATCCATACGGAAGTCTGCTGCCCTGGACGAAAGTCGCAGGCACGGATGGCGCGGCTCACGGGATGGCCCGGACGGCCGGAGCCAGTGTGGTGCTGGTGGATGGCGAGCTGGCGGCATTTTTGCGACGAAGGAACAGCGCCATTCGGGTCTTTCTGCCGGAAGACGAGCCGGAGCGGTCCAAGGTGGCGGCGGCATTAGCGCGCAAACTGGCGGAGGTAGCAGGGCAACGAAGAGGCCGGCGGAACGGGCTGCTGATCAGCAACATCAATGATCAGCCTGCCTCAGGTCACTTCCTGGCAAGATTTCTGGAAGACGCCGGGTTCTCGCCTTCAGCTGCCGGATTCCAGATGAGGCGCGTATTCGCCGTTCCAGAACCCACCGAAGCGGACGAGGATCCAGAAGAAGACAGCGAAATCGCAGAAGAGCCACAAAATGCCGGAGGGTGATACCATTTGGCGCGCTGCGCGCGCTCTGCAGCGCGGGCTCGGAGGAAAGACGGTTACGAGTTTTGAAACTGTTCTTCCAAAGCTTGAAAGAGTCAATCACGATTATCCGATCACAGGGCGAACAGTGCAATCGGTAACGGCATCGGGCAAATGGATGGAAATTCGGTTCTCCGGCGACCTGATCCTGCTTACGCACATGCTGATGAGCGGAAGCTGGCATATTTATCGACCGGGAGAGCGATGGCAAAGAAGCCGCTACCATATGCGGATTGTCATCGGCACAAGCGATCTGTTGGCCGTCGCTTTTAACGTTCCGGTCGCGGAGTTTCATGACGAGATGTCGCTCGCGCGGCGTCGCGGGTACAAAGATCTTGGGCCGGAGTTACTGCTCAAGGATTTCGATCCGGCAGCAGCCGTCGCCAGCTTAGCATCGCGGCCGGAGATGGAGGTCGGAAGCGCCCTGTTGAACCAATCGCTGATGGCGGGTCTGGGCAATGTCTTCAAATCCGAAACCTGTTTCGTCAGCCGGGTGAATCCTTTTCGAAAGATCGGCAGCCTGACTCCGGCCGAGATCGAAAATCTGGTCTCAAGCGCGAAAAAGCTGATCGAAATGAACGTAACGGATGTATCGGGCGACCAGATCATTACGTACACAGGCTTCCGGCGGACCACAGGGCGGGCTGACGAAAGCGCGAGGCTGTGGGTCTATGGCAGGACCGGGGAACCGTGTCGAGTCTGCGGTAATCCGATCGTTTCGCAGAAGCAAGGACCGGAGGCCCGACGGTCTTTTTGGTGCCCAAACTGTCAAAAACCCTAAGGATTTCACGTTTATGGCCGAGTTTTTACCGTCTATAAAAAAGGGACGGGTACAAACGGTAAAAACGATCACGACCAGCTTTATTTATTTCAGTTGTCGTGTGAGATCGAAGCCGAGAGTCAAGCCTCCTAACGTATCCGCACTCGGATCATTCAGGAATGTTGCACGTGTGGCCGCGCGTTGCGACACAGTTGTTCCGGGGCTGGTTGTCAATCCCAAGGTAAACGAGTGACGCCAGATTTTCTTTTGAATTCCAAATGCGAAGACCGGGCGGTGGATACCAAGCTCCTGGGCATTGACCAGAGTCGGAATGACTTCGGCGAGCAGCGCTACCGATGGTCTAATATCGATCGCTAGTCCGGTGCCCAGAGAGAAGGCATTCACTCCAGGGACATCCGGAATTTGACTGGAGAGAAAACCTGAAGGCTGTTCCAAGCGACGGTCATTAAAAGAGACCGTAGGGACGAAATACAATTGAGCACGGGATGTGATGCTCCGGGAAATTATGCCTTCGATATTCTCCGTGTAATTCTTTCGGAAGTTGTCCTGCCCTTCGATCGACACGCGAACCATCAGATTCAAAGGACCTCCTTTGCGCTCCTCGACGAGGTTGTACCCCGCCATTAGCTGAATGGGACGATTGATGAGCGAAGGGGATCGGAAGATGCTAACGGACAGATTGTCTGTTACTCCGTATCTGAATCCGAATGACGGGATGGCGACACCGTCGAGCCCCAGCAATTCTGCGCCCCGGTTAGTACCGGTAAAGGCAGGATCGTAAGCAAATCGGTGGGCGAAATTCACATAGACACCGTGGCGGTCGGTGGGTCTGCCGGTCGGCAGGGTGATAAGGACGTCATCGCCGGGTTGATAGATATCGGGCTTTGGTTGTTCTGCCGGGCTGTTGGAGTTAGTTGTGGAAACGCTACTGCTTGAACCGGGAGTAAGGGAGCGAACATATGTTACCAAGCTCGAGATTTGTTCAGCGGTGAGCTTTCCTGACCACGCCGGCATTGTCCCATTCATTCCGTTTTGGATCGCCGACTGTATGGCGCTCGTGCTCACACTTTTTTGGAAAGCGGGATCGGTGAAGTTCGGTGTTCCTACCGATCTAATACCTTTGCCATCTGGCCCGTGACAGCGGGCGCAGTTTTCGGAAAACAATGCAGCCGCCGCGGGCGCGGGAGCTTCGGAGGATTGCGAGTGAAGCTCCTTAATAGTTTTTGAGGGAACATCGATCAGGTATTGCTTTCCGTCTTTCGTAAGTAGAACCGTCGATTGCGAATCGCTTGGGAACGAGATACCGAGGAGTTTCGCAAGATCGGAGGACGAGGCGGTCTGGGCCAGCGCGACGGACGACAAAGCAAGAAATAACGAAATTATCCTGGGCTTTACAACATTCATGGGCTAATGGGGATGCACTTATCGCGTGCTTCCTGAATTAGTCTAGATTCGCGAGGATTCGAGGGTGGTTATCAGGTTGTGAAACTTTCGTAAAGTAAGTCAGGAAGGTGAGACATGATTCCGCTTGCTGATGCGCGCGGTTCTGATGCGCTTACTTACGCGCGCGGTTCTGTTGATATCAGCGTAAGTTGGGCGGTATCCGATTTTGACGGTGGTTCAGCTGCTAAGGGGAGGCGCATCACAAAGCGTGCACCGGGGGTCTCTTTTCTTTCCACCCATAGGTCGCCTCCACTATCCAAAAGCGATTGCCGGGAAAGAGCCAGGCCCAAACCCAGCCCATTTTTCTTGCCGAAACTTGCAAAAGGGCGGAATAGGTTTGGCCATGCTTCCTCCGAGATTCCCGAACCTGAATCCTCGACGAGAACCTTCACACTGCCAGACTCAAGCTGCACACTGATCTGCACGTTTCCACCCTGGGGCATCGCATCGATTGCGTTGCCGATCAGATTTACAAAAACGCGTTCCAGACGATCCCTCGATACGACCACCTCGAGGTTTTCCGGGATTTCGGTCGTGATAGAAACGGATTGCAGTTCTGCGCTCCGTATGAGCTCGTCTCGCGCAGAAGTCACAATATCGACTAACCTGCAGGCTTCGACCGGTTTGTTTTTGGCTCTCGAGACATCGAGCAACTCTTGCAGCAATTCGCGAATGCGCCGAGAGGAGTTGTAGATGTTAGCCGCAAGTCTGCGTTGCTGCTCGGAGGAGAGCTCGGCATCTACCAACATCTCGGCCCCACCATAAATTGCCGCGAGCGGATTCCGCAGATCGTGCACAATGGAACTCGAAAGACGGCTGATGGTCGAAAGCTGTTCCTGCCGTATCAGATCCTCGCGCGCGCGTTGAATGGAATCGCACATCTGATTAAAAGTCACAGCCAGCCGGCCGAGTTCGTCATCGGTCTCAACCGGCACTCGATAATCGTAGTTCCGGCGCGCAACTTCATCGGCGGCGCGGTCCAGGGTCCTTACGGGTTCCAGTACACGTTTGGAGAGAAGGTACGTCAAGGCGAGCGCCACAATAATACCCGCTGTCCAAAACACGGCAACCGTTCGCCGGAGCCCTGCCAAGGTTGCCTGGGGGCCGGCGAAAGAGCGAATGATAAAGAGCTCCCCTATGGTATTTCCCGCTGTATCCGGTAAAGCCGTTCCGAGAAGGAGATTGTCTTGACCGTGCAGCTTGACCCGGCGAACACTCCCCCGTATGCTTTTCCCTGATCGCAAATCTGCCGCAGTGATTCCAGGTAGCGTACCTGCGATTACGGAATCGGAGCTCAGAAATGCGAAATCACTACCGTGAGTCGATTTTTTCAGCTCATAAGCAAGCTTGTTATCTATATCGAAGGCGATCAGCAGAACATTCAGCAATGCCTGTCCATGCTGTGCCTCCACGTAGACCGGCGTGAGAACAACATAATAGAGATGGTTCTGACGCGCCGCGTAACCAAATACTTGTTTCGGGAACTGGAGACGAGCGGCTCTTATCAAATTCGGGTTGACGGAGAACTCGGGACGGCCTCCGAGTGAAGTGATAACGTTTCCGTCCGGATCCAACACGAGGAAGCTGGCATCCTCGTCTGAGACCTTTGACCACAATTGTTCCGCAGTGTCGCGGATTGTGGCCTGATCGCCCGTCATGAAGGCGGCCCTCACGTCGGACATCGAACTCATCACGCGGCTGATCTCAGTCAGATTGTGAACCTTAGCGCTCCATAGCGATTGATAGGCCTGCAGGCTGGTTCGGACTTCCTCTTCCAGGCTGTGCTGGCTGACGGCCGCGGCATATCTCTGCACCATCCAGCCGGTGAGCGCAAACACGACAGTCACGGCGAGAGAGGTCGAGAGAAGAATGCGCCAGAGCAGCGAGCTTCCTTTAAGAGAGAAGGTCTTCATTTCTTTAGCACAGAATATCCGTCCGTCTGGTCAGCGTTAGGAGGGTAGTCTTGACCATACTTATTCTTATGAGCTGCGGGCAGGTAACCAGCCTCCGAAATCGTTGCCATCCCGAGTTCCAGAGGGTTCACGTCATCCCCAACAACTATATTTTGCGTCAGTTTCGCAAGCGTCTCCGGCGTCGCTCGCTCACAAAAAAAATGTAACTGATATTTACCAGGGTTCACGTGAGGAATGAGATAGTGCCCTTCCCGGTCAGTGGTAGCGAAATAACTTGAATTCACAACCACGATGATCGCCGACATAGAAGGGTGAATATTGCAAAAAACTCTAACTATCCCCGGCCGATCAAACCGGACCGTTCGCGAGGATCCAGGGGGATACAATGCTACATCAAAAATCTGGCCGTCGTAATTTGAAAACGCATTGTGAAAGATAGGGTCGAGATTCGGGAAATCGACACTCGTTCCAGTCTGGATAGCGAGAACATGCGGGGAGAAGCGCTTGTCCTTCTGCAACATTTGAGCATGCTTCCGGACCGCGTGAGGCGCCGGTTCGCCAGCTGAAGTAAGCCAGACAACGATACCCGATAAATCATTTCTCTTCTTGATAGTCGAATCGGCAGATTGAATCAGGCGAGTACAGCCGGTCACCGTGCTCGCAGAGATTTGCGGTGACAGAATGGCTGCTAAAGCAAACGTGAGCGTTCCGAAGAATCTCCTAGAAGAGGTAGCCGAGCGCCAGATCATAGTGATTTTGCAGTCCTGCAACACCGGCAAAGGAACGCGTCCGCATCTGTAAGGCCTCCAGGCTGACTACGAGGTTGGGGCCGAGATGATACATGACGTTGGAGGCATAAGTCCAGTTATGCACAATACTCGAGGCGGCGAGGAATTGGTTATGATCGTTTTCCACCCCCGTGAAGACATTGAAAGTCAACCGGCTGGTAATTGGGAAAGCAACCTGAGCCCAACCGCCAATGCTTTGTACGGGCCGAACATTTCCGTCCGGAGTGATGACAAAGCCATTTCCGAGTGCCCCGAGGCCGGCGACGTTCTGACCCTTGAAAAAGGTTCCGCTGAATTGCAGGTGAGAAGCAGGAACGATGAGCCAGTCGAGTGAGCCTATGTGCGAGCCGACCGAGGCGCCTGCAACGTGACTCGAGCTCACGTGAAAGCCGGGAGCGAACTCAAATCTCCTGGTGTCATCGATTTTGTGCCAGAATGCTAGACGGCCTTCGAGCGCGGGCCGGGCTGGCTCTTGGGTGTATTGCAAGGCAGGCGGGATCATTGCATAAGTCTCCTCGGTTTGCATCACGGAGAGCTGGCCTTTAAAACCCCAGTTGCTTCCGAGTTTGTGTCTCTCTTCGTAACGCGCTTGCGGCAGCCAGAGCCATAGATTGCCGGCCCCAGCGAGAGGAGGAATTCCAACTTCGGCCAGAGAGTCGGGTTGGTAGGGGGAGATCAGCGGTTTGTCCTGTCCTATCGAGAAACTTCGATTATCCCAATCGAGTGAGATATCTGCCCGGCGAAGCCGAAGCCGAAGATATTCCGGATCGGACGAACCGTTCGAGAAATCCATAGTTATGGATCCGTTGACACGACCGTTTCCCGGTAAATGCGGACCCTGGAAGTCCAGACCCAACAAAGTCTGACGGAGAGTGGCCCCAGCTCTGTTTGGGCCTGTCAACAAGTTGTAGTTGCCCGAGTATTCAGATGCATTGGTCGCGCTATTGGCAAAGGCGTTGAAGAGCAACATACCGTTCAGCTGGATCGGAAACTTATGCGCAGCCTCTACCTTTGTTTGCGCCTGCTCCGCCGTTCGCTGTTCCTCGACTGTTACACGCTCATCGAGAGGAGGTTGTTCGGGCTTCGCGGCGTCGGGAGCTGCTGCCGGGCTACTGGAGCGCGAGACCGCGAGTTCCTGACGTAATGATCGAACGTCTTGCGCGAGCTGTCTATTTTCCTTCTCCAGGCTATCTAATCTTTCGAGAATCTGCTTCATTACGGCCGAAGTGTCAGAACTCTCCTGAGCACAGACCTTCATAGCAGCAATGAGGAGCACGAATGTCAGCCTATGGCGCATATAAGAGACCTTTTAGCGTGTGGCGTATTTCAGCAGGCGAGTAGGGTTTACTAAAAAAGGCATCCGCTCCTAAGTTGCGAACGCGGTTGCGGACATCCGGGTCGGTGTCTCCGCTGATGACGATTATGGGCAAGCCGCGATATTTATCGTGAGCGCGTATCGCGGCTATAAGGTCGTAGCCGTCAACACGTGGCAAATGAAGATCGGTAATGACGGCTGCGAAATCGACGGTTCCCGACTGCAGCAATTCGAGCGCGCGCCGCCCGTCTGCCAGAACCTTTATGCCGAGATCATTGATAGAAGCTAATGCAATCTCAAGAGGCGCTGTATCATCGCTGTCTTCGACGATCAAAACGAATGGCATGGCGCCGCGACGAGGTCAGGGCAAAAAGCGATAGCCCACGCCGTGCACGGTGACGAAATGCCGAGGTATGTTCGGGTCCGGTTCCAGCTTCTGGCGGAGCCGCACCACGTGAGCATCGACGGTCCGGCTATTCGGATAGGACTCGTAGCCCCAGACGGAGTTGAGGATGACATCCCGCGTCAGCGCGCGATCCGGATTATGCAAGAAATACAGCAACAAATTGTATTCCGCCGGGGTCAGCTTAATATCGTGGCCGCGGCGTTTTGTATTGCGGCGATCGACATCGATCTCGACATCACCAAAGTGAAGTACCTTGGTGTCTGAAGACGTTCGCCGCAACAACGCTCTGATTCGCGCCAGCAACTCCCGAGTCCCGAACGGCTTCACGATGTAATCATCCGCTCCCATTTCGAGCAGCAAGACTTTATCGATTTCCTCGCCCACAGCGCTTAACACGATAATGGGAGTCTGTATTCTGTCAGCGCGGAGCTGCTTGCAAACTTCCGCTCCGCTCATCCCGGGAAGCCTCAAATCAACCAGCACAAGTTGCGGTTTGAGGGTCAGCGCTTTTTCGAATCCGGTCTTGCCATCGGCTGCAAAGATAGGAACGAAACTCTCTCGTTCGAGCATCACGCCGATCGTCTCGCGCAAGCTCTCATCATCATCGATGACAAGTATTGTTTGCATCGCAGTTCACCCATTCTAACTTGGTTTCGCCGATTATCTCTCGCTTGCTGACAGTATGCTGGCGTTCTTTTACCGTATTTTTACATCATTCAGACAAGCACGGAGCGAGGCTGGTCCCCGGGACAGCGTGGCTGAAGCCACGCGCAGCGGGGCTCAAGCCCCGCGCGGGCTGGAAGCCCACCTTCCGAAATGTCCAAACTCCAGGTAGCTGGTCTTGCCTTTGAGCGATTTTCCGGGATTACAACACTTTTACAAGGTTTGAACACGCTCCTGGTACCGGCTGCTCTAAGTTCAGAGCGTGGGTTCAGCAGATATCGGATCTATTGCTTTCGAGCTCGCTCCAATTCAGTCGCGAGCGACTCTCTGGAGAGTAGTGAGTACACTGGAGCGGCTTACTGCAGGGGTTCTGTTGTTGTCTGCCCTTCCGATTCTTCTCGTGGCGGCGATCATCGTTGTGGCGATATCGCGGCGATCACCGCTTGTCGCTCATCGGCGCGTAGGACAGGGCGGCAGACTTTTCTGGGTTCTAAAGCTACGGACGATGTGGAAGGGGGACGTCGGGAAGCGATTTGTTTTTGTTCACCGGTTGTCGAATTCCGAGTCTCCTGTGATGACCCCGAGGAAAAAGAACGTTCGTGTGACAAGCCGTTTCGCGGCGTTTTGCCGCCGTTACTCACTAGACGAGTTGCCGCAGCTTTGGCACGTCGTTCGGGGGGAAATGTCGCTCGTGGGGCCCCGGCCGCTCACACGCGAGGAGCTCGATATGCATTACGGATCTGACGCCGCGTTCGTGATATCAGCGAGACCAGGACTGAGCGGGCTTTGGCAGATTACCGGGCGCAGCCGGCTTACTTATCCGCAACGCCGGCGCCTGGATCTCTTCCTGGTTCAAAGGTGGTCAATCCCGCTGTATTTCAGGATCCTGCTGCTTACGTTACCGCGTGTCCTGGCAGGTAAGGACGCATGGTGAGAAGGTTGAAAAAACGAGCCCGACCGGCGGGGTTGCCCTGATGCGGTGCGCCATCGTCCATTACTGGCTGCTAGGAATGCGAGGCGGCGAGAAAGTGGTAGAAGAGCTGTGCCGCCTTCTTCCCAAGCCGGACATTTTCACTCTCTTCTATGATCCGGAGCGGGTATCACCATTTATCCGTTCACATAAGGTTACTGCGTCATTTCTGAATCCATTCCGGCGCTATTACCGCTCCTGTCTGCCGCTCGCGCCAATTGCGCTCGAGAACTTCGATCTACGCGAGTACGATCTGATAATCAGCAGCGAGTCCGGTCCGGCGAAAGGCGTGTTGACCAACTCGCAAACGCGACACGTTTGCTACTGTCACACGCCGATGCGCTACTTGTGGGATCTCTATCCAACGTATTTGCACGAGTGGACGCGCTCAACCGTCAAGCGAGCTCTGATGGCTCCTCTGGCGAACTATCTGCGGCTGTGGGACGCTGCATCTGCGATGCGCGTCGATCAATTCGTCGCTAACAGCCGAAACGTACAAAACCGCATCTGGAAAACCTACCGGCAGCAATCCGAAATCGTTTATCCACCGGTCGCCGTGGACGGCTTTTACACAGGTTCGCCGGACGATTATTTTCTGATCGTTTCGGAATTAGTGGCATATAAGCGTATAGACGACGCGGTACGCTGCTTCACGAGGACAGGGAGGCGGCTCAAGATTGCAGGCGGCGGCCCCGAATACTCCCGGCTGAAGAGGATGTCCGGAGGCAATGTAGAGTTCTGCGGAAGAGTATCAGATAACGAGCTCCGCAATCTCTATGCACATAGCCGGGCAGTCGTTCTGCCGGGCGAAGAAGATTTCGGGATTGTCCCGGTTGAAGCGCTAGCCAGCGGGAAGCCTGTGATTGCGTTGGGAAAGGGCGGAGTCCTCGAAACGGTTCCGGTCTCGGATCCGTGTGGCGGATTTTTCTATTCCGAGCCGGGCGAAGAAAATCTCGAAGCCGCGGTGGAGGAGTTCGAGCAGCAGGAGAAGTATCTGGCGCCGGAAGATCTTCGCTCTCACGCTGCGCGTTTTTCTAAAGAGGTGTTCCGACGCGAGATGTCGAACATATTGTTCGGCTCAAGCGCTCTCGAGAGTCCGAAACTTGATCTCGTGATTGGATCGTCCAGATGAAGGCTTTGTTAAGAGTTTCCGATGAGGCTGAATTTGCTGCCAACATTTTGTGTGTCGATCAGTTCTCGAATCTAGGCGGCGGTCAGCGGAGCCTGCTCGAAATCCTGCCGGCACTCGCGGAACGGGGATGGCGGCCTTCGGTGGCAATCCCGGGGGAAGGCGAGTTTCCTGCACTGATTCGCCGGCGCGGATATTGCACTCACACCTTTGCTTTCCGGGACTACACGAATGGAAAGAAGCCGTTATCTGAGCTTCTGAAGTATGCGCTCGAAGTTCCGCATCTGACCAATTGTCTGGCGGAACTAGTGAGCGCGAAGAAAATTGACTTGCTGTATGTTAACGGTCCTCGATTGCTTCCGCCCGCCGCTTGGGTCGCATGGAGAACAGGTACTCCTCTGGTTTTTCACTGCCATAAACGTCTGCTACAGCATTCGGTAATCGCATTGACGGGACAAGCGCTAGAACTCGCGAGCGCCCATGTGATTGCTTCCTGTGAGTACGCTGTAGACCCGCTCAGAGAGTACGTAGAACCTCAGCGGCTTCGCTTGATCTATGACGGCGTTCGCGGAATCGCGACTCTCGCGCGGCGGTTTCCTGGGAAAATACGCAGAATAGGCATAGTTGGCCGGGTAGAGGAGGAGAAGGGCCAATTGGAGTTTATACGAGCAGCGAGGCTTGTTTCAAAGCAAAATCCAGACTGCCGGTTCGCGGTTATTGGTTCGCCGACAGCTCCGAGAACGGAGTACTACGAGAAACTCATCGCCGCGAGCGAGGGACTTCCGGTCGACTTTATGGGCTGGCAAGAAAACATGTCGAGGGTGTACTCCAGTCTGGACCTGCTGGTTGTTCCTGCTAATGCCTCAGCCGTTACTACCAAAGTTATTCTGGAGGCTTTTAGCGCAGAGGTCCCGGTAGTGGCCTTCCCAACAGGCGGAATTCCGGAGGTCCTGCACGACAATCAAACGGGTTTTTTAGCGGAAACCGCCACAGTGGATGCTCTCGCACGGCGCATTCTTTCGGTCATACGAATGAACAAAGCAACTGTCTGGACAGTGGTAAAAAGAGCCAGAAAAGAGTGGCACGATCATTTCACGCTACGCACCTATCAGGAGAATGTATGTGACGTGCTTGCCGAGGCGATGCAGGCAAGCTCGCAGCAGAGCCAGCGCGACGAGGTACGCAGCACGGCGACCGCTTTGACCGGCTGAAAAGCTGCGGCGTAGACGGTAGCCCAGCGATACGACGGCGGCATCCAAACCGGCCTGAGCATGTCTCGAAGTACCTGGGCGGGCGATGTCCTGATCGTCGCTGGGAAGCTCTGGCGTGGCCGTGCGTTGCTTAAAGGTATCGCTAGATTGAGAACGACATCAAGAAAATCAATGAAAAGACGTTCCCGAACACTCGAACGGCACCAAAACATTTAATTGCCGGAGTGTTTTATACGTCCTTCCGCCCACTTGAGCGGCTTGTTAAAAGATCAACTTCCGTGTGTGCCGACTACTCAGAAGCAGGCTATGATTCCAACTGTCCATACCTTCTTTTTCGAAGTTCCTGAAACCACTAAAAGTGAACCGCACCTGTAAGAGCTAGTCGCTTTTGGGGACTATCTCGATGTGAGGCTTCAACAACGTTGTATGGTCGAGGCGAATTAACCGTGGGCGGAAGCTCAGTGGGCAAAGTAATTTACGAGGATGTCGCTCTTGCATATGGCGCTGCCCTAAGCCGATTAGCCCGGGCGTACGAAGCCGATCCGGAAATCTGTCGGGATCTGCTTCAAGACATTCATGTCGCGCTGTGGAAGAGCCTCAAAAGTTTCGATGGCCGGTGCTCACCCCGAACCTGGGTGTATCGGGTCGCTCACAACGTCGCCGCCTCCCATGTTCTGCGCCGCCTGCGAGCGAGAATGCGCCGCACGGTGAGCCTTGAAGAACTTGACGTGGCTGCCAACGAGGAAGATGCCGAGGTCGTCGTGGACCGGCGCCAGGCGCTGGAAAGGCTCATGGAATTAATCCGACGGTTGAATCCGCTCGACCGGCAGATCATCCTGTGTTACCTCGAGGGCATGGACGCACTGGCAATTGGGGAAATCACCGGAATGTCTTCCGGTGCGGTTACAACCAAAGTGCACCGGATCAAAAACGTATTGATTCGCAGATTTCACGAAAAGGAGTAAAGAAATGCAGAACGATAACAACATCAAGGACGACCTCCGGCTGGCCTGGCGAAGTCAGACCGAGAAGCCGGTCATCATGTCGGAGCAGCAACTGCAGCGGAGAGCGTACCGGCTGCAAGCAAGAATACGGTGGAGAAATATCGGGGAGTATAGCGCGTCGGTGCTAATAGGAGCCCTTAGCGCATATTTCTTTTTGCACTTCCAGACGGTTCTTCTACGGGCCGGCGCGACTCTGATTGCTGCTGGTGTTGCCTACGTCACTTGGCAGTTGGCTCGCCACGGCTCAGCCGGTAATCTTCCGTCTGACACCCTGGTCGCCTCGTCGCTCGATTTTCTGATAACGCAGCTTGAGCGGCAACGCGATCTACTTCGCAGGATTTGGAATTGGTATTTGCTGCCCCTACTGCCCGGTCTGATTGTATTTGTTTTTGGGCTCTCCCGGCTTCCCTCTTCGAGGGGTATCGGATTTGAGCTGTCGCAGTCAACAATCGTTCATACGGCGGTAGCATGTGTCGTCGGATTTGCTTTGATAGCGGCCCTTAATCAAAGCGTTGCCCGTAAGCTGCAACGCGAGATTGAATTCCTCAGCAGCCTGCGAAAGGGCGAGATGGCAGATAGGCTGCATCGGTAGCGAGCGCGTGCAGGGGCGGGTGACACCCACTGTGGTCGGCAAACCTTTCCCGATGATATGAATTCTCCGAACTTTCCGAATAGCGCCAAGATGACGGGCGATCCGGACATCGGCCTACATGGGATGAAGGCGAAGTGTACGACAGACTTTTTCAACAGCATCGCTGGTTTGAGCGATAGATCTCGACCGGTGCCTCGGACGCATCACGAACTTGGCGCGGCGCCTATTGCTCGCGGAGCGTATGAGCCGGGTCTACCTGAGCGGCTCGCAAACTGGGAATGATAACCGATCCTAAGCAAAGGGCCAAAACACTTATCGTTGCTAAAGCTACTGAGACTGTATCGGTCGGTGAAACTCGGTAGAGCAATGCTCGCATGAACTGTGAACAAACGGCTGAAATGCCGATTCCCACCGCTAAGCCTGGAAGGATCACGGCCAGGCACTCGCGGATAACTTGCAGGATTATGTCCTGTTTGCGGGCGCCTATAGCAGAGCGGATCCCAAACTCACGGAGGCGCCGGGTAACGGAGTAACTGAACACGCCATAAATCCCGACGGCGCAGAGGATAGCGGCTATTCCTGCGAACGTAGCAATCAGGGCGAGAATGAATCGCTGAGGAGAGAGAGAAGCAGCAATGTAACTGCTCAGTGTTTTTATCGGACCGCTCGCTTCCTGAGGATTGATACGAGGCATGGCTGTCAGGACGGAATTATCAAGCGTTGTGCTTTGGGCCGCGGTCTTCAGAACAATGTCCATTCCAGGCGAAACATCGACTAAGTACATGGTCGGTTCGGCAGCAGAAGTCAGCCCGAATTCCCGAACATCTCCCACAACACCGACGATCTCATCGGATTCAGGGTGCGGCCCGACCACGCCGAGCAACAGCTTCTGTCCTACCGGATCGGAATTCGGAAAGAAGCGCCGTGCGAATGCCGCGTTTATCACGTAGTGTGGTTGATTGTGATCCGCATCCGTAAGTAACCGCCCGCGGATGAGCGGTATCGCCAAAACCTGGAAGTAGTTGGGCGTGCACCAGCGAATTTGAGCGGTCGGAAATCGGCCAGCCCCGAAACTTACTCCCGCGATTCCGAAGCGTGTGGCATAGCGGCTGTGTTCTGTGGTGCCCAGACTCATGGGAATGGCATTTACCGCTGCGACTGCGCGAATGCCTGGGATACCCGCGAGCTCAGGAGCAACACGATTTCTTAAAAAATTGTAGGATTTCTGCCAGTCTCCTTCAACAAGAGGGGAGCGCACCACAAGTAAATTCTTGGGCTGAAAACCGGGTTCCGTGTTCAGAGTCAGCGAGAAACTGCGAAGGAGCACAATTGCCGCCAGTAAAACGGCCAGCGAGAATGCAACTTCAGAACCCATCAGCACCGAACTGAGCCAAGAGCGACGAACCGAGGAGCCTCGCGTGTTCCCTGACGAAATAACGTTATTCAGGTCCGAGTGAAATATTTGCAGATACGAGGGCGCTGCAAAGAGCGCTGCCACAACAAGAGATGCGCAAAACCCGAACAGCAACACGTAGGAGTTGATTGCGATGCCCGCGGAACGCGGTAGTTGACCGTTCGCAAGCCGCTGAATAATTGGCAGAGCGAGACGGGCTGCCAAGATGCCGAGTAATCCACCGGTGAATGAGAGAACGAATGTTTCGAGGAAGAATGTGCGCAGAACCCATAATCTGTTCGCCCCCAATGCCAAGCGGAGCGCAATTTCATGCTGGCGATTGAGAGCACGAGCCATCATCAAATGAGCCAAGTTGGCACACGCGATCAGGAGCACAAGTCCTACGGCAACCCAGGCCGCTACGAGTGCGGGCCTTACTTCGCCGATCACGGTTTCCATCAGAGGCGTTACAAACGCACCAATTTTGCCGTTCGTTGCCGGATATGCAGCACTGAGCCGGCGAGCGGTCGTCTCTGTTTCCATTTCAGCCTTGCGTAAAGAATTCCCGGGTTTCAGGCGGCCGATGACTTCGAGCGGATGATATTTGCGGGTAGAATACAGCTCGGGTTCGATCAGAGATAACGGCATCCATACGTCTGCCCAAACCGGAAAAGCAGTTTTCTGCGGGAGAACGCCGAAGATGGTGAAGGACGTTCGACCGAGGCGCAGCGAGCGGCCGATGACATGAGGATCAGCCGAGAACTTCCGGCGCCACAACTGTTCACTGATCAGAATGACGGGCTGCTTCTCTTCTTGGGCGTTGTAGATGTGACCCAATATCGTTTCGGTTCCCAAGAGCGGAAACAGATCCGAAGAGGCATTGGTGCCCTGAACTGTTGTAGGCGCGCCCTGGCCCGACAAGGTGGCTTTATCCATTGCCTGGAACGTGTAGGCTGCCAGATCAAGGCTCTTGACGGATCTTTTCCAATCTAAGTAGTCGGGCACAGAGACCTGCAAGTTGTGCAATTCCGGGTGCGTCTCCCAGACCTGAACAAGCTCCGCCGGTTGACGAAATGGAAGCGGCTCAAGCAAGACGGCGTGAACAATCGCGTAAACGGCAGTGTTTGCCCCGATGCCCAAAGCAATCGTCAGTAGCGCTGTAAAGGCAAAGATCGGCCTTCCAAGGAGAGAACGCAGGGCTTGACGTAATTCTGACATGAGATGGAAACTTGGAGCATCCTTATTGTAGAGCGGTTAGAACGAATAAGCGGGACTCCGTTCGATCAAAGCCGCCGAACACTCGGTGGCAAAAAACGTGCACAAACCTTCGATTCCGTTGAAAAACTCGGCTTTCAGAGTGCGCGCGATTCTTGTCTCGAACAGTGACGCGATTAGACGCGATATGAGCGGTCGCGGACCGCAGGGTAGACATTTCTGATCCCGCTTTGAAGCGCTATTGCAATCACAGAAGAGTTTTTCAACAGCATCCTTCGTTTTCGCAACTCCGAAAGGACCTCATCTTGCTTTCGAGCTTCACAGTGGAACTCACCGACAAAAACAGCAATGTAACCTTTGCCTCGCTCTGATGTATTAAAGAGATGGATTCCGCCAAGTACTTGCTGTATGCGCTAATTGCCTTCGCCGCCGTAGGGGGGCGCCGGCAACGAAGTCAGACCCAGGGCAAAGCAAAGAATCCGTACGAGAACCCCAAGCACTCGATGCGGAATATCACAAGCTTGACCAGCTGTTATCATTTCTCCGCAAGCGGAACACGGAACAGTTCGCAATTAACTCCTCAAAGGGGATCGACGAGGCGGGCTACGTCCCCATAGGAGGCATTGAACAGTGGATAACGATTCGCGGGCAAGACCGTAGTAATCCTGTCTTGCTGTTTGTGCACGGCGGTCCCGGCGATGTAACAAACCCGTGGTCGTTTGTGATTTTCGCTCCTTGGGAAGAGCACTTCACCGTTGTGCAGTGGGACGAGCGCGGCGCGGGAAGAACGCTGAGAAGATCAGGTCCGTCGATTGCTCCGACAATGACGCTGGACCGCATGGTACAGGATGGAATCGAGCTGACGGAGTATCTGCGCAAACATCCAGAAAAAGAAAAGGTCATTCTTGTTTGCCACTCGTTCGGATCGATTCTTGGTTTGCGGATGGTTCGGGCGAGACCCGACCTGTTCTACGCATATGTGGGCACGGGTGAGGTTGCCGATGAGACCAAGAACTACACAGCGGCATATGACGCGCTAGTGAAAAAGGCGCAAGCTACAGCCAATCAGCAGGCGCTTGAGGAGCTGAAGAGCATCGGCCCGCCGCCTTATTCGTCCGGCCGTTGATATCAAGTGCAGCGGAAGTGGTCGAACCGCTTCGAGGGTGCCGACCAATTCTTATACGGAACGCTTGGCCTTACTCTCGTTGCCCCCGGCAATTCCGTTGCGGATACCAACGATGATGCCGACGGCCAACTTTTGAGCGGGGAACGCCTCGTGCCGCAAACAAGGTCCGAAACGATGAAGGACCTTGAACTTGAATTTGCGCTCCCGATTTATTTCTTTGAGGGAACCGAGGATTTTACAACTCCAACTGCACTTGCCCAGCAATACCTCGAAACAATCAAAGCCCCGCATAAAGAATTTGTGCCCATTCCTGGCGGCCACTTCGCGGGGTTTATGAACTCCGATTACTTTCTGAAGGAGCTTGTAGCCCGTGTTCGCGCAGTTGCTGAACACGAATTGAACACGAAAAAATGATCACTGGATAGCCCCGTAATACCGATAGTCCAACATAAAGGACCCTTATGTTTGATTATCGCCGCGAGGGACTTCCGGTCGACTTTATGGATTGGCAAGAAAACATGTCGAGGGTGTTTGTGCAGCCGGGAGTCGACTAAGGAAGATTTGCGCCGGTGCCGTGCAATCCCATTCAACTTGATTTCCATAATTGGATGGAGGAGGAAAGATGCTGTCGAACAGATCGATACCTCGCGCGACCGTCATTCCGGTACTGAGCTACCCGGATGTGAATCGGGCGGCGGCGTGGCTGTGTGGTGCATTCGGATTTGGCGTCCGTCTGCGCATCGGTGACCACAGGGTGCAGTTGAATGTGGGAGATGGAGCAGTGATTGTGAGGGAGATGCGCCCGAACGAGGCGAACGAAACCTTGGGCGTGGGATACTCGGTCCTGATTCGCGTGGAGGATGCGGACAGCCATTGCAACCGGGCCAGGGATCACGGGGCGCAGATCACACAGGAGCCGGTGACATACCCGTACGGGGAGCGGCAATACAATGCGGTTGATTTTGCGGGACACTCGTGGACGTTTTCGCAGTCGGTGGCGGATGTGCATCCGCAGGATTGGGGCGGGACGGCGGAACAGCTGTAGAGGGCTACTGTGGAGATGAGCAAGACCGTAGTCGAGCTGCGGCGTAGACGCTGGCCAGGATGGCGATGTGCGTCCAGAGGTAAGGACGCAGCATGTTCTGGTTGAATTGCAGAATCACCCAAGCGAAGAAGAGAGATCGCAACAACGCGCGCAGAAGCACGGCGTAGAAAGGCGGCGCGGCGCGTGCTACTTGCCAAGGTCTCTGAAACGTCACAACCAGGAAGCAGACAAAGGGAATGATGCCGATAAGGCCGCTTGCAGCCAAGGCTTCAGCAAAGACGCTCATTCCTTCGGAGTCCTTCGAATCTTCAAAAGATTGAACGCTGTCGCCGCGGAGATCTGCGATCGCGGAAGAAACTCCGCCCAAGCTCCGCCCCATCAAGGGATGCTCTAGAAAAACGGCGAAAGTTTCCTCGAGAGAATTTTCCCGTTGAATCACCGAGTGAGCGGCCGTATCGGAAATGCCCGTGCCGTTCAACAACATCAACGCGAGGGCTGGATTTTTCTGTATGGCGATCGAGGCGGCCGCCGCAGTTGTACAGATAAAGGCGATCGACAGGAACGTAGGGATTAGCGCACGCACTTTAAACAAGGCAATGCGGAGGCGTAACAAGTCTGCGAAAAAGGAGAGAAATAACCTGAATTGTGACAGGAAAACATCCGCGAAAAGAAAGAAAATTCCCATCCGGCTTGACGAGAGCACGATACCGATTGCCGTTAAGCAGTAGATGGTAAGCAGGGCTCTGGAGGAGAGCAGTGAAGAACGATTTCTTCGGAGTGAGCCGGTGAACACGAAACCAATCAGCAGATAGCTTGCGAAATAAGACGGTTCATAGCTGAAGGCGTTGACTCTTGCCCATTCATTCGGAATCAACCACTGCTTTACGAAGAATCCTCCGAAACCAAGCATTGCCAGAAGAAACTGCGCAATACCGAAACTTGCAACAAAAGCGAACGAGTATAGATACCAACGCAAGATTGTTATTAGCGACCGGGGATTATCGCTGAATAACTGTACGCACGAGAACACCATACCGAGATTCAGCAGCAACCAGAGACAGTAACCGAGACTCTTGGGCCAAAAGCTGGTTGTCGGAATGAATGAGATCTGAAAGGCGCACCAGATAACGAGTGGAATGGCACCCAGGACCGGAATTCGCTTGCCCCTGGCCGCCTTTATAAGGGCGAGGAGAACCAAAACCGGCGTAATGATCTGGCAAAAACGATAATTCCCGCCGGCCTGTACGACCAGAAAAATGTCGAAAGAGCTCGTGAGGAGAATCAGCACGGCAGTAACGGTCGCGACGCGGTTCAGGGGCTCGCTCAAGCGAACGTTAACGGGGCGAATTCTGCTCAGAGATTCGGATATCACGTGCTATTGACGGATTTGCTGCAGACAAGAACCCATAAAGAGGCGCCCAATGCAGCGAGGACGGAGCTTATCGCTACGATGAGGAGCCGGGGCGGCCAACTCTTTCTCTCTGGAACAACGGCGTTATCGATCACCTGAACCAGCGGCGCAGCCTTCGCCTCGTCCAGCCTGGCCGCTTCGTACTGTTTCGCCAGAGCCTCGTAGAGTTGCTCGTGGTACTTGACTTCTCGGTACTTGCGAAGATACTCAAGTCCGGCTTGTGGAAGTTTCCCGACAGGTACTTCAGGCGCGCCGGCAACCTGTTGGCCTCGTTCGAGATTGGCCAGTTCGGATCGAAGCGAGGCGAGCTCCCGTTGCACGGCCTGCAATCGAGGATTGTCATCGGTCAGGTAAGTGCGCATGCCGGCGAGTTGCGCTTCTCTGTTCAGGATCTCGGCATTTAATTGAGAAGCGGACCTGATGAGGGCTTCCGCCTGGCCCCCCGGCACAACCAGGCCGGTAACTTGCTGGGTATCACGAAGGGCAATCTCTGCAGAGGCCAGCAGCTCCTTCTCTTTCGTAACCTGTTTTTCAAAGAACAGGCGCCGTTGAGAAGCCTCGGTCAGCGCTACCGTTGTGTTCCGATTGGACAGCTCCTCGACGTATGCGTTAGCGAGTTGAGCGGCTCGCTTGGAATCGCGGTCGTCGACTTGAACGCGTATCAGCGTGTCTTTGCCCGCTTTTATGCTGGTTCTGCGAGCTAAATGCTTACGGGCTTGTTGCAGATATCTGTCACCGTATACCTGCTTCAAATTGAACCGGTTGACGAGGGCGTCTGCTATGGTGCGGCTTTCGAGAATTCCGACATAGAGATCCGCGGGGTTGTGGAGATTGAAACCGGTTAACAGGCTCAAGCCAGCTAATCCGGTGCCTCCCGCGAGTTGCGCCATGG
Organism: Terriglobia bacterium; assembly: GCA_963738555.1. Taxonomy (GTDB): domain Bacteria; phylum Acidobacteriota; class Terriglobia; order Bryobacterales; family Bryobacteraceae; genus Bog-105. The sequence goes on from CAVTXN010000006.1 coordinate 45,382, forward strand.
TCGATAACGACGACTGAGTCTCCTGCGGAGTGAGGATCACAGCTTCGGCGGTGTATTCGGGAGGGATCAGGAAGGCGATTGCGGTTGAGACAAGTGCGGCGATCAGTATCGTCGCGCCGATGATTTTTCTCCGCCGCGACAACGTGGCAGAAGAGGTCGGCAAATGATATCTCGCCCTGCGGCTGGCGAGCTGTGACAGAGCCGGTCAGTTCCTCGGTGAGGTTTTCAAGCATGAGACCGCTCGCTCGCGGGATTGTGAAAAAATCGAGCACACCAATCGCTTCGCTCATGGCTCCGATTCAAGATCAACGACCTACGAAGGAATACGTTCATACACGACGGATTTATGTTCGCAAACCGCTAGACGGCCCACGCCACAAAGTATCGCAAGCTATTAGCGGAGGACATTGATGGCGGCGGCGCCGAGGCCGAAATTGGCTAAGATCTGCGACCAGTCGAGCAGGCCACGCAATAGGGTGGTCCGGTTGATGTAGGTCGGCACGACCAGAGTGTCACCTGGGAACATCTGAAGCGAGTCGAAACCCTTGGCGAACAGTACGGGGCCTGTTTGGCGGCTAATCACGGACCCGTCCGCCCGAATGATGAACATGTGGCTCCGATCGGCCGAGCGGGACGGGCCGCCTGCTTTCTTAAGATAGTCGCCGGTACGGTAATCCTCCTGATACAGGAAAGAGGCTTGTTCATAAACCGTGCCGATCACATTAACGGTAGACGGCCGGCTGGGAATATATAATCGATCGCCGTTCTCAAGCGGCAGATCGGGAAAGGCATCGATTCCTCGATCATTTGGAGCCATATTGAGGACAATGCGGCCATTCATTGCGACTTTTCTGAGATTTCCGATCAGCTCGCGCTGATTGGCAATTGACGTCTGCGCAGTTGCCGCTTGCTGTGGCGAAGTAACCCGGCTGGATAGATTTGAAGCGCCCTCGTTTATTTCGCGTTCCAATTGATCAAGGAACTCGTCATATCGCTTCTGCTGCTCGCGACGGGTAGACTCGCGAGTGAGTTGCGCTCCATATATGTAGGCGTTCGGAGCGAGTCCGCCTGCACGAGCGAGCACTTGCCGCAAAGTTTCCCCCGGCAGGGCAGTATAGAGTCCGGCACTTGCAACTTCTCCTTCGATCCGTACCTGGGTGCGTTGCTGAGAGCGCGGCACAGAGAAGTCGGCCTTAGAAAAGATCGTTACCACATCGCCGGGAAAAAGCTCGAGATTCTGCGCTGCGTCATGAGACAGGACGAGTTTGCCGAGATTGAAGGCGATCGTGCGAGTGGCGAGGGTGTCGCGATCGGTGCGTTCGATAACCGCGTACTCCCAATTGATTTCGGGGACCGCAGGTTGAACAGCATAACGAGGATTGAAAGTTCGCAAAGGAGGAATATTGTCCGGCCCTATCGCGGCGCCAAGCGAGTGGTCACCTTGCGTGTTTCGTTTTTCATCCTGAAAACTCGTATGTATTACGCTAGTTCCCGGATTTGCGGCAGCTGGCGTCTCCCGTTCGGGGGAGGTTCCGCTGCTCGCATCCACTTGGGAAGTTTCGCCCGTTCCCGGATTATCGGCTTCGACCGGCTCCTCTGCGCTTCCCAGAGCGTTGTGCGCCTTCCAATAATCGCGAGTCAAGAGAGACTCTTTGTCGGGAATCAGATCGCTCAACCGCATGCCCTGCTCCCAGGGGAACCTGCCGGGATTAGCGACATTCCCGCGTAGGGTGATCGCGTTCTGAAAACGCGGCACGATGGGTAGCAGACGGACGACATCTCCATTCTGAAGCTCGGTTCGGAGCCCTTCGGAAGTCATTGGGACATGAAGCACCTGGAGAGCTGAGCCTTCGTTAACGCGCTCCAGAAGGGCCTTATTCATCAGAGCCAGAGGCGAGAGGCCATCCGCCATCTGCAAGGCGTGCCGGAGTGTGCAGCCGGGCTGGATTTCGTAAATCGCGGGATGTCCGACGCTTCCAGCAATCGCGACGCGAGGTCCGGCAGGAGGGATAAAAATCACATCCCCGGGGGCCAGTTGCGCATCCTGCGACTTATCGCCGTCGATGAGCAATTGATAGAGATCGAAGTGCCGAATTGTCTGGTTACCCCGTTTCAATTCGATGTTTCGCATCGAGCCACGCGAAGACGGTCCACCAGACGCGAAGATTGCGTTCATGAGCGTGCTGAAGGAACTCACGGTGTAACTGCCCGGCCGGCGCGCTTCGCCTACGACGAAGACCTGGATGGAATGAAGTCTGGACAGAGTGACGCTTACGTCGAAGCTGCGATAGAAATGCGATAGGCCGGATTTGATGACGGAGGCAGCTTGAGAGTAGCTCATTCCATCGACCGAGATAGGTCCGGCATCTGGCAAGATGATTTGGCCGGTTCGACTCACGGTCAGCCGGCGAGAGAAATTGATCTGTCCCCAGACTGCTATCTGCAGCTCATCGCCGGGCGCGATTAAATAATCGACGCTCGAAGGGGCACGATCAAGCGGTGCGAATGTGGCAGGAACGCGCTCAAAAAGAGTAGCGCCGAAGATGGGGAGCATCTGGCCGACCGAGCCTTCGACGTAACGCTGGAATTCCGTGGGTGGTTCTTTCTGGATGTAAACGGGCTGATTCTGCGGCCGGTTTTCAGTCATTCCTGGCGAGCGCTCGGAGGAGGAATCAGCTAAGGGCCGCCGCATTTCTGACGATGGCATCGGATACGATTCAAATTCGCTGAAATCGTTGTAACCGGAGTAGCCGGCCTGTCCGGTTGGCGCGACGCAGTCGGCATTCGGATCACCGTAATCGGCGGGGGTGCAGGTGCGATATTGCCCGGATTGGGTGCTCTGCTGTGCGGGCCTCGATTGTCCGAAATTCAAAAGGGAAGAAGACTGAGCCGAGAGGATAGGAGAGAGGCCCAGGAACAGGAGAATCAATTTGCAAAGTTGCATGGACGCTTTATGCGTTGAACTCCAGATTGAATTCTGCTGTTGCGCGCGCATCACCGTTTGAAGATCATTTTCCCTTGAAAACTACGGATATCCAGGCAAGTGAGAGGCGCTGGTGTCGTTTTTACAACGGTTTTACAATTTTGCGCGATTGTCTTTAGCTTTGCCAGTTTGCCTTCACTCAGATAGCGAGAACAAGTATTTGATCAGGTCCTGCTCATCTTTCGGGCTGAAATGATAGGGCGGCATGATCGAGCCCGGCGACAGCTTGCGGGGAGCAGCAAAGTGGGCTCGAATCCAGCTCTCACTACGACGATTAACCAAGCCGTTCAGGGGAGGGCCAATGTCTCCACCGATGCCGTTCACTTTGTGACAGCTCGCGCAGGCGTTAGCCACAAAGGTTTGCGCGCCGTTGATGAACTCCGGTGAGATCGCCGAGAGCGCCTGGAGCGAATCTGGTTTTAGGCTGGCGACGAAGATCACAAGCGCATTACGCTGCGGCATTGATAGGGAAGTGCCCGCACGCTCCTCGGCGATAGCTTGGGATTCGTCATTGAAGTGTTGCAGTAACCAGTCTCTAGGATGCTGAATTCCCGTCAGCCCCAAAGTGGGACCAGGCTTGGGATCTCCGACAAGCAAGTTGTGGCAGGATTCGCAGTGGAGAGCGCGAAAGTAACCCGAACCGGCAATCACCTCCGGCGAAATTCGGGCCCATTCCACGGCTTCCGGTGAAATGGCGGCCTTCCCCTTAGGATGCGGCCCGCTAGAAGCAGCTGGGGCTGTTAATGCCAGCCACGCCGAGAACACCAGGGCAACTGCGGATGCCGATTGCACTCGCCCGTTGAACAGATTGATGCGCGCCTGGTGCAGGAACGGAAGCAGAACGAGAGTAAGAATCGCTAAAGAGGGCAGCACGAGCGTTCCGATGAATTCCAGCCGCCCCGGAAATATTTTCAATAGCTGGAACAGGAACAGAAAATACCACTCGGGTCTTGGCACGTAAGAGGTATCGGTGGGATCGGCCATGCGTTCGAGCGGCACGTGGAGGAAGCATGCGGCAAGAAAAAGAAGCACAAATGCGATAAACACTGCGCAGAAATCGCGGAACAGCTGCTTGGGATAGAACTTCTGTTTCTCTTCGATGCCCAACTGAGCCGAAGCAATGCCGTGACGGCGGACTAAATAGAGGTGGACCATTATCAGACCAACGGTAGCGGCGGGCAACAAGAGGGTGTGTAGGGTGTAGAACCTTGAAAAAGTGATCGATCCCACGCCATCCGATGCTCCGGCGAGACGCGTTAGAAGCGAGCCCACGAGTGGGAGGCCGGCGATGATCTTTGTCGTCACGACGGTTCCCCAGTAAGCTTTGTTGTCCCAGGGCAGGAGATAGCCTGTCAACCCAAAGCCGAGCGTCAAAAGGAGTAGAAGTACTCCGGCCAACCAGGTCGTTTCTCGCGGTCTTCTAAAAGCCCCGAATATGAAAACCTGAGCCATGTGCAGGAACACCACGATGATCATGAGGCTGGCGCCCCAATGATGAAGGCCGTGAATCATGCGTCCTGCGGCAACTTGCCGGACGATATACGTGATGCTCGTGTACGCATCTCCGGAAGTGGGCGCGTAATTTAGGGCAAGCAGAATCCCGGTCAGGCTTTGAATCAGGAATAAGAAGAGAGCGACACTTCCGAAGACCTGCGGCCAACCTGCCGATGCGGGAATGTCTTCCAGTAAGAAGCGGGAAATCCCCGTCTGCAATCCAGTGCGATGATCAAGCCAGGCGGTAAATTGTGATACGCGGCTGCGCATCGAATTAGGAACGCCGTGCGGGTTGTAAAGGGCCCAGCCATAGCCGGTTACCCTCTAATTTGGTTGAATATCGATCGAGCGGACGATTGGCAGGACCCGAGATCACATCGCCTTGGACGTTGAACGCGGAGCCGTGACAAGGACAACTGAACGCGCTCTTTTGACCATCCCATCTGTAAGCACACCCAAGATGGGTGCAAAGTGGCGAGAAGGCTGTGATGTCCCGCTTGTCGTTAAGCACCACCCAAGCCGAGGATTGTTGGTTGCGCATTTTCCAGCCGTCAATCACAACCCGTTCGAACACAACCTGACGAGGAGTGCCATTCTGGATTTCAGACACATCTCCGGCATCTGCCCAACCGTCCTTCTGATCCTTTCGTCTGCCCAGAAGGTAATTGCCGACCGACGCTGTTAACGTGCCGCCGATGAGGAACGGGATTGCATAGATGGCGCCAATGATCAATCCCCGACGGCTCGTGTCTTTTGCTGGCTCTGTTGTCTCTTGCATTGATTTCTTGTAAACCTACTCGCCTTCGATGCTAAGCGCTCGAGAGACTTCAGCTGTGGACGTATTGTAAAAAAGCAGTAACTTCGTATTATCTGGCTGCTCAGCTGGCGTTTTTGCAACTTGTTTACAATTTGGGGACTCCGCCAGAGAGACCGATCTCACATACTAAGTCAAGCCAAGGTTTCATGCTCGCGCCTTAGTATGTGGTTTACTCACGATCCTTTGGCCGAGGCTCCGAAAATATTGCATTGCCGTCGTCCGGCATGCTGGATACTCGGAATCCTGCTTCTTTTTTCCGGCACGATCTCGCTCATTGCTTCTGAGCGGCAAGCGGAAAGAGCCGCTGGGCCAGTTTACGTGCCGCTTGATAGTTGGATTTATCCAGCGCTCAAAAGACTGGCCGCCATGGGCTATGTGCCAGATGAAGAGGGCCTTGCAATGCCTTGGACCAGGACGCAGTGCGTCGTTCTTGTGAATGAAGCGGAGGACATCGTTTCGCGGCACAGCACCAAAGTTGCAAAAGGAGCGATGGTCGAAGAAGCACTAGAACTTATAACAAGTTTGAAACGTGAATTTGTTGATGATGGCGATGAGCGCGCTCAAGCCCGAATTGAATCTGTCTATACGCGGCTTCTGGGAATATCGGGGCAACCTTTGGCAGACAGCTATCACTTTGGCCAGACGATCGTGAATGATTATGGGCGGCCTTATGAGGAAGGCACAAATGCAATAACCGGCTTCTCGGCCTTCGGAACGCTCGGACGCTTTTCCGGCTATTTTCGGGGAGAGTATCAAGAAGCAGACGGCAGGGGATCATACGACGCGTCCGTACAGAATCTATTGGGCAATCTCGATCAAGTTTCGCCTCGATCCGGGGCAATACCCTCTACAAGTAGATTCGACCCGCTGGAGATGTATGTGGGAGTGCAACTCGGCAATTTCAATGTCAGTTTCGGGAAGCAGAGTTTGTGGTGGGGTCCGGGCGAGGACAGCGCCTTTCACTTTAGCGACAATGCCGAACCGATGTACATGCTGAGGATCGCCCAGGAATCGCCGCTCGTCTTGCCAGGACCCTTTCGGTTTCTTGGCCATATCCGGACCCAATTCCTAGTGGGGAAGTTATCCGGGCACGCCTATCCTCCACGTCCTTTCATAAATGCGCAGAAGATCACCTTTCAATTAACCGAGAACCTGGAGTTTGGTTTCACACGCAGTGCGATATTTGGCGGAGTCGGGCATCCGCTGACCGCTAGGAGCATCGCTCGAAGTTTCTTCAGTTCATCGAGCACGGGTGGAACAGGCTATGGCTCGCCAAATGATCCGGGCGATCGCCGAAGTGGCTTCGATTTTCTTTGGCGAGTGCCGGGCCTCAGGCGGTTCGTAACAATCTACTCCGATTCGCTGGCGGATGACGAGCCAAATCCTTTGGACAGTCCGAGACGTTCCGCCTGGGCACCTGGCATCTATTTCACACAATTGCCCGGATTGCGCCGAATGGATCTACGATTCGAGACATATTCGACGTGGTTGTACCGCGGCGATGAAGGAGGACTCTTCTTTTACTGGAACAATCAGTACCACGATGCTTACACAAACAACGGCTATCTGTTAGGAAGCTGGGTGGGGCGAGATGCACGCGCTTATGAAACCTCGTCCACGTACTGGTGGTCCGCGCAGAATAAGCTGACAGTTTCTTTCAGACAGACAAAGACCGGGAGCATGTTTCTGCCGGGCGGCGGAACACAGAGCGACATTTCGCTGAGCGGACAGTGGCAGTTAAGGCGCGACGTTACCGCAAGCCCATTCGTCCAATTCGAGCGATATCTCATTCCCGCTCTCGGCGGACCCAAAACGAACGTCGCCATCGGGCTACAACTTACCTTCAATCCTAAGAATCTTGCGTTAAGTCGCTGAGGTTCCGATCTACCACGATTGGCGGTGAGGGTGGGATTCGAACCCACGGAAGCCGTGAAGCTTCAACGGTTTTCGAGACCGCCCGATTCAACCACTCTCGCACCTCACCTCATATCTTAAGTTACCAATTATCCTGGATTTACTGCGATTGGTACCATACTGACCGCCTCTGGCTTTTTACAATCATAGCCGCAAAGCGATGATGCAAATGTGCGCCTCGCGCCCGGCAGGACATTTATCGCGGTGCTAGGCGTCATCCTTGGACAATCCCGTGTTTGCGGTCACGATGCTGATTCGGCACATCTCTCCCGGAGTCTTCGCGCCAGCTTTCAGGCTTTCAGCAGTGCTTGGACGTAAGCAGGTTTCAGAGGTAGACGTCGTGCAACCTTGCCGGTCGCATCTAAAAAGGCTCCGGCGATCGCCGGCGCAGCCAGTGCGTTGGCAGCCTCCGACCCTTGACCATACTTTCCAACCTCGGGCCGGTTAATCAGAACAACTTTGATCTCCGGCAGATCGGCCATCGTCGCAATCGGGTAGCTCCGCCAGTCGCTTGCCAATACTCCGCTCTCATCGAAGCGGACTTCCTCCAGCAATGCCATGCTGATCCCCATCACGGCACCGCCCTCGACCTGACGCTGCAACTGCAAGGGATTGATCACAATCCCCGGATCCACCGCGAGCGTGATCTTCTCGACTTTGATAGCGCCGCTAGCTACCTCCACTGCAATATTGGCGACGCAGGCCCAGTAACTTCCGGACCGGAATAGAGCCGAGACCCCCTGACCTCGCCTTACGCCGGTAGCCCGCGGGGGCTCCGATCGCGCTTTCCATCCCGAGGCATCACGAACAGATTCCAGCACTGCGATGGCACGTTTCTCATGCGCATGTTGAATCCGAAATTGAAGAGGGTCGGCTCCGGCCAGCACAGCCGCCTCAGTGACCGCCAGCTCGCGTGGGAAGTTCTGCTGATACTGTCCGGGCGTCCGCATACTGTGATCGCGTAGCCCGACGTTAAGTGGGGAAGATTTCTGCCCGATCTGCAATGTTCCGTGAGCGCGTTCCAGCACAGCCACCGCGCCGTCGTAAATCCATGGGTCGTGCGCATCATTCCGCACAGTGATGACAGCGCCCTTCTCATTCGGTGCGGGGATAGTAGGCAGGCCGGCCAGAATCGCACCCACGAGCCGGTCATCCTGCATCGCAGGCATGTAGTGATCGATTTGGAACGCAATTAGATTGCCTTTGGCATCCAGGCCGATCTGAACATCCGAGAACGCCGCCGAGGATTGTGTCGACCATTGGAAATCATCTGGCCGCATCCACTGAACACGAACAGGTTTGCCCACTGCCTGCGACAGAATCACAGCTTCGTCTTCTGCCCCGGCATTGCCGCCATTGGAGCGCCCATAGTGACCTGGCCCCGCGAACGTACGCACGACTACATGGTCCACAGAAGTGGAGAGCATGTGCGCAATCCCGGAACGGAGGGCTTGCGGGTTTTGGGTATGCGTGTAAACATACACGGTCCCGTCGCCGCGAACGTCGGCTACCGCCATCGTTGGCCCAATCGGCGCGTGCTTCAGGTACGGCAGCTGGTAGGTCGCCGATAATTTCTTGGAAGACTTCGCAAGCTCCACGGCGACATCGCCGTTGGATTTCTTACTGGTTTCGACGGGAGCGGTTTTCCAGTCCGCATCTTCTTTGAGGAATTCGAACAGGCGTCCGTCTCCCGGAAGTCCTCTCCAATCCGTCCATTTTGTGCCGGAAGCTATTTGTTGCGCAGCTTTGATGGCTTCCCATTCGCTGGGAGCAACTACGCCGACCAGGTTTCCTTTTACGACTACTCGCGTATTCGGAAAACGCGCCTTGTCGAGAGGGCCAACGGAAATGAGTTTGGACCCTAGTGTCTTCGGATGCACCATACGGGCATGCAGCATGCCAGGAAGACGCACGTCGGTAACCCAAGTCTCCTTTGCAGATACTTTCGATACGGTCGCCGAATTGGGAAAGGACTTACCGACAATCGTGTACTGGCTGACCGGCTTGAGCGGAGGATTTCCATCTACCGTCAGCCCGAACATACTGTGAACGTCGCCTTTGACAGGTATGGTGAGGTTTAAGTTCTGGTTCTTGACTAATTCCCCATAGGACACGCTCTTGCCCGCTCCGGCGATGATACCGTCATGAACGGAAAGCTGATCCTTCGGCACACCCAGCCGGTCGGAAGCTAAATCGAGCAGCGCCTGGTGAACATAGGCCCCCGCCTTTCGGATATTCGGCATGCCGCTTTGCAGAAAATCGAACGCACCGCTACCGTCCGGCGTGCGGTCCGTATCCCCCGAAACCACTGTTGTGATCGCTTCAAAGGGCACGCAGAGCTCTTCCGCGACGATCTGCCGGTAGGCGGTAAACACGGTACTCTGCCCGAAATCGGGCTTGCCCACGCGGATTAAGACGGTGTTGTCGGCATGGATTTCGATCCACGATTCCGGTAGCGACGGATTCAGAGTGTTGGCCGCAGCGGCATCAGTCTTCGCGATGTTGTCCGCGTGGATCAGGCTGAAGCCGGCAACCAGAACTCCACCCGTCCTAACGAATCCGCGACGTGAAAGCGAGGCCCCGAAAACATCGCTAGGCGCGCTTGCGCCTTGCTTCTTGTTCGCAGTCATAGTAACTCGCTCCCTTTCATCATTCGAGCGGCGGCGCGTTGCACGGCCTGGATGATCGCCGTATAACTTCCGCAACGGCAAAGATGCGGAGAAGGACCGGAGGTTGTGAAGGCCTGCTTAATCTCTGTCAGCGTCGGTGACGGAACGCGCTCCAGCAGTTCCGTTGCTTTGATCATCATGCCGTTCTGACAAAACCCGCAGAGGGGCGTCTGCTCTTCAATCCAAGCCTGCTGCACCGGGTGAAGAGTTCTGGCCCCGTCCGCTACTGGAAGGCCCTTTTGTTTGGCCCAGCGCGCCGGAAGACCTTCCAGGGTTATCACTTCTTTGTCGTGCACGGCCGCCAGGGGCGTTATGCATGAGCGCACTTCCTTACCATTAAGCAGCACGGAACACGCTCCACATTGGGCTAGCCCACAACCAAACTGAGGTCCGGAAAGTTCGAGATCGTTCCGTAAGACGTAAAGAAGAGGCGTATCAGCCGGCGCCTTTACTTCGCGCCTCACTCCGTTGACGAGGATCGTGGTCATAGCAATCTCCTCCAAGAGGTATTATCCGCTTTCTGGGCCTGCGCGCGCGGGTATCATCTTCGATCTGCCGTTCTATGCCAATGCCGCAGACGGCGATGTGCATGCTTGGCCATCTCTCAGTTATCGCGATGCTCGCGCATCTACCACCCAAGCACGTACCCAAATATTAGCGGCGCCACGATTGACGCGTCCGACTCGATGACGAATTTAGGCGTCTCAATGCTCAACTTCTCCCAAGTGATCTTTTCATTGGGAATCGCTCCCGAGTAGGAGCCATAACTCGTGGTTGAGTCGCTGATCTGGCAGAAGTACCCCCACAACGGCGTTTCCTTACGCTCCAGATCCTGCCGCAACATCGGCACCACGCAAATCGGAAAGTCTCCCGCGATTCCGCCACCAACCTGAAAGAAACCAATCGACGATTTCTTGGCTGTTTTTTCATACCATTCCGCGAGCGAGATCATGTACTCAATTCCAGTGCGAACCGTGTGAACGTTCTTTACGTCGCCGGCTATACAATGTCCGGCGTACATGTTACCGAGGGTTGAATCTTCCCAGCCAGGTACAAACATCGGAAGGTTCTTCTCCATCGCGGCATAGAGCCAGCTATCTTTGAGGTCGACCTGAAAACTCTTTTTCAAGTCGCGCGATTTCAAGATGCGATAGAAAAATTCGTGCGGAAAGAATCGCGACCCTCGTTTATCGGCAGCCACCCACTCGTTTAGAATGACGCCCTCGATCCGGCGCATTGCTTCTTCTTCAGGAATGCAGGTGTCTGTCACCCGGTTCATATGACGTTCGAGCAAAGCTTGCTCATCGTCGGGTCTCAGATCGCGCCAGTGCGGAACCCGCTCATAAAAATCGTGAGCAACAAGGTTGAAAACGTCCTCTTCCAGATTCGCGCCGGTGCAGCAGATGCCATGAACCTTGTCGCGTCTGATCATCTCGGCAAGCGAAACACCTAATTCCGCTGTGCTCATAGCCCCTGCCAGCGTGACAAACATTCTGCCGCCTTTTGTCAGATGTTGATTGTAGCTTTCGGCGGCATCCACCAAAGTGGCTGCATTGAAATGGCGGTAGTGGTGCTTTATGAAGCTCTTGATCGGGCTCTTGCTCATCTCTTCCCCAAGTTACAGTTCCTTTCATTTCCACTGCAAGAGTATCGTTCAATCCAACTGCAACGGGAGATAAAGCAGGCGCCCCTCTCGTTCCACGAGCAAAACTGCGGCATCCCCGGCCTTCAACATTCCTAAGTACTGCTTTAAGTCAGCGACCCCATTTACTACCTGACGGTTTACAGCATAAATAACATCGCCCGTGTCGAGCACTGGCCCGGAATAAGGAGCGGTTGCCCGATGCGCAGCGACAACTACGCCTGCCGGGCGCCGCAAATCTGGCATCAGTTCGCGCACTGCCTTAGTAATATCGAGTCCCACGATACCTAACTGGGTCACCACGTTCTTAACGGGATCGACCGTATCCGCCAGAGCATCGAGTTCGCCTCCCGATTGCTCTTCTGTGATCACCGGGAAATCCAACTGCTCGATTCCACGCTGAACTCTGATTACAAGTTTTGTCCCCGGGCTTACCAGGAAGACACGCGCCTCCAGTTGATGAAGACTTGAGATCTGCCGGCCATTCATTGCGATCACAATGTCGTCTACTTGCAGACCGCCCCGCGCCGCCGCGCCATCCGGCTTGACGTCAGAGATGATCACGCCGTGGTCGGTTTCGAGTTTCAATCCTTCGGCCATGTCCGGCGTCACGGTCTGCGCGACTATCCCGAGCTGCCCGCGATGCACATGCCCCTTACTTTTCAGTTGCTCGTAAACATCGCGCGCGAGATTGCCCGGAATTGCAAAACCTATTCCCTCGCTTCCGCCTGATTGGGTCAAAATAAATGTATTCACGCCGACTACCCGTCCCTCGGCGTCGACCAGTGGCCCTCCGCTGTTCCCCGGATTGATCGGTGCATCCGTTTGAACGTAAACCATCGGATCCTCTTGTTTGATTTGCCGCGAAACCGCGCTTACGACACCCATACTCACCGAATTGTCCAGTCCCAGCGGGTTACCGAGCGCCAGTACGATTTGACCTTGGCGAAGACCATCAGAGTCTCCAAAGGTCAGATATGGAAGATCTTTCTTGTCGATTTTGATGACTGCCAGATCACTGTCACGATCAAGACCCACGATTGTTCCCGCCAAGGGCCGGTTTAGCGAGCGATCGCCTTGCTCGCGTTTCTCCGCTTCAGCGCGTACATTAAGTTGCACTTTCACGCTGTGCGCACTCTTCACCACATGTGCGTTGGTCAGAATGTAGCCGTCGGGGCTCAGAATGATGCCTGATCCACTGCTATCTTCCGCCGTCAGTAATCCGCCCCCGCTGTTGGAAGTCTCCTCAGGCACGTAGCTCCGAACAAAGATCTGTACTACTGCGCGCCCCGATCGCTGTGAAACCTCTTCGAACGAGGAACTCAATTGTTTCAACACGTCCATCTTCTCGGGATTCGGTGCGGCTGCCTGTTTTACCGGCTGTGCGGGTTCGGTCGGATTCTGCGCCCAGGCCTCGCACCCGCATAGGCCGCTGAGAAACGCCAATCTTAAAAAATTTCGTTTGCTTAGCATTGAAAAGACTCCTGCCCAACTTCTCACAATCTGAGTGGCGCGGCTGTAAGCCCTGCGCCGAAAAGGATGCGGCCGACGAACTTGTTAATCTCAAGCGATAGACTCGCTTTGCAAGTAAGAATTCGAATCTCCAGGCAGCCGGAAGCGATTGCTGTCTCGATGCCGGATCCGCCCCCTGAGCAAGAGCTAATGAATAGCCCGGGCCGCTCGCCGTTGGGCTCGTCATCGAGTGTTGCGCTCGGCATTCTGTTCAGCCGCATCACTGGATTAATCCGCCAGCGAGCAATCAGCCATTATTTCGGCAACTCAGCGGTAATCGGGGTTTTTTGGGCGGCATTTAAGATTCCTAACTTGCTCAGTAACCTCTTTGGCGAAGGCGTTCTCTCTGCGGCTTTTGTTACGGTTTATGCCAAACTGAGAGCCCTTGGCAAGAACGAGGAAGCCGAACAGGTCGCCGCCGCAGTCTTCAGCCTTCTGGCGCTGGTATGCTCGATTATTGTTCTTGCGGGCGTTGTTCTGACGCCCTATCTAATTGATCTGATAACCCCGGGCTTTCACGGCGCAGAACGCGAGCTCACAATCCGGCTGGTTCGAATCTTTTTTCCCGCTGCCGGCATTCTGACCCTAAGCGCCTGGTGCTTGGGTGTCCTGAACAGTCATCGCAGGTTTCTGTTGTCGTATTCGGCCACAGTTGCCATGAACGGCACAATGATTGGCTGTCTCGTGCTCTTTGCGCGCTATCTTCCTCAGGAGCAATCCGTCATCTATCTAGCCATCTCGTGCGTCGCCGGCAGCATTCTGGTGTTTCTTGTCCAGCTTCCGACTGTCCTTCAGCTCCTACCCGGCTTCCGACCAGCCCTTAACTTCCGATCCACTCACGTTCGAACAGTACTCAACAATTTTGGCCCCATCTTTCTAAGTCGGGGTGTGGTTCAGATCAGCAGCTATGTAGATCAGATGATCGCTACTTTTATCGGTGCCGAGGCTGTTTCCGCCTTAAGCTACGGACAGTTCCTTGCCATCCTCCCTGTCAGTTTGTTCAGCATGTCTATTTCAGCCGCGGAGCTTCCTGAGTTGTCGAGCGCTGTCGGCTCACACGAGCAAGTGGCAGTACAACTGCGGAAGCGTCTCTCCGCGGGCCTCCGGCGCATCGCGTTTTTTATCGTGCCCTGTGCGGTTGCGTTTCTCGTTGTAGGCGATATTATCGTCGCGGCCCTCTACCAGGGTGGCCGGTTCCACTACGAGGACACGGTCTACGTCTGGTCCGTCCTCGCAGGTTCTTCAGTGGGCCTTCTAGCAACTTCTCTCGGTCGTCTCTATGCCTCCGTCTTCTATGCCCTTCAAGACACGCGCACTCCACTTCGCTTTGCCCTGATAAGAGTTACTCTCACCACCGCTCTCGGTCTGATTTGTGCCTTTCCCCTGCCGCGCTGGTTAGGCATTGATGCCGAAATGGGGCGTCGCGGGGCTGACTTTCTCAGCCGGTGTCGCAGGTTGGGTTGAGTTCGCTCTTCTGCGCAGCTCGCTTGCGAGAAAGATTGGACCTGCGCCCATTCCTGTGGCGTTCTCGCTAAAGCTCTGGATTACTTCGTTTGTCGCCGCTTTTCTCGGTTATGCGCTGAAAACGACCCTTGGCGTCCGGCACCCGCTTCCTCTCGCCGCGGTTGTTATCGTTCTCTACGCGGGTGTTTACTTTGCCGGCACCGCTGCGCTCGGTGTGCCGGAGGTACAGTCCCTCTTCAAAACAGCGCGCCGACGTCTGGGATTCAACTGATATTGGCCTGCCGGCAAGCTCTGGTCCTATAAATGGTGAAGTTTCAAACTGGCCTTCACCGCCCGTGCGTATGCGGGTGTCTCTCTTTCTAACGGGATCCAGTCTTCACATCAAGAACCGGTAGCCCACTCCGTGAATCGTCACGAAGTGTCGAGGATTGTTGGGATCTGCCTCGCACTTGCTGCGCAGCTTGCTTACGTGGGCATCGAGCGTGCGGCTGCTTGCATCCTCGCTGTAACCCCACACTGATTGCAACAACATCTGGCGCGTAAGTGCGAGGTCTACATTGCTGAGGAAAAACAGCAGGAGTCTATACTCGCAAGGCGTCATATTTACTTCTTGGCCGTGGCAGGTGACCGTTCGGCGATGGCGATCTACCTCGACGTTGCCGAAACGGATGACAGGTCCTGCACTGGATCTGCTACGGCGTAAAAGGGCCCGTACGCGTGCGATGAGTTCTCGGGTCGCGAACGGTTTGACAATGTAGTCGTCAGCGCCCGCTTCCAATGCCAGAACTTTGTCTATCTCCTCACTGCTGTCACTCAAGATGATCATTCGTTTTTTGGCATGACAAGTCACAAATTCCGTGCACAATTCCACTGAACTGGCTCCGGCAGCAGGTATATCGATGATCAAAATATCCGGCTGCAGCATGCATATGTTGCGCAATGCTGCTTCGCGATTGTTAGCGAGAATCGGAAGGAAGTGCTCCTTTTGCAGAACGATGCCGAGAAAACCACTGGCCGTCTCGTTTTCGCTGAATATCAGAATTTTCTCCATCTTGTTTTAAGCTCCGTGCTGGGCTCCAGCATTGAATCACGGTCGCGCTTACGCTGTTTACTGCCGGCTAAGTGTCGCCAGCATCTTTGCCGGTTGAGATTTGTTTTAACTGCTCGCCGATAAACGGCGAATAGTTAGTTAGAGATATCCCTTCATTCCGCAGGCGGCGAATGAGAGCCACCCCGCCACGGTCCACAAATACGACATCGGTGAAATCGAGAATTACTTGTCTGTGTTCGACGCGTGCCAGCGCGCATGCTCGTTTCAACTCAGCAACCCACTCGCCTGCCAAGCTTCCCGCAAGCCGCAACGTCGCTTTTCCCCGCACCGAGGATCCACATATTTTCAGCATCACTCGCCTCACGTTCGTTATGGATGGTGAGTCACTTACTCGGCAGCCAGCCGGGACCGCGTTCCGAGGGAGCACATACGGTGCCACAAACGGGCGCTGGTAGGACCCTTAACTGCTTGTAGTTACGGGCTGGCGCAAGAATAATCGTCGTGGCGGCCACCAAATATGGTGATGGGTGCGGGGATTGGTGGTGAATTTTGGAATAACGCGATATTCAGTGGCGGATTCGAGCAATGCCTAAGCGCTTGACGCGACCGCGAAGTGTATTAGGATGCACGTCGAGGATTTTGGCGGCGCCCTTCGGTCCATCTATCACCCAGCCAGTCCGTTTGAGCACGGCGAGGATATGCTGCTTCTCGGCGTCCGCGAGTCGAAGTGGGGGCGCTCCGTCCTGTTCGGATGGCGCGCTGATGGCCGCCGGAGTCGAGGTGGGATGGCCACGCTCCTCAAAAGCGAGATTAGATGTGCCCGACGGGGCTGGCATACGGAAGATGTCACGGTCCAGAATCAAAACCTGGCCCCGCGAGAGCACTACCCCGCGCTCGATAATATTTTGTAATTCGCGGATGTTTCCCGGCCAATCGTAGCGGACCAGAAGGTCCATTGTCTCTTCAGAAACGGCCGTAATCTTCTTTCCCAGCCTTTTGCAGCAACGGCCAAGGAAAAACATGACCAGCTGGGGGATGTCGGTCTGACGCTCGCGTAGTGACGGGACTCGGACCGGGATGACATTCAAGCGATAGAACAGATCAGCGCGGAATCCGCCGGTTCGCACAGCCTGTTCGAGATCTCGATTGCTGGCGGCAATGATGCGAACGTCCACGCGCACCGTTCGGCTGCTGCCAACCGGCTGGAACTCGCGTTCCTGGAGGGCACGGAGGAGCTTGACTTGCGTATCCAGTGGTAACTCGCCGACTTCATCCAGGAACAGGGTGCTTCCATCCGCGATTTCAAAACGCCCGGTTGCCCGCTCGAGAGCGCCCGTGAAAGCTCCTTTGACATGACCGAAGAGTTCACTCTCTACCAAGCTCGAGGGTATGGCGCCGCAATTGACGCTCACCATCGCCCGAGCCCGACGAGAACTGCGCGCGTGAATCGCGCGCGCGATCAGTTCTTTACCTGTGCCTGTTTCGCCGCTGAGCAGCACAGTCGTATCGGTGGGCGCAACCAGTTCCACCTTTTGCAAGACATCCATCAATGCCGCGCTGCTGCCAACGATCTCCTCAAAGTTGTGTTCCGTGCGGATTTCTTCCTGCAGATAAATGTTCTCGGTCTCGAGCTTTGTCTTCAGCGTCTTGATTTCTTCATAGGCCTTCATGTTCTCCACGGCGAGAGCCACCTGGGCGGCCACTTCTCGGAGAAAATCCGCCTCTTCCCCGGTATATTGATTCTTCTTCTTACTGGTTACGTTAAGTGTTCCGATACAGTTGCCCCGGACGATGAGTGGAAGCACGCAGTGAGATCGCATACCTTCCTCGGCGAGAAGCCGTTCGTTAGAATACTGCTGCTCATTCCCTAAATCGCTGCGCACGCACGGCCTTTGATGATCAAATACCCATCCGACGCTGGTATCTTTGTGCTCGATCTCCTGTCCTACCCTGAAGGAATCGATTTTGCCCTCGACCGCGAGGAACCGGAACGCATCCTTTTCCGGCAGATATAACGTGAGTGCGGAAGCGTCAAACGCGACCACTCGCCGAAGAACTTCGGCGATGGAGCTCAGCAGCGCTTCTTCAGTCAGGCTGCTGATTATGGCATTGTTGATTTCGAGAAGACTTCGCGCCTTTGCCTCACTCCGCGCTATCCGCAGGTGGGCATCACGCAACGCTTGTTCGTTCAGCTTCTGTTCCGTAATATCGCGAGACACTGCTAGAAGCCGTTCCGGGACGCCCTGCGCGTCCCGCACAGGACTTACGACAACGTCCCACCATCTGGGACGTTTGCTTATCATCGTTGCGAAGTATCCTGTAAAGCGGTCCGTTCCGCCCTCGCTGGCGGCGCGAACCGCAGCCCGCGCGGCTTGCCGATCGTCGCCTTCCCAAAACTCGATCCAGGAGCTGTTCGTAACCGCGCTCAAATCGCAAACTTCAAGCGCTCGCATACCAGTTTCGTTGATCGAAAGCAAGCGGCCCTCCAGGTCAAGCACCTTGATGCAATCCTGGCTGCAGTCGATGAGACGGCCCTTGAACTCCTCACTTTTCCGCAAGTCTTCTTCAGCCCGCCTGCGCTCTGTAATGTCGACAAAGGTTACAACAGCGCCCAACGTCTTATCATGCTGAATGATCGGGTGAGACCAATACTCGACGGGAAAGCTGGTGCCATCCTTTTTCCAGAAAACTTCGTCGTCCCGATGGACACCTCGATTTTCACGAAAGCCGCAGTAGATGGGGCATTCTTCGAGGGGATAGGGAGTGCCGTCGACCTTGGAATGGTGCTCTGTTGCATGCATGTTCTTTCCGAGCAACTGGGCAGGGTCATGGTATCCGAGGAGGTCTGCGGCTGCCTGGTTGCAGAAACTACAGGTGCCGTCGGATTCGCACCCGAATATGCCCTCAGCAGCGGAATCGAGAATTAGTCGAACTCGAGTGGTGAGTGCGGCAATTTCCTCATAGGATTTCATGTTCTCAATGGCCAACGCGATCTGGTTGGCCACATCGTGCAGGAAGTCAGCATCGGCATCTGTGTATTGCCCTACGTTCTTGCTCAGAATGATTAAAGTGCCGAGGCGGTTTCCATGACAGGAAAGAGGGACGATACACAGTGAATGGATACCCTCGGCCATCGCCAGCCGTTCTGCCTCATATTGCGCTTCATTTTCCAGATCGCGACGCAAAAGCGGCCGTTGATTGTCGAACACCCAGCCGGATGCGCTGCTCTTGCGATCAAGCGTGGAACCAACCAGAATCTGCGATTCGTGCCCGGTTTCGAGAGCGAGCAAACGCAGCAGGTCCGACTCCGGCTCATAGATGTTTAAAGCCGCCCGATCGAACGGCAAAACCGGTTTTAGTGCTTCGCAGATGGCGTGCAGTAGTTCATCCCGCTGCAGACTAGTGACAATCGCATTGTTGATTTCTAACAGCGTGCGATAACGCTCTGCTAATTCGGGTGCTCGTCCGTGTACCGAGGACGCGTGCATGCGGCAACAATTTCCTCGCGCGCCATTGTACACCAGTGGGGAAAGGCGTATTCGCTGCACCTGTGCTCCGGACTGGAAGCATCGCGCGGTTGATCGCAGCCTTAGGCGTCTGGCGGAAGTCTGGTTCTCAATCGCAAGACTCGAAGAGATGACGGCCAACGAAGCATAGTTCCGCGCGACCATACGATGGAATCGTGTAGCTCAGGAATTGAACACTGTTCAAGCAATGACTGGGTGGCGATTGCTGCCATTCGCCTCACGATTAGACCGCCAGGGCAACGATGTTGCCCCGCAGACAATGCAAGATGTCCGGCAACACTACGTGTAAAATCCAGCCGATCCGGTTCAACGAACCGCTGCGGATCACGGTTGGCCGCGCCTATTTGGAGAACCATGCGTTCACCGGAACGGATCCGGCTTCCTGAGATGTCCAGTTGCCGATCCGCTTGCCGGAAAAGTGTATGGACCGGCCCCGCATAGCGTAACAGCTCCTCGACAGATTTCGAAATCAGCTCCGGGTGATCTTGTAATTGTCGAGCTTCAATGGGTGCTGGAACAATGCCGCCCACGCACTCGCCAGAAAGAGCGGCATGGTTTGAGCCACGCCGAGGAAAAGCGACTTGGAATGAGATGTTTTCCATGTCTGGAGCAATCGATCCAAATCTCTGTTCGCTTTCCTGGCCCGAAATTTGAGAGTACGATCGCCAGGCGCGGCATCGCTTTCCGAAAGCCGATAGACCAGATCGGCAAGGCACTGACTGTATCGTGGTTCGAAATCTGCAAACGCTATAGCGCAATCAAGGCACCAGGGGCGGAGGAATTCGCTAAGCAGGTCTACTGAGCGATTACCGCATAGTCTCTTGAGCGACTCCACGGCCCAGCTTTTGATCTCGAACTGGCAGGATGCAATCACTGAACTCACAGAGGAAGAAGCCAATTCAGCACCTGGTTTGGATCGCGACGACTTGCGCGAACGTGAGCTACTCCGATCCGGTGGCCGCGCCTGCGAGAGGCATGGGGAGTGGAGCGCTGCCAATACATCTCGATGCCGAGTTAAGATCCAGGCTCCTTGCTCCGCGCTGAAGTAAAGCGTTTCTGGGGTCACGGCAACCAAACGAGGTCTCGGGGACTATAAAGAGCGCAAGAGAACGCGATGAGCTGCTGTCGTTCTTGATCGGGCAATTGATTGAACCGGGAAGTAAGCTCCCGTGCCTGCCCATGCCATGCACTCCAGAAATCCGCGGCGGTCTATTCCATCGTTGTTTGTGTTCTGTTTGATTCGACGAGTCAAATCCTTCTCCTTCTCGATGTATTGCGCGCAGTCTCAATTGCCAATACCGAGCCAAGAGCCGGAATATTCCCGCTCGATGATCTTTTTCTTTCTGCCCAAGGCGGCGAATTTTGTCGAACTCTCCTCGTTGTGTCCGTAGGTTGAATCTTGAGAGACTAGCTACTTTCCGTCGCAAACTCGCAAAATCCGCTTGCTTGCGCGCGCGGCTCGGAAGCGGGCCGGCGTGTTTACAGCGGCTTACGAGGCGCGACCGTCAGGAAGCGGAGTGACCGAACGGTATTTTGCGATAGAAAGTAGCTACGCGGCCGCATCTTTGTGGCCGGCGATCAGATGCCGAAGAGAAGCTGGAATAAAACCCGCGAAGCGAGTACAGAAAGTGGCTTACCCGTAATGAGAATGACGCCGAGGACATCGTCCAAGAATCCTTCTTGCGGGCGCTGCGATCATTCGACACCTTCATACCGGGTCGCGACGCTCGCGTCTGGTTGCTAACCATCGTCAGGAACTCGTGCCGAACTTGGCTGAGGCAAAATCGATCCGGGGACGTGATTTTCCAGCTAGACGACACCGCTCAATCGGTAGTCGCAACGTACCCGGATCCGGAGGCAGCACTAATCAAGAACGCCAATTCGGAGCGGATTCACGAAGCATTAGACAACTTGCCGGTCGAGTACAGAGAGATACTGGTCCTGCGGGAATTGGAGGAACTCTCTTACAAGGAGATCGCGCAAATTATCGAGATCCCTTTAGGAACTGTGATGTCACGCTTATCTAGAGCTCGAAAAGAACTCTACACACGGCTCACGGGAGCGACTGGAGAGAAGGAATGAGCTGTCGACAAGTACGAGAATTCCTCGATGCATATATCGATAGCGAACTCGACGTGTTGACCACTCTCCAGTTCGACCGTCACTTCGATGAGTGCGTTGATTGCCGCGCGATTCGCGATCAATATCAGGAGCTGCACGGGCATATAGCGTCGCGAATTATGTATTACGCGGCACCCAAAGCATTAGAGGACAAGATTCGAGCACAGCTTCGCCCAACCGTGCGTGATCGAAGCCACAGCGCTGTAGGAGAGTGGTTACTCCGTGCCCGTCCTTGGGCTGTATCGGCGGCCTTCACTGCTCTGCTCATCTTCAGCATCGTGCTTCTTCAAACGACCAGACACACTTTTGCAACCGAAGCGCTGGCCGGTCAGGTGGTATCGAGCCACGTACGTTCTTTAATGGCAAATCACCTAGTTGATGTGTCTTCATCGGATCAACACACTGTGAAGCCTTGGTTCACTGGCAAACTCGACTTTGCTCCAGTCGTAAAGGATTTGTCTTCTGAGGGGTTTCCTTTGACAGGAGGACGCCTGGATTACTTGGATAATCGCGCGGTAGCAGCGCTTGTATACAGGCATCGGCAACATACGATTAATCTCTTCATCTGGCCCTCTCTCTCGTCCGATTCGGCTGTTCGCACGACGGTCATTAACGGCTACAACGTGATCCACTGGACGCGATCACACATGAATTATTGGGTAGTATCGGATCTAAACGCTGGTGAACTCCAGGAGTTCACGCGCGATCTGCAAAAGTGACCAGCTTCTTCCGTATCGGCTCCAAATCCCGGTTGATCGTTGGGGTGGTCGCCTTTTGTCTCTTCACCGATTATCTGCTTTACGGAGCTGTAACCGCTTTGATGGCGCATTCACCGGTGAAAATCACCGGTGAAGAAGAACTTGCGCTTTTGTACGGAGCCTACGCTGTGAGCGTTCTGCTCCTAACTCCTATATTCGGTTATCTGGGCACCCGCGTAGGCGTGCGTACGACGATCATTTGCGGCGCTTTTTTGACAGCCGGCGCGGCTGTGCTTTTTGGCGTGGCGGAGAACTTCTTCTTTTCGGTGATAGCGCGGCTCTGCCAGGGTGCAGCTTCGGCGGCTGTCTGGACGGGCGGGCTCGCGCTAGTCGCAGAATATTACATCGATCGGCGCGTGGAAATGATCGGATACGCGTTCACCGGTAGCACTGCCGGTTCCGTTTTGGGTCCGGCGATTGGAGGGGTGCTCTATCGTGCCGGCGGGTATCGTCTGCCCTTTATGACGATAGGAATTTTGGGTGTAATTGAAGTCTGCCTGCTAATCATTATTCTTCCGAAACAGCATCGTCCTCGAGCTGGGACTTTCGGTCTACGCGCCTTGCTAACGAACAAGTCAGTGGTGATGTGCGCGCTGGCGGTAGCTCTTGCGGCGTTCGCTTGGGGTAGTATGGAACCACTTCTGCCCGCACGATTCGAGCGCTATGGCGCAAAACCTGAGATAATCGGGCTCATATTCACCGCCGCATCCGTCACCTACGGCCTTTGTGCGCCATTGGTGGGATGGACGTGTAGGCGGCTGCCTGTCAGGAAAGTCATTGTGCTGGGCACGATCGGAATGGCGGCCACTCTCCCTCTTTTGGGATCTTTCAACGGAATTGTGCTGACAGCTTTGGCGCTCTGCCTTGTCAATGTCACCTTTGCGTTCATGTTAAATCCGGCTTCGGCAGAGCTCGGTAATGAAGTCGATCGGGCCGGAATGTCTTCATACTCGGCAGTCTATGCCGTTTACAACATTGTTTATTCGGTGGGAATGCTGGGAACTGCGGCGCTCACATCCGCGGCAGCCCGTTCACTCGGGTTCTTTCGTTTCCTGCTGTGCGTGAGCGCGGCGCTGATTCTTTGCACCCCGCTACTCATGTTGCCGGATTCGTCGCGCGGAACGATCATCGAGGCATCCAGCGCGCTACGACGGGAGGCAGACCCGTGGGAGTAAGTTTAGGAAACAATCATGATTCAGAGCACTGAAAATCCCGACGCCTTGATCGCGGCACTCGACCGCGGCGAATCTCTTCCCGCGCACTGGTATACCGATTCTTCGATTACCGCGCGAGAGATCGAACATATTTTCAGGAAAAGTTGGAATTACATTGGCCCGGTTCAGGAGCTCTCAAATTCTGGGGACTTTATTACCGGGTACGCCGGCGAGGTTCCCGTTGTGGTGATCCGGAATGAACGCGGCCTGGCCGGCTTCGTCAACGTATGCCGGCATCGAAGACACGAAGTTATGAAAGGCCGTGGGAACGCCAGCATGATGCGCTGTGGTTATCACGCATGGACATACGATCTCACTGGATGCTTGAAGGGTGCGCCGCGGTCAGCCATTGAGCCGAACTTCCGGCTGGAGGACTATCCTCTCCTGTCCCTGAGAGTCGAGAGCCTCGGCCCGTGGGTCTTCGTTAATCTGGACCCGAATGCGGCGCCTCTTACCTCGTATTTCGGCAAGTTGCTCGAGATCGTTAGGGCCAGCGGGATCAATCTTGACACCCTCCAACTCTATGGGAGAGAAGAGTGGCACGCCGACGCAAACTGGAAGACAATGCTTGAGAACTACCTGGAGTGTTACCACTGCGCTGTAGCGCACCCAGGTTTTAGCGCGGCTATTGACGTCATGCCCGAGAACTACAAGCTCGGAGTGCATGGCTGGTTTTCGAGTCAGGTCGGTCATGTTCGGGATTCTGCGTTAACAGGGAAATCGGCGGTTGAAATCTATGATGCCCGAGGTGAGGTGGCTCAGGCGCAATATCATCTCTTGTGGCCCAACATCACCATCAATATCAACCCGGGATTTCCCAACTTATCCGTCGATGTCTGGGTCCCGGATGGACCAAACCGGACAAAAGGTTTCTCGGAACAGTACTTCGGTCCGAACGTATCCGAGGACTTCGCGCAGGAATTGATCGCCTTCAATAAGCAGGTCGGCTACGAAGACGATGTGCTGACGAACTCCGTTCAAAGAGGGCTGCTCGGCGGCCTTCCGGAGCGCGGCAGGTTTTTAATAAACAGCGAGCATCTCTGCATTCATTTCCAAAAGCTGGTTGTGAATGCGCTTGCGCGAGGACCCATTGCTCTGAAAGAGACGGCCCAAGCCGGCGCAACGCGCGCGGAAAGCACTATCTCCGTTAATCCATCTGCATCTGTTACTCCCGAAAGTGAGCGCAATGTCTTCGTGGAATTGGAGGTGGCAAAGGTCGAAAAAGAGAGCGAAAACATCAGCTCTTTTTATTTGCGCCGGGCGGACGGCGGCAGTCTTTATTCTTGGGAGCCGGGCCAGTTTCTACCGATCCGGGTTAGAATGCCGGGACACGTGGAGCCTTTATTGCGAACCTTTACTCTCTCGACTTGTTGTAATCCCGAGTTCTATCGACTCTCCATCATGCGGCGTGAAGGCGCCGGAACCGTAAGCCAGTTTCTGCACGACAGCGCGCAAACGGGTTTCCGCCTGGAGGCCATGATGCCCCGAGGCAAATTCGTTCTCGATCAAGCCAGCGCGCGACCCGTTGTGCTGGTTTCGGGAGGCGTGGGAATTACCCCGATGATGGTTATTGCCGAGCATATTGTCGAAGAGGGTTGCCGCACCGGCACGTTTCGCCCAATCTATTTCGTTCACGGAACTCGAAACAGCCGTGTTCACGCATTTAGAGAGGCTGTTCAAGAGCTTGCCGCCCGCCATCCCGCGATGCGAGTCCATATTTCCTACAGCAGACCGGAACCAAGCGATAAAGTTGGTCTAACTCACGACGCCGATGGACACGTCACGATCGACACTCTGAAACAGCTTCTCGGTTTTGCCGACTACGAGTTTTATCTTTGCGGCCCGGCAGGGTTCATGAATTCTCTTTATTCCGGCCTGATGGGATTCGGAGTTCGACCGGAACGAATTCATTTCGAGTCCTTCGGTCCGGGAACGGTGCTGAAACCTGAAATTCCGAAGGGAACTGCTCAACGGGTGGACGGGGCCGATTCGATTTCGGCACGCGTACGTTTCGCGAAATCGATGATTGACGCAACGTGGTCGCCCGATAAGGGTACTCTACTGGAATTCGCCGAAGAGGTCGGGCTCGCTCCTGCTTTTGGTTGCCGTTCCGGCATTTGTGGAACCTGCAAGACGCAAATCGAGAGCGGGTCGGTACGCTATTTGGAGGAACCGCTGGCCGACCGCGCAGACGGGGAAATTCTGATTTGCTGTTCAGTACCCATGCCAGCTTCGGATCTCCAAAATGGAGAGAATGCCGATGTGATCCTCGATCTTTAAGAGCAGATACGGTTCAAAACTGCTCTTCCACCATGAATTGTTCAAATTTGCCGTCCGGCATCACGTAGATGTTGAGCAACACCGTATTTTTCTGAAAATGTGCTCGATAACTCAAGTGTGTCATCCCCCCACGTAGTTGTTTCGCCTGCAAGCTGAGGACCTCGAGCTCACCAAGCGTTGAGAGTGAGTTGCGGTAATCTCTCAATGCAATATCCGAGAAATAAGAATTCGCATTTTCCGTCAGTAATGCCCGGTCGATATTTCCTTGCTGCAACGAGTGCAAGATGTCTTTCACCTGGCGATCCTGCTTTTCCGATGCCGCCCAATCAGGGTCTACGAGCATTGCCGAGATCTCTTGTGTCAAGGGCCCGATCAAATTCACGCCGTCTTCGTTCGTCAGGACTACCGCTGCGGCGTGCTTATCGGGAAACACCGAATTTGCCGCCAGAAAGCCTGAAACCTCTCCCGAATGCGAAAATCGGCTGATGCCATGAAATTCGCCCACCGCAAGTCCGAGCGCATAGCCCGTGCTTTTGCCGTTCTTCAGCTTTACTTCGCGGGTGAATTCGTCATACGACTTCGGCGATAGAATCTTTTTGGCGAGGAACGCTTGGTCCCATTTCGCAAGATCGGGCGCGGTCATGCACAGTTCGCCCGCACCGAGATACCATCCAGCTCCCTCCCGCCCGACCACCCTCGGAGGCCCAAGCGCGTAACGAGTGTAAGCAGCGGCGTCATCGGTGCTCTTTACGGAACAATCGCCCGCGGATGCCATAGCGAGCGGCTCGAAGAAATGCTCCCGCAGATAGGGAAGAAGCTCTTGCCCGGAGGACTTTTCAAGAATTTTCGCCGCAATCACATAATTCGTGTTGCTGTATTGCCATTGTGATCCGGGCTCGAAATTCAGCGGCTTTTTCGCCCAGACATCGAGAATAGCCTGCGGGGTGGTCGGTTTCGTCCAGATCGGTATGAGGTAGTCTTGTGGCGCGTAGTCCTCGTAACCGGAAGTGTGCGAGAGCAATTCGCGAATCGTTACTTCGTTCGCCCGAGTCAGATCCGGAAGATACTTCCCAACTTTGTCATCGAGCGATAATCTGCCTTTTTCTTGCTCGAGGAGCAATGCCGCCGCGGTGAACTGTTTACTAATCGAGCCAACTGCGTACCGGGTCTGCGTTCCAGCTGCAGTTTGTTTACTCAGATCGCTTTCCCCGAATGCCTTGGTATAAACGATTTCGCTGTTTTCTATCACCGCAACCGAGACGCTCGGGACACCAAAGGCCAACCGGATAGCAGTAATCTCATTGTCAAGATTTTGGGGCAAAGAACGCGAATCCTGACCGAATATAAGACAACTACAAAACGTCACGCCAACTAGAACAGCGGACGAGTTCTGCAGTTTCTTCATACCGATACTTGTTTTTCGTCTGTCTGATGCTCGGCACGCTTGACCAAAACGATTGTGAAGTCGTCGGTAAAGCTGCTGCCGCCATGCCAATCTCTTAAGTAATCAACGAGCGCTGCTACCAAGTGAGTGCACGATTCAGATCTGCGCTGTAGCAGGAAGTTCGCTAAGCCTTCCTCTCCGAACTCTTCACCATCCGGACTGGCCGCTTCCGTGACCCCATCGCTGTACAAAGCCAGCATGTCCCCCGGTTCCAGCCTGGTTTCGCGCGCTTCGTAACGGATCGCCGGAAAGAGGCCGAGCACCATTCCTCCCCCGGCGAGCTGCTCAACAGTACCGTTTGCACGCATCAACAGTGGGTAGTTGTGACCTGCGTTGCTATACTGCAGCGCGCCGCTCGCGGGATCAAGCAGCGCGTAGAAGAAGGTGATGAACTTGCCTGCCGGACACCTCTCAGCCAAATTGCGGTTTAATACTGTCACCGCGAATGCCGGATCGGGGCTAGTTTCCCGCAACATTTGGACTCGAGCTTGCAGACTAGACATAAGCAGCGCTGCCGGTAGTCCTTTGCCCGAGACATCACCCACAACGAGTCCGATTCTACCGTCTGCATAAGGAACGAAATCGAAATAGTCACCACCCACTGTGTGACAAGGAAGATTGTGGCCGGCCAGATCGTAGCCTGGAAAAACCGGCGCTTCGGTCGGCAGCAGCATCGCTTGGATCTCGCTGGCCTGTGCCAGTTCGAGTTCCATCAATTTTTCGGATTGCTCTACTTCGGCCAGTCGCGCATGCTCGATCCGAATCGCGGCGACATTTGCCATTACGGTCAAGAGATCGAGATCCTCCTGCGAAAAAGGCCGTAGGATCGCGCCGTTGTCGACATAGATCAAGCCAATCACCCGGTCCCCTGTCTGTAACGGCACGCCCATCATGCTGCGTACCCGGTGCATCATAATGCTCCGCTGTTGCCGCAAAGCGTCATCCAGCTGCGTATCGTTGATCACGAGCGAACATCTTTGGCGTAGAATGCGGTCTCGAACGGCTGTGCTGATCGAAAACCCGTCGCCTTCGCTCGCGCGGACGATCAGCTCTCCGTCTTCAAGCGTCAATATCACGCCGCGTTTCGCTTCCATCGCGGATAAGGAAAGCTTCAGGATCACCTGAAAAAGCTCATCGAGCGGTCTATGTCCCGCTAGTTCCTGTCCGGCGCGGATCAAGGCTCCGACTACGCGCGTGGTATTCAGCGTTGCATCACGTTCGGGCTTCGCGCCTGGCGCCGCACCGCTCTTGCCCAGCAACTTGTCGAGGCTCGTGACGATCGTGGCCTCGCGCGTGATTCGCTCTTCCTCCTGCGGAACGAAGGAGATTACGGGTTTAGGAGCTTCGGACGACGTCTCGCGCACTTCGATGGTCAAGTGTCCGACGTAGATCCTGTCACCCGAGTGCATCTTGTGCGGCTCTTTGAGGCTCGTCGCGTTTACCACCGTTCCGTTACGGCTGGCACAGTCTTTGACGAACCAGCCATCCTTGTGCTTCTCGAAGGTCAGGTGATAGCGCGAAAGCCAAGGGTCTTCCGGATAAGCCAGATCGTTATCCGCAGAGCGCCCGAGGGACAATATAGGCTTACGTAGTTCGATATTCGTCGAAGAGCCTTCGGGCCCGGAAATGAATAGCTCCATCGGAGTATTTTTTAAGCTAACACTTCTCGTGAAGTTGGGTCTTCAGCCCTCTGAGGCCGAGTAGACTTTTTCTTTCGAGACCGAGCTTCGCGCCGCGCCACCCGTTATCAAACGCGCGCCACGATCATAAGTGAGATAGAGAAAACCCCATTCAATAAACACTAGAATCCGGCTTTGAAATTCCACGATGTACATAAGGTGAATGAAAAGCCAGACCAGCCAGGCAAACAATCCCGAAAGATGCATGCCGAAAATGTTTGCGACAGCAGCGGCTCGTCCTATTACTGCCAGATCGCCTTTGTTGAAATAATGAAACGGTTTCGGAGGTGTCGTGACAGGTCTAAGGCGCCTTACGATGGTCTTCGCTGCGTAGGCTCCGCCCTGCATCGCCACTTGCGCGACTCCGGGAAGCGGTTTTCCATTCGGACCGGTGAGGGATGCCAGATCTCCCACCACAAAAATGTCCGGGAAATTAGGGATTGTCAAATCATCCGCAACTTTGATTTGGCCGCCCCGTTGAGTTTCCGCGTCCGTTCGCTTGGCCAGTTGACGCCCGAAATCCGAAATTGCGACACCAGCCGCCCAAATGATCGTGTGGGAGGCTATGTGATCCTCTTTGCCGGACTCGGTTCGGAAGGTAACTCCATCCTGGTCGACCCGAGTAACCATCAAACCAGTCCGGACTCGCGCGCCGAGTTTCAGCAGCTGTTTTTCGGCTTTGCGCGATAGGTCCTCCGGGAACGTGGAAAGCACTCTGGTGCTCCGGTCGATAACAATAATTCGCGCATCTTCCGGCCGGATCGAGCGAAACTCGTTCCTGAGAGTGTGATTCGCGATTTCACCCAAGCTGCCTGCGAGTTCCACTCCAGTCGCTCCGGCTCCAACGATGACGAAAGTGAGCCAGGTTCTGCGCTCCTCCGGATCGCAAGTTCGCTCGGCCGCTTCGAACGCCAGCAAAACTTTGTGACGGATTTCTGTGGCGTCCTCGATCGTTTTGAGCGCCGGTGCCCATGGCGCCCATCTGTCATTTCCGAAATAGCTGCTCTGTGATCCCGTGGCGACGATCAATGAGTCGTAACCGATTTCAGTTCCATCGCGCAGCAAAACATGTTTCGCAACCGGGTCCAGGTCGACCGCCTCGCCTAACAAGACGCGCGTATTCTTCTGTTTGCTCAGCACGGCGCGGAGCGGTGCCGCAATTTCTCCCGGCGATAGTGATCCGGTCGCAACTTGGTATAGCAGCGGTTGAAATAAGTGGAAATTGCGCTTATCGATGAGCGTGACATCCACCGGCGCGTGTTTCAATGCTTGCGCGGCATAGAGTCCTCCGAAACCTCCGCCGAGAATCACTACGCGATGTCTATCTGCCATATTCTCTTTCAAAATACCGTTCCCTATGCTGAGCCCCTCAAAGAGAGGAATCAACCGTGGCTATGAACTTTGGTATCCGACGCGCCCGGCGCAGTTGCTCGAAGGCATAAGCAATCTTGATCAGTTTGGGTTCACTCCACGCCCCCGCAAAAAAAGATATTCCAAGCGGTAGACCGAAGGAGAATCCGGCGGGAACAGTAATATGCGGATAACCCGCTACTGCGGGCGGGGAAGCGCAGCCGCTGTCTACGCGGTCTCCGTTGACCCAATCAGTTAGCCAGGCAGGTCCCGCCGTGGGGCCAGTGATTGCGTCCAGTTTATGCTGCTTGAGTAACGCGTCGATCCCTTTCTTCCTGGTAAGCCGGTGGTTCTTAGAAAGGGCTGCTTTATAATCCTTCTCCGTAAGCGGGCCCTTTTCTTGCGCCTGTTCCATGAGTTCCTGCCTGAAGTAGGGCATCTCTTCGCGGGCGTGAAGGTGATTGAAAGCGATGCAGTCGGCCAGCGACTTCATCGCCGCTCCTCGCTGCGCAAGATAATTATTCAGATCCGCCTTAAACTCGTAGAGAAGTACTTCTGTTTCGGAGTCTCGCCACGCTTCAAACTTAGGGAACTCGACGTGATCTATTATCTGAGCGCCCGCGCTCTTCATTAATTCCAGGCACTCGTCCATGATGCTTGTGACTGCCGGGATCATGTCGAAGTACTGCCGCGCTACGCCGATGCGCATTCCGCGCAAGCCGTTAGGATCTAAAAAGCGGGTGTAATCCCTGTATGCCTTGCCTTCACTTGCTGCTGTCGCTTCGTCGCGAGGATCTACTCCCGTTAAGGCTCCTAAAAGGATTGCCGCGTCAGTTACGCATCGGGCCATAGGACCCGCCGTATCTTGGCTATGCGCGATCGGAACAATACCCGAGCGGCTAATCAGTCCGAGCGTAGGCTTGATTCCGACAATTCCACACATCGACGAAGGACAAACCACCGAGCCATCTGTTTCTGTGCCCACCCCGACTACGGCGAAGTTCGAAGCAATCGCTGCCGCTGAACCCGAGCTGGATCCGCACGGATTCCTATCCAGAGCATAGGGATTCTTGGTTTGACCTCCGCGACCGCTCCAGCCGCTGGTGGAATGAGTCGATCGAAAATTCGCCCATTCGCTCAGGTTCGTTTTGCCAAGAATGATCGCTCCAGCCGCCCGAAGTCTTTCGGCCACGAACGCATCGCGCGCCGCCGGTTTTCCCGCTAACGCCAGCGAGCCCGCGGTAGTCTGCATTTTGTCTGCCGTGTCGATGTTGTCTTTGATTAATACAGGAATGCCGTGCAGCGGCCCTCGCGGTCCCTTTGCATTGCGCTCTTTGTCGAGGCTGCGTGCGATGGACAGCGCCTCCGGGTTCAATTCGATCAAAGCACGTAGAGCCGGACCCTTGCGGTCCAGCGCTTCGATGCGCTCGAGGTAGGTTTCGGTCACGATCTCAGCGGTGGATTTGCCTTTGGCCATGTGCTGCTGCAATTCCGAAATGCTGATCTCATCCAAGGGAAATGCGGACGAGGATGGCACTGCCGATGTTTGCTCATCGAGCGGGTGCGTCTTTGCCGCTCTGGTGAACGCGCCGGCAATCGCTGTCGAGTAAAAAAAAGCACGTCTATTCATGTGCAGGCTGGTTCAACTTTCAAATTGCTGAGAAATTCCGGTGCACGGGAGTATCTTGTCTATTAGTGAACTTCGAGGCGAAGAGCTACTGGATTGCCCGCCTACTCCTCGAACGCGGCATCGCGGTCATCTGTCTCATAGCCTTCATAGCTGCGCTTAACCAATTTAAGCCTCTGCTCGGAGAGCACGGCCTGCTGCCAGTTCCGTTGTTCGTTAAACAGGTGCCCTTTAGCAAGTCGCCGAGTCTCTTTTATCTCTTCCCGCATGACTTGGCCTTCAGTGTGGCGGCGTGGCTCGGTGTCATCCTCTCGGCTCTGCTCGTCTCAGGCGTCGCAACCAGGTATACATGGTCGAATGTTGTGGCGTGGGCAGCAATCTACCTTCTGTACTTATCCTTCGTCAATGTCGGCCAAACATTTTACGCATTTGGATGGGAATCCATTTTGCTCGAAGCCTGTTTTTTCGCGATCTTCCTTGGCGGCTCACGTACCATGCCGCACAGCGTCCCGATTTGGTTATTCCGCTGGCTGCTGTTCCGTATTATGTTCGGCGCAGGCTTGATCAAGTTGCGGGGCGATCCCTGCTGGCGTGATTTGACCTGCCTGTATTACCACTATGAAACTCAGCCGATGCCCAATCCGCTCAGTTGGTATTTGCACTGGGCACCGCATTGGCTCGCCAAAGCGGGTGTCTTGTTTAACCATTTCTCGGAGCTGATTGTTCCGTTCTTCTATTTTTTGCCGCAACCCATCGCCACTATCGCCGGTTTAATCACCATCGCGTTCCAGCTCAGTATTATCATCAGCGGCAATCTCTCCTGGCTGAATTGGTTAACGCTCGTGCTTGCGTTCTCAACCCTCGATGCCCGTTGGTTTTCCGGCCTGGCGACACGGACTGCAAGCTTCGCATCTCTCTCACCCGCGACCCAGCTGGTAAATTTCGCGGTTCTCGCGGGTGTAGCCCTTCTGAGTATCCCGGTTGTTGCCAACATGCTCTCGGCCCGCCAGATTATGAATACCAGTTTCAATTCGCTGCACCTGGTCGGTACCTATGGGGCATTCGGCAGTATCACGAAAACGCGCTACGAAGTAATCGTAGAGGGTACCGATGATGCGGTCCTCACGCCGGCAACTCGATGGCGGGAGTACCAATTCAAAGGAAAACCCGGCGACCCGGCTTACCGGCCTCCACAGATTGCGCCGTACCATCTACGTCTCGATTGGCTAATGTGGTTTGCTGCTATGTCCAGCTATCAGGACTATCCATGGTTCGTCAACTTTGTCGCCAAGCTGCTCGAAGGTGATGGTGACGTGCTCGGTCTGCTACGAGCGAATCCTTTCGGCGCGCGACCGCCACATTACGTTCGTGCGATGCTCTACGAATATCACTTCACCACCCCAGAAGAACATCGCAAGACTGGCCTCTGGTGGCAGCGTACTCTGTCGGGTTCATACTTTCCAGCGGTCTCTCTGGATACACCCGGCTTTCGGCATGTGCTGGCCATGGAGGGTTGGCTTCCTCAGTAGAAAGATGGACTCGCCGCCCGTCAATCCCTTCCGTGAATCCGTCTATGTCGTCGGGCGCTACCTTCGTGCGCAGGTATTAATCGCTATCGTTC
The DNA here is from genome assembly GCA_963738555.1 of Terriglobia bacterium. Taxonomy (GTDB): domain Bacteria; phylum Acidobacteriota; class Terriglobia; order Bryobacterales; family Bryobacteraceae; genus Bog-105. The sequence goes on from CAVTXN010000006.1 coordinate 78,549, forward strand.
TTGCTGTCCTCTATGCGATTGGCTTCGCGATCGCTCGCGTACCGCTTTGGCCAGTCATTGCAATCATCGGGGGACTCGCAAATTTCATTCCTCGCGTCGGCTCTCTGGTACCACTGGCGCTGGTTGCTATGTCAATAGGCTGGGTGGATTGGAACCTTACACATTTCCTGATTGCTTTCGCCGCCTGGGTAATTATTCAGGCTCTCGAAGGATTTGTGATCACGCCACGTCTCTTGAGTAAGCCACTTGGCTTGCGGCCGTTACCGGTTTTTATCGCTCTGTTGGCGGGCAGCCTCTTATTTGGTCCGATTGGCTTATTTCTCGCAGTTCCCGTCCTGGCGGTAGCCGCTGTCTTCTACCGCTACTTCCGAAAACGCCCGCTCTGATACTACGACTCTTCAGAGCGAATCTGAAATTCCGCCAAGGATCTTATTCGCATCCCTGTGCGTCTAATACACGGGTTTTATGAACGCCGTCAAAACAGTTCTTCTCTTGGGCCTGCTGAGCGGCCTGATGCTGTTGCTGGGAGACGCTTTCGGAGGCCGGCAGGGCCTGTACATCGGGCTCGTATTGGCTGTCGTGATGAATTTCTTCAGCTATTTCTTCTCTGACAAGATGGCTCTGTCCATGTATTCCGCCCAGCCCGTGACGCCAGAGCAGAATTCACCCATCTACGCGCGCGTTTATCCAATCGTCGCGGGTTTGGCACAAAGGATGAGCATCCCCATGCCGAAGCTTTGGGTGATTCCCGATAACTCCCCAAACGCGTTCGCTACCGGCCGTAATCCGCAGCACGCTTCGGTTGCCTTCACCGCCGGAATTCTGAGCACGATGTCCGACGACGAGCTTGCAGGGGTAATCGCGCACGAACTCGGCCACGTACTTCATCGCGACATTTTGATCAGTTCCGTTGCCGCGACTCTTGCGACGGCCATAACCTTTCTAGCCCGCATGAGCTTTTTCTTCGGCGGCTCACGCGATGACGAAGATCGCGGTGGCGGCTGGGGCGGCGTTTTGATGTTGATCCTCGCTCCGATCGCCGCCCTGCTGATTCAAATGGCGATCTCCCGGAGCCGCGAATTCGATGCCGATGCCGCTTCAGCTAAGTACACAGGCCAACCTCGGAAATTGATCTCCGCTCTCGGCAAACTGGATGCTTACTCTCGCCAAATCCCCTTGGATGCGAGCCCTTCCACGGCGCATCTCTTTATTATTCAGCCATTTACTGGAGCAGAGCTTAATGCGTCTCTTTTCCTCGCATCCGTCGACAGCTGAGCGCATTCGCCGGCTGGAAGCGATGTGATCACCGGCGGGCCCGAATCGCCCGTCGACCTGAAACCTGCGAAGCATCTTCTTTCGTCTCTTCTGACACTCGCATGCTTCAGGAGACTTCGTGTATCTATTTGCAAACAGGAGGGTTTTCTCTCCTCGCTGACCGCCGTCGGCTCGCTCGGCGGGATCTCGCGAGCTGCGGAGTTCGGTTCGATTTTTAAATATCGCGGCCAGGAAGCCGGCAAGAATAAATCGTCGGATGAGCCTGTCTACGAACCAGGTGGCGACGTCAAGCCGCCGAAGCTGATCCATTACGTTGAGCCGGAATTCTCGCCTTCTTCGAAAGAAGCCTTCGTCGAGGGAACCGTAAAAATCTCAACCATTGTCACGCAGGAAGGAAAGCCGACCGAGTGCCGCATTTCGAGCGGTTTGAGTTCGGAAGAAGATCGCACCGCGATGGAAGCGCTCAAGCAATGGACATTTCGCCCGGGCACCAAAGGCGATAAACCCGTCAAAGTCCGCATCACCGTGGAGATCGATTTCCATTTGTTGTAATTCGGTCTATTCGCAGTGCAAAATTTCGACCGATCTTGCAGAGATAATCTATCTTGCGATACCGGTTATCAAGCTACGCCGAAACAATCCGAACGGCCTCTTGTTTGACGATCAAACGGTGATAAGCTAATCCGCGTGCAGCGCTTGCTCGATGCCTTGAGGGATGATCGTTCGACCGTTCCGCTCGATATCGCTGCGCTCGAAATCGCTAGCATTGAATTCCCGGGACTGGATCTCGACGCTTCAGCTTTCCGGTTGGATAATCTCGCGGAGCAGATAAGCTCCCAGCTCACGCCCAATGCCAGTGGTCTGGACTTCATAAATGCGTCGAACGAGTTGCTATTCGACGTTCTTCAGTTTCGCGGCAACGAAGACGATTACTATGACCCTCGAAACTGTTGTCTTAACTCGGTTCTGATGCGGCGTTTGGGTATTCCTATTTCGTTATCGATTGTGTATATGGAGGTGGCTCGCCGGTTAACGAGACCAGTCTACGGCGTAGGCTTACCAGGGCATTTCATCGTGTCTTACGAAGATAGGGACGCCCGCTACTGGATCGACCCGTTCAATCGGGGAAGGATTCTTTCGTTTGCCGATTGCAGCGCTCTAGCCAAACAGACCGCCGGTGTGGATTTGCGATCCAATCCCGCCGTCTTGGCGCACGTATCGAAGCGTCAGATTCTGGTCCGCATCCTGAGTAATCTGAAAGCGATCTATCTGCGCGGGGAAGCCTTCGATAAAGCTCGTCAGGTATTAGACCTTCTCATACAGGCCATGCCGGAATACGCCGAAGAATACCGCCACCGAGGACTGGTCCATCTCCGGCAGCTCAATCATCGTGCGGCTAAGGCGGATCTCGAAACCTACTTGCGCCTGGAGCCGGACTCGCCGGAACGTCAGCAGGTACAAAAGCAATTGTTGCTGATCGAACGTTGGAAAGCCGGACTTAACTAGCGGCTTTTTCTAATTCACGAACCCGCGCTGCAATCAGGCGCAGATCCCGAACGAATAGCTGGTATTGTTCGTCGTATAAGTCCGGTAATGCGCGCAAAATTGCCGAAGGATGTATCGTCGCTACCAATTCCTTTGCCCGATGATATGGGTAGAACTTGCCACGATCGGTGGTGATGCGAAAATCCCGGCCCATCAATGCCTGTGCTGCTGTCGCTCCGAGACAAACCACCAGGTCCGGCTCGATCGCATCCAGCTCCGCTTCTAGCCAGGGCTTACATGCCGAAATTTCGATTCCACTCGGCTTGGCGTGGATCCGGCGCTTCCCTCGCTCGATCTTGAACTTGAAATGCTTGACTGCATTTGTGACGTAAATCTTTTCGCGATCTAGCTCCGCTTCGTGCATCGCCTTGTCGAGAAGTCTTCCGGCAGGGCCCACAAAAGGGTGCCCCTTGACATCTTCCTCGTCGCCTGGCTGCTCACCGACCATAACTACTTTAGAATCGGGCGGTCCCTCGCCGAAAACGACTTGCGTAGCGTGCTTATAAAGATCGCAACCCTTGCATTTCGGAGCTGCGCTCCTGAGTTGCCGCAGCTCGTGGGTAGCGGGTACCCAGGGAAGTGCCGAAGTCTTTTGATTCGCTGCCATCTCCATCACTCGTTCATCTGCTGTCGCCAATAGATTCGGGATCTCTGCGTCTCTGGTAAGGTTCACCAGTGGCGAACCGACATTTCCGCTTGCCGTCTGTTAGATGACGGCAAGGGCAGAATTGTTCTACTTTTCTTCGCCCGATCAGACGTGAGCCAGCGTTTGCGGGGCGGTAGCGAATTCCTTGAAATCGCCGGACGACAAATACGAGACCTCGAACGGCTCGGAGACCACGTGTACGTTGGAGGCGAGCTTCGGAATCAAATTCTCGCTAATGGCTACATTCACCAGCTCCAGCGTATTATGGATCCGGCAATAGGTTACCTCTGACAAATTTTTCTTGCCGACGGTCGGTGCGATGGCCTCCAGAGCTTCGCGGTCAGAGGGAAAGTGTATCGGAGTTTTGATAGCGGCCGGTGTGGACGCTGTTAAAGAATTGATGTATGTAGGGTTCCAGTCGACTTCTTTGAGCAATCGATCGTGAATGACATCGGCCAAGCCTACCCCTACCGCACTGCCATACGTGCTGTCCGTTAATGCACGCACATAAATCCGATGGACGACCGGCACATCCGAGAATGGATTAACCGTTCCGGTGACGCTGCGGTTGATTACTTTTGTATCCATGCCGGCGCCGCTGATGTTCTTTCCCATTTCGTCAACAATCAGGACATCGATTTCCGGAGCCGGCAAGTTTGCCTTCCACGACTTCACCTGCCGCAGAAGCTCTTCCTCTCTGGCCCGCATCGCGCTGCATCCAGCGGCGGAACTGACCGCGACCAATCCCGCGGTTTCGTGATGCGCTCCCTCCTGGATGGCCAGGCCGCCCAAAATCTTACCGGAGTTGAACACTTTTTCGCCCACACTGCGAATCATGCGATCCAGCCCCATGCGGTAAGCAAAGGTGTGATAAGCGCGAGCACCCGCAAACTTGCCCAGCCCGATCGCCATCATCTTGAACAAGCCGCTCTCAATAGTTCCTGAAAAGTCCGTGTGCCACTTGACGCGCCCGACGAGGAATACGCCGTCCGATTCGAAGGCGTTCTTATCCATGTAGGTTTCTATGCCCTCGGGCGTTTCTCCCAAAGGGACGACCTCGAGCGAACTGACCACCGGAACACCCATCGTGGCTTCGTGAATTCCATAGTGCGCCAACACGTCGGCCTGGCCCTCGGCAGTGGCAGCTCCGTGGCTTCCCATTGCCGGGAAGATAAACGGCTCCGCACCTTGTTCTTTCCAGAAGCCAACGACGGACTTGACGATCGTCGCGATATTCGAGATTCCACGACTCCCCACGCCGATCGCGATCCGGGCCCCTCTCGGAACCCGCGAGGCGCAATCAGATTGAGACAGCTCCGCGCGTATATGGTTCGGAATGTCAAGAATAGCGCGGTTCGGAAACGACTGTTGGGCTAGAACGAATCTCGGCAGATTCATGCTTTAAGAATATCGTTATTATTACTGCGCTGGGCTCGTCTCATCCTCTGACCAACTCTTTTCGAGCATCGAACTGTACTCACCCGATGCATATAGATCGAATGTAAATTCATTCGGATCCGGACGATGAAAACCCGAATCCTTCAGACGCTGCTCGTACCAGTGATCCAGGTAGCGGTGATAACGCCTCAAGAATTCCGCCGTCAGAAGATTACGGTCGGGAAGTTCTTGAAAGACCGCGTGCAGTCCAAATGAGCGTCTGAAGAGAGCGGCGAAATCGAGAACTCCCCAGCCTTCGAGTTTTGCCCGAACGTGCGCCGGAACGTGCTCAATCAACAGCACGGCAAAAGATTCCGGCGTGATCCGCCGGTTTTTCGTCCAGCCCGAGGCCTGAGCGGTTTCCGCGCACTGTTCCGCCCACCTGGAGATATCTTTGCCTATGTAGAAGAGCATGCGCAGCTCGGCGTACCGTCCGCGCAACAATTGTTTGTCGAGCTCCTGAAGCGGTGTTTGGTCGCGCGGCGCCAATCCTTGCAGAGCAAGACTGGCTCGTGAGCTCTCTGCGAGCAAAGAATTCTCGTCAGAATGCGAAAAAGGGTGCAGGATCAAGGGCGGAAGCCGGAGCGCCTCGACAGCATCGGTCTTCATAGTGGATGGATCGGCTAACAGTTGCACTTCGAGTTTAAACCTGTTTCGTGACTTTCGGGCTTATTCCCGCCCGCTCTTTGCATATCGACAGTCTGCTCTGGGTTATTACCGCCTATAAAAAAGAGGTGTCATTTAGCGGTACTCGATGACTCGGAGGCAAAAACAGGCCGATTCAGCTCCATTTGGATTAACGTATTCAGAGCCGGCCATGCTAAAGCACCTGGAACTTCGCGGCCGTTGAGGTAAAAAGTCGGGGTTTTCTCGATGCCAAGCTCACGCCCGGTGCGTATACTGTCCTCCACTTCTGTTCTTGTCGCGCGTGTGTCGAGGCAAGTGGTGAGCTTTGCGATGTCTACGTTGTGTTCCTTCGCGAAGCCGAGGACCTTGTCGCGGAGATTGCCCACGCTGATCTCTCCCTGATGTTGGAAAATCCAGTCGTGATAGGCCCAGAAGAGCTCAGGATTTCCATCTGAGAGACAATGCGAAGCTTCGGCAGCGGCTCTGGCCCAAGGATGAAGGGAATCAATAGGGAAATCCTCGAAGATTACTCTGACGTCCTTAGGATATTTCTGAGGAAGGTTGTCGCGGATGGTTCGAGCAAACTCCCGGCAGTACGGACACTCAAAGTCGCTGAATACAACAAGCCTGATTCTTGCATCCTGCGGTCCGAAAGATGGGCCGGTTGAGGGTAACTGCTGCAGAGTTTCTGAAAAAGGATTGCGATTCAAGTCCCAAACAGGACCGGTGACCAGGAGCTTTCCGTCCGAACTCAGGTAATAAACCTTGTCCTGTTTGCTTTCACCCATACTCAGATGAATCATCAAACGGTAATAACCCGGAATGGGCGTGGGCGTCGGATCGTCGATTACGAATTTCACAGACGCGGCGAAGCCTTCGGCATAGCGAAGATAATTCTCTAATCGTTGTTTATCCAGCGGGACGGCTATCGAAGCGGAAGCTACTCCGATAAGTGTAAGCGCGACAATACCCACCCGGAGATGTTGCATGCTTTGTCTCAAGTGTACACAGGCGTTCGAAACGGCCAGTTTCGATTTCTATACTGAGGGTTGTCCCACCTCAGGCGGTATTTGCCGTCATTCACCGTAGTGCTGGCCATCACCTGCCTGTACCTGTATGGCCTGGGATCGGTCGGAGTGCTCGATCCAGACGAGCCGCGTTATCTCGCTATCGGCCGCGCAATGGCGAAGACGCACGACTTCGTCACACCAAGGCTTTGGGGCAGCCCGTGGTTCGAAAAACCACCCCTGCTGTATTGGATGACGTGTCTGGGGACCATCGTTCATCTCGGGCCGGAACTCTCGGGCCGGTTACCTGTCGCGCTGCTGAGCCTGAGTTTTCTGGTCGTGATGTTCTGGTGTTTGCGGCGTGCGTTTGGCGTAGGGGCGGCTGCGGCCGGTTCGATTCTGCTGGCGACGTCGGCTGGCTGGATCGCTTACAGCAGCCTGGCATTGACGGATCTGCCGCTAGCGGTCTTTTATTCGCTGGCGGTGTTCTTCGCGCTCCCATTGGTAAACGATAATCCCGGTAAGAATACGCTCCGAGCGGGAGACTTCGCCCTCATCGGCGCCTGCCTGGGACTGGGAATGCTGGCCAAAGCGCTAGTCCCGCTCGCGCTGGCCCTCCCATTTCTGTGGTACCTGCGCCACTGGTGGCGAAGTTGGGTTTTCGCGGTGTGCACCGCAGCGGCGGTAGCGTTTCCCTGGTACGGCCTAATGTACACGCGCCATGGGTACGCATTCCTGCAGGTATTTTTCTGGAAGCAGCAGTTCGAACGCCTCTATTCTCCAGCGCTCCAGCATGTTCAGCCATGGTGGTATTACTTCCCGGTGCTCCTGGCGGCAGTTTATCCATGGACTCCCCTGTTGGCGCTACCTTTCTTCCAACATCGAAACTGGGATAAGCGGCATAGATTTCTAATCAGCTGCGTTGCCTTTGGCCTTCTTCTGTTCAGCGTCTCGTTAAACAAGCTGCCAGGCTATCTGCTGCCGCTACTGCCTGCAGTCTTCACGCTACTGGGCTGTTCTGTGGCGCAACGGCGTTGGGCGGGATCATCACACGGATGGCTGGTTGCCTGCGCAGTATTGGTTGGCTTGATTCCCGTTCTGGCCAGGGTTCTTCCGGAAATGTTGCGGCTTGGCCGAATTGCGCCGCTAGGAACTATTCACATTGGACTTACAGAGTTTTTCTATATCGCTGCCCCGCTGGCGGCGAGTCTTCTGGCGAGGCGGACGAGAGCGGGCATTTTGCTTGTGCTTTGCCTGATCGCCGGAGGATTTTTTCTAAAGATTGTTTGTTTCCCGGTACTGGATCGCACAGTTTCGGCTCGCGGCGTTTGGCGACAGATCGAGAATGCGCGCGGAACGATCTGTAGCGACTGGCTCGACCGGCACTGGGTTTATGGCTTAGCACTCTACCGTGGTGAACCGTATCCGGATTGCGGCTCGGGCAAGTATGATTACGCGCTGCGGTCGCGCGGCCGGGAAAGGCCGGTCACTGGTTCCTCTGGTGAAACACAATTAGAACTGATGGGCCTCTGCGACAATCGGTGCAAATGGTGAATGTAGCTTACAAGAACCTCGGAAATAGCGATCTCAAGATCAGCGCTTTGGGCGTGGGTGCCTGGGCAATGGGCGGAGCGGGCTGGAAATTTAGTTGGGGAGAGCAAGACGACACTGACTCGATCGGCGCCATCCGCGCGGCGCTGGATTCCGGCATGAACTGGATCGACACCGCCGCAGTTTATGGCCTCGGGCATTCCGAAGAGATTGTGGGAAAGGCGATCCGAGAGGTTCAGAAGAAGCCGTATGTATTCACGAAGTGTGAGCGCCGCTGGAAAGAGAGCGGCGAAATTTATCCGTCGTTAAAAGCGGCGTCCATTCGAGAAGAATGCGAGAACAGTCTTCGCCGCCTGGGCGTGGATGTAATCGATCTCTACCAGATTCACTGGCCCGAACCGGACGCTGATGTCGAAGAAGCCTGGACGGAGATGGCGCGGCTCAAACAAGAAGGAAAAGTGCGCTGGATCGGTGTTTCGAACTTTAATGTCGCGCAGATGAAGCGAGCGCAGAAGATTGCGCCGATCACTTCTCTGCAGCCTCCTTACTCCCTGTTGGTGCGGAAGATAGAACAAGAGATTCTACCTTTCGTCCAGGCTAATGACATTGGCGTCATCGTCTATTCGCCCATGCGGGCCGGTCTGCTGACCGGCAAGATGACACACGAGCGCGCCGCCAACTTGCCGCAGAGTGATTGGCGGAGCCGTGACAAGGATTTTCAGGAACCGAAGCTCAGCGAGAATCTGCGGCTCGTGGAAGTGCTGAAACAAATCGCCGCAGCGCACGGCCTAACCGCAGGCGAAGTAGCGCTCGCCTGGGTATTGGCCAATCCGGCAGTTACGGCGGCCATCGTCGGCTTGCGAAATGCGGACCAGGTTCAGGGCGTCAAGGGTGCTTTAGAATTCCGGTTGAGTCCCCACGAGGTCCAACAGATCGAAGAGTTCCAGAAGGCCGGAGCACAAAGCGCGGCGCGAGCTTAGTGCAGGCGCTGGGCGGAGAGTGCAAAATTCGGCTTCGACAATTCTTGACGCCTAGATCATCTTTTCCAGTCGCGCGAAACTTGCTTCCATTCCGTGCTCCATGCCGGTCGAGAGCATACGCGCGCGCGTCTCGGCATCTGGCAGAGTCATGCGCATGGTCATCAATGTGCCGGTTCCGTCCGGATCGAACCTCGTTTCCACGTGGTTGTCCGGTGTCGGATCGGGCAAATGCATCCGCTCCACGTGCACGATCCTGTTGTAAGGCTCGAGCTCCAGATATTCGCCCGTCAAGTAGAATCCGCCGCCCTGGCCGTTGCTCCACTCGTATCGTATCTTCCCGTTGGGCCGCGCCTCGCTGATACAAACAGGCATCGCCCATCCATCAGGGCCGAGCAACCACTTCTGAATCAATTCCGGTTCTGTGTGCGCACGGTACACCGCCTCGGGCGGCGCAGCGAAGCGTCTGGTCACAACGACATATCGATCGCCTTCAGTCTTGAGGGTCATTTTGCTCATCTCATTTCCTTTCTTTTTTCGGATGTATATCTGCCAGAACCTCGTCTAGCCGGTCGTAGTTTCTCGCCAGAGTCTTCCGCAACGTCGCAAGCCACCGGTCGATAGCCTCAATGCCGTCCTTTGCCAGGCGGCAGGGGCGCTTGGTACCTTCTGCCCGCCGGATAATGAATCCCGCGCCCTCGAGGACTTTCAGGTGCCGCGAAATCGCAGGCTGCGTCATCTCGAACGGTTTGGCCAGCTCCATAACAGTCGCTTCGCCCTGGGCTAGACGCGCGAGAATTGCCCGGCGCGTTGGATCGGAGAGCGCGGAAAAAACAGCATCAAGATTCGACATCTCAGTAGGGCTTATATATAACAACAGTGTTATATAACGGGGCGCTTATGTCAAGAAGAAATTTCGAGAATCGCAGACGAGATTTAAGCCGGGGAGCGCCGTGTCACTACTCGTGGCGCAGAGCGACCATGGGATCAAGACGAGAGGCTTTGCGAGCGGGCCACCCGCCCGCCGCCAGCGCCACAAACAGAAGCAGCAGCACGGCGCCGCAAAGAGTCAGAGGGTCCGAAGGCTTAAGACCGTATAGCATGCTGCGAATGTAGCGAGTCAGCCCGAGCGACGCGAAAATTCCGATGCCAATGCCTATGGCCGCAAGAACGGCTGCCTCGCGCAGTATCATGGCGAGAATCTGTCCTCTCTGAGCGCCGAGCGCCATGCGCACGCCGATTTCATTGGTGCGCCGCGCGACGGCATAGGCCATCACCCCGTAAATGCCAACAGAGGCCAAAATCAGGGCCAGTAAACCGAAGCCAGACGCCAGGGCCGCAAATAGGCGTTCGCGCACCAGGGTAGCGTCAATTTGCTCAGTCTGCGTGCGAATGTCGATGACCGGCAGATCGCTATCGATGGATCCGACAATTTCTCGAACGCTCCGCAAGATGCTAGCTTCGTTAGCCGCCGTCTTCAGCTCGAACGTCATATTACGAATGTCATGCGACTGCGCAAAGGCGCCGTAAAACGTGGGCGGCACTACGCTGCGGATATCCTGAAAGCGAGCATCGCCGCAAATGCCCACAATCTGGTACGTTCTGTTGCCATTCACAACGGCCTTGCCGACCGGGTTCGTATTGGGAAAGAAATTACGGACAAACTGCTGGTTGACGACGCCTACGAGCGGAGAGTTCTCCCGGTCTCGAGCGTCCAAAGCCCTGCCGTAAAGGATCGGAATCCCCATCGTCTCGAAGAAACGATCGCCCACTTGGTTGATCCAGGAGTAATCCGCTTCTCCCGGTCTTGGACCTCGGCCAGGTGTCGTGAAGCTTGTCGTCGAGGAATCGTCGGCAACCAGCGGATCTTGGGAAAGAGTAGCGGATCGAATGCCCGGGATCGCCTGAATTCGCTGTTCGAGTTGGAGAAATAAGGAGATTCTCTTTTCGCCGGCGTAGCGCGTCCGCGGCGGATCAATGGTGAAGAGCAAAATGCGTTCCGGTCGAAAACCCAAGTCGGCCGATTTGAGATTTGTTAGCGTTCGGACAAAGAGACCGGTGCCGACGAGCAGCAACACCGACAGGCAGATCTGAAAAACAACCAGCAATTTGCCGGCAAGCAGATTTGGCAGAGTCATCGTCGAGCGCGTACCATCTTTGAGCGCGGAATTGATCGGGATGCGAGTCGATTTCCAAGCGGGGGCAAGACTAAACAGAATACCGGTGAGCACCGTGACGGCTATCGAGATCAGCAAGACCTCGGAATCGAACTGCGCCTCGACCGGGCTGGGACTCCAAGAGGTCGCGAAGAGACCGGGAATGCCATTACGCGCCCAAAAGCCGAGCGCCAGACCGGCCGCGCCTCCGAGTAGAGCGAGCATCAGTCCCTCGGTCAGCATCTGACGAACGATTCGCGACCGCCCCGCGCCGAGGGCAAGCCGCACGCTGATCTCCCGCTGCCGCGCCGTAGCCCTTGCCAGCAGCAGGTTGGCGACATTTGCGCAGCAGATGAGCAAGACCAGACCGACCAGGGACAGCAGCACAAAAACGGGTTTGCTGAATTGCTCGCGCAATTCGTCGAGTCCTCTGGAGCCGGTCAAAAGCCGGATGCGCGGCATGTCGTAATTCTTCTTGTTGGGATACGATTCGCGCACCGTCCGGGCAAGCACCACATCGAGAGCGGCTGCGACTTGCGGCTCACTGGTCTTAGACTTCAGACGGACCATTACCTGTACCCACCAGTTATCTGAATCGTCAAGCAGACTGCCGCTCTTATTTGATGTGTATTGGAACGGCAGAATGGCCGGCTGAGCGGTGAGCGGAAGGAAAACGTCCGGGTTTTCGCCAGACTCCATTCCTTTAAAATCCGGCGGATTGACACCGATGATCGTCACTGGAACCTGGTTAATGCTGATGTGTTTGCCGAGGACTGACGCGTCCCGGCCAAAGCGGCGCGACCAGAAGCTATCACTGATCACTGCCACGGTACCTGTTGCGTTTCGGACATCGTCGGCCGGAGCGATGGGCCTGCCGGCGATCGGCCCGACACCGGCAGAGGTATAGAAATTACCGGATACGAGTTCGCTCAAGACCAGTTCGGCGTGTCCATCGATCACCGCAATCATGCGACCCGACGGTTTGAAGCCGAATACAGTCTCGGGGCCGAAAGTCTTCTCCATTTCGCGAAAGGCAAGATAGGAGAAAACCGTGCTGCTAGGCCCGGTCGGAGTCAGTTTGCGTCCGCCCCAGGTCGAATTTATCACTGTTCTCGGCCCGGAAGTCCACGAAAGGAGGCGCAGCTGCGCGGGATTTTTGACAGGGATTGTTTTCCAGAGCACGGCCTCCATGAGCGTAAAGATGGCGGTATTTGCTCCGATGCCTAGCGCGAGAGAAAGAACAGCAACGATCGCAAATGCGGGTGATTGCCGCAGCATGCGAAAGGTGTAAACGCAGTCGGCGCGGAGGTCATCAAGAAGGCGCAGCCCGAGTGCATCGCGGCAATCCTCTTTATGCGCTTCCATGACTCCGAATTCGACGCGAGCACGCCTGTGCGCTTCTTCGGTTGAAACTCCATTGCGGACGAGATCTTCCGCATATCGCTCGATATGAAATCGCAGTTCTTCATGCATCTGAGTTTCCATGCGCGAACGATGGAAACTCGCATGCAACCATGAACGCAGGCGTGCAAGGCTGGTCACTGGCTTCCTCCTAGAGTGTCTAGGAGAATCATACGTCATCCCGCCGGAGGAATCAACGGGCCGGAGGCAGATAGCGCTTGTCCGTTTCACGAACGATAATCCGTATATGGCATCTCATACGTCAGAGGTTGATCGTCTGCTTTTGAAAAGCCCTGAACGCCTCCCGTTGAGTCAGTCGGCTCTGCGGTCGAAACCGGAGCTTTGCGGCATCCGATCACAAGACCCGTCTGCCCTGTTTCCCGAAGCTCGCGATAGCCAAGCGGCTTTGGCGGGTCTACTGCTCCGTGTTGGATGCTGGGCTGAAAGTCATACGGTCGCGCAAGAGATACCCTCGGCTCAAGGCAGCTACTGGCACGGCATCATCCATCGGATGGAACCTGATTCTTCTAATGCGGCGTACTGGTTCAGACGAGTCGGGCGCCACGCCGTTTTTCCGGAACTCTTCGAACACGCGCAAAGGATTTTGAAGACCAGCGGCCTGATGCAATGGCATCTGAAGAGCTCCTGGGATCCGTTTCTATTCATTGATTGGTGTGACGAGGCGCGTGCAAGCGGCGGTCCCGCGGAAGCTGCTGCAAGCCAGATACAGATGATCGAATGGCAGCTGCTGTTCGAGTGGTGCGCCGGCACTGATGCCGTACAGCACTCCTAGTACCGGCATCGGCGATCCGCGATGTTATCGTGTGGCGAGGCTTCGCTGAGTACGCTCAGGAATCCATGCAAGACGAACAGTTCACCGCAGTAACGCCAGCAGAGCGAGTCGGGCGCCTGCAGCGATTCTTTCGAGATCTCGGGCCGGGGTTAATAACGGGCGCGGCGGACGATGATCCGTCCGGGATTTCCACGTATTCGGTGGCGGGTGCTGCGTACGGGTACAGCGGCTTGTGGACCGCACTTTTCTCTTTTCCGCTTATGGCGGCGGTGCAATTGATGTGCGCGCGCCTCGGCATGGTGACGGGCCGCGGACTGGCGGCCGTAATCCGAACGCGCTACCCGCCGCCAGTATTGTGGTTCGCGTGCGCGCTGCTGATTGTTGCGAATGTATTTAATATTGGCGCGGATCTGGGCGGAATGGCAGACGCGCTGAAGATGGTGACAGGAATACCGGCTTATCTCGGAACGCCGTTCTTTGCTTTCCTGATCATCGGGCTTTTGTTTTGGACCTCTTACCGGACCATTGCGCGTGTCTTCAAATGGATGACGCTCGCTCTATTCGCATACGTCCTTACGGCGTTTCTCGCGCGGCCGGACTGGTCCCAGGTAATCCGAGCGACGTTTATTCCGCATCTGGAATGGAGTCGCTCCTATCTGTCGGTGCTGGTCGGAATCTTAGGAACAACCATTTCTCCTTACCTGTTTTTTTGGCAGGCGGCACAGGAGGTCGAGGAGGATCGGGATCGCGGCAAGACGACCGTCGCTTTAAGGCGGGGTTCGACGGACAGAGAATTGGTCGCTGCCACGAAGGATGTTGTGACGGGAATGTTTCTGTCGAACCTGGTCATGTACTTCATCATTCTGACAACTGCCGCGACCCTGAACGCACATGGGATGAGGAATATCGAAACGGCACACCAGGCCGCAGAAGCTTTACGGCCTTTGGCGGGCAAAGGCGCTTATTGGCTGTTCACTTTGGGACTGGTCGGCACGGGAATGTTGGGCGTGCCCGTTTTGGCTGGTTCATGTGCGTATGCCATAGCAGAGGCGGCGCGCTGGCGCTCAGCCTCGTTGAACCAGAAATTTCATCTGGCTCACCGCTTTTATGGTGTGATCGCGATATCGGTTCTGGTAGGGCTTGCGCTTAACTATGCGGGATTGAATGCCGTCAAGATGCTGTTCTGGTCCGCCATCCTGAATGGCATGCTGGCGCCCCCGCTGGTCGTTCTCGTCGTCTTATTGACAGGCGACAAAAAAGTGATGGGAAAGCGCGTTAACGCACCGGCAGCTCAGGTACTAGGATGGACATGCGCTGCAGTAATGAGCGCTGCGGCTCTGGCGCTTTTGGCGCTTTAGAATTGAGCGCGATAGCTCAGTAATTGCGTTGACCACGCTTCAGGGTAAACCAATACACCGGCAACCCGCACACAACAATGAGCAGACCGGGCCAAGTGGTTGCGGCCCGATAACCGAAGAGGCAAAGGAGAACAAGAGAGCAGCCGACGATGTATATGAGCGGAACCACGGGATAGCCTACGGCGCGATAGGGGCGGGGCGCGGCGGGACGTGTGATGCGTAGCCGGATGACAGCGGCGATGGTTAGAACGTAAAAAATGAGCTCGGCGGAAATGACATAGTCGAGTAGATTACTATACAGATTGCCGTAGGTTTTCGTGACGCCGTTGAAGGTGCGCGGGAGCAGAAGAGCAGAGGCCCACAAACCTTGCAACAGGAGAGAAGTTCCAGGCACGCGAGCGCGGTTAAGCGTTCCAGCCTTCGCCGGGAAGAGACCGTCAAGGGCCATCGAATAGTAGACTCGCGGGCCGGAAAGAACGAGCGCGTTGATACAACCAAAAGTGGAGATCATGATCGCGACCGCCATCAACACTGCGCCCCAACCGGGGAAGATGGCCTGCATCATTGCCGTTGCGACGCGATCGGCGGCGGCGTGCTGAATTCTATCGAACGGCAGTACGAGCAGGTACGCAATATTCGCCAGCATGTAGAGGCCTACAACAGAAATGGTTCCCAGCGCCAGCGCTCGCGGCAGAGTTTTGGTAGGATTCTTCACTTCGCCCGCCGCGAAGGTAATTCCGTGCCAGGCATCTGACGAAAAAAGAGAGCCGGATTGCGATACGCACAGGGCGACGAAGAGACCGAAGCCGGTGAAGGCATTTAGAGTCGCGGTTAGCGGCGTAACATCTCGCGTTGTCCAAAATCCGCTGAAGTTACCGGCGACCACCGGCTTATTCCAAAATATGAAGCCAATTAGTACGAGGGCAGCCAGGGCAATTATCTTCGCCGATGTAAAGATGTTTTGGAGGATCTTTGCGTAATGGACGCCGCGGCTGTTGGTCCAGGTAAGCAGCACGATTACCAGAATGGCCAGTAGTTGAGCTGATGATAAGGAAACCGCGTAGCCGGCCGAGATGTGGATAGGGGGGATGAAGTAATTTTGCTCTGAAATGGCGGGCCAGAGTACACCGCTGAAACGAGCAAAAGCGACGGCCACCGCCGCTATGGTTCCTGTTTGGATGACAGTGAATAGTGTCCATCCGTAAAGAAAGCCCACGAGCGGGGAGAACGCCTCGCGCAGGTAGACATACATGCCGCCGGCCTTCGGTATCATAGCGGCAAGTTCGCCGTACGAGAGTGCCGCGGCAACTGTCACCACTGCGGCGAAGAGCCAGGCGACAAGAAGCCAGCCAGGGCTTCCAATGTTGCGCGCCATCTCGGCCGGCACCAGAAAAATGCCGGAACCGATCATGGCTCCGATCACGATCATGGTGGAATCGAAAACTCCAAGTTCGCGAACAAAACCGCTGCCGTGTTGTGCGCTTTCCATTCGCAAGTTTTCGCTGGGAACCTGCATTTGTTTCAACTAGCGTGAAGAGTAACACGGTTACAATAAGCTGCTCAATGGCAGCTCACCGAGATGTCGTACCAGCGTGTCTGGTCTCGCGGCGGCCAGCTCTTCAAAAGGCGTTACGCCGCTCGCCACAGCGATGGAATGATAGCCATTTGCCTTCGCCGCAGCCACATCGTTGACATGATCACCGACCAAGAAGATACGGCTTAGTTTCCCGATGAGACCGAGTTTGGCCGCGCGGCGGGCCGCGACTCGTGCTAGACGCGCTCTGCTGTGGCCATCTTCGGAGAATGCCCCAACCGAAAAATAGGATCGAACGCCCGCAAGCTCGACTTTTTGCCAACCAATCGCGCTCAAGTTCCCAGTGACCAAACCCAAAACGGCGCCCTGAGACTTGAGTTCCTTCAGCGTCTCAGGCACTCCCTGGCAAAGGAAGGGACTCAAGTCAGAAGCGCAATTGCATAGATAGCAGCTCTGGCACTCGAGCATAATTCGAGTTAATTTCATGCGTATCCCGCGTTCGCTTTCACCGCTGGCGCGCAGCATGGAAGCAATCAGATCGCGATCCAAGGCGCCTGCGGTTTCTATGCCGTTGAGAGTGGTCGCGCGGCCGGTTACCCGGCGAATGCCTTCCATGAGTGCCCGCTTATGATGCGGTCCGGCGCCGCGAATCAGAGTGCCATCGATATCGAACAACACCAAAGGGCTTGTTTGTGCTTTCACAAATCAGCCAGCTTCGGCACGAGAGCGCTTAACAGCTTGAGAAATGTTCCGGAGACTTTCCGCCCGATTTCGAGTACCTCGTTATGAATGAGCTTGCCAGCCGCCAGACCTGCGGCGAGGTTCGTTACGCACGCGAGTCCGACGACGTTCATACCGAGCTGATTGGCCGCGATCGTCTCAGCGACAGTGGACATGCCGACGAGATCGGCTCCGATGATTTTCAAAAAGCGGATCTCGGCCGGGGTTTCGTAGCTGGGGCCGAGCAGGCCTGCGTAGACGCCTTCCGGGAGAGGAATGCCAAGCTCGGCGGCAGTTTCAGCAGCTATCTGGCGGAGCTTCGGCGAGTATGCGTGAGTCATGTCCGGGAAGCGCGGGCCGAGGCGCGCATGCTCCGGCCCGATCAGAGGATTTGCACCTTGTAAATTGATGTGATCGGAGATGAGCACCAGAGTGCCTTGCTCAAAATCCAGGTTGAGGCCGCCGGCCGCGCACGTGAGCACAACGGTCTTGATTCCGATTGCATGAAAAAGCCGGATGCCACTAGTAACTTGGGCGGCCGTGTAGCCTTCGTAAAGATGAAAGCGTCCGGACAATACAGCCACAGCGGCTCCATGGCCGTCTGCTCCAAGTGTTCCCAATACGAGCTCGCCGGCATGCCCGATGACGGTGGAGACCGGAAAATCCGGAATGCTGCGGTACGGGATCCGTACTGGCTTTTGCAAGAGATCGGCGAAGGCGCCCAAGCCGCTTCCAAGGACGACTCCTACTGAGGGGCGTAACGGTGTCGCGCTTTGGACGAAATCAGCGGCACTTTGCATGTAGCTCAAACCTGCTCCGGTCGCTGCGCTCGCGGCTCCGATAGCGCAGTTGGACTCATGAGTGACGCGAGTGGAGTTCTTATCACAGTAAGATTCCGGCGATGCACGCCGACATGAAGTTGGCAAGCGTGCCGACGAACATGGCCTTCAGCCCCAGTCTGGCCAGATCCGATTTGCGCGAAGGCGCGAGCGCTCCGATGCCTCCGATTTGTATAGCGATGGAGCTCAAGTTAGCGAATCCGCAGAGCGCGAATGTCGCGATGACGAAAGAACGCGGCTGCAGTAGCCCCCGAATCTTGCCTAGCTGAAGATACGCGACGAATTCGTTAAGCACCATGCGAGTGCCTAACAAATTTCCGACACTTGCGCAATCATTCCAGGTAACGCCGAGGGCCCATGCAATGGGGGCAAACAGAAACGAGAGAATCTGCTGAAGAGAACCCGGCACGCGCGGAAAATGGCCGTGCAGCCAGCCCAATCCTCCATTCACCATTGCGATGAGCGCGAGAAAAGCGATCAGCATCGCGGCAATATTCAGGGCCAATTGCAGACCGTCCCCGGCGCCTCGAGCGGCAGCATCGATTACGTTTACTCCAGGTTTTTCGATCTCGACACTTATTTGACCGCGGGTCAGCGGACTGTTAGTTTCGGGAACAAACATTTTGGCAAGCATCAAGGTAGCCGGGGCAGTCATCAGAACGGCCGTCAGCAGGTTAGCGATCGAAACACCCGCTATCGCCACATAAGCGGCCATAACAGCGCCAGATACATGCGCCATGCCGCTGGTCATCACCGTGAAGAGCTCGGATTCGGTCAAACTCTCGAGAAAAGGCCGAATAGTAATGGGCGCTTCGGTTTGTCCCATTACAACGCTGGCGGCGACGCAAGTGGTTTCAGCGCCGCTCGTTCCCATGAAACGCTGCATGAAGATCGCCATGCCCTTTACGAACAGCTGCATGATACCCAGATAGTAAAGGACAGCAAACAGCGAGCAGAGGAAGATCACAATCGGCAGCACGTCGAAGGCGAAGATCACGCCGAATTGAGCCGAATGCGTCCCCAACTTGTCACCGAATACAAAGGTCGAACCCGCGGTCGAATAGTTCAACAGCGCATTCACGAATAGGCTGGCGACGTAAAACAACCTGCCGAATCCTGTCTTCAGCACCAGGAAAGCAAAAGCGAACTGAAGAACCAGTCCCCAGAGCAGGACGCGTTTCTGAATGGCGGCGCGGTTTGTCGAGAACAGGTAGGCAGAAGCCAGAATGCCAAGTAGTCCAACGAGCCCGTCGTATTTAGCCATCCCGGCACCCAGGATGTTAGGCGGATAGGAAAAACATCAGCTCACAACTTCGAGGATGAGGTCGCGTTCTTCTACTGGCTGCTGCGAAATCCTGAATGCATCTTCGACCAATTCGGCAGCTTCTTCCAGATGTTCGTCGCTGGTGTAGTAGATACGGCATAAAATGCTGCCCGAATCGATTTTCTGGCCCACTTTAACTTCGAGAATGACGCCTACAGCGGGATCGATGAAGTCCTCCTTTGTGTTTCGGCCCGCGCCGATCATCGAAGAAGCCTGCCCGATCAACTCCGCGTCTATGGCGCTGATATACCCGCCGCGGGCAGTCGTGATTTCCTGAGCGCCTGTGGCGTTCGGCAAAAGGTCGAAACGGTCGAGCACCTGCGGATTTCCGCCCTGTGCGGCGATCACCTCCTTGAATTTCTGGAAACCGGAACCGTCGAGCAGCTTGGATTGCGCCACTTCGCGTGCCTCTTCCAGCGTCTTGACAACCTTGCCCAGGAAGATCATGCGAGCCGCCAATTCGAGCGAGAGCCGTGTCAGATCAGCAGGGCCGACGTTTTGCAGAGTTTGCGAGACTTCCATCACTTCAAGAGCATTACCTATGGCATAGCCGAGCGGTTGGCTCATATCCGTGATGAGGGCCTGAACGCGCTTATCCAGACGGCGCCCGATTCCCACCATCATTTGCGCGAGCCTGCGCGCCTCCACCTGCTTTTTCATGAATGCGCCGGAGCCGACCTTCACATCGAGCACTAGCGCATCTACGCTGACGGCCAGTTTTTTCGCCATTATCGATGAAGCGATTAGCGGAATAGACTCGACCGTAGCAGTCGCATCACGCAGGGCGTAGAACTTGTTATCGGCTGGGACGACCTCAGGCGTCTGTCCGATGAACGCCAGTTTGTGCTGTGCCAGCAGGCTGCGAAATTCGTCTATAGAAAGATCAGTGCGGAAGCCTGGTATGGATTCGAGCTTGTCCAGCGTCCCGCCGGTGTGACCCAGGGCACGGCCTGAGATCATCGGGACTACCGCGCCGGCTGCCGCCGCGATCGGTGACGCAATCAGGCTCGTCTTATCGCCAACCCCGCCCGTCGAGTGTTTGTCGACCTTGGTGCCTGGGATGGAAGACAGATCCACGATCGACCCCGAATTCAGCATGGCTTCCGTCAAAACACTGACTTCCCGGTCTGTCATTCCCGAGAAAAACACTGCCATTAGAAAGGCAGAGAGTTGATAATCAGGTATTTCCGTCCGGGTGTAGCCATCAACTAGGTAGTTAATTTCTTCGGCTGACAGCTCTTCGCCATCCCGCTTGCGATGAATCAGGTCGACAGTACGCATTTACGAATAATAAGCGTACCATTCTCAATCATTTGGACCAGTCTGAAAGAGTTGTTGAAAGGGCCGTCTTAGGCTGGTTTAAGCGAGCTCGGCCGACATGAGTTTCTCGATTTGGTGTGCGGCTGTTCGCAAGCCTACAAAAAAGGTTCCAAACAAGGCGTATACGGCACTGACCTCATCGAACCTCATTTCATAGATCAGCTTCTTGAACACCATAGCGTCGTCAGCGAACAGATCGACACCCCACTCCCAGTCATCGAAGCCGATCGAGCCAGTGATAATTTGTCTCACACAATCGGCATAGCGGCGTCCGATGGTCCCGTGTTCGTGCATCATGCGCTGACGAGCTTCCATGGGTTCGAGATACCAATTTTTTTGTTCACCGCGCCTGCGATCCATCGGGTAGAAGCAAAGATATTTGACGGGGGGAATTTCGGGATACAGGCGCGGAGTCATGGCGGTCTGCTGTCGAGCTATGACTTCGGCAGTGGCCGCTTTCCACTCGGGCGAGTGCGGCTCGAACCCGCGTTCGGCGAGCTGAGAATACGTTTTGGCGCTCGATTCGTACAAGCCCAGTTCCACCACTGAAATGTAGGAGTGAGCCGGTTCAAGATAGTCCGAAAGCTCGAGCCGGGCGATTTCGAGCTCGGCGCGATGAAGATCTTCGAGCGTGTCCCGAAAATGCAAAAGCAACACGTCACCTTTATGGCCGACCTGTGAATAAATCGCAGACTGGTTGGGGTGACCTGTTTGCGAGCCGGTCTCCATTGTAGCGAGCACTGGGGCGGCCTGTGTTGCTATCTCAGCGCGCCGGTCCTGGGATAGAGCTCGCCAGGCCGGCCGACGAATGCGGAACATCTGATGCAGCACGAAGGCGCCCTCAAGCGTTAAAGGAACGGGAGGAATTTCAGCCACGATGAAGCTCCCATTCCGGAGCTGGCAAACCAGGCATCTCGTGCCGGTACTCGCCGGCGAAAATTTCCTTGAAGAGCTCGAGGAGCTCCTGATGTATTAAACCATTGTCCGCGACTAAATACTTGCCGTGTAAGTCCAGCGATTCGCCGCGCATGCCGGATACGCGTCCTCCCGCCTCCTCGACGAGCAGGGTGCCCGCGGCCATATCCCACGGATTGAGGCCAAACTCCCAAAACGCCTCCAGCCGTCCGCAAGCGGTGAAGGCCAGATCGAGAGCAGCCGAACCGCCGCGCCGCACACCATGGCTCAACATAGCGAGTTGGTAGTAGAAGTGGATGTTGACACTCCGATGACGGCGGCGGCTGGGGAACCCGGTCGAGAGCAGAGAGTCATCGAGAGACCGCGCCTTACTGACATGAATGGGCGCGCCATTGAGGCGAGCGCCAGCGCCGCGCTCGGCGGCGAAGAGCTCCCGGTTCAGCGGATCGTAAACAACTCCCGCTATCACTTCGCCGCGTTTCGCCAGAGCGAGTGTCACGTTCCAAAGAGGAAAGCCATGAGCGAAGTTGGTCGTACCGTCCAGGGGATCGACATACCAACGAAGCTCGGCATCCATCTCGGCACGGCCACCCTCCTCGGCCACGATCCCGTGTTTTGGAAAGCGTTCGCGGAGTCGCTTCATCACCAGCTTCTCGCTGGCGCGGTCGGCGGCGGTAACTAGGTCGTAGTCGCCCTTCAACTCGAAACCGACGCCGCAATGCGCGAGCAGCACTTGGCCGGCTTCGCGGGCGATTTCGATCGCCGCGTCCAAATAATCACTCATACTATTTCAGTTCAGCACACGGACGGAACCGAGCGCACGTCGCGGAACCTTGAACCGTGAGCAAGCGGAACGCAATCTTATCAGGGCTCGTAATAACCGCTACGGGCGGTCACGTGCAACGTGGTGTCACGAACCTGCACCTTCACCGGATGGAACAGTCGCGGCTCCTCCCGAACATCGCGCGGATAAAAACCGAGCAGATACTGCGTCCGCAGTTCGCGAATAATCGCGGTGAATGCTTCGTTCAACCGGTCGAATCCCTCTGGATAAAAAATGCGGCCTCCGGTGGAGGCGGCGAGGGTGGCCAGGGCGTGCTCTCCGCCGGTGTTGCGTCCCGCGTCGCCCGCTATTGGCACCACGACGACCGGGTACATGATGATATCGGCCCGCTGTGCTGCTGCCAGAGCATCTTCGTAACGCTTGTAACTGGTGGTGTCGCCGCCGTCGGTCACTACCACCATCACGTGCCGGCCTTCGCGAGCGGCAAGCGTGTCGCTCGCGAGAAACACAGCGTCATAGAGTGAGGTTCCGCCTTCGCCGCGTAGAGCGTGGAGAACATGCTCTGCGCGCTTTTTGCTGCGAGAAAAATCGGCTTCGAGATTGGTGCGCCAGTTGAAAGTGAAAAGGGCGAACGTGTCCTCAGGATTGCCGGAGTCGAGAAGTGCAGGAATAAAACGAAGCACAGACTCTTCTTCGTAATGAAGATCGTTTTGAACGCTGCCACTCGTATCCAGCAGCACCGCGACCGAAAGGGGAATGGAGGTGGTTTGTTCGAATACGGCGAGTTCCTGCTGGACCCCGCTGTCGAGCACACTAAAATCCTGCTTCTGCAGGTTTGCCACTAAACCGCCCTGAGCGTCGCGAACTGTCACCAGAAGCCTTACCAGGTTCACTTTGATCGCAAAGTGTGGTTCTTCCGAAGACGATTTCTGGGGAAGCGGCTCGAGCGGATGCTGCTGGCCGGGATCCGCCGGCTTGAATTGGGCGCTCGCGATGCCCAGAGTCAGCAGCAAAAATAGCGCATATCGATGGCTACGTGATTTCATTCGCCTTCAGGTGAGATAACAGATTCTCACCCCATTCGCCTTCCACCCACTCCGCGCCATCCGTGAAAACTTCTTTCTTCCAGATGGGGACCTCGCGCTTGAGGCGGTCAATGCCTGCGAGCGCCGCTTCGAACGCGATACGGCGATGAGCAGCCGTGACGACCACGGCCACGCTTGCTTCACCGACCTCAAGTCGCCCCAGGCGATGAACAATGCCGATGTGCCCTATATCGGATTGAGCGGCTATTTCCTGTCCAATGCTCACCATCTTTGGCAGAGCCATTTCCGGATAGCATTCATATTCGAGGTAAGAAGTGGCTCGCCCATGCGTGTTATTACGTACGACTCCCTCGAATATGACGACGGCGCCGTCTTCGGGACGCTGAAGACTGGCGGCAAGAGCTTGCGAATCGAGCGGATCGTGAGTAATCGCAAAAATATGCCCGTCCTCTTCATGGCGCAGTTTGTCTGAGCCGCCGCTGACGGGCGGCAGAAAAGCGACCTCGTCATTGTCGCTCAACATAGTGTCGGGTTTAGAGAACTCCCGGTTCTTCGCAAACAAAATCGACGGACGTTTGTCTCGCAAGGTTGCAAAGCGTTCCGCGTAAGTATCGAAAACGCTGGCGAGCGTTGCATTCGGAGCGATTTCAAGAAACTCCTCGGAACATCCGGTCAGGTCTTTCAGCACTCCGAAAAACAAGACCCTCACTCGCATGTCCAAATGCTAGCAAGCGAGGCGTACATCGGCGCGGCTATCCTCACTAAGGGAGGTCTAACTTGGAGCAGGAATCCGCGCCTTTTGCCACTCATGTAAGCCGTCTGAGGGTCCGATACGCAGAGACCGATCAGATGGGCGTGGTCTATTACGCCAATTACCTGATCTGGATGGAGGTGGGGCGCGTTGAGCTGGTACGTTCTATGGGTCTGGATTACAAACAGCTGGAACGCACGGAAGGGCTCTACTTGTCCGTCATCGAAGCAAATTGTCGCTACATTTACCCGGCACGGTACGACCAGGAGATCGCGATAGAAACGCGCATCAGAGAGGCGAACAGCCGAATTGTCGAGTTCGGCTATCGTCTCCTGTCGCTTAGTCCCGACCGTGTGCTGGCGAAAGGGACAACGCGCCACATCTGGCTCAATCGAGAGTTCCGCCCTACTCGCTTGCCAGCTCAATACCAGGAGATCCTGCTGCAATCCAGGTTGCGGATAGGATGAAGGTGCGTCATGATTCACGTCATTCTTCCGGTCGGGATGCTGCAATGCAATTGCTCGATTTTCGGTGACGAGCAATCGCGCGAAGCGATTGTTATCGACCCGGGCGATGAGATCGGGCAGATCAGAGCCGTACTCGAGGAACATCGGTTGAAGGTCAAAGCGATCGTGATCACGCACGCGCATATTGACCATGTCGCGGGAGCGCATCTGCTACGCGAGCTTACGAGCGCGCCGGTGTACATGAACAATCACGATAAAAAGTTGCTTGATCTGCTTGATGTCCAGGCAGAGTGGCTGGGTATGAAAACGCCGGCCCGGCCGGAAATTGACAATCCTTCAGCCGAAGGCACTGTATTAACACTCGGGGGCGCCGAATTTTACGTGCTGGAAACACCGGGCCATACGCCTGGCAGCCAGTGCCTGTGGATTCCGGCCGAGAATAAGCTGATTGCGGGCGATACCTTGTTTCGCGACAGCATTGGCAGAACAGACTTGCCTGGCGGAGACTCCCGCCGGATACTTTCGTCCATCAAGACCCGGCTCCTCAATTTGCCGGAGGACGCGGTGGTGATTCCAGGGCACGGCGAACAGACGACGATTGGCCGTGAAAAAGAATTCAATCCATTTCTCCAGCGCCTGTAACATGGGTGCGCGACTATTTGTTCGCGGCTGCCAGTTTCCGCGGCGGGTATTTGCAAGTCTAAACTGAAAGCAGTTCTCATGCACATACCTCCCTGGCCACAGGCGGGCGAGCGGGAAGCGGAGCTTCTCCGACTGGTTCTGGAAAGCCCGCAATGGGGCGGTTTCCACCCCTTTGTGACTGAGTTTGAAGAGAGCTTTGCCGCTTATCAGCATTCCGCATTCGGCATCAGCGCATTCAATGGAACGGTGACTCTAGAGGCGGCGCTGAGCGTTTTGGGGATAGGTCCCGGCGACGAGGTAATCGTGCCCGCCATTTCCTTCATCTCGACAGCCTCGGCGGTATCCCGCGTAGGGGCCACGCCGGTGTTTGTCGATATTGACCCGTTTTCGATCAATATCGATCCCGAATGCGTCCGGCGCGCGATTTCGCCTCTGACAAAGGCAGTGATCGCGGTGCATTTCGGCGGCGCCATGTGCCAGATCACAACGCTCGAGCATATCTGCCGGGAACACAATTTGACCTTGATCGAAGATGCGGCGCATGCGCAGGGCTCCGAGTGGAATGGCAAGAGGGCCGGCAGCTTCGGACTGGTTGGCTCCTTCAGCTTCCAAAATGGTAAGGTGCTTTCCGCGGGCGAGGGAGGGATGCTCGTCAGCTCCGATGAGGAATTTGCAAAGAAGGCACGGTCGTTCATCAACTGCGGCCGTACTAAAGGGCGAAACTTTTACGAACATCAGAGCCTCGGCACCAACTTTCGCCTGACCGCGTTTCAGGCGGCGGTCCTGCTCGCGCAATTCGAGCGACTGCCTCAACAAATCGCCACGCGTGCAGCCCGGGCCACACAGTTCAAGGATTCTCTAGCCGGTCTACAAGAGATTGAATGGCAGAGAGAGCCAGCGGAATGTACGCAGAATTCGTTCTATCTGCTGATCGGGCGCGCCAGACCGGCGGCGCTGCGCGATCAGATCTGCCAAGAGCTAGCTGTAGCCGGCGTCCCCTGCACGCGCTTTTACCCCCACGCTCTATATCGGAATGAATTGTATCTGCGAGCCGCCTGTCGAGTAACCGCATGCCCGGTGGCCGAACAGTGTGTTCGTGACGCTTTCTGGTTGTCCCATCGCGCATTGCTTGCGGAACCCGCCGCCATTAGTCAGATGGCGGGAATCATCCGAAGGTCCGTGGGGTGCGCAACTGCCGCAGGGAGCGGAAAGGGCAGGCGGCGCGCCGCCAAACGGGAACTCGTTAGTCCTTCGGGCGGGGCGCTTGACACCGGATCTGCTTAGCGCGTTCCTCAAAGCGAGATGACCCCTTAGTGTCCAGCGATCTTAAACTGCGTATCGTCCTTGTGTACTAGCCCGAGCTTCTCCAGCTCAAGTTCCTGTGTTGCAGGATCGTTCTTTAGCTTTTGGATTCGTTGTTTCTTAGCTTCGATATCTCGCTGTAGATTGGCGTTCCGTTCCTGCAGAGCTCGAATCTCCTGTCGTTTCTCTGCCCAGGCGCTGATCCCGTGAGGACCGCGCAGCATAATCGTTGCATAGGCCGCCAAGCCGATAAGCGCAGCCAGAGCCGCTATGGGTCGCAAGTAGCGCCGCAACATCCCGTGAAAGTGTCCTTACACTCCTTTATAGACTTGTTTGCAACAAACGTCTAGAGGAGAGGAATAATAATGTCCGGCTTTCTGATTGTTTTTTGTACCTGCGGAAATGAGCAAGAGGCTTTGCGGCTGGCAAATGCGTTAGTCGAACGGCGTCTGGCAGCGTGTGTCAACGTTTTTCCGCGCGTAGAGAGCATCTACCGATGGCAAGGAGAGGTGAAGCACGAGGCAGAATATCTGCTGCTGATCAAGACGACTGAAGAACGTTTCGGGTCGTTGCGCGACGGAATTACGGAATTGCATAGCTACGAAGTTCCCGAACTCCTGGCGGTACCGGTTTGGGGCGGAAGCGATAAGTATCTGGCCTGGGTTCAGGAAAGCGTGTAGGCTGAAGCAGTGCGCCTTGTACTTACAATTTTTCTGATGCTGAGCCCCGCTGCGCTGCTGTTTGCCCAGGAGAAGCCGCTTGCTAAATTGCCGTATACCCCCAGTCTCGAGCAGAAGTTTATGGACAAAAGCGCCGACCCGTGTGTGAATTTCTATCAATACGCTTGCGGGAACTGGAACAAGCTGAACCCGATTCCTCCGGATCAGCCGGCATGGAACGTCTACGCCAAGATGGCGGACGATAACCAGCGCTTTCTTTGGGCCATTCTTCAGGAAACGGCCCAGGCTGGGGCCGGCAGAAACGCAAATGAGCAGAAGATCGGCGACTATTTTCATGCCTGCATGGACGAGCGGGCCGTCGAGCAGGCCGGCAGCAAGCCTCTCGAGCCCGCTCTCGCCCGTATCGCCGGTATGAGGTCAGTCGACGAAATTGCAGGCTATATCGGTGCGGAACACCGGCAGGGCATCGACAGTAACGTATTGTTCGGCTTCGGATCGCAGCCGGATTTCGACAACTCTTCCCAAATGATGGCGTTTGCTCTTGCCGGAGGCCTCGGATTACCAGATCGGGATTACTACACGAAGTCGGATGGCAAATCGCAAGAGATACGCCGGCGGTATGTGCAGCACGTTGGAAGCATGCTGGTACTGCTCGGCGAGTCGGCATCTGACGCAAAGGCGGATGCCCAAGTAGTAATGGCCATCGAGACCGCACTGGCAACGTCATCTCTGACGCGGACGGACAAACGCAATCCATACAATCTGAAACACAAGGTGACCCGCGCCGGTCTGCAGCAGATGGCTTCGGATTTCGATTGGGACGCCTACTTTAGCGCCTTGGGTGCGCCGCAGTTTTCGATGGTGAACGTGACTGAGCCTAAGTTTTTCGATGCTCTTAACGCACAATTGCATAACCAAAACCTGGCAGCCTGGCGTGCATACCTTCGATGGCACCTGGTCCACAGCAATGCGAGATTTCTGTCGCCCGCTTTTGTGCAGGAGAATTTTGCTTTTTACAGCCAGTATTTAGCCGGCTCAAAGGAAATGCCACCGCGCTGGAAGAAGTGTACCCGGCTGGTAGACGAACAGCTGGGCGATGCGCTCGGCCAGGTCTTTGTCTCAAAGACCTTCTCGCCTCAAACGAAGGAGGACGCCTTGAAGGTGATCCAGCAGATCGAGCAGGAGATGCGAACCGATTTGAAGGATCTCAGCTGGATGAGCGCGCCGACGAAGCAGCAGGCTTTGGCAAAGCTGCAGACCATGGTCAACAAGGTTGGCTATCCCGACAAATGGAAGAATTACAGCTCCGTTGCGATCAATACCGATGATTTTCTGGCGAATGCAACTCATGCCGCTGAATTCGAGGAGCGCCGGAATTTGGACAAGATCGGCAGGCCGGTGGACCGCAGCGAGTGGTTCATGACGCCGCCGACGGTTGACGCTTATTACAATGCGCAAACAAACGACATCAACTTCCCGGCGGGTGTTCTACAGCCGCCGCTATTCGATCCGAAGATGGATGCGGCGCCGAATTACGGGAACACCGGCGCAACCATGGGTCACGAATTAACCCACGGGTTTGACGATGAAGGACGGCAGTTCGATGCGCAAGGTAATTTGCGGGATTGGTGGACGCCCTCCGACGGCAAAGCTTTCGAAGATCGCGTCGCCTGCGTACGGAACCAGTACGCGAAATACGTGATCATCGACGATATTCACATCAACAGCAGCCTGACATTGGGTGAGGATGTAGCGGATTTAGGCGGTACCTTTCTTGCCTATCTTGCATGGAGGCATGCCACGACGGAGCAAGACTTGAAACCGATCGATGGTTTGAAGCCCGATCAACGATTTTTCGTCGGCATGGCCCAATGGGCCTGCGGAGAAGAGCGTCCGGAATTGAAGCGCATGTTGGCGATTACTGATCCGCATTCGCCTCTCGAATATCGAGTAAATGGAGTCGTTTCAAACCTCCCCGAATTCGGCGAGGCATTTGGCTGCAAGGTGGGTCAACCGATGATGCATGAGCATGCCTGCAGAGTCTGGTGAAACGGGATTATTCGTAAAAGTTGCGGTTCCAGGCATGGCGCTTGAGGATAGCCAGCGTGCCGGCATCGAGCATTCCCGCGGCGGCTGCATGGCAACTGCTCTCAACCGTTTCCACACGCCGCATTCCGGGAATCACTGTGCTCACAGCCTTATTAGAGAGACAAAAACGGAGAGCTATCTCGGGCAGGGTTCCCGGCACGCCTTGCAGGTCGCGCTGCAAGGCCGCTACGTGCTCGGCTATTTGCCGTTTGCGATCTCCGCGAAAATAGGATTCGCGAAATTCGCCGGGCTCAAACTTCGTGTCTTCCTTGATCGTGCCGGTCAGACCGCCTTCATCGAGAGGGACACGCGCCAGAACGCCTACTCGTTTCTCGATGCAAAGAGGGAAGAGCTTTTCTTCGGCACTCTGATCGAAAATGTTATAGATCACCTGGACCGCATTGAACATCTCGGTCCGAACCGCTTCCAGAGCGGAGTTAGGGTCGTGCTCGCTGATTGAAACTCCGAAATACCGTACTTTGCCACTGCTACGCAGGTCCTCGACCGCGCGGCGCCACTCTTCTGTATTCACCCAAGCATCGGTCCAGACGTGGAACTGCTGCAGGTAGATCTGCTCCACACCTAAGTTGCGAAGGCTTTCTTCCGTCGAATGCACAATGTAGTCGTAAGGGAAAACCTCCGAGATTGGCGTCGACGGAAGAGCAGGCCAAATGCCATTCTTGGGAGGAACTTTCGTCGCTATGTAGATCCTGTGAAAAGTCTCCCGCACCACTTGGCCTACGAGTTTCTCGCTGTGGCCATCGCCGTAGGCCAGTGCGGTGTCGACGAGATTGACTCCGAGTTCAAATGAGCGCCTCAAAGCGCGCACCGAAGAGTCATCTTGGCCGCCCTGCCATTGCTTGCCGCCGATGCCCCACGCCCCATATCCAATCTCACTGATTTCAGCTTCGGTAGTTCCCAATTTGCGGTAATGCATGGTATGTGAAAAAGAAAAACCGCCGCGGTAGTTATACCACGGCGGCCTTTTATGAGCTGGTTGAAGAACTACGGACGGTTTACGTTCTCAGCTTGCAGCCCCTTGGGCCCGCGCTTCACTTCAAATTCCACTTCGGCGCCTTCCTCAAGCGTGCGATAGCCATTCATCTGAATAGCTGAAAAATGTACAAACACGTCATCGCCGTTGGAGCGCTGGATGAATCCATAGCCCTTTGCGGCGTTAAACCATTTCACAACACCTTTTTCTCTCACTTACAATCTCCTGTATCTGATGCCAGATGAATGCCTTGTTCACCCTTCAGGAGAGCAGGGCCCTCCTTGCTCTGAGGGCTCGCAGTAACACAACCAGCTTGCATCGAAAAATCTGCATGAAGTTTAGCAGATCGGCGGCAAATCAGGCAAGAAAATTTTTTAGGATCAAGGGCTTAGCCGATAATAGTACCTTAAGAACTAAGCATCTATTTGCCCAATTCTGTACGTGAAATCGGGTTTTTTGCGCGCCCCGGTCTGCCGACTTACGAACCAGCGGCGCCGTTCGCAACGACGGTTACCGGAGTTCTACCAGCATTCGCGGCACTCCGAAGTACCTCGGGCGAAGGGACAGTCAGGAGGCGTCTCGAGAGTCTCAACAAGCCACGCCTTTCAAGTTGATTGAGCGTGGTCGAGGTAGTCTCGCGAGTAGCGCCGATCAGGTCTGCAAGTTCCAATTGAGTGATCGGGATTTGATGACCATCGCCGTTCGCAGTCGGCGGTAGCAGATTTGATAGCTCAGCCAAATAATGAAGTATCCTGTGCTCGACATCCTGAAGGCAAAGCAGCTCGACTTTTTCAGCGAGATGAAGTTTTTGGTTCAGGAGATAACCGATCAGAGCGCTTCCCAATTCCGGATTTGAACCGGTCGCTGCCAGAACTGCTCGACCGGGGATACGCTGAACCGCCGCGGATGTGAGGGCAACGGCTTCGGTGTAATAGGTTTGAGGATTCTCAGAAAGAGCCTCTTCCCCAACCAGCTGGCCGGGACCACATATCGAGAGTATGATCTTCGCGCCTGTCTCGTTCGTCTTAGTGAGTTTGACTAACCCGTCATCAATCAGGAATACCGCATCCGCCGTTTGGGATTGCGCATATAACGAAGCACAGCGTTGCAGCGAGGCGAGGCGGCTAGCATCGGGCAAGGCTCGAAGTTGATCCTGTATCGCTGGTTTCAGTAAGTTCACTTTAGCTTCCTTTGTCTGATACTCGAGATATCTTTTCAAACACCAGGGTGTTTAAACAACCTAAGCGCCCGGTGTCGGCCCGCGAAGCTGCTTGGCCCAAGCGGACCCAGTTTCGAAGAATTCCAATAGAGTATCATTTTCAAGCGCCGCTTGCAAATCTTGCGTCGAAGCAGCATAGGCTTTTATCGCCGTGAGTACGGCAGTCTTGTTGGTAAGCAGGATCGGTACCCAAAGTTCTGACGAACTCTTCGCCAGTCGGATCATATCAGTGAGACCAGGACCGAAGATCTCGGTCAGGCGGCAATTTGGCTGCCGGGACAAGGTGACAGCGAGCATGGTGGAGACCAATTGTGGCAGATGAGAAGTCAGAGCAAGCGTGGAATCGTGCTCTTCAGCAGACATTTCGACAATATGCGCGCCCATTCGTGTGATCCACGACTTCAACTCAGCGGCTGCCGCCGTTGCTGGACGGTTGGGTGTCAAAATATAGGGCTTTCCGAAGAAGAGATCAGCTTCGGCCGCTTGCGCGCCACGCTGTTCTTTGCCGGCGAGCGGATGGCCCCCCAGGAAATCGACCGAAGGAAGACAGGCGGTGGCCTGGCGAAGAATTACCTCCTTCGTGCTTCCTGCATCGCTGACGAGCACTCCTGGCCGCAGTAAGCCGCGGAGCTGTTCGATAGTCTTCAAAATGCGATCCACCGGCTGCGCTAGGTAAATGAGATCCGCGGACGCTGCAGCTTCCTCTAAACTCGCGCTTCTGGTGATAGCCCCCGAGGTAAGCCCGGCCTTAATCGACGGAGGCGAACTGACGCCGATGATGTCTCCATCGAAGCCGCTGCGGCGCAAGGCAAGGCCAAACGAGCCGCCGATCAGGCCGACTCCGACGATGGCGACGGTTTTCATGGCCTAAGCGGTGCGGCCGATCGCGTGAGCCACGGCCCGTACGTCACGCATCATTTCGGCGAATTGGTCAGGGCGCAGAGTCTGAGCGCCGTCACTTACGGAACGGTCCGGATCGGGATGAACCTCAACGAGCAAACCGTCAGCGCCTGCGGCAATCGCCGCGCGAGCCATCGGGATCACATAATCGCGTTTCCCTGTCCCGTGAGAGGGGTCGGCGATGACCGGGAGATGAGTGAGGCGTTTCAAAACCGGAATCGCGGAGATATCCATCGTGTTGCGGGTGCTCGTTTCGAAGGTACGGATGCCGCGCTCGCACAATATCACCTGATAGTTTCCGCCCGACATGATGTATTCCGCGGAAAGAAGAAGCTCTTCAATGGTAGCTGCGATTCCGCGTTTGAGCAAAACAGGTTTGCGAATCTTGCCGAGCTCCCGCAGCAGATTGAAGTTCTGCATGTTGCGAGCACCGACCTGAAGCAGATCCGAATATTGCACAAGTAACGGAATCTGCACCTGATCCATTACTTCGCT
This sequence comes from Terriglobia bacterium, assembly GCA_963738555.1. GTDB lineage: Bacteria > Acidobacteriota > Terriglobia > Bryobacterales > Bryobacteraceae > Bog-105. The sequence goes on from CAVTXN010000006.1 coordinate 111,342, forward strand.
TACCACTAGCAAATTGTGCCGGTCCGCGGCCTTGCGCAAAATCTCTAAACCGGCTTCTCCGAGCCCCTGAAAGCTGTAAGGCGAGCTGCGCGGCTTAAAGGCGCCGCCGCGAATGAAGGTGGCGCCCTCGTCTGCGACTATCGCCGCCGAAGCTTCGATTTGTTCCCCGCTTTCGACACTGCATGGACCCGCCATCGTAATGACGGCACTGCCGCCGATTTGCACTTCACCGACCTTGATGACGGAGCCAGTCGGGTTGAAATGACGGCTTGCCAGCTTATACGGAGAAACGATCCGGTGACATTCCTTAACGCCCTGTAACACTTCGAGCAAAGCCGGATCGAAATCGTCCTGAGGCCCTACCCCGCCGAGTACCGTGTGGCGAACACCGGTAGAGCGATGAACGGTGAAGCCCATTTCGACGAGCCGGTCGATAACTGTCTCGGTTTGGGCTTCCGTGGCGCCTTCCTGCATGACAACTAGCATGTATACCCGTCAGCTTGAGGAATCGGTTTCGACGATCTTGAGTTTCTGAATCGTTCTCATCTCATCGATAATGCGCTCGAAGATACGCTTCACTGCATCATGCGGAAGCGGGCCCCGGTTGTGGCTCAGAACGTTAGCAAAAACCTGGTCTTCCCGCTTCGGCTCATAGATAGGCATATGGAGTTCTTGTTTGATGCGACCGATCTCTTCGACGACGGACGTCCGTTGGTTCAGGAGCTCCAACAACCTGATGTCCACTTCGTCGATAGATTCGCGGCAACGGGTCAAGTCGTCAGTGTTCATGCAGAATGAAGGGCAGAGCTCAAGTTCCACGTGAACTGTTGGAGCCGGTCCGCCAAGTCCGGTTTTCCGGCGTTCTGTTCGATGATTTTAACTAGCGCGCTCCCCACGACGACTCCGTCTGATACTGCCGCTAATTCGCTCACTTGCGCTGCGGTACTGATTCCAAAGCCGACAGCTAGAGGGAGGTCCGTCAGGCGACGCATGCGCGAGAGCAGAGGCCTTACAGACTCGGAGACGGAGCGTTGCTCGCCTGTCACACCGGTCCGAGACACAAGATAAATGAAGCCGGAAGAATGTTCCGCGACCAGTTTGAGACGCCGTTCGCTACTTGTCGGCGCCGCGAGAAATACGGTGTCAAGCCCGGCGCGTCGTAGCTGATGGACGGGTTCTGTTGCTTCTTCGACAGAAAGATCGGTCAGAAGCACTCCATCCACGCCGGCCGCGGCGGCATCACGGGCGAGCTCCTCAAAGCCATGGCGAAGCAGTGGATTGAGATAGCTAAAGAGAAGGATCGGGACCTGTGAAGTCTGGCGGAACTCGCGAACGATTTCGAGAAGATCAGGCAAAGTAGTATGCGCGCGGAGTGCTCGGTCTGAGGCGCGTTGAATCACAGGCCCATCCGCGATCGGGTCGGAGAAGGGAACACCGAGCTCGATTAAATCAGCGCCTCCTCGCTCGAGAGCGCGAAGCAGAGTAAGCGTCTGCGTCGGGGCGGGATCACCTCCGGTAAGGTAGGCGATGAAGGCCTTGCGGTGTTCGCTGCGACACCTTTCAAACAGCGCGCCAATTCGTGCGGTGGCGGTCGCGGGCATATTTATTGGTCAACTCCCGCTGCATCGAGATCCGGCATGTTTTCGCGATAGATACCGATGTCCTTGTCTCCCCGGCCGGACACATTGACGATATAAATCGCGTCCGGCTCAGAAGGCGCTCGGCGGATCGCTTCCGCAACGGCGTGAGCGGACTCAAGCGCGGGAATAATGCCTTCCGTTCGAGCCAGCGTACGAGCGGCCGCAAGCGCGTCAGCGTCGCTGACGGGCAGATATTCGCAGCGGTTCTGTTGATAAAGCCAGGAATGTTCAGGACCAACTGACGGGTAATCCAAGCCGGCAGAAATAGAATGAGTGAGACCTACCTGGCCATTTTCGTCTTGAAGCAGGTAGCTGAAGGTACCGTGAAGGACGCCGGGCGAGCCGCCGCTGAAGCGCGCCGCGTGTTCTCCAAGAAGCTTTCCCTTGCCACCAGCTTCCGCGCCGACCAAGCGGACCGACGAATCCTGAAGAAACGGCGCGAACATGCCGATCGCATTGCTCCCTCCGCCGACGCAGGCAATAATGACGTCCGGAAGTCGGCCGATCTGAGAGAGAGCCTGGCGCCGTGTTTCTTCACCGATTACGCGGTGGAAGTCCCGGACCATCATCGGATAAGGGTGAGCGCCGAGAGCGGACCCAAGCAGGTAATGAGTAGTGGCGACGTTGGTGACCCAGTCGCGCATAGCCTCGCTGATGGCGTCCTTGAGAGTGCGGCTGCCATTCGCGACGGAGATCACATCTGCGCCAAGCAGACGCATGCGGAAGACATTGAGCTGCTGTCTCCGCATATCCTCTTCGCCCATGTAAACGATGCATTCAAGGCCGAATAGTGCGCAGACGGTAGCAGTAGCAACGCCGTGCTGGCCGGCGCCCGTTTCAGCGATGATGCGACACTTGCCCATACGGCGAGCAAGGAGAATTTGGCCGAGACAGTTGTTGATTTTGTGCGCGCCGGTGTGGAGAAGATCTTCGCGTTTGAGCCAGATTTGCGCTCCGCCGAGGGTAGCGGTCAATCGTTTCGCGAAGTACAGAGGGGTAGGACGGCCGGCGTAGTTATGCAGAAGATCGTTCAGCTCGCGGTCGAATTCAGGGTCGTTGCGAGCTTCTTGATATGCCTGCTCCAGCTCCTCGAGCGGTGACATGAGTACTTCAGGAACATAGCGCCCACCGTAGGGGCCGAAATGCCCGAGAGCGTCGGGCTGAGAGGGTGAAGTCATGAGGGAATCTGACGAAAGTGGTTGACTGCAGTGTCGCTCCAATCGGCCAACGAGTCAGCGGCCAATTTCGCCGCCCGTACGAAAGAGCGAACCCGAGTCGGATCCTTTGTGCCTGGAATGGATTCCAGGCGCGAGCAGGCATCGACACCCGAAGGACGCGCAATTTCGATAGCTTCGGCGACGTTGGTGGAATCGAGACCGCCGGCGAGAATGACAGGCTGCCAGAAACGTGTCGCGAGCTTCCAATCAAAAGTCTGGCCCGAACCTCCATGTTGAGATGTCTGCGCATCCAGCAGAATAGCCTCGGCAACCAGAGATTCACCTGGACTTGCCTGTGCCGCGGGCAGCGCTCGCCAGGTTCTGTGAGCTACGGATGGCACATGCTTGCCATGCAGCTGTACCACGTCGAGCGGAACATGGTCGATGGCAAGCTTGAGCTCTTCTTCTGAAGGTTCCACAAAAACGCCGACTTTTAACACGCCGTCCGGTAGACGGAATGCAATGCGTCGAGCTGTTTCCAGCGAGATGAAGCGTGGACTTTTGGAATAGAAGTTGAAACCGAGCGCATTCGCGCCTGCTTCCACTGCGGTGAGCGCATCGTTTTCGTTAGTGATCCCGCAGATTTTGATGATGAAGGTCATGAGCCTCCGGTCAGCGCTCGCATCGCAGCAGCCGGAGCCGAGGATGTCATTAACGATTCGCCCACCAAAAAACCATGGAATCCGGTGCGCATGAGCAGCTCGATGGTTGCACGATCACGTATGCCGCTCTCACTCACGCGCACGACGTTGGAAGGCATGAGATAGCTAAGGCGCACCGAGGTATCGACGTCTACTTCGAATGTTTCCAGATTGCGATTGTTTACTCCAATGATCTCCGCTCCGCAATCGACGGCTTTCTGTAACTCTTCGGCGTCGTGCACTTCAACCAGACTGGCCATCTGTAGGGTAGCTGCTAACTCGCGGAACTGGCGAAGATCGGATGCGTCGAGTATCGCGGCGATTAGCAGGATGGCATCGGCCCCGTGAGCGGCGGCCTCGAAGATCTGCAGCCGGTTAATGGTGAAATCCTTGCGCAGTACAGGGAGCGACGAGGCCGCGCGGGCTGCTTCCAAGTCGTGCAGCGAGCCCTGAAAATAGTCGTGGTCCGTCAGAACTGAGAGGCAGGCTGCTCCGCCCTGCTCGTAGGCATGAGCGAGGAAAGCGGGGTGATAATTCTGCGCGAGAATTCCTTTGCTGGGGGAGGCTTTCTTTAATTCCGCGATAATCGCGGGCTTCGAATTCTGAAGCGCCTTAAGAAAGGGGCGCGAACCCGCCATACGGCTATAGGCTTCGGCTTCGAGCGCGGGAGCGAGCGGGCGCAATTCCGCTACTTCCAGGTGCTTGCGCTGAACAATCTCCGTAAGGATACCGGAAGCGGTGGACAAAGTCATGATCCGCGGACTGCTAGGAAAACTTTATCGTAACAGTACGAGATGCTGTCCAGTATGCAATCAAAGCTGCGAGCGAAGCCCATAAGCAGCGTTCATGCGCACCAGGCGGCGTAGCTTAGAAATGAACTTGTGCGCTGATGTGAAACTGGCGCGATGCTCGAGTCTTGAGCAACTTGAAAGCTGCATGTCATTAATCACACGTGTCCTGCGTGAAAATGCTCAGGATCAGCCAAGCCGCCAGTTGATTTATAGAGAAAAGTTTCAATCGTCATCCGGAGGAGTCTGCGGCCTCTGATCGGTCAAAAAGAACTGTGCGTTCTTGGGAGCATCAATGGTCTGGTAGACGCGCGGTGTCTGGGTGAAATCGAAAAAGCCCTCCAACCGGTCCTGTGCGCGGGCGTCGGCGAAATTCAAAACGCCCTGCTCAAGCCCGAAGTTGTATTCGATAAATCGAATTATGCTTCCGAAATCGTGTCGGCTGTCATCGATGTACCCTTTGGAGGTGTAGGGCGAAACCACAATCAATGGAACACGGAAACCAAGTTGATATCCGCCTTGCGGCGCACTCAAGATAGTCGGCGGCTCGTGATCGTACCACCCTCCCCAATCGTCCCAAGCGATCAGGATTGCCGTGTCGTTCCAATATCCCGACCCTCCATCGCAGGTTGTGCTGTGGCCGATTTGGTTCACGATCGAAGCTACCCAGGAAGGCCCGCCTCCATCGTTCTGGCCTGGATGATCGGAATTCGTGCCGCTCGGGATTACCCAGGTGATGCTCCGCAAATTGCAATTCGTGATATCGTTCAAGACCTCGACAGAAGTCAGATCGACATTGTTGGACCAGTCTTGGCCCACGCACTTACCACCCGGTCCCGTCGATTCGCAGATATGCTGGATGGCGTTCGGCGCCGTCCAGATGCTTCCGGCGCCCGGCGTGTAGTACCGCCAGGTAACCGATGAGGGCAGGACGTCTGGCAGCGTGTTGTGTTCGAAACAGGGATAAACGGCGTTGCCTGGATCTTCGATTCCATTCGGGTCGATCAATTGCACGGTCGTATTAATGGGCGCCGTGCACCCCGCCTGTGCCTGTATGCCGGAAATTCCCGTATTCGTCATGTTCTCGGCCGCGAAGACTCCCGCAGCATCATCGGAGGCGCTCGGAGCCGATGTTCCCCCGAAAATGAACTGATGAGCCGGAAAGCTCGGGCCTTGGTTAGTTTGGAACATGTAGTTGGCCCAGCCATACTGGGTCGCTAACTGCAGGTAAGGATTGAGAATCCCCGTCGAGTTGTCCACATATCGGAATGCGGGCTGTGATGGACAGGCACCGTTGCAGTGGACATCACCGGCCCCGTCCATCGAGCACGCTCCCGTCGCTTGGTCGATATCGCAAAGGGCGACGAATCCCTGATGGCTATGGTCCAGATCGTACTTGTTTGCAAGTGGCACAGGGAGCGGGCGAATCGTGCCTGAAGACGATTTTTTGTTTAACCAATCGTCGGTCTGAATGTCGTACTGTCCCGTTCCGGGCTTGGTGCTGCAAGAAGCACTCGATCCAAAGGGTGGCGAGCACAAGCCCTGGAACAAATTGTCGGTCGAGCGGTTCTCCTGAAAGATAACCACAATGTGCTTAAAGGCTCGTGCCAGGGGTTGGGGAGCAATTGACATACTTGGTGAAGTGGTGTGGCCGCCACCACACCCTATCGAGCCAGACCAAATAAGCAAGGCGAGTAGAGCGATTGTGAAAGCTACTCTACATCGGGAAGAACCGTCTACCATCACGTGCGCCATATAAAACCCCTTTTCTAGACGAAAGTTCCTGTCCAAATGTTTTACATACAATTCTCAGTGGCTTAGATTGATTACGGCGCGATGTTTCAGCGCTAGTCGGATGGCGCGGCACCGGCGTCTTACGAGGACTTCTCACGGTCCTTTCCCATCGATTCCTTGATCAATCCCGGCTGGTCAAGAAGGTTCCTGGATTACTATGACTGGATCCGGCACGAGATGATTCAGTTCGCTGACAATTGGCAAGAGGTATGGAATAATTTCCAGCACGTTGCTATCGCCTACCTCCTGACGGCAACCATTGGTTGGGAGAGGGAAAGGGAAGCGCGGAGCGCCGGAGTGCGCACGTTTCCTATCGTCGGTATGGCGAGTTGCGGATATTTACTGCTTCTGGGTCCCCAGGGCGATATGGCATCTCAATCGCGTTTACTGCAGGGATTGATCACAGGAATTGGTTTCATCGGCGGCGGAGCGATTTTGAAGGAGGGCGCCACAGTTCGTGGCACTGCGACCGCCGCGAGCGTCTGGAATGCGGGCGTGATCGGCGCGGCCGTGGCCATGAATCACTATGGAACGGCTATTACGTTGGCTGCGCTCAATGTCTTCACCCTGCGTGCATTGCTGCCTTTGAAGAAGTGGCTTGACAGGCACGGTCCGGGAGATGCCGATTGATGATCGCCAAGCTGCCAGCGCGAGGATATGTTGTATTGTACGAGCACTCCGTTCACGAACTCAGCCTGTACATTCGAATCGGGCTGGACGATGCTCGCTAGGGAAGCACGTCATAGGGCCGCATCATTTCATAGTCCTCATGTTCCAGGACATGGCAATGCCAGACGTAACGGCCGGCGAATCCTTCAAATCGAATGATAATGCGCGTAACCATGCCCGGGTGCGCGCGCACCGTGTCCTTCCATCCTGCTTCATCAGGCTCGGGAAGAATCGGAGGACCGGTGTATCTCAACTGTCGCTCGTTCAAGTAAGTGAAGACATCGAACGCGCGGCGGTCCAGAATCTGAAATCGAACCAGGTGGAGATGAATAGGATGGGAGTCGTCGGTTACGTTAACAAGACTCCAGATTTCTGCCGTATTGAATCGAGGATTCTCGGTTACCGGCTCGTGCCAGAAAGCGCCGTTCAGGAGAAGAGGCCCCGACATGGTGGTAGGATCGTCGGGATCGCTTCCGCCCTCTAGCGTAAGGAGCCTTGTTGCGATTGCTTCCGCCTCCGCAATGCGATCAACTTGGCGCAATCGGGACGGTAGCGCCGCCGTATCAGTCACCTCCTGTCTAGAAGTTCGAAATTGCAGGATGGCGTAATCGTCACTGTGAAGCGTTACGTTGTCCCCGCGCGCTTCTCGGAAATCGATGACGACATCGGCGCGCTCACCCGGTGCGAGAGTAATTCGGCGCATGTCGACGGGGGTGGGTAAGAAGCCTTGATCCGAGCCGATCTGCCGGAGCGTCTGTCCGTTCGAAAGCGACAGATATAGAAAGCGGCTGTTCGAGGCGTTCAACAGGCGGAAGCGATACTTCCGCGGTTCTGTATCGAGAAACGGGAAAAGAGTTCCGTTTGCCAGGATCGCGTCGCCGAAAAATTCCGGCACCCATGGTCTATCGGGATTCGCCGAAACTGGATAGTAAAGCTGCCCGTCAGAGCGGAAACTCCTGTCATAGAGGACGAGCGGAATCTCATATCTGCCACCCGGAAGATTCAGTGCATCTTCGACATCATCGCGTATGAGATAAAAACCAAAAAGACCCGCCAGCATGTTCAAGCGCGAGATGCCAATGCTGTGGTCGTGGTACCAGAGCGTGGTTGCGTCCTGCCGGTTGGGGTAGACGCTGATCAGAGAGTGCGTCGGCGTGAACCAGTTTTCCGGATATCCGTCACTTTCCGGTGGTACGCGCGCGCCGTGCACGTGAAAAACCGTGCGCACGTCCGGCTTTGAGGGATCGGCGCCGTGAATGGAATGGTCGATCGGCAGAAAATGGTGAGCGGGCAGCTCGTTCACCCATTCGATTAAGATCGGCTGATTGGAACGGGCCTCAATGGTGACACCAGGACTTGACGGACCGATGCCCCACATGCGCGTCGACGGCAGGTCACGATGAATCTTTCTCTCAATCTGCCGTGCCACCAGACGATATAGCGGTACCTGCTCCTCACGAGCGAAGGGGTTGCTTCTCGTTGTCGTACTGCGCGCCGTTACCGGCTGCGCCAGCTGATCGACAAACTTAGAGAGCCGGTTGGGATCGAGTAGGCCAGCCGAATCGGCCTTGCCACGCTGGCGTAAGGCGCAACCCGCCATGCCGGCATACAAAAACTCCCTTCTGTTCATTGCGCGGGAGAGTTACGAAGCACTACGATGATGGCTTCGCGATCTCTCCTGTGTTCTCGTCCAGAATCAGTTTTTGAAGATGAGGCTTGCTGCCGAAGAGAAACATCGGGGAGATTGAATTCGAGATGCTGTCAAACGATCCCTTTCCAAGCCTCTTGCTCTGCAGCCAGTTATCTTCTATGAAGCGGATAATCGAAGCCTGGTTAAGAAGAGAGTGGTCGACGAAATTCACTCGCGCCCACGGAGAGATCACCAGCATAGGAAGTCGCGGGCCGAATCCACACCGGCCTTGTGCATGAGCATTTGCCGGGTCGACGCCGGGCAGCGCGCTTGCGCCATCGCCGCAACTGTTCGGACCGGTAAGGGCATCGGTGCTGCCGCTCGATTGATTGATGATTGGGCTCATCTGGTGGTCGTACCAGCCGTCGGAATCGTCGTAAGCCACCACTACAGCCGTATCTTTCCATTCTGGTGTGCGTTGCAGAAAATTCAGCACCTGTACCAAAAAAGTCTGCTCATCGAGCGGATTGGAATAACCTGCGTGACCATCTTGGTAGGCCGGTGCCTTCAAGAAACTGACCGCGGGAAAATTTTTGGCCTTCACCGCATCGAAGAAATCGCGGACATCATATTGGTGATTTGTCGCGTCACCGCTACGTCCGATCGATTGCGTCGATTTTGGGCGAACGTGTGTCGGATTTGCGGTCGAACGGTAGTATTGGAACGGCTCATGGTGGGGCATATAATCTGCAACTGTTTTGCCGCTCACTGGCGACTTTGAGGACCGCTTGCAGTTGGTAGTGCCGTTCGGATTTGTGGTAGTCAAATCAAAGCCACCGCTAAACCAACCCCACGAAATACTGGCGTCGTTCAGCAGATTACCGATATTGTTTCCCGCCATTGAGGCGAGCATGCGCGTCGATGCGGAACAGACGTCGCCGACCGGATCCGGATCACTGATCAGCGTCAATGAGCCATCGCCGCCATCCGCCAACCCGCTTCGGCCGTTTCGCACATCTACCACGCCGTTTGTTTGACCGGAAACGAGGTTAATGGCGCCCGGTGTCGAGGGGCCAAATGTCGAGCCGTAGGAGTTATCGCTCATCGCGAAGTGCTGCGCGTAGTTCCACAGGGCAGTAACGGTATTGCCGTCGAAGTAGCCCATCGTCAGCCCGATCGAGTTGAGCCTGTTATGCGAGCCCAACACGTTGCTATTGCCTTTCCCCACTGATTTCGGGAAGAGATCCATAAGTCCGGCGTGAAACGCCATCTGTTCCGGTGTGTAGTCGTGATCCTGATCGGCGGTAGCGGCCTGGCTGCGGTCCAGACGGAAGGGATTGATGGCTCCCTCGCCGTTTTCCTTATTAAAGGAGTTCGGGTTATGCTCGAGCAGTACCGGGCTCAATCCGTTAACCGCGGGCGTGTCCGGCATTGCTACAAATCCTGGCTCGCCCAGCGGATTCTCAGCTTTCGGGTAAGTGCCAAAGTAGTGATCGAACGAAACATTCTCCGGAAAAATGATGACCAGGTGCTTGATCGGAGTGGCTGTAGCGTTCTCCTGGGCACCCAACGATATCGATACATAGTGACTGATCGCGGAGAGGAGAATAACGCGCAGCACGAGCTTTTGCATCACAGTTCATTTTAGAAGTTCGCGATCGCGGTGCTAATCCGGAGCTCCGCTCTGCATGATCTGGAGTACCATCTCAAAACTTGTAGGCTGAATCCTGACCGCGCCGCCATAGGGTCCATCTATATCTGCGATTGTCACGAGCACCAGCGAAATGAAAAAACTGACGCTGACTACCTGAAGGACATGCATTCTGAAGTCTTCGACATCGAACAGGCACGTATAGATCACCGTCATCAATCCGCCAATGATCAGTACCGCCCAGAAGATTGCAGGCAGCTTGGCGCGGCTCTGCAACTGCCGGATCCGGCGGTGCTCGGTCAGGCTGGTTAAGTCGTTAAGCGCGCGCTCGAAACTGCCTTGCTCGGCAGTATTCGAACTCCGAGTCGCCATAACGGTCTTCCACATAGCGGAGGTGGTTTGATAACCGTTTTTGCTGAATTCACCTTGCTGCATAGCTGGCCATTCCTGCCGTATCATGACCTCCGCATACTGTCGCGCTAATGATCTGATTGTGGCCTTTTGTTCTGGTGGAAATCCTTCGGCGACATGGTACATGTTTAGTACCGAATTTGCTTCTACCTCCACATTCGCTTCCGCCGCTTGATAATTGTTCCAGACGTCCGAAAGCATGAACGCAATAATCACTGCATAGGTCGTGCTGAGAAAACTGATCTGCCAGCCGATGATGTCATTGTGTTGTCTGTGCGCTCGCGCCAGCCAAAAGCGCCGGAAAATCAGAAGAAAAATGAGCGCTCCCGCGATACTGCCGGCGACGATCGCACAACTCTCGAAGATGTTCAGCATCGGAGGACCTTCAACAGTCTACGCCGGTCTGATCAAGCATTGCGTGTCGCATCCCTGCCATTCTCACTCTGTCGTCCGTGTTAGAAATTAATTCCCGAGGAAAGCATGAAACATCGTAGGCAATTTTTTCGTAACGTCCTTGCCGGTGGTTTCGGCGTGAGCGCAGCGTCGCGACTTACCGCAGCCGACAGCTCGTCGTTGTTGCCTGTCGTCACTCCCGATATTCCGAACCTGGAATTCAGCATGGACAACGGCACGAAAGTTTTTCACTTGATTGCCGAGCCGGTGAAGCGTCAGGTCGCCCCGAACAAAACGCTTGATTTATGGGGCTTCAACGGTTCGTCCCCGGGGCCGACGATTCAGGTCATCCAGGGGGATCGGGTGCGCGTTATCGTAGATAACCATCTGCCTGAACCGACATCTATGCATTGGCACGGGTTCGAAATCCCTAATGCGATGGATGGGGTGCCCGACATCAGTCAGCCGCCCATCAAGCCGGGCGAGCGCTTCATCTATGAGTGGACGCTGCATCAGGCCGGAACTTTCTTCTATCACTCGCATCTGGCGATGCAAGAGATGATGGGGATGCTCGGCGCATTCATCATGCACCCGAAGGCGCCGTACGAGCCGCGCGTCGATAAAGACTTCGGCATCGTGTTACAGGAATACGCAGTATTGCCTAACAACACCGTTCCCAACACCATGAACATGGAATTCAACTGGGTGCTGTTCAATGGCAAGGCAGGACCGGCCGCCACGCCGCTCATCGTGCGCTTGGGCGAACGGGTCCGCATCCGATGGATCAATCTGGGCATGGATCATCATCCGATCCATCTCCACGGCCACACCTTCTATGTCACTGGGACCGAAGCCGGACGGATCCCAGCCCCGGCATGGATTCCTGGCAATACCGTTCTGGTGGGAGTTGCTCAAGCCCGGGATTTTGAATTTGTTGCCAACAATCCCGGCGATTGGATGCTTCACTGCCATCTCCCTCACCACATGATGAACCAGATGTCGTCGAACGTGGGTCCTATGTCGCGCATGGAAGCCGGCATGCCCGCGGCGGGCGATATGAACACAGCCATGGGTATGCTGCAGGGGCGACCCGGGGTTCCGACAAGTTCCGATTACGGTCCGAGCATCGGTCGCGGTCTGGGCCTAAGTTCTGCTGACGACCAAACCGTTGCCAACGGACCACTCTCGTCTGAGCACAGCGCGTCTAACATGAGCGGCATGCAGCACGCCGCGGGCTCGATTAGTCCAAATGCCAATCGCGTGCCGGGGTTTCCGCAGGATGCTTACATGGAGGGTCCCATGATGAACATGGACAACATGATTCACAGCCCCGAAACTTACGGTCTGCCCTCCGGGTGGACAACCGGGATGCAGGGCATGATGACTCTCGTCCGTGTGCTTCAACCCGATAAATATGACGAGATCATGCATCGCGTGCGCCAGGGCAAAGGCAACGCGATGTCCGGAATGCCGATGTGAGGAGATCGAGCTAAATGAGACGGTTTGTATTCCCTTTGCTGCTTAACTTGTGCAGCTCTCTCTCGCTTTTCGCGCAGGGTACATTGCCAACGCCGGATCTCCTTGGCGAAGCATTCTCGCGTCCACCGCTCGGACTCGATGCGTTCAACGGAATGGCGCTCGCAAATAATCCAACGATTCCGCAAGCCGGTGCTTTGGTCAAACAATCATCCGGCCGGGCACAACAATCCGCTCTGTGGCCTAACCCGGTGATCGGCTATCAAGGCGAGCAAATTCGTGGCGGCGACTACGGCGGAGGGGAACAGGGCGCCTTTGTACAGCAGACGATCGTGCTTGGCGGCAAACTCGGATTGCGCAAGAAGGTGTATATGGAGCAGCGTCAAGCCGGGGAAATCGGCGCCGCTGAGCAACGTGTCCGCGTGCTGAGCGATGTCGGCCAGCAGTTCTACATCGCCTTGGCGGCGCAAGAGAGTGTCAAGCTGCGTAAGCAGCTTTTGGCCATCGCATCCGATGCCGTCGAGACTTCCCGCCAACTGCAGAACGTTGGACAGGCCGATACACCTGATGTTCTGCAGGCGGAGGTCGAAGCTGAGCAAGCCGCTCTCGAATACAACACGGTGCAGCGTATCTACATTCAGGAATTCGGCGCGTTAGCTGCACTCGCAGGCAGAGCCGATCTCCCGCTCGCGCCAGTGACCGGAAATCTTGAACAGCCGCCCGAGATCGACATTAGCCGGATTAGCGAAACTGTCATGCACGACAGCCCATCCATCAAGCGCGCGCGTCAGAATCTAGTTGTGGCCCAAGCCGCCTTGAGAGCTGCAAAACGCGAAAGCATTCCTGATTTGAATATGCGAGCTGGTGTCGAGCAGAATTACGAGCACTTGCCGGAGGAATCTGCGCGCATAGTCGGCTTTCAGGGCTTCGCCAGCGTCGGTGTCACTCTGCCCATATTCAATCGCAATCAGGGCAACGTGGGTGCCGCCGAAGCTGAACTCGAACGTTCCCGCAGCGAAGTGACCCGAGTTGAGCTCTCGCTCCAGCAATCGGTTCAGCGCCTCGCTCAAACGTATCTGGCCGATGCGGTGCAGGCGCAAAGATATCGCGATGCCATGATCCCGCGAGCCGAGCGCGCCTATCAGCTCTATTTGGCTAAATATCGGAGCATGGCCTCTGCTTATCCGCAGGTCATCGTGTCACAGCGCACGCTCTTTCAGCTGCGGGTCGCATACGTTGATGTGCTAGCAGATCTCTGGAAACGTGCGATCGCTTTACAGAATTACGCTCTGTCGGACGGCTTGACTCGGCCTGCCCTGTCGGATGCCGGTGCGGGATTCAATTTGCCTGGAGCCAGTAACGGACTGGAGTAGCATCATTTATACACTCGCAGCAACCCGAGTGCGATGGGAGAGGAACTTTGTTGCGGCAATACAGAATGCTATGCCCACCATCGTGCCGCCGATATTGATCAGAACATCTCTGACCGCCGGGTCGCGTCCGGGAAAAAAACGCTGCAGAAACTCACTACAGGAACCAACGGCTGCTCCCGACAAGAGGATCACCAAAACTTTCCTTTCGCTATGTCGCAGTGCTTGCCACAGCAGCACGGCGAACACGCAAAACAACGTAACGTGAAATCCCTTGTCTGCCAGCAGGTGAAGGATGCCGTATGAACTGGACTCGTGCGGCAAATGAGCGAAAAATGTATCCGTAAGAAAGCCGAACGTTCTTTCCGCCCATGCAGAAGCAAGCGAAGTAGAGGAGAAGAATATCACTCCGATCCAGACAAAAGCAGCCCAGACCCAGTTATTAACTCGGGTGTCAGACATGTATGATTTCAATTTCTTGGTGCGCCCGTCAAAATTCGAGTCCATGGCGTCTTGCTCCGAAGCCGACGTCATGCTGGCGCGAGTGGTATCTCTTCAGAAAAGCATCCTAGCTATCTTTATTGTAGGTCAATTTTGTGATTTCGGCCCGATGATTCCTGGTACTCGAACGAGAAGTCGTGCCAGAAATTCTCAGAGCTTGAAAAAGATTTTCCGGCGGTAGAGCCAGTAGCAGCAGTACCACATAACCAGAAGGACGGTTGTAGCCTGTACCACGGGCGCTAAAGTTCCGAGGAAAGTGAAACGGAATGTAAAGACCGCGACAGCCCGGTCCAGCCACTTGTGTAAGACCTCCGAGACCGAATAAATAAAGATCGAGTTCATTCCCACGACCACTAGCGGGAAAGCAGCTCTCTTCCAGCCACATACTTCGACGAGCCAATAGAATGCAATGAGCATAAACAATACCCATCCGAGACTGTAGAAAATAAAAGATGCCGTACAAAGCTGCTTAATGATTGGAATCCAGGGTTTCAGAGATAGGCCCGCTGCAAACGCCAGAACCATACCCACGGCGAGAATTCTCAGTTTTTCTCCGTGCGTACGACCAGTCATGAGAAGTTTCCCCACCCATGCACCCGCAAGTGTCCACACCGTACTTGGAATAAAGTTAAGAGTCGAGTAGGCCGGGTCGTAATCGTAGTGGAAGATCGCGCGATCCACCAGCAGCCCGACGCTGCCGGTCTTAGAAAATGGTCCATCGGGGCCGTGGAAGGAAAACAGGAGAGTCGTCCATAAGGCCAACAGTCCCGCCGCGGCAAGCGCCTGGTACCGCCATCTCAAGCGCATAATCAGAAAAGTAATGAAGTAAGTGAACGCAATCTGGGAAAGCACATTGATCAGTTGCGGTTTAATCCGGCCGGCGCTGACCCAGATGAGAATCTGGCTCATAAGAATGAGGCGTATCGAGCGGCTGATGACGTGGCGCAGATTATCGTTCCAGGTAGCTCCCTTCTCGGTTCGGCGTGCAAGAGCGAAGGGCAAAGCAATGCCCACCATGAACATGAAGGCAGGCTGAATCATGTCCCAAAACACCGCTCCTTCCCAGGGAACGTGGTCGAACCAGCTCGCGACGCGACTCCATTGCGGGTTATTCTTCAGCAACCCGAAGCCGAAGCCGTCGGAAGCCAGCAGCAGCATGATAAAGCCCCGGTAGGCATCGAGCGCAACGTATCGTTTCAAAGCCGTTACTGGCTCGGGCCGCGTCTTCGGGATGACGGCCGGTTCGGATATAGAGGACATGAGATCAATTCCTTAGCTGGTCTGAGCTTCGCTCGTCTTCTTCACCGCAGAGCATGCGCAAGCTCACCGGAAAGCGCCGTGGGGCTCCAATATTTTTCGATATATTCCACAACTAGTTCCGTTCCCTGCCGGTGGCTTACATAAGGCGCGTCCTTCGAGCTGTACATGGCGTCCGTCAAGTCCCGCAACAGAATACAGCGCACGCCCCATTTAGTCATCTGCTTTATGGCGAACGTCCGGTTGAGAATACACATATTGGCGTGAACGCCTGCATAAAACACCGTTTCGATGCCGCGTGCCCGGAGCAGGTTGTAGATTTCGGGTCCGCTGTCCGAGATGTAGTCCTCGGCTGCAATCTTCAGCCCTGGATTTTCGCAAGTCCACGCTCTATGTTCCTTGTCCCCTGGTGTATCGCAGCCCCCATCCGAATCATCGATGGGTAGCGGAGGTGCAACGATATTCTTCTCTTTTGGCGGAGCGAATCTCGGTAGCAAAAGCATGCGTTGTCGCTGCGGCATGTTCGTATAGAACGACATCGTTTCAGACGGCGCGTGCACTATGATCATTCCACTCTTCCGCGCGATCTCGAGGACCGGTTCAAGTCTTTCTACCAGTGCTGCTACTCTTGCATTCGCGCCGCGACACCAATGTTTATCCCACATGTCGCATACAATCAGCGCGCTCTTGGCTGGATCGAAGACATAATCTGCATGGACCTCGCTCCAGGAATCGTTAGCTCGAAACAATTCCACTCGCGAGCGTAGAGCTAAATGACGTTCGCTATCCGGCGCAGGTTTGGCTGCGATTCCAACCAGGAGCATCGCCCCCGCCACCCAGCCGTTTCTCATCACGCCTCCACTCGATTCTCGTGGCTGTTCCAGCGCACCCGCCGTCTCTGCTTCAATGCGATGTTGGCCATCTGGATGACAAGCGCTGCCTGGAAGCCCACGCGGATAGGCGCGGTCGGTGTCTGCCGCGTCTTCGCACATTCCAGAAAGTTCGCCACATGTAAGTCGGTCGCGTGAGCAAATCCTAGTTCCGAATGCTGCGTCAACTCGGGTTGCTCCTCATGTCCTAATCGGTAGAGCTTGAAATCTTCGCGTCCGATGTCGAGTCGCGCCTGATCCCCGTCCAAATGATTCAGTTGGTCATTGCGCGGTTGGTAGTGCATGGCCGCGTAATTTATGGTGAACACTGCGAGAAAGTCCTCCGGATACTCTGCGATCACCACTACCGACTCGGGAGTGTCTACCCGCTCCTTGTGTACTCGGCCGGCTGAAGCATTCACCGCCAGCGGATAGCTCGCGTTCATCAGTAAATGAATGCCGTCAAATACGTGCGTTCCTTGATCGGCCACGATTCCGCCTGCATACTCCGAATACTCGCGCCAGTTGCGAAAGCGGTCGGGGTCGAACGGCCGGTGCTCTGCGGGGCCTTGCCATTGTTCCCAATCGAGTTTCCCGTCCAACTTCGTCACGGGTGCCGCGCCTATGGAATTGTTTAGCCACCAGGAGCGCACCATGCGCACTCTTCCCAGGGTGCCCGATGCTACAACCTGCCGTGCTGCCAGGTACAGATCGTAGCTTCGTCGTTGCATACCTACTTGGATCACGCATTTCGAGTTCTCTTCGGCTCTTACTAGAGCCACACCTTCCTCTGGAGTGCGGCACAGCGGCTTTTCCACGTAGATGTCTTTGCCGGCCGCGATCGCGTCCATTACCATCCGGTAATGCCAGTGTTCCGGTGTGGCGATCAAGACAGCTTGAATGTGCTGATCCGCTAACAGGTCTTTGTAATAGCGATAACCCTTGGGTCGCGAACCGCCTTTCGCTGCCTCTGAAAGGGCGTTCTCCAGATTCGGCTCGAAGACGTCGCAGACCGCAGTTACCTTGACGTCGGGATGGCTTTGAAACACTTTCATCACCGCAGTCCCGCGCCCACCGCTGCCGATAACACCAAGTTCCAGAGATTTTGCCGGAGCTGCCGTGGCCAGCATCAATCCGCTTCCGCCTAAGAGCAATGTGCGCCGCTTCAGATCCATAGCAAGATACGATGTTCCTTTCCCAGGATTCTATGACAAACGCACTTACCCGCCGCACGGCTCTCGTCACTGGCCTCGCGCTTGCCCGTCTCGCTGCTGCTCCCACTGAACGAAGGCTGAAAATCGCCATCTTTTCAAAACATCTGCAGTTCCTTCAAGGTGCGGAACTGGCCCACGCCGCCGCTGAAATCGGCTTCGACGGAGTCGATATCACCGTGCGCACTGGCGGCCATGTCGATCCTGCTCGCGTTGCTGAGGAACTGCCGCCGCTCGTCTCGCTCATTCGCCAGAGTGGACTCGTTGTACCCATGGTGACTACTGATATCGTCGACGCCGCCAGCCCCCATGCCCGGGATGTTCTAAAGACCCTGAGTAGTCTGGGCATACGCTACTACCGCTGGGGTGGTTTTAAATATGGAGCCGGCCAGCCGTTCAGCCGTCAGCTCGAGAATTTCCGCAGACGCTCGGCGCAATTAGCCACCCTGAATACCGAATATAAAGTCTGCGCCATCTATCACACGCATTCCGGTGTCGGTCTCGTCGGCGCGCCGGTCTGGGACATTTTTCAAGTACTCAACGGTCTTGACCCTGAAGCCGTCGCTATTAACTATGATGTTGGGCACGCTACGGTCGAGGGCGGACTCGGCGGTTGGATCGATAGCTTTCACCTCGCACAATCCTACATCCGAGGCGTTGCCTTCAAAGACTTCGTGTGGCAAAAGGATGGCAGCAAAGGCTGGGACCCAAACTGGGTGCCGCTCGGACAAGGGATGGTTCGCTTCCCAACCTTCTGCTCGATGCTCGCCCAAAGTTCGTTCGAGGGACCCGTTCAATTACACTTCGAATATTCGCTCGGTGGAGCAGACGCCGGCAAGCGCCAGATCACTGTCTCTCGCGAACAGGTGTTCTCTGCAATGCGCCGCGACCTTCGCCAGCTTCGTATGTATTTGGACGGCTCAGGGCCCTCGCATGTATAGGCGGGAGTTCTGCCAGACCGCCGTGGCGCTCTGTTCCATGCCCGCCATCCTTAAATCGCCCCACCCCTCTGCCATTCGTGTTCAAGAAGTAAGCCACTCCTATCAGGACTTCCACTACCGCGCTCCCTATAAATTCGGTGGAGTCGCCGTCGACCGCGTCACGCTCCTGAACGTCGAATGCGTAGTTAGCCTCCCCAATGGCCGCTCGGCAAAAGGATTCGGATCCATGACGATGGGTAACATCTGGTCGTTTCCTTCGCGCGTGATGACGTATGATCAGACGCTCGCGGCAATGAAGAATCTGGCCGGAAAGATCAATACCCTGACCGGCGGCTATCGCGAGTATGGCCACCCAATCGATCTCAATGTCGCGCTCGAACCCTCTTACTTCGCCGCCGCCGCAGACGTTTCTCGTGAACTACATCTTACCGAACCCATTCCAAAGCTCTGTATGCTCGTCACCGCGAGTCCTTTTGACGCCGCGCTGCATGACGCTTTTGGCAAGATTCACGGACGTAACGTGTACCACACCTACGGTCCGGATCTGTTGCCTAATGATCTTTCCAAATACTTGGGCAAAGATTATTCGGGCCGTTGGCTCCATCAGTATCTTCTCGATCGGCCCACTCCTGCCATGCCCGTATATCACTCAGTCGGCGCGCTTGACCCGCTTACGCCCGCAGATGTCAAAATTCCGATCCACGACGGTCTGCCGGAGACTCTCGGCGAGTGGATTACTTACAGCGGAGTCGATCACATCAAGATCAAACTAAACGGCAACGATCTGCAATGGGATCTGGATCGCGTCCTCGAGATTCACGCCGTAACCGTCCAGGCCGGATCACGCCGCGCTTCCACGTCTTGGTTCTACTCACTGGATTTCAACGAGCGCTGCCCGAATGTCGAATATCTGCTGCAGTTCATCCATAAGCTCAAAACCCGCGATGCTGAAGCCTTCCGGCGTATCCAGTACATTGAACAGCCCACCGCCCGCGACCTCGCCGCCGATCGCCACAATGTCATGCACCAGGCATCTAAGTTGGTCCCCGTCGTCATCGATGAATCGCTCACTGGCCTTGACATGCTGCTCCTCGCTCGCGACATGGGTTATACCGGAGCTGCGCTGAAGGCCTGCAAGGGACAATCACAAGCTGTGTTGATGGCCGCCGCCGGACAGTTCGAAAGGATGTTCCTTTGCGTGCAGGATCTCACCTGCCCAGGCGCCTCGTTGATTCAATCGGCGGGGATCGCAGCTCACGTTCCAGGTGTAGCCGGTATTGAAGCCAACGCCCGCGAATATGTTCCGGCGGCAAACGAGCCGTGGAAAAGAAGATTCCCCGGAATCTTCGATATCAGCAACGGCCGCATGGCAACTGAAACCCTGACTGGTCTCGGCCTTGGCGCCGTATGATCACCTTCGCGTTCCTCCTTTTCGTCGCTTCTCAGCAACTGTTCAATGAGCACTGTGCAGGTTGCCATGGCGTGGATGCGCGCGGCACAGCCAAAGCGCCGGGCCTCGCCAAAAATCCTCGCATAGCGGAGCAATCTGCGGAACAATTGCGCGCGTTCCTGGAGCATGGCAACATTTCTGCCGGCATGCCTTCCTTCGCGGAATTGCCCGCTAAAGATCTAAATTCCCTCGCTAAATATTTGCGCGTTATGAACATGGGAACAGTCGCCGGTCCGATGGTTGCCAGCGAGCCCACCCGCAAAATCGATCCGACCCCGCCGGTACCGGGTGATTGGTTCACCTACAACGGAAATGATTCGGCTAACCGTTACAGCTCGTTGAAACAGATCACCACGGCCAATGCGAGCTCCCTCAAATTGAAATGGGTTTTTCCGATTGACTACTTCGGTCTCGAAGTGACGCCGCTCGCCGCGGATGGCGTGTTGTACGTAACAGGCCCGAATCAGGTGTTTGCTCTCGACGCTGTCACCGGTTCTGCGATTTGGCATTATTCACGGCCTGTTAGCGCCGGCATGGTAGGCGATGCCAAGCTCGGCACCAACCGCGGCGTCGCGATCTTGCGCGACAAGGTTTTTTTCATCACAGACAACGCTCACTTATTGGCCCTCAAGCGGGCCGATGGCACTCTGCTCTGGGAAACGCCTCTGGCGGATGAACCCCAACACTACGGCGGCACTATGGCGCCCCTCATCGCAGATGACACGGTCATAGCCGGAGTCTCGGGTGCCGACGAAGGGATTCGCGGTTTCGTTGCCGCATTCAAACCGGAAACTGGCGCTCTGGTTTGGCGCTATTGGACGGTGCCTCGACGCGGCGAGCGCGGCATCGAGACTTGGCGCGGAGCGGAGCCTGTTGCAGGTGGTGGCTCAACCTGGTCGACGGGCTCTTACGATTCCTCGTCAGGCACTCTCTACTGGGCATCCGGCAATCCCTACCCCGATGGAGACGACCGTGACCGTCCAGGCGACAATCTCTATACCGACTGTATTCTTGCGCTCGACGTGAAAACTGGTCGACTTAAGTGGCATTATCAGTTCACCCCACACGACTTGATGGATCGTGATGCCACGGAACCTTCCGTCCTGATCGACAGCATCTATCGTGGAAGGCCTCGCAAGTTGCTGCTGCACGCCGATCGCAACGGCTTCTTCTACGTATTGGATCGCACAAATGGAGAACTACTGCTCGCCAAACCATTTCTTCATCGAGTGGATTGGGCTTCAGGGATTGGGCCCGATGGCCGGCCGGTGGTGACGGATCCACGTGGCTGTCCCAGTGATGCCGCAAATTGGGATTCGACGGCGTTCTCTCCCGAGACCCGCCTCTACTACTTCATGGCGCTTGAAGAATGCACAGGCAAGCCGGTCGGCTATCCAGACCAAACCGGCCGGCGCTTCCTCCGCGCCATCAACATCGAAACGGGAGCCATCGTCTGGGAAATTCCCCAATCAGGAGCGGCGCGCGCCAAGACTTGGACCGGCGTCCTCGCCACAGCCGGAGGTCTCATCTTCTACGGTCAACCGAACGGAGGCTTCGCCGCAGTAGATCAACGTGACGGCAAGACGCTCTGGCAATTCCCGACCAACGTTCGCATGAAAGCTTCTCCTATGACTTTTAGCTTTGACGGCAAGCAGTATGTGGCTGTAGCCGCTGGTCCGAATATTCTCTGCTTTGGCTTGTGAGATCGATTAGACGCCGTCTACAAGCAACCCACTTCTATCCCATCCGGTGTAACGGAGATTTCGATCTGGCAGAAGTCCTCAACGCAGTGCGCGTTCAAAAGAGTGGCAGCCGGATAAGTGGTCGTCACGGCGAGTACCTGCATCCCTGCCGCACGCCCTGCGAGAATGCCGGCAGGCGTATCCTCAATCACGAGACAATCCTGCGGGGCTTCGCCGAGCCGAGTTGCGGCCAAGAGATATCCGGCAGGGCTTGGTTTCCCATCTGCGACGTCATCGGCAGTGACGAGCACTGCAGGGACGAGCAGGCCGACGCACTTGAGGCGCAATGTGGCGATAGCGCGGTTGGCAGAGGTCACTACGGCCCATTGGCTTGGAGGTAAGGCGCGCAACAAAGCCGCAGCGCCCCGGACAGCTTTGATGCCATCTGTATACGTCAGTTCTTCGGCATCGAGCAGGCTTGCCTCATGGGCGATATCCAGATGCGAAGCAACTTCGCGCAGCGTATCGAGCGTTCGCCGGCCATGGGACGCCCATAAAATCTTGTCGACCGGCATGCCGTGACGTTCCGCCCAACGTCCCCATATAGCCTCTACACAGGATGTAGAATCGACCAGCGTCCCATCCATGTCAAAGAGAATGGCTCTGCATTTGATCGCTTGCATGAGGACGATGGGTGGGCGCAAGAAAGATGGTATCGCGGAGCCGCGCGCGTCGTTTGGAGTGCAACCAAAGCTCGATGATCACGGCGTTAATGGAAAAACCGATCCAGAACGCGATTCCGAAGAACTGGTTGGGAGTCAGATGAGTTCGGGTGCTGGTCGCGAAGAACACTCCCATGACGGGACGAGTAGTCGCGATTCCGAGCAGGACAGCCACTGCCCGGCTCATCCAAGTCCGCTTTCGTTCGTCGTCGCCGTGCAGGCGCAACCAATAGGCGCGGCCGAGGGACGCCAGAAACCATGTGTCGAACACCAGGACAGCGGAACGCTCGATCCAGCCCCCGATTGCGTACATGCTCATGGCGTATGCGGTTACTCCGGTAATCGCGCCGAACAGGAAGAAGAGCTTTTCTAGCCATTCAGCCCCGTTACTTCGAAGCAGGACGACAGCGGCGAGAACGACGAAAACAGCTGCCGGGATGATGTGCATCATTGTCAGCGCGGCATGCGAGGAAAAAGTTTCGTTGAGTCCCGCCATCTGCGGAGGTCCTCCTTGCGAAGGATGTACCAGCGCGACGAGCCTTCGTAGAACCACCGCTATCGCAATAACAAAACAGAACCAGAATCCCGCAAGAAGCCATGAGGGATGGCGGGAGGTTTTAGTTGATGAATGCTGTACTCTCTGCATCGGTAACATTTCACTCGACAACAGCGCTCGTGCCGAGATCTTGCGCTTCGCTATCTCCCCTGCGGCATGCTCCGATTACCATTCGAACCTGAGAACCACACAGCCATTCTCGCTATGCCGGCGATAAGCGCGAAGAGCAATCCGACGAGTTGTACGAGTGTGCCGACCAGCGGGCCGACATCTTCAGGATGAGAAAGGCGATAGGCTGCGCCGCGCGTGGCGAAGACACCGATGCAGATCAATCCGGCAAGAAGGAGGCCGAGCACCGCAGTCCACATCAATCGTGAAGTGGCATAGACGATTACGCCGATTACTGCTAGGACAAGAATTCCCGGCGGCACTTTCGGGTAGCCTTGCGCGCCGGTCACGGCTTGCAGCAGGATGCCGAGAGCGGCGATCCAAAGCCCCACTGCCAGAGCTTTGTGTGTTGCTATTGATTCGACAAAAGCCGTCATATTTGTCGCCCAATATCGAGGTCCCACGTAAGTTTACGCCGCTTCACGCGGTTTGTTCCATGGAACTGTCAGGATTTCCTCCTTTCATCGTCTCACGGCGGCTGGCAGCATTCCAAAAGAAAATGGGCGCGTTCTTTCGAGCGCGCCCGGTAAGTTTGAGGTTTGTTGATGATCTATTTTTTTGAGGGTTTGCTGGCTGGACTCTTCAGTGGAGTGACCGATCCGCCTCCGGCCGCCATGGCAACCGGCGCCAACCGTTCGTCTCCGGCGATGCTGTACATAGCGCTCTTGGAGAGACCTTCTTCTTCAGTCGTGAAGAGTAGGCACCCGCGGTCCGCATCCAGGTCAGCCCTGATCCAGTCGCCCTCAGCGATCTGATTCGTCGCGATCAGGTTAGATAACGGATGTACCAGCAGCCTCTCGATGGCCCGCTTCAGATGCCGCGCTCCATATTTCACGTCCGTTCCTTGCGAGAGCAAAAACTCTTTTCCCTTGTCCGACACCGTCACTGCGAACTGTTTCTCACTAGGCGATTCGAAGATCCGGTTTTGCACTTGTGCCAGTTCGAGATCCAAAATGCGGCTCAGTTCCGCGTCCCCGAGAGGCTTGAACACCACGCATTTGTCAATGCGGTTCATAAACTCTGGCGTAAATTTTCGCCGAGCGGCTTCCATACCGCTGCGCGCCAGCTTGTCGTTCAGTTTTTCATCAAACTTTACGTCTTCCGGCGTATTGAAATTGCAGTTGAACCCCAGTTTCGGCGTCATGAGCGCGCTCATCTCGGCTGCCCCGAGATTGCTCGTCATGAAGATCATGCACTTTGAGAAGTCAACCTTGCGGTTATCACCCAGCGTCAGCGTCGCCTTATCCAGAATCCCCAGAAGAAGGTTCCAGAGAGCATCACTGGCCTTCTCGATCTCGTCGAAGAGAATGAAGCTCAATTTGACCGTCTCTGTGTGATGCTGGTTGATCACTTCCTGACTCAGCAACGGGTGTGTTTCGCGATGACCCAGATATCCGGGAGGCGAACCGATCAGCTTGGCGATTTCGTGACTGTGTTGGAACTCCGCGCAGTCGATTTTCACCACCGCTCGAGGATTGTTCACCAGGGCTTCTGCGGTAGCCTCTACAGTTCGAGTCTTTCCCGAACCTGTCGGCCCCAAGAACAGAAAATTGCCGACTGGCCGTCCAGGAGCTGACAGGCCCGTAATGTGCATCTGGTAGATATTCACGATCTGCTCGACCGCTTCTTCCTGTCCGACTACCAGTCTGAGCAGCGTTCGCTCCAGCGATTCCGCATTCTTGCCGGTTCTTGTTGGGTCAAGTACCCGTCGTAGATGGCTCATATGATCCCTTCTCGCACTCGATTTTCGAGTTGCAACTCCCCCATTTGCCTCGGTTCTTGGTTGAATCGTTGGGCTTGCATCCAACATCGAGCAAGCCGCGTGCCAAACCGCCGCGGCGCTTACTAATCAAAAATCGTCAGAAACCATGGATCGCTCCAGGGTTTCTTGCGCCTTGTTTCTCCTCAGGCTTTTCTGATTAGTACTTCTGAGGTCGGGAAGGTCTCACTTCAATTCGGCTAATTAATGTTCTTTCTGGCATGCGCAGAATGTCGAGCACCAGGTCAGCGATGTCCTCAGGGGCGATCTTCCAGTCCTCTCCACCGGGTTCAATGCCGCCGAAGTGTGTGGCGACGCTCCCGGGCATAATGTAGCTCACACGCACGTTGTCGTGGCGGTGATCCATCATCATGGCCTCGCTGAAACCGTTCAGGCCGAATTTACTGGCGTTATATGCGGATCCGCCGGCGAACGGGTTCTTTCCCGCCAGGCTGCTGATATTAATGATGGTGCCCCCACGCTGCTTTTCGAAACGCTGTAAAGCCTCACGGCTGCAATAGAAGGCTCCGGAAAGATTAGTGCCGATCAGCCGGTCCCACTCTTCCACGCTCATTTCTGCCGCCGCTCGAAAGAGTCCAAAACCGGCGTTGTTGATCAAAATGTCCAGCCCGCCCAATTCTCTATCCACTCGTTCAAAAAGCTCCGCAACTTGGCTACTGTTGCTCACATCGGTCGAGTGCCCCACCACTTTGCGGCTGGTGTTTTCCTTCTGCAGGCGGGTTACCGCCTCCTCGAGTTCTCCGGAATTACGGGCGCATACGGCTACGTCGGCCCCCTCCGCGAGAAGAGCACGGGCTATGGCCAGACCGATGCCCTTCGATCCGCCTGTCACTACTGCGCGTTTGCCTCTTAATAAGTCACTCATGAAAATCTTTTAAACTCCTCTCCCTTTCACTCGCAATGAGCGGTTCTTTCGAACCACCACAGCCTCCATAAATCGGTTTGATACCCCCATCTTCGGAGCCCATGAAAATATCTTTTATCTTATTGGGCAAGCTCGCTTGTCTTGCAGCTCTTGCGTTAACTCCTGTATTCGCTCTCGACAACGGATTGGCCAGAAATGCCGCCCATGGGCTGGAATAGTTGGAACAAACTTGGAAGTAATGTAAACGAAAAGCTACTCCACTCGGCGGAAGTGCCAAGCCAGGGCCCGGTTCGCCTCTCCCAAGCCCTTATACTGAAGCAAGAGCCCCCCACCCATGAGCATTATCTGGCTGCGGACGGCCGCCGCCTTGTACTCGTGCGGACTGTTTTACGCCCTGATCTATCTTTTCCGCAAGAGCACAGGTCTCTTCCTCCCGGCGCTGATCGCCTTTGGTGCGGGTACTATCTTCCAGCTCGTGGCTATTGTCGAACGTTGGCATCAAACCGGACACCTCCCCCTCAACAACTTCTACGAAACCAGTACCATCTGCGCCTTTCTCATCGCTGTCCTGTTCTTGTTCGGTTACGGCTATTACCGGATCGCGAGCTTCGGCATCTCTGTCTTCCCGCTGGTCTTCTTCATGACCTTGATCGGCGTGACCGAGTTTCCCGTAACTCCGTGGAGCCCGCAGGTTCGCAGTATCTGGCTTGTCCTTCACGTATCGACGGTTCTGATCGGCTACGCCGCCCTCATCTTTTCAGCGATCGCCTCGCTCTACTATCTGCTCCAGGAACGCCAGCTCAAAAGAAAAGCGGTTACTCCGTCAACCAACCGGCTGCCGCCGCTCGCAACGCTTGATCGCATCATCACTCAATCGATGAATGCGGGTTTTGTTTTCATTACCCTCGCCACTATCACAGGGGTCGTCTGGGCTTTTAATGAGCGCGGCGCGGATTGGATAACAAACCCCAAGATCGTTTTCTTCCTGTTCACGTGGGCGTTCTATCTTGCCATGATTTTTCTGCGCATCTCTGCCGGTTGGCGTGGGCGGCGTATGGCTTGGCTCGTAGTGGGTGTGCTCGGCTGCTCTATCGTCACCTGGGCGACCCACATGTCTCTGCAGGGTCTTTGGCGCCAATGAAGCTCGCTCTCGCCGGCATCAATCACCGCACTGCTCCCGTTCACGTCCGCGAAAAACTCGCCTTCAGCGCGGAGGAGATTCCCGCCGCTCTTCTTCTCTTGCTCGAGCGTGGTGCGAAAGAAGCACTCATTCTCTCCACCTGCAACCGTGTCGAAATAGCCGCAGCTCTCGATGAAGATCTCGCGCCTGAAGCTCTGCTCCATGCCGTCATGGCCAGCCGCGGCGGCATCACGATGGAATCGTTGCGTCCTCATCTTTACGTTTTTGAAGCGCAACACGCCATGAAGCATATCTTCCGGGTCGCTTCGAGCCTCGATTCCATGATCGTTGGCGAACCCCAGATCCTGGGCCAGCTTAAACAGGCCTACAGCCAGGCCCGCGAGCAGGGAACCATTGGGACTCTGCTCGAAGCGGTTCTCACGCGCGCCTTTAATGTCGCGAAGCGCATTCGCACCGAGACGGAAATCGGCGAAAGCGCCGTGTCGGTCAGCTATGCCGCTGTCGAACTCGCTCGCGAAATCTTCGGTTCGCTCAGCCGGAAAAAGGTGCTCATCATCGGGGCAGGGAAGATGTCCGAAGGCGCTGCCCGGCATCTGTTACGCGCCGGTGCGGACGAGATTTTCATCACCAATCGAACCCCGGAGCGCGCCCGCGAGCTCGGCAATTTGTTCCGTGGTGAAGTGCTTCCCTACGAAACCTTTCTTCATCGGCTAAGCGAAATGGATATTGTCATCACTTCTTCTGCGGCACCCGGTTTTGTTCTAGGACCCGACTCGGTCCGGCATGCCATAGAGACGCGCAAGAGCCAGCCGATGTTCCTGATCGATATAGCCGTCCCGCGCAACATCGATCCCGCGGTTAATGCTCTCGAGCACGCCTTCCTCTATGACATCGATGATCTGCAACGGCTCGCTGACCGCAATCTCCGGGCGCGCCAGGAAGTTGCTGAACAGGCGGAAAGCATCGTCGCCGAAGAGGTGACTCGACTCGAAGGCCGCCTGCGCGCCCGCGACGTCGCCCCCACCATCGTCAGTCTTCAAGAGCAGCTCGAAGCAATCCGCCGCGATGCGCTCACCCGCTATCGATCGAAGCTCGGCCGGCTCACCTCCGAACAGGAAGATGCTCTCGAAGCCCTCACCCGCGGCATCGTCAACAAGATCGCTCACGGACCCATCTCGGAGATGCGCCGGCACGCCGCTGCACAAAATCCTGAACAAAACCAGGAAGCCGAGCTCGTAGCGGCCGTGCGCCGTATCTTTCGCCTGCGTTGAAATCGAACTCATATGCCTCCTTCAGCCGCCACGACGCTCACCATCGGATCGCGAGGATCAAAGCTTGCTCTCTGGCAGGCGCATCACGTGGCCCGTTTGCTCGAACATTCTGGCGCTCCAACTCGCATCGAGGTCATCAAGACGACCGGCGATCATCTGCAGACTGCATCCCTCGCGCAAGCGGGCGGCAAGGGACTGTTCACGAAGGAAATCGAAGAGGCTCTGCTCGCGGGCACAATCGATCTGGCTGTCCACAGCCTCAAGGATCTGCCTACCGCAACGCCTCCAGGCCTCGCCATTGCCGCCATACCCGAACGGGAAGATCCGCGTGACGCCCTGGTCGGCCAATCGCTGGATGAGCTTCCCCATGCCGCGCGTGTCGGAACGAGTTCAGGTCGCCGCGCCGCTCAATTGAGACTTTTGCGTCCGGACCTTGTCATCGAGCCTGTGCGCGGCAACGTCGATACGCGCCTCCGAAAACTGAAAGAAGGCCGATTTGGCGCAATTCTTCTCGCCGCCGCCGGCCTGCATCGCCTCGGTTTGGACGGCGAAATCGCCCAACTCCTCGCGCCTGAGCTGATGTGTCCCGCACCCGGTCAAGGTGCCTTGGCCGTTCAGACACGCACTCAAGATCCCGCCTACACAATTTGCCGCGCTCTCGATCATCTGCCCAGTTTTCAAGCCGTCACATGTGAGCGCGCAGCCTTGGCGGCGCTCGGCGGCGGCTGTCAATTACCGTTCGGCGCCTTCGCCGAGCACGTTGGCTCCTCACTTCGCATCACTGCAATAGTCGTTGCCTCCGACGCTTCCCGGCATCTACGGGCCACCGCCGAAGGCCCCGCCGAACTCTGCGAACAGCTCGGTCTTCGTGTCGCACAGGATCTGCTGACCCGCGGCGCCGCCCGGATTCTCGTCGATGCCTAGCCTTTCGGGCTCGCGCATTGTCGTAACTCGCGCCACCCATCAGGCCGAAGAACTGGCAGCACCGCTTCGCGAACTCGGTGCAGAAGTTTTGCTGGCTCCAATGATTGGGATCGCTCCGCCGCTCGATCCGGCTCCCCTGCGCGAAGCCACTGCTAATTGCGATAAATACGATTGGATCGTCTTCAGCAGCGTCAATGCAGTCCATGCCTTTGTAGCGGAATTGCCTACGCGGCATTCTTGCTCTGCCCGCATCGCAACGGTCGGCGCAGCTACCCGCGCCGCCGCCGGACAAAACGGCCTTGCCGTTGATCTGGTCCCGGAAAAATACGTCGCTGAATCTCTCGTCGAGACTCTCGGCGCACGAGATTTAAAAGATAAGCGCGTTCTGATTCCGAGTGCCGCCGCCACCCGTGATGTTGTACCCGCGGCGCTCACGCGGCTCGGCGCGCGCGTCGATGTTGTCGAAGCTTATCGCAATGTCATTCCCACACAGGCGGCTGAACGCGCAAAGGAGGTCTTTCGCGAGCCGCTGCCCGATTGGGTGACCTTCGCCAGTTCCTCGGCCGTCGATAACACCATTCAACTCATCGGAATTGAATCGTTACAGTGCATGAAGATTGCGACCATCGGCCCCGTGACCACAGAAACGCTTCGTCGCCACGGGCTGAAGGCGGCTGCGGAGGCCAATCCGCATAACATCGAAGGCCTGTTGAACGCCATCTGCAGCTTCGGCTAGTCTCCCGCCTTCTCCACCTGGACCAGGCAACTATAAAAGGTCGGGCCGCCGCCCATATCCGTCAAACGCTGGCTCGTCAACACATTGACGTTCTGCCGGTCTTGCGCTTTCCGCGGCCATCGCACAGACGGCACGCTCACCACGCCAAGCGGAACGCTGCTTGCCACCGAAACCTTCAAAATGCAGCTGCCTCGCAAATTGTAAATACGTATTAAGTCGCCGCTCAGAATCGAGCGCGCCGCCGCGTCTTCCGGGTGCAACGTTGCCACCGAGGTCTCCTGATCCTGGTCCTCCCGGTTACCGAACGTAGAATTCATACTGTGATGATTCTTGGCCGAGATCAGTTCCAGCGGAAACTGCGACCGTAGAGCCGGATCGCCGCGCCGCGATTCGCACGGCGGCTGATAATCGATGGTCTCCGCATGAAACTCGCATTTGCCGGAAGTGGTTATAAAGTTTCCTTCGGCAAACGGCAGGAACGGCTCGTCCTCGCGAGAGACATTTAACCGCACGGACCGCTCGCGCTCCAGCCGCTCGAGGGTGATGCCTTTTAAAAACGGATGCCCCGAGTCCAGCAGCCCGCGTATCATGTCATCCTCGGATTCATCGAAGCACGGGTCCTGGAATCCCATCCGCTTCGCCAGCTCACGAAAAATCTCTACGTTCGAACGGCACTCTCCAGGCGGATCCAGCGCCGGCCGGGCCAGTTGCAGGTAATAGTGGCCATATGCGAGGTACAAGTCGGTATGCTCGAGGAACGTGGTGGAAGGAAGAAGAATGTCCGCCCAGTCCGCCGTGTCTGTCTGGAATTGTTCGATGACCACCGTAAACAGGTCCCTCCGCGCCAGCCCGCGTTTCACCTCGTTCTGGTCGGGTGCAACCGCCGCCGGGTTCGAGCAGTAAACGACCATGGCGTGAATCGCCGGATCCTTCACTTGATTGAGCGCCTTCCCGAGTTCGACCATGTTTATGCAGCGCGCCTCGCGCCCCAGTGCCGCCCATTGCAGATCCGGCCGCTTCAGGCTCGCATCGTTGAAATGGAATGCACCTGACGTCGACATCTGCAATCCGCCGCCTATCTCGCGCCACGATCCGATAAGCGCCGGTAGATAAGCGATCAGCCGCGCCGCCAGGCCGCCGCGCTCCGAACGCTGAATGCCGTAGTTCAACCGGATCACCGCCGGACGCACGGTCGCATACTCGCGCGCCAGCGACACGATATCATCCGCCGCGAGCCCGGTCATCTCTGCTACGTGTATTGGAGTGAATTCGGCCGCTTTTGCCGCGAGATCGTCGAAGCCCAGGGTATAGCTTTCTACATAATCTCTGTCATAGAGGCGTTCGCGAATGATCACGTGCATCAGCCCAAGCGCCAGTGCGGCATCTGTGCCCGGATGAATCGCCAGGTGCTTATCCGCAAGTTCGCTCACCTTATGCCGGAGCGGATCGATCGTGTAAAACTTGGCTCCGTTCCGCCGTGCTTCGACGATGAATGGCCAGAGATGAACGTTCGTCGCCAGAATATTGGCTCCCCAGGCCAAAATAAGCTTCGAATGGCGAAATTGCTCCGGTTCGGTTCCGTACTTCGCGCCTAGCGCCGCGATGATTCCCGCTTCTCCCGCCTTCGAACAAATTGTCCGATCCAGCCGCGATGCGCCTAGCCGGTGAAAGAAGCGCCGGTCCATTCCGTTTGCGATGAGCATTCCCATCGAGCCCGCGAAACTATAGGGCAGAATTGCTTCGGAACCTCGCTCGGCGGCGATTTCTTTTAGACGTTCCGCAATCTCATCCAGCGCTTGGTCCCAGGAAATACGCTCGAAGCGGCCCTCCCCCTTGGCTCCAGTCCTGCGCTGCGGATAAAGCAACCGTTCCGGCGAGTATTCCCGCTCCAGATAGCGCGCCACTTTGCCGCACAGAAATCCCTGTGTGACCGGATGATCGGGATTGCCGCGCAAGCGCGACCCGTGGCCTTTGTCGTCCACGTTGATCAGCAGCGCGCAACAGTCCGGACAATCCAGCGCGCAGACTGATTTCCGAACCGTTCCCATGGAACGATCATAGCCATCTCTAGTTACCCTGTGGCGTACCGTGACTGTGACTCCCGGCCCGCGCCTCACTTGCCTCTATGATGAAAAGTTGAAGCCTCTCTTTTTCTCTCTTCTCTTCGCTGCATCTCTCGCCGCCCAGACTTCTCAGCCCACGCAAGTCCTTATCGACCTGACCGATGCGCCGCGTAAAATCCTGCATGCGCATCTGACTATCCCGGTCAGGCCTGGTCCGCTCACCCTCGACTATCCGCAATGGATTCCCGGTGAGCACACCCCCAGCGGCCCTATCGACAACTTCGCCGGCATTGTCTTCTCCGCGAACGGCCAAGTCCTCGCATGGCGCCGCGACGACGTCAATATGTTTGCCTTTCATCTGACCATTCCCGAGGGAGTGCATGCGCTCGAGGCCAAGGTGGATTTTCTTGCGACCGCCGCTCCGTCCGGCTTCTCAGCGGGCGCGTCCACTGGCCCGAATCTAGCCATTGTGAGCTGGAACGAGGTGGCTCTCTATCCCGACGGCACTCCCTCCTCGCAAGTCGTATTCGAGCCGTCTCTGAAACTGCCGGAAGGCTGGAAATTTGG
This sequence comes from Terriglobia bacterium, assembly GCA_963738555.1. Taxonomy (GTDB): domain Bacteria; phylum Acidobacteriota; class Terriglobia; order Bryobacterales; family Bryobacteraceae; genus Bog-105. The sequence continues at coordinate 143,726 of CAVTXN010000006.1, forward strand.
CACCGCTCTTACTCCGCAATCCACTCCGGGCGACGTCGTAAACTTCGCCCCGGTCTCTCTCGAAATGCTGGTGGATTCCCCCATCCTGGCCGGACGTTTCTTCAAAGAAATCCCACTCGCCCCCGAAGTGACACCCAAGCACTTTCTTGACATGGCCGCCGACGGACCGGAAGATCTCAACGTCACTGCCGACCAGACCACCGCGTGGAGCAATCTCGTCCGCGAAACGGGAGCTCTCTACAAATCGCGCCACTACAACAGCTATCATTTCCTCGTCACCTTGAGCGATAGCGTCGCTCACTTCGGTTTGGAGCATCATCAATCGAGCGACGATCGCGTGGAAGCCCGTGGTCTTATCGATAGCGATCTCGCCATGCTCAACGGCGATCTTCTCTCACACGAGTTCACCCATTCCTGGAACGGAAAATTTCGCCGCCCGGCCGGGCTCGCCACCCAAAACTACGGTCAGCCGATGAAAGGCGACTTGCTCTGGGTTTACGAAGGACTCACCCAGTATCTGGGGGATGTTCTGGCCGCGCGTAGCGGCACCTGGAGAGCTGACCAGTATCGCTCGTATCTGGCCGACTCTGCTGCCGAACTGGATCACCGTCCCGGGCGCGCCTGGCGAGATCTCGAAGACACTGCCGTCTCCGCGCAAATTCTCTATTCGACAAGCCAGCAATGGGACAACTGGCGGCGCAGCGTTGACTACTACGCCGAAGGAGAGCTCGTCTGGCTCGAGGTCGATACCATCATCCGCCAGCTATCGCACAACAAGAAGTCTCTGAATAATTTCTGCGCCAGCTTTCTTGGCATCCGCGGCAACACCCCGCCCGAAGTCTTCCCCTACACCTTCGACGACGTCGTCGCGGCTCTTGACTCGATCCAGCCCTTCAATTGGGCCGCTTTTCTCCACGAGCGCCTCACCTCCAAATCCCCGCATGCGCCTCTCGATGGCATTTCTAACGGCGGATATAAAATCGAGTACAACGATCAGCCCAATGACTTTATTCGGGCCAGCGAGTCGCGCGACCGCGGCGTAAACGCCTGGTATTCGATCGGACTGTACACCTCCGACAACACCATCAGTGACGTTCTGGTCGGATCGCCTGCCTACGCCGTTGGCTTAGGCCCGGAGATGAGGATCGTCGCAGTCAATGGCCGCCGCGCCAGCGACGATTTGCTTCGCCAGGCAATCCGTGACGGCAAGGGCAGCGGGCCCGCTATCGAGCTGATCGTCGAGAACAGCGGCTTCTACAAAACCGTGAAGATCGATTACCACGAGGGCGAGAAATATCCTCACTTGGTCCGCTCATCGAGTAAGACAGCCACTCTCGATGACATCATCAAACCCATGACCAAATCGGTCACTGCCTCGAGCACCGAGTAGCGGCTGGAGAGTGGAGTTTACTCCCACAGGGGCTGAAGACCTGCCGCTCCAATGCCTGACCATGTACGTTCCCTCTCGAAAATTTCGAGTATTCTTGGCTGGTACTCTGGAACCCGAGCTCATATGCCCAAGCCGCGCAGACATCGTTTGATCGAAATCGACTTGCCCGAATTCGGCGTGAACGCCCGTCCTCTCCCACCATCCCTTCATGATTTCCAAAGCGGCGATGTGGAAGGCTGGCATAATCCCGTTCGGATTTCGCTGCAACAAGGCAAACCGGTCGTTGGTGTGACCCTTTCGACACCGAGCGTGGAGATCGCGGCGCAGGCGGCAGAGATGGGGTTCGATTTTCTCTGGATCGAGATGGAGCACTCGCCGATCACGTTAGAGACCGCCCGAAACATGATTCTGGCTACGCGGGGGTCGAGGGCCATGCCGTTCATCCGGGTTCCAGTGGTGGAATTATGGACCGCAAAGCGCGTGATGGACATGGGAGCACTCGGCGTGATTTTCCCGTTTGTGAGTTCGGCGGAGACGGCCCGAATTGCTGCCGATGCTTGCAAATATCCTCCTCACGGGCGCCGCGGCTCGGGAGCCGGACTGGCTACGTTCCGTTGGCCTGCGCCGGGCGGCTACTACGATTTTGCCGATAATAATATCGTGGTCGTCACGAATATCGAAGACACGGCGGCTATTGAGAATATAGATGCGATCGCCGCCACACCCGGCATCGATGTTCTCTTCATCGGCACGAGCGATCTTTCGTTTTCGCTAGGGTTGCGGGGCGAGCAGAACCATCCGCTCGTTCTTGATGCCATCAAGAAGGTGGTGAGGGCGGCACAGCAAGCCGGGAAAGCAGTAGGACGACCACTTCCGAAGACAGACCAATATAGCCGCTTCGTCGATGAAGGATTCACCTTTTTTCAGGCTCAAACGGAGATCAATTTGCTGGCGGCCGGAGCACAGGCGTACCTGACGCCCTTGGGCAAATGGCATCCGTCTGTCGGACCCCGCCCGATGTATTGACACAACGGGCGACTCTTCAGCGGCGCTTCAGATCTTCGAGTTCCGCGAGTGTGCGCGGCCAATCGGAGCCTAGCAAACGGGAAAGAGCACGGTCGGCGAGCACGCGTCCGTTGGTCTGGCAGCGGGCGCAGTAGTTGGTCTCATTGTCGCCATAACGGATGCGGAGGATTTTCTCCCCACACCGCGGGCAGGGCAGTCCATAGCGGCCGTGGACCGCCATGTCGCTGCGAAATGCCGTGACCTTCTCTGGGAACTTCACGTGCGCTTCGCTTACGAGACGCTTGATCCAAAGCGTCAGCGTCTCATGCGTGGCCTTAAACAGCCGTTGCCATTCCTCAGGCGTGAGCTTCTGGGTCTGAGCGATCGGCGAAAGCTTCGCGGCGTGCAGGATTTCATCGGAGTAGGCATTGCCAATTCCGCTGAGCAGGGTTGGATCGGTGAGAGCGCGTTTCAGAGTGTGGTTGCTGGCGGTCAGTGCTGTGCGGAATGAGGAGAGATCCGCGCTGAGGACATCGAGGCCGCCCGGGTCTACGGAGTTCAAACCTGCTTCCCCGGCGAGAATGTGCAGCGAGGCGCGGCGCTTAACTCCCGCTTCGGTCAATGTGAGCGAACCATTTGGGAAATCGAACGCGGCGAGATATTGACGGCCGGAGAGCTTGGCGTCCCGGGCTTTCCAATGCAATCTCCCAGCGATCATCAGATGAAGGACGATCCAGAGATCGCCTTCCACTCCAATTGCGATGCGCTTGCCGATGCGGCGAATGTGATTTACAACGCGCCCTTCGACATCGGCTATGGTTGGCTGAGTCGTTCTCAACAAAAATGGGCTTACAAGCCGAACCCGCTCGAGCGACTGCCCCACGATGCGGGGCTCGAGTGCGCCGATATAAGCGGAGATGTCGGGCAATTCCGGCATGCATTCATCTTCAGCTTATAATTCGGTCACATGCTGGTCGAGCTCATAGTGGAGAACTATGCGGTAGTCGAACAGGCCCGCATACGCTTTGGAGAGGGCTTCAACGTGCTTTCCGGGGAGACGGGAAGCGGAAAGTCCATCGTCGTAGATTCATTAGGTCTGCTATTGGGAGCGCGTGCTTCGGCCGAGATGATTCGGACAGGGGAGAAGCGAGCGCGCGTTTCTGGAATATTCTCCGTAGAAGCGAACCCGGAGTTGAGGAAACTGCTCGAGGAGGCAGGGATCGAGAACGATGGCGAAGAAGAGCTCATAGTCGAGCGCGAGATCTCGACTGGCGGGAAATCGCGAGCCTTTGTAGCAAACCGCCCGGTAACGACGGCCTTTCTTCGGGAGCTTGCGCCGGCGTTGGGCGATATTCATGGGCAGAACGAGCAGCAGATGCTCTTCCTTCCTCAAGCGCAGCGAAATCTTCTGGACGAGTACGCGGGAGCAAAAGGCTTGCGTGCCGATGTGTCGCACTTGTTTTCGCAATGGAAGGAAGCGGGAGTCAAGCTGGAAGAACTGAACCGGACCGAGCAGGAGAAGTTACGGCTGCTGGATCTTTGGAGTTTTCAGCTGAAAGAAATTGACACGGTACAGCCGCGAACGGGCGAGGATGCGGCATTGGAGGCTGACCGCAAGATCCTACAGAACGTAGCAAAGCTGCAGGAGAGCGCGTCCGCGGCTTTCGATCTCCTATACGATTCGCCGGAAAGCGCAACTACGCAACTTCGACAAGCCTTAAAGCGCCTGGATGAACTGACGCGCATCGACGAAACGCTGAACGATACAACGAGTTCTCTGCGACAGGCGGCGCTCCTATTAGAAGAAAGCGCCTACACACTCAGAGATTACATGGGCAAACTCGAGGGCGATCCGGCCCGGCTCGAAGATGTAGAGACGCGTTTGGCCGCATTGGACCGATTGAAGCGGAAGTATGGCCGGACGATAGAAGAAATAGTCGCGTTTCGGGACGAGGTAGCCAAGAACATCGCTGAGGTAGAGAACGCAAGCGAGCACCGGGCGGCGCTTGAAGCACGACACGCGGAGCTCGCAAAAGAATATGAACGGAAGGCGAATCAGTTGAGTAGCAGGCGGGCTGCGGCTGCAAACGAGCTGAGCAAGGCTGTGGAGAATGAGCTGAAGAGCCTGATGATGGGCGGGACGCGGTTCAGCATCGTCCTGAACCCGGGAGAGTGGAGTGCAAGCGGGACCGATGAAATCAGGTTTCTGGTTTCGCCGAACCGTGGCGAAGAGCTAAGGCCGCTCGAGAAGGTTGCCTCGGGCGGGGAGTTGTCACGTATCGCATTGGCCTTGAAGACAGCATTGGGAGAGGCCGAAAAACAGGAAGGCTTGCCCACATTGGTCTTCGACGAAGTGGATGCAGGCGTGGGCGGAGCTGCCGCAGCCGCTGTAGGAAAACGATTAAAAGGCTTGGCGCGAACGAATCAGGTGATCTGTGTGACGCACCTGGCGCAGATTGCCGGATTCGCGAATCATCATTATGCAGTTTCGAAGCGCGAGAAGAAGGGCCGGCTTACAACCCAGGTGGAAGAACTCGGGTTCGAAGAACGGGCACGCGAGATCGGCCGGATGCTCTCGGGTGAGCACATCACGCCGGAAGCCTTGCGGCATGCAGAGCAATTGATCCAGGCGGGGAAGCGGATTTGAGGCGAGCCGAATTTCGAGCTTGCGGTCACGCGGTTTGCTGAAAGTGCATCTCTTGAAATTTCAGGAGCTTGAAGGCTATTCCGGCGTCCCGGTAATAACCAACGAACGAAAATCGCGGGCGAAATGTCTATGCTTTCTCCCGCGCAAACGATACGGCTGAAGGCCGCGGCCTCCAGCTCAGTTTCTTGTGAGCGAAGCACGAAGGTGCCGGCCGAACTGACAATCGCGCAGTGGGCGCTCGAAAGTGGATGGGGCGAACATCAGCCGGGGAACAACTGTTTTGGAATCAAATTCTACCCAGGATCCTTTGGCATCCAGCAGTTGAAGACCGTGGAAGTGATCGGAGGGGTTCCGAAAACAGTGGCAGGAGATTTCGCGACGTTCCCGTCTATCGAGGCATGTTTCGAGAAACACGCTAGCCTTTTCACGACAGGAAGTGCTTACGGTCCGGTCTGGTCGCACTATTTGAAAACCGCTGACACGCAGACCTTGATCCGGCAGGTTGCGCCAATCTATGCGACCGATCCGCTATACGCGAGTAAATTGCTGCAGGTGATTGCGATGCCAGAAGTAAGTGCGTGTTTGGCCGATTGCCGAAAGGTAAGCTAGCGGCGCAAAGTACTGCCGCTTACTGACGTGCGCGGTTCTGGAAAACTCGGGAACGCATGTTTTGGATTTCGGGGTTGGACATGAACTTTTTCCAAACGAGACCCGTGCGGTAGTTTTCGATCATGACCGTCATAGGCGCTTGATTCAGTCCCATGTAGATGCCGGAAAACCAGCCACGCTGCAAGTTGAAGGCATCTCGAAAACCGAATTCTCCCCAAAGCTCCTGCCCTAGATCACGATAAAAGTGCTTCAACGCCAGCATAGAGAGATCTGGCGTGTAAATGAAAGAGGCAATAGCGCCAGTGGGTGCGATCGTGCCATCATCACTGCCTGGCTTTGGCTCGTAGGCACTGTAGCCTTCCGGTCCATCGACTGCGGTAATTCCCCAACAGTCTTTGCCGTAGCCTTTGAAGTGACCTGGATTGCGGACGCAATAAGCATAGTTGATCAGCGCTTGATCGCGATTGTTATGGAAGTAGTCGGTGAACCGGTCACGGACATGCGGATCGAAGCCCATGTATGAGTAGTGGGTGAAGAATAACGGACCGCCTTCGCCCACACCCACATCCAACTTGATGCCGTAGAAAGAGTGACCATTCACGTAATGATCGCCAGCCTGTTGCTCGCCCCAGGCCTGCCGGTAGGCGATCGCTGCCTTGGATTGTCCGGCCCAGCCCGTGTAATACAAACTTGCGGGAACGCCGTGCGTAGGAGACGCAATCGCGAGCAGGTAAGTAATCATCGTTTCATTAAAGCCAGTCAGACGATGATTGATGTACCAGGAATACTCAGGTGACCAATGCCAGAAGAGCGCGTCACCATCCGGTGTGCGCCGGAACCACGCCCAATCAGTCGATTGCCATAGCGCGGTAATTTTGTTGCGCAACAGTGTTTCCTGCCTGTTGTCGCTGTCGAAGTATTGCCGCGCCGTCAGCAATCCCTGCATGAGGAAGGAAGTCTCAACCAGGTCCGCGCCATTTTCGAAGACGCCGAAGACGGGCATACGTTTGCCCGTATCGCCGTTTAAGAAGTGCGGCCATACACCGCGATAGCGGTCTGCCTTCTCCAAAAAACTGATTATCTGAAGCAGACGCTCGATACCCTGTTCGCGAGTTATGAACTTTCGATCGACTCCGACGACGAGAGCCATAATTCCGAAGCCGCTGGCGCCGAGCGCAGTGATACCGTCCTCTCCGGGAAGATTTTCGCGTGTCATGCCGGCAATCGGATGCACACCATCCCAGTAATAGTGAAAGCAAGCCTCCTGGACCATCGTGAGCAGCTCGTCGTCGCTCATCGTGTGAGTAGTAGCAGACCCGGCTGGTGACGGAGCGGATTCGTGGCCACTCCAGGTTTGAGCGGTGACACGATACTGCGCCGCCTGACCCGGCTTGCCGAGCCAATCCGCGAAGCGTTGCAGGCCAGGAACCTGTATCCCTACCGGTTTGAAAGGTTTTCCATTCAGCGCGCGATAGATGATGTAATGCTCGAGGTCGGGATTGGCCGAAGCTTGCCAGCTTACATCGACGTGCCGCTCGTAACCCCTGGCAGTGACGCCGGTGACTGTGGCGATGGAAGATTCGCCGAGGTTGGCTGGCTCTATATGGATGTCATCGACCAGCAGAGTGTGTTCCTGATTATCGTTTGCTCCTTGCGTGAACAGAACTCTGTCGACAGCGTGACCGTTGAATGGGTGGATAGAAGCCGTCACGAAACGATCGAGAAGAATTGAAATTTTGGTCCATTTACCGGCGGCGATTTCGTGCTGAACGGCAAGAGGCCGGGTGAAGTTTTTTGCCGTGTCGTGGAGTACGATTCTTGGCCAGGCGTCCGCTTTTAGACCAGTTACCGAGTAGCACCACAAGGTGAGCTGGCTGCCCGGAAAGAAGACCTCGCGATTACGAAACTCATAGACGATTGCAGCTACTGTCCAGCCGCCTTGCGGTACGGAGGTCCAATGAAGACGGAGAGCGTTTGGAGGAGTATGAAAGTGGTCGTGATCTACAGGAAGCTTTCCATCGAGCAACTCCAGTTGACTGGGAGAAGACGCACGCCCTTCGCTGTAGAAATAGCGGTCGAGATTGATGCTGTTGTCGAAGATGACCCGCTGGTAGTAAGCGGTGTCCGCGCAAGCGGTGACAGCGAATAGTAATAAAAGGAGGGTTTTACGCAATGGTTCCGACCAGCGGACTGCTGGCCACAGCGTACTCCCGGCGCGGCATGCGACCGGCAAGGAATGCGGCTCTTCCGGCTTCGACAGCGAGCTTCATGGCGTGCGCCATGCGCTCAGAGTCTTCCGCTTCGGCGATAGCGGTGTTCAGCAGAACGCCGTCGTAACCCAATTCCATTGCCAGTGCGGCGTCCGAGGCGGTTCCGACGCCGGCGTCGACGATCAGCGGAACTTGTGTGATTGCTTCCCGCAAAATCTTGAGATTTGTTACGTTTTGGATGCCGAGGCCAGACCCGATCGGGGCCGCGAGCGGCATAACGGCGGCAGCCCCGGCATCAATCAATTTGCGGGCGTTCACCAGGTCGTCGGAGGTGTAGGGAAGAACAACAAATCCTTCCTTTACAAGTACACGGGTCGCCTCAAGCAGACCTTCGTTATCCGGAAAGAGTGTTTTCTGGTCGCCGATGACTTCCAGCTTCACCCAGTTAGAGAGCCCGACCTCCCGGCCCAGGCGGGCCGTGCGAATCGCATCCTCGGCGGTGTAGCAGGCGGCAGTGTTGGGCAGGATATGAATTCGGGAGCGATCGATGAAATCGAGTTCGGATTCCTTCGTGCGGTCGGTCAAGTTTACGCGGCGAACCGCGAGTGTGACCATTTCGGTGCCGGAAGCCACGTGACAGCGCGCCATGAGCTGTTTCGCGCGGTACTTGCCGGTTCCCACAAACAGCCGGGAGCGAAACGAGCGATCCGCGATGGTCAGAATGTCTTGCATACCATTTATTATGCGCGGGCGAGCTTGTCACGCGAGGCCAGGTGCTCTTGCGCTCGATGAGCCTAGCGACTATTCACAAGGTACTAGTACAGCAGAAGCTTCATTATCGCTAAGTAAACCAGTTATACTCCGACAGGTCAGATTCCGATTAGTCTCTCATTAAGCGTTCGCCAGGAGACTGTTGGGAGAAAGTGGCCGCTTATAACTGGAGGTTCGGGTGAAAACATTTGTAGTCAAACTTTTTATGACTTCTGTTTTTTTAGGAGGCCTGTCGGCTAACGCTAACATAATCAGCTATTACACAACGATCTACAATACCAACTTTGCGACGGCCGATCTCGGCATGCGGGATGTAGGCGCCGGAACCCTGGCCGTGTCAGGCATTAACGGGGCTGTAACAAACTCGTTGCTGTTCTGGCATGGACCGACCAATTCGACTGATCCGAATGTAAACGCGAACGTGAACTTCAACGGCACTAATGTGACCGGCACTAATATCGGGTTGTCCCAAGATAACTTTTGGAGCAGTCTAAATAGTCAGGCCTATCGGGCAAATGTTACGTCCTTAGTCACTGGCAACGGAAATTACGCGCTGAGTAATTTTCAAAAGACAAATGCTCAGATTAACGGCGCGGCACTGTTTACGTTTTTCAATACAGGGTTGACGACTGGCAGGCGCGATGTCGTGTTATATGACGGCAACGATTCGAACTTTGCTAGTTCCTACGATCCGGCCGGATGGAATTTCACACTCTCCGGCATTCATTACACGAGCGGTACCGCGGCTCTGACATTGTATGTTTCAGACGGACAGAACTTCGGTCCGGAGGATGATGGAACGCTGGCGATTAACGGGACGACGCTGGCCACGGGCGGCATTTTCCAGGGCACCAGTCCGCGTGCGCCGGGAGCAGGGGTCAGTAACGGAAGTCTGACCGACGTGGAAACATTTAACATTACTTCATTCCTGACTCCGGGCACAAATTCGTTGAACATTACGCTGTCTCCCGGCAGCGACGATGCGATTAGTGCTGTAGTGGCCGCAATCGACCTGCCGGCAGGCGCAGCGCCACCCTCGACGGTTCCGGAGCCCTCGATGTTAGCGTTGGCCGGACTTGGCTTGATTGCGATTTGGCGCTTCCGACGGTAGCCTGGCTCGATCAGCTCACCTACCTCGTCCGAGTGGCCTCGGCTATGATGGTTGAGTCTCGGATGTACTCGGACAGGTGGGTGAGTGGTTAAAGCCAACAGACTGTAAATCTGTCCCTCCTTGCGAGGTACGAAGGTTCGAATCCTTCCCTGTCCACCAGAAACCGAGTATTCGGAAGCCGTTGTAGCTCAGTTGGTAGAGCGCGTCCTTGGTAAGGACGAGGTCACCAGTTCAATCCTGGTCAACGGCTCCAATTTTTTTGCACGATGAATCGGCGGAGGGCTGTTCGCCGCAGCAAACAAAAGGACCAAACGAATGGATCAGTGCGTTGTCGACCCGTTGAATACAGTGCGAGGATTCTGCGGTTCGATCCAGTAAGGAGAATCGTACATCTTCGGGCGTGACGAGCTGCCGCCCAGCTATTCGGCGACTGTGGCGGCGTCTGGCTGTGATACGGCTGATGCAGCAGGATGTCGAAGCGGCATAGACCGCAGTTGCTCGCGTAATTGCTCGATGCGTGCTTCGTCTTCGGGAAACACCCAGCCGCCGTGCTGCTCGCTGAGTAAATTTCTCAAGTCGTTCTCTCTGAAGCGCCGGATACGTTCGGGATTCACCATCCAAAGAGTGGGTTCAGGAGCATGAAACGCTCATATTTTTAACTCGTTTCCGAACATTCGCCGCACCGCGATGCGGTGAACGCCTATCGGAAAAATCGGATACTCGAGATTCATCGACAGGCTCGTCGAGCTAATGGGAACTTGTTACCATGGGCTTGGAGGAATGGCCGAGTGGTTCAAGGCGGCGGTTCCAAGCCGCTAGCGCCGCAAGGCGCTCGGAGGTTCGAATCCTTCTTCCTCCGCAGTTACGCTTTTGTCCGCGTTTCGGCCAGACTGCTCTGCACTATGCGGCGGCTCGGCACAGCGGGCTGAATGATGCCGACCGGGCCCGGTTCGCTTCCATGTTGATCGACTTCGGCGCGAGGGTCGACTTGCGTGATGATCTGCTCAAATCGACGCCGCTGGGCTGGGCGTGCCGATGGGGCCGCGAAGAGATGGCAGAATTGTTGATCGCGCGCGGCGCACAAGTGGAAGAGCCGGACGCGGAACCGTGGGCTACACCGAAAGCCTGGGCAAAGAAGATGAAACACGAAACAATATCGGCGCTGCTACGAAGATACTCGCTCAGGGACAGCTAATCCAACCCAGGTTCGCGAGTATATACTGACTGAAAACTCGTTATGAGCACACGCAGAGACGCTCTGAAAATCTTTGTAGCCGCGCCCGCGGCAATTTCCATTGCCGGCGCCGCGCAAGAAACCAAGGAGGTGGGAGATCAACCGGGGCACCTACATACCGGACCCACCGTGAAGGTGGCGGCGCCTTCGAAGCCAACGTTTTTTCAACCGGAAGAGTTTCGGGCGGTGGAAGCTCTTAGCGAGCGCATCATACCGCGGTCCGATACACCGGGGGCGAGGGATGCGGATGTCGCTTTATTGATTGATAAGGCAATCGTGGCTGATCCCCTGCTCGGAGGCAACTTCAGAGCCGGGCTTGCCGATCTGAATGCCCTCGCCAGGGAAAGTTATGGCAGCGAATTCGTATCCCTAAGCGAGGAGCAGCAGATTGCGCTACTCACGCCTCTCAGTCTGGAAACAGATTCGCCGCTAGGGAAATTCTTCCAATTGGCGAAAGACATGACGGTTGACGCGTATTACAAGACGGAGGCGGGACTCAAAACGGAACTGGGCTGGCATGGCAATACGTATCTATCCAGTTTTCCGGGTTGCGATCATCCCGAGCATCAGAGTTAATTATGCAGATTCAAGAGAGTCCTCAACTTCACGACGTGATCGTGATCGGCAGTGGAGCCGCGGGCGGAATGGCGGCATGGAATCTGACGCGGCAAGGCGTGAATGTCACGATGCTCGATGCGGGCCGAAAGTTCAGCCGGAGCGAGTTCTGGACACACGTAAAGCCATGGGAATGGCAGCAACGGTTGGATGCCGGCCAGAAGCCTCCGCAGATCGTCCTGGATACGGCGGAGCAGCCCTACATCACTCCACTGGGTCAGAATTTCTCGTTGACGCGAGTGTGGGGCCGCGGGGGCAAGACAAATATCTGGGGGCGTGTGAGCCTGCGCTATGCGGATCTGGATTTTGCAGGACCGGAGCGCGATGGATGGGAGATTCCGTGGCCAATCCGTTACAAGGACATCGAGCCGTATTACGACAAGGTGGATCAACTGATCGGGGTTTGCGGCGGAGACGACGATCAGGATTCGCTGCCGGGCAGCCGCTATTTCCTTCCTCCTCCTCCGTTGAGATGCGGCGAACACATTATGAAGAAAGCCGCGCACAATTTGGGAATCGGCATTGTGCCGATACGCCGCGCGGTTTTGACGCGCGATTACAATGGTCATCCGAAATGTCACTTTTGCGGCGCCTGCGGCGACGGCTGCGATGTCGGCGCGTTCTTCAATTCTTCGGATTACCTGATTGAACCGGCACTGAAGACGGGAAGACTCAAAATCATAGACAACGCGGTCGCAGCGCGGGTCCTGGTGGACGATGCGGGGCTGGCGAATGGCGTGCAGTATTTCGATCGCTACAGCAAAGAAGAACGGCGAATTGCAGGTAAGCGGGTGGTGGTGGCGGCTTCGTGTATCGATTCTACGCGCATTCTGCTGAATTCGGCGTCAACTCGGTATCCGAACGGAATCGGTAACTCGTCGGATGTAATAGGGCGCTATCTTGCCGAGCAAATTCGGTTCACAATAAGGGGCTTCGCGCCGGAATTGATGGGCGGCAAGGTCTATAACGACGACGGCATCGGCGGCGCGCACATGTATATGCCGCGCTTCAATCATCGCGATGGACGAAAGCGAGATTATCTGAGGGGCTTCGGCTGCCAGTTCTGGTACACGGGAGCGCAGACCGATTTGAGTTATGCCAAGAAAATTCCCGGCTTCGGCGTGGACTTCAAGAAAGCAGTGAAGCAGCGCTATCCTGCTGTACTCGCGCTGCATCCGTTTGGCGAGACGTTGCCCAAGAAGGAAAACCGCGTTACTACGCAGGGCTCGCCGCTCGACGTGTACGGCGTGCCGATAGCGCGCATCGCTTATAGCACCGGTGAAAACGAACGCCGGATGGCGGACGACATGTACAACACGATCCTCGAGATCCTTCATGCGGCCAAGGCGGAAATCCTGCCTTTCGAGCGAGGGTATCTGGAACCGAACGGGAGCGCGATCCACGAGCACGGTACGTGTCGCATGGGAGCGGACCCAAAACGCTCGGCATTGAATGGCTTCTGTCAGATGCACGATGTCAAGAACGTCTTCGTGGTAGATGGCGCGGCGTTCACAACTGCTTCGGAGAAGAATCCGACGTTGACGATCCTAGCTCTCGCCTGGCGCGCCACGGACTACATGGCCGGAGAGATACAACGAGGAAACATATAAACGCCAGGCTGGCCTGTCGAGCTGCGCTTCGATGAGATGAAACGAAGAAGTTTCCTTACAGGCGCAGGCGCGGCCGTTTTCGAAGCGAAATGGCTTCGCGGCGGAAAAGCCGGTGCGAACGAGATCGACCTGAGCAACGCAGCAGTCGTGCTGCCGGACGCGGTCTCGACTCGCGAGAAGAAGGCCGCGCAGGTTCTGATCGAGGAGATTGAGAAGCGCTCACAGCTTCAGTTGAAGAGATCGCCGGGTGCGGAAAAATCCGCGGTGGCGATTTATGTTGCTACGGGCGCTTCGGTTCGTAGCCTGGGGCCTCGCATGCGGCCGCCCGCGGATGCGCTCGTGGGGCTGCCCCGTGAAAGCTTCGTGATGCGAACCGGCGAAGACGCCGAAGGGCGATGGATCGCATTGTTTGGCTCGGACGAAAGGGGGTTGTTCTACTGCGTTGGACGATTTTTGTGCTCCGCGGTTTTCAGCCGGCTGGGCGCACGCATCGAGGCGCGTCATCTAGATGTTGTGAGTTCGCCCAAAGTGGCTTTGCGGGGGCACCAGCTTGGATACCGTCCAAAAACGAACGCTTATGATGCGTGGAACGTTCCGACATGGGAGCAATACATACGCGATCTGGCGATGTTCGGGACGAACGCGATCGAACTTCTGCCGCCGCGGACGGACGATAGGGCCGATAGTCCGCATTTTCCGCTCCCGCCGGAAGAAATGATGGTGAAGATGTCGCGCATCTGCGATTCCTACGATCTCGATGTGTGGGTCTGGTTCCCTGCTATGGATGCGAATTATGGCGATCCGGCGACTGTGGAATCGGCTCTGAAGGAGTGGGGGCGCATCTTTCAAATCGTGCCCCGTATCGATGCGGTTTTTGTTCCGGGCGGAGATCCGGGCGACACCCAACCTAAAACCTTGTTTGCTTTGCTGGCAAAGCAAAAAGCGAACCTGCGGCGTTTTCATCCCAAGGCGCGGATGTGGATGTCGCCGCAGGGTTTTCGCGAAGCTTGGATGTCTGAATTCTTTGGGCTGGTCGGGCAGAGTGAAACGGCGGCTTGGCTGGATGGAATTGTTTTCGGGCCGCAGTCGCGACTGAGCCTTTCAGAGTTTCGCGAGAAACTGCCAAAGCGATATCCGATTCGCTTTTATCCGGACATCACTCACAGCCTCTCGTGCCAATTTCCAGTTCCGGATTGGGACCTTGCTTTCGCGCTTACGGAGGGACGGGAATGTATCAACCCTCGTCCTCAGGATGAATCGAATATTCTGCGGGGCTCGTTGCGGGATACGATCGGGTTTCTCACTTATTCGGAAGGCTGCAATGACGATGTGAACAAGTTCCTCTGGAGTTCGCTTGGCTGGGATCCGTCGATGAAGGTGATGGATGCGTTGCGAAACTACAGCCGTTATTTTTTCGGTGAGCTTCACCCGGAGGGAATTGCCCAAGAGCTTAGCCATTTGGAAGAGAACTGGCGAGGACCGCTCGCGACCAACGATGGGGTCAACATCACGCTAGCGCGCGCGATGGATATCGAGCGCAGCGCCTCGCCGGCGTTGCTAGAGAACTGGCGCTTTCAACAAGTGTTGTATAGGGCGTATTATGACGGCTGGCTGCGCAGCCGACTGCTCTCGGAAATCGATGCCGTAGCGCGTGCCGGCGGCATCTTGGAGCGCATGAATGAAATCGGCTGGACGCCTGAATCTCTCGATATTGATGAGAAGCCGAATGCTGCTCCACCGAACGGTTTGGATCCGGCGCTTGTGCTCGATAAAGCGCGACAAGTCCTGGAAACTGTCATAATAAATCCCGCAGGCGCTCCCTTGAGAGCGCGGGTAAGAGAGCTAGGAGAGGCACTCTTTCAGAGTATTCATATGCAACTCGCGGTGGACCGCTATCAAGGCGAAGCGGTGAATCGCGCCGCGAATCTGGAAACGCTGGAAACTCCCGTGACTGATGTCGCATGGCTGCGCGCACAGATTGTCGCGATCGGGAAATTGCCGTCAGCAGGTGAACAAATACTTGCGGCACGGGCCCTGCTAACGCGAACCGACCCAGGGCCGGGCGGTTTCTATGACGAACTGGGGAATCCCAGCAACCGCCCTCATCTTGTTCCGGGGCCTGGGTATAGCAAAGACCCCGAATTTCGCAAATCCGCTCTCACAGGCTTCGATTACCCGGATCGCCTCGGCGACGGCGCTCCCGCAGCCTGGAAGCACTGGGCGGAATCGCTCTATGATGCGCCTCTGAAGATGCAATACAACGATCTTGATTCCGAAGTGGAATATCGAATTCGCGTCGTATATGGGGGCGAATCGCGCCATATCCGGATCCGGTTGATCGCGAATGAAGCTCATGAGGTGCATCCGCTCATTGAACGGCCCTGGCCGCCGCGAGCTCTCGAGTTCGATTTACCGATGGACGCGACGAGAACGGGGAAGCTCTCGCTGGCATGGACTCGAGAAACCGGATTAGGTGGTAATGGGCGTGGCTGCCAGGTATCCGAAGTATGGATTATCAGGAAGTGACAATCCAGGTCGATGTCATACCGCAATCCGCGACATATTTCTCCAAACGTATCGGGCTGCCGGAAGAAGGCCTGCCGCTATCGAACACCTGCGCGATTGTGCCTCCACTCTTTCTTAAGCCGAATACCGTGCTGGACCTCGAAACCTAGCGGTTCTCCCAATTCCCGAGCCAACAGCCATGGAAACAACCGCTAACCTCGACGCGAGTCCCGGCCTGCGGCGCAATTCGCTCGGCCTTCTCGAACTGGTGTTTCAGGGCGTTACGCACATCGCGCCGGCGACCAACATCGTGTTCACTTTTCCGATCATCGCTCTCAAAGCTGGACCGGTCATGCCGCTCTCGTTCCTGCTCTCTACGTTCGTTTGCCTCTTCATCGGGAACACCGTGGCCCAATTTTCCCGGTACATGCCCTCGAGCGGCGGCTATTATTCTTTCGCGACTCGTGGACTCGGCCGCCGCAGCGGCTTTATGGCCACGTGGAGTTATTTGATCTACGAAATTCTCGGAGCCGCAGGAAGTACCGGCTTTCTCGGCTATCTCATTTCCGACATGTTGAGGAAGCAGTTTCACATTGATATCCCGTGGTGGTTTTTGGCGCTGGTGACAACTGCCCTGATCTGGATCCTTACACATCGTGGCGTGCGGCTCTCGGCGCGAATTACGGCTCTTCTGGGCGGTCTTGAACTGCTCATCATGTTGGCGCTTTGTATCACATTCCTGGTTCATCCCGGGCACGGATCAAGCTATCTTGCGCCGCTAACACCTTCTGCATCGCCTCATCGGTTCGGCGGCATTCTGGCCGGCATGGTTTTCTCAATTCTCGCCCTGAGCGGCTTTGAGGCGCCCGCCCCGCTCGCGCAGGAAGCGCGTCTTCCCGAAAAGTCTGTTGGCCACGCAATCATCCTTTCCTTGATTAGTATTGCTGGCTTTTACATCTTCACTTCTTATGCGAGCGCTGTTGGGTGGGGCACGGGTGACATGGCCGCCTTTGCCTCGAATGCTAATCCGTATTACGTGCTAGGTCATTCGCTCTGGGGCGCGGCCTGGTGGCTCGTCGTCCTCGCCATCATCAATAGCGCGGTCGCCGTCGGCCTCGCCTGCACCAACTCCGCCTCGCGCGTGATGTACACGATGGGTCGCGCGGGCACGCTTCCTCAGAGTTTCGGGCGCATCCATGCCGTGCATCGAACACCCGTATTCGCTATCGCGTTCGTGCAGATCAGCGGGATGGCGTCGATTTTGCTTGTTGGCTTGCTGCTGACTCCGGATTCCATCTTCGGTTTCCTCGAAACGATCGCCACGCTCGCGGTTATCGTCCTTTACATCATGGCGAACTTGGCCTTGACCCGCTACATGCGTCGTGAACAACGAGCGCATTTCACCGTCTGGCGGCACGTAGTGGCTCCCTGGTTCGCCACTCTCGGTCTGCTGCCGGTGCTCTTCATCACTGTGTATCCCGAGCCCGCCTGGCCGTACAACCTAACGCCGTATTTCTTCGGGGTGTTACTCCTTATCGGCTTCGGGTATATGCAGTGGCGCGCGGGGCGCAATCCAGGAATCATTCAGTTGCCAACCGGTCAGGTTGGGCCTACAGTGGGCAAAGAGAATCCTTAAAGAGTCCTATCCTCGATCTGCTTATGCGACTCCTCATCACCTCTTTTCTAACAATTGCCGTTTGCCCCCTACTCTCTGCGCAAGGGGTGCCCCCAGTGCCTGTCCAGCCGTTCGCTCTCCACGTACGTCAATTGGAGGAGGCGTTGGACTACCTGGGCCAGCCGCTTCCGGCTGCTGATCAGAAAGCGATCAACGATGCTGTCGGTCACGCTGATGAAGCTACATCCGTTTCTCAAATCGAGCATGTTTTAGATAAATACGTTCTCTGCCTCGTCGACATCAATGCGGAGAGCCGGGTCAAAGTCGAAGCTGGCCCTGCCAAACCCGAATTAGTGGAAGATGGAACGCGGGTCTTCCTGGTAAAAGTCAGTAATCAGGCACATGTCACCGCGCCCTTGGTCGTCGAGAGTCCGAACTCGGGCAAGGTCTACATTCCGTCCCACGGTGATCCCGAACCCAAGATAGTGCTGACCCCGCATGATGCGGCCGATCGCTGGGCGGACTTTTCGCTCTTCAATAAGCCGCCGATGAACAAAGGCCTCCTCGGAATCGCGATCGAATACCAAATTCTCGAAGTCTACAGCCGCGATCAGGGACAGCGAGCGGCGAAAATCAGTTTCAATGTCGGGCAGGGCTCTCAAGACATCGGCTTTCGTAACGACATGCTGATCGTCTTCAACGCCCTGCCCGCGCACCGGATCAAACTCCACGTGGTCGATGAAAACGGCAAGCCGGCCATCGCATCATTCGTTGTGCGAGACCGTCAGAATCGCCTGTATCCAAACCCTGCCAAACGCCTGGCTCCCGACTTCTTCTTCCAGCCGCAGGTCTATCGGGCCGACGGAGAGACGCTCGATCTGCCAGACGGTTACTACACCATCGCGTATAGCGGCGGCCCGGAGTTCCTCACGCATACCAAAGAGCTCGCCGTCGGCGCCAATGGCCCGGCGGAGTTGACGTTCAAACTAGATCGCTGGATCGATCCGTCTAAATTTGGTTGGTATTCGAGCGATCATCACATCCATGCAGCTGGCTGTTCCCATTATCAAAACCCCACCGAAGGCGTCCTTCCGAGTGATATGAACCGGCAGGTTCGCGGCGAAAATCTGAATGTCACCGCGGTGCTGACTTGGGGACCCGACTACTATTACCAGAAGCAGTTTTTCAGCGGGCATGATGACCCGCTCTCCACGTCCACCTGCCTGATGCACTACGATCTCGAGGTTTCCGGTTTCCCCTCCAGCCATGCTGGCCATCTTGTTCTGCTGGGTCTTCACCAACAGGATTATCCTGGAACAAAACGCATTGAGGATTGGCCCACTTGGGACCTGCCGATTCTGCAATGGGCGAAATCGCAGGGAGCAACAGTAGGGTTTGCGCACTCGGGATGGGGCCTTGAAGTGAGCGGTCAGGATCTGCCCACCTTTGAGATGCCGGCCTTCGATGGTATCGGGGCAAACGAATACATCGCTGATGTCACTCAACCCGGAAGCGTCGATTTCATTTCAGCGGGGGATACGCCCTATGTCTGGGAATTAAACATCTGGTATCAAACTCTCAACATCGGCTTCCGCACCAGGATCTCAGGGGAAACTGATTTTCCGTGCATCTATGATGGCCGTGTTGGTCAAGGTAGAGGTTACGCCAAAATCGAGGGCCCTCTCAGCTATGCGAAATGGCTCGCGGCAATTCGAAATGGCAGAACCTACGTGTCCGATGGGCGAAGTCATTTGATGGATTTCAGCGTGAACGGCACTGAAATTGGGACTCAGAATAGTGAAGTGCGTCTGAATGCGCCCGGCGTAATCACAGCCCGCGTGAAAGTGGCCGCCAACCTCGATCCGTTCCCGAATGAAGCTGTTCGCCATCTCAGTTACGATGAAAAGCCGTATTGGGATCTCGAGCGCGCGCGAATCGGCGATACAAGAAAAGTTCCTGTCGAACTGGTCGTCAACGGTAAAGCAGTGGAACGTCAGGAAATAGCTGCCGATGGCACAGAGCACGACGTTGTGTTTCAGACCGCGATCAGCAAGAGCAGTTGGGTCGCGATGCGCATCTTACCTTCTTCGCACACCAATCCCATCTTCGTTCTCGTGGCTGGCAAACCCATCCGAGCATCCCGCCGGAGTGCCGAATGGTGTTTGGCGGCTGTGCATCAATGCTGGACGCAAAAAGCGCGTAACATCTCCCCGTCTCAGCTCGGCGACGCGAAAAAAGCTTACGATCACGCAGCCGATGTCTATCGCCAGCTGATCGCCGAAAACGCGCAATCGGAGCCATAAGCGAAAAGCGATTGGAGCTGCGTGGGGGAGAAACTATCCCCGTACTCTCAGATCCGGCGCAGCTTCCAACTGCCCCGCGCGAACACAATCAGGCTGATTACAGTCATAACCGTGTTTGCTACCGGAATTGCCGTAAACACGCCATTGACGCCGAGCGACGTACGATGCGCCAAAAACCATCCAAGCGGAATTTCACACATCCAGAAGCTGACAACGTTGATGATCGTCGGCGTGACTGTGTCGCCCGCGCCATTGAATGCCTGCACCATGACCATGCCGAACGCATACGTCAGGTTGCCGTAGCCGATGATACGAAGGCAATCCGCCGCAAAGCCTGAGACTACCGGATCGGCTGAAAAGAATGACACGACCGAATGCGGCGCGAAGATCAGCACCAGCCCCACGGCCACCAAGTAGATAGCGTTATATCCGCCCGTAACATAGACCGCGCGCTCCGCCCGTTCAGGCTTCCTTGCCCCGAGGTTCTGGCCGACCATCGTGGCCGCCGCTCCGCTCATCCCCCACGAAGGAAGAACAATGAACATGAAGATGCGGATTCCGATGGTGTAGCCTGCCACCGCCAGGCTGCCGAATGTGCTGATGATGCGAACCAGCACGAGCCAGCTCGTGTGCGCGATCAGGAACTGCAGAACGCCCGTAGATGACACGCGGATCAATGACCTGATCACCTCCGGTGCCAGCCGCAAATGCCGGGCCGTGAGATGCACACGCGCCCTTCCGCTCGTCAATATCCAGAACTGATACAGCACTCCGCAGGACCGGCCTGTGAGTGTGGCAACGGCCGCCCCGGTGACGCCAAGCTTCGGAAACGGCCCGAGACCGAAAATGAAGCAGGGATCCAGCACCAGGTTGATCAGGTTCGAGAACCACAAGACTCGCATCGCAATCGACGCGTCACCGGCTCCTCGAAAAATGGCGTTGTTCAGAAACAGCAGCATGACCACAGCCGTTCCACCGAATACGATCTCGGTATACCGATGGCCGCCCGCTATCAGTATTCTGTCCGCGCCCATTAAATTCAACAGCTCGCGGGCGAAGATCATCGCCGGAACACCCATCGCCAGAGCGACTCCGATCCCGAGAAAAATCGATTGCATGGCCGCGGTGGCGGCACCTTCCGGGTCTTTTTCTCCGGTCCGCCGCGCAACCATCGCGGTGGTCGAGAAGCTGACTCCGAGCGCCACCGAAAACACGAGCATTAGCATCGATTCCGTGAGACCTACGGTCGCGATTGCATTCGCCCCGAGGCGTGTTACCCAAAATACGTCCACTAGCGCAAACAACGACTCCATCAACATCTCGAGCACCATCGGAATCGCAAGCAGGAAAACTGCCTGGCTGATTGAGATTTGTGTGAAGTCTTGATGAGTTCCTTTGATTGCTTCGGTGATGGTCCGCCAGATGCCTGCTCTGGGCTGAACCGATACTTCTGTTTGCATGAATAGCTCCAGTTCACGCGAAGACCGCGCGACTTCAAAAATCAATCAGTAAACTTGGAGGGAGCCTTAAGCGACGATGATGACCGCAGCTCCCGGAAAAAGACGCGTGGCATTGATCCGCGGGTCTTGCGCTGTGGTCGTATCGATACGCATAGGCATGGCGGGACTTTGGTCCCGAATAAACCTACTATAACCGCGTCCGTATCTTGAAGCAAGCAGAAAATGCTTTATGGCTTCTACGGAACCTTACTCCCCGCCACCGCGCCGCCTTTCATGACGAACTGCACGTGCTGGAGGACGCTAATGTCGGTAAGTGGATCTCCCTCGACGCCGATCAGGTCGGCGTATTTGCCGGTCTCTATCACACCCACGCGATCGCTCCAGCCGAGTAACTCCGCTGCATTCACCGTCGCGCATCGGATCGCGTCCGCCGGGTTCACGCCGCGCTTGACGAGGCTAACTAACTCTACGGCATTCTTTCCCTGCAAGCGGGCGCTGCCGGCATCGAATCCAGACGCCATCTTCACACCAAATTCCTGCGCCATCTGAATCTCCCTTTGGATTCCACCGAGGAATTCGTCCATATGGCGGCGCTGCTCAGGAGAGAGCGCTTCGGTTTTGCGTTTTTGAATGGACTCATCGACAACGCCGATGGTGGGAACCAGGAAAATTCCTTTCTCTTTGATCATTTCAATCGCCTGCCGGTCAGCCCCGTGCCCATGTTCGATCGAATCCACGCCCGCTGTCACTGCGTTCTTGATTCCTTCCGGGGTCGTCGCATGAGCAGCTACCTTGAGCCCCTGCCTGTGAGCTTCTTCGACGACGACGCGCATTTCTTCGATCGTAAGAGTTGGATGCTCCCAATCTGCGTACACTTTAATCAAGTCGGCGCCGTGACCGATCTGTTCCCGCGCAGCGCGGCGAGCTTCCTCGACACCGCTCACCATCTGAGCGCCAGTCGGAAAATTCGTCAGGTCCGGCGAGATGCCAAAAGGATTGTACTGACCCACTGCCGCAATAGCCCGGGTAGCAACCTGCATGCGCGGCCCATCAACCAGACCCTGCTGTATCGCATCGCGTAGCGCTACATCCGCGTACATCGAGCCTTCGTTTTCGACGTCCCGAACCGTGGTGAAACCCGCCAATAACGTGACTCGCGCGTCGGCCGCTCCTTCGAGCGCTCGGAACGCCTCTGACTTGGTCGCCAGGCCCAACAAATAACCGTCCGGCGTACTCGCAAAGCGAGCCATCAGGTGTGTATGGCAATCTATAAGACCCGGCAGCACCGTGAGCCGGCTCAGATCGATGACCTGTATGCCTCGCGGAGCATGATCGCCAACTTGAGAGATGGGACCGGCTTCTTTGATGCGCTCTCCCTCAATCCAAATCGCGCCGTTCTCTATGTAGGTTCCTTTGCGTACGTCCAGTAACTTCCCCGCCTTGACGAGAAGAGAAGCGGGCTTCGGCAGCTCATCCAGGTGCTGCGCATTGCTCGAACCAGCGAAAACAACGAGCAACCAGCACCCAACGATCCTCACAGGCATGCAGACATCACAGCACACTAGACACTTTTCTCAGTAGACTTGAAAGGAATCAAATTTCAAAGGAGCAGTCTCTGTCTAAGATCACCCTGCATTTTCAACCTTCCGATGGCGTCGACCCTACTCTTGCGGCAAAGGAACTTAATCGGGCCTTATCGTCGGTTCCGGGAGTTCACGCGGAGGAGCCGCGCGTCGATCAATATCGCTCGATCGGTCCTGCTGAAATCATCGCCGGCCTAACAATAGCCGGTGCCGTTATGCGCGAATCCACGGAGGTGATTCAAGACTTCTCGAAGGTAGTGGATGCGATCCGGCAGGCCGTCGAATCTGTGAAGGGTCTTCGGGCGGCTTTTGTCGAAGTCGGCATGCGGAAGGTGCCGCTCGGCCAGCTCACAACGCAAGACCTGCAGACACTCGCGAAGCGTTCTACAGCATAATCCCGTAACCGTGAGGAGCCTCACTAAATTTCGGGATTCGCTGTCAAATCAGCAACTCTCTTGAAGGTGGCCCGTCTAAGCCTTAGATTCGTTATACTTTTAGTGCAACCCTCCGGAATTCTTCCATGAATAGTCGTTTGAAATGGATTATTGTTAGCAGCTCCACTTTAGTCGTTGTGCTGCTTCTACTTGGCGCGAAAAGCGGGCGCGAGGGGGTGGCCACCGACGATGTTTACGGCCACCTGAAGGTTTATACGGAGGTTCTTGAACGTATCAAATTGGAATACGTTGAAGAACCCGACATCAAGAGTGTGACTCTCGGAGCTATCAACGGTTTGCTCGAATCCGTCGATCCGTTCGCCAGCTACCTGAATGCCGACCAGTACAGGCAATACGAAAAGGGTCAGGACACTTACAAAGCCGGCGTGGGCGTTGTGCTCGCAAAGCGGTATGGCTATGTCGCCGTTGTCGATGTGCTCCCCGGGTCTCCCGCCGACAAGGCGAACATCTCGACCGGCGATTTGATTGAGAGCATCAACAATGTTGCAACGCGCGATATGCCGTTGGCTTATGCCGAGCAGATACTGCGCGGCAATCCGAACACCTCCGTAGAGCTGACGGTGATGCGCCTCAAGGATCGTGATCCGCAGAAAGTCACCCTCTCGCGAGTCGATGTGGCTTTCCCCGATATCACGGCCAAGCTCATGCCGAGCGAGGTCGGCTATCTCCATGTAGCAAGCTTGGCCGGCGCTCGTCTGCAAGAGACTAAAACGAAGCTGCAGGATTTGAAAAAAGAGGGTGCCAAGTATGTCGTTCTTGATCTCCGTCACTGCTCGACTGGAGAACAGGAGAAGGGAGTGACTCTGGCCAATCTCTTCCTCGATAACGGAGAGATCACGTATCTGCAGGGTCAGAAAACTCCAAAGAAAGACTTCACCGCCAACCCGGCCGATGCCATCTGGAAGGGGCCGCTCGTGGTTATCACAGATCGCGCCACCGCCGGGGGCGCGGAGATCGCGGCAGCTGCCCTGCTGGACGACAAACGGGCTCAAGTAGTGGGTGAGCGCAGTTACGGCGATGCCAGCCTTAGGAAAACCGTCCAGATGGACGATGGAGGCGCAGTCATCCTCTCGGTAGCGAAGTATTATTCACCATCGGGAAAGGCGATCCAGGACACGGGCGTAGTGCCGACCGTACAGCTTGCCGAAAATGATAATTCTCCTGAATACGATCAGGACGGCAATCCGATACCGGGTACGGCGCCTAAGAACACGGAAGATAATCTGCTCAAACAATCCATCGAGCTCGTCACAGGCAAAACAACGATTGCTCAGCTCACGGATCAAGCGAATGGGCCCATTGCCGCGACTGCTGGACAGCATGCAATTCTTGAAAACAGCCCGCAGTAACCGTTAGCGGATTGTCAGGACGACGGATTTATGCCTCTGTACGAGTACAAGTGTGAAGAATGCGGTGAGTTGTTCGAAGTCAGACAGAAGTTTTCGGACGAACCGATCCGCATACATGAAAAATGCGGTGGGGCTGTCCACCGGCTGCTCTCGGCGCCCGCCATTCAGTTCAAGGGCAGCGGTTGGTACGTAAACGACTACGGCAAAGGCGCCAAGAGCAGTGGGGACGCCGGCTCTGCGACAACCGAATCGAGCGATAAAAAGGATTCTGGAGGCAGGAAGGAACCGGGCGACAAGAAGGCTGCTGCAGATAAGAAGAAGGAGTCCGGCACTCCGTCCGCGGCGACCACTGGCGTGAGCAGTTCCTCCTCTCCCGAGACGAAATCTTCCTAGCGGATTCGCTGTATATCCGCGCCCGCCGCCGCCAGCTTCTCTTCGATCCGCTCATAGCCGCGGTCGATGTGGTAAACGCGATCCACAATCGATTCACCTTTTGCGATCATTGCTGCCAGTACCAGCGAAGCGCTGGCCCGCAAATCGGATGCAAGCACCTGTGCTCCGGTCAGCGTGTCTTCTCCCGCGATAATTGCCTGGCGGCCCTCGATCCGGATGTTTGCTCCCATTCGGGCCAGCTCCTGGGCATGCATGAAGCGGTTTTCGAAAATGCTCTCCGTCACGAAGCTTATTCCGCGCGCTACGGTCATCCATGCCATGTACTGCGCCTGTAGATCCGTCGCGAAACCCGGATATTCTTCGGTAACCACATCGATCGGATTGGGGCGCTCTCGAGCTCTGACACGCAGCGCATTAGAGCTCTCTTCGGTAATCTCTGCCCCCGCCTGACGCATCTTGATCGTTAAAGCCAGTACGTGCTCGTGGCAACAATCGCTCACCACCACGTCACCCTTGGTAATCGCAGCGGCCAACATGAAAGTTCCGGCTTCTATCCGGTCTGGAATGATCGTGTATTCAGCCCCGTGCAATCGCTCCACTCCTTGCACCTTAATGATCGAGGTTCCTGCGCCCTCGATCCGCGCACCCATCCGGATGAGCAGATCGGCTAAATCCTTTACCTCGGGTTCGCGTGCCGCGTTTCGAATACTGGTTTCTCCGTGCGCCAGGACAGCTGCCATCAGCACGTCTTCCGTGCCAGTTACCGTGATGCGGTCGAAGTAAATCTGCCCTCCACGTAACCCGCCGGGCGCTCGCGCCTCTACGTATCCGTGCGTCTGCTCAATTGTCGCTCCAAGCTGTTCGAGCGCAGCCACGTGCATGTTAATGGGGCGCGCACCGATGGCACATCCGCCCGGCATGGAAACCCGAGCGCGCCCGGTGCGTGCCACTAATGGTCCCAATACCAGGCTCGAGGCGCGCATCGTCTTCACCACATCATAGGGAGCTTCCGGCCGATCCAATGTTCGAGCCTCCACACGCACTGAACCGCCCGTTCGCTCGACTTTTGCGCCTGTGTAGCCCAGCAGGCTCTCCATGGTGGAGATATCTTTTACGCGCGGCACTCTGCTCAAACGGACCGGCTCCTCGGTCAGCAGACAAGCCGCCAATGCCGGCAGCGCAGCATTTTTGGAACCGCTCACCGGAAGTTCGCCGCTTAGGGGTGTACCGCCCCGAATGCTGAATTTGTCCATCTAGTCTCGTGCCGCGGAGCTTAGGCCCGCGCGGGCTTTTGAATCGCGCACAACGGGCCAGCGAAGCGGCCTGTGGCGCTCAAGCCCAGCCTCCCCGATTTGCCACTAATCCGCGAGCGCCGTACGAAGCCGCCCGCCGGCTTTGGCAAGCCTCTTCTCGGCGTCCTGGCGGTTCAAATGGCGCTCGTGCATCACAATCGCGGTTCGCACAGAGCCACTCTCGGCCAAAAGTCGCGAAGCTTCATCATATGACACGTTCGCAATCTGCGCGATGATACGCCGCGCCCGGTCTTCCAACTTGCTGTTGCTAGGCTGCACGTTGACCATGAGATTGCCGTACACATAGCCGAGACGGATCATGACGCCGGTGCTCAACATGTTCAGAACGAGCTTGGTGGCTGTTCCCGCTCTCATGCGTGTCGAACCGGTGATGATTTCGGGTCCCGGCGCCGGCGTGATGGCGATCTCGCAAGTCTTCGATACCTCGGATCCAGGCACGCAACTCAATCCAATCGTAAGCGCGCCCAGCGATTTTGCTGAGGCGAGACCTCCCAGTACGTATGGAGTCCGGCCACTCGCCGCAATCCCAACCAGGGCGTCCGATCCGTTGAAACCGTGGTCGACCAAGTCCCGTTTACCCTGCTCGGGATCGTCCTCGGCCCGTTCAACAGAGTGACGCAAGGCGCGATCTCCGCCGGCGATGATGCCTTGAACCAGGTCGCTCGGGGTCTGAAAAGTGGGAGGACATTCGGAGGCATCCAATACTCCGAGGCGGCCCGATGTCCCCGCGCCCAGATAGAAAAGGCGTCCACCTCTCCGGAGCCGCTCAACAATGCCGTCTACCGCCCGGCCTAGCTGGACGATTTCTTTCTCGACCGCCATCGCGACTTCCTGGTCTGCAGCGTTGATCACGCGGAGCATGTCAACCGTAGAAAGAGAATCAATTGTCAGAGAGGAAGGATTCTGCTTCTCGGTGAGGCGATCGACAGACACTCTAAAAACGCCTGTAAACAGCAAAGGCCGTCGGGCTCATGCCCTCCGGCCCAGATTTCTTTGCCCTTGCCCGCTTATCAGGCGCTGAATGAGCTACCGCAGCCGCAAGTCGATTTCACCTGCGGATTGTTGAACTTGAAGCCGGAACCTTCGAGTGTCTCCACATAGTCGACCTCGGCTCCATCCAAGTACAACATGCTCGCTTGGTCGATGAACACCTTCAAATCGCCGAAACGATAGGTCTTGTCCAGCATATTGGGCTGGTTCTCGAAAGCCATCGAATAGCTAAATCCGGAACACCCGCCGCCTACCACTGAAATGCGCAGGCCGGCCGGCCTGGGATCTTGCATCCCTAAGATTTCATTGACCTTTCCTACGGCGGTTTCGGTTAGCTGAATCATTATTCTATCTCCTGATTTGCCCTGGGGCTGTTCCTATTTTACAGCCTTCCAGCATCTTTGATGCAACAGGCAGCCAGCCTGGTGCGTATCCGTCAAACCCAAACAAAAGGTTACATGATCCCGCTTTCGAGCGCCTCAACTTTTTGCAACCGGTTAAAACGTAACCACGTCGGGAACGTCATATGAACGGGTCGACTGTTAGCCTTCCGTTCCCGGTGGTAACCGGGGAGACACCCCGGGCTAAAACCAAATTGGATCACCGAACCACCGATGAGGCGGCGCTAGTCCGGCGGGTACAGGCCAAGGACGAGCTGGCCTTTCGCGAGATCGTAGACCGCTACCAGGCCAAAGTGTTCTCCATCATCTACGGCATTCTTCGGAATCGCAACGACGCCGAGGACATCGCCCAGCAGGTCTTTGCCAAGATTTACTTTTCGATAAAGAATTTCGACTTTAGAAGCTCACTCCTCACCTGGATCTACAAGATCACCGTCAACGAGTGCTACGACTATCTGCGCAAGAAGCGCGTCCGAAAGCTGATCTATGAGAGTGATTTCTCATCGGACGACACGCTCCGGATGGAGAACTCCGAACCTGCTACAGATCAGGGCGCCCCGGTCGACCATCGCCTCGCGCAGCACGATTTGATTCTGAAATTGTTGGCAAAACTGTCGGAAGAAGACCGGTCTCTCATCCTGCTGAAGGAAGTAGAAGGCCACTCGGTGGAAGAATTGTCAATGATGACTGGCATGAACGAGAACACGATTAAGGTAAAACTGTTCCGCGCGAGGCAGAAGCTGCTGAAGGCTGCTCAGCGCTTAGACAGGGCTCCGTTGTTGCCGTCATTTTGAGCTTTTCGACGGAATGATTCAGGTGTAAATTTGGATAAAGCGGACATCAAGATCCGCGTAGCTGGTTGGTTTTTTGAGGGAATTATGCATGGGCCCGTTCGGGAAAGATTAGAAGATCTGTTGCACGCTGATCAGGGTCAGGCGGGGCTGGGTGAGCACTTGGCAGGGTGTGCAGAGTGTTCTTCGCAGCTTGCTGCAATGAAATCTCACTCGGTGCTGCTTGGTGGTCTTCGTGCGCCTGCTGATGTGGAACCGGCTCCCGGCTTTTACGCCCGGGTTTTGCAGCGCATAGAAGAGTGTGAAATTGACTCATTTTGGGCTTTTTTCGGAGATTCTCCCTTCGCCAGGCGTTTGGCAGCCGCTTCCTTGACCATCGCCCTGGCGCTCGGCACCTACGTTGCCTTTCAGACCACCGACTCCCGGCTGAACCGTCAGAACATCGTAGCGATCAATGGCAGGCTTCACTACGATTTCCCTGTTATGGGCAGTCAAGAGGAGCAGCGTGATGCCGTGCTGGATAATTTTGCTGAACACCACCTGGCTCAAGAGCAAGGACAAACAAGATAGCTACTCCAGCGTCCATTCCGCGAAGCATGTTGCGGCACCGTGACGTAACCTGGTCTAACCCCAGGGTTCTGTTGACGCTGACGCTGGTCTTCCTGTGTGGTGCTGCTTTTGGCGTGGCTCTGGCCAGCAGTTATTACCGTTTATACCGGCCTCCTCAAGCTGCGGTTCCATCGGCCATCGAGCGAGCTCGTCACGTAGGCCTGTCAAATCTTAAACTCAAGCTGAATCTGACGCCCGCCCAGGAGCAAGCGATTATGAAAATCCTCGATGACTACGGAAAGTTTTACCAGAACATCGAGGACGAGCGAGAGGATGTAGCGCTCGATGGAAAAAAACGTATTCTCGAGATCTTGACCCCGGAACAGAGAAAACTCTTCAACGGAATAGTCAGCGAGAACTCGCCTTAGCGCCTGCCTATACCGGCCCCGGCGGTCGTTTTTTCTTGCAGCACGGGCCTTCTTCCTGCATCTTTTTCTCAACCGCGGCCATCAGGCGCGCGTGAATGTCCGGCGGCACCGGCTGAGGCTCTAAACCCTTGAAAACCCTGAGCGTTCTGGCGGTCGTATCACAAACAACCCAGCAGTTCGGGCACTCATTGACGTGCTTCTCGAGGGTTGCCCGAGTGGCTGGGTCGAGCGTCTCTTCGAGGTACTCGTTAAGATCCCGGAGGAATTGCTTACAAGTAAGCAAACGCGTCGTCCCCCTTGTGCTTGAACTGCCGTGTCAGCTTCTCCCGAAGCTGTAACCTGGCTCGAAGTAGCCTGCTTTTAACTGCTGATATTGACAAACCTAACGCCTCGGCGGTCTCCTCTATTGACATTTCTTCGATGTCACGCAGCACGAAAACGGTTCGATATGCAGGCTTTAAACTTTGGACCGCCTGATCCAGGAGCTCGGCTAATTCCTCGCGCGAATAGGTCTCCTCGGGATTCTCGTCCCAGACGGCAATTTCCCTCGGCACCTCGTCTTCGCCCGTATCGATGGGTTCGTCCAGGGGAACAGAGCGGTCGGAGCGCCGTTTCCGAAGCTTCATCAGGGCCTCATTCACCGCTATTCGCACGATCCAGGTATAAAATTTGGAATTGCCCTGGAAATCGTCCAGATGCGTGTAGGCTTTCAAGAAAGCTTCCTGCAGCACATCCTCGGCATCGTCGTCGTTTTGCGTGATCTGCTTGGCCATGCGGAACACGCGCCGATCGTAATGCTGCACTAATTCTGAGAATGCGCTGGCATCACCCGCTTTCGCGCGGGAAACCAGCGCAGATTCATCGAAGGATGGGCTGGCGGCGGAGGTACTCAAGGAGACGGTAACACCA
This sequence comes from Terriglobia bacterium, assembly GCA_963738555.1. Lineage (GTDB taxonomy): Bacteria > Acidobacteriota > Terriglobia > Bryobacterales > Bryobacteraceae > Bog-105. The sequence continues at coordinate 173,972 of CAVTXN010000006.1, forward strand.
GTCTAGCAGCGCCGAACCCAGCTGAACTGGGCGAATTCTCGGTTTGCCGCATCCGGACTCCTCGGGACGCAGCGCATGAGCGAAAGTATGCCTGAAATGCAAGTCAGGCGTGCTGCAGTTTGTGTTTTCCTTCAGCGATCTCTTCGACCATCTTCTTGTTGAAAGCCGGTATGTCGTCGGGCTTGCGGCTCGTCACCAGTCCCTGATCCGTCACAACTTGCTGATCGACCCACTTGCCTCCTGCGTTCCGGATATCGGTTTGAAGCGACGGCCACGAGGTCAGTGTTCTGCCGCGCACCACATCCGCTTCAACTAGCATCCATGGCCCATGGCAGATTGCAGCGACGGGCTTGTGCGCCTCGAAGAATGATTTAACGAAGTTCACTGCATTTTTATCTTGTCGCAAGTGATCCGGATTCATCACCCCGCCCGGGAGCACCAGTGCGTCGTAATCGCTTTCCTTAACAGAGTTCAGATTACGATCAACAGGCACGGATTCACCCCAGTCCGTATGGTTCCACCCTTTAATCTGGCCATCTTTTGGAGAAATCACTTGCGTTTTGGCCCCAGCCGCTTCGAGCGCCTTTCTCGGCTCGGTCAATTCGACATATTCGAAACCATCTGTCGCCAAAATGGCTATCGTTTTATTAGCTAAGTTGTTGCTCATTTTCCCTCTTCGCCAGATTGGACCCACCAGCGCCGGGCAGGTTTCTGAGAGGAAACTATTAGTGTTCCTGGAGGAAACTGTTAGCAAAGTATCCCGTGATTTCGCCATCGCGCATCAGAGAGGACGCGGTGATCACGATCATAAGGTAAGAATGAAGAGCTCCAGTTTCGAAGTCACCAGTCTCGCGATCGAATCAGCAACGGCCGGGAGCTACGTCCGGCATGCCTTAAGATCACTTCCTGCGAGTATCGTCTGATCGAAACCGTTTTAACTGACCGCGGATTTCGCCACTCGGGTAAGTGGTCTATGGACGTTTACGTACCCGGCATCGTGCTTAGCGCGGCGATCAGACCGGCAAAATCTCCGGGCGCGATGCCTTGTGCGGTAACTGGCAATGGGTTGTTCGGCGGGTTTACGTCGGCGGCTGTCAGTGTACCGCTGATACTGCCCGAATTGGGGAGCCGAGACCCCACTCGGCGCGAGGCCGGTGTTGTCGTCAGATGCATCCTGCGCATACCCCTGACATTGACGATGAAGTCCAGGATGTTCACGTTCTGGATGGCTGACAGTATACATCTCCTCCTCGCCATCCGGTATAAGTGTCGAGTATTACGGGCTTTTGCAATTAGCCAGCACGGGTGACGAAGTGGAAAGAGGCGATCGCAGACTCCGCGCAGAACGCGGCCGTGCGTGCGACCGGCGCTACAGCAGCTTATTAAAAGAACTTAGTCGTAATACTCGAGTCCTAGATGCGTAATCAGGTCCTCACCTTGCATCCAGCGAAGCGTATTCTTTAGCTTCATCAGCTGGATAAAGATATCGTGTTCAGGGTATAGACCAGGCGCAGTCATCGGACCTTTGAAGTAGAAGGAGAGCCATTCCTGTATGCCCTTCATGCCTGCTCTTTGGGCAAGATCTAAAAACAAAATCAAGTCCAGGACCAGTGGCGCCGCGAGAATCGAGTCGCGGCAGAGAAAGTCGATTTTAATCTGCATCGGATAGCCGAGCCATCCGAAAATATCGATGTTGTCCCAACCTTCTTTTGCATCCCCCCGCGGAGGATAGTAATTGATGCGGACCGCGTGATATAGATCCTTGTAAAGTTCCGGATACAGATCCGGCTGCAAGATATGCTCCAGCACGGAAAGCTTCGTCTCTTCCTTGGTTTTGAACGAGCCGGGATCTTCCAGTACCTCGCCGTCGCGATTGCCGAGGATATTCGTTGAGAACCAGCCGCGAACACCCAGCATCCGAGCCTTGAAGCCTGGAGCAAGCAGCGTCTTCATGTACGTCTGGCCGGTCTTGAAGTCTTTCCCGCAGATCGGCACTTCGTTTTTTCGCGACAGTTCAAGCAACCCCGGCACGTCGGTAGTCAGATTGGGCGCGCCGTTAGCAAATGGCACGCGGAGTTTCAGCGCGGCATATGCATAAATCTGGCTCGGCGCAATTTCCGAATCGCTCTTGCAAAGACCTTCTTCGAATGCTGCCAGATTTTGATGCACGGCTGCAGGTTTGTGGAAGACTTCTGTCGAGCCGCACCAGATCATCACCAGGCGGTTACAGTGGTTACTCTTCTGGAAGTCGCGGATGTCCTGCATTAGGGCTTCCGCCTGCTCCATTTTGCTGGCCCCCGATTTGACGTTTGGGCCGTTGATCTTCTTCACATAATTGTGATCGAAGACGGCCTTCATCGGTCGAATTGCGGACAGCGGCTCTCTCAATTCATCGAGTAAAGATTTTTCGAGAACCTGAGCGCGCGCTGCTGCTTCGAAAGCGTTGTCTTCGTAGATATCCCAACACCCGAACGACAGACACTCGAGAGGGGCCAAGGGGACAAATTCTTTGATCTTTGGCGTCCGGCCTTCTGTTCGCTTCCCGAGCCGGATGGTTCCTAGCTGAGTCAGGGAACCGATCGGAGCGCCAAGCCCTTTCTTTATCGCCTCGACACCCGCAATAAATGTCGAAGTTACCGCACCCATTCCCGGTATTAAGATGCCCAGTTTCCCGTCTGCCGGCGCTATCGTCACGTTCTTGGTCGTCGCCAATGAGAAAACTCCTGTCGGGCAGCCCCCGGCCCGCCTCTTTGCTGTGTTAACGAACTCTCAGTCTACTAGCATTCAAAAGGTGTAATCGCCGCTTGGAACTCCGAACCGTCTGATACGCTCGAATTGATCCATCAAAATGAGTAGTTCGATTACCGTTACATTGCCGGACGGGAGCCAAAAGTCCGTCGGAACGGGGACAAACCCGCTCGACGTGGCCCAATCGATTAGTCCCCGGCTGGCCTCAGATGCCATCGTCGCCCGCGTCAACGGAGAGCTTTTTGACCTCACCCGGCCGCTCGATGGCGACACCAAACTCGAGATTCTCACCACAAAGAATCCGGAGTCTCTACAGGTATATCGACACTCTACCGCGCACCTGCTCGCCGCCGCCGTCTTGGAATTGTTCCCCGAGACCCAGCTCGGCATCGGACCTCCCACAGAAACCGGCTTTTATTACGATTTTCAACGCGAAACTAAATTCACACCCGAAGATCTCGAGAAAATCGAAGCGCGCATGCGCGAGATCCAGGCGCGCAACCTGACTTTCGAACGTAAGCTCACTCCGAAATCCGTCGGCCTGGAAAAATATAACGATGATTGGATGAAGCGCGAACTGATAGAGGAACGCGCCGGCGACATCTTCTCTGAGTACACTCTCGGCCCCAATTTCATCGACTTCTGCCGTGGCCCGCACGTACCCTCCACCGAGAAGCTCAAGGTCTTCAAACTGCTATCGATCGCTGGAGCTTATTGGAAGGGGAACGAAAAGAACCCGCAACTCCAGCGGATTTACGGAACCGCCTTCTTCACCAAAAAAGAGCTCGATAACTATCTCCATCAGCTTGAAGAAGCCAAAAAACGCGATCATCGCCGCCTCGGTAAAGAGCTCGATCTGTTTAGCATACAGGAGCTTGCCGGACCTGGCCTCATCTTCTTTCATCCGAAGGGGGGCGCAGTCCGCAAGGTTATCGAGGACTGGATGAGAGCGGAGTACATCAAGCGGGGCTATTCGCTGGTGTACACCCCGCACATCGCGCGGCACGATCTCTGGAAGACATCGGGTCACGCGAACTTCTACTCCCAAAACATGTTTACGCCCATGGAGCTGGATGACGCCGAATATCAGCTCAAGCCCATGAACTGTCCGTTTCACATACTGATCTATCGCGACCGGCAGCGAAGTTATCGCGACCTTCCGGTACGTCTCGGCGAACTCGGCACGGTTTACCGATACGAGCGCTCCGGTGTCATGCACGGGCTCATGCGCGTCCGTGGCTTTACGCAGGATGACGCTCACATCTTCTGCACGCCCGAACAGATCGAAAACGAAGTCGTGGATTGCCTGCAGTTCGCGATCGATACTCTCAATACCTATGGCTTCACCGATTACGAAGCCGAGCTTTCAACGTGGGATAGAGGTGTGAGCGGGAGTTACGATGGCACCGCCGATCAGTGGGAACTCGCCGAGAATGCCTTGAAGCGCGCCGCCGATCGCCTGGGCATGAAGGTGAAAATCTCTCCCGATGAAGCCGCTTTTTACGGCCCTAAAATCGACGTCAAACTGGTGGATGCCATCGGCCGTCTCTGGCAGCTGTCGACCGTGCAGTTCGATTCCTTTCTGCCCCGCCGCTTCGGCCTCGAATACATAGGTGAAGATGGAAAATCTCATCAGCCTTTGATGGTTCACCGCGCGCTCTATGGTTCAATCGAACGCTTCTTTGGTATCTTGATCGAACACTACGCCGGTGCGTTCCCGGTATGGCTCGCGCCGGTTCAAGCAATTGTGCTGCCGATAACCGACAAACAGAATGCTTATGCGAATAAGGTCCTGAAGGAACTAACCGATGCTGGTTTCCGCGCCGAAATCGACACTCGTAACGAAAAAGTCAATTTTAAAATTCGCGAGGCGCAGCTGCAAAAAATTCCATACATGCTAGTGGTCGGCGAGCGCGAAGCCCAGGCCGGAGAGGTTTCAGTGCGCAACCGGAAGAGCGGCGATCAGGGAGGTACCAGCCTCGCCAGCTTCATCGAGCGGTTACGTGAAACGGCTGCGAGTAAGAACTTGACCGAGTAGTTTCTATTCCTGTTCGAGCGGTACACGGTCGCGCGTCCGGATCAGGCCCCCATCGATCAGTTCGAACCGGCCATCCCGCCAGCGCATGTTACGGCTTAAATAGCTCGCTACCCAGACAGCGAAGCCGAGCAGATCTCTCAACGGATAGAGCCACGGCTTCTTCAAACATTCCCGATCGCGGGCGACACCCCAGCCGATGAGGTAACCTTCGAGCACCCGGTTCAGAACACTCACGCCGAAGAGTGCCACTCCGAGCGCCGCATGCAGCAGCAAGAGACCGGCCAGCAGCCCCAATAGGCCATACGGCATCGCAAACACGAAGAGTGTTCCGAAGTGTCCTTTGGGTCGCGAATATTTGGTACCCGTCGCCCAGCGAACCTGCCTTTGCCACATTTTGCGGAAATTCATCGGCGGCACGATGTGCGAGATGATATGCCGCGACAAAACCACCCCAAAACCGTGTGCCGCGATCATATTGCCGATGACAAAATCGTTCGAGAAATAATGACCCAGAGCCTTGAATCCACCGATTGCGTCGAGCGCTTTGCGCCGTACCGCGATGGTTGGGCCCAAGCCGAATTTCATCCCTTCCAGCAGGTTTGCCACCAGCACTCCGGCCGTCATCTCCACGCTCATTCCGGATGCATCCAGCGCCGACCAGATACCGCCCCTGCTGAGGCCCCGATATACGCACGTAAGCATCCCGGCGGCGCTGTCACGAAAAGCTGGAGCTATCTCAGCCAGATATGCCGAATCTACTTCGACGTCGCTGTCGCTGGTGACAAGAAGATCGTGACGAGCAATTTCTGCCATCCTTGCAAAAGCATGCGCGGGAGGATTCGGCCAGATCGGTTCACCTATCACCAGAATCCGTGACGATACGTGAGGATACTTCGCGCTCACTTTCTCAGCTACCGGTAGCGCCGCATCTTCAGCGCTGTCGACTGCGAAAATAATCTCGAATTCTCCCGCATAGTCCTGCACAAAGAAACTCTCCAGATTCCGCTCCAGCTGAACCTCGATGCCGTGCAAGGGCTTCAAAATCGAGACACCGGGAAAATCACTCGGAGCCATTGCGGCCGCCTCCCACTTTTGGCGAGCTGCCTGTTTGCGGAATTTCACCAACCCTGCCAGCGCCAGCAGCAGATAGATCGTGGATGAGATCACCCCGACGATGGCGAGGCTCAACAGCAAAGATCCGATTTCCGTCATCTTGATTCGGAGTCGCTCAATCTCCTCAAATTACCCAAGCACCCCAGCCCGAATGCCTTCAGCACAAAATCCGGTTCAACGGCCATCGCTGGTAAGCCATTCGAATCGGGGCTGTAGAGAGCGCATTTCATGCCGGCAGCTTTGGCTCCAGCCAATCCGGCTTCGGAATCTTCGATCACGAGCATTTGGCTCGGTTCTACCCCTAGTGCACTCGCAGCCGCCAGAAACAAAGCCGGATCCGGTTTACCCGCTGCTATATCAGAAGCAGTAATGATTGCCTCGAATACGCGCTCGATACCAAACTGACGCAGCGCGCTGACTGCTCGTTGCCTCGAAGCCGATGTTGCCACGGCCAGCGAGAAACCTTCCCGATCGAGTTCCTGAATCCACTCCAGCACCCCTGCGACGGGGCGTAGACAGCTACTATTTTCTTCGTAGAGGGTGTCTTTCCTTGCACCAAGAGAGACCAATTCCTCGCTGGAATACCCAGGAAAAAGCGTCTTTAAAATATCTTTGCGCGTTCTGCCTTCTCGGACAATCTTTGAAAGCTCGGCAGTTGGCGTTCGTCCGGTTTCGCTAATCAGATCCCGCCATGCGCGCTCATGCAGCGCATGACTGTCGGCGATCACCCCATCCAAATCGAATATAATTGCGCGAATTTCGCGCGTAAGCTCCGCGATAGCTGAGTGCGCACTTTCCTGCTTCGGAGACGCACTCCTCTCCGAAACCGTACTTAAACCCATGTCCCTTCCCCGGAAGTCCACTATATTGTCGCATTTTGGAGAAGCACATTTCCCACGCATTCACTGTTATCACAAAAGATTACCTGCGATCCTTTTTCGGAAAATCGAAACGGCATCTCTCGGAGTTCCTTCAGATTGCATCGCACGCTCTCTTGCCGCTCGGGTTCGCAATACAGCAGTAGAAAACCTCCCGTACCGGCACCCAGCAGTTTGCCCCCTGACGCCCCCGACGCGAGCGCTCGAGCATATATTTCGTCAACATATGCGGACGACACACCCTCGGCCAGCTCGCGCTTCAATTTCCAGTTCTCATGCAGCAAATCGCCGCATTCCTCGAGACGACTTGACTCGAGCGCTGTGCGGAATCTCCCCGCCAGTTCGACCATGCGCCCGACTCTCGCCGCCATTGCCGGATCGTTCATGTTTTCAGTCTGCTCGCTCAAAATAGCGCCCGACGATCTTTCCTGGCCGACATAAAACATCATTAATCTGCGCTCGAACTGTTGTTTTATATTCGGCTTCATGACAACGGCTTGGACCTCGACGGAGTCGTCCGGGTTGAACTTTATGAAACTCAATCCGCCGAAAGCTGAGGCATACTGATCCTGCTTTCCTATGGGTTCGGCCAGCCGGTTAATCTCGACGTCGCAGGCTGCGGCAGCGAGATCGCTTGCTGAGGCAGTTCGTCCGCCGTGCGCCTCGAGTGCGTGCAGTAGACCGACCGTGAAGGCACTGCTCGAACCCAACCCGCTGCCCGCCGGCACATCCGCAAAGCTCGCGATCTCCATTCCTTTTGGTATCCCGTGCCGCATCAAACACTCGCGCACAATCGGATGCTGAATATCTTCGATCCGTTCCACATCCTCCAAACGCGAATACTTCAATCGAATCTTCGAGTTGAAGTACGGATGGATAACCAGGTACATGTATTTATCGATCGTGGTACTTACTACCGCGCCGCCAAATTGCCTGTAATATGCCGGTATATCGCTACCGCCGCCGGCAAAGCTGATGCGAAACGGGCTGCGGACGACGATCATTTCACGCTCTGCTTTTTGCTCAGATGTATTTCTAACGTCTTCAGACCCTTCGGCGTTCCAATATCGAAAAACGGCCGTTCGGTCCGCCACGCGAACATCTGACCCTTCAAGATCAGTTTCCGAAACACCTCTTCTTCGAAGGAGCATTTCCTGCCGCTTGGAATCAGGCTGAGAACAGACCTCCTCACGGCAATCACGCCGGCGTCCACATATTCTCCTGTCGATCGGTGTTTTTCATACTCCTGCACGATACCGGCAGCATCGATGGCTAAATTGCTGGGAACATTCTGCGTCTGGTTCCGCTGCGCGGCGATCATCGCCATCGCGTCCCGCGACCTGAATTGATCCACCAATGCAGAATATTCAATATCGAGCAGCGTGTCGCCGTTGATCACGAGAAAATCATCGTCAAGCAGGGACTCGGCGTTCTTGAGCGCTCCACCTGTCCCGAGCGGAGACTCTTCGTAGGAATAAGAAATCTCGATACCCGGGCTGCCTTGTCCAAAACGGTCCTCAATGCTTTTGCCCAGATAGCTTACCAGCAGCAGAAATCGCCTGATTCCATGTACTTCGAGTAGCTCGATTTGATGCTCGAGAAAAGGCCTCTCGAGTACGGGCAGCATGGGTTTGGGAGTCTTGTAGGTGAGAGGACGCATCCGCGTCCCCAGCCCCCCAGCCAGGATGACTGCCTGTATCAACCCATCCGTTGTTGAAAATTCCCGCTCGATGTCCGTTCAATCCTGGTTCTCAGGATAGGTTATATGCACACCATCTATACAGGCCCAGGGTGTTAATCGGCGCTCCTTCGAATTCGTTGCGCTCATAATATCGATCACCTCAAGGCCTCTTACGAGAAGCGCATCAGCGATCAGCGAGCGGTGGCATCTCCACGGAACAGCTTCGGCGCACATGATTGCTGTTCTTTTCTTGGCCGCTGCCGTGATCAACCAGTCCACCGCCTCTGCGAATTCGCTCGTCTGCATATAATCCGCGAAGCCGCGGAAGGAAAGGTTCTTCCAACCTGTATTGATCGAATCTTTCTTCGCATGCCGCAATCCGCCCAGGGCGCGGACATGTATGTAATCGATGTGATTTTCTTCCAGAGTCTTTCGCAGAACGTTGCCCTCGAATTGCGGATTTCTTCGTGACCGTGGAACCGCTCTCACGTCAACGCTGAGCTCAATTTCGAAAGCCCGCAAAATTCTGACGAACTCATCCGCCGCGCGCGTCGAGTGCCCGACCGTGAAGATCATCGGGCGTTACGCTGCTCGTAGCTCGACGCGCTAATACGCACTCGGAACCCAGCGACTCGTTTTCCCCCCTGTGCACAGTCCGTTCAAAATCGGAGCACGCCTCTGATTTCGACGAATCTTGGAGAGCTGCCCGCCCCGACAAACGAACCCAGAAGACTCGTCGGCGGGCCGACCGCCGCAATGCTGGAACCAAACTGCGGATTGGAAATGTCAGCCACAGGCTGATCGAAATTTGTGTGATTGAAAGCGTTATACGCTTGGGCGCCGAAGGTGAAGTTCACATGCTCGCCAAGAGCTATGCTCTTGCTAAGTGCGATATCCACATCGAAGAAGTGAGGGCCATAGATGGTGTTGCGTCCGCCGGTTCCAAATCCGGTCGGAAACCCGGTGACAGCCGCGCTTGGCGCGAATTGCGAAGTGCTCAGGCACGGCGAATTGACCGCGTTCGTACAGCTGCTCGGAAGTGCCGTCAACGGCGACGCGAAGATAGCAGGTGCCGTGCCCGTGCCATAGTTGTATCCCTCCAGCGTCCCGGTTGCTGCGCCATCGGTTATGGTGAACGGTAATCCGGTACGGAAGAACCAGTTGCTGGAGAGTGTCCAGCCCCCGAAGATCCGGTTCGGGCCCCAACGGAGTCCGGCGTGGCGCAAGACATCGGAGAACAGAACGGTCGCGCTCAAATAGTGCCGAACGTCATAATCCGAGCTTCCATAGTTGCCACGAATATTGAACGGGTTCTGCGGTGACGCGATACTTATGTTCGTGGCCAGGATGCCGAAGGGTTCATTCACGACACCGCCATTGGAAACGTCATCCAGCGCATGGCTCCAGGTGTAGTTCAAATTGAAGGCGACTCCGGAAGATAACTGGCGTTGGAGGCTAACAGTTAGTCCGTTATAGCTCGCGGCGCCCGCCGAAAGATATTGCGTGACCTGTCCGAGGGCGGCATTAGGCGGCGCAGCCGGCAAACCGGCAAAACCGTTCGCGCAAACGGAGGCGGGACAATACGCGTTCAGCCCTTCGTCCCCGACCGGAATGTGACTGCCGTGCATGCCGGAGTAGTTGACGCTCAGCATCATCCTTGCCGCAAGTGCCTGTTCGATTTCGAAGTTCCACTTGTAATAAGTCGGCTGAAAGAACGTGTTTGGAAAAGAATTAAGGTTGGGAGGGGCGAATCCCGGAACCGCTGCCGAGATGGAATTGAAGCTTCCGCCCGATTTAAACTGCGAAAGCAACGCCTGGTTGGCCTGCGCCGCTGTAGCGAACAGGCTTCCCGGTACTCCGGGAGCCAAAGTGCCGTTTCCAATGGTGAACGCATTGAAGCTGGGAGAATTGAACGCCGCTGCCTCGGTCAGGCCGCCGGGTAGCTGATCCGCAAAGATTCCGGCGCCTGTTCGGATAACCGTCTTGTCATTATTCCCCGGTCTCCAGGCAATGCCAATTCGGGGCTCCCAGACGACGGCTTGAGTGTTGGCATAAGCCTCGTGCTGGCCGGAAACGATGAACTGATTGTAAGGTGTTGAAGCTGCGTTTGGGTCGGGCGCGCCGGTAAACGCCGTCGTCAAACGTGCGAAGCAATTCCTGTCGCAGGTCGGGTTCGCGTAATGTTCCAGCCGCAAGTTCAGGGAAACAGTAAGGCGATCGGTAACCTTCCAATCGTCCGCGATGTAGCCGCCCATCGTATTCAGGCGAATATACTGTATTGGCGAGGATGGAAACGCCTGTAAAAGGGATGTATTTGCACCCCCTCCGTTAAAGAAGTCTGCCAAATTTGTAGTGATCGCCCCATGGAGAGGACCGCCGACCCCCTCGAAGTCCAGGTCCGATACATTGTCGTGAAGCCAGCTATAACCAATTCGGAAGGTGTGTTTTCCACGAACGTGAGAGAGGTCGTCGAGAATCTGATATTGGAAGATTCGCCTGCCTTGAGGGAAAAAGAAGGGCCCGGGTTCTCCCCAAGCGCCCGTCGCAGTGAAGGGGTCACCGGAGAAAACCATGAACGTAGGCAATGCCGCCAAGGCGGCGGCGGGGTCTGATGGAACGAAAACGGCCGAGTAATACAGGGCAGATCCTTTGAATTCGTTCACCGTGTTTGGCCCGAACGTATGGGTCTCGGAGATTTGGCCGGTCATTTGGGGCTGGTTGCTTTCGGCATTGAAGGTCGGGCCAAAAGGACTGGTAAAACTCGGCTGAAAACCGTTGTCGCGCGACACCCGGACATAAAACCGGTCCTTACCGGTGAGAGTGTGGTCCACCCGCGCGGACCAAAGGTATTCCTTATTCGTATTTCCGGGAGTGCTGCGGAACTGGAGGGCACACGGAACACCGGCCGGCAACCCCGTAAAGCCCTGACAGCCGCCGCCGGCCACTGGCGTCGCGCTGGAGGCCCCAGGTGCGCCGTTATATACACCGAAAAGCTGCTTGTAAAACGGGATCTCCGCTGCATTGCCATCGCTTAGGAGATTCGCGAGCGTTGCACTCTCAAACTGTGGACTCGGAATCAGGTTGAGATTTGCGGCTGTGGGAAGAAGGTTCCGTAGCCCTTCATAATCCACATCAAAAAAAGTGCGATTTTTCCAAATTGGGCCCGAGACGTTGGTTTGCCACTGATTGAAATTGTTAAACGGTCTGCCGAGGCCACTCGAGTTGCTGAAGAACTGGTTGGCATTCAAGGCGCGTCCGTTCCAGTTGTAAACGGCATTCCCGTGGAACGCATTCTCGCCCGATTTTGTAATGTAAGTGATCTGAGATCCGGCGTACTGTCCGTATTGCCCTGAGTAAGCGTTATTGATTACGTTGGCCTCAGCGATGTCGTTAGACCCCAACAAAAGGTTAGACGCACCGCTGTTATTAATGCCAAAAAACGGGTCGTTATCATTCACGCCATTTACTGTGAATAAATTAGACGTTCCGGGCATCCCATCTGCCACGAAGTTACCGTAGCCCGCCTGTGTGTTCATCACTACGCCAGGCGCTGTCTGCGCAATATAGGTGATATCGCCGCCCGGATTAGGCAAATTTTCAATCTGTCGGGCACCGTAGTGGGTAGTCATATCCGCGTTTTCCGTTTGCAAGACAGTAGCTGATTCCTCCACCTCCACGGTTGTCGCAACGCCGGAGATCTCTAATTGAAAATTGGCGGCGGTTGGCTGCCCGGGTGTGACAATGATCCCTGCTCGCTGTTGTGTGCCGAATCCGGAGGACGAGACGGATAATTTGTAATTTCCTGGTTTAACGAAGGCGAAGCGGTACGTTCCTTGATCGCTGGTCATCACTGTTTGAGCTGCATTCGTATCGACATTTGTCAGTGTGACGGATGCATTTGGAACTGCTGCATGGGCGGGATCGGTCACAACACCCGTCACATCGCCCGATGTAATAGACTGTGCTTGCACTTGCGCGGCACAACCGGCAACCATCCACCACAAAGACACTAGTGCAAGGTATCTGCGTAACATTTCGCTCTCCTCTCAGTCACTAAGACTTGCTCGAGCGAGTGCAGTTACGTAACCAAGTTGTCAGACGAGTTATCCTGCGAAACTCAGGAGGTTAGAGCGTTAGACCTATGTCATTGCGTAGATAGTGTCTGTACACTTTCTGAATTCTGGAATCGTACACACGTCCTTCTCTATATCTACGCTGAGCTTCTTACCAGAGCCAAATGCTCTCGCAATGTACTGGCCACAAAAGGAACCCTGAGCGTGAGCGAGGGTCAATTTTCTTCCTCAACGCGCCGGTCTCACCGTCAGTGTCTCCTTTGCATCCACTCGTTCGAACTCCATCGGGAAACTCTTCCCTGCGTAGTAAGCCGGCCACTCGTCCTTGTAGTGTTCGGAAGCGACGTTCCCCGATTCGCCCGTCGTCAGGTTTTGTACCGATTTATCCCACTCGCCGAGATCCGCTACCATGCGCTCGGAAGGTCCAAGCGTGGGCGTGGTTTGCTTAATCGTTGTACCGGACCCGCTCATAGGTACTGGGCCGATATTGAAATAACCGGAGACCAGTGGCAGTTCCTTGCCGACAGGATGATTGAACTTCCATTGCAGCATTCGGCCCCACTTCCATTTCGATACCGGCGTTCCCTGCAGCTTTCTTCCATCTTGCAGGGCCCTGCTCAGGTTTTCCAGCAGCCAGCTGTCCCAATCATTCTTCGTTACCCAGCCGGCAGGCCTTCCCCGCAGCAGATCTTCGATGATACTCGGCCGGGGCAGGATGGATGGCAACCGGCGATCCCGTGTATCGATCAGGGTCTTCTCGCTTGGATGGCCACCTGTCTTTTCCGCAGATGCTGGCGATCCCGATCGTAGCTCCTTCTCCATTGGTTCGCGGACCACCCCCGGCAATTCTCCGCGAACTAGCGCGCTACCTGCCTCTCGGCTAAGCAACTGAGTAATCATAGGTGCGGCCTCATCCTTATCCATCTGGCCGTTCCAGGGTCGCAACACATCGATCGCTTCTCGCACGAGCGCGTCGCTATCCCCTTTCCGAGTGAATGCCGCTACGAGCTGATGCGCAAGAAAGTTGTCATAACCGGAATAGACATCTTTCTGAATCGCAAGCATGTCGTCCACTGTCAACTTCTTGATCGCTTTGAGCCGCGCCTTGATCTGTCGAATCCGATACCGGTCGTGATAACTACCATCGACCCGGTACGGAAAGCCGGGCGGAAACGGATTCTGATTCGCTGTCGCCACGATCCCTGATTTCGGATTGAATATGCTCGGCAACTCTTTGAACGGAATGTAGCCGTCCCACTCAAATTTGCCCGAAGCTCCATCAAGCGGCACATCCCCGTCAAAGCCGCGCCGGATTGGAAATCTTCCGGTCGCCTGATATCCAATGTTCCCCGCTCGGTCGCCGTAGACAAAATTCTGGCCCGGCCCCCAGAAATCCTGTACTGCCGTCCGGAATTCACTCCAGTTTTGTGCTCGGTCGAGGTCGAAAAACGGAAAGCTGAACCCATCCGTCGCGGACCAGCGCATACTGTACGCCCTGGCGCCCGCAGTCATCAGGACCGGTCCGTGTCGCGTGACCCAAACGTCGAGCGCAACCGGCTTCTGTCCTCGCACGCCGATCACTTCCCGGTCAAGCTGCGCTTGCTCTACATTGCCTCTGAACAAATAGCGGCCGCTCCGCTCATCCAGCTGCTCCGCATAAAGGTCCATCACGTCGGCTTGCACGTTTGTAACGCCCCAGGCGATCTGTTCGTTGTGTCCGGTGATTACGCAGGGCAGACCAGGCAGCGAAGCGCCCGATACATCCAGCCCAGGCGCCTTGAGCTGTATCAGATACCACGTCGGCGGAATGCCGTAAGAGAGATGTGGATCGTTTGCCACCATCGGTTTCCCATCCGCAGTATGCGCGCCCGACACCGACCACGCGTTCGAACCAGGACTCACGTATCCACCCTGTAGTGCCGGAAACAGCAGCCGCGCCTTCGCCGGATCGCTGCTGGTTGAAAGAAACGCGCCCTTCTCAAATTCGAAATCCGCCGTATCGGTGAGGTCTCGGAACATCACCAGGCCGACCAATAGCGAATCGGTTATCTCCCATGGGCGGGGATCGTATGCATGTCCGGGGAGAGAGAACTCGAGCGGATAATCGCCGCGGTGCGCATTGATGAAGTAGTTCACGCCACGCGCATACTCCACCATCACCGCCCGTTCTGAGGCCCGCAGGTGAGCCGCTTCCGCTTCTGCCACCGCCCGCATGCGCATCCGCCGCGCCTGTTCGTCAGCTTTCAAAGCGGCCCGCCCAAAAACTTCCGCCAGCTCGCCCGCGGCGAATCTCCTCAGCACGTCCATCTGCCACAATCGGTCTTGAGCCGTCACGAACCCCTGCAAGAAGATGGCGTCTTGCCAGCAACCCGCCGCGACGTGCGGGATTCCGCGCGCGTCCCTACTCACTGTCGCCTCGCCGCGGAGTGGCGCCTTCAGTTCCCCGGAAGTCTTCGGCAGCGGACGAAACGCATACCAGTAAACGGCCACGGCTAGCAGCACGAGAGCAAGTGCGACGCTTATGTTGATAATGCGCAGCGAGCGGAATAACACGGATCGATTTTACTCTGCGTCCGTATTTGCTTCGCTGAGCGGCGCCACGCGTCAATGCCGGCTTCATCGATGACTATCCGCTTCATCATCCTTGTGCTGATCCTCGCTGCCAATGCTTTCTTCGCGGCTTCCGAGGTGGCGCTCGTTTCCGTGCGTCAATCGCGGTTGAACGAATTGGCCGAAGCCGGTCACGCCGGAGCTCAAAGCGCGCTCAACCTCTTGGCGAACCCGGGAAGACTGTTATCCGTTACTCAGGTCGGTGTGACACTCGCCAGCCTCGGTGTCGGCTGGGCCGGTGAAAATACACTCTATGGCCTCTTTCGGTCCGCTCTTGACCCGCTTCATATTCACGCCCCGGCCGCCCTTATTCACGCCATTGCATTTACTTCTGCGTTCCTCATCATCAGTTATTGCCACGTGATTATTGGCGAGGTCGTTCCGAAGAATCTCGCCATTCAGAAAGCCGACCGGCTCGCCATTCTGGTTGCCCCAGCCCTGCTGGTCTTCTATCGCCTCTCTCAGCCTTTCGTCTACGTCATCGAGCGCTCTTCCGCGCTGATGCTGCGCGCGCTAGGCGTGCCCGGAGGCCACATGCGCGGAGGACACACCCCCGAAGAGCTGAAATATATAGTCCACAGCATCCGTCACGAAGGACGTCTTCAGCAATTCGAGGAAGACGCAATCGAACATCTCATTGACCTCGCCGAGTTCAATGCTCGTGAGATCATGACGCCGCGCAATCACATCGTCTCTTTATCCGTCGATTCCAACCTGGAAACCGTCCTGGCCGCTATGGCCGAGCATCAATTCACCCGTATGCCGGTGTACGAAGGCCGTCCGGAACAAATTATCGGCATCGTTCACTACAAGGATTTGATGCGTGTGTGGGCTGAAGCGCGCTCTTCCCATGACCGTGGCCGCCCCTTGCGTCCCTTTCGCCTCCGCCGTTTTGTCCGCAAGCCGCTCGTCGTTCCTGAGACGAAACCGCTCAATCAGCTGATCGGCGAATTTCGCGATAACCACACGCGTATGGCTCTCGTCGTCGATGAATTCGGTACCGTCACCGGTCTGGTGACGCTCGATGATCTCTTGGAACAACTCTTCGGCGGAATCGGCGACGAACACGACGTGCCTCCTCCGCAGCCCTCTTATCAGGAGCGCGTGCTTCAGCTCGAGGGAACCACATCCATTCGCGATCTCGAGACGCGTTACAACATCCTGCTCCCCGCAGATGCAGGATTCGAGACGCTCGCAGGTTTCCTGCTCTATCAGTTCGGGCGCATACCTAAGGTGAAAGATTCAGTCGATTACGATAGTCGCCGCTTCACTGTCACTCACATGGACCGCAACCGTATCGCTACTGTCTTAGTCGAAAAGCTCGATTCCGCTGACCAGCCCGACCCCCTGAACGAGGGTTGAGCCAAACCAATCGCCTCAGTCCATGTAAGACGGTGGTGTAATTCCCTTCGCTCGCAGGTACATCTCAGCCGACGCCCGGTGATGTGCTGCATGCTCGAGCATTGCAATCAGCGTAGTCAAACCGTTCATACTTCCGCCCTCGCCGCCCTTGTAGCTCTTCTCGATCTGCTCCGGCGTCAGCTTTGAGACGCCTTCGATAGCCTTGTCATACTGCGCCTTGACATACGCGATCACGTCTGTTTTGCTCATGCTCGTCGGTTTTGGTGGATTGGGTTTCTCTCCACTGAATACCGACATAAAATAGTCCATCGACTCCCCGATGTGCGCCATCTGCTGGGCAAAGCTCATCTGCGGCTTTGTCAACTTGAAGTCGTAGTCGGCTGGCGGCATCGCATCCGCTACTTTTAGCGTGAAGTCACGCGAGTTCTTCAACCGGCTCACGATCGTGTCCCGGATGAAGTCTTGCGATTGTGAGAAAACAGCTGTTGGAAACGCAGCTGCCAACAGCGTCAGTACCACTAAGGCTTTTTTCATAGATAAAAACTCCCCCAGATAGTCTATAGCAAAGCCGCAGAACCCCCATCTGTGTCAAACCCCGAAGTGGCGCAGCCTCTTAGATTGCCGCGCGCCCGATTCCTCGGACGCTGGCAATCGAAAGGTCCAAAAGAGTGCCCACAGGCGCCGATGGCCGTGACTCTCGCGCAGCGCGATTAGCGGACCAGCATTGCGGCGCGTCTCATGGTCTGTTGCGGTCTTTCGAATCGAGCTGAGCCAGCGCGCTTTTGTAATACGCGCCGCCTGTGGCCCCGCTCGACAAATGTTTCATAATTCGGCTTCGAATTCGCCGCTCGATATCTCCTGCTTCCGGAAATTCTCTGTCGGTCCAGAAGCAACGAGCTTTGTCGAAAAAGCCGGCGCGCGCCAGGAAAGCTGTTCCAAAATACTCTGACTCCTCAATCGAATCGTCGTCACTGCTGCGGCGAAAGGAACCATCGGGTTGCAAGGATGCTTTCAAACACCAGTCGAGCATTTTTGCGATTTCGCCTGCAATCTCTTTTCTTTGAGCCGGAGTAGCGGAGTTCCAGCAGTAATGAAAAACAACAACGGCGTCCATATTATTGTGATTGGAGTAGCCGCCGTCCTCGAGCCATCCCTGCGGGTAATTCAGATTCTTCAGAGCTAACGCCGTGCTTAGAACCCGGCCCAAGTCGGGGACATCGCCATTCAAATAACTAAGCATGTGGAAGGTGATGCTAAGGTCGTCTACGAAATAGGTTTTCCCATCGTGCTGATACCGTTCTCCCCACCAGCCCGTTTGCTTGCTGCGAACCTGGTCAAGCACGATACGCATCATTGCTGACTTCATCCCTGGAGCCCATACGTATCCTTCTGGCCGGTCGTGCAGAATCAGCCGCAGAAGATCAGCCAGTGCTTCGTTTAGCTCACGACGATGATCGATACCGGTTCGCGCCACATCGGAAACCGCAATTGAGGAAAAATAGATTTGCAGCTTTGTGGGTGAGTTCACGCGATCCAGAAAGCGCAGCGGGTAAACGGGTCGCTGCCCCTTCGCGTAATCATAAGTAGCGTCCAACTTGAAGAACCACTCGGTGTAGCAGTAACCCCAACTGCCGTCGACAGGATACTGTTTTCGAGCAAGCGCAGCCCGCTTCGGCCCGTTCAGAGCGTGCTGCAGGTCATCCAGACGAGTGTCAATGCGACTGAAGTCCCCTGTGGAGCCCAGAAGCCATTTGATTTCTAAAAGGATCTGGTGAGCGCACGCAGCGTCCGCCCGATTGTCTTCCAGCTCGAAGACTTGTCGCCCCAAGTCCAATGCTCGCTGCCGACGCTCAACCAAAAGCTTCTTGTATAGCGGATTGAAGCGTTCAAAATCCCTCCTGATATCGGCCCTATGTGTGATGTCGCTCGATGGCGTCTGGTTGTCGGAGGCAGCGCTGGCAATCGAAGCAACCAACAAACAAATAAAAGCGCTCTTCACTCTTCCCGCAATGCAATCAGCGGATCAAGTAGCGCGGCTCGCCGTGCTGGCAGGAAACTGGCCGCCAAAGCCGTGACCAGCAATACTGTCGCGGAGCCGCCAATGATCCAGGGATCAGTGGAGCGCACTCCGTAAAGCTGGCTCGCAACAAGCCTCCCACAAGCTAGCGCGGCAGGCAGACCAATTGCCACTCCAACCATCACAAGCACGACCGACTCCCTAAGCACTGCATTTACGATCGCTCCGGGTCTCGCGCCAAGCGCCATGCGAATTCCAATCTCGTTGGTGCGGCGCGCGACCGAATACGCGATTACACCGTAAAGCCCGGTGCAAGCGAGCAGCAAAGCTAGAACTCCGAAAAAGCCCGCTAGCTTTGCGAGAAGTTTTTCCTCTGCCAGGGACCGATCCACTTCTTCCGCGAGCGTCATCACGTCCGAAATCCCGAGATTCGCGTCTTCAGCGCGTATCGCCGCGCGGAGTTCTCCGATCAATGCCTTCGGTCTGCCTTGCGCTCGCACTACCAGGTCGTTATAACCGTCGGGACTCTCCGCCTGCCCGTTATACACGAAGAATTCTCCCTTGGCCTCTTCGCGAAGGCTCTGGTACTTGGCGTCTTTGACCACTCCGATAATCTCGAACTCGTCATGCTCGCCCAGCGAAAAATGGCGCCCCAGCGCCGGCCCATTCGGGTAGAGTCTCCGCGCGAACGTCTCGTTCACCACGGCGACTGATGGTGAGCTGGGTGTATCTTGCGGTCCGAAAGCTCGCCCGGCGACTATCGGTGTTCCTAACGCCGCAAAATATTGATCTCCTATGCGATTTCCGCTGAAAGATTTGGCGTTCGCCTCAACCCGAGCTACTCCCTGCGGCCACACCGGTGAGCTCCATTGCCCCTCGTTAAAAGTCATCATAGAGAAGCTGGCGGCCCGCACGCCGGGCAAAGTCTTGACTCGCGCTTCCAGGCGGCGATACAGGGCCATCAGCGCCGGCCCTTTGGCATTGGTTGAATCGCTGTCAAGCTGGAGCAGCAGAACTCGATCTTTTTCGAAACCGGCGTTCATCTGCTCCAATTTTTCGAGCGTCGCAACGAAGAGACCCGCGCCGATGATCAGAAAGAACGCCAGCCCCACCTGCCCCGCAACCAGGATCGAACTTAGCCGGCCGTGTGAGGGCGCTCGCGCCAGCCCTTTACCTTCCTTCAACGACGATCCTAGGTCCACTCTGCTCATCCGCATCGCCGGTACAATTCCGAAGATCAGGCCCGTGAGAACCGAGATTCCATAAGTAAACAGCAGTATCGGTGCGTTCAGCCCCAGTTGGAGAGAAACAGGCTCTGGGCCGTGCGACACCATTGCCACCAGCAGATGCCCGCCGCCAATCGCTAGCAGCAAACCCAAACAGCCACCCGCCAGCGCCAGCAACGTGCTCTCCGAAAGTAACTGGCTCATCAATCTTCGCCGCTCTGCGCCAAGCGCGACCCTGACCGCGATCTCGCGCCGCCGTATCCCAGCCCGTGCCAGCAAAAGGTTCGCAATATTCGCGCACGCAATCAGCAACACTAAGCCGACCAGAACCATCAGGATTTGCAGTGGGCGTGAAAACTCTCGGCGCAGCCGCGAAATTCCCCGAGCCGCCGCAGTGAGTTTCACAGCAGCCTTCCGCATGTCCGTAACCTGGTCTGTCGAGGGTGAAGGACCGGCAAGCTCGCGAAGCCACTGGTGGAATTTTACGTTCGTGTAAGCCTGCGCCCTGGCAATGTCGGCACCCGGCTTCATCCTGGCCATCAGCCACAACGATTGTGTGAGCCCATCTAAGGGTCTGCCAAGCCAGGGCTGTACCTGCGCTTGCTCCGCTAGAGGCACCCATAAATCGGGAGCCCGTCCGACTTCCGTTCCAAAAAACTCCGGAGCCGCTACACCGACGACCGTGAATACTGCGCCATTAAAGGAAAGCCATCGGCCAATTACTGATGGATCCCGGCCAAAGCGTCGTTGCCAATAGCCATAGCGCATAACTGCCACCGCAGAGCCTCCCGCTCTCAGATCGTCTTCAGTCGTCAGTACGCGTCCGGCTGCCGCCTGCACTCCCAGCATGACGAAATAGTTACCGGAAACGAGTTGCAGTTTCACCGGCTCCACTTCACCCGATCCGAATCGCGCATGGACATCTCCCGACATGCTCTCCAGGGCCGCGACATCCGAGAAGACATCGTTTCCTCCCCGCATCTCTCGGTAGAAGGGTCGCGAAAACAGCTGCTGGCTTCTGTGTGGGAAATCGTCCGTCACCCCGGACATCTGACCCTCCCCAAACAACACTAATTGCTCCGGGTGTTTCACAGGTAAAGTGCGCAGCATCAGCGCATCCATCACGCTGAATATCGCAGTATTCGCTCCGATGCCCAGAGCGAGGCACAGCACCGCAACAATTGTGAAGGCCGGACTCCGGCGCAGCATCCGCAGAGTGAATCGCACGTCCTGCACGCCGTTTTCGACCCAGCGTGTTCCGCGCGCGTCGCGACACTCTTCTTTCAGGTGTGCGAACGTTCCGAATTTCAATCTCGCGCTGCGCTGCGCTTCGTCGGGTTTCATACCGGCCCGGATGCTATCCGCCACCTGCTGATCGAAGTGGAATCGCAGCTCCGCGTCAAGGCTCTTTTCGAGATCAGCCCTGTTCAGTAGCCTTCGCCACCAGTTCATGAGCATACCTTTCTCTTCTACACATTAACATGAACGAAGTGTAGAAGCACAAGGTGTTCTGACGTGTCACTCCGCCGTTCGTCCTCTCACCGGTCCACCATCGCCATCATCCGTTCGCTATAACGCGGCCCCGCTACTGCATCTGGCTTTAGCGCTGCGTCCAATCTCGCCATCTCGCTTGTGCTCAGCATCAGCGCCGCCGAAGCGATATTCTCCTCGAGGTAGGTCCTGCGCTTGGTACCCGGAATCGGCACGACATCGTTGCCCTTGTGCAGCAGCCACGCCAGGGCGATCTGTCCCGGCTTCGCATTCTTCTGCTTCGCGATATCTTCAACCACCGAAGCTGCACGCATATTCGCGTCGAAGTTGTCTCCTTGAAATCGCGGATCGCCTCTTCGAAAATCCCCTTCCGGATACTCCTCCGCGCGTTTCACTGCGCCTGTCAGAAAGCCACGTCCCAGCGGGCTAAACGGCACCAGCCCGATTGCCAGTTCGCGCAGCAGTGGGATGATTTTCGGTTCGAGGTTCCGTTCCCACAATGAGTACTCGCTCTGCAGCGCGCTCACCGGATGCGTCTCGTGCGCGCGCCGGATCGTCTTTTCACCCGCTTCCGAGAGCCCGAAATAGCGTACCTTGCCTTCGCTCACCAGGTCCCCTACGGCTCCCGCGACATCCTCGATCGGCACTTTCGGATCCACCCGGTGTTGATAAAACAGATCGATGCGATCCGTTCCCAGCCGCCGCAGCGATGCCTCCGCTACCTCCCGAATGTGCGCTGGCCGGCTGTCCGTCCCATTGATCTTTCCGTTCTCGATCCGAAACCCAAACTTGGTCGCGAGAATCACGCCATCCCGGCGGCCCTTTAGCGCGCGTCCCACCAATTCTTCGTTTACAAATGGCCCGTACACCTCGGCCGTGTCGAAAAAGTCCAGTCCCAGGTCGATGGCCCGGTGAATCGTCGCGATCGATTCCTTCTCGTCTGCCGCCCCATAGGATTGGCTCATCCCCATGCAACCCAGTCCGAGCGCCGAGACTTCCAATCCCTGTTTGCCCAATTTTCGCTTAGCCAGCATGAATCCCTCCTATCGCTTTCCGCCAAATGTCACACTGCCGCCCGCCGGCTTCTTAAAAATATCCGGCTTCAATGGCACGTTCTGCATCACTTTTGAAATCCGCAGCTCCTCGGTCTTTACACCCGGTTCTGTCGAATGATGCACAATGCGGAACGGCAGCTTCACACCATCCTGGTCTTTATAATCCGAAAAGTCTGTCACGTGCTTGAAATACGCCGAAGTCACTCCGGTCTCATCCACCCGCGCGAGTAAGTGCGTGGATGCGTCGAAGTAGAGTTTCGTCGCGCCCAGGTCGTTCGGCGCAACCAGCACGTCCATCTTCCTCCCGTCGATCGTCTCCGGCGACGCCGGGTTCACCTCCGAATAGAGTTGGCGCAAGTGCCCATAACGGATCGGATTCGCATCTATCTCCAGCGGCTGCTCTGAACCCTTCGAAAGCTTCGTCACTCTCTTCTTTGAAGAGAGCATCCAACCGCTTCCTCCGTCATAGCCCAGCTTCTTTTTGCCGTCCAGCAGGAGCACCTTATTCGGCTTTTGCCAGAAATACGTCACCTTGGAGTGGTGCCGTTCCGCTTGCGTCTCACGTGTCTCGATCCGTTCGACTGCCGGCATTCCGCCTATTGCCTGCACATAGTCGCGAACCACGTCATCCACTGGTTTCCCAGTGATGCCATCAGCGCGCGCAGCCCAATGAACGCAGCCAAGAAGCAGTCCCGCCCGGAAAAATTGCTTGAGTATGCCTGTCACGGTCCTTAGAAGGCGGGTCGAAATCCGCCGCTCTTCCAAGTTTCCCCCATAGAAGATCGTGCTCTCGAAAGCCGAGTTATTGACGGTACGAAAACTAGTCGTATCGCAGCGCTTGGGAAACGTTGAGTCGCAAGGCCCGTTTCGCAGGTATTACTGCCGCCATTCCGGCGACCAGCGCGAGAACCGCGATCGCAACTAGATAACTCGGCGCGTCCAGATTGCTGATCCCATACAGAGTCTTACGCAGCGTCTTCGAGATTCCGGCCGTAATTGCAGCGCCTGTGACAAGGCCCCAAATGAATGGCCATGAGAATTGGCGAAGCACGGTTGCGAGCAACTGCACCTGTTCCGCTCCGAGCGCGATCCGAATCGCAATTTCCTTCTTCTGCTGCGAAACGGCATACGCCACCAATCCCACTACGCCGACTGCTGCTATCGAAAACGCAACCATGCCCAGCAGACTGACGATCATGGCAAGCTTCTCGAGATCCGCGGCAGTTTTATGGAAACCCGCTTTCAAAAGCCAGATGGAAGGAAACAGCTTCGAATCGAGACGATCGGAAATGGCTTTGATCTTCGGCACCAGGCCGTCCGGAGCGCCAGACGTTTTGATTAGCAATGTCGTGGCGGGCAGATCCTCCGGCTGCACCGCCCAATAAACCTCCACTGCATCTCCGTCGTTTAGGGCCTTGATGCGTGCGTCTGCGGCTACGCCGACGATTGTGTCCTTGCTCTTGCCATCGCGCCATAAAGGTTTGCCCAAAGGATCCTGACCAGGCCACTGTTTCTTCGCGAAGGAGGCGCTCACGATTGCTGCCATCCTTTCTCCCGGAAAGAATTTTCGTCCCGACAGAATGCGAATCTCCATCGTTTGAAAAAACTCAGAATTCACCCAGTTCGGGTAGATATTGACAGGGTGTCCGCCCAGGTCGGTTGTCATGTACGAAGTCAACCCGTGCGTCAGCAAAGGCATTTTCGAGACCCCGACGGATTGTACCTGCGGAAGGGCCCGGAGCCGGTCGGTCAACTCGTTGAAGTAGCTTCGCGCTGCCGCCGCAGTGTAGCCGTGACTCTCGAGGCCAGGCGCGATTCCGACCACCTGTTCATAACCGAAGCCTGGATTGCCATAAAGAACGTGATGCACCGCCCGCACCAGCAATCCGGATACGATCAGCAGGATGCAGCTTGCTGAGAGTTGCGCAGCAATCAGTATCTGTCTGGCGAGAATTTTTCGGTGCCGCTGCCGCGCAATCTGCAAAGCCGGCGCCAAGCCAAACAGCGTTGCAGCGACAAAGGCGATTCCCATCGTAACCAGCAGCACGCGCCAGTCCGGGGCAGCGCTCATCCACCCGGGCGCATCGAGAGTTACTAGAGCGAGCCGGAGCACTGCGCAACTCAAGCCCGCGCCTGCTGCCGCGCCAAGCAGTGCCAGCAAGATGCTCTCTGTAAACAGTTGCCGGAAAATTCGCTTCCGGCTGGCTCCAATCGCCAGTCGTATTCCGATCTCCCGCGCGCGTTTCACGCTGCGCGCCACCATCACGCCGCCCAAATTGGCGCACGAAACAGCGAGGATCAACAATACCAGTGCTGCTACCAGCGCCCAGACCTGATACATCGCCGGCTCCAACACATTCATGTGACCGCCCGGATCGACCTGAATGTATTCCTTGTCCCACACCGCCTTGGGCTCCGTTTTGCGTAACTGATTTGTGAGAGACAGCAGCTCCTGCGCGGCAGCTTGAGCCGTGACGCCTGAAGCGAGTCGGCCCCACATCCGAACACTTCCATTCACTGGATCTGCCAACGTCTTACTACCCTCGATGAAGTAGGGCTGTTGAAAGAGCGGCAGCCAGACATCGGAATACTGACCGCCTAAGCTCGCAAACGTATACGGCGTCACGCCAATCACGGTCACAGGCTGTCTGTTTAAGTGAATGATCCTCCCGATAACGGAAGAGTCTCCGCCAAAGCGCCGCTGCCACAGACCGTAACTCAACACCACCACCGGAGGCGCTGCAGCGGCAGCGTCCCGTACAGGCTGCAGCAAGCGTCCCGCTGCAGATGCGGTTCCGAGCTCGGAAAAGTAATTTGCGCTAACGAAATTGGTAGTTACGGGCTGAAGATCATCTTCCAGCTGCATCGGTGGAACGCCCATGATCGTCATCACCGCCCGCAGTGTTTTTGTGTGAGTCTGATAAAACACAACGGAGGGGTAGGGCATTTCGCCGGCTGTGATTTCAGGGGAACGGCGCTGCAGCCGCACAATCGAATCCGGATCGCGCAGTGGCAGCGGCTTGAGGACCAGCAAATTGAATAAGCTGAACGCCGCGACATTCACACCGATGCCGATCCCAAGCACGAGTACAGCCGTAAGAGTGAACCCTGGTGATCTCAATAGAATGCGCGTCGCGTAGCGCATATCCTGAACAAGACGGTCTATCCACGTCCATCCCCATGCTTCCCGGGCCTCTTCCCGCAGCCGCAGCATGTTGCCGAAATTCGTAACGCCCGTCCGCTCGGCCATCTCGCGATGGAACTCCATGTCGTTTGCAAGTTCCCGGTCGAAGGCACGGCGGTTCAATAAGTAGCGAAGACGTCGGAAGAGTTCGCTCATAACTGATCTTTCTCAGGCAGTACGCAGGACACTCTGGATGGCCTGCGTGACACGGTCGTATTGCGACAGCTCGCTCTTGAGCTGCTCGCGGCCGCCTTTGGTCAGTTGATAGAAGCGCACCTTACGGTTCGTTTCTGAAATACCCCATTTCGCGGTCACCCAGCCCTTCAACAGCATTTTCTGCAGCGTGGGATACAGCAAACCCTCTTCTACTGCAAGCACCTCGCTTGAAAGCACATGGATCTTTTGCGCAATTGCGTATCCATGTAGCGATCCTGTCTGCAGCACCCGTAGGATCAGCATCGTGAGTGCTCCTGAAGGTGTAATAGGTCGAGCCATTTCTGTCATAGGCATAATCATCTTATGTATAATCGTCGTCTTAAGTCAAGGTTCCTGGAAGAAATCCGGTACCGCAAAACTCCAGATATCGTGAAATGTCCTGGTTGTCACAGATCACTGCAAAGCTTTCTGCATCAGTAATACATCGAGTGCTCTTCCGAACTTCTCGCCTACTCCGCGAAGCACGCCGGCTTCGTGGAAACCGAGAGAACGATGGAGCGCGACTGACGCGCTGTTGCTCGCGGGATCCCCGATCACCGCGATCATTTCTCGCATACCTTGATTCGCGCATCGTTGCATGAGCTCTTTCATCAGCAGGCTCGCTACCCCGCGCCGCTGAAAAGATTCCGCCACGTAAACAGAGTTCTCCACTGTAAAGCGATACGCAGTGCGTGGTCGAAAGCGGCTCGCGTATGCATATCCAGCGATTTCACCGCCGGCTTCCGCGACAAGATATGGAAGGCCGATTCCCAGAATCGCGGCTCTTCGGCGAAGTATTTCCTCTGCATCAGGCGCCGCCACCTCAAACGACGCGGTTCCATGAAGTACATGGGGCGCGTAGATCGCCGCTATTCGAGATGCGTCCTCTGGCATCGATGCGCGTACGCTGATCCGCCTGTCCATAATGCTCCGATTTTAGGAATGCACAAAAGCACGCCCCTTATCAGAGTTCTGTCAAAACTTCTTTTCCGATATCGCTGAATGTGTTAACGGCCAAGTTTTTCCGTCCGCGTTCGTCCTCCCGGCCACCAGCTGCTCGACGTAGCATCTGCTAAGTTACGTCAACTCCGGCGTACGCGCACCTTACACTCAAAGATATCCGCTCCTCTATGACTAAGCGACTGCTCACCTTTCTTGCCGCATTGAGTCTCAGCTCGCTCTTTGCTGAGGCACCGCCTCATGTCTTTTTCCGCGTGAGCGCCGCTCGATCGCTACCAGGCCCGCTAAAAGGTCGTTTGCTCATCTTCATCAAACGAGGCGCAGGCGATAAAGAAGTCGATTCACAAGAATTCCATCCGGAGGAAGCTTGGGTCACAGCGCGCGAAATACAGGATCTGATGCCCGGCGGCTCCGTCCAGGTCGACGCGGACGAGATCGCCTACCCCAAGCCTTTTTTTAATCTGCCTGCCGGCGACTACGAGACGCAAGCCGTGCTCGATGTGAATCACACCTATACCTACAGCGGCCGTAGTCCTGAGGACTGGATCAGTCCGGTTACTGCGCTTCCTCATTGGAATTCCGCAGGCGGCGCCGAACCCGCTCTCACTCTCGACCGTCATCCGTCACCCGACCCGCAGCGTATCGCGCGACTTGAAAAACTGCGTGAGCAAGCGCAACCCGGAATCGCTCGCAAAGAAGAGTTGGTCAGTACTCTTCTCACCCGGTTCTGGGGTCACCGAACCAGCATCAAAGCCTGGATCATCCTGCCGCCCGGCTATGCCGAAAACGTGCGCGCGAGCTATCCCACTGTCTACTGGACGCACGGCTTCGGCGGCAATCTCGAATACTCGCTGGCCGTCGGCTTGCCACTTTATACGCGTATGAAGGAAGGAAAGGCTCCGCCCATGATCTGGGTCATGCTCGACGAATCCATTCCGCAAGGCACTCACGAATTTGCTGATTCCCGCAATAACGGCCCCTGGGGCGCCGCGCTCACTACGGAATTCATCCCATATCTCGAGCGCAAATATCGCATGGACTCCCGGCGTGATGGACGTTTCCTGAACGGTCATTCAAGCGGCGGTTGGGCGACTCTCCAGCTCGAAGTCAATTACCCGAAAATCTTTGGCGGCACGTGGTCCACTTCACCCGATCCCAGCGATTTTCACGATTTTACCGGGGCCAACCTATACGCGCCTCATGCAAACGTTTATCATCTGCCCGACGGTTCACCGATGCCGATTATTCGAGACCACGGAAGAGTGCAAGTGACGTTCGAGCAGATCTCACGACTCGAAGCGGTTCTCGGACCTTACGGCGGCCAGATTTCTTCCTTCGATTGGGTCTTCTCTCCGAAGGGCGAGAACGGAGCTCCCGTCCCCATGTTCGACCGTCAAACCGGAGACGTCGATCCCGCAGTAATCAGGTATTGGCATGATCACTACGATCTCGCGCATCTCGTCGAAACCAATTGGCCTCAGCGCGGCCGCGATCTTAAAGGTCGCATTCACCTCTTCGTCGGAACCGCCGACACGTTTTATCTGGACGGCTCGGCGCGCAAATTCGAAGCCGTACTCCGGCGCCTGGGCGCGGATCCGCATTTCACTTATATTCCCGATCGCACCCACTTCGATCTCTACGCCGTGGGAGCAGATCGCAATGGCCTCTTCGATCGGATCGCTAAAGAGATGTACGCCATCGCCCGCCCGGGTTTATCAAACACGCAGTACGCTCGTTCGCAGGCAAAATAGACTTCATGACCGTTGCAGATTTCCGGCGCATCGCCTGAAGGCGCAGAGGAAAGTTCACATGTGGGCGGTCGCGTTTGATGATATAGGGTCGCAGCAATTTACCTGGCTGACGGTTCATTAGCTATTAGTTCTCCTGAACCAGGAAGTTCGTGCACGATGTGGTGCAGTTCTACATCCGACGTAACGATGATTCCGTCCTGCATCATCTCGGCCACGACCTGAACCAATTCACCCGCCCTGTCGGGCTTTTCAACGATGGAAATCATGATGGGCAAATCGTGCGACAAATGGAATCGTCCGGCTTTATGAGTATGTCCCTTAACGCCGTATCCGAGGATTCCGCGATAGACAGTCGCGCCCGCGAAATCCATCATCCGCAACTTCTTCACGATCGCCTCGTACAGGGGCTCGTCTTTGTACTGATCCGACTCACCGAGATAAATGCGAACCAGCTTAGCGGGCGTGCTTACGACCCTTTTTGCTAAACCCGGTTCTGCTCGCTTCGGTTTCGCGTCCTTCGCGCAGCACTTCACAACAGTGAGGTCTTGAACTGTTATCAGCCCGTCAGTAACCATCTCATAGAGAGTCGGCAGCAGCTCGTCAACACGTTCTGGTGTCTCGATGAACTCGATGCGAACCGGAGAATGCTCGGCCGTATATTCGGATCGGGGGTCATGGAATTGTTCGTGAGAGCCAAACCCGGCATCGGCGCGAACCAACGTAGCCCCGGCTATGTGTTTATGACGAAGGAATTCAAGAACAGCGGACCACAAGGGCTCGATGTGAGTCCGCGTGTCCTGATTGAGGTAAATTGTCACCTTCTTCGCGCTGCCTTTAGGGAGCATGGAATCGGACCTCCTTCCGGAATACAATAGCGTTCTCTTTCCGATGCGGGCAGTATTTCTGCGGTGCTAACGGGATTGACAATTAACTGAGGAGATGCCGCGGCGGGTAAGTTTATGTTCGCAACGCAATGAACGCGTTCGGGAAGCCCTTGAGAGATAACTCGCACATACGAATATTTCGTCGTAGGAGTCATTGGCCACTTTTCGCGGCGGCCAACGGCGAACTCCACCACCTCCTTTAACATACACTTCTTTTCACCAAATCGTGAAGCCTTTGGCCCTGGATTCTGGGACAAGCCGTGAGTTGACGGAGACGATCAGGGCGAAACACGTCCTCATCAAGCTGACCACTTCCCGAGGTTGCCGGCTCGCGATACAGGCGGTAATCTCTTCGCTGGTAATCGTGTCGAGCTTGGCGTCGGTGCGCGATTTTCCTGAAGTGTACAAGATCCTGTACACTTGAGATATGGAGACGTTGAGCGTCAGTGATTTTCGGAAACAGTGCCTGCAGTTGTTGGAAGGCCTGCCGGCTGACGGCATCCTCATCACGAAGCGCGGGCGGCCGCTGGCGAAAGTTACGCCCATCCCTTGTTCATGTTCCGATCTCATCGGAACCATGAAAGGCCTTGTATTAAATCCACAGGACGACCTCTTTTCAACTGGAGTTGCTTGGGATGCTGAATCTGGACACTCATATTCTGATCAAAGCGTTCGAGGGAAGTCTCACGGCACGCGAGCGAAACGTCCTCAGCGCAGATCCTGAGTGGAGTATCTCGGCAATCGTGCTGTGGGAAATCGCAAAACTACATCAGCTTGGGCGCTTGGCGTACGGGCTCGACAGCGAAGCTCTCGCCGCGGCCGTGGACCGGGTGCAGGTTTGGCCCATCACCCGCCAGGTTTGTCTGAAGCTCCGGGCGCTGGATTTTCAGTCCGATCCCGCGGACGAAATTATTGCGGCCACCAGTCTGACGCACCATATCCCGCTCCTAACACGCGACTCCCGTATGCGGAAGTCAAAGATTGTGAAACTGGCGTAACCGAATCAATAATCAACCATCAGCTACTTCCAATAGCGCCTCGGATTTTTTGACGCCGGAGCACACAGGACGTTGTGGCCGGCTATCTTTCCATGCAGAGCTCGACAAGGACGTCAAACACCACGAATAAGCACCTTCCACGTGCGCTGCACGCTAGAAACGAAATTTGAGAGCGGCCTGGACCAACCGTGGGGCTGCAGCACTAATCACATGTCCGAAGTTGGGGTCATCGACCTCGCCATCCACCGAGGCGGGACCGTAAAATTGTGCGTGGTTGAAAACGTTGAAGGCCTCAATTCTGATGTCCAACGATTTGCTCTCCAAGAACCGCACCGTCTTACTCAGTTGCATGTCGAAGTTCTCGATGCCAGGTCCGTAAAAGAACCGCCGCGCCGAATTACCGAGTTGCCCGAGGGGCTCCGGTGTGAACAGATTGATATTGAATTCCGGCCTTCCGTTCCGTGGGTTCGCGTTGATGTCGAGCGCGCCAGCCGTCATCTCGGGCGTATCGAGCAATTGGTTGTTAACCCCGTTACCGAGGGTCCCGAGCAAAGAGCGGTCCGAATCATCGAACAAGGTGACCGGCAGTCCCGTGCTAAAACGTGTCGTGCCCGAAATACTCCATCCTTCTGCGAGGCGATTGCGCCCGAAGAAGCGATCAAAGGGTAGTACATAGCTGTACGTAGCAACGAAATCTTGTGTTATGTCGAACGAGGAGAGGACGCGGGTCAGGCTTTCGTTGAACGGATTGATCTGCTCGCCGAGATTCGACGCCTGGTCGATCGACTTGGAATACGTGTACGCAATCAGAATCGTTGAGGCATTGCCTGGGGTGAAACGAAAGCTGGTTTCAAGAGAGTTGTAATTTGAGTTGCCGATCGTTTTTTGAGCCGTCATAGAGCCGTAGTTCGGTCCCAAGCCCATGCGCGTTCCGTGGTGGACCTGCCCGAAAACGGATGTGTAGAGGGCGTCTTCCCCGAAAGGT
Organism: Terriglobia bacterium; assembly: GCA_963738555.1. Taxonomy (GTDB): domain Bacteria; phylum Acidobacteriota; class Terriglobia; order Bryobacterales; family Bryobacteraceae; genus Bog-105. The sequence continues at coordinate 205,221 of CAVTXN010000006.1, forward strand.
CCGCACGTGGGGCTACCTGGCGCAACTTCGCTCGGCTGGCTAAGACTCAGGCATAAGGCCGCATTGCCCACGTTCGTTGGCAGAAGCACAAGAAGATGGTGGCCTTGATTGCCGGCGTAACTCAGCGTCAGGAGAGCCTTCTTGGTGATCTGGCGCTGAATCGAAAACATGTAGCTTTCTGTATAGGGAACCATGTTGCGGTTGTAAAAATAGGGATCCGCGCCGATCGGTGTCACTGCGGCGAAATTGAAGCCGCTATAAGGGTTCTGTGTCGAGACATTGCGGGGTGGAAAGTTGAGAGGAAACGGATCCGTATTCTGCTGGCCGTTCGACGCATTGATGTATGGCGTCGCAAACAGCGGCGGAGAAGGGCTGAGATAGTTATAGCCGAACGGCGGCACTCCGTACATAACGCCGGCCGTCAGGCCCGGAAACGCGGTGTAAAAGATTCCGTAGCTGGCGCGAATGCTACTTTTTCCGCCATCGCCGAAAAGAGTTTTCAGGAATCCAGTATGGAAGTCTGGTGAATACGCCAGCCCAACCCGTGGGGAGAAGTTGTGATACTGCGAAGGCGAGAGCGTCGCTGGAATCCCTGGATCGCCGGGTACGACAAGGTCGGGGATTGCGTTGGGAAAAAGGACGGATTGCTCACCCGGAACAATGGTCTGGATGTTGTTGTACTTCTCCTGCCACGGCATGATCAGGTCCCATCGCACGCCGATGTTCACTGTCAGATTGTTCTTTGCTCGCCAGCTATCCTCGACAAAAGCCGCGCCATAACGATTGCGGAGATAGAAGCGCTGGCCCGTGGTCTGCGTGAAGTTGCTCGGAAATCCTAAGAGAAAATCAGCAAAAGCGTTTCCGGTTTGCGTACCGGCGAAGTTGAAGGTTCCATTAAACGTGGCATTCGGATTTTCGTTGACCTGGTCGGCGTGAAACTGGCCGCCGAACTTAAGAGTGTGCGTCCCCACGACCTTTGAGAGCGTGTTGCTGAGAAACAGCGTGTTGTTCCATTGATCGACGTTAGTAATCGGAACGCCCATTACGAAGGAAGGGAAGACGATATTTTCCACCCCTTCGAACTGGGGAGCCTGCACCACGATACCCGGTGTGCCTGCGCCCGTGACGAAGCCTTGAGATTGAAGACTGACACCAGTTCCGCCGTGCGGCTGGCCGATGTTGTTCACATTCCGCAGAAACCCAACATGAAATTCGTTTACGAGCGCGGCGCTCAGAATTTTAGTGTTGCCGATCGTAAACTGCTGGGCGCGACCGGTGGTCAGGGCGTCGAACCCGGGAATGCTAGCCCCGCCCTGGGCGCCGGGATACGGGTTGTCGAGTCGATAGTTGTCGATGAAATAGTAGCTATAGAAGATGCCAAACCGCGTATTGGCGTCGAGCCGGCCAGATCCCTTGTCATCAGTCACCGTCTCAGGGTATGTCGACGTCGAAAACGAACGCGAGCCAATGTTTGGCGAGGGAATGTATGGAAGTAGATTCAAGCTAGGTGCGGACCATGCGGTCGTGGGAATTATCGCGTTCGGCAAGACGCATTGTGTTGAGCGGCTGCATCCAGGTATGTAATAGGGCTCGCCGACTGAAACCCCGTAACCGAGCTTCTGTGTTAGAAGTTGGGCCGTGTATGGCCCGGTTACCGTGCCGCTCAATGTGCTCGCGACATCACCTAAATCGCCCGACCGGTCCTGGAGAGAAGGAACAGAGGTAACGGGCGAAGTAATGCCCTCTACCGTACGAGTCCCTTGATAGTCGGTAAAGAAAAAAACTTTGTTCTTCAGCACAGGCCCTCCCACTGTGCCCCCGAACTGATTTTGTCGAAAAGCGCCGCGCGTGCTATCGAAGAAATTTCGGGCATCGAGATCCGTATTGCGCAGGAACTCGAAGGCATCGCCGTGAAAGGAATTGCTGCCGGACTTGGTGACGACATTGACCATCCCGCCGTTGTAGTTGCCGTATTCAGGATCGAAGTTGTTAGTGAGAACCCGAAACTCCTCAATGGAATCCAAATTCGGTATGACCGATGTGCCGCCGTTCATATGTTCCTGCACGTCGATTCCATTCACCGTGAAACCGTTCGCCGATTCACGTTGGCCGTCGATGGAAACATCCCCCGGATTCAGATCGCCAGACGGATTAATGGTCCCTGTGACGCCTGCCATAATGACCGACGTGGGCGTGAGCGAAGTAACCGGACTGACACCCGGTTGAATCGCGAGCAGATCCGTGTAGCTCCGCCCGTTGAGTGGAAGCGTCTCGATCTGCCGGCCGGGTACAACCTCCCCAAGCTGAGTTGATACTGTTTCGACTTGCGTTTGGAGGGAAGCCTCAGAGGCGTTGACCGTGACAGCTTCGGTTCGTAGCCCTACCTGTAGCGTGGCGTCGATGCGGAGCGCGGCGTCGGCATCGACGGTAATGTCTCTTTTTTGCCGCGTTTGAAAACCAGTCGCCTCCATCGTTAAGTCATAGTGCCCGACAGAAAGCGCCGGAAAAGAGTAGAAGCCTTCCGCATCGGAAACGACCTTGAATTCGGTCTTGCGTGTTGTGTTGATGACGGTGAGCCTTGCCCCCGGAATGGCGCCACCGCTAGAATCTTTAACAATACCGGAAATACTGCTGGCGGCGAAGGATGTTGCGACCGTGAGCGAAGCAAAAACAGAAATGATCACTCTGGACACTGAGGGTCCTCGAACGTGCTACGAATTTCGATAAACCTGCAAACGTAAACCGATGGTAGCACGAATCATATAAAAGTGTTACGAGAAAGAAGGGAAGCGATTCGCGTGTCCGTTGCGGCTCCAATTTGCGCTAAAGTGGGGCGTGACGCGGCGCCTTTTAAGAAAATCGGGCATGCAAATCCAGAGGAGCATCGATGTGCCGTGCTGCCGCCGTGAGACCCTGTCACGGCATAGCTGTCCGATTCTCCTTTTCATTCTTTTCAGTGTGGGCAATTGTCCGAGTGGATTGTCCGCTACTGTAGAGTTCAACCGCGATATCCGGCCTATCTTCTCCGATCGATGCTTCACTTGCCATGGCCCTGACGCCGCTACTCGCAAAACCAAAATGCGCCTCGACATGGAGTCCACCGCAAAAATTGAACTGCGCGGAGGGCGGCGATCCATCGTGCCCGGAGACCCCGACGCCAGCGAGATTTACCGGCGGATTTCGTCAGATAACAAAACAGTGCGCATGCCGCCCGCGTACATGGGCCGTGAGAAACTTACTCCACGTGAGGTCGAGCTCATCCGTGATTGGATAGCGCAAGGCGCAAACTGGGAACCGTTCTGGTCGTTCATCCCGCCGAAACGGCCTGCCTTGCCGGCGATCAAAGACGCCGCCTGGATTCGGAATCCGATTGATGTGTTTATTCTCAGCCGTCTGGAGCGGGAAGGGCTTCATCCCTCGCCCGAAGCAGATAAACGTACGCTCATCCGGCGCGTAACGCTCGATCTGACCGGCCTTCCTCCAACTCCCGCAGAGGTCGATGCTTTCCTCGCCGACAGTTCGTCAGCGGCATACGAAAAAGTGGTTGACCGGCTACTTTCATCACCGCATTATGCCGAGCGAATGGCATTTCGTTGGATGGAGGCTGCGCGATACGGCGATACGAACGGGTATCAAACAGACGGTCCTCGCGAAATGTGGCGCTGGCGCGATTGGGTGCTTGACGCATTCAACCGCAACATGCGTTACGACCAGTTCACAGTCGAGCAACTTGCGGGCGACCTTCTGCCCAACGCGACCTTGTCACAGCGAATCGCCACCGGTTTCAATCGCAACCATCGCACGAACGGCGAAGGCGGCATTATTCCCGAGGAGTATCGCGTCGAATACGTTGCAGATCGCGCACAAACGACTGCGACAGTCTGGATGGGCCTTACGCTCGGCTGCGCGCGCTGCCATGATCACAAGTACGACCCGTTTCTGCAGAAGGATTTCTATCGCTTATTCGCATACTTCAACCAGATTCCCAACGAAAAAGGTTTCTCTTACAACTACGGTAATGAAGAACCTTACATCAAGGCGCCTCTCCCTGAGCAGGAAAAGCGTCTGGCTCTCCTCGATCAGCGAATCCGGGCGGCCCAGGTCCGGTATGACGCACTGAGTACTCGAATTCGAAAAGAGCAAGCCGCTTGGGAAAAGAATCTTCCTTCGAAGGCCTACGACTGGACAGTTACTGATGGACTTCAGTTTCGCTCCCCGGCAGCGCTTCCTGAGTTTGATGGAAAGCATTCTGTCGATACGCCGGGCGATAACAAAACCGCTTACTTCGGCTATCTCGACCCGTTCACGTTTTCCGTCTGGATCAATACAAGAACACCGAACGGCGGCATCGTCTCGCGTTCAGAGGATTATTTTGAAGGCACTGGACACGGCCTGTACCTGATCGACGGCAAACTTCGAGTACACATCATTCACCGCTGGACGGACCTCGCCATTCGCCTGGAAACCAAATCTCCTGTCAAGCTCAATCAATGGCAGAGTATCGTGGTCACGTACGACGGCAAGCGCAAGGCCTCCGGTATTCACGTTTACGTCGACGGCGTTGATCAGCCGGTAAACGTCCTGTTCGATCAGCTCAATGAGCCTTTTCACGTGGACGCGAAAACTCCTATCCGGATCGGCGTGGCCGGCGGGAAGTTCTTTGAGGGCGGCATCCGTGACGTGCGAATCTACAACCGCGCGCTGGAGCCGGACGAAGCAGCGGCGCTGTCGGTGGCCGACCCTGTCTTTGAAATAGCGCGCATTCGGCGTCCCGAGCGAACACCGCAACAGTCGCAGAAAATCGCCCTCGCGTTTCTGGCCGAAGGCGCTTCTCCGGAGATAGAGTCCGTGCTCAGCGAGCTGCGAAAAGCTCGCACCGGCCGCGCGGCGTTCTATGACTCGATTCCAACCGTCATGGTGATGGTCGAAAGTCCTACGCCGCGAGACACCTTCGTTCTACAACGCGGCGCCTACGACAAGCCTGGCGAAAAGGTGACGCCGGGAGTTCCAACTTCGTTGCCGCAACCTTCGCCGCAGTGGCCTGCCAACCGCCTCGGGCTGGCGCGCTGGATTACCGATCGCAGCAACCCGCTTACCGCGCGCGTTACCGTCAATCGCTACTGGCAGTCTTACTTCGGCATTGGCATTGTGAAAACGGTTGATGATTTCGGTTCTCAAGGCGAATGGCCCGTTCATCCGGAGCTGCTCGATTGGCTCGCTGTCGAGTTCATGGATAGCGGTTGGAATGTCAAAGCCATGCAGCGCCTGATCGTCACCAGCGCCACGTACCGTCAATCTTCGAAAATCACGCCCGCGCTTCTCGAAAAGGACCCCGACAATCGCTTACTTGCACGCGGACCGCGCGTGCGGCTGGGGCCCGACGAGATCCGCGACTCTGCTCTCGCTGCGTCTGGGCTTTTAGTGCAACAACTGGGCGGGCCATCTGTGAAACCATATCAACCGCCCGGTTTGTGGCAGGAACTCGCCGGGGGCGACGGTTACGTCCAGGACAAAGGTGATTCGCTCTACCGCCGCAGCCTCTACACATACTGGAAGCGGACCGTCACGCCACCTTTCATGGCGAACTTCGATTCACCGAATAGAGAGGTTTGCACCGTATACGAAGGCCGCACCAACACTCCCCTGCAAGCTCTTGACTTGATGAACGACGTCACTTTCCTTGAAGCGTCTCGCAAACTGGCTGAACGTATGGTGCAGGAGGGCGGTTCTTCGCCGCAGAGTCGAATTGATTACGGGTTTGAATTGCTGCTTGCGCGACCCCCACGAGAGGCAGAGCGGCGGGTCTTGCTCGACACATTTGACTCCTTCGTGGCGAAATACCGATCCGATTCGAAAGCGGCGGAGGAATATCTCTCATACGGAGAATCCAAGCGCGATCTCACAGTCAAGATCTCTGAGCTGGCTGCCTACACAACGGTTGCAAGCCTGATAATGAACACGGACGAAGCGATAACGAAAGAGTAGGATGGAAAACAAGATGGCCTGTTCCTGTTGTTCAGATGATGACTTGCGGATCACGCGACGGCACTTCTTCGGCCTGCAATCCACGGGAATCGGAATAGCCGCCCTTGCATCGTTGTTCTCGCGCGACCTGGTTTCAGCAACTCCGGCCAGCCGCGTCGGCGGTCTCGCTGGGTTCCCCAATTTCACGCCCAAAGCCAAGCGCGTGATCTATCTCTTTCAGTCCGGCGGCCCGTCTCAATTTGAACTCTTCGACTACAAGCCTCGTCTCAAAGAATTCCAAGGCACCGATCTGCCGGATTCGATCCGCGGCAGCCAGCGCCTCACGGGCATGTCGGCATCACAGTCGAGCTTCCCTGTCGTACCATCCAAATTCAGCTTCTCCCAGCATGGCAACTCCGGCGCATGGGTCAGTGAGCTGCTGCCACACACGGCGCGGATCGCTGACGAGCTGACTTTCATAAAGACCGTCAACACCGAAGAGATCAATCACGATCCCGCAGTCACAATGGCGCAAACCGGCTTTCGCCTTGGGGGGCGTCCCAGCATGGGCGCGTGGATCTCGTATGGTCTCGGCTGTGAGACGCAAGACCTGCCTGCCTTCGTCGTTATGATTTCGTCCTCTGGCGGGGGCCAACCCTTATATGACCGTCTCTGGGGAACTGCTTTCCTGCCCAGCCGTTATCAAGGCGTGAAGTTCCGTTCGGTCGGAGACCCCGTGCTCTATTTGTCCGACCCCAAGGGTTTTACAACCGCGGACCGCCGTCATTTCCTCGACGCTGTCAATAAGCTCGACAATCTCGAAAGCCAGGAATTCGGCGATCCCGAAACCGAGGCGCGCATTGCGCAATATGAGATGGCTTATCGCATGCAGAGCTCCGTTCCCGAACTTACGGACCTCTCGAAAGAACCGCAGCACACCTTTGATATGTACGGCCCCGAGGTGAAGAAGCCTGGCACCTTCGCATCGAATTGCTTGCTCGCCCGGCGTCTCGCCGAACGCGGTGTTCGCTTCATCCAGCTCTATCATCGTGACTGGGATCACCACGCGGGATTGCCCGAAGCGCTGCCCAAACGTTGCCAGGATGTCGATCAGCCGTCAGCGGCGCTCATCGAAGATCTCAAACAACGCGGGATGTTGGATGACACGCTTGTCATTTGGGGCGGGGAATTCGGACGGACGGTCTATTGCCAGGGACGTCTAACGGCAACGGACTACGGCCGCGACCATCATGGACGTTGCTTTACTATGTGGATGGCGGGCGGCGGCATCAAGGCGGGGATCACCTACGGCGAAACCGACGACTACGGCTACAACATCGTCAAGGAAGGCGTACACGTACACGATTTGCAAGCCACCATTCTCAACTGCCTCGGAATTGATCACACTGAAGCTTACCTATCAATTCCAGGGCCGGCACTTTCGTCTTACGGACGTCGGCGGCAGTGTCGTGAAACCGATCCTCGCTTAATCCTGCTCACCAAGCGTTTGAGCGTACGTCTTCCCGTATGGATAGAAGAGTTCTCTGCGCCCTTCCTTCCAGGCAGCCCTGAGCTCGGGAGTCGTGATGTCCCAATCTGGCCGGCATTTCTTCGTGACGGCGCGAAGATCCTGCCGGAGATCTTCCGTAGTCGGACGTCCAAAAAACCAGTATCCGTTGTAGATCTTGTAAATGATCAGTCCGGGTTCGAGAACTATCGTGTGAGGAATCATTGGATTGTTAATCGGATCCGTGTACTCGGCGATGTCGAGATCTTTTTGAACAATACGACCTGCATCCGAAAGGAAAGGCCAATGCGCGCCGACACCGCTCCGATATTCATTCGTCTGCGAGATGTTATCGGTGCTAATCGTGACAAGCCGGCAATAGCCAACCTCTAGTTCGCGATGTAGTGCTACCAGACCTTCAGCTTGACGCCGGTCCTTCGGGCAAAAACCTCCCCGGCTCAGTACCAGAATCATTGGGTTCTGCCCTTGTAATTCGGAGAGCCGCCGGCGTTTCGCTGTGTGGTCGGTAAGTTCATAGTCTGGAAAAACCGCTCCCGGAATAATGTCAGATCGCATGAATGAGGGTCCTTTCCACTTTGGATGCAAGGCGAAAGATTAAGACTCGATATGGTAACCAATACCCATATGACTCGAAGAGAAAGTCTCTTTGCCGTTGCCGCTCCTCTTGCAGCCAGGCTCGCCGGAGAGACACCTGCTCCTTCCCGCAAATTAAACGTGGTTTGCGTTGGCGCTCATCCCGACGATCCGGAAACCGGCTGCGGAGGCACACTGGTTCGCTACTCTGAGCGAGGCCATAACGTCAGTATCATTTATCTGACCCGCGGTGAAGCAGGGATCGCCGGCAAGACTCATAACGAGGCCGCCCGCATCCGGACTGAGGAGGCCTTAAAGGCCTGCCGCATTCTCAACGCAAAACCGATCTTCGCCGGCCAGATCGATGGATCAACCGAGGTTAACAACCCTCGCTATCAAGTCTTCGACACTCTGCTGAATGACCAACAGCCGGACCTGGTACTTACTCACTGGCCCGTAGATACGCATCGCGACCACTGCGCTGCGTCTTTGCTGACGTATCAATCCTGGTACCGGCGCGGGAAGAAATACGCGCTCCTCTATTTCGAGGTTATGAGCGGTGAGCAGACTCAAGAGTTTTCTCCCGACTTTTACGTCGATGTAACGGAAAGCTGGGAGAAGAAGAAAGAGGCTTGTTTTGCCCACGCCAGCCAGGGGCCGTCTGAATTCTACGCGTATCACGAAGAGATGGAGCGATTTCGCGGGCTGGAGCACGGTTGTAAACGAGCCGAGGCGTTCGTCGTACACTCTCAAGGTCCTTTGCCACCTCTCGCTTGGTGAGTGTCGCTTCTGGTTATCTGCCTTGTCCCGTTATTTCATACGTAAGATCGACATCGGCATGCACCTCGATATTTCCTGGCGAGATAGGCGTCAGATTGGTTGCCCGGATCTTCTGCAGATCGACCTGGCGCGCCGGAGACACAATAACGGGTTGCCCTTCTTCGACTAAGAGCAGCCGTCCCAATTTCAGTTTCAAAGAGGCGGCCAGCGCGTCGGCGCCCGCCTGTGCCTGGCTCGCTGCATCTGCCAGTGCGCGCGCCCTCACCGGCTTTTCATCGCGCAGTGTGAAATCCAGGCGGTTGATATTGGTAGCCCCGGACTTCGTCGCCACCTCAATCACTCTGCGCACCATCGAGATATCTTCTAATACGACACGTACCGTGTTGTCCGCCGAATAGCCTAGAATCTCCGGCGTACCTCCGTCCTTGGGATAACGATAATTCGGATTGACAGAGAAATTGACGGTCTCGATGGTAGCGGTGGGCAGTATCTCCCGAAGACTGTGGTCAACCTCATTTGTCTGAATCGCGTTCCGGTCGCTTGCTGCTTTGGCTGTTGTTCCTTGAGTTGTAACGCCGATATCCAGTTCGGCCTGATCGGGGTGTACCGAAACAGTGGCTTGGCCATGTACGCGCAGCGAAGGCTGGCCGCTGAAGGACCTTATATCTTGTGCTTGCACGACAGCGAGAAAGGCCAGCAAAATCAAAAGTGAACGCATGCCAGATCTGTTTATTCCCAGATACACCATAACGCCGGATCTTCAATGATAGGCCTCTCGCGCCGGCATTTTCTCTCGCTGACGGCAACGCTACCGGGCCTTGCACGGCCGGATTTTGCTCTTTCCCATGCCGACGATACGTTCCTCGAGGATTTGTCGCGGCGCGCTTTTCTTTTTTTCTGGGAACAAAGCGATCCGCACACCGGTTTAGTTTTGGACCGAGTCGGAACGGCGGGAGTGCAGAACGTGAGCCACAGCTTGGATGTCGCGAGTGTAGCGTTGACCGGTTTCTTCTTCACTGCCATGTGTATCGCTTGCGAGCGCCGTTGGGAGGACCCGAACGAGATTCGTGAACGGGTGAGATCATCACTGCGCCATTTCGCCGGCAATCAAGATCACGTTCGCGGCTTCTATTACCATTTCGTGAATCGTAAAACCGGAGAGCGAGTATGGAACAGCGAGCTTTCGAGCATCGATACGGCGCTCTTCCTTGCTGGCGTACTGACAGTTCAACAGTATTTTAGAAATGACAGCGAGATCTTCAGCCTGACCTCCCATTTATACGAGCGCGTTGATTTCCCCTGGTTGTTGGACCGTCGGACAGGGTGGCTTCGAAAAGGCTGGATTCCTGAAGCGGGTTTTCTTCGTGGCGAATGGGACAACTATAGTGAGAACGCCGTCCTTCATATTCTTGCGATTGGTTCGCCTGTCCATCCTATTCCCGTGCGGTGCTGGTATCGGTTTGATCGTGAACAAATCGAGTTTGCCGGCTATAGATATGTTGGCCGCGGTCCTCTCTTCACGCATCAGTATTCACAGGCGTGGCTGAATCTGGCGAATCTTCATGATGGGCCGCCATTCGAGATAGACTATTTCCAAAACTCCAGAATCGCTACTTATGCGCACCGCGCGTATTGCCTGGGCCTGCGCGGCATGTATCCGAGCTATTCAGAAGACCTGTGGGGCATCACGGCTTCCGATAGCGAAGTCGGTTACGTGATCTGGGGCAGCCCCACCTCGCGGCGCTACATCGATGGCAGCCTTGTGCCGTGTGCAGCCGGCGGTTCGCTGATGTTTGCTCCGGAAATCTGCCTGCCGGTTCTTCGCAACCTTTATGAACAGTTCGGCCCATACATTTATGCCCGCTACGGATTTGCGGACTCGTTCAATCCACTCTCGTTCTGGGTCAATCCGGACGTGGTCGGTCTCGATGTCGGTATCACATTGTTGAGCGCGGAGAACCTGCGGACGCGCCGGATCTGGCGATGGTTCCATCGCTCGCCCGACGTCCAGCGCGCAATGCAGCAAATATTTCAAAGCTGCTGGCTCTGAACATCTTCCCGATCATTCCTCACAGATAGCTCAACCAGACACTACGGTTTCTTGCTTTGACGTTCGCGTACCATCGGCAGAGTGGATATAAGACGATGACGACCAGCACCCATACCGCGTATGTGACCCACAGAGTGTAGCCGAAATCGGCTGGAAACAGTTGCCTGGCAGTCCCCATCGAGGGTGGTGGATTGAAAACAAATGATCGCGCTGTCCCGCCATACTTCACGAACGCGAACAACACCAGCAGACCATGAATCAAATAAAAATGCAGTACGAAGTAGAACATGGGGACGCGCCCGAAAATTACCACGGCATTGTTGAATTTTGGCGGATGCCGGTCCAGAAAAGCCAACGCCAGCAAGGCGGGTCCTAAAGTCATCAGCAGGAAATCGAGCGAGGCTGGATATTTCGTGCAGTTAAGAAAAGAGAGCGCCGTAAAGATAGCAGATTTCTGGCGTGCCCACGGGACTGGATCGCCGTACGCGTTGATCGCTCGAAGCACAACGAACACCGCTACGCAGGCGAACCCGATCCAGCGCATAACCCGTTGCCGGGCGTGCGGCTCCCATTGAAAGATTCTGCCGAAGCAGAAACCGGCCGTCATCACTGCGATCCAAGGAACAACCGTGTAGGTCACTAATATGCTCTTGCCGGCGAGAACAATAATTCCCGGTTGATGGATGAGATTCCACAACCAGGCGCCGGAGCCGAATTGCGATGCCGTAACGCCGTCCAAAGAATTGTGCGCTGCGATTACCACCAGACTGCCGGCAATCAGCCAACGCAAGGGTAGCTGGATCAGCGCGGCCATAATGATCATGCACGATCCGAAGATCCAAAGAATAAGCAGAAATATCGGATAACGCGCCGGAACATTGAAGTCATACGCGAGCTGCATGATTGTCAACTCCAGCAGTATGAACCAGATTCCGCGTGTCACGAGAAAAAACGAGAGCTGTTTATTGGTGCGGCCCCGTCCACGGCGCCAGAGGAACGCGCTTGCGCCGGCTGTAAACATGAAAACCGGTAAGCAGAAGTGGGTAATCCAGCGAGTCAGGAACAGAACCGTAGTTGTTTTCGCGAGATCAGTCGGCGAGAACGACATCGCGCCGGCATGGAAAAAATCACGGACGTGATCGAGCGCCATCAGAACCATCACCGCGCCACGGAGCGCATCTATGCTCGTAAGCCGCGAGGCTCGTTCGAGGCCCCCGCGCAGCAGATCACCTCGAGGTGCGACGCTGGCATTCCGGATCATCTTCGAAAAACCGTCGGAGATCAGCTTACTTCAAAGGCACAGCATGTTGCTTGACGTACGCCTCAACTGTTGCATCGGTTCCGGCGCCAGCGCTCCCCGGTGCAAGGTAGTGAAAGACCTCCGCATACTCAACGCCGTATTTCTGACCTAGCTCGCGATCGTGACGCATGCCGAATTCTTTGATGTAATTTCGATCTGCCGTAACATCATCCGCGTTTCCAAGCAGCGGAAGCTGTTCGCCTTTCTTCGCCAACTCGGCGCGAAGCCTCGATCCAAGATGTCCGGCCGGACCTTTTGCCGTGTTTGCCCGGTTGGCATCAACCTTCTTGTCGATCTGGCGGCTGATATCCACTGCTCGCGTAACTTCGGGTCGCCGCGCGAAGTAGTATTTGTCGGCCACCTCGTGCGGTTGAAGACCGGCCGCAAACTGTTCGGGATAATCGTGAGCGCGACCGGCCATCCAGCAGGCTGCCTCCACCCCGCGCGCCAGCATGTAGTGATCGGGGTTCTCTTCATCATGCGCCCACGGATCCCAGCAAACCACTGTGTCGGCTTTGACAAGCCGGATGATCAGGATAAGGCGGCAAATCAGTTCGTTCAGGGATACGTCCGCCATCCGGTGATTGTTGTAGTTCAGATTGAACGTACGCTTGCAACCCAACACGCGGGCGATCTCCTCATTGTCTTGCTCATTCCGTAGTACGTTTTCACCAATACTGCCGGGCGTTCCAAGCCCCTTAGCGTCGCCCATGTCATCGTTGGTAGCGCGGACCAGGTAACCGGTATAGCCCTCCTCAATAAGTTTCGCCACCGTGCCGGCTGCCATGAGCGGTATGTCGTCGGAATGCGCCTGCAGCGCCAGAAGAACCTTTCCTTCATGCGGCCGGCCAGCCGCCGGACGCTCGAGAAAAATATCGCCATCGGAGGGCTGCGATTGCGCCGCCGAGGCGCTCATCGTGAGTGGCGTCACTGCTGCGCCCGCTGTCAGACGAGCCAATAAATTGCGCCTAAGCATGGCGGAATTATAGTACGCGGGCGTGAGGTTCAAGACGGCTCCCATCAAAAGAGGATGGAAGACAGCCAGGCACCCGCGGCTTCATTGTAAAGCCCACGCGTCATAAGCGTCATAGGCTCCACGACGCGCAGTCCGTTGGCGAGACACCACCGGAACAGAACGTTGTTGCGGGAAGGAACCAGAATGCCGGGACCGGCGAACGAGTCGGCCGAGGCAATCAAGGCTTGTAAATCGATGTTGGTTTCGGCCGTGGCATGACCGAAAAACGCGAGCGCGGAAGCATACCCGGTAATCCGGCCGGCGCGCTCAACCACCAAGGCAGTGGCGTGCTGAACAGCTTCGGCAAGTTCCCGGCCGCGATCGAACCCGTGAACCTGCCGCGATAACGCATTGCAGGCATCCAAATCCGTATTTTGAGCGGCCCGCACCGCGCACCCAGGCACGCTTCTTTGCAGAGTCCGGCCTTGCATGCAGGAAAGCGGCTCGCGAATGTCGAAACCCAGACTCGCGTAGAGCGACAGCGAGCGGTTGTGAAAGGCCGCCTGCACCAGCCGCACTCCGGCGGCATTGCGCTCGCGGGCGCGATCCAGTACAGCCTGCATCAGCTTTCTTCCGATCCCGCGGTTTTGCGCTTGAGGATCGATGGTAATCGGTCCAACCCCGGCAATCGTAGACCGCTCATCGAGACAATTGCTGCCCACGATCCGGCCTCCCGCTTCGGCAATCACACAGTAAAAGCCCGGGTGCGAAAACATCATCGAGAGCAGAGATGTACCAGCTTCCGGGGCGGGAACGTCTGGAGGAAAGCCGTGGCTTTTGTTCACGGTGTTGAAGGCGTCGTAACAGATCTGACCGCACGCGGTCGCGTCCTCCGCCCGCGCCTGACGGATAGTCACTTCATCCAGAGGTTTGTCGGATGCTATTTTCTCGCGTTCCATTGTCTAGCCAAACTGCGCAAGCACCGCGGTCAAATCGTCCTGCTGCGCGCCGGTTGCGATCTTTTGAAACAGCTCATCCATGAATTCTATCGGTTGCTGGCCTGCCGAATTCAGGAAGAAAAGCTCCAGCCTGTCGCGACCGAATTCCCGGCCGTCCCGATCATTTGCTTCAACAATACCGTCGAGAATACGCCGACCCAGAGCAGTAAGCGATCCCGGGACCTGAGCCGCGCAAGCAGAAGCGAACAAATGCCGGCCAGCAGAGTCACGCAAGCGATACCGAACAGCGGGAGATTGGTGCGCAAGGCCGCATTAACAACGTGACGAGGAATGGAGTCCATACCCACGCTCGTCAGCCTAGCGCATCCGTTGCGTTAACCCGTCAACGCAAGACCTGCGTGAACCTCTGCTACCCGGGAGCGCGCACCCCCTTCTTAAGCATCTCAACGGCTTTTTCCAAGCGGCGCAATCGCGTTTCTTCCTTCTTGGCGTCCGTGATCCAGCGGCAGTACTCTTTGCGGTGCGTATAGCTGAGCTGGTCGAAAAATGAGGTCACCCCGCCCTTTCTCATCGCTTCTTTCAATTCCGCCGGGGCTTCGAGAGTTCTGGGAGCATCCTCCTTCCAGAGCTCGACGCTGACAGTGTCGCCAGGCGCTTTGCCAACTTGTTCGCGTATGGCTTTGAGCATCGGCAACATGTGTTGCGGATTGCCATATTTGATCAGCGAGCCCGAATAGGGAACACCGTCGAACGTCACCTTTACGGGCACCCTCCCTTTCGTGCCGAATTCCTTTTGGACGTCGTACGGAAACAAGACGTAAGCTCCCCCGCCATCTGCTGCCTCTATCTTTGCCCTAAATTTATATGTTTTCATCCATCATCAATCTTCCCTCTGCAAGTTCGGCACTTGCTTCAACTCTGCCGCAGGGCGTATAATTAGCTCGCTACCCCTAGCGAACGGAGTATATACTGCTTTGGCTAAACCAAATTCCGCTCAGACCGCCCTCGACCTGCTTGTCTTGACTGTCCTCGAACGTCGTGGCCCGCTGCATGGCTATGGAATCGCAACCGCCATCGAGGACTTATCCCAGGAAGCGCTGCGCGTCGAAGAAGGATCGCTCTATCCCGCTCTGCATCGTATGGAAGAACTCGCTTGGATCGCCGCTGAATGGAAAATGAGTGAGACCAAACGGCGCGCGCGCTTCTATCGAATTACGAACGCCGGAAGGAAGCAATTGGCGTCGGAGTCCGAGCGGTGGAGCAGCTTTTCTGCCGGTGTTTCGCGCGTATTACGGCACGCCTGAGCCATTCGCCCAGAGGAGTCCATTCATGTCCTGGTTTTCCAAATTAAAGAATGCATTGCACCCACAGCAGCTGGACGCAGATTTGGCAGAAGAAATGCGCGACCATCTCGAGCATCGCGCCGATGCCATCAAAGCCAGCGGCCTCAGCCCCCGGGAAGCTCGCCGCCGGGCGCAGCTACGTTTTGGCAACACGACCCGCTTTCGCGAGCAGAGTCGCGATTTCCGCGTTTGGACCGGTTTAGAAAGTACGCTTCAGGACATCCGTTATGCCTGGCGGGGCATGCGCAAGACCAGGAGCTTTGCTTCTGCCGCTGTCTTGTCGTTGGCCCTGGCCATCGGCGCCAACACGGCTATCTATTCAATCGTCGACGCTGCCATCCTCCGGCCCTTGCCCGTCTATGAGCCGGACCACTTGTTCAGGCTCGCGTCGCCGGGTATATCGCAGCCAGGCGGCCCCGCGGCTGAAGAGCGGCGTTCATTCAGTTATCCGGTGTATTTACAATTTCTGGCCGTGTCGAAACCTGCCGCGCGGCTGGCGCTTTTCAACTCCCCGGGGAGCATGGAGACACAAAGACCGGGGTCCGCTATGCCTGTTGAAAAGATGATTGGACAGTTTGTTTCCGGGGAAGCATTCGATGTCCTCGGTGTGGCTCCCGCCGTTGGACGGCTCTTCTCGGCCGAGGACGACCGCCTCCCGCGCGGCCGCAATGTGGTGGTCTTAAGTTATCGCTGCTGGCAAAAGCGATTTCACGCCGATCGATCTGTTATCGGGCAATTTCTCCAAATACAAGGCACGCCCTACGAAATCGTTGGTGTCGCACGGGAGGGCTTCTTTGGAGTCGAGCCGGGAAGATTTGTCGATTTCTGGCTGCCCGCCACTCTTTACACTACACGAGCGCTTACCGATCCCGGCTGGAACTGGTTTGAGATTTTGGGCCGCGTAAACCCAGGTGTATCCCGCGACCGAGTAGCGGCTATCTTGCAAATGCCTTTCCACAATTTCGTGCTGGAGATGCTGAAGCACATTCCCTCAATGCCGCCGGTTATCCGTAAGCAGTTCCTGCAGGCTGCCATCCTCGTGCATCCCGCGACGACCGGAGTCTCCGATTTTCGAAGAGATTTCTCGCACTCCTTGTGGATCGTGTTCGGCGTAGCGGGCGGTATTTTGTTGATCGCTTGTGCGAACGTGGCGAGTCTTCTGCTTGCTCGTTCCACTGCCCGCGCATCCGAAATGGCAATGCGCATCTCTTTGGGTGCCGCGCGCATACGTCTCATTCGCCAGTTGTTGACGGAGAGTCTCTTGCTTTCTCTGATGGCGGGTGCTTTAGGGTGGCTCCTAGCCCGCCTTCTCGCACCGGCACTTGTCGCCATGCTTTCTCAAGAAAGCGATCCCGTGCAGTTCGTCCTTGCGATCGATACGCGCGTGCTGTTCTTCTGCATCGCCGTTTCCACTCTCTCGGCTGTGCTGTTTGGCTTGGTCCCAGCCTGGCAAAGCTCCCGTATACAACCTATGTTCTCTCTGCGTGCCGCCGTGGGCCAGGCCGGCAAGCTGCGCCTCAGTAAATTTTTCGTGAGCATTCAGGTGGCCTGCGCCTTTTGTCTGGTGATCGTCGGCGCCGCCTTTCTTTTCAGCCTCGGAAAACTATTGCACGTGAACCCCGGTTTCGACGCGCGAAATGTCGCGGTAATCAATTTCACCGCGGGCGAGAGGAGCTCCGATCTGGTTGCCGATTCTCAAGCGAATCCCGAACTCGAAACTCGACGTCGTAATTGGATGTTTCAGCTTCAAAGCCGTGTGTCGGAACAGCGTGGCGTGCAGGCCGCCGCCTTAGCCTGGTGGCCCATCTTCCAGGGAAGTGGCCAGTCTGAGCAGATTAGCATCCCCGGTAAGCCGCCTGGCGATCGCGAGGAAGTTTTATATCGCATCTCGCCTGGCTACTTCTCTGCGCTTCGCACGCCGCTCCTCGCTGGCCGCGATTTCAACGCGAGCGACAGCAGAACCCGGAATCCCGCCCCGGCAATCGTCAACGAAGCCTTCGCGCGTAGATACTTCGACAGCGTAAACGTATTGGGACAACAGTTCGACTACAGATTCATGAATACTCAGGTTCGGAACACCATCGTGGGTGTAGCGGCGAATGCGCGCTATTACGACCTGCGAAATAGCCCCACTCCACTTGTCTATCTTCCAGCCGGCGGGAACGTCGGATTCACACTCTATGTGCGCTCAGCGCTGCCGTTAGGTTCTGTTGTGCATCTGGCGGACCGCGAAGCCCGTGCGATTGATCCCAACATCCGCATCCACGAAGTCACGACTCTCCAAACGTTGGTAGGGAACACGTTATTGCGCGAGAAACTACTCGCTAATCTCGGCGGAGCCTTCGCGTTCTTCGGACTCTTGCTTGCCGCGATTGGCCTCTTCGGACTTTTGAGCTATTCCGTCGGACGCCGCACCAGGGAGATTGGCGTTCGAGCTGCTCTCGGAGCGCAGCGCCCGCAAATTGTCGCCCTCGTTTTGAAGGACGTCGGCGCTTTACTGAGCGGAGGATTGATCGTCGGCCTTACCGCAGCCCTCGCCATCCTGACGGCACTGCGATCTTTGCTGTTTGGAGTCCGCAGCGCCGATCCCCTCGTAATCGGAACGGCTATCACGCTCTTCCTATTGACAGCGTTGTTTGCTGCCGGTATGCCCGCCCGCCGCGCCTCGAGCGTGGATCCGGTCTCGGCTTTGCGGGAAGAATAGCGCTGCTGGTTAATCGGCAGAACTCATTGAGCCAAACCGAACACCAGAATGTTCGTACCCGCGGCTACAGCAATCAGTTCACGATCGTCGAAACTGTAAGCCATCGGTGAGGCCTTCCACAGGGCGTTAGCCGGAAATGTCCACAAAACTTCGCCGGTGGTTGCATCCGCGGCCGCGAAATCACCGCTATCTTCGCCAAAGAAAACAAGCCCGCTGGCGGTCGCGAGCGTACCGCCCCAGCTGTTTGCCGAGCCTGCTTGGGACAGCTCCCACTTGACTGCACCGGTTTGAATATCTAAGGCTCTCAGGATGCGCTCCGCCTTCGTGGAAGGGTCGTTCCGCTGCGCGCCGCCCAGAAATTCTCTGCCTGCCGTAAACTCCTCCGGCCTCTTGGTATAGATCGAACACTGTTCCAGCGTCTGCATGTAGAAGAGACCGGTTTCCGGGCTATAGGATGGCGAATACCAGTTTGTAGCGCCGTCCTGTGATGGACACACCCGCGTGCCTCGTGCGCTCGGCTCCTGCCCCGCTACTTTGATAGGCCGGCCATCCTCTCCTACTCCCTTCGCCCAAGTCAGCTCACGAATAAATTGTTTGGCCAGCAGAACCTTGCCATTCGTTCGATCGAGCACATAGAAGAATCCGTTGCGATTTCCCTGCACCAGAAGTTTTCGTGGCTGTCCTCGCCATTTCGTATCGATCGAAAGCGGCGTTTCTGCCGAGTCCCAGTCCCAAACATCATGCGGTGTCGATTGGAAATACCACTTCAACTTTCCTGTGCGCGGATTGAGAGCCAGAATGCAATCGGAATAGAGATCGTCTCCTTGGCGTTGGTCGCCGTTATAATCCTCGCCCGGATTCCCCGCCGGCCAGAACAGCGTATCGGTTTCCGCATCGTAGGTACCGGTGAACCAGGTCGCTGCCGAGCCGTGCTCGATACCATTTCCCTGCCATGTCTCTGATCCTGGTTCTCCCCGTGCCGGAACGGTCCAGAAACGCCAGACCTCTTTGCCGGTAGCCTGGTCGTAAGCTGCCAGAAAGCCGCGCACGCCTTCTTCGCCTCCTGCGGTGCCGGAAATCACCAAAGAACCTACTGCCAGAGGCGCCGACGTGCCGTTATAGTTGAGATGCCAGTCGGCCATCTCAGTCTCCCAGAGCAATTCACCGTCGGCACGATTCAACGCAATCAGGTGCGCATTGTCTGTCAGCATGAAGAGCCGGTCGCCTGCAACTGCTACCCCGCGATTCATACCCGCCGCGGCAATCCCATTGAGTCCTTTGGTGCGATCGCGCTGAAAATGCCAGATCTGCCGCCCGCTCCCCGCATCTAACGCGTAACACTCGTTGGCGCTCGTCACATACATGACTCCATCCGCCACAACCGGTGTTCCTTCGAGCGGAAATACATTCGGCAACGTGAATACCCAGCGTGGGGCCACGCTCTTCACGTTGCTTCTGTCAATCTGTTTCAGCAGCGTATAACGATTTCCTGCCGGGTCGCCGTTGTAACCGGGCCAGTTCACTTGTGAAGTTACTTCGCGGAACCGGTCTCCTTCGGCGCGCCGCAGGAGATGGATCTTGTGGTCCTCTGACCGTAGCTGCAGATCGTTGAATCCTTCGCCCAAAATCGTGCCCTTCAATACCTCTCCGCCGGTAAGCGTGGCGCTCCCCGCATGCGGGCGGAAGCCGAACCTATGGGGCCGCAGTGTACGGAGAAAAGCGATGAGATTCGCCAGCTCGCTCTCGCTGACCTGAATCGCCGGCATGCGCCCCGAGACACCATGTAGAACAGTGTTACCGATTTGCGCGTCGGTAAGCCTGCGCAGCCTGTACGTAATCGCAGGGCCCAGTTCACCGCCGTTTCCGTCCGCGCCGTGGCAACCCGAACACCGGTTCTCGAACGTATTTCGACCCGTTGTTAAGGCCGTGTCTTGCGAATACAGATTCGCTGCCGTAAGTAGAAACAGGAGTAGCTTCCTGTGATGCTTCATAAAAATGTACGCGCCGGCGCTCCGGCGGATTCGCCTTCTAGCCTGGCAGCCAAGCGGTGCTTGGTCAACACAAGTAAATGATGTCCTTGATCCTTGCCAAGCCTCCGCGCAGTGCGTTGCCGGGCGATTACTTAGGCCTGGTCGGTCTGGATCTTGAACAGCTTTACGCCATTCTCCCAGGTCACCTGCCGGAAGATGTCAGCGGACGTAAGTCCCTTTAGCAAGCCTAGGGTTGCCCGGGCCACACACTTTCCCGCCAGCCGGCTCGCTTCCGGATTATTGCCCTGAGAGATGCCGGCGCCTTTGCCGTCCGTGCAACTGCAATCGCTCCCGAAGATCAGCTTGCTTCGATGGCGTGCAATAAACTCCCGCGAGAAATCAGTGTCGCGCGAGAGCGCGTTGTTCCCCGAATTGGCAGACATGTCTGCGTAGAGATTCGGAAAGTCGGAGAGAAACTTGTCAGTGAGCCCGCCTGGTTTGATCGGCCCTGACGGATATCCGCGATCGGTTGGAACATCGGCGCTGATGTGTGCCCAAAAGAGATCTCCGTGTCCGATGAAATTCGTTTTTCGATACGCGCTAAGGACCTTGTCGAACTGCGGATAGCCTGTGTTGTAAGGCAGTTCGCCAGGGAAATGCGGGAAGTTCTGAATGTGCATCATGACGGGCACTTGCATATCTGCACATACGTCATAGACCCGGCGCATTTCGGGCGAGTCCAGTGCCAGGTGATACTTGAGCTCGCCCACGCTGACCGCTCCGCCCTGGATAGCTTTCCGAATCACGTCAGCGGCATCGGCCTGAGACGGATCTGTCGCGACTGATCTCGCGAAATGGCCGGGACGCTTGCTCATCTCCTGCTTCGCTTTGTCCTCATCGCTCGCGCGCGTGAGCAGGACGGCATTCGTTACCCCGCAGCCTTGGATGTGCCTGAAGCACGAGTCTGGATCACGCCTGAGGTGAAGATGCGTATCCAGCACCGGTCCACCCCAAAGAAGTTGTTCCTGCGGCCAAGCCAGTTGTACGGCCGTTGTCGCCAGCGCTGCCTTAAGAAATGCTCTCCGCTGCATTCCTAAGCAATATCACTCGACTGTGACGCTTCCTGACTCAGCGCGAATCGTAACCATCGGGCCGCCGCCTCGAACTTTTCCTTCAATATGATGCTTCGAGAAACTGCTGCTGACCGTCATCTCAGGAACGGAGATCGTGCCGCTGTCCGTTTCCGCGCTGACGTCGTAACCTGCCCCCGGCGCCAGCCTTACCTGGACACCGCCTGAATCCGCCTTCGCTCGGATGGAAGCTGCCTGTGTTTGGCTGACGCGGACGCTTCCCGAATCAGTCTGCGCATCGATTGCGCCGGCTATATCCATTCCCTCTACCCCGCCGGAATCGGCACGCGCATAAAGCGGGCCCTTCACGTTGTGAACGTGAATCCCGCCCGAATCGGCTGCCGCTCGAACCTCGGACCGAATATCGCGGATTTCCACTCCCCCTGAATCGGTCTTGGTGTCTACCGGTCCACGGATGCCTTCGACCTCGATGCCTCCTGAGTCGGCCCGCGCGCGAAGTTGCGTCTCAGACGGAGTCTCGATTTCGAAACGCATGGAAACGCCACGCAGCAAGTTGCGGTCCCGAACATATCCGACTCGCACTCGATTGCCGTCCTGCTCGATTGGGGGATTGCGCTCCAGTTCGCGAATATGGGCCATCGCATCGCCCGAATTGAACCAGCCGTGGTCGGCCTTAAGAATGGCGTGAATTCGCACAGACCCGGAAGAACCCTGCGTCACGTGAATTCCCCCAGAATCGGTCTGCACGTCCAGATCTACCGGCCCTGAAACCGCAAGAGACTTGTCGAACGATCCATCCTCGTCCACTCGTGCCATCAGCGACACTGCCAAGGCGATCGAAACGACGAAAAGTATGAAAGTTTTCATCAGACGCACCTCCAGGATGCTTCTAACCAATACGCACATTTGGCTGTAAAGTTCCGGAATTCGCGGAGGCTGGCTAGCTGTTCGCTATTGGCTATTCACTAATAGGTCTTAAATTCCACTACGTCTCCGTCTTGAAGGACGTATTCTTTCCCTTCCGTCCGCAATTTTCCGAGTTCTCGTGCCCTTGCGAAAGAGCCTGCTTCTACCAAATCCTTGTATGAAACTGTTTCTGCTGAAATAAAGCTCTTCTCAAAATCCGAGTGAATCACGCCCGCTGCTTGCGGAGCCTTGTCGCCCGCGTGGATCGTCCATGCGCGCGTCTCTTTTTCGCCCGTGGTCAGATAGGTCCGCAATCCCAGCAGATGATATGCCTCGCGAATCAGATTGCTCGCTCCCGTATCGCTCACTCCAAGCTCAGCCAAATACTCCGCACGTTCCTCCGGCGCCAGTTGCGCCAGTTCGGACTCGATCTCCGCCGAAACCACCACCGCGCTTGTGTCGTGGTGTTCTTTCACGTAAGCCCGTACCTGCTGAACAAATCGATTGCTGTCCGCAGTGGCCAGATCTTCCTCCGCCACGTTGCAGGCAAACAGTGTAGGCTTGGCCGTAAGCAGGAAAAACAGTCGCACTACGGCCTTTTCCTCGTCAGTCAAATCCATCGTCACGACCGTCTTGCCGGTGTTCAAATGCGCTTCAAGCCTTTCGAGCAACTGCAACTCCGCGACTGCTTTCTTGTCTCCACTCTTCGCCGCCTTCTGTTGCTTTGCCTTTCGCTTCTCAACCGCCTCGAGATCCGCCAAAACCAGTTCTGTATTGACGATTTCTATGTCCCGTACAGGATCGACGGTGTCCATGACATGTTCGATCTTGCTGTCTTCAAAACAACGAACCACCTGAACAATCGCATCCACCTCGCGTATGTGTCCCAGAAATTGATTGCCCAGGCCTTCGCCCGTACTTGCTCCTTTCACGAGGCCGGCGATATCGACGAATTCGAAAACGGCCGGCACGATCTTCTGTGACGCGCTCATCTTCGCCAGCACTTCAAGTCGTTCATCCGGCACCATCACCACTCCGACATTGGGATCGATCGTGCAAAAACGATAATTGGCCGCCATTGCCTTTCTGGTTTGAGTGACTGCATTGAACAAAGTGCTCTTCCCAACGTTGGGAAGACCAACGATTCCAGCTCTTAACATTCACCCTTATCTTCGCGTACGAGTCGCCAATGCCAAACTGAGAGCGTGGATTTTGAAGAGGAGCTCGAACGAGTGCTGCCTGCCGATATTCCCCATCGCTCCACTCTCATAGAAAAGTCCGCGCAACACCTCCGATCGATCGCGGAAACCAACGAATATATGAACCTGACGCGCATCTCCAGCCCAAGAGACGCCGCGATCAAACATGTTCTCGATTCCGTCCTGCCGTGGCAACATTTCAAAGCCGCAGAGTGCGTGCTCGATGCGGGCACGGGCGCAGGCTTTCCCGGAATTCCGCTCTCCATCGTTCTTCCGGAAGTTCGATTCGTACTCGCGGAGTCCGTTCAGAAAAAAGCGCGCTTTGTTGAATCCGTCGCGGGATCGCTCGAACTGCCGAATGTCGAGGTAGTGCCCGAGCGCGCCGAATCGCTTGCTATCGCCCGGCATCCGCAGATCGTGACGGCGCGTGCTGTTGCCCCCGTCGAACGCCTGCTCGAATTATTTGGCAAAGCTCTTAAGCAGGGGTCGCGCTTACTGCTTTACAAGGGTCCCGACGCCGAGTCGGAGCTTGCCGGCATCAACGATCATCGGACAACCGCGAACATTCTTTGCCGCTACGATCTGCCGGACGGCCTCGGAACCCGCTGTCTGCTCAGTGTCTCCGCAGCGCCTCGTAAGCGAGCATGAGCCAGCCAGCAATGAATGCCAGCCCGCCAATCGGAGTGATCGCGCCGAGCATTCGCACGCCCGAAATTGCAAGCGCGTAAAGGCTTCCCGAAAAGACGAGAATCCCGATCAGCAGGAGCCAACTCACGCGCGCTGCTCCCGGCGCAGTGATCGCCTCCGTGCGCGCCAGCAGCGCCACGAGCAAAATGCCGAGAGCGTGTACGAAATGATAGAAAACGGCTTTCTCGTAGACCGACATCGAGTATGCGTCCAGCTTGTCGCGCAGTCCGTGAGCACCGAACGCCCCCAGGATCACCGCGGCTGCCATCAGCAAAGCTCCCGTCGCCAGCCAATTCATTTCCGTCCTTTGAACTCGCTGTCTGCACAATCGGAGCCGTGAGCGAAGCGACCCGTGTGGGCTTATTATCCGTACCGAGCCGCTTCTACCGTGCCACCAACGAGTGCTTCTCTCTGCAACTTTCCGAGCAGTAATAAAAAGTCTCGCGGCCCACCTGGCGCTTCACCGCGGAACTCTCCGCTACATAGGTCCCACAAACCGGATCCTTATGCAGTTCTCCGGTGACACTCGGCGGTTCTTGCTGCTCTTGCGGCCTGCGATTGCCGGCTGAATTGGCGAAGGTATTCGACGCAGTTCTCGAGATGCCCTTCAAAACACTGTTCAACACCGCTCGCCCGATCAGCACGAAAGCGATCAGGAAGAGCAATTCTATGAGGGCGCGGAACATTTGAATCTGTAAGAGGGACTGCTGTCGATCGTCCCTCTCATAATGCTATTGTTTTTTCTTCTTGGCTCCCGGAGCGGTGATATTGGTTTGCACCTGCTCTCCCATCGCCTGCAGCATAGCTGTGGCTTCCTGCGCATGGGGGCCGTTCGGCTGCAGTTCCAGATATTTCCTCAGAGCGGTTGCTGTCTCCGGCGGGTACGCTTGCTTGCCCGTCTTCGGATCCACTTTGCCTTGCATCATCTGCAGGCTGCCGTATTGGTACCAGGCATCAGCATAGTTGGGGTCGGCATCCGTGGCCTTTTTGAAGAATTCGGCCGCTTTGTCGGGCTGTCCTCCATTCACCAGGTTCGCACCCATATTGAAGTACGCCTTTGGAGCCATCGCGGGATCGAGCTGAGCTGCCTTACTCAAAGCCTCGGTGGCCTCAGGCATCTTCTTCTCCTGCCCGTACAGATTTCCGATCTGGTTGTAAACCGCTGGGTCATCCGGCTTGATCGCTAAACCCTTTTTGTAGGAATCGATCGCCTGATCGAACGCCTTGTTGCGATCGTCGCCGGTCTTGGTCTTTCCTAAACCTTCATAAGCCTGTCCGAGACTATCCCAAATAGCAACTTGATTTGCGTCCATCTGAACAGCTTGATTGAACTTGTCGATGGCAGCCTGGTAATCAGCCCCCTTTTTCGCTTGATCCGTAGCTGGGTCTGCAGCAGCCATCTTGAGGGCGTCCTGACCGGCATTGTAGGTATCGTTTAGAGCCTTGTTCTTCTTGATTGACTCCGCGTTCTTCTTCAGTTGCGCTTCGTACTGCTCCTTCTGCTCCTTGCTCATGCCCCGCGCCTGATCGTTCGTAAGCTGGCCGCTTGCATTAGCCTGTTGCGCCGCCGCTTGTGCTGCCTGCGCTTTCCTCATATCGAAGTTGATGGGAGGGTTATCGTCGCCGTAGTTCGCTTTTACTCCGTTGACCTTGTCAACCACCTTCCCGTCGACTTCACATGAAACATCGAAGGTGCTGGCGCCTGGCAACCCCGTATAAAGCCAGTGGCCTTTCTTATCCGTCTTGACCTGATAATGTCCTTTAATGTCGGTGCGATCCAGTTTGATGACCGCGCCCTTTATCCCGTTGCCGTTCGCATCCTTGACATCACCTTGCAGTGTTGCCGTTTGAGCCCAGGCGCTACAGGCCGCGAGAAGAACGAAACCGCCGGAGAGAATTGAGCGTCGCAATTCGGCAAGCATTGTTCGTTTTACCTTCCTTAGGTTCAAGTTTCAGCCTAACCATACTATAACGTTGCTCACGGTCTGGAATGTTTGATCAAACCTCGAGCGCGCACCTATATTTCTGCTATCAATTTCCGCGGCTGTGATGAAGGAGAGGTGGACCAGGGCGTATCGCGTCAGAAGTCGATGCGTGCTCCGAGTTGAATGTTACGAGGACCGATATTCGTCGTGCTTGTTACTCGTCCGAATCCTCCGTCGCCCAGGCCCGTATCGGCTCTTCCGTATTGAGGAGTGTTGGTGATGTTGTACCCTTCTACCCGAAATTGCAGGCGAGTTCTCTCGAAAATCTGCCACGACTTGCTCAGCGAGATGTCAGCCTGTCGATTGCCGGCCGTGCGCACGGCGCCAAACCATCGCGGCGCGCTCCCGATCGTGTACGGCGCAGGAGCCAAAACGGCATCCGTATTGAACCACCGGTTGGGGCTCCGCTGCCCCGAAGTAAGATCGCTCATCGATGTGATGTTTGGCCGCTGAACTCCGAAACCGTATGTACTCAGATCGTTTGGAGCTGTGAATTGAAGGGGCAGTCCGCTTCCGATTCGCACAATCGTCGAAACGCCCCAGCCCCCCACGATCGCATTGGCGACCTTATTCATACTCGAGCCGTACTTTCGTCCCTTGCCGACGGGCAGATCCCAGATCGCATTCGCTACGAAGTCCTGCGGCAGGTCATGCGCGCTGACCGATTTTTCCCGTGCGAGATCGTATGCGTCTCGAATCTTGTCTCCGACCTCCCACGCCTGCGTCTCCGACGTATCATCCAGCGCCTTCGACCATTGATACGTCGCGAATACAGTTAGACCGCCGGTAATTCGCTGGCTGTACTTCACCAGCAGCGCGTTGTAGCTCGAAAACGCGCCCGGCGTGTCGCCCACCAGGTTCACGCTTTGAAATTGTGGATAGGGTACAAGCAGCCGCCAGAACGGTATGGTCGGCCCCGAAAGCGGACCGTTGCTGATCACGTTTTGAAAGGGATTGGCTACCTGATTGTTCAGCGCGTTGCCCAGGGCGAGGTAATTCGGATTGAGCTGATTGATATTCAAAGTCACGCCGTAGGGCAGTTTGCGGCCTTGGGTTCCCGTGTAGCCAGCCTCGAGGACACCCCCATGGCTGATCTGATATTGAAAATCGGCGCTGTACGTTTGCATATACGGCGTCGGACGCAGTCGCTGAGTTGCGTTGACCGACTGGCCGGCGTCTGTCAGCAATCCTAGAGAACTGCCTACCGGCTGATTCAATCCTTGAGGGAACGGGTTACTCACCGGATTGGCCGGAATGATTCCGCCGCCTCCTACGGTGGAAACCCAGGCCGTGTTCGTAGAAAATCCGTCTGATGTCCCGAGAATCAGCGTTGCCGCAGCCGGTAAATAGAAAATTCCAAACCCCGACCGGAACACCAGCTTATCGGTGATTTTGTAGGCCAGCGATGCTCGCGGGGCGAAATTGAGATAACTTGTGTCCCACCATCCGCGCTGCTTAGAAGTTGCGAAAACGAGCCCTCCTTTGAGATCAAGACCTGTATCGGAGGAGAGCGGATTAACAACCTGAGTGGCAAACGAGTTCAGCCGGTTATATCGCTCCGTGCGTGGTGTCTGTAGTTCATATCTCAGGCCCAGATTCAGCGTCAGCCGAGTGCCTATATGCCAGCTGTCCTCCGCATACAAGGCCCAGTAACGCTGCAGCAAAGCCAGGGCAGCATTGTAGGGGGCGTTTCCGCTGGAGCCCGTTCCCAGCAACAACGATGCCAGTGAGTTTCCTGAGTCCGTCGCATTCGTTGACGCAACGGGCCCGGAGGTCAGGCCACGATCGAAATTGAAGAATGCCGATGATTCATCGAGCGAATTCAGCATCTGTATTTCACCCATGAAGCCGAACTTGATGGTATGAGCCTGCAATTGCTTGCTCGCGTTCACCTGGAAGTTATAGCTTTCCCTCACGGTGGAAACGAATTCGGTGTTTCCCAGTTGGGCATAGCCGCTGACGTTGAACTGGGGAAACGTATTGATCGCCAGCGCGCTAACTAACGATGGTGGCAGCCCGACCAATGTTCCGTCATGAGCCTGGCTCGCTGTCGTATCGATCTCATGCCACCGTCCCGCGCCCACCAGAACGTTAATGGCCCAGCTCGGATCGGGTACAAACGTTTGGCCCAATACCACCTCAAATCTGGGGTCCTGCTCGCCTCCCGTGCTATCGGCTCCATTCTTGAAATAAAGTGGCGTGCCATCCTCCTGCCACGCCTTGGTAAGCCGGCCGAACAATGTGTAGCGCTCGCTCTTCACCCAATCGATTCGCGTGTCGAGCTTGTAATAGTTCGAAACCAGTTTTCCGGGAGCCGCAAAATTGTTGGCGTTCGTGATCGCATCCCCTGCGCCCGTCGGCAATGGATATAAACCGAGTGCCTTTGCTCCCACAGGATCGAACCGGCTCGAAGGAATCATGTTGCCGGCGAACGGAGTACGTATGTAGTTTCCGCTCCCGTCCGGCGCAAGCGTCGTCGTCTTCGGATCGAAGATTGTGGCCAGGGTCCCATCCGAGTTGAACGTCTGGGAAAAATCGCCGCTTCGCTGAAGCGCCGTGGGTACGCTGGTTACATAGGTTGTAGGCGTACCTTGTTTGAAAGCTTCGAATCCGGTAAAGAAGAACAGCTTCTTGCTTTTCCAAAGCGGTCCGCCGATATTCCCCCCGAACTGATTCCTCTGAAAGGTCTGTCTCGGAATATCCGAGAAGTTATTGGCCCAGCTATTAGCGTCCAGATGGTCGTTGCGTAGAAATTCGAACGCGCTGCCGTGGAAGTCGTTTGTGCCGCTCTTGGTCACCAGGCTGACAACACCGCCGTCAGTCCTGCCGTATTGCGCATCGTACGCTTGACGGATCACCTGTGTTTCCGCTACCGCGTCCTGTGATGGAACCGCGATCGCGCCACCCCAGCCGGGGGAAACGATGGAAACCCCGTCTACCAGGATCGCGGCCGATTCGTCCCGCCCTCCATTTAAGGAAAACCGGTTCGTGTTCTGATCGGTCATAAACGGCTGTTGTCCTTGCCGGACCGCCGCCACTCCGGCCGTCGAGTGCACGAACAATAATGGGTTTCGCTCAATAGAAGGAAGCTCCACCATCTCCTGGGTCGTAAAAGTCACGTTCTTATTGGCGGTCTGGGTATCGATTTCTTGTGCGTTGCCGACTACTTCAACCGACTGTGTCGTATCGCCCAGACTAAGACTCGCGTTCTGCTCCGCTGTCTGCCCGGGCTCCAGCGGAATATTGGAAGCCGTCCACTTCTTGAATCCGGAGGCCGACACCGTGAGCTCATATTGACCGGGTTGCAGCTGCGAAACGGTATATCTGCCCGAAGCGTCGGTGCTCGTCTGGCGGATGTCGCCCGTAGCCTGGTTCTTGATCGTTACCTGGGCGTTAGCGACAAACCCGCCGCTCGGATCCTGGATCGAACCCGTGATATTCGACGTAAAGACCTGAGCCAGAGCTACCCCGGCGAGCAAAGAGAGCGTGAGAATCCTGGTTAGCACTCGAATGCCCAAAGAGTAATCCGAGTAGCCTGCAAAGAGAACGTGTTTTCACGTGATTTCACATGTTTTGACAGCGAATAATAGGCAAAGGTAAGTTTTGAATCAGCTGAAACTTCAGTTGTGGCGCAGACAATCTTGTCTGCCGTCTCGGCACTCATGCCGAGACCTGACGTCTGGCGTTGTCCGTCTGGCTCCCCAAATTTCAAAAAACCTTTCCAGCCCGCACTCACTTCCGCTCTTCCGCCCTCTGAAGTTCTCTCCACCGCGCCAGGGCGCGCGAGGCCAGTTCCGCTTTCCCGATGCGCCGGTACGCCGTCGCCAGCTGAAAGTGGATCGAGCCATCTGTGTCCAGGCTTTCTGCCAGCTGCAGATGGGGAATCGCTGCCGCCGCATCCCCTGCATGTAGCAACGCCTCTCCGAGCTTCGCTTGGGCTGGCAGCAGATTCGGAGCGATCTCAACCGCTCGCTGCAAATGGGGAACACCGTCCTCCGGCCGCCCGGTCGCGCAAAGTCCATCTCCAAGCTCAAACTGCCAATCGGCATTTTCCGGCGCGGCCTTTACTAACTCTTGCAGGATTGGAATCGCAGCTTCGAATTCTCGACTTGTCCAAAGCGCCTGCGCCAGCTCCCGCCGAACATCTGGATTGGACGGCTCGAGCTCCGCAGCCCGGCGCAGCGGTTCAATCGCCTTCCGTGGCTGCTCGAGTTTCAAATAACCGAGGCCGAGCACGAACCAGAACTTTACGCTCTGCCGCTCGGCTGCCTGAATCGCCTCCAGTTCGCGGACAGCATCTCGGTAGTGTCCACCTGAATAAAGAGCGAGCGCCAGATCGAAACGCAATCCAGGTTCGCTCGGCAAAGCCTCTGCCAGACGCTTATACCGGGCCGCCGCCTCGTCGTAACGATGAGCCAGCATATCTTGCTTAGCCTGCTGCGCCTGTTCCGTCAGCGACGCCGGAATTTGGCCGCCTGCCTCCGCCCCAGGTAGGAGCAAAAGCAACACGGCCGATACCCAGGCCTGTAGCATAATCTAGAGTCTCGCATTTGCCGGCGTTTTCATGCGCATTCTTCATTGGTCTTCCCTTCTGTTGCTTCTGTTCTCCTACTACGCGCTCCCGGACAATAGAATAAGGTTCCATCTGCTGCGGCTTCCGATGAAGCTCGAGAACCATCCCACGCCGCGCAAGTATCTCATCGAAACCATGGCCGGGGGTGTCGCCGCCTTCGATTACGACGGCGACGGTTTAATCGATCTCTTCTTCACAAACGGAGCGTCCGTTCCCTCTCTGATCAAACAGCCCGGGATCGATGACAACCGCCTGTTCCATAACGAAGGCAATTTCAAGTTTCGCGACGTCACCGCTCAATCCGGACTTGCCGGCCAGGGATACTCTATCGGTGTCGCCGCAGCCGACTATGACAACGACGGCAAACCCGATCTGTTTGTTGCCGGAGTGAATGGTAATCACCTGTATCACAACGATGGAAACGGCCGCTTCAGAGACGTAACGGAGCAGGCCGGAATTACCGGCGACACATGGTCCGTCGCTGCTGCTTGGCTCGATTACGATCGGGATGGGCTGCTCGATCTGTTCGTCGTCAATTATGTGGCGTGGTCACCCGAGTTAAACCCGCTCTGCACGGAAACGGCCAATGCCATTCCCGTCTACTGTCATCCCAGGAAGTTCAAAGGGCTTGCGAACCAGCTCTTTCACAACTTGGGAAACGGTCGTTTCGAAGACGTATCCGAAAAGAGCGGCATTTCTCGTTTCGTTGGCAAAGGAATGAGCGCTGCCGTCGCCGATTACGACGGCGACGGTTTCCCCGATATATTCGTCACCAATGACGGCTTGCAGAATTTCTTGTTCCACAATCTGCGGCATGGAAACTTTGAGGAAGTGGCGCTCGACGCCGGAGTTGCATTGACCGATAGCGGCAGGTCAGTCTCCGGCATGGGCGCCGATTTCCGCGATTACGATAATGACGGGCGCCCTGATGTAGTCTTTACCGCTCTGGCTGGTGAGAGCTTTCCGCTTTTTCGTAATTTGGGCGGAGGCGCCTTCCAGGACAACAGCTATGCAAGCCGCCTCGCGCCACTCACTATCCGACGCAGTGGTTGGGGCGTTTCATTCGGTGATTTCGATAACGACGGCTGGAAGGATCTCATTTCGGCAAATTCACACGTGACCGACAACATCAGCTCGTTCTCCGGCGACCGCTACGAATTGCCAAACAGTTTGTTTCGCAACCTCGGCAACGGTAAATTCGAGGACGTGTCCGCGTCTGTGGGCCAGGATTTTGCTGCTCCCCGCGCTCACAGAGGTCTGGCAGTTGCGGACCTCGACAATGACGGCCGCCTCGACGTCGTCGTCTCCGTCCTGGGCGAATCTCCGGAAATCTGGCATAACATTACGCCGAACAATAATCATTGGGTCGCCTTTCGACTGACCGGAACCCAAAGTAACCGCGACGGCTTGGGCGCGCAGATCCGTTTAGCAGACCAGGTGAACGCCCAAACCAGCAGCATCGGCTACGCATCCTCCGTCCTGGGTCCTGTTCACTTTGGCCTCGGCGCCCGTCAAATCGTTCCTCGTGTCGAAATCGTTTGGCCAGACGGCCGGCGTCAAGTCCTCGAGGATGTCCACGCGGACCGGATTGTCCAGGTTTCCGAGCCTGCTGACCACTAATCGCTTACTGCTGACCGCTGACGGCATAATCGCTTACCGCTGAAAGCTATATAATCGAACTGCTTTATTTCCGGTAAAGCGGGAATCGGAGGGCTCTCGTCAATTGATAGCACCTTCTCCTCAACGCGCTCAACCTGCCGTCGATGAGCGCTGGGAGCTTGTTCATCGCATTCTTCGTAACCCGGCATTCGTCCGCTCGCCACGCCTGTCGGAGTTCCTTGTTTATGTCTGCGAGCGGGCTATCGATGGAAGAACCGGCGAGATCTCCGAACAACAGATCGGCGTGCAAGTTTTCAAACGTTCGCCCGGCTACAACCCTAACGACGACAGCATCGTTCGATCTCACGCTCGACTATTGCGGCAGAGACTCGACGCCTATTTTGAGGAGGATGGGAATAAGGAGGAGCTTCGGGTCCACATTCCGAAAGGACGATATGTTCCCGTTTTTGAGCAGCGCGCTGTCCACCCTCTCAGTCCGCACCGTGCCCCCGTGGCGGGTGTATTTAGCAATCGAATTTCAAATCGCTGGCTTTGGTTGTCCTCTGCGTTATGCGCCGCGGCCCTGGCAGTCATGGTGCTCGTCTTTTGGATCCGGTCAGAAAACGCAGGCGGCTCTGTGGCGCAATCGTTTTGGAAGGCGTTCTTCTCAAAAGGCCAAAGAGTTGTTATTGTGCCTGCCGATAGCGCCCTCGCCTTGCTTGAGGACCTGACGCAGCAGCGCGTTCACCTCTCCGAATATCTGAACCGGAAATACCGTTTCGACATCATCGGAAAACGCGAGTGGAGCAGCAATACCCTTTCCGGCATCGCATCGCGCCAGTACACGAGTATGTCCGACCTCAACCTGGCGGTGCGCCTGGTCCTGCGACGGGAAGCGAGCGCCGGACAGGTCGAAATTCGATATGCGCGCAATCTCCGGCTTGCTGATCTCAAACAATCTAACGCGGTCCTTATAGGCGGACCCCGCGCCAATCCTTGGGAGGAGCTCTTCGAAAAGAAAATGAACTTCGATTTTGCAAGCTCCGGACCCGTAGCTCCCGAAAATGTCGTGATCAACAAGCTGCCGAGAGCAGGCGAGAGGAGTAGTTATAGCCCTGCAACCAATGATTTACCAGGCCGCGCCTATGGCCTCCTGGCATATCTGCCGGGACTGAGCTCTGCAAGCCGGGTCCTGATCGTTGAAGGGACAAACGCTGTCGGAACCGAATCCGCCGCTGATTTCCTGCTCGATGAGCAATTGTTAAGCACCTTCCTCGACGAGATATCCCGGTCGGGCCGCAAGGTTCCGTACTTTGAAGTGCTGCTCGAAACCGCGATGGTTGACGGCAACGCCCAACAGCCTCAAATCGTCGCTTACAGAACGATCGCTAAATAGGTCCGTTTTCCTGCAACTCCTAGGAAGTCACGATTTCCCCGCATGGTCTCCATACTCCCAGTCATAGGGCACATTGGTATCGCCCAGTATGAATCGAACCAGTTCGGCAAAACCCGCCTCGGCGCGAACGTCGTTCGAAAGGATCAAGACGCAATTCTGGCTGGCTTCCATGCAGACCATCGTGTTGGCAGTTTGGCCATCGTGGCCGCCCTTGTAGAAACCGTGCCCCTCGGGGCCGTCGAATAGGATGACACCCAACCCCGAGTACAGATCCCTTCGCTGCTCCGAAGTCGGCAGATCGGGAAGGAAAAGGGGAAACAGGTTGCGAGTGGTTATGTGCAACACCGGCCGTGTCATTTCCGCGCGAGACGAAGGCGTCAGGCCGTCGCCGCGCACCAGGGCGGCAGTAAACTTCGACAGATCGCAGATGGTGGTGTTCATTGAGCCGGCCGCGCGCACCTTACTGCGCTTATCGTGTGGCTGCGCCTCGCCTCGATCGTTCCATCCGTCTGCCACGTTGCTGTCCTGACCGTTGTGCCAAATGAGGCTGGTGCGGAGCATCCCGAGTCGATTGAAGTTGGCCTTGGTGAGATCGCCGACATCCAGTCCCAAACCCTGCGCCTTACGGCCATGTTCGATAACGAATTGCAACAGGATGTATCCTTCGCCTGAGTAGCTGAAGCGGGTGCCGGGCTCGAAATGGATGTGCAGCTTCTGGTCTGGTTCGATAAACCAGAAGTTGCTGAAGCCGGTGGAATGGTCCAAGCACATACGAGGCGTGATCTTTTTCCAGCGTGGATCTTCGGCGAGGTCTTTGTATGGCCCATATTTGTCGGGAAATACCGGATCCGGGCCATAGCTCGGTAACGGCTTGTCGAGGTCGGCCTCGATAGGAGTATCGAGATTAAGCTTGCCTTGATCGACCAGCTGCATTACCGTGTATGCGAATACTGTCTTGGTCAGCGAAGCGCCGTACATCACAGTGTCTGCAGCCAGTGGATCTCCCTTGGCGTTACGGATTCCGTAGGACTGCACATACGCAACCTTGCCGTGATCGATGACTGCAACGGCCATTCCTTTGGCGCTTGTGTTCGTCATAATCTTGCGCGCTTTCGCATCGATAGCGGCGCCGTTCGGTATCGTTTGCGCAGTAGGCACAACCGGAAGACAGAAGAGAATCAAAAGCAGAAGATTTCGTTTTCGCACGGTCAGGAGTTCCCGCTCACGAGCACTTACAGCTCAGTCCGCCATCGACGACGAGCAGCGCTCCGGTTATATAGCGAGCCTCCTCGGATGCCAGAAACAGAGAGGCGTGAGCCACATCCCAGGCATCCCCCATGCGGCCCATGGGCACTTGCTCGTTTCTACGGCGGATCATCTCATCGATTCCACCTGGCCCGTACGCATCTTTCAGCGGTTCACGGATCATGGGCGTGTCCATGAGTCCGGGCAGGACACAATTCGCCCGGACGCCCTCGCGCGCGTACTGGATGGCAATATTTTGGGTCAGTTGATTCAAGGCTCCCTTGGATGCGTTATACACCGCGGATGGGTATCCGGTGTAGCGAATCGAAGCGATCGATGAAATATTGATCACCACGCCTTTGCGCTGTTTCACCATGATGGGCAGAACATACTTACAAGAGAGGAACGCCCCTTTCACGTTTACGCGCATGTGATGGTCCCAGACTTCCTCGTCGAGCTCTTCAGGACCGCCAACGGCTAAGATTCCTACGTTGTTGAGCAGGATGTCGATCCGGCCGTAGCGATCCAGAGCATGCTGGACCATAGCCTTCACATCGTCGGGTTTGGAAACATCTGCGCCGAAGTGGACGGCCTCGCCGCCTTCGCTCTGAATGATATTTCTGGTTTCCTCCGCCGCCGGGGAGCGAAGATCGACAGCCAAGATCTTCGCTCCTTCCCTCGCGAAGAGAACGGAAATCGCCTTCCCATTACCCCAGCCAGGCCCGCTCGAGCCGGCGCCGATCACGATCGCCACTTTGTCCTGTAGTCGCCCGCTCAAGATGCGCTCCCGAAGAGAGAACCTGTTTCAGTCTAGCCGCTCTGGGCGGCGCGGGTATTCTTGGTGGCGCTCCTGCCGGCGTCTGAGGATAAATAGCCGCCCGCAATTGTGCGACCCTCATGAGTAAAGTCATATTTCCTTGAGGAATCAAATCCAGCGCGCTCGGCGAAATCCGGCTGCATACAATGGTCGAACTCACATCTATGGAAATAAGCCATAACGAGATCGCACCCGGGGTGATTATCATCAAGCTCGCGGGCAGAGTGATGATGGGCTCTGAAAGCGAACAGATAACGACTCTCGTGAGCGACCTCTTAAAGGGATCAAATCGCGTCATCATCTTCGATTTAGCAGGCATTACGGTTATCGATAGCACCGGTATCGGACGGTTTATTTCGAGTTACAACCAGATTGCCGCAGTGGGGGGACAAATGCGCATGGCAGCCGCTCCCAAGTTGGTCATACGTGCGTTTCACGCCTGCCGCCTTGATACCGTGTTCCGCTTCTTTCCAACTGTCGAGGATGCCTGCGAACAGGATAGCTCCAATGCCTGAAGCGGGTCCAAACAGCATTCTGATTGTCGATGACGATCCGGATATTCATCAGTTGCTGGCGACCGCGCTGCGTAATGGTAATTACCAGATCGAAAGCAGATACAACGGCCTCGATGCTCTGTCGCTTCTTCAAGCCAGGTCTTTTGACCTGGTTATCACTGATGTGCGTATGCCGGGACTCAACGGTCTGGACTTGTTGCGCAAAATTCATGAAATAAGACCCGGCACAAGAGTGCTCGTCATGACGGCGGAAGGCACACCCGCAACTCTGATCAGATCGCTTCGCGATCAAGCGTTCGGCTATTTCACCAAGCCATTCACGCTTGACGGTGCCGCCGAAACCGTCGCACTCGCCTTGAGCGCGCGTGCCCCGGAAGGAGATATTGAGGTGCTCTCGGCAACACCACAATGGATTTCTGTGAATCTGCGCTGTAAGCTCGAGATTGCGGACCGAATCATTCCGTTCCTGCGAGAGCTGAGCACAGAGCTTTCCGTTCAGGACCGTGAAAACGTCGGAACCGCTTTTCGGGAGTTGCTCATGAATGCCATAGAGCACGGAGCCGGCAGCGATCCAAGCAAAACAGTTCGGCTGGATTACATGCGTACGGCAAAATCGATCATTTATAAGGTACTCGATCCTGGTCAGGGATTCTCTCTGAGTAATCTGCCGCATGCGGCCGTCTCGAACGCGGCCGATGCTCCCTTTCAACACTGCGAGGTACGCGAGCAGCTAGGTCTTCGTCCCGGAGGCTTCGGCATTCTCGTCAGCCAGAGTCTGGCGGACGAGTTGATCTACAACGAAAAGGGCAACGAAGTTCTGCTGATTAAGTACCTGAGTTCGTCTGAGAATTAAGGGCCCGCCTGACTTAATCTGGGTAGAATATCTTCTGAGATGGGCAAAGCAAACGCCTACGAATACACGATGCGATAGCCAACAGAAGACTGCATGCTTCAAGATCTCCGCTTCGCCGCGCGTCAGCTATGGAAGAATCCGGCGTTCAGCATTGTCGCCGTGTTCACGCTCGCTCTCGCAATCGGAGCCGCAACAACAATATTCTCGGCCGTCGACGCGGTGTTGCTGCATCCTTTGCCTTATCCTGATCCCGACCGTCTGATGGTCGTAACTGAGAACCTCCCGCACTACAGCTTGACGGGATTGCAGCCTTCTTTTTCGGAGTTTCTTGAGTACCGCCGGCGGGCAACTTCTTTTTCTAAAATCGCCGCGGTCACGGACCAGGACGCGACTTTGACAGGTGCAGATCAACCCGAAGCTGTTAAGGGTAAGCGGATCACTTCTGCAGCCCTCCCAATGATCGGAGTTAGGCCAATACTGGGCAGTCTTTTCACACTCGATGATGAACAGTACGGAAAGCATCACGTCGTGATTCTTTCCGAGGGCTTGTGGAAGCGGCGCTATGGGGGAGACCTGGCCATCATCGGAAAATACATCCAGATCGACCGAGAGAGCTACCGGGTAGCCGGCGTAATCAGACCGATTCTCGATGTCGCTTTCAAGGCTGACCTCTGGATGCCGCTGACATTTCCGCCTGCGGTTAGCGCGCCCGGAGTGAGCGGTCCCCACAATATCGACGTAATCGGCCGCTTGAAGCCCGGCATCACGATCGAGCAGGCTAGAGATGAATTTCGTCGCATCGCCGCGCGGATGATGGAATGGTACCCAGACCAGGACAAGAAAAATCTCGGCTTTTCTATCGACCTAAACCCGCTAGCTGAACAGGAAGCCGCCAATCTGAGGAAACCTCTCTACTTGCTGATTGGCACCGTTGTTGCTGTATTGCTGATCGCGTGCGCCAATGTTTCGAACCTGCTGCTCGCCCGTGCGATCATGCGCCGCAAAGAGATCGGTCTGCGCCTTGCAGTCGGTGCTTCCCGCGGGCGCTTAATTAGACAATTGCTGACTGAGAGTTTGTTACTTGCTGTACTGGCCGGTGTGGCTGGATTACTGCTCACCTTCTTAGGCCTGCATCTTTATGCTGATTTTGCTCCGGACGATGTGATTCCCGGCGCGAAGCCTAGTCTTAATGCTTGGGTGATCGCGTTTTCGTTGCTGGTGTCTGTCTGGACGACCGTCGTGTTTGGTCTGGCTCCTGCCGTCGAAACAACAGGTGTTTCTGTGAATGATGCATTGAAGCAAAAGTCAGGCGGATCGGCCGGCGGAAGACGGACCTTGCGCGAATCGTTTGTGGCATTCGAAGTTGCGGCATCATTCATTCTGTTAGTCGCAACAGGTTTACTCATGCGCAGCTTCGTTAGGCTAGAGCACACAAGTCCTGGATTCCAATCCAAGAACGTCTTACTGGCAATCGTGCCGCTTCCAGTTGTCGACTACCCGCTGCCCGCGCAGAGAATCGCCTTTGAACGCATGCTGCTCGAACGCGTGCGAGCGTTGCCCGGCATAGTATCCGCTGGAGCTACCGATTTCCCACCCTTTGCAGGTGGAGCGGGAAGCCACATCGAAATAGCGGGCCAGCCACCGAACTCGAACAAGTCCACCGAAGTGGTTTATCAAACTTTTTCGTCATCCAAGTACCTTGAAACGCTGCAAATTCCGCTCCTCGAAGGGCGCCGTCTCAGCTCACGGGACGACTTGAGTTCTCTCCCCGTGTGCGACATTGACCGAACAGTCGCACGGAAGTTCTTCCCAAACTCTCAGCCGATTGGGATGCGGGTGCTGCTCCCGGTTCCCAAGATAACGTGCACAATCGTCGGTATTGTAGGAGCAACAAAGTCTCGCAGTTTATCGCGAACGCCGCTGCCAAGAATTTATTATTCTTCCCTTATTCCCGCTCCGCAGGTTACGCTGGTGATCAAGGCGGTACCGAATCCTCTAGCGCTGGTACCTGCACTGCGCCGTGAGATCCGCGCTCTGAACTCTAACTTGCCGCTTGACTCAATGACATTGGAGCAGTTTCTTGCCGATTCACTGACGCGGCAGCGTTTCTCAATTCAGCTGATGGTTATTTTCGCAGGAATAGCAGTGCTGCTTGCGGCCATCGGCATTTATGGCGTGCTAGCGTACTCGGTCGATCAACGCCGCCGCGAATTCGGCATTCGAATGGCGCTCGGTGCGCGGCCCGGGGATGTAATCGGCCTAGTACTGCTTCAGGGCTCGATCCCGCTTACCATTGGACTCACGTGCGGCCTTGCTGGCGCCTTGGGCATGACTCGGTATTTGAAGAGTCTTCTTTACGAAATCAGCACTACTGACTCAGCGGTCTTCAGCAGCATTTTGATCGGCCTGATAGCAGTCTCACTTCTGGCAATGGCGATTCCCACACGCCGCGCCACCCGCG
The DNA here is from genome assembly GCA_963738555.1 of Terriglobia bacterium. Lineage (GTDB taxonomy): Bacteria > Acidobacteriota > Terriglobia > Bryobacterales > Bryobacteraceae > Bog-105. The sequence goes on from CAVTXN010000006.1 coordinate 244,674, forward strand.
TTGGCCCGCTGGAGGCCCTGCGCGAAGAATGAGTGACGGAACAGCCAGAGTCTGGCGGACGAGTTGATCTACAACGAAAAGGGCAACGAAGTTCTGCTGATTAAGTACCTGAGTTCGTCTGAGAATTAAGGGATTCAACGCTCTTCAAGCTTTTGTTGATGGCCTCCACGCGCTTGGATAGCTCTTCCACCTGCTCTCGAATGTCCTCATCCTGGCGGCGCTCTGCCGCAAATTCGAGCCGCTCGCCGGCTGCTGTAATCTCTGGAAATCCGTAGCCCGTCCCCGAGCCGCGCATTTTGTGGCCAATCGATCGGATCTGCTCGTAATCGCCGCGATCCAGCGCTGCTAAAATGCTGGACGTGTCCTTTCGCCGGCCTTCCAGGTATTTGGGAACTATGGCGCGTAACCGCTCATCAAGACCGCTCTGAAGTCGTTCAGCTGGTTCCGTTCGATTTTTGCCTTCGAGCGCCGGCTCGCCATATTTCTCGAGTGCTTCGAGCAGCGTGTCGCGGCGTATCGGTTTTGTTAAATAGGCCGTGCAGCCCGCTTCCCGGCTCTGGTCGATCTCGTTCTGGAGCGCATAGGCACTCAGAGCCAGAACGGCAACAGGCTTCGCATTGTGTTCTCGTTCCCACGCGCGAATCTCCCGTGTTGCCGCGTAGCCGTCCATAACCGGCATTTGCAAATCCATGAGAACCAGATCGTAATGGCCCGCTCGGAACTTTTGAACCGCCGCCGCGCCGTTCTCTGCAACCTCAACTGTGCATCCCGAATTTTTCAAATATGCCTGGATCAGGAAAACGTTATCTTCGGAGTCGTCGGCCAGCAAAATTCGCAGCGCCAGCTGCTTGGCTGCCCGGGGCGAATCTTCCTGCAGGTTCTCTGTGTCCGCGAGATCTTGCGCATGCGTAATAGCCATAGAAATGGCTCTCGAGAGTTCCGCGCGTTGAACAGGTTTCACCAGGTAAGCGTCAATGCCGAGACTCCTGCATCGGGCTATATCTCCTCCGCGGTCCTCCGAAGTCAGCATTAGCACTGTCATCGCAGCGAGCTCGGGATGACTCTGGATGTGTTCAGCCAGTTGGAAACCGTCCATCCCAGGCATCCTGCAATCCAGCAGTACCAGACCATAAGGCATTCCCTCATTGCTGGCGCGCACAAGCTCGTTTAAAGCTTGTTGACCGTTTTCAGCGGTTGTAATCGTGGCGCTCCAGGAGCTAAGCGTCTCGGCCAGAATCAAGCGGTTCGTCGAGCTGTCATCCACAATCAGTGTTCGCAGTCCTCTCAGGTCTGGTGGATGATACTCGTGATGCGCACTCGGGGCGCTGGCGGGCCTGAAGGGTACGTTGAAGTAAAAGGTACTCCCGATGCCTGCCTTGCTCTCGACCCAGATCCGCCCTCCCATCAGCTCAACCAGATACTTCGCGATTGCCAGGCCTAGTCCCGATCCGCCGTATTGTCTCGTGGTGGACGCATCCACCTGAGTGAATGTCTCAAACACCTGTGCCAGCTTTTCTTCGGGAATACCGATGCCCGTATCTGACACTGCAAACCTGAGAAATTCAGGCCGGTAACTACTGCTTTCCCGCTCCACACTGAGAACCACCTCGCCCCGATCGGTAAACTTGACTGCGTTACCAACCAGATTCGTGAGGATTTGCCGCAATCGGTTCGGATCGCCGCGCACCGTCGCAGGAACATCCGGCATCATTCGACAAGCCAGCTCGAGTCTCTTTTCATGAGCGCGAATGGCCAGCAGCTCGCATACTTTGTCGAGTACCTCGCCGAGATCGAAATCGATCGACTCTAACTCGACATGACCGGATTCAATCTTTGAAATGTCCAAAATGTCGTTCAACAGGTTCAATAGGCTGATTCCGGCCCTCCGGAATATCCTCACGTACTGCCGCTGCTCGACGTTTAGAGAGGTCTCCCATAGAAGCTCGGCCATGCCGATGATGGCGTTCATAGGAGTACGAATTTCGTGGCTCATCTGCGCGAGAAAATCGCTCTTGCTGCGATTGGCCGCCTCAGCCGCTTCCTTAAGCTTTCGAATACTTTCCTCCGCGGCCTTCCGCTCCGTTATGTCCCGGGCATCGGCGTAAATGAGTTGCTGGCCCAGCAAAGGCGTTGCGTTCCAAAGCAGCCACTTATAGCTGCCATCCTTACACCGGTAGCGGTTCTCGAATGAGATCGTGTTGGCGCCCGCGGAAAGCTTCTGCATCTCTGCGATTGTGGTATCGCGATCATCCGGGTGAACGAAATCGAGGAACGGTTGGCGGCACAGTTCCTCCGTAGTGAAGCCCAGTGCTCGTTCCCAGGCAGGGTTGAGGCGTCTGAAGTACCCGTTGAAATCCGCGCAACAGAGCAAATCGAGCGACGCGCTGAAAAATCTCTCGAGAATCTCTTCGGCCTTCTTCCGCTCCGCGAGCTCCGCGCGTAATGCCTTAATTGTTTGGCGAAGCTCATTCAGTTCTTGATTGTTCTCTTCGCTGCCGGGTTCTTCGTCGGGGATCATATTCCGAAAAGCGCGGACCACCGCGCACAGCACAGTAACAATCTGTTACCCATGTGTCCGGAATGGACAATCAATTTGTTGGTACGCCCGAGAGGATTCGAGCCTCGGACCTTTTGCTCCGGAGTGAAGTAGGAAACGCGTATGTGGCTGATGGCCATGCTATCACTGTTGTGGTTGATTCCACGGAATAGCGCGTCGTCAGCGCTCCTTGTGGACCTAGCTAAGCTAGTTGGGTCCTGGCCGCTTTCGCGTGCCGGCATAGATTGGACACGCTGCTCGGCGGGAACGCGCGGAGGCCACACGGAGGCAAACGGAAGCCGACGCCCACGCAGAAGCAAATGACCCAACCGGACCCATTAGGCCCAGTGTGGACAACGAGCCTTAACCCACGCTTCCGCGTCCACCGCAAACTGTTCCACGGTTATCAGCAAACCCTCGGCATCGGTCTCCGTCACGCCGCCGGCAAAATCATATTCGCACTGGTTCCGCTTCATGCGGCAAGCATCAAAATAAGCAGACAATTTTGCGAATGCTGGATCGGCTGCTTCCAGTGCTAGCTTTGTTTGGCGGGAGCGCCGTGATGCGATTTTCACTCAGCAGCTTCGCCCAGTTCATTGCTGTTGCCTAGTACAAAGAGTTTCGGGCTTTCCAGCACCTGAGTGAGAAAAGGATTTTTCGCCGCGCGTTTTCGCTCGAACTCCGCCGACGTGTAGACCGTGGGATTGATTTCGCGCCCAAGAAACTCACGCGCGCGGCGCAGCGGTAATGCAAGCTCGGCTGGCGATACCTGCCCGACGAGCATCAGATCGATGTCGCTGTCACATTGCTCTTTGTTACTCGCGATCGAGCCATAAACGAATACTGTCCGCAACCGCTGCGCGAGTGGCTTGAGCGCTTGCGCCAGCACGTCGACCAATCCGGCCGTCTTCAAGAGCAACCCACGAAGTTCGGGAAAAACCGGTGAGTCCGTGTTGGCGCGATAGTACACCATCCGCCCTTGCCGGTGCATGCTTAGTATGCCGGCTCCGCTTAGTTCGTGCAGCTCGCGCTGGAAACTGGATCCTGGCACGCCCATTCGACGAGCCAGTTCCGACACATACCAGGCCTTTTCCGGTTGCACGAGCGTGGCCGCTAGTATCCCCTGACGGGTTTTCGGCAGCAGCGCATCCAAAGTCCTGGCATTTCGCATATTGCGTAACTATGTACGTTATTTACGTAACTAGGCAAGCCGTGGTAGGCGAGTGAAACCCAACCCTCGCGGCGCCCTATTGTGGTTATCGACAGGTGCTTGTTGAACGGAAATCGCGCGATTCTGTGTACTAATTGTGTACCTGCGATTTTTCGCTGGAGGGATAGGTCCTGTGTGCGACCTGAGACATAGGTGGACAGAACGTTCCGGAGACATGGGTTACAGGTGCAGTGCCGAGTGTTACCTATGTCTTAGGAACAATCTGTTACCCATGTGTCCGGGCCGGACATTTAGAATGTGGTACGCCCGAGAGGATTCGAACCTCTGACCTTTTGCTCCGGAGAGAACCAGTGACGGCGTATGCTGCGAGGGTAACGCTGTGACTCCCACGCTGATCTCGATCCATTAGCGCCTGCTAAGCACTCGATGTGCACGTTCGCGCGTACCACAGGACGCTGAATTGATCATTGATAGAGACCGCTTCTAATACCTCGGGCTAATGTGTCCCAGAGAATTATCTAAGAACGCCTATAATGGACGTGTGAGTGCCCACGTCATCAGCAACCGCGTTCCCACTCCTGAAGAAATGGGCGAGATTCTCGGGCTCAGTTCCGATCGGGTGAATGCGGTTCGCAGGATCATGAGTACCCCTGTCCGGCAGAAAATATCCGGCGTTGCAGGCACCGCAGTCCGAACAGCAGCCCGAAAGAAATCCTCGCGCGCACGGATCAGTAGCCGATCTGTCGCGAAGAAATAGAGTGCCTCGGGCCAAGCACATCGAGTCAGTTTTCCTCAATATCCCCTACGACAGCGCTTTCGAATCTCTTTATCTCGCCTACATTGTCGGCCTAACACAACTCGGGCTTCGCATCAACGCCACTCTTGCGGTTCCGAATCAGGGTCGGCTCGACAAGATCATCACCTTGATCGAGCAATCCGACTACTCGATACACGACTTGTCTCGTATTGAAGTGTCGCGTGGCGTTCCGCGGTTCAACATGCCGGTTGAACTTGGTCTTGCTCTTTACCGCTCGCACATCACACGGGGCAAACACCGCGTTTTCATCTTTGAGAGAAAGCGCTATCGTGCCCAGCGATCCACGAGTGATGTGAACGGCATCGATCCGCAAATTCATAACGGAACGCCCAAAGGGCTTATGGGTGGGCTGCGGAACATTTTCCGTCAGCCTGGGGATGTCACAACTGTTCCGGAGATGCTGGCCAGTTATCGCGCGGTAAAGCAGAGGCTGCCAGAACTGCGCAGAAACTCCGGCGGCAAATCTCTCTTCGAGGCAGGTGTCTTTCAGGATCTCTCAGTCGCGGCGCTGGTTGAATCGCAAAAGCTCATTGCCAGGCGAAAACAACAGGGCCGCCGTGAATCAGCTCTGGTTCGATTTTGATGTCCGGTCGACCCGACACCGCCAAGTGGTACACGCATGTTTTTGCGACGGATATCGCTTCATTCTGTGTACCAATTGTGTACCTGAGGTTTTCGACTGAACCGCTAAGTCCTTTAGAATCTGGTACGCCCGAGAGGATTCGAACCTCTGACCTTTTGCTCCGGAGGCAAACGCTCTATCCAGGCTGAGCTACGGGCGCATAACTGGAAACTAACGACCCTTCTTCACACCGGCCGCTTGAGAAGAAAATCTGTCCGGCTTGCCAGATGATTTTTCCGAGAGCAGTTGTTCGATGTGCTGGCGAATTGTCTCTTCTTTCATGAGCCGGTCCCATTTATCGTTCTCGGTTGCCGGAGTCTGGTAATGAATATAACCTTTACGGTCGATTAAAACCAGTTGAGGCACTACGTAGCGGTCAGCCGAGAAACCCATAAAGGCCGTCATATTTGCGCTGGGCGCCCATCCGACAGGGAAGTTCACCTGTTGTTCTTTCGCGAAATCCTCTACCAGCAGATCGGAGTTCGGATTTACCGCGACATCGATGACCTGTAGTCCCTTGGAACCATATTCCGCTTGTAGCTTAGTCATAATGTGCGAGGCAGCCTTACAATGCGGGCATGTTGTGAAGATGAATTCGAGCGCCACTACCTTCCCTTCGTACTGGCTAAGTGTCTTTTGCCCTTGCCCGGGAACGATAAAAGACAGTGGCGGCGCTTTCTTCACCGACTCCAAATCATCGCCGAATACAAGCCCTGTTAAGAAGACAGCTGCGGCCAGTAAAATTGAGGGTCTCTTCACTGATGACTCCCAGATCTTCAGTTTATCCCAGGTCCCTTCTTCAACAGCTTATATTCGGCGCCATTACTGTTGTCCCGGCCGAAGCGGCTTTCTGCGCAACTCCCCCTTTAGTCCGGCCCATGTGGTTGCGCCGCCCAAGCCCTCTACGCTAACCAAAGTATCGCCGCTTATGTGAGTTACGAAGAAGCCGTTATCCCCGCGGCCAGCGAAAGCCCGATCCGAATCGCTCGACGCTTCACATCGCTTCCACTTGCCTCGCAAAACTTTCTTGTATTCCTTGAAATAATCAGACGCACTTTTGTTGGAGTCCCATTGCGATACGTATTCCAGCACCGGTCGCTCTTTTTTGCCCGATCCGATCACCCGGAACTGAGCGCCTCGCATGTGGGGCGCCAGTTCGTTCGCTCGCGACTCTCCGACGTACTGCCACAACAGCATTCGTTGGTCGAACTCGCCTAGCGAGCCCTCTGTCACTTCATCACCCGTACTGTCTACGTGGAGCTCGGGGAGTTCGGGCACTGCAGGCTTCTCATTTGCGAAGTATCGCTCCGGATGCAGAATTTGAGAAGAGGCAACCGGCGCGTTTACAAATACCGCCGCGAAAGCCCCTTTGCCTAATCTCCTGAAGACCGCGTCAAAGAACCTGGTTCCCTCTGTGTAAGGAAACAAGAGAGATTGCTGTATGTACAGCGGCGATGCTTTGAGCACCGGGTAATCGGCAACCGAAGAATCGCTCGAGTCTTCCACCGGCTTCAACACTTCCGCCGTAGGTATCGGCGGCCTGCCGGATTCGGCTAAATTATACGCGATCATCAGCCAGGATGCCTGTCCCTCCACCACTGCCGTATGAGCGAGATCCTCATCATCGTTTGCCGGGCTGTCATCCATGAATTTGCCGAGATCGAAGTGCTGATCAGCCAGGGCGTGCGACAATTCGTGTGCCAGTGTCGTAACTTCGTCACTTAGCGGCGACCCCTCCAGCAGAAACAGCTTTTTCTCGTCGTAATCATAAAACGCCGCCGCCTGTTCAGTGAGTAAATCGACCGTGGATTTTCTTAGATCGAAGCCTTGCGGAACCAAGCCGAACATTTTTAGCGTCAGCTCATCCGCTCGAATCTCCCCCGGTTTGAGTGTCTTCTTGATCCGCTTACCTAAGAAATGGCGTAATTGCTTCTTCGAAATCGTTCCGTACGGTACCGGGTGTTCTTCCGAGAATCCCGAAATGCTCGAAAGCGATTTGACGATTGAGTTTATCTGTCCGAAGGCCGGATCTTTCTCGCGCTTCGGCGCCGCGAAGAGCAGCGAAATCGCGGCCAGCGACAGCAGAAATGCGAAGGCTTTACGCGGAATCAAAAAGAGCGTGTTCTTCCTTGAGAGACGTTTGGCTTGCTCGAACCCGGGCTCATCCTTCCTATAGCCTACTGGATCGAATGATACTGGGCGATCAGATCGTGAATGCCATGTGTGAAAATCTGCACGCCTATGCAGAGGAGGATAAAAGACGCAAGCCGGACGATCACGTTCATGGCTGTTTGCCCCAGTATCCGGGCCAGACGCTCTGCAAATCGATAGCAAAGATATATGGTTGCAACAACTAGTAGCGGCCCGATTATCGCCGCGATTAACCGAATCCACCCATTCTCGTGTATGCCCTGACTTGCGCCCAGCGTCAACGCCACAGAGATAGATCCCGGGCCTACTGTCAACGGAAGCGTGAGAGGATAGAACGCCCGATCGGAAATGTCTTGGCGGCTGACCTTCTTCTGAGCGTGCTCTTGTTCTTGCTCGGCGTCTCGCTGCAGCAGGGTCCAGCCTGTCCACATCACCACCATGCCGCCACCGATCTGAACGACCGGAATGGAAATACCGAAGAACTTCAGAATATGGCTGCCAATTAGCATCGAACCAATCAACAGCCACAGACTGTTCAGAGCGATCTTCCTTGAAAGTATCGTCCGGTCCGCCGTCGAATATCCAGTCGTCAAGCCAAGAAAAATGGGTATGTTGCCGAGTGGGTCCACAATCGGAAAGAGCGCCGTCAGTACCACCAGGCAACTCTTCACTATTTCGACAATCGGCTGGAACGGCACTAGCTTTCCAGCATAAAATGTCCGGCTTTTCGAAGCGCAAAGACCACCGCCGTGCACCGCCAGTCAGGAACCGGGCGCGCTGGAGCGTGGACTTTACTCCGCCCAGGTCTTCAACCCTGCCCCGATGCTATTCTGTAATCGCCTCCCCGTTCTTTCCTCATGGATTTCCTTGCCGGTCTAAATCCTCAGCAGCGCGACGCCGTTGCGCATGTCGAAGGTCCGCTTCTCTTGCTCGCCGGTGCGGGCAGTGGCAAAACTCGTGTAATTACTCATCGCATTGCGCATCTTGATCGAGACTCACTGCATTCCGGGACCGGCTATCCTCTCAGTGACTTTCACCAACAAGGCGGCAGAGGAAATGCGCCAGCGGGTAAACTCCCTCCTTGCCGATACCGCCACTTCGAAAACTCCTTTCGTCTCCACTTTCCACTCGTTCTGTGTCCGTCTGCTTCGCCGTGATGGCGAGTCGCTGTCCGAAATTCGCAAGGGGTTCACTCGACGTTTCACCATCTACGACGATGATGATCAGGTCTCGCTCCTAAAGTCGATCTACAAGCAGCTTGGACTCGACGAGAAATTCATGCCGTACCGCGCGGCCCTCTCGCGCATCAGCCACGCCAAGAGCCATCAGCAGACGCCCCAGGATTGGTACAAAGCGGCTACCGATCCAAAACTTACGCGTTTGGCCAAGATCTACGAATCATATGAGGAACGTCTGCTGCTGGCGAATGCGCTAGACTTCGACGATCTGTTGCTCGAATCGGTTCGCCTGCTGCGCCATGATGAAGTGCTCCGGCAGCTTTATAACCGGCGATTTGAATTCGTCATGATTGACGAATACCAGGACACCAATCGCAGCCAGTACGAGCTCATGCGGCTGTTGACGGAGGCGCGCCGCAATATTTGTGTCGTCGGTGATGAGGATCAATCGATTTATGGCTGGCGTGGCGCGGACATCCGCAATATTCTCGATTTCGAGCGCGACTATCCGGACGCTGTTGTGATTCGCTTGGAGCAAAACTACCGCTCGACGAAGAACATCCTCGAAGCTGCCAGTTCAGTCGTTGCCAATAACAAATTGCGGAAAGGCAAGTGGCTTTGGACATCCTCTGGCGAGGGCGCCAAAATTGGCTACTACGAAGCCCCTGGCGGCGAAAATGAAGCGCTGTTTATCGCCGACACAATCGAGAAACTGCTGGCCAAAAATCCGCTTGAGCGGGTTGCCGTCCTTTATCGAACAAACTTTCAGTCCCGCCAGATCGAAGAGGCGCTCCGCCGGTATGGACGCAAATATCTGGTCGTCGGTGGCTTCAGTTTCTATCAGCGTGCCGAAGTCAGAGATCTGCTCGCTTATCTCAAAGTGTTGCTCAGTCCGCACGATTCCGTCGCTTTACTCCGCATTATCAACACCCCCGCTCGAGGGATCGGAAAGACCACCATTGAGCAGATCGAAGGCTCCGCACTCGAGCAGGGCACCAGCCTTTGGAACATTCTCCCGAAAATGCTCGAAGAGAAGGCATTCCCCGCGCGTGCCGAATCTGCTCTCAAATCATTTCTCAAATTGATGAACGAGCTGATTGAAATTGCAAGTGAGAAGCCGGTGCACGAAGTTTTACGTTCCATTCTTGACAAGACTGGTTATGAAGCCACTCTGAAGAGTGACATCTCGCCCGAAGCAGAATCGCGTCTTGGCAACTTGGAAGAATTGGTCAACGCTGCGGCGGAGGCCACCGAGCGAGGGGAAACTGCCGCTGATTTCCTCGATCATGCAGCTCTCGTGGCCGAGTCCGACTCGCTCGATGAACGAGCGGCGGTATCGTTGCTGACCGTGCACAACGCCAAAGGCTTGGAATTTCCTAATGTCTTCGTGGCTGGTTTGGAGGAGGGCATTTTCCCCCACGGACGCTCACTTGATTCGGAAGCCGCTATGGAAGAAGAACGGCGATTGTGTTACGTTGCTATGACCCGTGCCGAAAAGCGGCTCTATCTCACCTGGGCCCGTTACCGGCGCAGGTTCGGAGGCGGCCAACCGGAAGTCAGTCTCCCGTCGCGCTTCTTGAATGAAGTTCCGCCCAGTTTGCGTGAACGTCTCTCGGCTTATAGCGAACCACATACCGAGGAGGTCGATCTCTTTTCGGAGCAGCACGATGTCCGCGAGTCGGTTAAGCGCAACCTATATACCGGGCGCACCTATAATTCTGTCGAAAACATAGCGCAATTCTTTGCCGATCGCGGGATGCCTCCCCCTTCCGGTCTGACCCGGCTCCCGCCAACTCCGCCTAACAGTGCTCCCCCCGCCCCCCGCGTCGTACCGCCACACTCCAGCAAGGTCGCCAAGCCCGCCGGTTTGCGCTCCGGTTCAGTAATCCGGCACCCGAAATATGGCCGGGGAACTGTACTTCGCCGCGAAGGCGACGGTGAAGATGCAAAACTAACTATAAGTTTTCCCGGCTATGGGTTGAAGAAGATCGTCGAGAAGTACGCAGGCATAATAGTGAACGAATGAATACAAAGCACGTTGAAGACAAGACCGAACGCAAGAAGCTGAAGCGCGCAGCTCGGAAAAAAGCCGCGCCCAAGGCCAAGCGCGCCTCCGGCGTCGCACGGGGATCCAACAAAAAGAAGGTCCGGCATATGGCCAAGGGCCAGCGAAAGCGCTAGCGTCGATCGTTGCGGGGCGGCTTGCCCAAGCTGCGGGCCGATGGCCGATCGGATCGCCGGTCGGCCTGAGCGCGTTTATGCGCGCCTCGCTCCAGTTCGTACTTCTTTGATTCCGATCCCAGGCGTTGCAATCCGGAAACCGGTGCGTTCCATAGCGGCTTGGACGTATTGATTCATCATGAACCAGCGCCAGACGTTACCGGTCATGAGGTTTTCGATGCTGAGCAGTGAAATTCCGACGTCGATTCCGATCACGTCCTGATTCACCCAAAGCTTTCGATCCTTCCAGTTCGGGTTGAACGCGTCCGTAAAACCGTACCGGCCAAAGATGTTTTCGCCGTACACCTCGTGCATTTGCCTCAGCACTGGCAGGCAGATGTCAGGCGTAAACATTAAAGAGCCGGCGGCGGCGCAGGGCACCAGCGTTCCGTCTATTGGCCCCAGATCAGGCGGCCCACCCCAGTTAACGTAGCCTGCAGCGCTGTCTGAAACAGTAATACCCCACATGTTGGGCCCGTAATCGGAGTACTTGGATTGCAGATTGATGCAGAAATCCCGGTGTGCATACGTCGCCATCTGCGAATTCTCAAAATAATCCGTGCCGTTGCCGTCCCTCTGGTGCCGGAAGTTGACCCACGCATGAGAGAACTGATGAGTAAAGAGCGGGCCGCCGCTGATGAACTTCCATCCCTGGTACTGCACCTGCGGCCGAACCCAGCTATACCAGCTCTCAGCAGTTATCGAGTGACGAGGCGCTCCAATTGCCAGCAGATAGAGAATAGACGCTTCGCTATAAGTGTCCCAGCGCGTCTTCAGAAAACCGGAACCCGGCATCACTCCATGCGACAGAAGATACGGGCTGCCATTTAGCATCCACACGAAATCCACTCGCTCGAAAATCTGCTTTGCCAGTTGGCGGATTTCGCGGTCAGACGAAAAGTAGGCTCCCGCCGTCAAAACGCCGGCCAGCAGTAAAGCTGAATCGACGCTGGAGATTTCCGAATCCAGCGTGCGCAGCCCTGTTCTCGCGTCCACAAAATGCAGAAACCAGCCGTGATCGTGAAATGCATGCCCCCACAGATACCGTAAGGTGGTTAAAACACGCTCGCGAGCGGCCTGCCGCGTTACCCAGCCGTGCTCGCTGCCAATGCACATCGCGGTGAGGCCGAAACCCGTTGCCGCTACGCTACTCACCTGGCTGGCAGGTGCGCCGTCCATCCTGGCGCGGTCCAGAAAAAGGCCGGTCCGGTTATTCCACTGCTCCCAAAAATAGCGAAAGCAGCGTTTCTCGTAATCTTCGAGGAACCGCCGGTCCTCCGCCTTTAGGTTTGTCCCGGAATTTCCGGGGAAATGGCGCGCCGCCGGGCGATCGGCGGGCGGGTTAGCTAGCGCTTGCTGCGCCGCTACCAGGGCTCCTGCGGTGGCAAGGAGGAAGCCCCGGCGCGAAGGTTCCGGATTTGGTCGGCTGAACACGTTCAACGCTCTTCGGAATTCTGTCGTAGATCTGGTACTGGTCCAAAATTTAGTAGCGGCTGAGCCGCTTTTTCTCATCAAATCTGCGTTAAGAAAATCCTTGAGCAAGTCAAGGGCCACCCCTTGCCGGTGAAGTTCATCGTGCGCGCTTTGCCGGAAGATGCAAACGTAGTGGGCTCGATTTCCGTGTTCCTGTCAGCTGATCGGTCGCCATTGGCGTCCATCTCGCTTCAGCAACTCGTCCGATTCTGCCGGCCCTTGGCTGCCCGCTGCATAATTCGGGAAATTCGTCGGCGCCGTCGATCCCCAGAAATCCAGGATCGGTTGCACCACGCGCCAACCCGCTTCGATATTGTCGGCCCGCTGAAACAGCGTTGGGTCGCCAATCATCACGTCGTAAAGCAGAGTCTCGTACCCGGTTGCCGGCGCTGTGCCGAAGTAGTCTTCGTACTTGAAGTCCATTCGCACGTCGCCCGCCTTCAATTCAGGTCCGGGAATCTTGGCGCCAAATTCAAACGAGATTCCCTCATCCGGTTGAATTCTCAACAACAGCCAGTTGGGAAGTGGTTGGTGCAGCCTGATACCGCGTAACAGCGCTGTTGGTACGTCTTTGAATTTGATCGAAATCTGGGTTTTTCGTCTGGCCAGCCGCTTGCCCGTTCGAATGTAGAAAGGCACCCCGCACCAGCGCCAGTTGTCGATAATCAGCTTCAACGCGGCGTACGTCTCCACATCCGAATTTGGCGCTACGTTCGGCTCTGTGCGATAACCCGCTACCTTCTCGCCGTTGATCTCACCAGGCCCGTATTGTCCGCGAACCGCGTGGCATTTGACTTCTTGCGCTTCACAGATTCGGATCGCTTCTATTAACTTCGCCTTCTCCGACCGGATACCATCGGCGCTGAAAGAATTCGGAGCCTCCATTCCCGTCATTGCCACCAGCTGAAACACATGATTCGGCACCATGTCCCGTAACGCCCCGGTCTTTTCGTAAAAGCTGCCCCGTTTCTCGACTCCTACTGTTTCCGTAACCGTGATCTGCACATGATCGATTCGATCGCGGTTCCACAGCGGCTCGAAAAGACCGTTGGCGAAGCGAAACATCATGATGTTCTGAACGGTCTCTTTGCCGAGGAAGTGGTCGATCCGGTATATCTGGTTCTCCTCCAGGACGCTCAGGATTTGTCTGTTCAAAGCTTGCGCAGAAGCCAGGTCATGCCCGAACGGCTTTTCGATAACGACCCGCCGCCACTCTTTGTTCTGCCCTCTTGCCAATCCGCTCCGGCCCACTTCCTCCACTACCGTTCCGAAGAATCGGTCGGCTATCGCTAGATAGAACAGATAATTGCCCGCCGTGCCGTTCTGCTTGTCTGTCTCAGTCAGCTTCGACTTCAACGTCTGGTAGCTCTCCGCCTTCGTCAGGTCTCCCTGCAAGTAAGACATCCTGCCTGTAAGCCATCTCCAGATGTCGACATTCAAGTCTCCCTTGCCCTGTGGTCCCTTCACGAACTCCTGTACCATCTGTAGGAGCTCTTCGTGCCAGGTATTGTCGTCCTTTTGCGCCAGATCGAATCCCACGATCGCAAATTCCCTGGGGAGCAAGTTGGCGCACGCCAGATTGTAGAGCGCCGGCACAACCAGTCTCTTGGTCAGATCTCCCGCCGCTCCGAAAATGACCATGCAGCATGGTCCCGCAGGTTTTGCTCCGCTCGCTCTGTCGTGTGGCATCCTTTTATTCTCCTGTGTCCTCTACGCCAAACCTGAATATATGAGCCTCGGCCAACAGTTGGCATTCCTACTCATCTTGGCAATTCCGATTGCTTGTGTCGCCTGGACGTTCACTCACGAAGAACTCTTCCGCGAACCCCGGAACTGGTGCAAGAACAAAAGCGACGGCTGCTCAAAACTCCTTCAGCGCAAGTTCTTTTATCTGTTCACCTGCGAATACTGCTTCAGTCACTACGTCACGATCGCTTTCCTCTTCATCACTCGCTTCAAATTGCTCTACACGGATTGGCGCGGTTACTTGGTCAGTGCGTTCGCTTTAGTCTGGATAGCCAATATCTATATGAATCTCTACGCTCGCATCCGGCTGGACATCAAACGTGAACGCGTAGAAATCGCCGCGCAGGAGAAGAACATCAACGAGGCCGGTACTCCTGGCGCGGGCACTCGTGCCTAATGCCACTTAGTTTTCCCAGGTGCGGACGCTTTGGTGTGGAGCGGCGCTCCAGCGAAGTTCCTGCGCGCAAGCTTTCAGACCTACTGCTCGGGAGCGGATCGAGTACGCGCGCTCGACATGCGTGGTGCGGGTTTCCGATCTGGCTCGTGGCCGGCGAGTGCAGGAAGTACCATGTTCCTCTCCACCAATCTGCGTAACCGGAACGGGTTTTGAGCTGCCATGCCGCCATTCGTGGCGGCATTTATTTGGCATTCGTGCCGATACTTGCTCTGTGGCGGAGGCCGATCTTCCACAACTCCTCCGCCCGCCCCTAGAAATGAAAACCGATCGTACCGGTGAATGTTCGTGGCGTCAGGTAGTGCGTCCCGCTGAACGTCGAAAGGAAATTGTAAAGAGCGTACTGGTTCGTCAGGTTGATCACTTCTAAACGCGCACTCCACTTGTAGCGATCGTTATGAAAGAGATTGTCGTCGCCAATGGCCAGATCGAACACGTGCCGGGGCGAGATTCTCGGCGGATTGTGATCGTCATTTTCCGTGCCGGGGGCAGGTATCGTGACAAGCTTCGAGCCGTATTGCCCTGCCGGACAAACCCCGGTCGGGCTGATAGGAGTGGTGGGCGTCGCGCGTACACTGCCGCAAAAAAGCCCTGCTTCGAACTGTTGATTGGCCGTCAATCCGGAAACATCTACTATGCTGTCAGTTCCGTTCGGTCCATTCGCGCAGTCGCCCCCGGCACACGGAACTGGACCCGCGACCATACCGCTGTCATAACGCCACGTGAACCCGAACCAGGGCCCGTTCTTCAGCGGCTGATATTGGAAGTGGGTCGTTTCGTTAAAGTGCTCGTCGTGGTCGATGCGGAAGACGCCGCTCTGTCCGCCAATGCTTGAGGGCGTTATTCCGATTCCGCTTACCTGAGGTTTGAAAAAGCGCGCCGCAACGCTCGACATAACGACGTATCCCGTCAACCCGTGAAAATTGGGCAAGCTCCCGCGAACTGTATACCCCGGAATCTTCGATCTTGCCCATTCGATCGGATAAGTAATCGGCGTGTATCCGAGCACGCTGAAATCATACGCTTTATTGCTGTATTTCCAGATGTACTCTGCATCCAGAACGAAATACTTGCCGAACGCCTGTTCAAAACCAGCGTGATACTCATTCCGCGTCCCTGCGCTCAACGGGTGCGCGAGACACGCATAACCTTGGGTAAGCGTTTCGAGCGCATCAATGGCTGGGTCGTTGCACCCGACGCTGGAAAGAACTAGATTCTCATTAAACGGAGTTTCGAGTGTATGTGCATAGGAAAGCCGCAGCACCGTTCCGCTTCGCTTGAGGTTATACGCTAAGCCGGCGCGCGGCTCCGCCTGGGTCGCCTTCGTGATTCCGTTGTAGATGTCGCCCCGAATGCCCAAGCTAAAGGCCCAGTTCTTCACCGAAATCTTGTCCTCGAGATACAGTGACGTCTCTCTGACATTGGCACGGCCGCGCCACAGATAACTCGTGCTCGTTGAATTAGAACAACCGTCCGATCCCGGCAGCGTCCCCGTTCTCGTAAGGTCGTAACAGCCGAGAATCGGTACGAACGAGGGATTCGGTGTCAGCGGACCGCTGCAGTCCGCAGGGTTGGTCAGACCCGCGCCCGTGTAAGGGCTTCCGTCCGCGTTCAGACAAACTGCGTTCAACAGCGGATTCACGATGCCGAAACCGTCGTTTTCGGTCAGCAACGTGTCTTGATAGGTAGCGCCGAATTTCACGTTATGGATCCCACTGACGTAAGAGATATCCGCGCGCAAACCGAGATTAGTCAGCCTGCGGCTCTGGCTGATCGTCTCGCTCTGCGTGCCGGGCGTGAAGTCCGCGAAAGGATTGTCGCTTGGGTAGTAATTATATTGGTCCTGCCGCGCGAAGCCCCCGAACGTGAGCACTGAGTGTGGATTCAACAACCGGGTCCAGGTCGGCGCTACATTGAACGTTCTGATCTTCGATCGCTGATCCTGCGAGCCAACCGGCAAACCGTCCGGCCCCAGACCTCCGTTGTCCACAGCCACGCCGGACCACCCCGTCGCATTTTGTGCATCGAATGAATTTGGTGTCTGGAACCATGAGCGCGTCAGAAAAAAATTCAGGTTAATGGTATCGGCATCGGACGGCTTGTAATCCACCCGGTCGAAAACACTCTCCTGGTTGCCCTTGTCGTGCATCACCATAAACTCGGGCGCGTCCAGAAATCTTCCTGTATTCAGTCCATTTAGAGAGATAAAGTTACCCAGCTTGTTGCCGCCATAGGCGAGATCGAATCCGGAGTTACTAGTTCCGAATGTGCCATATGATGCCGTAAAGTCGCCTCGCGGTTGATTCACTCCCAACCCTGATCGCGTGGTCGCGACAATCACCAGGCTCGTCTTGTCTCCGTACTCCGCCGGCGGCGCGCCCTCTATCACCTGCATCGATTGGACCGCGTCCGCAGGAAGCTGGTTCGAGAAAGTCTTGCTCTGCTGGTCTGTAATAGGCTGTCCATCGACCGAAAAGGAGTTGGATGCATGATCTCCCAGTCCGTGAAACATGCCGTTCGAATCGGCTGTGACGCCTGGGGAAGACAACGTCACCAGCGAGCTCAGTGAGGACGATGGGCTCTCCAGGGGAAGCCTCTGCAGCAGCGAACGGTCTATGTTGGTCTCTGTTGTCGGGCTGGTGTCTATCAAATCAGAGCTCTCCGTCACGGTAACCGTTGTTGCCTGGGTTCCAAGCTCGAGGCTCACATTCAATTGAACCGGTATCGTAGATTGCAGGTCCACGTCTTGTTCCTTGGTGCTGAAGCCCGGAGCCTGCACGCTCAGGTGATAGTGACTGAATGGTATGTTTACGAACTGAAAGTTTCCGTGTGCGTCGCTCGTAACCGTCCGGCTAAAGCCTGACACAGGATTTTCAATGGTGACCTTTGCTCCAACGACAGAGGCGCCCGACGGGTCTAATATCGATCCTTTGATGATTCCCGAACTACTGACTGATTGAGCACCGCTTGCAAAGGGCGCTGTGAATAGAAGGGTGGCGCAGACAAAGACCACTCCGAGAAACTTCGCCATCTAACTTAAATTATGACTTGCTGCAAAACCCGGAACTCAGCGGATTCCGTTGACGGCAGTGACTTCGCTGCAACCGGGCTATTTTCCGCGATCAGCGGTCGCAGCCACGTTCCCCCAAGCCGTCCAACGACAGCTATCATTTCAATAAGGGTCTGTCTCCGATAAGTTCATTGAACCTTCGTCAGCCGATTTATGGACTCCTCAAAACGATGCCGAGCGCTCGCGGTCCTGCTCTTTGCGACTGGCGCCTTTATTTTGTCCGGAGTCTCCATTGCCCAGTCGGATAACAGTCGAGAACGCCAGGAGTACAGCACAAAAATACGCGAGAACTACAATTTTCGTTTTGGAAAAGACGATCTCGCGGCCCCCGGAAACGCCTCGATCGCGGGAAACGACTTTATTCAGCCCTCCGCCTTCCCAACCGCCTCCTACTGCGCTCATTGTCACCGTCAGGCTTACCAGCAATGGCGCCAGGCGCTCCACTCCAATTCCTTCCGAACTCCCTTCTATAGAACTAGCGTCAACATATTACTTCGTACTAAAGGCATCGAGTATACCCGCCACTGCGACAGCTGCCACAATCCGATCGGTGTTTTGACGGGCGCGTTGACAGAGAACTCTAAAGTCGATCGCCGGTTCGATGAAGACGGCCTCACCTGCATGACTTGCCACTCGATCCAACGCATCCGCACCATTGCCGGCAACGGCGGATTCGTCATCGCTGTTCCGGCCGTAATGGTTGACGAAAACGGCAAACGCATCCCCGGAATTGTGCCGGATGAGCAGATTATGAAATACCCCGAGCGCCACTCGGCAGCGGTCATGCAGAGTTTCTACCGCACACCCGAGTTCTGTGCGCAGTGCCATCAGGCGAATCTGCCCAACCCGCTAAACGACTACAAATTCATTCCCGCATTCAGTACCTACAGTGAGTGGCAGAATTCAAAGTTCTCCCATCGCAATCCGCTCACGTTTTATCAAAGCGACTTCCGCACTTGTCAGAGTTGTCACATGATGCGGGTCCCTGCGGTAGCTGAAGAGTACGGTGCGAAGAAGGGCACCTTCGCTTCGCATCGCTGGCTCGCCGGCAATACGGCCGTGCCCTACTATTACGGCTTCGCCGGCCAGCTGAACGAGACCATCAAATTTCTTCAATCGGGAATGTACCTGAACGTCGATTTGTTTGCCCTGGAGAAAGAGAAAAAGGGCGCCACCGATATGGTCGCGCCCCTCGGGTCGAGATCCTTCCGCCTCGCCCCAGGCGACACCGTTCAGATGATGGTTGTGATCCAGAACAAGAATATTGGCCATTCTTTCGTCCCTGAAGTTCGCGATCTGTATCAGGCTTGGGTCGAATTTTCTGTCAAGGAACAGAACGGCGCCGAAATCTACCACAGCGGCTTAGTGCAGCCCGACGGCATGCTCGATGAACGGGCGCACAGCTTCGTCAATCGCCCGGTTGATGTTGTGGGTGAATTTGTAGACAACCACAAAGTTTGGACCATCCACTCGGTCGCCTACGACAACACTATTCAGTCTGGCCGTTCCGCCCTCGTCCGTTATGAATTTCGCATTCCCGCCAACGCCAGGGGGCCGCTTACCGTCACCGCCCGCGTCAATTATCGGCACCTGCGCCAGAGCTATCTCAACAATGTCCTCGGAAAGAATCATCCCCCGTATCCGCTAGTCGAAATAGCCTCGCGAAGCCGTGTCTTGGAACTCGGCGATAATCAACCCGTCCTTCCTCAGCCCCAGGACAATCCCGATTGGATGCGTTGGAATAATCTCGGCATTGCATACCTCGATCAGTTGCAATACGCCGACGCTATGCGCGCCTTTGAGCAGGTTGTGAAACTGCGGCCCGACTACGCGGACGGCTACACGAATCTCGGCTTGACGAACATCTCCTGGGAAAAATATCATTCGGCCCGCATCACCTTGGAGAAGGCTCTTGAGCTCAGTCCGATGAACGCGCGTGCCCTCTACTATCTCGCGCTAGTCGAAAGACGGGAAGGGAACTCGGAGGCCGAAATAGCGGACCTGCAAAGAGTCGTGAACCTTTATCCTCAGTCACGGGATGCGCGCCGGGAGCTCGCAATCTCTTATTATCAACAGCACAAGCCGGCTGAAGCTATGCGCCAGTTCCAGGCGCTTCAGGCGATCGATCCCGACGATCTCGCCGCGCATTACAATCTCGCCATTCTGTACCGCCGCTTCGGCATGAAGAAAGAAGCCGCTGAACAGTCCGCGCTGTTCGAAACCAAGAGAGTTGATCCAGGAGCTCCCACCTACTCGCTTGACTATCTCCGCCGCCATCCTGAGATCTCAACTGAGAGCGTTCCCTGGCACTTACACACCGATATTGCGCCTGATTTCGCCACTCTATCAGAGCCGCGCACGAAGTAAGCGGTGTCTACTCAGTCTCCCGCTCTCCGGAACACCGGCCTTTACTGCTGTGAGCCTGGCGCGTGCGCTTGCCGCAGCGCAATCGTTCGCGCATCCGATGCAGCCTCTACCGCCTGCCTTGCGGCATTCGTAGTTCCTTTGTAGTCCTTCTGCGCATATGCCGCTTCTGCCTGATTCAGATAATTTTGCGCTTTGGCCAATGTGTCGGCCGCGCCTTTTCCGGCTCCGTCGGCTCCGGCGATCTGCACCGCGTTGCGCGCTTGGTAAAGCGTGCTGATCGCTTCGTACTGGTCCATCGGAACCCCGGGCTGATTCTTCATGTTTGCCGAAGCCAGCTGTGACGCCTGAATGTTCAGCGTATATTGCCCTCGCGGCAGCAGCTGGTATTTAGCCCTGACCTCTTCGGCCTGCCCGATCGTATCCGGCCGGACGGCGCTTTCGAGAATCACCACATCGCTCGGAAACTGCACCGCGAAATACGGCTCGGCTGTGACCAGCAGCCCAAACGTGGAGTAGGGCGACGTGATATGCATGGTCGCCTTGTCCGATGCGTCCGGGATCACTTCGCCCAGATTCACCGCTTTGCCTTCCGGCGTGATCGCCCACAACACATACGTGAGAAACTCGCTCCCAAAAATTGTCGGAGGTCCGACTTTCCTCAGAGTTAGATCTATCTTCGTGTAGCCGTTCTTGACTTCGACCGTCGCGCGGCCCTCCGCTTTCGGCAAGAGCACCGTGCCTTTTAGGTCGATCAGCGTTGGACCCGCATGGCGTTGAAAGTTCACCGCATCGAGGGCACGTTGCACTACCGTGACGCGGTAGATGGGCACATGATCCTTCGCCGGCGGAGATGGCGCAGTGGTCTGAGCGACTGCGTTTGAAACAGCCCAAGTGAATACTATCGACGAGATTAAGGTGGACGAGAGAAGACGATACATGGTCCTAACTCCAGTTTGCCACTCCAAAGCCGTTCCCCGGAATAAGCCATCATACTGGCATGACACCTAAACCGATTTGGGAACGTTTGAATGTTGAGCTGCTTTTGACCCAGTTCGTGGACTGGTTGCCATCTCTCTTCGCAGCGGCGTTGATCTTTGTTTTCTTCTGGTTTCTGTTCCGGGCGACGCGCTCGGCTCTCCGGCATCTCCTGCTGCGCACCGGTTTTGAGACTGCTCTTATCGGGATGGTTGTCAATGTCTATCGTTTCGTATTGCTTGCGCTCGGGATCGTCATGGCCGCCAGCCAGCTCGGTATCAATGTGGGTGCCGCTCTAGCCGGCTTGGGTGTCGTCGGCCTGACAATTGGATTTGCCGCCAAGGATTCTCTCAGCAACGTCATGGCTGGCTTCCTGATTTTCTGGGACAAGCCCTTTCATGTAGGCGAGTGGGTCACCCTCGGCGACCATTACGGCAAAATCGCGGAGATTACCATGCGGACCACTCGTGTACAAACTCGCGACAACCGCTGGGTGATCATCCCCAACGCCAGCGTGATCGATCAGGTTCTCGTGAACCATTCAACCAACGGAGCGACTCGATTGCAGATTCCGGTCGGGATTGGATACATGGACGAGATTCCGAAAGCACGAAACGCCATCCTGGAAGCAATGCGGCAGATCAATAAAGTCTTGCAATCGCCTTCCCCCGCCGTTGTCGTAAACGACCTTGGGGCGTCGAGCGTGGACCTGCTTGTATTTGTCTGGATCGAGAATGCCGAAGATGAGAAGCCTGTCTTCTTCGAAGTCGTCGAAACAGTCAAAATAGCTCTCGATAAAGCAGGTGTTTCGATTCCGTCTCCGCAACTCGATGTTTCGGTCAAGTCCATCGCGCCCCAAGTGCTTCAGATGGCGGCGAAATAGGGAAAAGGACCCAGGTTACCTGTCGTTAACGTCCGTGCCTGCTGCACGATCGGACTTCTTGATGGCGTCTTTTACGTCTCCGAACGCTTCTTTCATCTTGCCCTTCAGTTCGTCGACAGCGCCCTCATTCTGCAATCGCGGATTATCAGTTGCATTGCCGATCGCCTGCTTCGTCTTGCCCTTCAGTTCATCTACCCTACCGGTGACTTGTTCTTTTTCCATATTCGCCCTCGCGTTAGATAGATTCCACTGCGAAGAAGCCGTTACGTAAAAACACGATGGAGGGTGGAGTTTACTCCGCGCAGATCTTCAGATCTGCTCGTCCCAATGATTCAGGCCCGCCACGCGCCTTTCGCTAAACCCGTAAAAGTGCTCCAGACATTCCCCGGAATTCTCTGCACGTCCTCCAATACCTGCTGCATCGCCGATAGAAAATAATCGACGTCGTCCTTCGAAATAATCAACGGCGGCAGAAACTTGATCACTTCCGTGTGGTATCCCGCTACCTGAGTCAGAATGCGATGTCTGTGCAGCAATGGCATGATCAGCATCTGGCTGAACACGCCGAAATTCAGCGTGTGCAGCGTGTCCCACGCAGCCTTGAGTTTCAGTGATTGCTCGGGCCGCTTAAAGTCGATGCCGAACATCAAGCCGCGCCCTCTCACTTCTGAAACGAAGGGGCACGCCCGGCCCAGATTCATTAGCTGCTCGATCGCGTAAGCTCCCAGTCTCGCCGCATTATCAACCAGGCCATCGTCTTCCATCACTTGCAGTGTTCCTAGCGCAGCCGCCATCGCGAGGTCATTCTGGCCGAAGGTGTTCGAATGCACTACACACCGTTCCATTGTGTTGAACACGCAATCCATGACGCCGGCCTTCGTTATCACTGCGCCGACCGGAACGTACCCTCCAGAAAGCGCCTTCGCAACGCAGAGGATATCCGGCTCAACTTCTGGCCAGTGCTGGTAGGCAAACCATTTTCCGGTACGCCCAAGGCCGCACTGCACCTCATCGGCGATCAGTAATGCTCCCGCGCGCCGGCAAAGCCGTTGCGCCTCCGCCAAATAGCCGTCCGCCACAACCTCGCAGCTCTTACCCTGTACAGGCTCGACAATGAATGCCGCAACGTCCTTCCGGTGAAGCGCCTGCTCGAGCGAAACCAGATCGTTGAAAGCGACGGCCGCCGTGCCGGGCATCAGATCGCCGAATCGCTCCCGAAAAAAGTCAGCTCCGTTCAACGAAAGTGACCCTGTCGTCAAACCATGAAAAGCATGATTGCAGTAAAGAATTCGACTCTTTCCTGTGAAACAGCGGGCGAATTTAATCGCAGTTTCCACAGTCTCGGTACCCGAATTGCAGAAAAACACGCGAGAAAGATCCTGCCCGTCGTCCGCCCCGGTGTGCTGCGTAAGCTTCTCCGCCACTAGGCCGGCTAACAGCGAGCAATCCATCCTCACTAAATTCGGCATGTGCCGCGACAGTACCTGCTCGAGAATCGCTCGTACACTCGGATGGTTCCGCCCTAGCGCAAATACGCCCCAGCCGGTAAGCATGTCCAAATACCGGCGGCCTTCGGGATCAAACAGGTAGCATCCCTCGCCTCGCACATACTCCTTGTCGAAGCCGATAGTGCGGAGCATCTTTACAAAAGCCGGGTTCACGTGCCGTTCGTGGAGCTCATATTGCCGGCCTTGCTGACGGTCGAACCACGCGAGAAAATCTGTAGGCGCCCCAGGCTCCGTTTCCCTGTGGCCCGCGCTTCCGTCCACGGGGATTTTCGCTTTGATCAAACCCACAAGGTCGTCCCCGGAAATGTCGCAACTGGCAGAGGCAGCATTACTTAATGATTGTGCCACGCAACCCCCAGGTACACTGTCGCGACGGCATTTCGTTGGAGTGCGCCTTCGCTTCGTTAGCTGGCGGTCGTCCGCTTACTTTGACTCCGGCTCGAAGGACGTCATCGAATCCAGTGCTTCATATCGCGCCCGCTCCCGGTCTGGACCGGCATGCGGCTCCGCGCTTAGATGCATGACTTGGTAACCGTTGTCCTTAATGTAAGTTGGCCATTTTGCCAAATCATCACCATTTGGGTTGCCGTTCTTCGCGAAATTACTCCAATAAGTCGCCATAATGTCGGATAATCTCCGGTCCTCCGCTCGCCAGGACAGATGTTTGGATGCAAGCGCCTCGAAAACAAACTCGATCTCGGCAGAATGGTACGCTCCCCGAGACGCCGACTTCGGGTCGGTCGGATCAGCCGGCGGCGCATCCTCGAACCGATATCGGTAGACCGGAGAGTCTCCCGTCGCGCTCTGCATCTCGATCCATTTCCAGGTTGAGTAACCGATGAACCGGTCCCCGGCGAGATCCTGGGCTGCCCGCTTGGCCTGCTGGTCGTTCGCGGCCGGATACGCACTCAATATCGTGTCGGCTTTGTCTCCGTACATCGCGCGGATTCGTGCCACGTAATTTTGCAGAGTCGGCTTCTCTTTGCCGAAAACTGTCTCATAGCTGCCCTCATCGGCATTCCAGCCCGCGAGTAGCGGTACATGTCGCTGTTTTCCCGCCGCATAGATCGAATAAGGGTCTTCGGGCAGAAAGTAGCCATCGATGTTTGGTACGAAACGCAATCCCTTTTGCCGCGTTGCTTCCTCCAGAAGCTGGTTCGCCGATTTCGCCCGCAGTGCCGCAAGTGTTGTGCCTCCGATCGACTCACCAAACTTCTTATCCAATTCCTCCGATTCCTTCAAGCTCTTCGCTTGTAGCGTCTTTCCAAAAAATGCGCCGCTTTCCCCAATCGCATGCTCGAATAAACCCTGCGTCAACGGCGATGCCATTAACGCGCTCACCGAAAACGACCCAGCCGATTCCCCGAATATCGTCACATTGCTCGGGTCACCGCCAAACGCCGCAATATTCTTGTGTACCCATTCAAGGGCGGCCACCTGATCGAGCAATCCGTAATTGCCGGCCGAATCATGATCCGATTCCTTCGCAAGTTCCGGGTGGGCGAAAAATCCGAATATGCCAAGACGGTAATTGAGGCTAACCACGACAACGCCTTTCTCAGCGAGGCGCTCGCCGTCCTGTCTGGGCTCCGAGGCAGATCCTGCGGCAAAGCCGCCCCCGTAGATCCAAACCATCACCGGCAACTTTGCGCCGGCCTCTGCGGCAGGCGTCCAGACGTTCAGATACAAGCAGTCCTCGCTCGGCCCGTTGTCGCGGAACACCATATCCGAATAGATATGGGCCTGCATGCATCGTGCGCCGAATGCGGTAGCTTTGCGAACTCCATCCCAATTGGCTGGCGGTTGCGGCGCTTTCCAGCGTAGTTCTCCTACTGGCGGCGCTGCAAAAGGAATCCCCTTGAAAATCCGCACCTTGGAATCGGCGCTCGTCGAGCCCTCAATCTGGCCATTCGCCGTCTGCACCGGACTGGCGGCAATCACGCTCGCCGAAACCAGGAAAGCAAACGCTATCGCATTCTGCACTCTGCTCTGTCTGATCGTCATGGTTGTGTCGCACTAGGCGACATCAATACTTTACATCCCGTTCCTCCTCGCGGCACGCGCTCGCGCCGCTGCAGATGATTTTTCTCCCGCCAGCAGTTCTTCAATCCGTTGTTTGATCACCTCTGGCTTCATCGACTCGGCATCGCCCGTCCTCGGCGTTTGATAGTGAATGTTTCCCCTCCGGTCAATCAAAGTCAGCTGTGGCACAACCGGGCGATCCGTAAACCCCATGTAGGCCATCATGTGATCGAGTGTTGTCCAACCCACCGGGAATCCAACGTGGTAGTCTTTCGCGAAATTCTCCACCAGCAAATCCGCATTCGCATCGATCGCCACATCGAGTGCCTGAAATCCGCGGCTTCCATACTGCTCCTGCATTCCGGTCATCACGTGTGATGCTGCCTGACAGTGCGGGCACGTGGTCAGTATGAATTCGAGGGCCACTACTTTGCCCCGGTATTCGCTCAAAAGCTTCTGCCCTTGGCCCGGTATCGAAAAAGCCAGCTCTGGCGATTTTCTAATTGTTTGCTGCCCTTGTGCCATGCACACTGGAATCAGTCCGGCAAGCACACAAATACTGCTTAGCGTTTTCATACTCATCTCCTTGTTCTGTTTTTTGGTCTGCCTGCAGGAATCTATTCGCTGCAGGAATGCTGCTTGCTATCGCGTTTTTCTCTGTAACCTGAAGTCGCGTGATCCGCTGCCGCAGAGCACGGCTGCCTGACAAATTGCTGGTTACCGTTTGAAACGCACTGCTGGCAATACCCGCCCGCAATCGGCAATACTGTCATGAAGAGACTGCCTGCGGCGAACACCAAACGCGCCACTCTCGGTGCGGATGCGGCTACCGGTGGGAAAGCGAGAATGAGTTCTAACCGCGCCTTCAAATCGGATCCGGTCATCCCGCTCACCCCCGCCGGTTGTCCTAGCAATTGAAACCGGCACACCTTCAGGATGCCTGCGACATAGATTTCCGGTATCATTCCGCAACGGATCACTGCCTCGTCGCAAGCGCGTTCTCGCTCCGCCACCAGCCGCCTTTCCGCCAGCCAAAGCAGGGGATGAAACCAGAAGATGCACACCAGGAAGTGAACGAACGCGCCTGTCAAGTTGTCTCGCCGGCGCGCGTGCGCCAGTTCATGCAGTAGTACCGCCTCGAATTCCGAAACCGATAGTTCGCTCTTGAGTCCCGGTGGGACAACGATTGTCGAGCTGCCCAACAAACTCGGCTCTCTCTCGCGTTCCGAACGAAACAACCGGATCGACTTCCCGATGCCGAGTCTCTCTCTCGCACGCAATAGAATTTCACGCTCTGCTTCGCTCGCGGTCTCCAGTCTTCGATAGCATCTGCGCAGACGCACTGCCCACGCGGTTAACATCGCCGCCGTTCCGGCAATCCAGACAATAAAGAAGGCGGCCGACGCCGTTGTTACTTCTTTCGCATCGAGATTTGCTGGCAACCAACCAAATACGGAGCTTAGAAAGATCGAAAACTTACTGGCTAACCCGGATATCGCTGCAGAAGCCGGTACTAGAAAGGCGATCCGGGCTCCGGTCGCGGCGAGCAGCGCTGTCGGTATGCCAAACTTTGCGACCCCCATCAGCCACAGCGAATGCCGCGCTGCTGCCCATTGCTTTTTCAAACAGCATGCCAAGCCGCCCATCGACAAGCAGAACAATGTCGAATCTGCCAGATGCCGCGAAAGTAGCGCAATCACTGCGGTTTCTCCATCTTTTCCAGCCGTTTCTCCAGATCTTTGACATCCGCCAGCGTTAATTTCCCGGTTTCAATCAAATGGGAAACCACGGGAGCGGCTGATCCTCCGAATAGACTCAATAAATCGCCAATCAGCCGCCGGTGAACCGCCTTGCGCGATACCGTGGCCTCAAAAACATGTGCGTTGCCAATCTTCTTGGTCCGCCGCACAGCCCCCTTCTCTTCCAATCGGTAGATCATTGTCTGCACCGTCGTATAAGCAGGCCTGTCCTTCTCCGGAAGGCTCTCTTGAATCTCCCGCACCGCCGAAGGTCCCATTTCCCACAGCTTTTCGAGCAGTTGAAGTTCGAATCTGCTGATTCTCGTCTCGCTCATTACCTACCCTTGTGGTCCACTCTACTACGAGAGTAGGAGACACGCAAGAACTTTTTAAAGTCATTTCTCGATACTTCGACTCTGCTTCCCGGAACTTACCCCAAAAAACTACGTCTAAGCGGGAAGGCTTCCATGGAAACTCTTCTTCGGGATCTTCGCCACTCGTTTCGCGTGCTCCGCCAGGGTGGTACTTCCTTCACCCTTACTGCGGTTCTCGCTCTGAGCCTGGGAATCGGCGCCAACACCGCAATCTTTTCGCTGGTCAATACCGTTCTCCTCAAAGAGCCGCCCTTTCCCCACGCCGGCCGCATCGTCATGCTTGAAACGAAGACACCTCAGGGCAGCTTCGGCGGAGCCTCTCCCGCGAAATTCGCCCACTGGGCGCAGCAGACCGAAATCTTGGAAGATGTTGCCGCCTTCGGCGGCGGGGTTGTCAATTGGACTGACACCGAACTTCCTCGCCAGCTTCAGTCAGCCACAGTCAGCTCTGCTTATTTTCGGCTGTTTGGCGTTCCGTTGATCTCTGGGCGGCCATTTAATGCGGAGGAAGATCAGCCTGGCGCCTCTCCCGTCGTTGTCATCAGCGAGGCTCTCTGGCGAAGCCGTTTTGCCGCTGACCCGCAGATCGTCGGCAAGACCATGTCTTTGGGAGGTGCGCCTCGCGTCATCCTCGGTGTGGTCTCCTCGCGATTCGATTTTCGCGACTTCGGGCCAGCGCCGGAAGTATGGCTGCCGTTCCAGCTTGACCCCAACTCCCGCGATCAGGGCCATTACTTTCTCGCCGCCGGGCGCTTAAAGAATGGCATAACTCTGCAGCAGGCCAAAGCGCGCCTCGATGCCTCCGCCGCTGCCTACCGCCAGAAGTTCCCGGATGCGCTGCAGAAAGGGAACAGTTTCGACGCCACCAGCCTGCGCGATTCGCTCGTGCAGGGCGCGCAAAAATCTATTTGGGTTTTGGCTGCGGCCGTCGGGTTCGTCCTCCTGATTGCCTGTGCCAACGTCGCCAATCTTTTACTCGCGCGCGCCGAAGTACGTAAGCGAGAGCTCGCGATCCGCGCAGCTTTGGGAGCCGGTCGGCGCAGAATCATACGTCAGCTATTGACCGAAAGCCTGCTGCTGGCATCTGCGGGAGCGGTGCTGGGGTTGCTCCTCGGCGTTGTCGGTATCCGGACCTTGCTCTCTGTCAACACTGCCGGGCTCCCGCGCGTGGGCGCCGATGGCAGTCTCGTCTCGCTCGACTGGCGCGTCCTCCTGTTCACCATATTCATCACGCTCTTGACCAGCCTGATCTTTGGGTTGCTGCCGGCCTGGCGCGCCGCCCGGACGGATCTGAGCACCACGATCAAAGAGAGCACGAGTCGCACTGGAAGCGGATTCCGGCAAAATAAAACCCGCACGATTCTCGTGGTCACTGAAGTTGCCCTTGCTGTCGTTCTGCTCGTGGGTGCCGGGCTGCTCATCCGAACCGAGTTGGCTATCTACGCCGTCAAACCCGGCTTCGATACGAAAAATGTACTGACTATGCGGATGTCGCTCTCTGGCGGCAAGTACGACACGAGCTTGGCGATCGAGCAGATGGTCAGGAATGTTGTGCAGCGTCTGAATGCCTTACCCGGCGTGGAACTTGCCAGCGCAACTTGCTGCGTGCCGCTCGAAGGTGGCTACGGACTGCCATTCCGAATCATGGGTCGTCCCCTCCAGAACGGTCCTTTTCACGGCGGAGGAGGTTGGAAAACTGTGTCTCCCGGCTTCTTCGAAGTATTTCGTATTCACGTCGTTCGCGGCCGCTCATTCACCGAGCGCGACAATCACGCGGGCGCTCCGGTGGTGATGATCAATGAAAGTATGGCCAGGCGTTTCTGGCCCAAGAGCAATCCGCTGCAGGACCGCATTTTGATCGGAAAGGGAGTCATGCCGCAACTTGAGTCCGAGCAGCCGCGGCAGATTATCGGCGTCGTAGCCGATCAGCGGGACGGATCTTTAAATCAGGACCCACAGCCTGAAATGTACATCCCGAATGGACAGGCGACCGATGCCATTCAGGCGCTTAACGTCAAGCTCACGCCGCTCGCCTGGGTGGTCCGAACGCACGGCGAACCGATGAAACTGCGTACTCCGATCGAGGAGCAGATCCGGCAGGTGACCGGATTACCTCTCTCCGATGTTCGGGACATGTCTGAAGTGGTTTCGCGCTCCACCTCGCGTGAGCGTTTCCACATGCTTCTGATGACTGTATTCGGCGGCGTTTCATTACTGCTTGCGGCGATCGGCATCTATGGCTTGATGGCCTATTCGGTCGAGCAGCGAACTCAGGAAATAGGCATCCGCATGGCTCTTGGAGCCGAACAGAGCGATGTGCGTGGCATGGTCATGCGCCAGGGAATGACGTTTGCAGTCATAGGGGTGCTGGTGGGAATTGTCGGCGCCTTTGCGCTGGCTAAGCAAATTGCCAGTCTTCTGTTTGGCGTAACTGCCTGGGACCCGCTGGTCTTCGGAACCATCCCGGTGGTGCTCATCGCGACGGCACTGGTGGCAATCTGGTGGCCGGCGCTTCGCGCCACTCGCGTCGATCCCGCTGTCGCTCTCCGCGAGAACTAAACGTGATCTTCATTTTCTGACAGCGCCATGCTTCATTCATACCGCAACGCAATCACCGGATCGACCAGCGCTGCCTTCACTGCCGGACCCCAGCACGCCAGCGCCGCCGTGCTTGCCAGCGTTAGCATCACTGCTAAAAACACCCAGGGATCGTGCGGCTTCACGCTGTAGAGCATACTTGCCATAAAGCGTGTCAGCCCGATAGCCGCGGCCGAGCCCGCCGCGATGCCCACTAGCGCACTGCCTAATCCCTGCCACACCACCATCCCGATCACTTGATTCCGTTGCGCTCCTAGCGCGATGCGAACTCCGATCTCCTGCGTCCGTTGCGTAACCGCATAGGAGATCACGCCGTAAATCCCCGTCAATGCAAGCAACAATGCCACCGCAGCGAAGCTTGCCAATAAGAACAGGTTCAAGCGCCGTGGCGCAATCGAATCGCTAAGCGCCTGCTCCAAAGTCATCACTTCCAAAATGGGAGCCCTGGGATCGATCCGCGAGATGAGGCCTCTCACGAAACGAGCGGCTGTTGCCGTATCGCCGTTTGCTCGGATCGCAATATACGGATTCAGTAGAACTGGAAACTCCTTGTAGGGCATATATATTTCCGGCAGTGCGTCCTGGTCGAGCGCAAAGCGCTTCAGATCGGAGACCACGCCCACAACCCTGCTCTTTGTCGGTCGGTGAAACACGGGGATCGTGTTTCCGATCGGATTACGATCTTGAAATAGCGATCGAGCGAAGGTCTGATTGACCAGCACCACTGGATCGGATTCGTCATTCGTCAGCCAGCGCCCTTTGATCAGGCGCATCCCGGTGGCGCGAAGATAGCCTGCTGATGTGGATGAGAATCTCACAGCGCCCATCTGCTCGTGAAACGGATTGCCCGGTCCGATCATCGTGATCGCTCCCGCTTCGAAGCCCGCTGCTTCAATCCCGGGTGCATTCTCTATGCGTTGAAGAAGCTCTTTGAAGTAGTTTTCCTTAGAAAGCTTGGTTTTGTATTCCGCTGTCGGCATCTCTACTCGCATCGTCACGATTTTGTCCGGACGGAATCCCGCTGGCAGATCATTCATGCGCCAGAAGCTCTTCAGCATCAGGCCCGCGCCGATCAGCAGCACGATCGCCAGCGCCAGTTCCGCGCCCACCAGTATTGCCCGGATTCGTAGCCGCGCCGGACTTGCTGAACTGCTCCGCGCACCGTCCTTGAGCACGTCATTTAGCTTCGCCCTCCACAAAGACAGCGCCGGACCGAATCCAAACAGGACGGCCGCCGAAAGCGAGATCAGCAAACTGAATGCTAGTACTCCGCTGTCAATCCGGCTCTCGTTTATCCGCGGAATTGTCGCCGACCCCAGCCGGATCACCAACATTACTGCTGCCTTCGCTAGGCCCACTCCAGCCGCGCATCCCAACAACGCTAAGAGCAGGCTTTCGGTCAGGAACTGTCTCGCCACTCGCGCCCTGCCAGCCCCTACAGCTACTCGGATTCCCACTTCGCGCTGCCTGGTAGTCGCGCGCGCCAGGAGCAGGTTGGCGATATTTACCACCGCAATCAGAAAAACAAGCGCGGCTGCTCCTTGAAGGACCAGAAGAGCGGGCCGGATATTGCCGACAATTTTTTCCTGGTACGGTCTGACGCGCAGCTGCGCCGATGGTAGAAACGGCGTGTCCGAAGGATCGTGGGACCGCAGGCTTCGGATTTCCGCTTGCGCCTGTGCCGCCGAAACACCGTCTTTCAGTTTTCCCATTACCGACACAACACTCCACGGAGACGGTTCCTTAGGCTCGGGCGATATGACATCGGCGGGCTGATCCGTCGGAATCGGTATATAAATCTGCCGCTTCACCGGCCGGGAACCGCCCGCAGCGGGCAGCAAGCGAAAGTCTTTCTCGAGCACGCCGGCCACCGTCATCGGACGATCATTCAGGCTCACAGTCTGCCCAATGACCTTCGCATTACCGGCGAAGTCTTGTTCGAATACATCGTAGGAAAGAACGAGCGAGCCTGTCTCCTTTGGCCCGAAGAGCCGGCCCAGGTAAGGTCGTGCTCCTGTGATGCTCCAAAAATCGCCGGCGACGCCAGTAGATACCTCTTCTTCCCTCCCGGCCGGAGTAGACAATATCTCGCTTGCGTCGACGAAGGCGGCAACCTTGTCGAAGGACTCAGCGTGGCTTCGCCATTTGAGGAAGGTGTTGCGCCGAAGCGGAAAATCCAGCTTGCTGGCTTTGTCATAGTCGCTCAACCAGACCAGCCGCTCTGCATCCGGATAGGGCAGTGGCCGGAGCAGCACAGCCCGAACCACGCTGAAAACGGCCGTGTTCAGCCCGATCCCCAAACAGAGCGTAATGATAGCCACCGCGGTGAAAGTTGGAGTGCGGGCAAGCATGCGCAATCCGTAGCGGAAATCCTGCAACAGCTGCTCCAGCCAGATGGGATTCCAGACAGCGCGCGTATCTTCTGCGACAAGCGTTCTATTTCCGAACTTGAGAAGAGCCGCCCGGCGTGCGTCTTCCGGCGCCATCCCGCGATCGATGTTTTCCTGAGTTTCGATCTCAATATGCTGCCGGATGTCTTCCTCTAAACTTTGCAAATGCCTGCGCTTCATGATCCGAACTCCCCGGGTAGACATTCTAGGTAAAGCGTAGCCTCGTTCGGTGGCAATGTCAAGACGCGCGTAATCCTGATCTTGAACGCATTCTTCGTAGGTCGTTGATTCTTGAATCGGAGCCATGAGCGAAGCGATTGGAGCCTTTTCCGAAGAGTCTCGACCGGGTTGACCATCTACCCACTCAGCTTTGATATTGGGTAGAATGTCTTCTGAGACTCTGTTATCAGCGAACTCGGACGAGGAGAACGGAAATGCGTTGGTCGTGGCGGCGGAAGCGGGAAGAGGATTTGGAGCGCGAGCTCAGGGCGCATCTCGAACTGGAATCTGAAGAGCAACAGGAGTCCGGGCTCGCAACGGAGGTGGCCAACTATGCTGCCCGTCGCACTCTTGGCAATACAACGTTGCTGAAGGAAAACGTGCGTGAAATCTGGGGCTGGTCCTCGGTGGAACGGCTGCTGCATGATCTGCGCTATGCCTTCCGGAGTCTCCGTCACAGCCCGCAGTTCACTTTTGTCGCAGTCTTAACCCTCGCCCTTGGCATTGGCGCGAACACTGGCCTGTTTAGTGTCTTCAACGCAGTCCTATTGAAGACTCTGCCCGTCACGCGACCCGACCAACTGCTCCGAGTTCTTCCGCTGGACAGACACAGCGAAGACATGGGCTTCTCGTGGCCCCTTTTCAAAGCATTGGAGCGTGATCAGAAGGTATTTTCCGGAGTCTACGCTGCAACGGATACAAATCCGCTGGATCTGAACTCGACTGGGCAGAAGGTCAGCGTGCAGTTGGTTTCAGGTGACTACTTTAGTGTCCTGGGCGTCGATGCTTCGTTAGGTCGCCCAATCACGCGCGAGGACGACGTACGCGGTTCGCAATCGGTCGCCGTCATTAGTAATGGTTTCTGGGGACGTCAGTTTGGCCGGGATCCGTCCGTGCTAGGGCGCCAAATCACTCTGAATCGCCAGCCGCTCACGATCGTAGGTGTCGCCCCTCGTGAATTCTTCGGCGACATCGTCGGAAATGCTCCGGATATATGGGCGCCGGTCGCTCTGTTCGGGAAATTGAATCCTGGTCATGACATTCTGGACTCCGCCGGCGTCACGTTTCTGCATGCGGTTGGACGCTTGAAAGCGGGCGTCGCGCCATCTGAAGCCCAAGTCGGCCTCGCAGTCTCGCTGCGCCAGATTCAATCGGGTACGAATTCGCCAAATGGAAATTTATTTCGTGATGTGAACCGCTTCTCGACCGCACCGGCAAGCCGCGGGCTATCGGAGTTGCGCGAACAGTTCTCGAAGCCACTTCGCTTCTTGATGGCTCTCGTTGCGCTGGTGCTCTTATTGGCGTGTGCCAATGTCGCAAACCTGCTGTTGGCACGCGCTGTTGCCAGGCAAAGAGACGTAGCAATTCGGCTGGCTACCGGCGCTTCCTACGTCCGCGTGCTGCGTCAGACGCTCACGGAGAGTCTGCTCTTGGCCGCGCTGGGCGGGCTGCTCGGACTTTGGATCGGCTACGCTCTCAGCCATTTCTTGGTGGGAGTTGTCGCTGGATCGATCGATCGAATGATCTTGAACATCGATATGGATTTTCGTGTTCTGGCTTTCACATTTCTTGGCTCGCTTGCAACAGGACTTATTTTTGGCGTTGGGCCCGCGTTAGCCGCAACACGCGTCGATCCGATCCAATCACTCAAAGGAGGTGCTGGCCGGCAAAGGCAGGAGCTTAGCGTGGGAAAAGCAATCGTCATCGGACAGGTCGCGCTCTCCTTGCTGTTGGTAACCGCTGCTGGCCTGTTCGTCCGCACGCTTTACAACTTGCGAACATTCGATCTGGGTTTTGCTCGCGATGGAGTTCTGCAGATCGCTCTTGATCCCTCGGCCGCAGGCTACAAAGGCAGTGCGCTAATGCCGTTCTACCAACGGGTTGTCGAAGAACTGAATCGTCTGCCCGGCGTTCGTGCCAGCAGTTTTGCTTCCTTGGATCTCATCGGCGGTGGTGGGGGTCACATCTGTTGCCTCGCTCGTCCCGGAGAACCGCTAAACGGCAACGATAGCCAGCGAGTATCCTTCAATACCGTGATGCCCGGCTACTTCCAGACAGTGGGCATGGCCATTTCGAATGGCCGTGCTTTCAATAGCAGTGATCTGGGGCCATCCTATAAAAGCGTCGTCCTCAATGAGCGCCTCGCAACAAAGCTGTTCGGAAATGTGAATCCAGTCGGACGCTATCTGGTGTTTGGTTGGGACAATAAGGTTAATCGCATACAAGTTGTCGGTATTGTTCGTAATGCCCGGTATTCACACCTGCGAGAGTCGCTTCAAGGTATGGCGTACTTTCCCCAGACTACAAATGGCGACGCGATGCGAATGTTGTACGTGCGGACAACTGGAGACACACGGAACCTGATTCCGGCGGTGCTCAAAGAGCTGAAAGCGATCGATTCCGCAGTGCCGGTAGAGAGAGTCGAAACCATCGGAGAAATAATCAACCGCGATCTTCTCCAGGAGCGGCTCGTAGCTGAGCTCTCCGTTGGTTTCGGCATGCTGGCGCTTACCTTGGTAATCGTTGGATTGTATGGCCTGTTGGCGTACTCCGTTGCACGGCGAACGGCCGAAATCGGTGTCCGCACTGCACTCGGCGCGCAGCGGCAAGACGTTCTTCGCATGATGATGACTGACGCCGCCTGGCTGGTTGCCATCGGGATGATTGTTGGGCTTCCAGCCGCATGGGGAATCGCTCATCTCGCCTCATCCATGTTGTTCGGCTTCTCAGCTGGCGATCCCTTGACATTTCTCGTCGCCATTGGCGCGCTACTTGGAGCCGGGGTTCTCGCAAGTTACATTCCCGCCTGGCGTGCAAGCAGAGTAGATCCGCTCGTGGCTTTACGATATGAATGAGCAAACCCCATAAGAAAATGGATTATGCTCCGCGTGCGAATCGATAAGTGGCTCTGGGCTGCACGATTTTTCAAGACACGCGCCCTTGCGGCCCGCGCCTGTGAACTGGGCAGAATCGAAAGTAATGGCCAGCAAGCAAAAGCCTCGCGCGAAGTTCACGCCGGCGATCTGTTGCGAGTAAAGAACGATAGCGGCAATTTCGAGTTGGAGGTCCTGCTTCTCAGCGATGTGCGTGGTCCGGCAGCCATTGCTCAGACGCTCTACCGTGAAACAGAGACGAGCAGACAATTGCGCTTACAGCTAGCGGAAGAACGTAAAGCCATGCCGCATTTTGAAGCGTTTCGCCAGGGCAGACCGTCCAAACGAAACCGCCGTGAACTCGACCAGCTTCGTGGCCGAACCTGATCATTGCGGACCAGCCGGTCATAGCTCTCATCTTGCCAGAACGTGACTAGCCCCGGCAAGACAGTCTTCTCAGGGCATGGAATCGAATGTGGGGCAGCTTAAGCTTGCTAAGCTGCGGCCGATTCGCCGAATCGGCTCTTTCGGGAGCCTGATAACGCCACGCTAATCTAATTAGCTTGACCATACGAATTGCGTTTTTCCGGCGGCTTCTGGTCTTCAGCAGCTTGGCCCTATCGCCCGCTTTTGCCCGCGACTTACCTCTAATGCCATGGCCGGCCAGCGTGACTCCTCATGACGGATCGGTCAAAATCGATGGTTCGTTCAGCGTCGCAACATCCGGCGACGGATCCAAAGATGAGCGCGTAACGGCAGCGATAAACCGGCTCTTCGTGCGGCTAAGCCGTCAGACCGGTATTCCGATCGAACGGCATTTAGTCACCGCCGGGCAGAGCGCTACCCTGAATATCGTCGTAGAACAGAAGGATCATCGTGCACCGCAGCGTCTGGGTGATGACGAGCGGTACTCCGTCGAAGCTGGCGACGGACATATCAGACTTTCAGCCGACCGGCCGCTCGGCGTGATTCGCGGTATCGATACGCTTCTGCAACTTGTCCAGCAGGGTCAGACGCCGGGATTCGCGATTCCGAACCTGACTATACAAGACGAGCCGCGCTTCGCTTGGCGAGGACTTTCTCTCGATGTCGCACGTCACTTCATGCCGCAGGACGAGGTCGAGCGAACACTCGATGGTCTCTCGGCCGTCAAACTCAACGTCCTGCATCTGCACCTTTCCGACGATGAAGGATTTCGCGTGGAGAGCAAGCGCTATCCCCGGCTGCAGCAATACGGCTCGGATGGCATGTATTACACGCAGAAACAAATTCGCGAAATCATCGCGTACGCCCGGGAACGCGGTATTCGAATTGTTCCCGAATTCGACATGCCGGGACATGCCACCAGTTGGCTGGTTGGTTACCCGCACCTGGGCAGCCGCACCGGCTCCTTCGAGATCACGCGCTATTTCGACACGTCTCACGATCTGATCGACCCGACTCAAGAGAATACGTACCGCTTCTTAGACGGCTTCATCGGAGAGATGGCCAAGCTCTTTCCTGACGAGTATTTCCACATCGGCGGGGACGAGGTCAATCCCAAGGAATGGAACGAGAATCCGCGCATTCGCGCCTTTATGCGCAAACACCAGCTCGCGAATGCGAAGGCGCTCCATACTTATTTCAACGAGCGGCTGCTGAAAATCGTGACAAAACACCATAAACACATGGAAGGGTGGGACGAGATTCTGCAGCCGGACTTGCCAAAATCGATTGTTGTGCAGTCCTGGCGCGGGCAGCCGTCCTTATGGCAGGGAGCGCGCCAAGGGTTTCAAGGCATCCTCTCGGCCGGCTACTATCTCGATCTGATGTATCCGTCCTCGTATCACTATTCAATCGATCCGATGAAAGCTCCAGGAATGGCTCCCGGACATGAAGGACAAGCCCGGCCCGATGATCCAAAGCAGCCGCCTCCGGGTACGCCGTCTGGTCTGACTCCGGAACAGGCGAAACTGATCCTTGGCGGCGAAGCCGCTATGTGGGACGAGTTGGCGACGCCCGAAAATCTCGACGCGAAACTTTGGCCGCGCTTGGCCGCCATCGCGGAGCGATTCTGGTCTCCGGAATCGGTCACCGATCTCCATTCGATGTACCAGCGACTCTACACCACGAACGAATGGCTGCAGTGGCTTGGATTGAAGCAGCGCTCAAACCTGGAACTGATGCGGCAGAGATTGGCGAACGGGCAACCTTATCAATCCCTCGACACCTTTGCCTCACTACTTGAACCAACAAAAGGCTACTCGCGCAACGCGGAAACCTATACGCACTTTGTGCCCCTGAACCGGCTCGTGGATGCAATTCCGCCAGAGAGTAATACGGCCCGCGAATTTCGTCAAGAGGTAGATGAGTACCTTGCGGCGCCGGCCGCAGCGCGCAACAGTAGCGCTATGCGCGACCGGCTTTCGGATTGGGTGAAAGCAGCCGCAGAGGTACGCCGCATGGCCGGTACAAATTCGCTTCTGCAAGAGGATGTTCCCGTTGCTGATGCCGTTGCCATTCTTTGTCGGACTGCCCTGGAGTCGTTCGACCGCCTGGAAGGGAAGAGCAGCGCTCCGGCAGACTGGAAACAACAGGCGAGAGCGTCGGTTGAGAAATACAGTTACAAGCGAATAGGCGATCTCCTCGTCCCGATTGCGCCAGCCGTCGCGAAACTTGTGGATGCCGCGCCATGAGTCGCCTGCTGTTTTTTATATTCGCAGCGAGCGCTTGTGCGCAGAGTGCCTCGCAACCATCGATTCTGCTGCATGCGGCCCGACTCCTCGATATCGAGTCGGGGCAAATCATCGAGCCGGGCGAAGTTCTCGTTCGAGGAGAGCGAATCGCCGAGGTTGGGAAAAGCGTCGCTCGTGCTCCCGCTGTAAAGGTGATCGATTTGGGAGACACCACGCTGATGCCCGGTCTTATCGATGCTCATGTTCACCTGTTTCTCCATCCGGGAGCCGAGGACTTGCAGACAGTCGAAGAGTCCGTTCCACGTCGGACCATACTCGCGATTCTCGCCGCCCGCGACGACCTGATGGCCGGGTTTACTGCCGAAAGAGATATGGGAACAGAGGGCGCGGGCTCGGCCGATACCGCTGTTCGCGACGCCATCGACAAAGGCCTCGTACCTGGTCCACGCATGCGCATCAGCGGCAACGCCATCGATATCCTCGGAGGCCACGAAGACGCCAACCGCTTCAATCCGGCACAGCATGTTCTATCCAACGCAACGCTACGCCAATGGTCCCGAGCAAATCATCCAGGTGATCCGCGAGCAGTTCAAAGAAGGAGCCGATTTCATCAAAATGTACGAGACCGGCCCCGACACAATTCACGAGGGCAAGTTCTCGACGCCTTACCAATACACGGAAGCTGAGCTCACCGTGGCGGTAAAGGAGGCCGCGCGCGTGGGAAAGCGTGTGGCCGTGCATGCGACCGGGGAGCCGGGAACGAATTATGCTGCGCGGGCCGGAGTGGAATCGGTTGATCACGCCGATCAACTGAGCGATGAAACCATGCGCATCATGCGCGAAAAGCGGATTCCCGCGGTCCCGACGTTCACGATTTCTGAATACTTCGCCGAGCATGCCAGCTCATCCGCCGCGGCGGATAGGGAACGCGAGATGCTGGATTTTCATGCCCGGGAATTTCGTAAGCAGCTCGCGGCGGGAGTGCCCATGGCGGTGGGTTCGGATGTCGGACCCTTTCCGCATGGAACGCAGGCGCGAGAGTTTGTCCTCATGGCGCAATACGGAATGAAGCCGCTGCAGATTTTGCAAGCGGACCTGCTCAATGGCGCAAAGCTCCTCGGATGGGAAGGCCAAATCGGCGTTCTGAAGCCGGGCTATTTCGCCGATATTGTAGCGGTTCCGGGTGATCCGCTCCGAGACGTCGGCGCCCTCCAGAAGGTCGCCTTCGTGATGAAGGCCGGCGTAATTTACAAACAGTAATCGGCCTGTTATTTCGGTATCATCGACTTGCGAGGAGTTTGTAACATTTGCCGGAGAGCGTCCCGTCACTCCGCGAGACATCGCCTTCCGAAAACCAGCCGGAAGGCCTCATCATCGAGCTTGGGTTTTTCGCGCGCAGTTGGTGGCTGCTGCGTCGGGCTTTGATCGCTGCGCAGGAAGATAACTGTTTCAGTATTGCTAAGGGCGCAGCTTACTCTTTTCTCCTTTCGTTATTTCCTGTTCTCACAACCATAACGGCTATTCTGCTGGAAGTAAAAGCGCAATCCGTAGTGAATGTGATCGCGACTTTTGCCCGTCAGGTGGTGCCGCCGGGAGCGGAAGACTTGGTCCTCACCCGTTTGCAGGAGCATTCGGCGAGGCCTATTTCCGTCTCCGTAGTTGCCGTCATCATTTCCTTGTGGGCCGGCTCGGGAGCGATGGTCACGCTGATGGAGGGTTTTCAGGCTGCTTACCGAATCCCGTCCGGACGGCCGTTCCTCCAACAGCGAGCCATGGCGATTTTCCTCGTGCTGATTGCGGCCCTTCCGTCTATTGGCACATCGTCACTCATTCTGTTCGGCAATCGAATCGAATCGGCCTTCATCTACTGGATCGGAATCTCCGAGCTGAGCCGCCCGGTAGAACTCGCCTGGCGCATCGGCCGTTACGTGCTGGCGTTCTGTACAACTATTTTTGTGACTGGTCTGCTCTATTACTTTGGGCCTAAGTATCGTCCGGAACCGATCCGGCTCCGCCATGGAGCAAGATCGCGATTCATGCGAGTCTGGCCGGGCGCCTTTCTGGCCAACAACTCTCTGGATGATGGCGACAAGCGGGTTCGCACTATACGTACATCACGCAAATTACAGGCAGTTCTACGGCAGCCTGGGAACCGTGATCGTGCTGCTCATCTGGCTTTATCTGATTGCCTGTATCGCTCTGATCGGTTGCGAGTATAACGCCGAGAAGGAGCGGGCTGACTCTCTTCCGACCATGCTTTGAGATACCACTTCTATACTGAGGTCGTGCCTTTCCAACTGGTAATTGATTATCAGCCGCGCGGCGATCAGGCAACCGCGATCGAGCAACTTACGCGAGGCTTATTCGACGGCGAAAAGCAGCAGGTCTTACTCGGTGTGACCGGGTCCGGAAAGACCTTCACAATGGCCAAAATCATAGAGGCTTGTGGCCGCCCTGCGCTGGTCCTTGCCCACAATAAGACGCTCGCGGCGCAGCTTTATCAGGAATTCAAAAACTTCTTTCCGAAAAACGCGGTTGAGTATTTCGTCAGCTATTACGATTACTACCAGCCGGAAGCGTACATTCCTTCCGGCGATATTTACATCGAAAAAGAAGCCACTATCAATGATGAGTTGGACAAACTCCGCCTGTCCGCAACGCGCTCGCTATTTGAGCGCAGGGACTGCATCATTGTCGCAAGCGTCAGTTGTATCTACGGGTTGGGCTCGCCGGAAGCATATTACGGGATGCTCCTCATGTTGGAAAAGGGCCAGCATATTAACCGGAAAGAGCTACTGCAGAAATTAGTGGAAATTCTCTACGACAGGAACGATCACGATTTCCGTCGGGGAACCTTCCGCGTTAGGGGCGATGTCATCGAGCTCTATCCTACCTATGACGACAATGCTTACCGCATCGAAATGTGGGGAGATCAGATCGAATCCCTGAGTCAGATCGATCCATTGCTCGGCCAGGTTAAACAAACGTACCTGCGGCTTCCCATTTATCCCAAGACTCACTACGTCATGGATACCCCAACCAGGCAGCAAGCGATGCAGAGCATCGAGAACGAACTGCAATGGTGGCACAAGGAGCTGGAAGGGCAAGGCAAGCTGATTGAAGCACAGCGCCTCTATCAGAGGACGATGTTCGATCTGGAAATGATCAAGCAGATCGGGTTCTGCCACGGCATCGAAAACTATTCGCGTCACTTTTCGGGACGCCTGCCGGGCGAAGCGCCTCCCACGCTTCTCGATTATCTCCCGAACGACGCGCTTCTGTTTATAGACGAAAGTCACCAGACCGTACCCCAGTTGCAGGGGATGTATCATGGCGACCGGTCGCGAAAGAACATTCTGGTCGAATATGGATTCCGGCTTCCCAGTGCGCGTGACAACCGCCCGCTCACGTTCGAGGAATTTGAGAACCGGGTGGACCAGGTGATCTATGTTTCTGCTACACCTGGTCCTTATGAACTGACCAAATCGGCCGGTGTGTTCGTCGAACAGATCATTCGACCTACTGGTTTGATAGATCCGGAAATCGAAGTACGGCCGGTGAAAGGGCAGGTCGACGATCTGCTGAACGAAATACGGTTGCGGGCCGAACGAAACGAACGTGTTCTCGTAACCACATTGACCAAACGTATGGCTGAAGATCTCGCCGAGTATTACGCCGAGGTTGGGGTAAAATGCGCCTACCTTCACTCGGAAGTCAGCACCCTGGATCGCATTAAAATCCTCCGCGATTTGCGGCGCGGGGGATATGATGTCTTGATCGGGGTGAACCTGCTGCGCGAGGGTTTGGATTTGCCGGAGGTTTCTCTGGTCGCCATACTCGATGCGGATAAGGAGGGGTTCTTGCGATCCAGCGGGTCATTGATCCAGACGATTGGACGTGCCGCGCGTAATGTAAACGGCAGGGCGATTCTCTATGGAAATGTGATTACCGACAGTATGAATCGCGCTATCAGGGAGACAGAACGCCGCCGTGCCATCCAGCGCGCTTACAACGAGATCAATCAGATCACTCCGCAAACGATCGTAAAGCCTATCGATATGAGTCTCGTTGCTGTCGCGGAAGCCGATTATGTGACAGTTCCGTTGGATGAAGAACCTGATGCGGATTTGCAATTGAGCCCCAGCCAAAGAGAGGCGTTAATCGCCGATCTTCAATCGAAGATGCGAGAAGCGGCGAAGGCTTTTGAATTCGAGAAGGCAGCTAAATTCAGGGATCGTATCAAAGAACTGAAAGCGAGTGAGGTTTATGAAAGGCCAACGATCACTCGGGTTGGTGGTTGAGGGCAACGCCACATCATCGCTGGTTCTCAGGCTAAGTGGGCTTATGGAGGATCTCGGTCCTGTTAAGGCCGGTTCACTGCGGGTTGCGCGGCGACTGTCAAATTACTTGCGAGCGGGTTACGCAGTCGGTACTTATGAAGAGTTGCAATCCGCCCGCTTGGTGTTTCTTCGCATACCCGATGCCGCCGCGCCTCGCATCGTGGACGAACTATGCGCCTCTGAACTCCCCTTGAAAGACATGTCATTCGTTTTGTGTGAGAGTTGCTCGAGTAAGAATATCTTGGCGCCCCTGCAGGCACGCGGTGCTTCGACGGCAACTTTGCTGCCTGTGCAGACGCTTCGGCGGAGCTGGTTTGTGCTGGAAGGGCAATTAACTGCCGTCCGGCAGGTCAAAAGGCTCCTGGAGCACTCTAATGCCCGGGTATTCGAACTCCGCCAAGGTACAAGAGCGCTGTACTTTGCTGCGCAATTGCTTGCCACCGCATTGCCGGTGCCTCTACTTATCACCGCCCAGCAGGCCTTGAGAGCCGCCGGAATCGCCGGAAACCACTTGCACGACCTCTTAGAGGAAATGTCGCTTGAAATGTTCCGATCCTTTGCCAACGGAGTGCGCCCGGTATTGCCGGCCGGCCGCACAGGATGTTCGCCGGAAACATGCCGCGAATACTTCGACGAGCTAAGGTCACATTATCCCCAGATCTCATCAGTATTGTGCGAACAAGTTGCACTCGCGATGCGCCACAAGGAAGCGATCACACCAGCCGAGGGTGTGCCGCATGGCACACTCGGGTAGTACATGAGGAAGCGTCTGCTATGGAAATTGAAGCATCGCGAAATCGTGTTTGGCGAACGAACGCTGTTGATGGGAATCCTGAATGTCACGCCGGATTCCTTCTCCGATGGCGGTTATTACGCTAACCCCGATGCCGCCTTCGCGCGGGCAATGCAACTTGAGGAGGAAGGCGCCGATATCATCGATATCGGAGCGGAATCGACCCGCCCCGGCTCGCAACGAATCTCGGAAGCCGAAGAGCTCCGCCGTCTTATCCCTGTTCTGAAACGGCTCCGAGGCAAGCTTACTATTCCTATCTCGGTGGACACCTACAAATCGGGCGTGGCGGAGAAAGCGCTGGAGCACGGTGCCGAAATCATCAACGATCCGACCGGCCTCCTGCTTGATCTGCAGGTATCGAGAGTCGTAACAAAGTATGATGCCGGTCTGATCATCAATCACATGCGCGGCACGCCGGAAACATGGGCCAAGCTGCCGCCCATGAAAAATTTGATGAGATCGATTGTCATCGATTTGGAAGCGGCGGTTCACCGCTCGAGGCAAGCTGGTGTTCAGAAACATCAACTCGTAATCGATCCCGGTCTCGGCTTTGGTAAGCGGCGTGAGCAGAACACAGAGATCATCGCGAATTTAAGAGCGCTGATGGTCTTCGAGCTGCCGGTGCTGGTTGGACCGTCGCGAAAGTCTTTTCTGAAGAAAGAGGGCTCGGATATCGAACTGGCAACCGCCGCGGCAGTAACCGCATCCATCCTCAATGGAAGCCACATAGTGCGCATTCACAACGTAAAAGCAATGAAGGACGTTGCAGAAATTGCCGACAACATCCGGCAAGCGGGTGAGATGGAGCCCGAGTTGCCTGCCGTTCAGGCGCGCTGGCAGCGGCCACAGT
The DNA here is from genome assembly GCA_963738555.1 of Terriglobia bacterium. Taxonomy (GTDB): domain Bacteria; phylum Acidobacteriota; class Terriglobia; order Bryobacterales; family Bryobacteraceae; genus Bog-105. The sequence goes on from CAVTXN010000006.1 coordinate 288,718, forward strand.
AATGCGTCCCGCGCTGTCCCAACACAATGCGCTTGATCGGTAATCCGCATCGGAGACAGGGTTCGCCTGTTCGTCCGTAGACGGAATGCAGTCTCTGGAAACTGCCAGGCTCACCCCGCGCGTCCACGTGATTGGATATGGATGAGCCGCGATGTTCAATAGCAGCCCGCAGGACCTCCACGATTTTGGCGTGGAGATCTTCCGCCCTTCTTCGCGAGATTCGGTTCGCCGGAGTGCGCGGGTGAATGCGGGCGGCAAAGAGCGCCTCGTCAGCATAAATGTTGCCGACCCCGGAGAGGAAACGTTGGTTCAGAAGGAGCGGCTTGATCGCGCTCTTACGCTTTCTTAGGCGCTCGAAGAATGTTCCAAACTCGAGTTGCAATGCGTCCGGTCCAGCGCGTGTAATTTCTGGAGGTGCCTCGGCGAAGAACTCGACGCGCCCGAACTGCCGCATATCGTTGTAAACGAGAGTTCCCTCATCGAGCTCGATCACGGCGCGCGAATATTTTCCGGGCTTGGCATTCCAAAGCAGATTTCCGGTCATGCCTAAATGGATGTAAAGAAGGCCGTGGTCAAGATCGATCAGAATCTGTTTGCCGTGCCGCCTCACCGCCTTTACGGTGCGGCCTACTAACGCACGAACAGCTTGACCATGACGCCCGCGCGTGACGCGGTGTGAGGATAGCGCAACAGCTTCGATGCGACGACCGGTCAGTTGGGAAGCAATGGAGCGGACAACGGTTTCAACTTCGGGAAGTTCAGGCAAGAGAGTTCCGAATCCAGAGTAACTTAATGGCTTCGCGTCTGGCCGGGAGCTAAACGGCATTCCGCCCTTCGCCGTCGCTGTAGCTACTTCCGCTCAGAGCCGCGACTGTGAAGGAGCGGTTGCCCATTGATACTCGGAAGCTGGGTGTGGAGCGTGTTTTCAGCCTCCTTCTCTGCGACCCGAAGACTCAAAATGCCACCGGGTTATTACCGAAATTGCCCTTCACCCGATTTGCCTTGCCGCGCAGCCCCAAAACCAGCCTCCGCCGCACGCGTCTTGGGCCTCTTCCGAGACTTCGCGCAATCCACCCTCGACCAGCAAAATCTTCCGTCCTCTGCTAACACTGCGAGCGAACCAAAAGGCACAAAAATCGGCGTTCCCTGTCAACGAAATCTTTTCTTCTGCACGGCTGCAGTGTTTTAGCGGCAGAATCCATCCAGCCCTCTGTCCCGCAAACCGCAAAAAATCCGCACTATTCAAAATGTTTCACGTGAAACATTTCTTGTTTTTCGCGACTCGAAAATGAAGCGCGCGCGCCCCTTTTTTGGTGCCCGCCGAAACGTCCAAGAATTACTACCGCCGGCCCCTTTTTATAGACGGTAAAAACCCCCCTCCAGCAGCTGTGAAAAAAGAGCGATGGCGAACCGTTTTCGGGGCTCTGCTGACCGCCTGGGATACACTCAGAAGAGATTCTGGACTGTCATCTTTAACTTGAGCCGAAGTAGCTCAGTTGGTAGAGCAACGGTTTCGTAAACCGTAGGTCACGAGTTCAAGTCTCGTCTTCGGCTCCAATTTCCGCTTCTCTTCGTTGATGCGCCGACTCACGGTCCTTTCACCTCATCGGGACGACGCGGCCTTTTCTCTTTACTTGTCGCTCAAGAGATGGTGCCGGTCCGGCGTCAGGGTTAGCGTCTTGAATTTTTTTACAGTGAGCGCCTACGGAAGAAGCGCGGCCGGTAGCGGGCCCGAAATCATATCGGCTGTGCGAAGAGCCGAGGATCGCCGGGTTCTCGCCCGAATCGATAGAAGCATTCGAGTGGTCGATTGCAACCTGCTGGATGCGCCTTTGCGGCTTGGCATCGATTCCGCCGCTGTTTTTCATCCGGAAACACAAGCTTTCGCCGCCGCCATTAAACCTGAGGTTTCGGCGCTTATTCAGCGCCATGCGCGAAATCATCTTCTTGTTATCCCGCTCGCCTTAGGAGGCCATGTGGACCATTTTGCGGTTTACCAGGCGGCTATATCCAGCGCAATGAAGCAGCGGTTGGCCTTCTACGAAGATCTTCCCTACGCAGCCTGGATATCCGATGAAATGATTCGCCGCCGCGTGCGGCAAACTGAGGTGAGGACTCGGATTCAATTGCGGCCCGTAATTATTCGGCGCAATCGCGCCAGGTGGAACAAGCAACATGGAATTGTGCAATATTGGTCTCAGACCAGCCGCGAAGAAGCAGCTTTAATCACTAAGTTCTCAGCTAAGTACGGCGGTGGTGAACGGCTGTGGGTACCGAAGCGGAGTAACGCCTGGGCTTGGCTGACGGAACAGCGCAGGAGACCAGCGTGAGCCGGACAGCCGACGTTAAACAACGTAAGTCGAGCCTCGAAGATTTAGGCGATTTCACTACCACCAGCCGCGTCATTCCGATTTCAGTGATGGCGATTCTGATCGGAGTGTTCAGCGCGTTCGTTGCGTGGTTCCTGCTGAAGCTCATCGGCTTCTTCACTAATCTCTTTTACTTCCACCGCCTGAGTTACTCGTTCATTTCTCCGGCCGGTAATCACCTCGGTATCTACGCAGTCGCAGTACCCGTCGTCGGATCACTCATTGTCGGCCTGATGGCGCGTTACGGATCTGAGCGCATCCGCGGTCACGGTATTCCGGAGGCTATCGAAGCGATCCTTATTGGCGGCAGTCGTGTGCGCCCGCGGCTGGCTATTCTGAAGCCTCTGTCGGCGGCGATATCCATTGGTTCCGGCGGACCGTTTGGCGCCGAAGGCCCGATCATCATGACCGGTGGAGCCTTCGGCTCGATGATCAGCCAGTTCTTTCAATTCACCCGTATCGAACGAAAGACTCTGCTGGTGGCGGGCGCAGCAGCCGGTATGTCCGCCACGTTTGCTGCGCCTCTCTCATCGGTGCTCATCGGCGTCGAGCTTCTGTTGTTTGAATGGAAGCCGCGCAGCGCCATTCCTGTTGCGCTTGCAAGTTCGGCGGCCTGCGTGGCCAGGCGCTATCTGCTCGGAGTAGGACCGCTATTCCAGGTTCCCGTCCATCCCGCGTTTATTGGATTGAGCGGGTTGGCGGGCTGCGTGATCGCCGGTGTCGCTGCGGGCGGACTATCGGCGTTATTGACTCTCGGTGTCTACGCCGCGGAAGATCTCTTCCAGAAATTGCCGATTCATTGGATGTGGTGGCCCGCAATCGGCGGCGTGTTCGTCGGCATTGGCGGGCTCATTTTCCCGCAGGCGCTGGGCGTTGGATACGACACGATCGAGATGCTGCTGCAACGAAATGTTCCGATCAGCATCTTCGCCGGCGTACTGCTGGTCAAGTCCGCCATTTGGATGATCTCTTTAGGTTCGGGAACTTCGGGCGGCGTGCTGGCGCCCTTGTTGATGATGGGCGCGGCTCTCGGCGGCGTGGAAAGTATGATCCTTCCGCAGTTCGGCGAAGGATTCTGGCCGCTCGTCAGTATGGGCGCGATTCTCGGTGGCACAATGCGTTCCCCTTTTACGGGCGTGGTCTTCGCGCTCGAGCTGACGCATGACTTCAATATGTTGCTGCCGCTCTTGGTCGCCAACTTCCTCGCCCACTTGTTCACCGTGCTGTCGCTCAAACGCTCGATCCTCACAGAGAAAATCTCGCGGCGCGGTTATCACCTGAGCCGTGAATACGGGCTCGATCCACTCGAAATCCTGTTCGTACGTGAAGTAATGAGAACCAACGTGGTGGTGTTGCCCGCCGAAGGCACGCTCGAGGCGGCACGCGAATTGATCCGCCCGGAAGCCCGCCCGACTGGCCAGCACCTCTTCCCTGTAGTTGCTTCCAACAATGCGTTGCTTGGGGTAGTGACGCGCAATCAAATGCTGAAGCTCTTCGAAGAGACTCAAGATGCAGCCGGCATAATCAGGCTCGCTGACATTGCGACTCCAGACCCCGCCGTGGCATTCGAAGATGAGCCTCTGCGCGTTGTGGTGTACCGGATGGCGGAGACAGGTTTCACCAGGTTTCCGGTTCTGGATCCTCGCACCAACCGTTTAGTGGGGATGGTCTCTCTTAACGACTTGCTGCGTGCAAGAACGCGAAATCTCGAAGACGAGCGGGAAAGAGTCCGGGTACTGCGCATACGGATGCCTTTCGGGCGTCAGTCGAAATCAGACAAAACGATATTGGATCAGGATTCAGATTTTGAGCGTAAAGCTGGCAGCTAATTCGGCTTTTGCGCTTCCTGTTCGCGCGATTCCCGATCTCAGTTAATCGCCCTTGGCGGCGCGATTACCGAACGCCTGAAGAGCGCGTACGCAGTGCCGAGGCAAAGCCAAATGAATCCTACAAGGCGTGCTTGCCATCGCAAGTTAGACCAGATGTAAACACAGACAAGGCATCCCGCCAGAGGAAGCACGAAATAGCTCCAATGGCGGTTTTTTCCGCGAACGAAGTAGTGCATGAATGCAGCCAGGTTCACACCGGTGAATGCCAGGAACGCGCCGAAGTTGAGTAACTCGGCGCCAAGCTGATAGCTGATGAAAAGAGCTCCAACCAAGGCGATCGCGCCGCTAAAGATTACGTTGTAATTTGGAATATTTTTCTTGACATCGATATGCCCGAACAGCTTACGCGGGAGGGCATTGTCGCGCCCCATTCCATAAAGCAAGCGGGCTGCTCCCAACTGTGCTCCCATTCCGGAACCGATCGTAGCCGCCAGAAGCGTGGCATTGACGATGTGAAACAGAACCATGCCACCAGCCCGGCCGGCCACGAAGCTGTAGGCGGTGTCGATATCGGGATAATGACGAAAGTCGGGCCATACGAGTTGCCCCACGTAAACTTCGATCCCCGAGAATATCCCTGTTGCGAGGCACGTCAGGATAGTCGCTCGCATTATATTCTTCTTGGGATCTGTTACCTCTTCCGATAACGTAGAAATGCTGTCAAAGCCGATATAGGTAAGCGCTGCGATCGATGTTCCCGTGAACACGGCCGGGAGCGAGAAAGTTGCCGGATCATAAAAAGGTTTCGTGAAAAAACCGGGGCTAAAAGGGCCCAATCCTGTCAGGTAGCGGATCATGCAGATAAGCATGTACGCCACCACTACGGACATCGCGATTGCAAGCCAGCGATTTGTTTTCGCTGATGCTTCTACCCCGCGCAGATTCAGCAGCGTGAAAAGGAGTGCGAAGAAAATCGCCCACAGTACGTACGGGATCGGCAGGATATTCGAAGCGGCTTTGCTGCACCAGATGGTGCAGATCAGCGGATTCAAAAGATAGTCGAGGACAATGCCCCAGCCTGTGAGAAATCCCGCAAACGGGCCGAATTCTCCACGCACATAGGCGTACGCAGACCCTGCGCTTGGGTAGACACGCGCCATTCTGCCATAGCTGACCGCCGTAAGCAGCATCGCGATCATCGCAATCAGAATGGCGGTCACAACGTGACCCCGCGCTTCTTGCGAGACCACGCCGAACAGCGGCATCGGGGCGGTCGGCTGAATAACAATCAGTCCATAGAAAATCAGATCCCAGAGGGTTAAAGTCCGCTTCAGGCCCGAACTGGTCGTCTCAGTTGTGTTTGTTTGGGCCATCATCCTCACGCTTATCGTGAGTTCAGAAGCAAAGCGACCCTATTCTTTCACACTCGCGATATTGGAGTAGGCTGACGCGCCCGCGCTATTAACCGCCCGCACCCGGTACCAGACCGAGCCGCCAGCTTCGGGACTCTGCTTATCTGAAAACGAATCGGCATTGCCTGCCAGTTTCGAAACTGCTTGCCATGCGCCCTTCTGCCCGATCCGGCGCTCGACAGAAACAAATTGCGGATGACCGCCGTGCGTTTTCCAAGTGAGCTGCATCGAGTCGCCGTTCTTGCTCAGATTCAGGTCACTGGGAGCCTCCGGCAATTCCGGCCAGTCGAAATAGCTCCGGTCGGTAATCGCTATCACGCTATCCGCAAGTGGTGCCCGCTCCAGGGTATCCGTTGTCCCCGATTTCCATGAAACTGCCGTTATCCTGCCGGATGTAACATCCACCAGAACCGGGTTCTGAATACCCGAATCGGCTATTCGGAGCGTAACGTTCTCCGCCGGTTTTTGGTTTCCCGCCTCGCTCAGGATCGGAAGCCAGTACGCAATGATCGCCTTCCCCTCTGAAGAACGAAATGCATACGTGCGTGGCGACTGTGACGGCGAGGAGAGCGATTCGCTCTCCACTTTAATCGATGGATCCAGCTGCGTATCCGAAAACAACGTGTTCGCATTCTGCAGTGCGGAAAAGACCGGGCGTGCTGTGAAGTCTTCCGGCTTGTACATCAGCCCGTGCAGCATTCCAAAATCGTCCGATTCGTTCCCGTCGGTCGCGCCTACAATCAGCCACACAAATGTGCGGACGCCTTCTGCTCGATCGATGATCAATCCACGCGGTACATACTTTGCCTGCACCGATTCATCCGAACCCGTCCAGGATGGAATTCCGTCGTTAAACTCGTCATCCCAAAAGACGAGCTCTTTACGAATACCCGGATAGCTGCGCACCATGTCCCGTAACGGCTTCGAGGAGGCATTTGTGTCTCCGTGTTCGTGAACCGCTTCGGGATTCAGATTGTGACCGTAACCGGGATAATTGTGATACGCGAATACGTCAATAGCGGCCGCGCAATCACAGGCATCCAGCGCCCGCTTGGCGAAATCGAGATCCGCGCCCGCGAGTCCGCCGAAAACAGCTTTCGCGTTTGGGTCGCTGCTGTGAATGGCCGCTGCGGAGGCTTTGAAGAGCTTGCCGTATTCTTCAGGACTAGGAACCGGATTCCAATAATCGATGTTCGGTTCATTCCAGATCTCGTAGTATTGAACGCGCCCGCGAAAGTGATTCACCATCCAAGCCACATACTTCGTGAACGCCTGTATCTGCTCGTCCGTTTTCGGCGGCCAAAACACCGAATAAAGGCTTCGATCGGGATTATGAAAGCTGCCGGGCTCTGGAGTAACATTCTCCGGCAGACGGCCCGCCGGCGAGGTATACAGCGGATTCCCGTACAGCAGCTGAATCTCAATGTGAACACCGTTCTCAACGAGCGAGTCGACGGCATCATCTAGCTCAGGAACAACAGAATACTCGCCGCGCTTGCGTTCCACCCACTCCCAACTCGTGTAGTCAGAGCTGTTCTCGTATTGCCCGATGCGGATGAAATTTACACCGGCATCGAACATGCGAGTCCACCACCAACGGTTCCACGGAATATATGGCTCGCGAGGAAGATCCGAATTGATTCCGAAGCCGTCGTGAATCTGGCTTGACCGGCGGGGAATCAGGTGATCCGGCAAATCCTTCTCAGCCGCGACGAGTGGCATCGAAAGAACAAACGAGGTTACAAGTGCAACCTGGCAACGAATCATCTTGTCTCCTGATTTCGAACGATATTGGAATAGCTGGAGATGACGGCCGTGAACCTATGCAAGCTCATCATCTAGAAAAGCAGCTTCAGAGCAACCTGGCCGATGCGTGGATCTCGCGCGCTGGTTACGAAACCAAAGGTCCCATTGTTGATGTCGCCGCTCGGGTTCATAAATTGCGCATGATTGAAGATATTGAAAAATTCAAACCGGAACTGTAGTAGCTTGCTTTCGGTAATGCGCGTGTCTTTTAGCAACGCCATATCCCAGTTGTTTATTCCCGGCCCGTGGAAAAATCGCTTGCTCGCGGTACCGAGCTGACCGATTGCTTCCGGGCTAAAACCGCTGATATCAAAATACGGCAGGCCAGTGCGGGGATCACTGAACTTCAAGGGTCCCCCCGCGTAGTTCGGCGTATCCACACCGTTTCCGTTCGGTCCGGTGAAATTTGTGCCGAGTAAGGAATGGTCATCGGGCTCTGTCAGGAAGACCGGCAAGCCCGTGGCGAACCTTGTGATACCAGTAATCACCCATCCATTTGTCAGTCGATTCGATCCGAAAAAGCGGTTAAACGGCAACTCGTAGTGATAGCTGACGACAAAATTCTGTGGCACGTCAAAAGACGAAAGAGAGCGGCTCAACCGGTAATTCAGCGGGTTGATCTGGTCGCCCCATCCTGACGAATCGTCAATCGATTTGCTCCATGTATAACCGGCAAGCACCTCTAGTGGGCCTGCGCGATGCCGTAAAGTGACTTGTAGCGAATTGTAGTTGGAGTTTCCGATAGTGATGAAGTACCCGTTGCTTGCGAAATCGTTTCCCAACGGAGACCGTGTTCCATTGACCACCTGTCCGTTGGCGCGAGTGTAAACCCCGTTCTCGCCGAACGGCCCGCATGTTCCGCTCGCCGGCGCCACCTGAAACGGCTGGCTCACGCTGAGGCACAATCCCGGATTTCCGACGTTCGATTCAAGATCGCTTAGAAGCGCATGCCCTTGCGTACCCACGTAAGAGGCGCTCAGTACAGTATTGCTCCCGAATCCGCGCTGAATGGAGAAGCTGTAATCTTCTGCATACGGCACTCGATTCCGGTAGTAAAAGCCAGGAGAACTGGAGATCGGCAGATATTGGCTCCAGTCGATCGAATTATCTGGATTGCTGGGTGAAACGTTCGGCGGAGGAAAGGTGACGGGGAAACGCTGGCCTTCCGGATTCCCCGTACCGCGGTCTATAAAGGGAGTTGTGAAAAGCGGAGGCGTCGGACTGCTCCAGAAGAAGCCGAACGGAGCATCCCCGACCTCATTGAAGCCGGTCGCATTCTCAAACGCCGTATAGAACATGCCGAACGACGCGCGGATACTCGTCTTGCCCGGTCCACCCGATAGCGCGCGCAGTAGGCCGCTGTCCCAATTTGGCGAGTAAGCGATGCCGGCCCGCGGCGCGAAATTGTTCCAGCGAACCGGAGCTAAGCTCTTCGGGATTCCCGGGTCACCCGGGAAGACCCATCCGGTTGGAGCTCCTGGGAACACTCTGGATTGCAAGCCTGGCACAATTGTCTCGAGCTGACCTTGCGCCTCATACCACGGCGAGGTCGCTTCCCAGCGAAGACCGTAATTCAGCGTCAGATTAGAGGTCGCCCGCCAGCTATCCTCGCCGTATAGCCCGATGTAGTAAGTTCGCGTATGCAAAGGAGCTTGCACGCCCTGCTGATAATAGGCCGGGGCGCCCAGTAGAAAATCGGCAAAATCGCTTCCAGTCTCAACACCGCTAAATCCGAAGGTGCCATTGTTCGCTCCGAAATCGTGTTCGGTTATCTGATCGTAGTGGTAGCTGCCGCCAAACTTGAACGTGTGCGTACCCACAACTTTCGAGAAGTTATCGATCAACTGGTAGGTATTGTTGTATTGCGCGGCGAAATAAGCCGGAACGCCGATCGTGTAATTGTTGAAGCCGATTTGGGGAACTCCTTCTGTTTGTGGAGCAAGCGGCACGATCCCCAGGGTATCCGCTCCGGTTACAAAGCCAAGAGATGAAAGCGTTACTCCGGTTCCGCCGGATGGCTTGTTCTGAAAAGTCGCCATGCGCATGAAATGAATACGAAATTCATTCACCATGCTGCCGCCGAACGCCTTGGTATCGGCCACATTGGCCATCTGCGCGCGGCCGGGCGTAATCGCGTTGAACCCCGGAAAGCTGGAGCCGCCGGAATACGGGCTATTCAACAGGAAATCATCGAGAAAGTAATATCCCGCAATCATCCCGAATCGGCTGTTATAGTCGACCCGGACGCTGCCCTTATCGTCGCGCAAGTTTTGGTTAGCTGCTGAAGTCGAAAAATACGGCCCGCTGTTGGCCAGCGGAATGTACTTTAGAAGATTCTGAGAAGGCGTCGTAATCGCGGATTGAGGTATTACGGCGTTCGGGAAAACGCAGGCCGAATTCGAGGTGCAACCTGCGGTGTAGTAAGGCTCGCCCTGAGTAACGGTATATCCCAGTTTTTGAGAAAGCTGACTGGCCCAGTATCCACCCGTTACGCTCCCGGTAAACAGTCCGGACATGTCCGCCAGGTTTCCCTGACGATCGGCTGTCGAGGGCACCAGGATGTCACCTGTAGATTGCCCGAGAACCTGGCGAGTGCCCTGGTAATCTCCGAAGAAAAACAATTTGTCACGAATGATGCGCCCGCCGAATGTGCCGCCAAACTGGTTTTGGATAAATTTGCCGCGGTTCGGATCGAAGAAATTGCGCGCATCCAGGTCCGTGTTGCGTAAGAACTCGAAAACGTCTCCATGAAATTCGTTTGTGCCTGATTTAGTGATCGCGTTGATCTGGCCGCCCGCATAGTTGCCGTACTCGGCATCGAAGTTATTGGTCAAGATTCGGAATTCGGCGATGGAATCGAGATTCGGAATAATCGCCGTTCCCATATACGTCCCCTCTTCGACGTTTCCGCCGTTCACCATGAAGCCATTGGCTGATTCCCGTTGTCCGCTAACCGATAAACTCCCGGGATTCAAATCGCCGGATACGTTAAGAGCGCCGTATTGGCCGGAAGAGACTGGAGTAACTCCCGGCTGCAAAGCAAGCAGATCTGTATAGCTCCGGCCATTCAGCGGAACCGTAGTCATCTTACTGCTATTTATGACTTCGCCCATTTGTGTACTGGTGGTCTCGACTTGAATTGCCGCAGAATTGATCGTGACCTGTTCGGTAGCCGTTCCCAGCTGCAATGTCACGTCCACTCGGAGTGCCGTGTTGACGTCCAAAATCAGTCCGGTTTCCTGAAAATCCTTAAACCCCTTCTGCCTGACCTCAATTGTGTAATGACCGACCGGCAGGGCGGGGAAAGAATAAAAACCTTGCGAATCGGTGGAAGTTGTCTGCTTGGCGCCCGTTTCTATGTTCACGGCCGTAACCGAAACACCGACGACGATCGCGCCGCTCGGATCTCTAACCGTCCCCGAAATCCGCGCCGTCACGTCACCCCATACAATCGCAGCGAAGGTTCCAAGCAGCAGGACAGCGCAGGCTGGCACGTTGAGCCACCAGATACTCTTTCTGTTTATCTTGCCGTCCACGGATTCTTTTATCACCAACATCGCCCTCCCTTCTGGGCTGAAGCTGTTTACAACCCTGTGATGTTAATGCAAACACCGGCCGCGGCTTCAACCAATAGCTTTATCTGGTTTTTTAGGGACTTAACCAGCATTGGACTCTGCTGTCTCTCTGGCGCGAGGCTATGCAGGCCGGATGCCGCTTAAATCCTGAAATTCCCGTGTATGCCCACCAGAATGAAACTCCGGTTGTGATACATGAAAAGCATTCAAGAATGGAGATACATTTGGCAGAAGAACAACCCAGCGCGCCAACCGAAACTCCGATCAGGACCAAACCGCTGCCGCTCGAATTTCCGGGATTGCACTACATGGACGAGCGGGAAATCGAAGCAGTCGTACGCGTTCTGCGGTCAAAATCTCTATTTCGGTTTTATGGCACTGACCTGCAGTACGAAACCCAAAAATTCGAGGAAGAATTCGCCGCTTTCATGGGCGCCCGTTACGCTCTGGCGGTTGCCAGCGGTACGAATGCTTTGTCGGTTGCCCTCTCGGCGCTCGCTGTAGGACCTGGCCAGGAGGTGATCGTGCCCGCTTATCTATGGGTGTCGGTTGTCTCGGCAGTTGTGAACCAGGGTGCGATTCCTGTTCTTGCCGACATCGACGAGACCTTCGGCCTGGACGTGCAGGATGTCGAGCGTAAACTCAGTTCTCAAACGTCCGGAATTGTCATGGTCCACATGAGCGGTGCGCCCGGCAATGTAAAACCAATCGCTGCTCTCGCTCGCTCGAAAGGCCTGTTTCTAATAGAAGACTGCGCGCAATGTTGCGGAGGCAGCATCGACGGGCAGAAGGTCGGAACTTTCGGCGACATGGGTATCTACAGCTTCCAGCCCAACAAAAACATGACCTGTGGTGAAGGCGGCTGCGTCGTCACTAACGATGAGCGTCTTTATCGCCGTGCCTTTGCTTCTCACGATTTGGGTTATCTTCGCGACCAGAATGGCCGTCTGAAAGTTCGCGATGCAGAAGTGTCACTTTGGGGCCGCGGGTGTCGGATGGACGAGGTGAGGGCAGCCATTTTGCGCGTGCAGCTTGGGAAACTCCCGGCCATTACCAGCGCAATGCGCGCGAGCAAATACCGCATTCGACAGTCGTTGGAAGCATTTCCGGAAATCGGTTTGCGCCGCATCCAGGATCGCCGGGGTGATACCGGCGCTTTTCTGATCACTACCTATCCCGATACGGCAACCGCTCGCCAGGTCAATACCATGCTTCGGGACGAAGGCATCGTCGCATCACCTGGAGGAATCTCGAACGTCCTTATGACTGAATGGGGCCTCCATCTCTACTACAACATTCTCAGCCTGGTACGAAAGACCAGTATCGATGATCAGGGATTCCCGTGGAACCTGGCTGAGAATACCGGCCTCGCTCACCGCGACTACTCGCGCGGCGCATGTCCGATTGCCGACATGTTTTTCGAACGAAGCCTGCTTTTGGCGATCCCGTCCTGCCTTACCCAGCAGGATGAGGCAGACATTATCCAGGCCTTCGAAAAGACGTTGAAAACGTGTTCTATGAGGAGCCGGCCAACCTCAACCTTTATTGCGGTTTTGTCTCTTGCTGCAGCGCTTCCGAACGCTCCAGCCCAGCAGGTAAAAGTCTATGTAACATCTGAGGCCGGCGATCGTATCACCGCTCATCCGCCCTTACATTTCAGTAGAGCCGGCGCCGGTAGCGCGACCTTCAAGATTGACGATAAAATCCGCTACCAGGAGATTGTGGGATTCGGAGCGTCGTTTCTGGAAGCCGGGATGATCTGCCTGAACAGCCTGCAGCATGAGGCCCAGGAACAGGTCTTGGCGGCGCTCTTCGACCCCGAAACAGGCGCCGGCTTCAGTGCAATGAAAACCGTCATAGCGGCGACCGACTTCATGTCTGCCGGGCCTTACTATACCTACGACGATCATCCCGGCGATACCGCCATGAAGCTGTTCTCAATTGAACGCGATCTCGGGCCGAATGGGCTGATCTCGTACATTAAGCGAGCGCGCCGCTACGGCCATTTCGTATTGCAGGCGCCGATGGATTATCCGCCCGATTGGATGCTGTTCAATGTCAACTCGAATCAGGATGTAAATCCCCGCTATTTTGACGCGCTGGCACGTTATTACGCGCATTACGCCGAGAGAATACCAGCGCGCCGGCATCTTCGTCGATTTCCTGAGTCTCTTCAATGAGCCGATGATCTATACCAAAATCCCTGCTGAGAAAGTGCGCGCTCTGCTGAGGGATCACGTCGGGCCGCTGTTTGCGAGCGAGGGCATCAACAACGGCATACAAGCCTTCGAGCCCAACACGCGGGCGCGTGCCGCACGCTTCTGGCCCATTATTCTGGATGATCCGCTGGCGCGCAAATATGTGGGGGCCATCGCCTATCACGGCTATGAGTTCAAAGATTACGACAAGATCGCGGATCTTCACCAGCGTTATCCGGATTTGAAGCTGTGGATGACCGAAGTCGACCATTCATACAACACGGACACGAAACTGCCGGTTGTTTTACCGCGCAGGGATTATCAGGATGGTGATTTTTGGGGTAACCAGATCTTCAACGAACTCGAGGCCGGAACCTCCGCCTGGATTTACTGGAACATGATTCTGGATGAAAAAGGAGGCCCATGGCTCGTCTCACCAGTTCATCGTGATCCCGAATCTAATGCGCAGCACCCAATCGTCATCATCGATCGTCAAAACAAGCAAGTCTTCTATACTGGCCTCTATTACTATCTGGCGCACTTCAGTAAATTCGTTCGTCCAGGCGTTACCAGGGTTGGCGTCTCCGGGTCGGAAAAGGGCGTGCGCTGCATGGCGTTCCGGTCACCGAGCGGCGGCATGATTCTCCAGGTACTCAACAGTCTGCACCAGCCTGCCAGCTTAAGCATTGAATGGCGCAAATCAGTTCTATCTCTGGTGGCGCCTGCTCTATCGATTTCGACTTATCTTTGGGACTAAGGTCAGCTCGTCTATGCAGAAACAACATGCCCCGCTCTCGCTGAGCGATCCGCTCCTCTACGAACAGTTTGAAAAGGATCTGAAGTTCCTGCAGCTTTTCCTGCTGCTTGTTAATAATTCCTGTCCGATTAAGCGAGTCGAACTGGTATGGGCTAGCGACGGCCCGGCAGGGAAGGCTGGCTTGCGCCAAAAGTTCCTCTCTACAGAACTTGCCCTGCATGGTCCGTGCGCCCACATGCTAGCCTCCGCTAACACTCCCGAACCCCTTTTCTGCAACATAGTCAATGATTACAGCCGGCACGAAGCTGAATCATGCGCGGTTTCAGATAAGGCTGCGGAACTCCGGGTCCGCCGCAGCGGCAGAGCGGAAGTATACAGATGCCATGCCGGACTCATCGATATCGCTGTGCCAGTGGTTTGCGACGGCCAGTATGTCGCGACGCTGTTCACCGGTCAAGTGCTTACCGAGCGCCCTTCCAATGAAGGCTTTGTCCAAATTCAGAAGCAGACTGCTGGCCTGACGTATATCGATTGGACTAAACTTCAGGACGCTTACCATCGTGTTCCAGTTGTCTCCGAGTCTGATATACAGCGCACTGTCGAAGTGCTCGAGGTATTTGCCGAATACCTTGCTACGACATGGAAGCGGCTTGCTGAGGTCGCGCGCGATCAGCAGCGGCGACACCGCGAATCGACTCTCGAGCGAAAAGAGTTCGGCCACCTCGTGTTAGAGGGCAACTTTGCGGACCGCGCTTTGGTGCGTCAGCTCATGACCCGTATTGGATTCACGCGCTATCCGAACTGTGTGATGCTCGTAAAGTTCGAATCAGAAGAAGCGCGTCCGGGTGACTCAACAACGTTCGACCTGCTCTTTACGCGAGCGTTGCAGGCCATCGAGGAATTGTGTGACGGCCTGCAAAACGTGTGCTGCACTTACCTGCGGAACAAAGGAATCTGCCTTTTCTTCCGGGATCGCGAGCCCGGCGGGCCGTCGTTTGCCCGCTATGCGGCCCAATCGCTGGCCGGCAAAGTGCTGGGGGCTATTTCGGCGCGCTGTGAACTGAAGGCCCGCATCGGTATCGGCGCTCCCAAAAACAACTGGTGCTATCTGGCCGATTCCTATCATGAGGCTTGCAGTGAATTGGCTCGCTCTACAGCGCAGATCGCGCTCTTTCGGGCGGTGGCCACCTCCGATCCGGAACTGTCCGTGGCTGTTGGACGGATCTGCCGCACAATAACGGAAAACCGCCTGCTCAATACAAGAATGCTGGTGCTTGATCTTCCTCTGTTGGTCAATAGAAAATTGGGAGACAGGCCTGAAAGCCTTGCGCTTCAGCATCATTTCTTTTCCTACGTTCTTGATGCAATGGTTTTCGCCGCTCGCCAGTTGGCAGCGGATGGATACGACGTCACAGAGCTGCAATCGCCGGAAATGACCGCACTTGCAAATGCAACTACTATCTTTGACCTGCAGGAGCGTTTTTCCCGCTCGGCCGAGAGGATACTTGATTTCGTCTGGAAACTCTTCGCGGGCCGCCCTCGAAAACTGGTTGATCGCGCTCGCTGCACTATCGATCGCGCGTTGGACGATCGATCGGCGGCGCAAAGTCTCTCGATTCTCAAGGTTGCCTCCAGCCTGGGTATCTCGGCTGGCCACCTGAGCCGGATATTCAAACGCACCACCGGCGTAACGCTCGAGCGCTATCTGATGATCAGAAGAGTTGAAACGGCCAAACGTCTCTTGCTTGAGCCGCTCGAAAACGTGTCGAATGTTGCGGAGCGCTGCGGATTCTCAGACTCAGCCTATTTCGCTCGCGTTTTTCGAAAGGTTGCGGGATGTTCTCCGCGGGAATATCGCGACGAGCCAATGCGCTTCGCCACTCGATCCTGAGCCGGCGATACCTCGAATGCCTGTCTCAGGAAGGGCCGAAGCGCTTTCCCGTGTACTTTTCCACCGCGTCGAAATCGAGCGAAATGCCCAAGCCCGGCGCGTCGGGTATCCGGAGCATGCCGTCCGAATCTAAAGTCCATTTCGTCTCTACCAGATCGTCAATAAACGGCGAGCCCGTCAGGTACTCCACTAAATTCGTGTTCTTGCTCGCTGACGCGAGATGAAGATCGGAAGCCAAGCCAAGCGCCGTGTTCCAACCATGCGGAATGAAGCGAACTCCGCTCTCCTCCGCCATCCATGCGATCCTGCGCTCTTCGGAGATGCCGCCCACCTTCGTTACATCCGGCTGCACAATGTCGAAAGCGCCGCTCTCGAACCAGGGGACAAATGATTGACGCCGGGTGAGAACCTCCCCGCCCGCAATCGGAACGGGAGAGTTCTTTCTAAGGAGCGAGTAATCGCGCAGGTTATCTGGCGAAAGCGGCTCTTCAAACCAATAAACCCCGTAGCCGGCCAGCATGTCGGCAGTTCGTGCCGCCCACTTGTATCCTCTGCTGCCAGAATGCGTCACTGGCCCCCGCATCGACCATCAGCATCGCCTCGGATCCAACAGCCTGCCGCGCCGCGCGAACGATCTGTTCATCCATCACGTCGCTCTGCCGGCCAAACGGTCCCCAGCCAATCTTGAATGCCCGGAAGCCCTGCGCTTGTATCGAATGCAGATGTTCCGATAAAGGTCCGGGATCCTGCATCAATATCGAAGCATAGGGCCGGACCCGATCACGATAGCGGCCGCCCAATAATCTGCCGACCGGCTGGCCCGTGCTCTTGCCCAGAATGTCCCACATCGCGATATCGATCCCGCTGATCGTGTGAGTGATGGTCCCGCCGCGGCCTAACCAAAACGTGTTTGCGTGAAGCTTTTCGCTTACGCGCTCCGGCTCGAGCGGGTTCTCGCCTCGATAGAGCGGTTCCAGAACGTTCAACGCCGCCTCAACCAAAGCATCGTTGGTAAACACCGAGCCCCATCCTGTAAGCCCTTCATCCGTGCGAACCGCAATCAGCGTATGAACGCAATCTTCCGGTTTAAGTTCATTCGACCAGCCGCCTTCCGGCGTCGCTCCGCGTAATCCGGCTGCTTTGATTTCGACAATCCTCATCGCTGTTTTTGTATCTCCGGCGCAGCCCTGTCACACGCTGATGGACGCCTTCGCCAGAATGCCTCCGTCACAAACCAGATGCGATCCGGTCACATACGACGACTCGTCTGAAAGCAGCCAAAGTACCGCTCTGGCCGGGTCCTCAGGTTCTGCCAGCCTGCCCAAGGGGATTTCTTTTGAAACTTGAGCGCGCATCCTGGGAATATCTTCACCCCGAACGTTATTCCACATAAGCTGTGTTTCTGTCGCGCCGGGCACGAGCGCGTTTACACGGATGCCGTGGCGGGCATAATCGACCGCCATGCAGCGCACCAGCGCCGAGATGGCCGCTTTTGTCGCACTGTACGCGCCCGCTCCGCCTCCGGCGAGCGCGACAAATCCAGTCGGAGAAGACGTGCAGACAATTGAGCCCGGCACATCCGCTGTCAGCATCTGTTGAAGCGCATATTTGCACGACAGAAACACGCCTGTCAAATTCGTCTCCATTACAAGATGCCATGTCGCGAGCGGAAGCTCGTGAACCAAGCCTCCCACGTCTATCGCCGCGTTAGCGAACAGCCCATAAATAGGCCCCAAGTCCTCTGAAATCTTTGCGAAGACTTTGGCGACCTGCGCTTCTTTACTGACATCGCACTCGAATCCGACGATGGAATTTGCGCCGTTTCTCAAAGAGTCGCCGGCTAGGGCCCCCGCGGAATCTCCTCTATCGAGAACGGCAACGTTATCGCCCCGCGCAGCACACAGCAGCGCGACGGCTCGCCCGATTCCTCTCCCTCCGCCGGTCACAACGATTGTTCGCGGCTTCGCCTGATTCTCTGACATAACCTTGAGGTGAGGCCACTATACCCGGAACGGCTCATGCGCGAAAGTAGCTTACTCGGCACTTCCAGGACTTAATCGGCGGCCTGGCTGCCTACTTCCTGGTCCGAGTTCAGTGAGATAAATGGCGGAAGCTAATGGGAGTCGAACCCACCCGTGACATTTTAGATGCCGCACTCCGGTTTTGAAGACCGGGCCCTGCACCGGCAGAGTCTAGCTTCCGACTGGAACTTCCGCCGGGTCATGCAACGGGAAAAGACACGCCGCCATCGCGTAGCGCAGCTCTTCCAGTCCTTTACCGGTTACCGAAGAAATCGCGTAAAAGGGTGAGCCGTGCTGCGCAGCCTTCTGTTTCACGGCTTCAAGACGCGCCGGATCGTGACACATATCTACTCTCGCCGCGACGACAAGCATAGGCTTTTGGAGCAGCTCATCGTTGAACTTGGCTAGCTCTCCCATAATCACGTCAAAATCATTTGCCGGGTCCCGGCCGCTAGTATCCGAGACATCCACCATGTGGACCAACAAACGTGTTCGTTCGATATGCCGCAGGAACTGCGTCCCAAGACCATGGCCTTCGTGCGCGCCTTCAATCAGACCAGGGACATCGGCCAGGACGAACGTTCGATCCCCAGCCTGCACTACCCCAAGATTCGGTTGCAGAGTGGTGAACGGATAATCCGCAATTTTGGGTTTGGCCGCAGAAAGCCGCGAAATCAACGTCGATTTCCCTGCGTTCGGAAAACCAACAAGGCCGACGTCAGCCAACAACTTGAGCTCGAGGCGCAGACGCAAGCCCTCACCTGGCTTGCCCTCTTCATGCTCGGTAGGCGCTTGGTGCGTGGAGGTGGCGAAGCGGGCGTTGCCCCTTCCTCCGCGTCCGCCGGCAGCTACTGTGAAAGTCTGTCCGGGCGCGGTGAAATCGAAGAGTTGCTCACCGGTATCGGCATTGTAAACGATTGTTCCTACCGGTACCGGAAGCTCCACACTGGCGCCGTCGTGGCCGGTCCGATTGCTGCCTTCGCCGTGACGTCCTCGTTCGGCAGTGTGCTCGGGATTGAATCGAAAGTGCAACAGGGTGTTGTAATGCTCGCTGGAGACCAGGACAACGTCTCCTCCTTTGCCACCGTCACCCCCGCTGGGGCCGCCCCTTGGAACGAATTTCTCTCTTCTAAACGCGAGACACCCATTACCGCCATCGCCAGCCTTGACGGAGATGGTTACTTCATCAATGAACACGGAATTGACCTGTAAAATACCACCCGAAGATATTATCTCCCGGGTTTGAATCGGTATCTAAGTGGGAACTCAAGAGAATCAGTCTTGGGCAGCAATAACGCTTACGTATCTGCCTAGCCTGCCGCGGTCACGGAATTCAACGGTGCCCGGCACGGTTGCGAACAGCGTGTCATCCTTACCCAAACCGACATTTTTGCCTGGCTTGTATCGCGTTCCGCGCTGCCTGACGATAATGGAGCCTCCGCTCACGAACTGTCCGGAGAACACCTTTATGCCCAGCCGTTGTGAGTTCGAATCCCGACCGTTTTTTGAACTTCCAAGTCCTTTTTTATGCGCCATAGGAATGGTCCTCTAATGCGGGCCGGAGCCTCAGGCCACGATCTCCTCGACCTGGACTCGCGTGTAGTTCTGGCGATGGCCGATGGTTCTCTTATATTGCTTTTTGCGTTTGAATTTAAAGACGAGCACTTTATTTCCGCGTCCATGCGCGGCGATCTTGCCACGAACTCGCGCGCTTCGCAGAGCGTCACCCAACGTCAGCTCGTTGGAATCGTTAGAAATAGCCAGAACGCGGTCGAACTCTACAGCCGAACCGACGTCACCCGAAATCGTGTCTACCTCGATCACTTGGCCAGGCGCGACACGATATTGTTTGCCGCCTGTTTCGATCACAGCGTACATATTGAGCCTTGTAAATGTTATAGGTTTGTAACCGGAGCGGCCTGCTACGGGCCGCGCATCAATTGTCGTCAACCCCAGACAGGAATGTAAACCCTTTTCATGATACCGAAACAGGTCTGAGGTTCGCCAGCTATTCCGGTCCGGCTTTGCACATATATTTAATCGAATGCTTGAACAAAAGCAGGTTAGGTGCGCCTGTGCGATTGAGTTTCAGGCAGTCTCGATCATACCACTCGATGACACCCTCCAGCTGTTCTCCATCTGTGAGCGTCACCACCATGTGAGTCTTGCCCTGCATCTGTTTTGAATAGTAGAATTGCTCCGCGTTCGTTTGATCCGGCGGCGCACTTTTTTTGGCTGCGGGAGGCCTCCGACCCACGTCCTTAATGTCTGCCGGGGCACTCCGAGCCGACTTCCTGATGATCGAATCCAAGCGCTCCTCCATGGTTCCTTCTTATAGTGATCGTACCGAAAGCTCAGCCATGCAATGCTCTTTTAGGTGCCCGCGAGCCCTGGCTGGTTTCTCAATTTAACAATCATAGCGTCAAGCGCCCCGACTTTCTGGATATTGCGCCGGGCCATGAGTAGAAGTTCGTCGAGCAAGCGTACTGCCTGTTCAATCCAGGCGAACGTGGCACGCTTCGCAATTGCTGCAACTCTGGGCTGAATGTCACGGTTCCTCAGAATGGGGCGTTCGTAGGACGCAGCGAGAATGTCATCGAGCAAATGGTAGGAAAGGGCAATGAAAAGCTTCGAGTTTTTCGGATTTTTTTGAGGAGAATGCTTCCGATTGCTGCACCCACGCGGAAAAGGGAATGATACCGGCCGAACACTCGAGGGCGGCTAAAACCAATGCGCGCCGCGCCCGGAAGAGATCAAGATCCAGGCGCGCCGCGATTCCCGGACAACCTTCGGAAAGAGCAACTCGCAGCTCGAGATCCGACAGATTTCTGCTGCGAGCGAATGCGGACATCTCCTCTTCGGAGAGTTTGTTCATCGGCAGAGTAACGGAACGGGAGCGGATGGTCGGCAGAAGGTCGTAGAGATTCTCGGCTGTCGCCATGATCACCAGGTGCGGAGGCGGTTCCTCCAGAACTTTCAGGAGCGAATTGGCGGCCTGTTCATTCGCGCGTTCCAGGTGATCGATCAGGAAGACGCGATGCTCGCCCTTCAGCGGCTTGAACTGCGCCCTCTCGCGGAGCAGGCGCATCTGCTGAATCGTAATCTGCCGCAAAGGGCCTTCGGGAGGGAATGTGACGAAATCCGGATGGCTGGAAAACAGGAGGGGATCGTCATTGCGTTTGTCGGCCGTCCATTTCTCTCGCTCTTCGATAGCTTCCAGATTCTTAGGAAGACTCAGATCATCCCGTTCGATCTTGGTCTTGTCACCGAGCAGCGCGGCTGCGAAACGTCGAACTAAAGTTGCTTTGCCGACGCCCTCGGGCCCGCTGAGGATAATGGTCTGCGCAATGCGCCCCTGCTCGATCATGTGAGAGAGCGTTTCAACCACGGATACATTGCCGTAAAAATCGCTGAACAGAGTCATATACGGAGCACCTTTTCGGCCTCCGCCCAAACGCGAGCGGCGACCTGTAAGGGATCGCCTGTGCCATCGACCAGACGGAAGCGCGCGGGATCTGAAGCGGCAAGCTTACGGTAACCGGACGCCACCTTGGCGTGGAAATCGAAAGACTGGCGGTCGATGCGCGTTTCAGTAGAAGCGCGCTGATCCCGGTTTCGCTGGAAGGCGCGCTCGAGGCCGGTTTCGAGGTCGATTTCGAGAGCGATGGTCAGATCCGGGAGCAAAGAGCCAAGCGCCAGTTTGTGTACTGCCATGACCGTTTCACAGCCCATCCCGCGCGCGACTCCTTGATAAGCGAGCGTTGAATCGGTGAAGCGGTCGCTGACGACGACGTGGCCGCGCTCGAGCGCGGGAATTATGATTTCGGCCGCTGCCTGAGCGCGCGAGGCGAACATCAACAGAAGCTCCGTCATGGGCGTCATTTCAGCGTTGGCTGGGTCGAGCAAGAGACGGCGAATCTGTTTTCCGATGACAGTGGCGCCCGGCTCCTGGTTTTCCACCACAGTTAGTCCCTGGCTGCGCAGGCGCTCGACGAGCAGGCGCATCTGCGTGGATTTGCCGCTCCCTTCGGTCCCTTCGAACGAGATAAACAGGGCACCGGGAGCGCGCTTAATCATAGACAAAGTGAAAAAGTGTCTTCAAATCTTCCCACGCTTCACGCCGAGCCTGCTGATTATACTGACGCAGAAGGTACGAGGGATGATAAGTGACCATCACCGGAATGCCGCGCCAGTTATGCCACTTGCCGCGCTGTTTCGTGATGCCTTCCTTCACGTCGAGCAAAGCCTTCATGGCCGTTGACCCGAGCGCGCATATCGCTTTCGGCCGGATCGTCATCAGTTGCCGGTAAAGAAATTGCCCGCAGGTTTGCATTTCGTCCGGCAGCGGCGCGCGATTCTCAGGCGGCCTGCACTTCACAACGTTGCAAATATAGACGTCCGACCGGGTGATCGGGATGCCTTCTTTAGAGGCGGTGTTATCGATCATCTGCGTCAAAAGCTGGCCGGCTCTGCCCACGAAAGGAAGGCCTTGCTCGTCTTCATCCGCGCCGGGTCCTTCGCCTACGAAAACCACGCCCGATTTTTCATTGCCCGAGCCAAACACAATCGAGTGCCTGCACTCGAAGAGACGGCATCGCCTGCAGTCCCCGATATCAAGCCGGATCTGATCGAGGGTATCGCCTGCAGGAGCAAGCTCGGGCAGGGAAGCCGGCGCCTGTTCCGCTGGAGAAATCGCAGTCGTTTTGGTAACAGCGGAGCTCCGGCGATAAATGGAATCGATGCCCAGATCCCGATATAGTTCGAGATAGGCGCGAATTTGTTCGCGAGTCATCAAGATGCGTGAAAAGCCTTCAGGCGGTTGAATCCGCCAAGTGCAAGGAGAGCCGCAGAGTCGCGACCTGATTGAGAATGCTTTCCGCGACCTCGGTCTTCGGGCCCGGGCCGGCGTGTACGGTGCGACCGGTGCGGGTAATGATATCCACTTCGTTCTGATCGGATTCAAAACCCAAACCGTCACGATTCACCAGATTGGCAACGAGCATGTCGCAGTGCTTGGAGATCATTTTGCGGCGCGCTTCGCTGATCAGGTTCTCCGTTTCAGCGGCAAAACCGATGAGCAAGCGATCGCCCTTCTGCTGGCCTATTTCAGCGAGAATATCCGGCGTGGGATCGAGCTCGAGCGAGAGCCGAGCGGCCGTTTTCTTGAGCTTTTGCTTCGGCACTTCGGCGAGGTAATAATCGGCGACCGCTGCGCTCTTGATGATGATGGTTGCGTTGTCGAGATGATCGAGCACCGCTTTGCGCATTTCCTGGGCGGTTCTAACGGGAATCAGATTGACACTCGCCGGCGCCGGCAGGCTCACCGGGCCCGAAACGAGAGTGACGTGTGCTCCTCGCCGTGCTGCAGCCTCGGCCAATGCGTAACCCATCTTGCCGCTCGATCGATTGCTGATGTAGCGCACGGGATCGAGCGCTTCCTGCGTCGGTCCAGCGGTAATCAGGATCGATTCGCCAGCGAGATCCTTTTTCCGCTCGGTGAGTAAGTCGAACTCGGCGGCGATACGCGCCGGATCAGGAAAGCGTCCTGCGCCCACTGTTCCGCAGGCGAGCCAGCCCTCATCCGGATCGATTACGAAACAGCCCCGGGTGCGAAGCGTCTCGAGATTCGCTTTTGTGGCCGGATGTTCCCACATCGCGGTATTCATGGATGGCGCCAGAATGACTGGGCCGCTGAATGCCAGATAAAGCGTGCTGAGAAAATCATCCGCCTGGCCGGTGGCAAATTTCGCCAGAAGATCCGCGGTAGCAGGCGCGACAATGAGAGCCTGGTGATTCTGCGCGAGATCGATATGTTCAACAGCGCTCGAAAGTGTTTCTCCTGCGCTCTCATGTGAAAAGAGGCCGGTAATCACCTTTTGAGCGGTCAGAGCGGCGAAGGTGAGCGGCTGAATAAACTCGCGAGCGGCCGGGGTCATAACGACCTGAACCTGGTGGTTCTTCGCCTGGAGGGCACGGACCAGCTCAGCGGCTTTATAGGCCGCGATACCGCCGCCGACTCCCAGGAGGACACGCATTGGGGACCGCTATTCCGCCGCCGGGATCTCGTGTTCTTCTTCTTGCGAAAAATCGGTGTAAGGGACGAGCCCGCGACGGGTCTCCTCCATCGCCAAGGTGGTCGGCTTCTTATTTGCTGCAGGTAGAACGCTGCGCTGGCCGTTCTGTAATTGCCGCGCACGTTTCGCTGCCACGATGATGAACCGGTAAGTACTGGCGTGCTGGTCTTCCGGAATGCTATGCATTGCGTTGGATCTGGGTCTGTCTGCCATAGTTTCTTCTTCCTTCAGCGCCTTTTATCTCTTAAAGAAAGAGAGAAGGCGGCCTTTCTTCAAAACTCTTCAGGATGGGCCGAATCTGGTCTTCCACACGGATCCGCCGGATCCGCTCGGCCCGAATGATGGCCCCGAGCGTAAGCGTCGATTCTTCCAATCGATGATTGACAAGTACGTAATCGTACTGTTTGTAATTGCGTAATTCTTCGGCGGCTTCCCTTAAGCGGCGCTGAATCACGGCTTCGGAATCCTCAGAACGAGTTCGAAGCCGCTGCTCCAGTATGTCGCGCGAGGGGGGGAGGATGAATATGCTTACCGCCTCCGGGATCCTTTCTTTCAATTGTCTCGCACCTTTCACGTCAATGTCGAGTATCAGGTCCTTGCCTTCGGCCTTGGCCTGCTCCAGTACTTCGCGATGGGTGCCATAGAAGTTGCCGAAGACCTCGGCATATTCCAGGAATTCGCCGCGATCGATGCGAATTTTGAACTCTTCCGGAGAGATATAGATGTAGCTTTCGCCAGGCTTTTCGTTGCCGCGGGCCGGACGCGTTGTGTAGGAAACAGAA
Source organism: Terriglobia bacterium (assembly GCA_963738555.1). GTDB lineage: Bacteria > Acidobacteriota > Terriglobia > Bryobacterales > Bryobacteraceae > Bog-105. The sequence goes on from CAVTXN010000006.1 coordinate 313,432, forward strand.
AAACGCAGACTGGAATCGCTTGCCAGCAGGCGCGAGACCAGCGTCGACTTGCCGGATCCGGAAGGCGCCGAAATGATGAAAACGGTGGTCATGGGTTCGGATGAGGGGCGGTCATCCAATTGCGCGACCGCCAGGGCCGGACTACTCAAGATTGAGCCCCTGTTCACGTATTCTTTCGATATTAGCTTTTATCGACAATCCGAGATTGGTAATTTGCAGCCCGGGTTCGCCCGCGCTGGCGCTCTTGGAGAGCGTAGTGTTAATTTCGCGGTTCATCTCCTGCAGGAGGAAATCCAGTTTCTTGCCGATTTCGCCACCGCCGGTTAGGAGGCGCTTGAGTTCCGCGGTGTGGACTTGCAGGCGCACTAATTCCTCCCGGATATCGGAACGATCAGAAAGCAATGCCGCTTCCTCGATCAGGCGGTTTTCCGTGATATTTGAAGAGCCGAGCAATTCGGACAGCTTCTCGCGCAAACGTGCTTCAAAATGGGGCCGCGCCTTGTCGCGAATGGCGGCAATCTCCGCCGTCCATTGCTCAATTTCATTTGCCTGCTTTGCGATGTCATTGCGCAGCGCTTCTCCTTCGCGCTCGCGGTGCTGGTTGAGAGTTTGAGCGCAGCGCTCAAGGGCAGTTAATAGTTCGGGCAAAAAGCCGGCCGGCAAACTCTCGACTGGTTGTGATTCACAAAGCACTCCGGGAATGGTGAACAGCACGTTGAGGTCGGGTTCAGAATTCAGTTTGAATTCGGCAGAAGCCTGACGAAAGGCGGCGATATGGCGGGCGAGGGCGTCACGGTTAAAGGATGCTTCAGCGTCAGACGAGCGAGCCAAAGCAGCGCGCACCTCGACATGGCCGCGCGCAATGTTCTTCTTGAGGAGCGCCCGCATTTCATTTTCAAAGACCGAGAGTTCGTTAGCGCCGTGAAAGTGAAGATCCAATCCCCGGTGGTTAACGCCGCGCAAGCTGACGGACAACTCTCCCTGACTGGTGAGGCAACGTTCGGCAGCAAAGCCGGTCATGCTTCGAACCGGGATGTTTGAAGATGCCACAGGACTGCTCAATTCTCCGCAAGCGCCTGGGAGCTTGCAAACTGCAGCTCGTAAAGGTGGCGGTACAAGCCGTGCGCGGCGACCAGATTGTCATGCGTTCCAGTTTGGACGATACGTCCGTTTTCGAGAACGACGATCTTACTGGCGTGGCGGATCGTCGAGAGGCGATGAGCGATGACGAGCACTGTGCGCTTCTGCATGAGGGCGGCGAGGGCTTTTTGGACCAGACGCTCGGATTCGGTGTCGAGGTTAGAAGTCGCTTCATCCAGGATGAGAATGGGAGCGTTTTTCAGCAGCGCACGGGCGATGGCAAGCCGCTGGCGTTGACCGCCACTCAGTTTTGCGCCGCGCTCACCGATAACGGTACGGTATCCATCCGGCAAGTTGGCGATGAACTCCTCGGCCAGTGCGGTCCGGGCCGCGGCAATCACTTCTTCTTCTTTAGCGTCTGGCCGTCCGTAGGCAATGTTGTCGAAGACGGTGTCGTTAAACAGGAAAGTCTCCTGGGACACGACGCTGATGTTTTCGCGCAGACTGCTCAACTTGTAATCGCGAACATCCTGGCCGTCGATCTGAATGGAGCCGGAAGTCACGTCGTAGAAACGAGGAACCAGATTGCAGAGGGTGGTCTTGCCTGCGCCGCTGGGCCCGACGAGGGCGACGATTTCGCCGGCGGATATTTCGAGATCGACTCCATCGAGTACCAAACGCGAGGGAGCGGCCGGATAGAAGAAACGGACGCCGCGGAAGGAGATCGAATTATCGACACGCAGAAGCTGCCTGGCGTCGGGCGCATCCATCACGTCGGGCTGGCTATCGAGATAGTGGAACACACTCTGGGCAGCGCCTAAGCCTTGCTGGAAGATATTGTGGATATTTGTCAAGCGCTTGATCGGCTCATAGAGCATGACGAGGCCGACAACGAACTGGGTGAAGACAGCCGCGGTCATGGCGGTATTCTTCACCTGCTCGCGAGCCAGGTAGAGAAGCAGCAACACGGAGAGCGCGCCGAGAAATTCGATGATAGGAGAGGCGAGCGCCTGATGAGCGGTGTACTTGAGATTACCGGCTTTCCAGCGCGCGGAGGCCAAACGGAAACGCTTGGATTCAAAGTCCTCCGCTCCGAAGCTCTTAACGACCTGATGACCGCTGATGGTCTCCTGGAGGATCTGATTCAGGCCAGCGGTTCGATCCTGCACCTGGCGTGTGGTTTTGCGAATGCGGCGGCCAAGCCGGGTAGTGAGAAGCGCGACGAGCGGAAAGACGAGCAGACTGATGAGGGAGAGACGCCAGTTCAGCAAAATGATGGTCAACAGAATGAAGAGCGCTGTGAAGAACTGGCGGAGCCAGTCGGCGAGCATGGTGGAGGTCGATACCTGGATGCGATCGATGTCGTTCATGATGGATGACATGATCTGGCCGGTGGTGTGGTCCTCGAAGAAACGGGAGTCCTGATGGAGGACGCGGTCGAAGACCTCCTGGCGCAAGTCATTCACGGCGCTGATGCCGACCCAGTTCACCAGATAATTGCCGCCATAGTCGCAGAGGCCTTTGGCGAGAAAGCAGGCCATCAGGCTGAAGGCGACGAGAGTCCAGATGTTGTGGACAGAGGATGGGAAGAAATCGTTCAGGTACAGGACGAAGTGAGTGTGTGGAATAGAAAATAGCTTGGCGGGCGTGTCGGGCGAATTGGGGTTGAGGACGCGACCGAAGACCAGCGGGATCAGGAACAGGATCAGCGCCTGGGAGAGGCCGACCACGGACATCAAAACAACCGAGGCGACCAGGCTGGGGAAGTAAGGGCGAGCGTATTTGAGAAGGCGGGAAAGTTGTTTCAAGCGTGCGCCTCAGTGAGGGCGAGGAGACGCTCGAGGGCGGCAATGACGCGCGACACGGTGAGGGTAGCGAACCCTTGACGGGCGACGATCACTTCCGATTCGGTGCGCCAAGGTTCCCAGATGGCCGGATCAGAAGTGCTGAAGAGTACGACAGAAGGAATACCGAATGCGGCGGCGATATGAGCGGGGCCGCTATCGTTTCCGATAAAGAGGGCAGCGCCGGAGAGCATCGACTTCACCTCGGCGAGCGAACCCTGCAGAACGGTGTGATCGCGAAAGGGCGACGGATCATCGAGGGGCCCGGCGAGGAAGACCGGGGTGATGTTTGAAAGTTTCAGATAGCGGGCTAACTCGGCGAACCGTTCGGGCGGCCATTGCTTTTCGGGAGCAGAGGCGAAGGGATGCAGGACTGCATATTTCCCCTGGATAGAAGAGTCCGAGGCGAAGAGCTGGGCGCGCGGGATGTCAGACAGAGGCACGCCTAACGCGAAGAATGCGGAAGCGAGATGCTCGGCGGTGTGCACGCGGCGGGAGACGGCCATGATTTCCTGGGCGCGCGGGATTTTTAAGTTATAGGCGAGGGTTGTGGAGTGGTGTGCGAAGCCGGCACGCCAGCGGGCGCCGGAGAGGGCCGTGATCCACAGGCTGCGAGTGCCACCGTGCAGGTTGACGCACAGGGAAGGCTTCCAGCGGCGGACTGCTTGCCACTCCGGAGCGAGGATCTGGCTGATGGCAGGATTGCCGGCGAAGACTTCGGAGAAACGCGCTTCTACCGCGATAGCAATTTCGAGGTCGGGCCGAGCGTTCTTAAGCAGAAAAATACCCGGAGTAGTCAGGACGCAATCTCCGAGCGAGCGAAGCCTGATGATTGCCACCCGCGCGTGTTGCGGCAGCTGCTCGAGGACGGTCATAGGATCAAATTTTACTGCTCGATGGTAGCTTCGTCTTTCAGCATGACCGGTATATCGTCGCGAACCGGATAGACGCGATGACAGCCGACACACTTGAGACCAGTGCCATCTTCCTTCAAGAGAACTTTGGCCTTACAGACCGGGCAGACCAGAATGTCCAGCAGCTCTTTACTAATTGCCATCGAACTCCTTATTTTATCAGCGGCATAGGGAGACGCGCGAGCTTCGATGTCGGCACGAATGCCGACACGGCAGGCAAGAATGCCCGCGCCACAATGCGTGCTCACAGGCTTTCGATAAAGAACCTGCGCAGTCTGTAAGCCGGTTTCTGTGTCCGCTCGCGACGGGTCGCAAGCGGCGGCAACCATTCCTCTAGGCTTCCCATTACTGAGAAGCTCCAGCGATCTACCCGGAAGTTTAACGGAGCGGGCCGCTCCTCCTCCCCTATTTGATCTTGCTTCACATGGGGTTTGCCCTGCCAGACCGATTACTCGGGCCGCGGTGCGCTCTTACCGCACCATTTCACCCTTACTCGCCCCGTTGCCGGGACGGGCGGTATATTTTCTGTGGCACTTTCCGTGACACGCGCTTTGAGCGCGCACCCCCGGCCGTTAGCCGGCATGCCGCCCTATGAAGACCGGACTTTCCTCTCGACTGGCCCGCAAGCGGGCGCATCCAGCGGTTGCCCAACTGCGCAGGCAAGCTTCAGTATGTCATTTTTTGCCGGCCGGCTTTCAGCGATTGCTGCTCAGCGGAGAGTTTGAAATATCTAAGCCAAACTTCTTGAGGGCGGCGATAGCGCCAGTATTCGGCACAGGGGCGGTTGCTTTCGCGTATAGCTCCTTGAGGAATCCGATATCGACTTTGCCAGCGGGAGTAGTCATTCCTGCCGGCGCGCTTTGGGGTTGCTCGGCTTCGCGGCGCTCCTGCTGTAATTCGCACAGTTCGTCCATGTCCTTCTGGCGCTGGCGCTGCAGGCGGCCTTCCTGGATCTGCAGATTACGCAAGGGCTTCTGGTGTTGGAGGAAGGTTTCCAGATCGATGCGCGCCGCGCGGGCGGCGGGCTCGAGTTCTTCGAATTGTCCGGCAAATTCGTCGCGGCCGCGGGCGTAGATCGCCATTTCGAGACCGGGGATGCGCTGCAGGCGCCATTGCGCGTCGGCGAGCGATTGGACCAGTTCGCGTTCGCGGAGGCCGAGCGGTTTATATTCGGCTTCGTAAGCGGCGAGGTGCTGCTGGTAGGCTTCGGCGTCGTCAGACGGCAGCAGGACGGTGCGGCCGGTCAAACCCGTTTTCACGGCGTTCATGGAAGAGATGGCCTTACCCTGGGCGCTACGTGGACCCGTGGAGAGTTGGGCATTGGCGCGATTGGCGGCTATGCGGGATTCGGAAACGGGAGATTCGGATTTCATGATGGGGCGGTGCTCCTAAATAAAAATGGCTCGTGAATGGCCGGGGAGACCATTTACGAGCCTGCCGGAACATAGCACACGGAAGGGCGAAAACGAACCATACAAAAATTTTTGGGCTGTAAATCGACTTAGAAGAAAGAAGATATAAAGACTGAGTTTTCGTGACTGGGAATCGCAGCTTCCGATTATGGCAATGTACTCTCTTGCGTGTTAGGTTGGGGGCATGAACGACGCTCGTAAACCTCCTAGCTGGCTTCTAGCGGAACTGGGCTTTGAAGACGGGGAGTTGAACAAGGAATGCACGGCCGTCACCGGGAAGCCCGGCCCACATCTGGTTACGATGCTGGGACGAAGCGGTTCTGTTCAGGATTCCCACACGATTTCGTTGGTCCACCTGCCGGAGTGGAAAGCGATCCACAACAGGCTGGCGGATGAAGGGTATACGAACCAGTGAAGGCGCTGAGTCACGGGTGGGATAATCGGAGTGTGGGCGACTCCGAGAAGTTCGATTTCAGCCAACCACCTGAGCTCTTTGCGCGCATCGACAACGAGGATGACGAGTTCGTCAAGGAGAGCGTAGTCACGACGACGCTTGATAATGCGCTGAATTGGGCGCGAAAGAACTCGATTTGGCCGATGAGTTTCGGACTTGCCTGCTGCGCGATCGAAATGATGTCGATGATGGCGTCGCGCTACGATGTGTCGCGCTTCGGGGCGGAGGTGATGCGGGGATCACCCAGGCAATCGGACCTGATGTTTATCGCGGGACGCGTTTCCAACAAAATGGCGCCTGTGATCCGGCGGCTATACCGACAGATGCCGGAGCCGAAGTGGGTCATTTCGATGGGCGCGTGCGCTACCTCAACCGGAGTGTTCAGCAATTACGCGCTGGTGCCCGTGAACCAGGTGATACCAGTCGATGTCTATGTGCCGGGCTGCCCGCCACGTCCGGAGCAGTTGATTTACTCGATCATGCTGCTGCAGGAGAAGATTCAGGCAGAGCGGGGAACGGTTCGCAAGACGCTGAATTTAAGCTAGACTCGAGCCTGCACGCTGCCGGTATGGCAGGGATGCACTTGATTTAGCAATTGCTCCAGAAACTGCTCCGGCTCAGTGAAGGCGGCGAAGTGGCCTGTGCCGCGGATGAGTTTGAAGGCTTTGATCGGGGCCACGACATCGTCAAAATATTGTTCAGCCAGATCGGGTGGCGTGATCACGTCATTCTCGCCCTGAAAGATAAAGAACGGAATCTCGAATCGAGTGCCTACGCGCCACGCATCGTAGCTGCGGAATTCGGGAAAAAGCCGGGCGGCGGACAACTTCATGCCGCTAAGGAAGAGCATGATGTCCCGGAGAGTGTGGCCCGGAGAGAACCAGAGCGACGATTTCAGCAATTTCATACTCTTCTCGCATGTCACGGGATCTGACTTCATCGTCCATTGCGCGTACGCGAGGAAGTCTTGCGAGGTCCAGAGCGAAGGATCCGGGCCGATCTTTTCGAGAAGCGCGACTCCCTTTGCGAGTTTGAGGGAGCGCAGCCGCTCGAGAGTGTTCTTATAGTTCGTTTCGCGATTGCGGAGCATGCCGGTGTTTTGATCGACGCCGACGTAGGCGGCAAAGAGGTCCGGACGACGGCGGATTAGAGGCAATGCGAAAGTGCTGCCGAAAGAGGTAGCGAGCAGAATAATTTTATCTTTCCGCAAGCGGGCGCGCACGTACTCGGCGACTTCGACGGCGTCGCGAATCAATTGCTCCATGGTCAGATCTCCGGTACGGCGATTTGCACTTCTTCCCAGGGTCTTTCCTGCGCCTCGCTGATCCCACTGGACCACGGTGAAGTACCTTTCCCAGGAACGGAGAAGCGGAGTAAAGATACTGCACGGAGAGCCCGGTCCACCGTGAATAATCAGCAATGCAGGATTTTCGAAATCCTCGCCGCGAATCCCGATCCACTGATCTATACCCCCGATGCTGACGAAGCGCTCCTCCGCAATTCCATTCACACTGTGAATTTCGAGCATAGTGGCGATTTTGCGTTGGCGCCATTTTCGATGAGCCAAGATGCGGCCAGAGCCAGAGCCAGGGTGAGGGGCACAGCGGCGGCAAACCAAAACAACATTCGATCTCCTATATAATTGTGTATATCATACACAATTATGCGGCGCAATTCGGGTAAGCAGGCGTTGGAAGCGGGAATCAGACCGGGGCCCAAACCGGGGCTGAGCGCGAAGCGGATTGCGCGCGCTGCAATCCGGGTAGCTGATGCCGAGGGGCTGGCGGCTGTTTCCATGCAGCGAATTGCGCGCGAGGTGCGGGTCACAACGATGGCGTTGTATCGCTACTTCTCGAATAAAGCGGAGCTTGTCGATTTGATGATCGACAATGCGGGCGGACCGCCTCCCGACCTGGACGAGGTCTCAGCGGAATGGCGGCCAAGAATCGAGGAGTGGACGCGCCGTTGTTCCTCGATCTATCGCATGCACCCATGGTTTCTCGAAGCGACGGCGGGCCGCCGAATCATGGGACCGAATGAACTTGGATGGGTCGAATCGGCGTTGAAGGTGCTCGGCGAAACGGGGCTCTCGGCATACGAGCAGCACCAGGTGTTCCTGGTTCTGATGGGCCATGTGCGCAGCAACGCAGAATTCGCTGCCGGAATGGCGAAAGGCCTGTCTGGCGAGCGATGGATAGCATCGATGCGAAAACTGCTCAAGGACCGGCGCGATCAATACCCCGCGCTCGTGGCAGCGATCGATGCGGGAGCATTCGGCAAATCGCGAAGAGACGGTCTGAGCTTCGGCCTGAAGTGCATTCTGGACGGAGTGGAGCTGTTGATGAAGCGGGGAACGGTTCGCAAGACGCTGAATTTAAGCTAGCGGGGCTCAAGCCCCGCGCGGGCTTGGAAGCCCACCTTCCGAAGATCTGCGAACTATCTCTTTAACGGGTCTTCTACCCAGGGCGGAGTAGCGTCTACCAAGCGGCCTAACGCCGGGTCGAGTCTCTCGAGCGCCTGTTTCATTTCCCAGGCGATTTTGCGATAGGAGAAGTGACCTTTGACTCCGCTACGCAGCCGGGAAATGTACTCGAGCTCAGCGAAATCCATTTTGAAGAGAAAACGGGAGCGCGCCGCGAAGGGCAGAAGATATTGCGCGGCGGGGTGCGGCAAGCGCGCGATGGCTCTGTCGGTTTGGACAAGGACATCCGAATAGATGGGTTCGAGGCCGCACGTGGCGATGAGCTCCGGGGTGTCGTAGCCGAGCCGGTTGGTGTAGTGCTGGCGGAACTGCTGGCAACGGCGGTGGCGATGAAAGTCGCGATAGGCGCCGATGTCCATCACGATATCGAAAACATAGGGCGCGCTGCGGAAGTGACGCGGGAGATCGCCTCGCCTGTCGTGAGAGCCGAGAGCGACGTCGAGCAATTCGCGGCGGCGATTGGGCGACCAGGTGAGAGCGTTCGCATAAAGCTCGCGATAGGGCCGATCGGTCACCGGATAAACGAGCGTGGCGCAGATATCGGCGAGGTGATCGGAGGGTTGGAGCAAGTCGATCGGAGGAACCGGTTCTCCGTTAGCCGGGGGGAGGTTATGAGCAGCCCATTCGGCAACATCGGCGCGAAGGCGACGAGCGGAATCGTCGGGTTGGGCGTGACGCGCGAGAGTCGGGGCGACGGGTTCGGCCTGGAGGTGATGATTCTCCCAAGCGCATTCGGCAGGGGCGGCGCAGGCGCGGCTCAACTCGTTCCCGAGTTCGCGCAGCTCCTGATATTCGGAGGCTTTGAGGCGGCGGATCTGTTTTTCGAGAGTACGGATGCTGGTGACCTGGCCGACGCCGGTAGGGATGCCGAAGGGAAGCAGATAGCGAGCGACATCGAAGGCCCGGGCCGATAAGTTGCGGCGATAGGCGTCGGGCTTCATGTCGTCAGGCCGGGGATGAATTTCGCAGAGATGGTTGAAAACTTTCTCTTGCACTGTGCGATAGGCGGACAAGAGAGCTGCCGAGCATTCGTCGTAGACGGCCTGCTCGCCGGCGGTTAATTCAGGCGGAGTTACGACGCCGGATTTGGAGAAGTCCTGGTAGCGGGAGCTGCGGGCCTGACCGTCCCAAAGCTGCTCATCCTGAATTTCCACTGCGGCGAGTTCGGAGATGCCTTCAAAACAAATTGTGACGTGGCCGAGATCGGCGATGGAAGCATGACCGTATTGGAAGTAGAAGCTTTCCAGGAAGCGCGTGGAATCATGGGCGCGTACCCAGTCGAGCGATTGACGGATGGAATCAGGGGAGCGGCTGTAGCGCGCCAGAGCGTAGGCGATCTTCTCAGGCGGCATGGGTGCGACGGTCAGAACGCGTTTGGCAGACGGGACCGGCTCAGGTGCAGTCATGGGATCATGACAGATTGTCTCATCTCATGCGAATCCGAATTAAGAAAATCCATCCTGATGCTCATCTGCCGGGGTACGCGCATGGGCCGCTGGAAGATGCCGGGATGGACGTGCGCTGCGTAGAGGGCGCGCTGCTCGAGCCGAACGTTCCGCAATGTGTGGCGACGGGGCTGGCGTTGGAAATTCCGAGCGGGTATGAAGTGCAGATCCGTCCGCGGAGCGGGCTGGCGCTGAAGCATGCGATCACGCTGCCAAACGCTCCTGCGACGATCGATCCGGGTTATCGGGGCGAGTTGAAGGTGATTCTGCTTAACCTGGGGAAATCGGCATACGAGGTGCATGCGGGCGACCGGATCGCGCAGATGATTGTTGCGCGCTACGAAGCGGTGGAGTGGGAAGAGAGCGAGCTGGCAGAATCGACGCGCGGCGCGGGTGGATTCGGATCTTCGGGGCGTTGAGGTTCAGGAATCCGCCTTCACTTCCGATGTGAGACGACTAGCGAGCGGTTGCGTCTGGCCGGCGTACTTGTTACCCACCTTTTTGTAATAAGGAACGGAGACGGGCGAAGAGAGCTGTTCGAAGGTGAAGGAACAGATACGCATGCCGGGATATAGCGCGACCGGCATGATGCCAAGGTTGCTGAGCTCGAGTGTTGCTTTGCCGCGCCAACCGGGATCGAAGAGACCCGCCGTGCCATGGACGATGATGCCGATGCGGCCAAGGCTCGAGCGGCCCTCAAGACGACCGAGCACGTCATCATCGAGCTCGAGAGTTTCTTCAGTGATGGCGAGAGCGAATTCGCGGGGCTGGAGGACGAAGGACTCGTTGTCTTTGACGTGAATGGCCCGCATGATGCCTTGAATGGCGCCTTTGTCGCGCACATCGATGTAGGGGTGGCGGCTGTGCTCGAAAACGCTGAACTCGGAGCCGAGGCGAAAATCGACCGAGCAACTGCCGAATTGATCGGGAGGGAGCGGGGGCGAGATACGGATTTTGCCGCTTTCCAAGTAGCGGCGAATATCGATGTCGGAGAGGACCATAGGAGCAAGCGAACAGCCATGCTAGCATGCGCGGAGATGCTATATTGGGGCTGCGGCCGCTCCGCTCCCTGACGGTCGCGGCTCAGTAAGTGGCTGGACCGCTCCCTGACGGTCGCGGCTCAGTAAGTGGTTAGAAGTGGGCGGCTAGCTCAGTTGGGAGAGCACCACGTTCGCAACGTGGGGGTCGTGGGTTCGAGCCCCATGCCGTCCACCAAGCTGAGATGAGTTCAACATCCATCGGTAGAATAGCCTCATGGGTAGTGCCGTCCTCGGATTGGCCCACAAGCTAACAGCAGAGGAGTACAGCAAGCTTCCCGAGGTCATCGGTTTCAAGGACGAGCTCATCGAGGGAGAACGTGTCTTGTCGCCGTTCGCAAAGTTTTTGCATGGCGTGGTGCTCGATAACCTGCAAGCGTTGCTCAAAGAGCAGTTTCCGGACATGCATGTCGTGCGGGAGACGGGCTGGCGATTTCAATCGCTGGAAGGTTCTGATAACATTCCGGGTCCGGACCTGATGGTTGTTCGGAGAGAAGACTACGACAAAGCGGCTGAATCGGATGGCTACTTCGAAGGTCATCCATTCTTTGTCATTGAAGTGATTTCGCCTTCTGAACGCAAATCTCGTCGTTTGCAGAAAGTTGGTTTGTATCTCGAAGCGGGCACCGATGCCGTTGTTGAGATTGACTACAGCAAGCGATCTGTCGTGGTGTATCGCCCGGATAGCGAAATACCAGAGATGTTGAGAGGTCGCATCACATGGCCGTTCAAGGCTGAGTTCTCAGACATATTTCGTAAGGTCCGGGTTTAGTTTCCATCGCATAAAATGTTGACAGCGCCGGACCGCAAGCGTTCGACAGGAGAGGCAGAGACGGAACATGAGCACGTCAACAACACCCACTTTTATTCCGAGTACCGAACAGCTGAACAATTTGCAACGAGATCTGCGGTTCCATCCGGCGTCGACGGAAAATCCAGCGACGCTAACACCGGAACAGGTCGCTGCGTTCAATCGCGACGGTTACTTGAAGGGGATTCGAATCTTCGACAAGCCCGAGATTGATGACATTCGACGTTACTTCGATGAACTTCTCGCGCAGACGCTGGCAGCGGGGGGCGATAGTTACTCGATCGCGACGGCGCATCTTCGCTACGGCCGAGTTTACGATATCCTTACGCATCCGCGGATTGTTGCGATCATTAAAGATCTGCTCGGGGAAGATGTGATTGCCTGGGGATCGCATTTCTTCTGCAAAATGCCGGGGGATGGCAAGCGCGTTTCCTGGCATCAGGATTCCAGTTATTGGCCACTGACTCCATCGATGGCCGTAACGGCGTGGCTGGCGATAGATGATGCGAGTGTAGAAAACGCGTGTATGCGTTATATACCGGGTACGCATCACATGGGGCATTTGACTTACTCGCTAAGCGAGAACGACGAAGCCAATGTTCTAAATCAAACCGTGGAGGGCGCTGAACATTTTGGGGAGCCGGTAAATGTTGAGCTCGCGGCTGGTGAGATTTCGATTCACAGCGATCTGTTGTTGCACGGCTCCGAAGCCAATGAGTCAAACAGGCGGCGATGCGGTCTGACTCTGCGATATTGCCCGGCAGTGGTGAGAGCCGGCTTGGGTTGGAATGCAAAGGGCGTTGTGGTGAGCGGCAAAGACGAATCGGGGCACTGGGCCAATCCGCCGCGACCGGAGACCGATTAGCCCGGCTTTTTTCGATTTGATTGGGACAGTTAGGCGACTTTATACCTGGCGATGAAATCAGGTTTTGGTTCGCTGCTCATCCCCGGCGCTTCCGGCGCAAGCACTTCGCCATTAATCATTTGCTGCTTACCGCCGGATTCCATATAAATCGCATTCGGAATCGCACATAAGATGTTCATGTCGACGGGTCCGCCGCCGTGGCTTGCGAGCTCAGCGCCGAATCCGTCGGCAATGGCGCCAATTTCAATCCATTCGGTTGGGCCGCCTGCGCGCCGGTTGTCGGGCTGGACCACGTCAGCGCCCTTTTTCAGCAGAAGATCCATGAAGGCTCGCTTGTCATACTCGTTTTCTCCGGTGGCGATGCGCATATCGAGCTCGCTTGCCAGCTCCGCATAGCCTTCGTGATCCCAGGGCGGCAAGGGCTCTTCATACCAGAAGCATCCCAGTTCCTGATAGACGCGACCCCGGCGAAGAGCTTCCACTCGATTGAAAGCCTGGTTCGCATCGACCATGATCCGGATGTCTTTACCGGCTGCTTTCCGGCCGAATTCTATCCGCTCCACGTCATCATCGAGCGAATAGCGGCCGACTTTCACCTTGAAAGCGCGATATCCGATCTCGAGCGTTTCATCAATCGATCGTTTGTATTGCGAGTGATCCTTGTCGTTCTGGCGATACCACCCGCACATTGCGTACGCCGGAATGCGATCGCGCACGGCGCCCAGCATCTTGTAGACGGGCAGACCCGCTGCCTTACCCAGGATGTCCCAGACGGCGATATCGACCACTGACATCGCGAACTGCGTGACGCCTTGCACGCCCTGATACTCGAGTGCCCGCCATAAATCGGCGCGGATTTTTTTCGGAAATGCCGGATCCTGGCCGAGGAGCACAGGTTTGACTTCGTATTCCAGAATGGTCTGCACCACACGCGGACCGCCCTCAATCATGCCGAAGTTGCTATAGCCCCAGCCAGTGATACCAGCATCCGTGAAGACGCGGAGAACCAGGCCGCCCGCTGCGGAGCCGAAGTCGTGGATCGCGTCACCGGTAAACTCGGCCGGCGGCAGGCGGAGCAGATCGGTTTCGATATTCGTGATCTTGAGCTGTTTCTTAGCCTCGGCGGCTTGCGCCAGTCCGCGGCTCAACGATGAAGCGCCGGCAAACGCTAAAAGAGTGCGACGAGTCATAAACGCCTTTCTGATAGAGCGAGCGAATCGAGTAAGAAATCGGTAGCGGCGCGCGCAAAGATTTCGTCGTTGATATGCGCGTCAAGTTCAACGAGTTTGATGACGGGATTGAGCGTCGCTTTCAAAGCACGACGATACGCTTCGAGCGCCTCCGGCGAATAGAAGGGCTGACCAGCCTTGTCGATGGCGGAAACGCCTTGCAGCGGAATCAGAACGGTCACAGGGCCGCGCGCAGAGTTGAGCTTGGTGGCGGTAATCCGGCCTATTTCGGCGCATTCGTCGACGGTGGTTCGCATCAGGGTGACGGCGGCGTTATGGACGTGCAGGTTGCGGTCGCGAAAACAACCGGGAACCGAGGATAGGGGTCCAAAATTGACCATGTCGATCGCGCCGGGACAAACAACCTGCGGAATACCCTGGATTCCAGCCGCTTCGAGGCGGTGAGGTCCGGCGCTCAAGACGCCACCGACAAGTTCGTCGGCGAGTTCGGTGGTAGTGATGTCGAGGACGCCGCGAAACGCGCCGTCTGCAATGAGCTTTTCCATGGCTTGGCCGCCAGACCCGGTGGCATGAAAGACCGTGACTTCATATCCTTTTTCTTCGAGACGGCGACGCGCGGCCGTGACGCATGGCGTGGTAACACCGAACATGGTCGCGGCGATGGCCGGTTTGTCATCAGAAACAGCGGCTTGCTGGCGAGCGACCATCCCGCAGATCGCAGATGCGGCATTGCTTAAGATGCGGCGAGAGATCGCATTTAAGCCCGCGATATCGACAACTGAATACATCATGCAGATATCGACGGTGCCCACATAAGGGTTGACGTCGCGTGATGCCACTGTCGAAACCATCAGCTTCGGAAACCCGATTGGCAGCGCGCGCATGGCGGCGGTAGCGATCGTGGTGCCGGCAGAACCGCCCATGGAGATTACGCCCTGAATGGCGTGTTGCTCGAAGAGGCCTCGGATGATTGCCACAACTCCCTTGCTCATCGCTTGCACGCTTTGTGCGCGATCCCGCGCGGCTACTAAAGCTCCGAGATTCTGATTCGCCGCCTCAGCTACAGCGGCGCGCGAAACGTCCGGGGTGAAGGACGGATCTCCAAGAACGCCGGCATCGATGACGAGCGTTCGCAAACCCGAAGACTCGATCGAATCACGCAGAAATGCGAACTCCTCGCCCTTTGTGTCTAACGTGCCTATGAGTGCGACCGTTTGCGTGGTCATTCGAGTCTGTTCAAGGGAGCGCGCCGGGCGGAAGAATGCGGCAATCCGGCAATTCAGGCATGAATGCTTCCTCCGGTATTAATGGACAGATTCTTGAAATTTCGTACTTGTTCGGTGATGGCTCGTTCAACAGGAAGGCGCTCCATGCTCGAGGCTCCAAAGAAACCAGCGACACCAGGGCTGCGGCTGAGGACGTACTGAACGTCTTCGGGCTCCGCAATCGGACCGCCATGACAGAGCACCAGAATTTCGGGATTGACGGCAATGGCTGCTTTGTGAATCGCCTGGATTCGGGAGACCGATTCATCGAGCGTCAGGCTGGTAGCGGCACCGATCGTTCCTTTGGTTGTCAATCCCATGTGGGCGATCACGAGGTCCGCGCCGGCTGCCGCCATCGCTCTTGCGTCCTCTTCGTTGAAGACATAAGGGCAGGTGAGCAGATCCAGCTTATGAGCCTGCGCGATCATGTCGACTTCCAGAGCGTATCCCATTCCGGTTTCTTCGAGATTCGCGCGAAATACACCGTCGATAAGACCCACGGTCGGGAAGTTTTGGACACCGGAGAAACCGATACGCTTGACGTCGCGAAGGTAGACGTCCATGACTCGAAACGGGTCGGTTCCGCAGACGCCGGCGAGAACCGGGGTTGCGGAAACGATGGGAAGCACTTCGGCAGCCATCTCCATCACAATCGCGTTGGCGTCGCCATACGGCATCATGCCGGCTAAAGATCCCCGGCCGGCCATGCGGTAGCGTCCCGAGTTATAGATGATGATGAGGTCGGCTTCACCAGCTTCAGCGCACTTGGCTGAAATTCCAGTGCCCGCGCCGGCCCCGATGATTGGCCTTCCGGCAGCGACAATCGCCTTCCATTTTTCCAGGCATGCCGATCGATTCACTGGGAGCCTCTCCGGGTCAGGCGATATTTGCGCCTTTGACGTCGACATACAGCGAGTAGATCGACTGACTAGCCGCCATGAAGAGACGATTCCGGCGCGTACCGCCGAAGCAGACATTTGCACAGATTTCCGGCAGCAAGATCTTGCCGATCTTTACGCCCTCGGGAGAGATTGTGTAGACACCGTCGCCTTCTGCTTTGGCAGAGCCGGTTCCGTTTGCACCTTGCCCGATACCGGCCCAAATATTTCCATCGGTATCGGCGCGAATGCCATCGGCAAGACCGGTGTAGTTGTCCCAGGCCGTCGACAGAAATTGTCTGGAGTTTCGCAGTTTAGTGCCGTCGAGGTCGTAGACGCGAATTTCTCTGGGCGCTTTCGGGTAGTGTGTGGCCCCGGTGTCGCAAATGTAGAGCTTCTTCAAATCCGGCGAGAAGCACAGGCCATTGGGTTTGAACAGCTCGTCGGTGACCATCTCAATTTGACCGCTCTTTCCATCCAAACGATAAACCGCTTCTTTCAATTCGAGAGCGAATTTTCCTCCTTCGTAAATGCTCAGCGCGCCGTAGCCGGGATCGGTGAACCAGATATCGCCATTGGGGTGGACGACGATATCGTTCGGTCCATTGAGCAGCTTGCCGTTGAATTTGTCCGCCAGGATCGTAACCTCGCCGGTCTGCTCATAGCGAACCACGCGGCGCGTCTGATGTTCGCAGCTGAGCTGACGCCCTTGCCAGTCGAATGTATTGCCGTTGCTGAAATTCGATGGTTTCCGAAACACGTCCACGTGACCGTCTTCTTCCAGCCAGCGCATTTGCCTGTTATTCGGAATATCGCTCCAGACGAGATAGTTGCCGGCGCCGTTCCAGGCCGGGCCTTCCGCCCATCGAAAGCCTGTGCAAATACGCTCGATGATTGCGGTACCGATCCGATATTTACTGAATTCTTTTTCGAGAGAGATGACGTCGGGATCCGGATACCGCAGTGGCTGATTGCCAGACCAATCGCGGTTCGAAGCGGACTGGCCGGAAGCGCAGAAGGCCGGAAGTCCGGCCAGCCCTGCCGCCATTCCCTTGATTAATGCGCGCCGGGTGGAGTTTTTGCGAGAGGAAGAAAGAACGCTCATCGAGGCGATTATATGCGCAACGCGCTATTGTGTTTCCATCGAGAAATCGGAGTGTGTATGCTAGGGGGCTAGTTTCGAGTATTCGCATATGAAGCGCGCTTCCCGTATCCGCAGTTATCTGATCTCAGCGCCATTTTTCTTCCTGTTGCTACTTTTGAGCGGTAATGCGCAGGACGAGTCCTCGTATGAAGTCGCGGTAACGAAGAACGAGATGGTTCCGATGCGCGATGGCGTGAGGCTTGCAACCGATATTTATCGTCCGGCGAGGAATGGCTCCGCAATGGACGGCAAATTTCCGGTCATACTGGAACGCACTCCTTACAACAAGAACAACCTTTCGGTTGCGGCCAGCCATTTTGTACCGCATGGCTATATCGTGATTGCGCAGGACGTGCGAGGCCGCTACAAGTCGGAAGGACACTGGTTTCCGATTCGCGGAGATCCGAATGACGGATTCGATACCGCGAAATGGATCGGATCTCAGCCCTGGTGCGACGGAAATATCGGCACAATGGGTAGCTCATACGATGGCGCGACGCAGCACGCGCTCGCTATCGCAAATGCTCCTTACATAAAAGCGATGATTCCGCGGAACGCCATGTCTGATTTCGGGCATTATGGCGTGCGCCATAATGGCGCGTTCGAACTCCGTTTCTTCAATTGGGTTTTGACGTTGGGAAATCCATCGCCCAGCGGGAACGAAAGCGCTGCCGCAGAACGCGCTGCAATCGATCCGGCGGCGGCACCCGCACTGGTCGATATGGGAAGGCACGTTCGCGACTATGTTCGCGGTCTGCCGCTGCGTCCCGGTACAACGCCGCTCAAGTTTGCGCCCGATTACGAGGCATGGCTCGTCAAGGCTATGAGTGACGGCGATTATGACAGCTTCTGGAAGGATTCAGGCTCCAGCGTTGTCGATCATTTAGCCGAATACAAAGACGTTCCCGAATATCACACGACAGGGTGGTACGACTCCTGGGCCACACCGGTTGCCAATCTGAATTTTGTCGAGCTGCGAAGAACGAAAAAGAGCTTGCAGCGATTGATCATCGGACCATGGATACATAGCTCTGAAAATCTCAACTACGCGGGCGAGGCTCAATTCACCGAAGATGCGGCGTTGGATCTCTGGGCTTTTCACCTGCGCTGGTTCGACCACTGGCTGAAGGGGATCGACAATGGAGTCGACCGGGAGCCGCCCGTGCGCATTTATGTCATGGGCGGAGGCGACGGCCACAAAACGCCGGAAGGACGGATCTATGTTGGCGGGCACTGGCGCGATGAGCAGGAGTGGCCGCTGGCTCGCGCGCAGGCGACCTCGTACTACTTGCGTTCCAGCGGCGTGCTTTCTTCTGAAAGACCAACTGATGATTCGCCTGTTCGTTACCTGTTCGATCCGCGCAATCCTGTTCCGACTCTCGGCGGAAACATCTCTTCGCAGGGAAAGCTGATGTTCCAAGGCGCGGCAGATCAGCGGTGCCGGACGGACTTCTGGTTGTGCAGCGATTCAAAACCTTTATCGGCACGCAATGACGTGCTGGTATTCCAGACGCCTCCGCTAAAGGACGATATGGAGGTGACGGGCCGCCTTATTGTCAAGCTCTGGGCCTCGTCGAATTCGCTCGATACGGATTTTACGGCCAAATTGATCGACGTCTACCCGCCAAATCCCGGGTTCCCGTCCGGAGTGGATCTGAACATTGCGGACAGTATCGTTCGGGCCCGGTATCGGAACGGTCCGGGCAAGGCAGAACTGCTGAAGCCCGGGCAGCCGTATGAATTCACGATCGAGATGTATCCAACATCACTCGTGTTTCAGCATGGGCATCGCGTTCGCGTTGACATTTCGAGCAGCAACTTTCCGCGGTTCGACATTAATCCGAACACCGGCGAGCCGCTGAACAACAACCGAAGCTGGCAAATCGCGGAGAATACCGTGTATCTCGATGCGAAGCATCCTTCGCATATTGTGCTGCCGGTCATCCCAAAGAAGTGAGCCTTTGGCTCCCTTGCGCTTCCATCCGGCGGCGAAGTTCGAGCGTGCGGGCGCGATGGCACTTGAGGCAAAGAGTTCGCATATTGGACAGGTCGCACTGGCCACCGCCTTCGGCTACGGGAACGATGTGGTCCGCATCCCACAAACTTTTTCGGCTGCCCAGATTCCATCCGGCAGCGGCGCGACGGCGAGCGCTTCCGCGGAGTCGACGGAGGTGGATGTAAGCCGTGGAACAATCGATGCCGCAAAGAGCACATATGCCGTGGTCTCGCTCGAAGACTTTTTCGCGCAGGTATCCCGGATCTGTGCGTAACTTCCATTCATGGACGCACCAATCGGAACAGAAGGTCGAGCGCCGGGCAGGGACTTCGAGGTTGCACCAGCGGCAGAGATTTCGCCCGTGGGCGCCTTTATCGAGCGCGTTCCGGTCGATCCAGCCGCCAGACATGGCCCGCCGAGTAGTCATAAAGCCAGGATATCTTCGACGCGCTGTAACGGACCGGCTCCACTTGCTTACGGGTCTGTGAAAAATCGAGCACACCAATCGCTTCGCTCATGGCTCCGATTCAAGATCAGCGCCGTGTCGTTGGGCACGAGCCAGAGGAATTGATTGTTCATTAACTCGCCAACTCAGGGATCTGGATACGGCGCTGGCATATCGCTCTCGCCAATGCTCACCTTCCCGGCTTCGCGGCGCATAGACTCTCGGTCCCGTTTTGACTTCCGGCAATTCCTCACCCACGCCTAAGGATGCCAGAGCGGCACACCCGTAGGCGGTAAGTTCACGAAATGATTTCGTCACGACGGTCCTTCCGGTAACGTCCGCGAGAAATTGCAAGAAGTACGTACTTGAGACCAGCCCACCATCTACCGACAGCTGATCGGAAAGGGGAATGCCCTTGCTCATTTCTACGACAACTTCGGCGACCTGGAGCGCGATGCCTTCCAGTGTCGCTTGGCAAAGGTCAGCACGAGTGGTGCGCGTCGTCATCCCGATCCAGAATGCGGCCGCATTGCGGTCCCAATGCGGGCTGGCCAGTCCGGAGAGCGCGGGTACAAATGTCAGATTACGAGAAATTGCCGGAGGCGAGCGGAACGCGGTTAGTTCGCGAAAGTCATCAAACAAACCCAATCCGCGAATCCACTCGACTGCTGCTCCTGCGTCGTATACTCCGCCATCTACGGCAAAGACCGCCTCTCCTGCTCCGATCTGCCAGGCGACGGTAGGCAACAGGCCGCGTTCGCATGCACCAGGAATCCGTTTGCCCGACACAGACAGCATGAACGCCCCGGTGCCAAAGGTTATCTTTGCGTCGCCGCTCTGCCGGCAGCCGTGACCATAGAGGGCAGCCTGCTGATCAACAATCGCCGCCGTTACCGGAACTCCATCCAACTCTCCGAATGTTTCGACCGTGGGACGAATTTCCGGCAGATGCTCGGAAGGCACGCCGAAAATACGGCACAATTCTGGGTCCCACTGCAGCGCATCGAGATTCATCAGCGAGGTTCGTGATGCAGTCGAGACATCAGTCGCAAAGACGCCTGTGAGGCGATCGAGAAAATACGCGTCCGTGGTTCCCAGACGCAGCCGCCCGCGCCTCATGGCACTGCGAGCCTCGGGAATATTTTCGAGAATCCAGGCCAGCTTTGACGCAGAAAAATACGTATCTAGAGGCAGCCCGGCCCGCTCGAGTACGAGAGGCTCATGGCCTTCGGCGCGTAAGCGGTGAATCGCGTCTGCCGTGCGATTGTCCTGCCACACAATTACGGGAGAGAGTGGTTCTCCACTTTCGCGATCCCACGCCATACAGCTCTCTCCCTGATTGGCGAGGCCGATGGCGCTCACTCTGCCGGCTATCGCTGCGCAGGTGCGGACGTTGTCAAGCAGCTCTGCCGCATCATGTTCCACCCACCCCGGTTTGGGACGATGTTGCTTGTGTCGAACGGAGTGTTTGATTTTCGCGCTTCCATTCTCGGAAGCCACCATCACTCTTGTGCTGGTGGTTCCCTGATCGATACCTGCTGCCCACATCGGTCGATGCTCTATCCGCGGATTCCGATTTTAATTACTTCGGTTTGGGAACTGATATTTACGCCGGCAAGTTTCACTAGAACACGACGCTCTGGAATCGCCTTAATCTTCCGTTGCCAGACGTTCCTGCCATCCGTCTCGATCGTCAGGTCTCCAGCCGCAACAGTATCGAATCGCAGCTGCAGGTAGCCTAATCCGCTCTGCGCAGAAGGCAGGGCAAGCCGCTGTGGTACTACGAGCTTAACGTTGTGTCCACGCTGGATACGCGCAGTGTGCGTCTCGTTCGGTAGTCCGGTCGCGAGGTCGTCGGCGACGAAGCCACCGATTCGCCGTCCTTCGTCGTACGACCATGCCGCCGTCTCCACTGGCCGAAGCACATTTCCCGCCGCGAAATAGGAAGGGTCGGAACAGCGGCCGAATTGGTCGATCAGAGGGCCTCCGCTTCCCGGGTCAATCGTGAGGCTACTGTTCGTAAAAACGCCGATCTCGGGTACGAAACGACCGGTACATAGAACTCCATCGCACGCTATCTTTCGAATGCTGCCGTCTGCAAGCTGTATCGTTACTGATTCGACCCGGCCGTTGCCGTGGACGTCGAGTATCTCCGCTCCAATATACGTCGGGATACCCATAATCCGCGGTAGTGAATGCCAGGGCCATCGGATCGTTGGGCGGGTATTTGTCTCTATCACTGCGGCAGGTCGCAATTTCGCGGAGCGGCAGGTGAGGAGGGCCGATAGAGTCACAATCTCGGTTCCGAGTATCACAGGCCTGCGAAAAGGGACCAGCCCATAGAGGTAGAAGGACGACTGAAGCGTTCCTGTCGTAAGACAACCTAGGAGTCGATCCCCTGAAATCAGTCGTGCCGCGAGGGGAGTTTCGCGAGCTCCGGTAGCTATGATGACGCGCTTCGCCTGAATGGCCACTCCTCCATCCGGTGTCGCAACCTGCAGTTGACCCGCTTCGCCCATCGCCACGACGCTATGGCGAGTGCGAATCTCTACACCAGCGGCGCTGACTGTCTTGGCCAGTTTCCGTGCATAGACAGGACCCCTCAATATTCGTCCAAACTCGCGCCATCCGAACGAAGGATGGCCGCAGTGTCGGGGCGTTCCCCCTGCCATCGCCTCCCGATCGAGAATAATCACTCGCGCCACGCCACGTCGACGTAGCTCAAGGGCCGCTGCGATGCCGGCGGGTCCTCCTCCGACGATCGCTACGTCCGTCAAAACACTGTTCGTGTTAGACATTCACTGCCAAGGGGTCTACCAGGCGTCCTCTGCTTAAATAGGCAAGGCGAGCACCGCAATAAAAGCCCTGGCAACGTCCCATTCCCGCCCGCGTCCTTCTCTTCAACCCTCCAAAATCCCTCGCCGGTAGCGGCCCATTGAGCGCCGTTTCGATTTCGCGACAGGTTGTCATTTCACAATGGCAGACGATCTCCCCATATCCGGGCAGTTGCCAGTCGCGCGTACCACATTCAGCGAGGTTAGGCACCTTTGGTGAGACAGGTCGTGCCAGGGCGGCGTGTTTTGTCCCATCTCCGGAGTACAACGCGAAAACATGCCGGGCGATCCCGAGAGCACTCGTGAGACCTGTCGACCGGATTCCACCTACGGTTATCCACTGGCGCTCCGGGTCGAACTTTATGCGATATTCCTTGTTTTCCGTAGCCGGACGAAGTCCGGCATAAACGGCCGTGATCGGAACATCTTTCAGAGCGGGAACGATTTCCGATGCTCTCGCTCTGAGCATTCTCAATGTCTTGCTATCCACAGCTGCCCGGTCGCGATCTTGCTGGTGCTCAGCTGTCGGCCCGATGAGTACATTTCCGAAAATGGTGGGCGCCAGCATGATGCCCTTTGTGCGCTCCGTTGGAACCGGCAGAATGATCGAGTGGATCAGTTTCGCCGCAGTCTTATCAAAAACCAGGAATTGTCCTTTCACAGGCCGGATAGTGAAATCAGCACTGCCGAACAACTTAGAATCGAGCAAGTCTGCGTATAACCCGGCACAATTTATGACTGTCCGAGCCGACAGTGTTCCAGTTGTTGTCACCAGGCTCCAATTCGAATCCGAAAACGTCCCGGAAACGATTTCTGTATTGAATCTGGTTTGAGCGCCATTTTGAATCGCCTGGGTAAGGTAAGCCAGGGGGGCAGACCAGGGGTCGATGATCGATTCTCCAGGGACGACCAAACCCGCCAGTACGCCTGGGGCGAGATTCGGCTCTCGTTCGAGCAATTCATTCCGGTCTATTCGGCGGACGTCGCTGATTCCGTTGCCGTGGGCGCGGCGTTCAAGAAGCTCTAGTTGCACTGCTTCCTGTTCATTCCACGCCACGACATTCCCGCCGGTCGATAGCAACGGTAATCCGAGTTCTTCCCGGATTTCGAGATATTCGCGATAACCCTGCAGAATGCAAGCGAGTTCCAGGCTGCCGGGCTTCGCATCGAAGCCCGTATGGAGGATGGCGCTATTCCCCTTGCTCGCGCCCGCCAGAATGTCCGGCGCTTTCTCAATGAGCAACACACTTGCGCCCTCCAGCGTGAAACGTCTCGCCATCGCGCACCCGACCACCCCGCCGCCGACAACCGCTACGTCGTAGACCGATCCGCCGTTGTGTGCCCGTTTGGTCATAAGAATATCTTGTAATGATAGATTTACTTGACGATTCGGTCAACTCATGGCAACATATTTCCAATTTGGTTGAATTCTGATCTTCAACGGATGGTGGAAAGGACCAGACCTCTCATGACTCGTGCCTTCACGCTTCTCTCGATTCTGTGCCTAGTGGGTTCTCGCCTTGGTTCGCAATCCACTTATGGAACCATCCTGGGCACCGCCAATGACGCTTCCGGAGGAGTAGTCCCGGCAGCTTCGGTGACCGTAACAGACTTGAACACGAACACCGAAAAAGCCACAACCACCGATGCTCACGGGGATTACGAAATCCCCAATCTGTTGCCTGGGCGCTATGAAGTCTCCGCTTCGGCGCCTGGCTTCCAGAAGTTTGTAAGGCGGGGAGTGATACTCGAGCCCCGCGCCGAGGTGCGGGTCGATTTGCCTCTTGAAGTGGGAAGCACCACCTCGCAAATCGAAGTTACCGCGGCGACGCCGGTGATTACTACCGAAACCGCTACCGTGCGCGACGTCCAGGAGGGCCAAGAGGTGAAGGGCCTTCCGATGAATTACCGCGGCAGAAGCACAACTCCTCTGAATTCCATCATCACCTTGCCTGGAATTACAGTGGATTCCACCGGGCCTACCGGATCCAACGGCGTTTCCATCTCCGGCAGCCATCCAGGACAGAACGAGTTTACGGTGGATGGTTTTTCGGTCACCTCTCCTCTTCGTAACGGTCCCACACCCGAGATGTTCCCCTCGACGGAAGAGATTGCGGAGGTAAAAGTGACTTCTCAACTGGCCACCGCCGAGTATGGCCAAGTCGGGGATGTGACTTTCGTCACTAAGGGCGGCACCAATCGATACCACGGTTCCTTATTCGAATACTTTCAGAACGACGCGTTAGACGCGACGCCCGATTTCGCGAACGGCAAACCCAAAAAACGCGATAACACTTTTGGTGGCTCTTTCAGCGGTCCCGTCTGGCTGCCTAAGATTTACAACGGCAAGAATCGAACGTTCTTCTTTTTTGACTGGGAAGGGAACCGGCAACGCGGCGCAGCGCCTGTGACCAACAACGTGCCTACTGCGGCCATGAGAGCGGGCGATTTCTCCAGTCTCTGCAGCTCTTACGATTCGGCCGGAAACTGTACGCAGTGCGGGCGGAACACAGTTGCACAATCCCCTGACTGGCGCGCCGTTCCCTGGGAATCAGATCCCGAGCAGCCTCATTAATCCGGTATCGCAGAAGGTGCTTAGCACGTTCTATCCGCTTCCCAACCGGCCGAACTCAGATCCCCTGAATACGAGCAATAACTTCAGCATCAACGCGCCTCAGCCCATTACGGCGAATCTCTACGACATTCGCATCGACCAGAATCTGACGACTAAACAATCGCTCTTTGTCCGCTGGAGCTCGAAAGGCTACAGCTCGGAAGTGCCTCGAAATCTGGCCGTAGCGCAGGACACAATCCTCGATCCGAAAAGCATTGTCGTATCGCACAACTACACGATCCATCCCAATCTGCTGAACGAGTTCCGGTTCGGCTACAACATGCAAACTACGGACATTACGTATCCGCAATTTCCGGATGGCGCGAAGCTCATCAGCGATCTGGGGTTCCAGCAACTCGGTCCGTTCCCCAAAGGCTCCGCTTATCCGTATTTTGAATTCGACGGTTCCTCGGGCATTACCACGCTGGGCGGTTCCCGCGAAGAGCTATTGCACGAACATAAGTACCAGTGGGCGGACAATCTTACGTGGATTCGTGGCCGTCACACTTTGAAATTCGGGTTCGATATTCGCGCGATGCGCTTATCGGATTACGAGAGCTTCGCTGGCCCGGACAATTTTGGAAGCTTCTTCTTCAACGGAGCGTTAAGCGGCAGCGACTTTGCCGATTTTCTCTTAGGCGTGCCAAGCAGCACGGTGGTGGTCAATGCAGGGCCAGATTTTAATGGTTTCGACAAAGCATACGGTGTTTTCGCGCAAGACTCTATCAAGCTTGGCCCGAAGCTCACCGTCGATATTGGCCTGCGATACGAATACCATCCGCCTTTCCACGACAACAGCTTGCAGATAACCAATTTCGATCGCGCCAACGGCGTCGTCATTGTTCCCAACGCCAAGTCACTTGCCCTGGCAACCCCCGCGTTTCTGAACTCGATTAATGCCTGTGGCCTCCCTACGCCCAACCCGACTTCCTATGGACTGTATCCGTGCACGGTCGTCGAAACCGCCGCGCAGGATGGAGTTCCGGATACCCTGCGAATCAGTGATAAAAAGAAAATCCTGCCGCGTCTAGGCCTCGCTTATCGTCTGAATGACAAGACCGTCATTCGTACGGGTGCTGGCCTGTATGATCAGACCCTTCTAGGTCAAATCTTTTATTCGCTTACCGGCGTACATACGAGCGACTATGAGTCTTATCAGAACGCTATCACAAATGGCGTGGCAGCCATTCAGTTTCCCAATACAAAGACCGGGACAGCGGCAAGCGGCGGCCCCGCCGGAAACGCCTCGTTCGGAACTGCCAATCAAATCGACTTCCACGATCCCTATGTCTCGCAGTGGAATTTTACGATAGAACGTGAGCTGGGAGCGCAGACCGGTCTGCGCCTGACATACACCGGGCTGCGCTCTGTCGGATTGCCGGTCAGTCCGGATCTCAATCAGATCGAACCCCAATCCACGCCATACGACCCACGGGAGAAGCCTTTCCCGAACTGGAATCAAATCAAGACTCGAGACAATGGCGGAACCTCGATTTACAACGCGCTAGAGACCGTAGTCACGCATCGCTATAGCTCGGGTGTTTTCCTGCAATCGAGCTACACCTGGGCCAAGAATCTCTCCGACGCGGAAGGCGACAATCCCTCCGGTTACACGTCCGAAAACGGCGCGCGTGTCGAGAATCGGTACGATCTGGGCGCCAATTATGGAGATGTGGCGTTTTCGCGCCGCCACCGATGGCTCACAACAGCGACAATCGATCTTCCGTTTGGACGAGGAAGGAAGTTCGGCGCCGGCATGAACCGTTTCTCCGATTTGCTGCTGGGCGGTTGGCAGACAACCGACATCATCTTGTTTCAGACGGGTCCGTTTCTGACGCCGTACTATGGCGGAAGCAACGATCCATCCGGGACCAACGCGCCCAATCGATACAATACTCAGCGGCCCGACCGGCTCCCGGCGAGTGCCTGCAATGGCTTCACAATCAGCCAAGGCCAACTATTAGACAACAATTGCTTCTATTATGGGTGGACCGGAGCTATCGGCCGGTTTGGAAATTCAGGCGTCGGCATTCTGAATGGGCCGGGCACCGTCGTTTGGAGCGGCGGTTTGGGAAAATTCTTTCCTGTAAATGAACGTCTGCGTTTCCGGTTGGATGCTACCTTCACGAACCTGCTGAATCATCCTAATTTTGGGGTGCCCAATATGGTGGCTAACTCTGGTTCCTTTGGATTGATCAGCTCTTTACAGCCCACGGAAGGCGCGGGTGCGCGGACCACGCAGCTTTCTTTACGACTTGATTTCTAGAGGTTGCGTCACGCGATTTTAACGACCGACTGAATCGACGCCAAGATCATTTCGACTTCCGCCAGCCGCAGAGCCTCAACCATCGACTCCGGCACATCATTCGCCACTAAACGGTCAATCGCTGCAAGCGGGCATACCTGGAACAATGCGCTCCTGTCAAACTTGCCCGCATCTGCCAGAACCGTTACGTGCCGGGATTGAGTGATCATCGCTCGCGCGATTTCCGCTTCGTCGAGGTTATAATCGAAAACGCCGTCCGGCTCGATTGCTCCTACTGTTAATACCGCGTGTGTCGCGTGAAAGCGTGAAATCTGTTCGACTGTCAATGTGCCAAGATTCTCGCTTGCGTCGTCGCTGTATTCCCCGCCCAGCAGAAAGGCGCGATTTCCTTCACCCCGGACAATCGTCTGAGCGATGGAGATGGAGTTAGTGATCACTGTGAGCCGTGATAATCTACAAAGCTCTTCCGCAAAAATAACGGTAGTGGTTCCCGTATCTATAAATAAAATGTCGCCCGCCGAAAACAGGGCGGCAGCACGTTTCGCTACTATGCGCTTCTCGCGCATATGATCTTGCATGCGTGCCTGGAAAGATCCTTCCGCCTTGAGACCGGTCCCCGAGATGTCCGGCAGGGTCGCGCCCCCGTGAAATTTCTGTATCAGCCCGCGGGCAGCTAGCTCGGTCAGATCACGTCGAATTGTTTCCTTGGAAGTCGTTAACTCGTCTGCCAAAAAATCAACTGTGACGCGTTGTCGTTCCCGAACGAGGTCGACAATCAGATCACGTCTGGCGGCGGGACGCATAATCGATTCAATGACAGTGTCTCAAAGCTGAGCCCTGACAATCAAAACCTTCCAGCCGTTCCAACGGCACTCATCTCCGATTCAAGATCAACGACCTCCGAAGAGATACGTTCCTTCGTGACGACTTTCGTGCATGAGGCGGGCAGCGAAATCGTAGGCAAGCTGCTAACGACGGCATTTTCGCCTCGCGAATGCTCTGGAAATATGTCATTACTTATTTCGCGTCTGCAGCTATATACTTTGACCTAGAGAAATCAGACTCAACCGGGTAAGAGAGGCCTCAACGATGACACTGACCAGGATGGCGCAGATGAACCTCGGAGGCCTTCAACGGGCGAAAGCTGTCTTGCTCGCGGGGGCGGTTCTCGTGCTAGTCACCGGGATCGCTTCGGCGCAATTCACTTCGAGCGTTCAAGGTACGGTGCAGGACCCGAACGGGGGAGCAATTGCCGGGGCAGACGTCACCCTGGTGAACATCGACACCAAGGTCTCCCAGCACGCGACATCGGACAGCAGCGGCGTCTATCATTTCGTAAGTCTCGCGCCGGGCAACTATCAGGTGACGGCGACGGCGAAGGGCTTCTCCGCCGCGAACGTCGATTTCACGCTGCAGACATCCGAGAACCGCAACGTTCTTGTAACGTTACCCGTGGGGCAGGTTTCGACCTCGGTCGAAGTCACTTCCCGAGCGCCGCTGCTGGATACGTCGGATAGCCGGAATCAATTGACGATTGACACTCAGGCATTGCAGGACCTACCATTGCCCGCGCTAAATCCAACGGCCTTAGTATCGCTGACTCCCGGAGTAGTGGGGCCGGGCGCGGGTACCACCAATACGTTTTTCACGGAGAATCTGGATGTCAGCGCGAATGGACGGGGCGCGAATGGAAATCAATACATCCTTGACGGTCTCGATATCACAATCAACGTGAATCCGGGTGTGTTGTCGGTGGTGCCAAACAAGGACGCTATCTCAGAAATGACGGTTCAGACGAATACATATACCGTCGATTACGGCCGAAGCAGCTCCATGCAGACCGTTATGACTACCAGGTCCGGCACCGATCAATATCACGGATTTGCCAGCGACTATTTTTCTTACCAGGGCTTTAATGCCCGCGGCGAATTTGGGATACCGAAGCCGTTGCGCGTGAATCCTTACCATTCGAACAACATGTCATTCGGTATCGGCGGGCCGGTCATGCCCACGCACCGCCAGCATCAGTTATTCTTTTTCTTCTCGATTGAGCCTTACCGTTCGCTCACTTCGAACGGCAATTCCGTTCAGACTTTTGAAGATCCGGCCTTCGTTGCTTTCGCGCAGAGCGTCCGGCCTAATTCGCCGGAGGTGCAGTTAATGGCGAAATATCCGCCGAGCGGAGCGACGCCTACAGGAGTAGCGCAGACGGCTCAGCAGGCCTTCGGCCCGCAAAATCTGACTGCGAACCAGGGATGCGGCACGCCGAGTACGCTGAACATTCCGTGTAGCCTGCCGGTCTTCGATAACGGAATCTTCAACTCTTCGAGTTACAACAATTCAAAGCAATGGAACGTGCGAATCGATAAATACTTCAGTAAGGATCGCCTCTACGGGACATTCTTCAGGGATACCGTTGATACGGGCGGGCCGTCGATACGCCCGGCGTTTGCCAGTACGGACTTTAATTCGAATCTCACGGCGCAGGTGAACGAAACTCACACCTTCACGCCTACTACCCTAAACGAAGCGTCTTTCGGCTACGCCTATCTGCAGGGCACGGTCGCCAAGACAGGATTGTTCACGGTGCCGGTAGTCAATGTGATCGGACTGGGAGTGGGATTTGGTACCGGCTTTGCCGACGGGCAGTATCTGGAGCATAACTATCACTGGCGCGATGTGCTGACGCAGGTGCGCGGCTCCCACGCGGCAAAGTTTGGCTACGAGGGCTGGACGGGCGATGATGTCGCGCTATTTGCCGGCGCCTATGGACAGCCGAATTTTCAGTTCAACAACATGATTGACCTGATCGACAACAATCCGTACAGCGAGAGCAGTCTTTCCTACAACGTCGTCACGGGCCAGCCCCAGGCGGGCAACTATCAATACGCATCGAAGACCTGGGGCCTCTTTGCCCAGGACACCTGGAAGGTGACGCGCACTCTGACGCTCAATTACGGGCTGCGGTACGACAATTTTGGCGATCCCTATCCAACTGGGGGAACCACGCTGGCGAACTTCCATCCCGGCCCCGGTCAGACTTTCTTCGATCGTATTGCGACCGGCTACATGAAACAGCAGGGCACGGTCTTTGGACACGATCTGAACTGGGTCTTCAGCCCGCGAATCGGAGTGGCATGGGATCCGACCGGCGGCGGAAAGTGGGTGGTGCGCGGCGGCTTCGGCATGTATCACGATTGGGTGACGCTCGGGAATGCAGAGAACAATCTGAAGGGCAATCCACCGGGATTTGTTATTCCGACATTCTTTAACAACGGATCGACGGCGCCGCCGATTTTCGGCTATGGCACGCAGAACACATACCCTTTCGGTTTCCCGTATCCTGCCTACCAGGGCAGCCCTTTGAATTCGCACGGCGGAGTCACCGGCGCGCAACTGAATGTGGGCGGAATCGATCAATATCTCACTTCGCCGCTCACCGACATCTGGTCAATCGCCATAGAACGGCAAATTACTTCCAGATTCGTAGCAAGCGCGGGATACACCGGCCAGCATTCCAGCAACCTGCTGAGCGGCGGCGGGCAGGAATTCGGTAACGCCTTCGGTTTCGACGTGAATGTTTTCGCTGGCGATCTGATTCAGCATCCGAACTGCAGCGCAGGCGGAATCAATTGCGTAGGAACTCAGACCCGGCTTAACCCGAGTTTCGGGACCATCAACTGGACCTACAATTACGGTATTTCCAATTACTCCGCATTCATCCTGGCGGCCAAAGGACGCGTGGGACAGCACGGCTTCGTCACAGCATCTTATACGCGTTCTTCCTCGAAGGACAGTTCACAAAACTATCCGTCTGAATACCCGGCGAGTCAATTCTACGGCCCGTCTCCCTGGGACGCACCCAATCGCTTCTCTTTGGGTTGGAGCTACGAAATTCCCGGTCTGCGGCCGCAGGGGCTGGCAGGCAGACTGCTGTCAGGTTGGGTTGTGTCCGGCACTACGGTTCTGCAGTCGGGCAATCCCTTCACCGTGTATACGACCGCTCCCTTCAATGCCTTCATCAACTCGAGCGGTCAACTCCAATTCGCGCCGGGCAGCGGGGATTTCAATGCCGATGGCGATAATCTCGACTATCCGAACGCGTCGAATTACCACATTGTCACCAGCCGCCAGAGTTATATCAACGGTCTTTTCCCGCAGTGCTCCGGCGGCAATCTCAATTGCGGGCCGTTTTCCGTTCCGCAGGTTGGGCAGGAAGGAAACGAAAAGCAAAATCAATTTCGCAATCCCGGATTTGCCGAAACAGACGTGACCCTGAAGAAGATTACGAACTTCACCGAGCGATTCAAACTCGAACTGCGCTTCGACGTTTTCAACGTTTTCAATCGTGTGAATCTCCTGGGCGTGGATAGCAACGCTGCCGATATTGCGACCTTCGGGCGATCTACCAGCACCCAGATTCCACGGCAGGCGCAAGTAGCGGCAAGGCTGGAATTTTAGAGGGAGCCCGCCGGCTGCAATTGAGGCTCCTTCTTCTATACACGTTCTATTCATTGGCCGCGAGCCAGATCACACCTCTTCGCATTGATCCGGTTGCAGGAAATGGCGCTCTCGTCGCTTATCGTGACAACTCGGGGGTAGAACTCGCACCCCGTGCGCCGCTTATTTATTGGAGTGGCTACGATCATCCGCTCGGAAAGCGCAGCCCGGCAGGTTGGACGATCGACCTGGGTCCCAAATATCTAACAGCAGAAATTCATTCAGCGGTGCGCGGCAAATACGGCGAGCAGACGTTTTCGATCGAGCTGCGAAATGGCGGAGACAGAACCATAACGGGAACCTTGTTTCCTGCTTGGGCGCGCTGGTCTCAAAGCCCGGCTACGGTCAACAAGAGCTCACCGGAGTACGTGACGCTTACTGCTGACCGAGCTGTATTTGGAAGGCTCGGTGTAATGAAGGCCTGGAGCCCGGGAGTAGAGTTCGAATCGGATGTCTTCACCGGAATGCCGGCAACGCACCAGGATCTCTATCTGACTGCCGTGCTCGCGGGCGATCCTGAAAACGTTGAGCACCGGCGTAACGAGATCCAACTGAAGCCCGGCGAACGCCGCCGCTATACGCTGCACCTCGATGTTCTGAAGGGTGGCAGAAACGAGGCTTTGGAGGAGATCTATCGCCGCCGCGGAGGATACCGTGTCGATCCTTCGCAGTACAGCTTTGCGCGTTATGACGATCCGAAGATGCAGTGGGCGGTAGACACGGTGGCCACATGGCTGAATTGGGCGTGGGACCGCGACAACATGAATCCCGAAACCGGCGAATACCGGTACGTGCAATCGCTCGAATCGGCCAAACGTCTCTTCGGCGGTTATGACGTCTACGTCCTCTGGCCGTTTTGGCCGCGCGCGGGCTATGATGGGCGCTCTCAGTTTGACCACTATCGCGACATGCCGGGCGGCCTTGCGGGGATCCGCGAGCAGTTCGAGCGCATGCATGCGATGAACGTGCGAGCGTTCATCTCCTATTGCCACTGGAGTGAATCGGATCGCGATAAGTCGCCAGCCGCCATGAGCCTCTCCTATGCTCAATTCGCGGATCTGGCATGCAAGTTAGGAGCCGATGGCGCGTTGATGGATCTCATGTCGAAGACGCCGGCCGAAATTCTGGCGCGTGCTAAAAGCTGTGGCCGCGACCTGGTTCCCTACAACGAAGGAGATCCCAGCTGGAGGGACACACAAACCAACTTGTTCGGGCGAATTCATAACGATCTCGCCATGCCCGAATTCAATCTCAAGAAATACCTTCTCCCGCGTCATCCGCAGCTGCGCGTTTGTGAGCCTGGCAATGCCGGCAAGCGAATGCGCAACGATTTCGTGCTGAGTTTCTTCAACGGGCATGGAGTCGAAATCAATACGATGTTCCCTGCCAACCATCCGGCTGTCGAGAGCGATTGGCCCATTCTGGCGCGGGCGCTCGATCTGCTGCGTGGGAACAGAGCCAATTTCCGAGCGCCCGATTGGAAGCCTCTGATTCCGGCACTGGATCCGGAAGTTTGGATCAACGAGTGGTCCGCGCCTGGGAAGACAATCTACACTCTTTGCAGCACGAATCCGGCCGGCCATCATGGCACGCTGCTCAGGCTGCCTCACCACGACGAATCTCACTATGTCGACCTATGGCGGTACCGCGGACTCACGGCTGGAAGACTTGGCTCCGACGATCTGATCGCGTACGATCTCGATGGATACACTCCCAGCTTAGGAAGCGCGACCGGTTCGGGGAACTTTTCGCCAGGGTGCATCGCCAGCTTTCACCGGCGGCTCGAGGTAAGCCTTCGCTTTGAAACCCTGCGTATCCGATTGCGGGAAGCGCCGACGGGCGGAACTATAGAAGTCTGGATCGGCACCGTCGCCCCCGGTCAGCAGCCGCTTCGCTTGGCAGCCGCAGAAGATCTGGAAGTGAATCTCTATCAAAAGCTTCACCGGGAAACGAATGAGGCCATCATCGTACGGCTGCTCGATGACAGAGGCCAGTTCGTCGATATCGAAGTAGTGCCGGAGGCGGCGGTGCGCTTTTTCCGTGTTGATCAGCCCGCGCGCACCTCCCTGGTGACAGCGGACGAAAAGCCTGCTGGTATGGTGCGCATTCCGGGTGGCCGCTTCCGCTACATACTCACGGGCCCGCGGCCGCCCGCGGAATTCCCCTTTGCAGAGCCGCCTTTCGAGCCGACTTACGATTACCTGCCGGGCGCTCCGCCAATCGATTGGCAAGCGGACCTCAAACCGTTCTGGATAGACCGCTATCCAGTGACCAACGAGCAGTTCGCCGACTTCTTGAAGGCGACCGGGTACCGGCCGGTGAATGCAGCGAATTTTCTGCGCCACTGGCAAAACGGCGCCGTTCCCAAAGGATTGGAGCGCCATCCCGTCGTCTACGTGAGTTATGAGGATGCCAAAGCTTACTGCAACTGGGCCGGGAAAAGGCTGCCGACAGAGGAAGAGTGGCAATTTGCTGCAGGCGGCGGCGATCAGCGGGCGTGGCCTTGGGGGAACCGCTGGGACGCTTCGCGAGTCAATTCCGGCGGCCAGGGGACGGATCCGGTTGATTCGCATCCTTCTGATGAGAGCCCGTATGGCGTGCGCAACCTGATAGGTAACGTGTGGCAGTGGACAGCGAGCCTGATGGATAATGGGCGCGATCTGATCACCATGTTGCGCGGCGGAAGCTGGTATCGTCCGCCACACGGGCGCTGGTGGGTTCCAGGTGGTCCGCGGCGTATTACGGAGAATTATCCGTTGCCTCTTGATGG
This sequence comes from Terriglobia bacterium, assembly GCA_963738555.1. Taxonomy (GTDB): domain Bacteria; phylum Acidobacteriota; class Terriglobia; order Bryobacterales; family Bryobacteraceae; genus Bog-105. The sequence goes on from CAVTXN010000006.1 coordinate 347,678, forward strand.
ACCCGCCATGAACCGCCTCGCAACCGTCGGCTTCCGATGTGTAAAGGACGAAGCTATCGCGGGTGAAACCGGCGGCGGCCGACAATGAAGCCGAACTAGACGAAGCGGGCAAATCTAGATCCGCTCGTTCACACTCGCGGTTCCGTCGAGCTGAATTGCTGTTCCCGGATAGTCGAATAGGATCGATTACTATATATTTTATAGATATCTATGTCAACACAATCTATTGACCGGGAGCTTAAGAAGGGCAGCGCCGAACTGCTGATCCTGTCGCTGGTCGAGAGCCGGGCTCGCCACGGATACGAAATCAGCAAATTGATTACGGCACGCTCCGAAGGCGCGCTCACTTTCCAGGTGGCGTCCCTGTACCCTCTGCTCTACCGTCTGGAAGGTCGTGGATGGATCAAAGGCCGTTGGGTCGAGAAGACGGGCGAACGCCGCCGTCGCTTCTACCGGATTACTGCGGAAGGACGCAAGGTCCTGGCAAACTCAGCGGCAAAGTTGGGCTCGAGTTTGCAAAAGCCATCGGCCGCATCGCAGGGATCAAATATGCCTGATTGGAAATCCATCGTCCGGGAGCGATTAGCGACTCTCCGCTTGAACGGGGCGCAAGAAGCGGAAGTTGTCGAGGAACTGGCCCAGGATCTGGATGAGCGCTATGCCGAACTGTTAGGACAAGGTGTTCCGCAAGAGGAGGCGCTTCGTCTGGCTCAACAGGTTCTCGATCAAACTGAGGTATTGGGGAAAGAACTGCAGGCGCGCGATCGCTTGCGCCCCGAGCCTTCCCGTCCATTTTCCGGCTTGGGGCAAGACGTGCGGCTCGCCTGGCGTAATGTTACAGCTCGACCGGTGTTCAGTGGCCTCGTCATTGGCACGCTTGCTCTCGGCATCGCCGGAAACGCTGCCATCTTCAGCATCTTCAACGACATGTTCCTGCATCCCTTGCCGTTTCGCGAGTCCCGACAGCTTGTAGATCTGGATGAGACCGCACCGAGGTGGAATCTCAAATACGTGGGCGTGGCGGAGCCCGATCTTTTTGCCTGGCGAAAAGGGAAGACGACCTTCGAAAGCATGGCATTCTTCAGCCATCCTGATTTCAACCTTTCAGGATTCGGAGCCGCCCAGCGCATCCACGGCGCGGCTGTGACGGCGGACATGCTGAGGGTACTTGGACTGCAACCGCTGCTCGGGCGCAATTTCTCCCGCGAGGAAGACCGTCCTCACGGCGCAAAGGTCGTTTTGCTCGGTTACAGCCTGTGGCGGCGGCTGTTTGGAGGCAGTGGTCAGGCGGTCGGACAAGCGATGAAGCTCTCAGGCGAATCGTACACGGTAATCGGCGTGTTACCCAAAGAGGCCATTTTCCCCGATCGTGTCGATCTATGGGTTCCATTGGGCGCCAACCCGGCGGATTCGGATAACGGTTGGTATCTCAACGGCATTGGCCGCCTGAAGCATGGCGTCTCGATCGCGCAAGCTCGCGCCGATCTGATGCGGGTGCATACGACAGCGCGTTTGGCCGCCAACAAGATTACCTCTCCGATCGTTACGCCTCTGCGAGAGCGGTATCTGGGCGATTTCAGTATCGTGAGCCGTGTGGTGCTTGGCGCAGTAGGTATTGTGCTCCTGATTGCTTGCGTGAATGTTGCCGCTCTGATGATGGTTCGTGCGTTTACGCGCGCGCGCGAGATCGCTATTCGAGCTGCTGTCGGCGCCTCGCATCAACGGATCATCCGGCAATTGCTAACCGAGAACTCGGTCTTAGCTTTACTGGGCGGCGCAGGCGGTATCGTACTTGGCTATTTCTTGCTGCGGGGGCTGTTGGCTCTGATGCCGGTTGACGAAATGCCCGCGTGGCTTACTTTCCCTATGGACGCCAAATTTGTGGCCTTCTGCATCCTGATTACCGGGGGTGCGGCGTTGCTTTCCGGTTTGGCGCCCGCTCTGCAGGCGTCGCGCATCGATACCGGAATCTGCCTGCAGGAGAGCGGAACGCGCGTATCGATTTCGCAACGGAGCCGGCGCATTTTGAACGGATTGGTGGTTTGCGAAATCGGGCTGGCGCTGGTGCTGCTGATCTGCGCTGGCCTATTGCTGCGAGCTTTTCAGAAGGTGCTTCGCGTTGACCCGGGATTCCGGCCCGAAAACGTGATGACGTTCGGTGTCGAGCTTCCGGAGGCGACCTACGGCAAGCCTGAGCAACGGCTCACATTTTTCCGTAAACTGCTGGAACAGCTTCGGACGCTTCCCGGTTTGCGGGCCGCGGGTGCTGCTTCCGCGCCGCCGCTGGGAGGGCACTGGGGTAATTTCTTCGTTGCCGAGGGTGCTCCACCCCCAGGTCCTCGCGAAAAAAATCCGGTTGTGTTGCAGGTCGTTGTGACTCCGGGTTATTTCGGCGCCATCGGCATGACCTTACTTGCCGGCAGGCCTTTCGACGATCGGGACAACGTTCTTCGGGTAAAAGCCGATGGATTTAGCGCGACAGAGGGAGCTCCGCTGGTCGCGATCGTGAATGAGGCATTCGCGCGCCGCTACTGGACGGTGGGGAGCGCAGTGAGCAAACGCATCCGGCATGATTCCCCCAAGACGCCGTGGATCACCGTCACTGGAGTCATGAAAGACGAAAGACATTATGGCCTGGATCAGGAGATTCGTCCAACGGTTTATTTTCCGTACGGCGAAGCCGCGCGTCCGGATATGAGCATCGTGTTACGCGGAGCGGCCGATCCATTGATGCTAAGTGGACCAGCGCGGGATATTCTTCGCCATCTCGATGCCGGCCTTCCGATTTACGATTTGCGGAGCATGACCGAACGGCTGAGGGAGTCGATGTGGGCCAGGCGCGCGTACTCCTGGCTGTTTAGCGTGTTCGCGATGGTCGCGGTGGTACTGGCAGCGGCGGGCGTTTACGGAGTGATCTCCTACGCAGTCAGTCGACGCACCCATGAAATTGGAATTCGAATGGCTCTTGGCGCACGCCCGGCCAAACTTCTTCGTTCGGTTCTCGGTCACGGTATGGCGCTGGTAGGGATCGGAATCGCAGCGGGCGTGGCGGTGACCTTTTTTGTTGCACATTATCTCGAGGCACTCCTATTCGGAGTCAGCCCGCGCGATCCGCTCATTTATTTGGCCGTTATTTTAGGCGTTACGGGAATATGTCTGCTGGCGAATTTTGTTCCCGCACGTCGCGCGGCGACCGTTGATCCGATGCAGGCGCTGCGGACGGAGTGAGTTTCTAATTGCCGTTAGAATGAGAGCGGTTTAATCGGGCCGTTCTATCCGGGTCAACCAATCTTCATTTAACTCGACGTGCTTAATCGAGTAGCGCCGAAATGTATAGATGATGTGGATTTTGCCATCGCGTGTTTGTAGCACTGAAGGATAAGAATATTCACCGGGGTTTGTTTCGAGACAGAGAGGCTTACCCCAGGTGCGGCCTTCGTCCGTGGAGCGCACAATGTGAAGCGGCGTGCGCGCATTGTCCTGATTGTTGAAGACCAATAGCACGTGCCCGTTGCTAAGCCGGCGCATGGAGATTCCCGAATCAGGATTCTTCCACTGCGTTGGAGTGGGAGTGTCCAGGTCGACGCCTTCATCATGCGATTCCGCGGCGATGATATTGGGCCGAACGCGCAGAAAGGCCAGCAGAGTTCCATCCGCGCGCTGGATGATTGTCGGCTGTTCACCGCCGCGCATGATGCCGCTTTTGGTCCAAGTCTTGCCGTTGTCTTTTGTGGAAACGAAGAAAGAAAGATCCACTCCCTGGCCGTGCGGGCCGTGGCCGTGGAGTTCGTCGCTGAGCGGCACGATGAGCGAGCCATTCGCACTCCAGATGGGCAAGTTGCGGGGCAGCCAGCCGATCGTGTCATGAAAGAACGGCTTGTCCTCCGTCCAGGTCTTGGCGTTGTCGCTCGAGGTGCGATAGAAGAGTTCGCAATGATCCCATCCAGTTCCACGCATCATCGGCTGTATGCCCTCCATGCGGCCCCACAACAGCCAGATCCGGCCGGTTTTGTCGGTGAAGAGAATTGCATTTCCGGGAGGTTTACCGGGACTTCGGACGACGATCTCGGGCTTTGACCATATGCGAGAACCGTTCGGACGTCGCGAAAGAAAAAGCACCTGGTCGTCGGAGGATTCATAGCTTCCTCCGTACCAACTGACTAAGAGATCTCCATTTGGCGCTTCAGTGATGCTAGAGCAGTGGTGGACCGGGTAACCGGGAATTTTTTCGAAAATCAATTCGGAGGAGAATTCGATTGAGCCGAACCGGTCGGGGATGGCTCGTGGGGGCAGCTTCTCTCCAATTGGTGTTCCAGACGGAGCGGTCTCCGAAGCTGGTATCTGGGCGCCTTCTTCGAACGCTGCAAGCGCGGCCGCAATTCCTTCCTCCGATCCGCGATACAGCAGGGTCCCGTTTTTGTCCAACAGAAAAGCCTCGGGCGTCACATGCGCGCCGAACTGCCGCGTCGCTTTCAGGCCGGGATCGAGATAGACGGGAAAATTGAAGCCATAGGCCTGGCAAAAGGCGCGGATCTCTTTTGGCGTTTGCTCGGGGTCGGGAAATACACCGACAAAGAGCACGCGATGATGCTCGTGATGCCGACTGATTCAGAGCGACGATTGCATCGGCGCGAGCGCTTGTACCTTCGTCGCGAGTGGAGAGGAATAAGACGACTGTTGCAGCGCGCTGGTCGTAGTTGTTCATAGCGACGGCCAAGCCCTCCGGGGAAACCAGATTCACGGTGCCGGCTTTATCGCCCACCCGCATTTCGCTTTGCGCCAAAATTTTTCCCGCAACCGTTGCGAGAATCAGCAAAAAGAACAGAGCTTTCACCGAAAGATCCCTCCAGGAATTCGATATTGAGATAGAGGAGCTTCAAGTTGCCAACGGAGCTGCTTCGGCAGCCAGAGTTGCCCGCATTCGTTGCACATCAGATCCTGCAAATTTGAGTGCTGCGAGTAAGAGCAGCAAGCTTGCGATCACGTAGGCGGAGGCTGTGATGGCGATGGCATCGCTCAGACCTAGCCGGTCGGCCAGAACGCCCACAACCACGGGAGCGGACCCTCCGCCGGCGAGCCAACCCATCATGTTCATGAAGCCTGTCGCTGTTCCGCGAGCTTCCGGGCGAATGACATCGAATACGGAAGCAAAGATATTGGCTTCGTAGAAACCTTTGAAGATGCCCCAGAGAAGCAAGCTCGCGACGAGTAAATTCATCGAGTGCGTCAACGCGCAGAGAATCGCGAAAGGGGCCTCAAAAAAGATTCCGATGGCCTGAACCAGTATGCGGCCGCCGGGCATGCGCTTGCGGAGAGAATCAGCTAACCAACCGCCCAAAGGCGATCCCAGCATGCTGGTGATTTGAATGTAGAGGGTGGCGGTAAGCGCGGCTATGGCGAGACTGAGATGGAACTTACGGTAGAGAAAGGTGGGCATCCAGGTGAAGAGCACCATTGCGGTGAAGTTCTCGCACATAAACGCAGCCATACAGAGGAGTACCGTCGGGTTACGACGAATGAGTCGACAGAAATCAAGAATCGACATGCGTCGCGTGACGGGCGCAGGACTGTCACCGGCGCCTAAGTCGGCCAGATCAGCGCGCCCACGCGGAGGCTCTGCCAGAAACCGGCTGATGACGATCCCGATGAGAACTCCGCATCCGCCGAAAACAAGAAAGGAAGACCGCCATCCGAAATGCTCCGCGACCAATCCCGAGAAATATCCGCCGGCGATGATGCCGACGTAGACGCTGGTTTGATGCGTGCCCATTGCGCGGGAGCGGGTGGCCTTGCCGTGATAGTCGCTGATCAGCGACATTGAGGCTGGAAAATAGACTGTCTCGCCCAGCCCTTCCGCCGCACGAAATAAAAATAGCTGAAGGAAATTTCGGGAGAACGCCGTTGCCATACAGACCAGGCTCCAAACCTGGAGACCGGTCAGGATGGCTGTCTTTCGGCGAACCCGATCCACGATGCTGCCGGCCAACGGAGCGGTGATGCCGTAGACCCAGGCGAAAGATGAGCCGAGCATTCCGAGCTGAGTGTCGGTGAGATGAAAGTCGCGGGCCAGAAGCGGGAAGACAGAATAGACTGCCTGGCGATCCGCGTAGTTGAAGAACGCGATCCACCAGAGCATCCCCACTACGAACCACTTATAGTTTTTGGCCGATGGATTCATAGCATAGCTGTCTAGGGTAACTCGGTTGAGAGCGGGTGCAATGCTTGGGTGTGGGAGTGCCGGGAAAATCTTTGTTCGGCTTGCCGGAACATTTCCAAGCGGTCGAGATAGCGAACTTCGCCGGCAATCCAGTTCCGCATTTCTTTTCCGTAGTCGGTTTCCTGGGGCGCAGAGATGAAATCGAGCTTCTTTTGAAGCTTATCTTCGAGCGCCTGGGCGATCAGCGGCCAAACCGAGCCGATATCGCCGGTAACGGGGATGCTGCTCTCGAGGCGTGCGAAGCCCGACATTTCCATACGGAAGGGAATACCGGTTCTCTTGGTTTTCGGTAATCCCTGATTCACTGCGTTCTGCACTTCTGCGTTCGCGCGCTCCAGGTTCCAGGCCAGTTCCAGGTTGTTATCCAGGTCGATGCGGATGAGTGTTTTTCCTTGCAGGCTATAGGTTGGCATGTGGTCCCACGCCGCCCAGATTCCGTGGCCGGTATAGGTTTCGAAGGGGCCGTCATGGATCTCCTGTGATAAAGCGATGGCGGACTCGATGATGACGTCAGCGCCCGCGAGCAGGGCGGCAATCTCGCGGGCCCGGCGGGACAGAGAAATGGCGTCTCCAATCGCAAGGCCAACCGCTCCGCCTCCGACGAGCTGGGGGATGGAAACGAGAACCGGAATATTTTTGCGCGCACCGGCTCCGATCATCGTCATCGGGCTGGCGCCGAGGCCGGCGAGGAATTCGAGAGTTACGCCAAACTGGCTGGCCCAGTCGCGAACCTCCCTCGCGATGCGTTCGGTACGCAAGCCCATCGGCCAAGCCATGTTCCCGGCGGCTTTGATGACCACATTTCCCGGCCGGGCAGACATCTCATCGTAGAGGTCCCAGCCATCCGGAAGCTCTCGTGCTATCTCTGTGCGCTGATCGGGCGTAAGTTTTGTAATTTCGAAGACTCGGCCGCGTGGAAGAAGTGTTCCGGGAAAAGGAAGGTCTCGATCGCCCGTAATGGCGATTCTCTTTACGCGGTCGAGAGTGCCGGCCATTTCGTGAGCAATCACCGCGGAACTGGTGATCACTCCATCGATCAAATCTTTATGAATCAGCTCCGCAATCTGGGTTGTGACCCCTTCATGGAGATTTGGGCCACTGCCGGTAACGACAACTACTTTGCCACCGTGTTCCTTGGTTCTTACAATACGGCCGATAGCATCGTCCAAATGCGCCTGAGATGACGGTGACAGCGAGTTCCGTAGCTCGCGGAACAACGCCGGTGAGGGCCTCACAAATCTACTCCGGTCGCGAGAATTTGACGAACGCGCTCGAGATCTTCCGGCGTATCGACGGATACCAGTTCGCCCGTACAACTGGTTTCGGCCGTCTGAATGGCGATCCCATTTTCAAGAGCTCTTAGCTGCTCCAAACCTTCGATTTTTTCGAGCGGACTTTGCGGGAGACTGGAGAGGCGAAGCAGCGCCGCACGCGTGTACGCGTAAAGCCCGATGTGTTCGAAGACGGCGAACTCGGCGATGCGGTGGCGCGGGAAGGGAATCAAAGAGCGGGAGAAGTAGAGCGCTCGTCCGCGGAGATCTCGGACTACCTTTACGACAGCCCGATCCTCAAAGGCGGTTTCGGTGATCTGCTTCATTAATGTCGAAAGACCCGCTTCTTCACTTTCCCGCAGGGCCTGCACGCATTCATCGATCATTTTGGGATCAATCAGCGGCTCGTCGCCCTGAATGTTGACTATGATCTCGGCGCCCGTATCGCTTGCGACTTCCGCGACACGGTCGGTGCCAGAGGCATGCGCTGCATCGGTCAAGACAACTTTGCCGCCAAATTTCTCAACGGCGTTCATGACACGCCGGTCATCGGTCGCAACCACTACTTCATCGAGTGTTTCGCTTCGTTTCGACGCCTCGTAGACATGCTGAATCATTGGCTTGCCATGAATATCGGCGAGAGGCTTGCCAGCAAGGCGGGTGGATTGATATCGCGCCGGGATGACTCCCATTACCTTCATGAATCCTCCGTTGGAAACCCTGGGATCGTGGGCAGAGAAGCTCGCTGCCATCCAGGTCTAAACCTTCAACGACACTCCTCGCGTTTCGGATTCATTCATCCATTGATCTAGCCAACCATCGATCGAGCCAAGCATGAAAGGCTTCTACCTGACGAACTCGGCCTGGTGAAAGCGGCAGATGAAGAGGACCGTTATCGATACCCCGTTTTGCCAAGCCGAGGCGCACCCCCCACGGAATCGGTAAGCTCACCACTTGTTCGATAAGCGCGTCCAATTTTGCCTGTCGTTCGGCTGCGGCAGTGAGGTCTCCAGCTCGATAGGCGCGATAAACCGAGACAATCATCTCAGGCGCGAAACAGGCAATCCCTGAAACGACGCCGTCCCATCCAGCGCGAAGCGCCTCGAGCAGCAGGCTGTCGTCTCCTACAAAGAGAGCAAAATTACTGCGGGTTCGTGCACGGGCGAGCGGCTCCAGGCTGGATATCACTCCGCTACTATCCTTCAGACCTACCAGATTGGGTACTGTCGTCAACAACTCGATCGCGGTTTCGACTTCCAGCGGGTTAGTGAACGACGGCAGGTTGTAAAGAAAACAAGGGATGGTGACGCTTCGACACACTTCCCGGCAAAAGGCGGCCAAATCCTGCTGCTCATAGCAGAAGAAATACGGCATCGGGATCAGTAGCGCATCGCAGCCGGCATCAGCGGCGTGGTTTGCCAGGCGCAGTGTCGAATGGATGGAAGAGGTGCCGATCGATGCCAGAATTTTCCCCCGGCCGTTAAGGCGGCGGACGGCCTGGGCGGTGAGCGCAGCTCGTTCGTCTAAACCCAGATGCGGATACTCCGCCGTTCCTCCGCCGACGACTACGCCATCCACGCCGCGTTCCATCACGAATTCGATAACCCGTTCAAAGGTATTCAGATCTGCGCGACCGTGCTGGTCAATAGGCGTCACCAGGGCAGCCAGAACGCCGGAAGAGGGGTGCGATGCCATGAGCCGCTTTCGATGTCGGTTTACTTTATCAAAGTAATCGGAACACAGTCAACGAAAATAAAACGATGTCTCAGATATGAAACGTTATCTGAAAAGTGTGAACCAGATTGAGCGATAATCATCGGAGGTCGACTGTGACCCCAAAACCCGCTCGGGCTGCAAACAACCTTGAAAGGCGCGAGAGACCTGTACTGGCGAACTCGACCACCGGGAAAGCCGGGTTCGGATCGTTATTTCTCCCGAGCGATCGGCAATGCGCTCCGAGTGCTTGAAACTTTCCAGCAGAGTACACGCCCCCTCGCGCTCAGCGATATCGTGCAGCAGACGAAATTGCCGAAGAGCTCTGCATTCCGTATTCTGCGGACGCTCGAACTCGCGGGATACATCGAGCGAATGGAAGGTGAACGGTTCTCGCTGGTGCATTCCGCCGTTATTGGGAATCATTTAGTCAGCCAGGTGGTGGAGATAGCCCGACCGATTATGAGACAGCTTGGCCACGAATTTCGCGAGACGATCAGCCTGGCTTTTTTATTCACAAACCACATTGAAGTGATCGCGGTGATCGACAGTCCTCACCGAGTAAGTATGGGAAACGAAGTCGGGGGCTTGATTCCTCCTCACGCCAGCTCGCTCGGCAAATCGATCTGCGCGTTTCAGGAAGAGGCGCGCCGGGAGAAGCTTCTGCGCTCTTTCGGAATGGTTCGTTTTACGCCACATACGGTTGTGGAGGAGCGGGCCCTCGCCAAGGAACTTGAGCTCATCGCGGCACAGGGATATGCCAAGGACCTTGAAGAGAGCACACTTGGCGGTTGCTGTTTGGGGGCGCCAATCCTGGATCGAAAGCGTCACGCAGTAGCAGCAATCAGCATTTCGATGCCGAAGATGCGTTTCGTCAACCAGAAACGTGTGGCCACGGCAGTCGTGGACGCCGCAAGAGCGATCACACAGCGGCTGCTCTAGGCCAGCGTTTCAGAACCGGTGGCTTCCGGGCGGCGTTTCACATGTGAAACACTATTTCAATTCAGTTGATATCTGTTCCAGTCTGTGCTAGATTGTCCCTACATTAAATTGCAGTCTCCATACAACTCTGGAACAAAGGAGTCCCGGCGCATGAGAAAGAAGGGCATTCTGCTTCGGCTGCTACTGAGTGTGCTGGCAGCGGTGACTTGCATTCAGGCTGCAGACGTTACTGGTTCAATCGATGGCGTTGTCAAAGACCCATCCGGCGCGGTTGCTCCGGGCATCGAGGTCTCGGTTATGAATAACGGAACGAATGCTGTCTTTCACGCCGTGACGGATTCGACCGGTGCTTACTTTCTCCGCGAACTGCCGGTTGGCGAGTATACGCTGACGGTCGAACCGAAGGGCTTCAAGAAGTTTGTTGCGAACGATCTGCGGGTACAGGTCAATGAATCGATCCGAGTGGACATCAATCTCGAGATTGGGAATTTAGCCCAGACCGTGGACGTGTCCGCGGTAGCCGAGACGGTCGATACGAACTCAATCACGCTCAAGAACGTCGTCGATCAACAGCGGATCGAGAATCTTCCTCTAAATGGACGGAATCCCACTCAGCTCATGCAGTTGGTAGCCGGTGTACAGCCCGACAATCAAAATGCCAACGTAACGTCCGGGACTACGTACCCGGGAGTAACGCCGGTGGCTGTCAATGGAGGCAGGGCCAATACAACCAACTACATTCTGGACGGGGCAGAGAACAACGACCACTACAGCAATGCTCCGAATCCCATGCCTAACCCGGACGCCCTGCAGGAATTCAGCGTACAGACCAATACGTTTAGCGCGGAATTCGGGCGGAATCCCGGCGGTATCGTCAACGCGGTTACCCGATCGGGAACGAATGACCTACACGGCTCCGCGTTTGAGTACATTCGCAATACAGATTTAAACGCTTCGAATTTCTTCACTCCGGGCCAGGGCGATGGTCTGAAACGGAACCAGTTTGGCGCAACTGTAGGTGGACCGGTATTTATTCCAAAGCTCTACGACGGACGCGACAAGACGTTCTTTTTCTTCTCCTATCAGGGCACTCGAACGCGCCAAGCTCCCAGCAAGGTGGAGCAGCCGGTTCCCACCGATGCGGAGCGGAATGGAGACTTCTCGGCACTCGGGCAGACGATCTATAATCCGTTCGCAAACGGCGCGCCATTTGTGAATAATCAGATCCCGGCATCCGACGTAAGCCCAATAACGGCAGCGGTTCTGAATAGCTACATCCCGGCACCCCCGCCGGGTACCGGCACGATCTCTTATGCGATCCCGAACAGCCTCGATGACGACCAATACATGGTTCGCATCGACCACAACTTCACGGACCGTAACCGCGTGATGGGACGCTTTTATACATCGGAAGCTAACCAGGCCGCATATCTGTCTCCGGGCAATTACTTTTCTTCGACGCCCGGAGCGGTGTGGCGGAACACGAGTGTCGCATCCAGTGATACCTATACCTTCACTCCAAATTTAGTAAATACTCTGCTGTTTTCTTTCAATCGCACGAACAACACCAACAAGCCGATTTATCCCGCGAAGGGTCTGGCCGCGCTCGGCTCGGACATGTACAACGATTCCATGCCGGAGATTTATCTTCAGGTAAACGGATACTTTCTGCTGGACACAAGCGACACCAACACCTTTTTCCGGCAAGAGATTCAGATCAACGACACTGCTCGCTGGTCGAAAGGGCGGCACCAGATCAGCATGGGAGTCGAGACGAACCACGGCGAGGGCGACATCAATAACAATTACCGCGCGAATGGGTATTTCACGTTCGATGCGTCGGCTCCATTTACCACGAATGCTCTGGCCGACTTCATGATTGGGAAATTTTACAGCTTAGAGCAGGGTGTTGGCGAGTACAAGAACACTCGCTTCAATATGCTCTCTCTGTTTGCGCAGGACACGATTCGCATGACGCCCAGACTGACACTTGATCTGGGATTGCGATGGGATCCGTTTTTTCCATATACGGATGCGAACGGAAAACTGGCGGCTTACTATCCGGGCATGCAGTCTACCCGGTATCCGAACGCGCCTCCAGGGATTCTGTATGTCGGCGATCCAGGGGTACCGGTGGGCGGATACGCACGCGATTGGGCAAACCTCGGGCCACGCGCCGGCTTCGGATGGGATGTTTTTGGCGATGGCTCGACGGCGGTTCGCGGCGGTTACGGCATCTACTACGATCATCCGAATACAATATCGACTAACTCGCAAGCCGATCAGGCTCCGTTTGGAACAGTTGTGATTGTGAACGGCAACAGCGTAAACAGTCTCAGCTCACCCTGGGCCGGCACGACGGATCCTTTCCCAGGCAGTACCAATCCCTCAAAGAATGTGAAGTTTGTACTTCCGGATGTCGCATATATGTACACGACGGGCTTGAAGAATGCGCAATTACAGAGTTGGAATCTCACTCTAGAGCGCAAGTTACCCGGTCAAGTAGTTCTGCGAACGGCGTACGCCGGGTCTAAAGGTACACATCTTGCGAGTTTGCGGGAAGGCAATCCGGGCATCTATGGGCCCGGCGCAAGTACATCCAATACCGATGAACGCCGCCCCCTGTATCCCTATTTCAGCCAGATCACTCTGGTCGAGCCTGGCGACAACTCGAGCTATAACGCGCTGCAGGTCACACTCGAACGCAGGTTCTTGAAGGGCTTCACATTACTGGCAGATTACACGTTCGCGAAGTCCATCGATACAAGCTCGCAGAACAAGCAAACGGGACAGACCGTAACGGATCCATTCAATCGCAGATTCGACAGGGGAGTTTCGGATTTCGATCAGACCCACATCTTCAATCTATCCGGATTATGGGATCTTCCGTTGAACCCATCCAACCGCTTTGCACATGCGGTTCTCGGTGGATGGCAATACTCCGGAATCGTTTCGTTACGCTCCGGAGAGCCATTTTCCGATTTACAGCGGAGTTGATAATTCTTTTTCCGGCGTCGGTTCGGATCGCGCCGATATTATTGCCGATCCGTATCTTTCCGGGGGCCGGAGCCGTGGGGCTGAGATTGCGGAATATCTGAATCCAGCAGCCTTCACCGTGAACACGCCCGGCACATTCGGAAACTCGGGTCGGAATATGTTTTTCGGTCCCGGATTCGCAAGCGTTGACATGTCACTAGAGAAGACGTTTCGTCCGCTGGAGCGACTTGGAGTTCAATTCCGAGCCGAGGCGTTCAACGCTTTCAACCGGGTGAATCTCTATAACCCGGTCAATACGCTTGGGCCCACCTTCATGACGATTAACACTGCTTTCGACCCTCGCATTCTTCAATTTGCAATGCGTCTGAAATTCTAGGAGCTTTCGAGAAATCAAAGAGCCGCTCGCTCCCGGGCTGGTGAAAAAATCGAGCACACCAATCGCACTTTGAAGCTTCGGCTCGCTGAGAACCGCGGCCTCATTCTCGCTCATGGCTTCCGATTCAAGATCAACGACCCACACCCGGCTTCATCTTGGCTATAGGGAACAGAGTTGAGCGTTATCTGCTTCCCCACATTTCGTGCAGACGGGTCCGGAGCAACTGGGCATAGTGCTGGCGGATGTTGCCGGAAAGGGAATCGCGGCGGCGTTGCTGATGTCGGTGGTGCAGGCTTCGTTCCGCAGCGTGGCGGACGATCCTACGGTACCGCTGACAAATGTGACCAGCAAAATCAACCGGCTGTTATGTGCCTCAACCGGACCAAACAGCTATGCGACTTTTTTCTGCGCGCGACTGGATGAGGCGACACGCTCGTTGAAATATGTGAATGGTGGACACAATCCGCCGTTTCTACTCCGGAATACCCAGAGCGGGGTTATTGAAGAGCTGGCGACCGGCGGGATGATTGTTGGCATGTTTTCGTTCTCGCAATACGAGGAAGGAACGGTGCAGCTCGAGCCCGGAGATGTCCTGATGCTCTTCACGGATGGCGTTTCCGAAGCACACAACCCGCAAGAAGAAGAGTTCGGAGAGGAACGGATTAAGGATGTGTTGCGGCTTTACGGGCATCTTTCGGTCGAGGAGATGTCGGCGGCTATTCTGGGTGAGCTTCGAGGGTGGATGGCGGATGCGCCGCAGCACGACGATTTGACGTTTGTGTTGATGAAAATGGAGCAGGAGCGGGAAGGTTGAGGTTCTGGCGATAAAGAGCCGATCGGCGACCAGGTTGCAGCTGAATGATGATCGCTGGCGCCTAGGGGTCAGAGGCTTCGGCCAGGAGTCGCGGCTAGAAATGATGTGTGAACAGAGCGATCAAGAGAATGATCGGAATGGGCACACCGAGGAAATAAAGAATAATGGAACGCATTGTTGGTTTTCTCTTAGACGGGTTTCAAATGGTCGCGTTGCCTGCCTCCAATGGTGGCGGCGTAGCTTGCGCAAAACGCTCCGATCAGCAGCGAAAGAAACGTCCAGAGGAGCAGCCGAGCGGTCGCTCTACGCGCGACATCCGCAGCCTCTTTCGCCTGCCTGATTACATCGGAAACCCGCTGCGCGGCGTCTGCCTGGCTGAGTCCGGTTCGAGCGCTGACCAGCTGAGCCAAGTAGTTTCGGTCCTCCGCATCCGTATCTTTTTGCCTCAGTATATTGGCCAGAATTCCCGCAGCCTCGCCACGAACGGCGGTGTCGTCGCCGTTTGCGGCGGGAGCGCTCGCGGGCGCACCGGGTGCTCTCGGGGTTGAACGAAAAAGCGTGTCCACGAAATAGGCGTTCTCGGGGCCAAGCATTTCGGCGTTAGTGCCCGCACCTCCGACCATTGCCGTTGCCGCTGAACCCAGGAGCGCCGCCGTAATCACGACCGCTACCCCCCAGACCAGGAATCCATGGGCGGTATCGCGGAAATATACCTCGTCGGTGTGAATGGCAGCCCATTTGGTACGCAACCGGCCGGCCAGATAACCGCCTGCCCCTGAGGCGACGATTTGGATGATAATCAGCCAAACGATCGCGGCAGCATCCACAGCCGAAGCCGATGCTCCCGCGTTCGACCACGGCGAAACAGATAGTAATCCGAAGCCGGCGCCCAGCGCGAGCAGCGTGAGGGACAATGCCGCGGCCACAAACGCGCCTGCTATTACGGCGGCCCAGGATACTCCAGATGAGCGGGCCTCGTGATTCCACGCGTACTCACCGTAACTGGAAGGAGTACCTAAAGAGGCAGGCTGTTGCTGTATGGACACCGTATTTTCTCCAGGTGCGTCTGGTCACAAAGAAGGAGACACATTCTCCTGTTAGACACGGCAGACACTTCTTCATTTCTTTTTTCGCGGACTACTGTGGTTGTTCACGGGTTTCCGGTCGGTGACGCGGTATAGCTTTCTCGACGCACTCCGGTATAGATCATCTACAGCGTTCTCTTGAATAGCGGCGTAGCTAAGAGCAGCGTGCCTGCCCCGAAGGCAAACAGAAAAATGAGATCGGTGCGGATTGCCGTCCAGCCGCCGTCTTTGAGAAGAATCGCCTTGAAGCCATGGATCGCATAGGTGAAGGGATCAACAATGGCGATAGCCTTTAGCCATGCCGGAAAGGCGGCGATGGGATAGATAGCCCCGGAAGGAAAGAATAACAACGTGTTGAGAACGCCGAAGATGGCGCGCGGCACCAGCGGATCATCGACGCGCACCATCATCAGGAACATCATTCCGTTGAACGCGATCGAGGTGGCGAAAATCAGCAGCAATAATTGCAGGTCGGCGCCCGGCTTGAAGATGGTTCCGAGTCCCGCCATCAGCGAGCCAATAACGGTGAGGCTGATTCCGCTCAAGACCGCTTTGATAGCCCCGGCAATATTCAGGCCGAAAACCAGTTCCAGCTTGGTAATCGGGGTCACGAGATACCCTTCATGGACTCCGCGGGCTTTATCGTCGATATAGAGCATGCCGCCGCCGATCATGACCGAGATATACATGGCCAAGGCGATCGATCCCGACAGCAGATACTTCATGTACTCGACGAAAGGGTATAGCTCAACAATTTCGAGCGCGATATTCTTGACCGTGCGCTCTTGAATCACTGGCTGATTCAGCGCGTCTACGAGGGATTGCATCTCGCCCTCGATGCTGCTGCTCATGAACTGGTCGCTGTTATCGACCACCAGGCCGATTTGCGGCCGGTTCTGCGCGTAGACCTGGCGCGAATACTGCATGGGAATGATTACGGCGGCGTCGAGTTTCCCCGTGCGCACGTCCT
Organism: Terriglobia bacterium; assembly: GCA_963738555.1. Classification (GTDB taxonomy): domain Bacteria; phylum Acidobacteriota; class Terriglobia; order Bryobacterales; family Bryobacteraceae; genus Bog-105. The sequence continues at coordinate 364,063 of CAVTXN010000006.1, forward strand.
CGCGCGCATGAAACTCATCGTCGTAGGGAATCGATGTGAAGGTTCCGATATTCGCGGCTACCGAATCGAAGGCTTCCCGAACTTTCACAGCTTGCGGCCCACGATCGTGATCGACCACACCCAGTCGGGCGCCGCGGATTTTTCCGCCAAAGGCATTGCCCAGGATGAGCAGCTGCACTAACGGCAACATCATTGCCATGATCATCAGCACGGGGGAGCGGAAGAATTTCCGCATCTCGCGCTCAATAATGGCGAGCAGACGGTTCATGGCTGCGTACCGGGCCTGGGCGGCATGATGAAGTTGACGGCTTTTACCTGTTCGTCGCGCAACTGGCGCCCAGTGTAGTGGACGAAGACGTCATCGAGGGTTGTGTTTTGCACGGTGAGCGAGGCCAGCGTTTCGCCTTCGCTTGCGGCCAGCCCCACTAACTGCATCGTGGTCCGCGAGGCGTTCGAGGTCAGTAGCCGATACACGCCGGCGGCCTGCGACTGCACCGCAGTGACGCCTTCCAGATCCGCAAGGCGGCCCGGCCACTGGTCGTTTTCATGCGTGAATTGCACCTGCACTACATCGGTGCCTGGTACGCCCGCTTTCAATTCCGCCGGAGTTCCCAACACGACAAGAGTGCCGTGATCCATGATCGCGATTCGATCGCACAGACGGTCGGCCTCTTCCATGTAGTGTGTCGTTAGCAGAATCGTAAGATTGCGCGAATTCTTCAGCTTGTTCAGCATTTCCCAGACGGCAATACGGGAGACCGGGTCGAGTCCGGTGGTCGGCTCGTCGAGGAAGAAGATTCTCGGATCATGGACGAGCCCGCGGGCGATCTCCAGGCGGCGGCGCATTCCGCCGGAGAGCGTTTTGGTCTGGGCGTTGCGCCATTTGGTCAGCTCCACAGCTTCCAGCACTGCGGCGATATTGTTCTCCCGCTGCACCCGGGGGACGCTGTAAAGTTTTGCGTAAATGCTGAGGTTTTCCTCGACGGTCAAGTCGGGATCACTGGTGAGCGCCTGCGGTATTACGCCGATGGAACGGCGGACCTTGTCGGGCTCGCGTTGCACGTCGTATCCTGCCACAACTGCGCGCCCGGCCGTCAGAGGGATGAGGGTAGTCATCATGCGGATGAGCGTACTCTTACCGGCGCCGTTAGGGCCTAAGAGTCCGAAGATCTCACCCTCGGCGACTGCGAAGTCCACGCCCTTTACCGCCTCAAAGTCACCGTAACGTTTGACGATTTTTTCGACCGCGATGGCCGGCTGGTTGCGGGCAGGATTGAGGGCCTGGTGTTGAGTGGTTGCAGCGGTCATGGCTTCGCGGTCTTATTTCGAGGAATGAAAACTTCGGCCGTCATACCGGGGACGAAGCGTTCTCCGGGATTATCGATCAACAGCTTCAATTGCACGGTACGGATGTCACGTTTGCGACCACCGTTGATATCGCGCTGGGTGGCGAAATCGGCTATAGCGGATTTGGCGATAATTTTGCCTTCCATGCGCGCGCCGCTCGGCATCACTACAGGCAATCGATCGCCAAGCCGTACTGCGTCGGCTTCGGTTTCGGGCAGCGGGGCATAGACCCAGGTCTGTGTGAGATCCATCAAGGTTACGATCGGCGTTCCGGCAGCTACCACCTCGCCCTCTCGGGCGGCGCGCACATCCACGGTGCCGCTAACCGGCGCGAATATGCGGGTATAGGCGAGATCGGCTCGCGCCTGATCGGCCAGCGCCGTTGCGTTGGCCACCATGCCGCGAGTGGAAGCTACAGTTCGCGCTGCCGCATCGGCCTGCAACTGATGCGCCCGAGCCTGACGTAAAGAGGCCTCAGCGGCGGAGGTGTTTTCGCGAGCTGCGTCGAGCGCGGCTTCGGCAGCCTGCAGACTCGATACCGCTTCATCTTTGGCCTGTTCGCTCGTGACACCCTGTTCCGCGAGCGCGGCGATGCGCCGCGTGTCCCCTTTCTGATGTTCGAGATTGGCTTTCGCCTGCAGCTCATTCGCCCGGGCGGCGCGCAAAGTTGCTTCGGCGTTGCTCAGCTGGCTTGCGGTTTCGCCACGGGTTTGTTTCTCAGTCTCGATTGTTTCCTGGAGTTTCGACTGCTGGCTGGCTGCCGTCGCGTGCGCGGCCTGGTAGGCTGCGTTCAAGTCTTCGCTTTCGATGACGGCAATGAGCTCTCCGGCTTTGACTCGCTGACCTTCATCCACCGTGAGTTTTTGAATCCGGCCAGGAATCTTGCTGCTGACAATTACCTCGATTCGCGTCCACTGTGCCAATGAGTTTGAGATCGGCCGGCGGGCGGGCGGTGAAGAGATACCAGACCAGCGACCCGGCGGTGAGCAGTCCCAACAACAAAAAGACTCTATTGCGCGCGTTCATCGATTCCCTGGTGACGCTTCGATTCAGTCAGACGCGGATACGAGTGACTCGGCGAGGATCCGGGCGGCCCTACAGCGAGGCTGTCCGGCAGATGCCAGCAGATGCCAGTATATGGTACTGAAAAACCGGCTCGAATGTTCCGATCAACTTTCGCTCTCGCTGGTCGATGCAGGTGCCAAGCCACAGGGGCCGCGCATTCCTTGCCTGAACCGTTCGCGTTCCTCGGGCGTCATGGCGTCCCAGCGCTCGCGCAAGCGACCTCGCAACCCTGGGCGAGGGAAGCCGTGGCGTCCAAACCCGCCGAAGAGGATCCGACACAGGGCAAGAAGCCCAAGCGCCTGCCAAAAGGTAATCTGACGCAAGCCGAAGAGCGACGGCAACAGCCAATTCCAGAGCTGCAGCACTACTTCGGTACCTATGGCGATGAATAGCAGAATCCCGAGAATTGCCAGGGGAGCCAATAAAATCCGTTTCCTTCTCATGTCGAGTTCCTCACAGTTTCCTAAATTCTTCGTAAATGTGCTGTAGCCGCTGGCGCAGACGCAGCACGGCGTATCGTTTGCGTGAGAGCAGTGTGTTCACGCTGACGCCCGTCTCAGCGGCGATGTCTTTGAAGCTGCGGCCTTCCACTTCGTGTGCAACAAACACCTCGCGCTGCTCCTCCGGCAGCTCGTCGATTGCTAACTCGAGTTCATCGAGAAGCAAGTTGCGGACGTAGAGCGCCTCTGGTCCCGCATCTGGAGAGGGCAGCAGGTCTTCCAACTTCAGTAATTCATCGTTCTCGTCGATGGCTGCCAGACTGCTGAAGCTTTCCGGCTTCTTTTTGCGGAAGAGATCGATGATGCGATTGCGCGCAACGCGAAACAGCCAGCTTGTGACCTGCTCGACCGGCATGAGCAGGCGGTTCGCTTCGACAAGCTCATAGAAAACGTCCTGCAGGATGTCTTCAGCGTCGCGCGCATCGGGCACGCGCCGGCGGATGAAGTTGCGGAGCCGCAGCTGTTCCTTCCTGAGGAGTTCGGAGATCCGCTGCTCCTGTTCGATTGCCATCCGATCGAGGCTCGCCGCGTCCGTCACCTAAGGTTGTAGACGAATGAGGGATGCGGATATTGTAAGGAACAGAGAAACCGGCCGCTGTGGATCTATTGAAAAGCCGGCTTGCCGCTTCATCACGGCCGCGGTTCTGCTAAGGGGGTCAGTCCTCTTCTTTCGATTTCTTCGATTTGGACTTGTCGAATTGCGGAATGCCGATGTGCCCGCTCAGCTCGCTTAATTGGTCGGGATTGATCGGACCGTCAATGTGCACGACGGTGAACTCGCGGGGTTCGGCGTCGATTAATACCAGCCCGGCGATGGCATCTCCGTTTTTCTTTATATAAATCTCCGAGGTCTCTCCCTTGCTCGACTTAGACCCCAGGATACGGGACCACTGCGGGCCTTTTAATTGGGAGCGAATCGCCTCAACATCTCCCGAGGAGTACTGGCCGTCTTTATCGAACTGAAAGCTGCGCACATACACGCCCTTCAGCCTGGAAACCAGTTTTTTGACACTCGCGTCGTCTTTATCGTCATCCGAAAGAAATCCGCTCGCGAGCTGCAATAAGGAAGAATCGAGCGTCACATCTACCGTTTCGGTAGCCTTCTCCGCCAATTTGCCGAAGCTCACCGGGAATTTGATGTCGTCGGACGCGGCCCAGGACGGAACAATCAGGGCCAGGCCTAAGGCCAGGAGTAACAACACCGATTTCATCGGACTACCTCTGTCAACTCAATTTTTTTCACCCGCAATTGCGCCTGGCGTAACTGCGATCCGGTGATACGCATGGCGAGCATCAACTGGTTTTTCGCCGCTTCGCCTTTCGCTACTCGCTCGTGCTGCCGGTATACCAATCCGGAGAACAGCGCCACGACCAGCAGAACGGCGGCGGAAGCAAAACGCCACCAGAGATTGCCCCAGACAAACGGGCGCGCTCCGGCGGTGGCGGCGCGGGCAGCTTCCACCTTCGCTAGAACCTGACGGGTGAATTCTTCTGCGGGCTCCCGCCGCGCCAATGCCTTTTTCAGTTCTTCTTCGAACGGAGTCATATTCCCTCACCTGCGTTTGCCGCTTTCGCCCGATTGCCTTCGTTTCCCAGCCTCCGGTCTGCCTTAGAGCGCAATAAATCCAGCGCTCGAGCAAGCTGGGTTTTAACGGTCGCGGGCTTCAAACCGAGTGTTTTCGCGATCTCTTCCACTTCCATATCTTCCTGGTAGCGAAGAACCACTACCAATCGCTGTTTCTCCGGCAGAGAAGCGACGATGCGCTCCAGATAGGTAGAAAGAAATGTATCGTGAACCCGTTCCAGGGCCGTCGGCTCGGCCGTTTCTTCCAGACTCACATGTTCGCGGTGCTTTGACTTGCGGGCACAGTCAATCGCGCGGTGGCTGGCTACTTTGCGCAACCAAAAGACAATGTGATCGGCCGATTTCATCGCCCGCCAGTTACGATATAGCTGAAGAAAGACCTCCTGTGCCAGCTCTTCGGCTGCCAGGCGATCGCGCAAGAAGTGCCAGCCGATGCTATAAACCATAGCTTTGTGGGCTTCGATGGCCTCTGCGAAGGAGGGCAACGGCTCGGTCTTTTCGGCGGTCAGGTATGCATCGAGGGTTGCCAGCAAGTCGTTTTCAGGCCCTTCATCAGCTGAGTACGCAAAAACGAATGTAGGAGATTCAGAAATATCAGACACATGTTGCAATACACCGGCCGAGTCGAGTATGCAAATCAACGCAAGATCCGCGCACGCAATAAGTTCTGGTACCGTGTTGCGCACTGGCCGATTTGGATCTGGGTGTTTTTTGTCGCGCCCGGGCCGCTGACCTTCGACCTTTTTGCCAAGGGGCCGGGAGTTCGCAACCTGCTCTGGCTGGTGGCAGTGGCGGTCGGGACCGGAACTGCGGGTCTGCTTGGGCAGCTTCCGGGAGTGGAAGCACGGCCCTACATTCTGCGGTTTTGTGAAGACAAGCCGAACCCGCTCTACCGGACGAGTTTGCTATACGTTTGCCTGGAATGCGCTATTGAGTTTCGCGCTTCTGAATCTCGTGGGTCTGATGGTAGCGGTGCAAACGGGCCGCTGGCGTCTGCGACAGATTTACACTTACGGCTATTTTCCCGCCTTTCTGATCGCAATGAGCGGCGGTTTGTTTGCGGTTCTGCCGCGCGTTCGCCGGTCCACTTTGGGGGAAGGCGTCGAGCGCCGTTATTTCTACGGCGCGGTGTGGTCCATCACAGCCGCGCAGACGATCCTGCTGATCCTGTGGAAGACAATGCCGCCTGGGCGCGGCGGCGATATTCTCAAGCTCGTATTCTATGTAGCGGTTCTTTGCGGGGCGGGCGGGGCTGCGGCACGCGGGCTGCTGCCGCGGACACGGCCGATTCTTCCAGGCGAAGTCATGGTTGCCGATTGATTCTGGCCTTCTGCATCGGTCTTGCCTCGGTCTTTGTCGCTCTCCTCGGTGCGGGCATCGTCTATCAGCAACTCGGCGAGCGACGCGACCGAAAGCGCTTTCCACCTCGCGGCCGCATGATTCCGGTTAATGGCTGTTCACTCCATTTGACGGAGCAGGGAAGCGGCGGCCCGGCGGTAATCCTCGAAGCCGGGATTGCTGCAAGTTCCTTGAGCTGGTCATCCGTACAGCTGCTGATTGCCGGTTTCACGCGCGTGGCCAGCTACGACCGCGCCGGTCTGGGATGGAGCGAGCCCTGCTCTGAAGCCAGAAGCCTGCGCGCGTTTACCCGGCAACTCTCTATCTTGCTCGGAAAAGCACAGATCGCGCCGCCGTACGTGCTGGTCGGGCATTCTTTTGGGGGTCTGCTGATCCGCGCGTTTGCATGCGAGAACCCAAGTCAGGTGGCAGGGCTGGTTTTTGTCGATCCGGTATCGCTTCAAGCTTGGGCCAATTGCCCGGAAGAGGATAGACGGCGGTTGAATTTTGGCGTGAAACTCTCACAACGAGGAGCATGGCTGGCCCGGTTGGGAGTGGTGCGTTTTGCACTAGCAGCGGCCACCATGCGAGGGCAGCGCGTGACCAGATTCATTACGAAAGCGAGCGCGGGCCGGGCCACGCCTTTTCTTGCGCGATTGGTGGGCGAAATTCGCAAACTTCCGCCGGCGGTTCTACCGGTCGTGACTGCGCAGTGGTGTCGCGCCAAGGGTTTTGACGCGATGGCCGAGCACCTCGCGGCGCTACCGCGCTGCGCGCAAGAAGCGAGCGGGTTGCGGCTGCCTCCCGAAATCCCGTTTATCGTGCTCTCGGCCGCAACTGCTACACAAGAAGAGCTTCGCGAACGCGACAGCTGGGTTCGCGAAAGCCCGCGCGGCCGGCATCGAAGAATTGAAAACACCGGCCACTGGCTGCAGCTGGAGCGCCCCGACGCAGTAGTTTGCGCCGTGAAAGAAATCATAGAAGAGTATCGAAGCGGGTAGGCATCTCCTATGCTGAAAGCAGGGGTTGTGATTTGCTTTTCGGGCAAAATACGTTTCAAGCCACCCTTACGGTCTGCGTAGCGCTGATCGCCGCTTTCGTTATCACCGGTTTTGCCGGCACGGCCTATCATCGCAAACGGGATGCCCTGGCCACGATGCATTACAAGCAGGGCAATAGCTTGGAAAATCATGGTGAATTAGAGCCTGCGCTCGAAGAGTACCGCAAAGCGCTGCTGTTCTCGCCGGACAACACGCAATACCGGCTTTCGCTCGCGACTGCCCTGCTCGAAGCGAATCATCTGGATGAAGCTCAGTCGCACCTGGAGCAGCTACTACAGGAGGATCCCACCAGCGGCCCGATCAACCTTTTGTTGGGACGGCTGGCTGTTCAACAGCACAAGTTGAAGCAGGCCATCGAGTATTATCAGCGAGGCGTGTACGAGTATTGGCCGGAGTCGCAGTTACAGCAGAGAAGGCAAGCGCGCTGGGAACTGGCAAGTCTGTTGAACAAAACCGGTGACCGAAACGGCTTTATCGGTGAGCTCATGCAGCTTTATACGAATTTGCCAACGAGCGCGGCTGCGCAAAAGACACAAATTGGCTTTCTACTCCTCTCGAATGGAGCCGCTTCGGAAGCCTCGCACGTGTTCCAAGATCTCTCGAAGGAATGGCCGCGGGATGCGGAGGTTCAACGCGGCCTCGGAGAGGTATATTTTGCCTCCGGGGATTTTGTTTCAGCGAGGCATACGTTTGAGCGCGCACTGAAGCTTCGTCCGAGCGATGAGGCGAGCGTGGAAGATCTCGCGCTCACAAACGCGGTGATCGATATGGACGCAGCGTTGCCGTACATCACTTCGGTCGAACAGATGAGACGGAACAAAAATCTATTGAGCAGGGTGATCAAGGATCTGAAGCAATGCGGGGCCACTTCGGAGGCTCTGCAGCGGCAACTCGAGGATGCCGCAAAGCTGCTGGTCCAAGTTCCAAAGACCGAAGATCCGGCTTTCGCGTTGCAGACAACTGCAGCCAGACTCTGGGGTGAAAGAGCGTCTTTCTGTGGCGGCACGGTTCCGCAGGACCGCGCGCTCGATACTGTATTTGCCAGGATCGGACGGGAGTGACGAGATGCGTCTGGAACCCTACTGAACTTCCGCCAGCATCGCGACTATGATGGGGTAAGTGTCATTTGCAAGGTAAGTACGACGCCGATTTTTGTTGCGTGTGTTTTTCGCTTGAAGGGCCGTTGCGCCATTGGATAGAACAGCGAGCATGTCTGTGCCTTATGCAGTTGCGACACAGGCCGGGGCGGCGCCGGTGTCCGCGGGGCTGAGGCCGTGGAATGATACGGAAAAAATTGTCCGCCGGGATAGTGGAAAAAAGCCCTACGTTGTTCTGATCGAGGACAATCTCGGGGATGTGCTTCTGGTTGAGGAAGCCCTTCGGGAACATCAAGTGGATTGCGACTTCGCCGTGGTGAATGACGGTGAAGAAGCAGTGGGGTTATTCGAAGCGATCGACAAGGGTACCGATACCCGTCTGCCGGATCTCGTCTTGCTTGACCTGAATTTGCCAAAGCGCTCGGGACACGAGGTTCTGGACAGAATCCGGCGAAGCGCTCGCTGTTCTACAACGCCGGTCGTGATCGTGACCTCATCTCGGGCCCAATCCGATCTGGCGCGAACGAAGGAACTGGGCGCTACCGCTTATTTCCATAAGCCAATCAACTTCGATGAGTTTATGAAGCTGGGGCTGGTGGTAAGGGATCTGTTATAGCTGCTTGCCGCTTGCAGCAACTATTTTAAGTTCCGATCAGACCTGTTGGCCATCTCCTATTCTTGAATAAGGGATCATAGTTTCTTTCGGGACCAACGCACATGATTGACCGGCCGGCCGGGGTGCTACCCGGCGGCAGATTTCGCGTCTCGCTGTCGCAATTGAAGTTCTGGCACGGCGCATTCGGGCATATCGGCTTGAGTGAAACGCAGCGCTTCCTGCTTCTGTCACTTCTGATCGGTATTTTTTCGGGGCTGCTGGTTGTCCTCTTCCATATATCGATCGATGTGACGAGTTGGGAAACGCTGGGCGCGCTCGCTGGCCGCTTTCACCTGGTGCGTCTGCTGACTCCCGCGCTGGGCGCTATTGCGGCGGTCGTTCTTGTGCGCAAAGTGTTCCCGCGCGCGAAGGGCAGCGGCGTCAACCAGACCAAGATCGCCATCTACAGTTCGGATGGCTATGTTTCCTCGAGTACGATTTTCGGTAAGTTTCTAGCTTGCGCTATCTCGATTGGAACCGGTAATTCGCTCGGGCCCGAAGATCCGTCTTTGCAAATGGGCGCCGGTGTCGCGTCATGGTTGGGGCGGTTATTTAATCTGCCTCGCAACAGCATGCGACTCATCGCTCCGGTGGGAGCAGCGGCGGGTATCGCGGCAGCGTTCAACACACCGATCACCGGAGTATTGTTCGTGATGGAAGAGGTTCTAGCAGATTGGAGCGCCACCGCGGTCGGCTCCATCGTGCTGGCCGCTATTTCGGCCGTCGTCACGATGCGCGCGTTTCTCGGCAACGAACCGCTCTTTCAGGTTCCCGCGTTTGAGCTGACGAGCGCGTCCGAACTGCTGATCTACGCAGCCATGGGAGTGATCGGAGGAGCACTCTCGGCGCTCTTCATCCACTTCATTGAAAATGTCAAGCCGCGTCTGGCGAAGATACCGCACTGGCGTCATTACGTGCTGCCGATCGCGGCCGGGTTTCTGACGGGCGTCGTAGGGCTCTGGTTTCCAGAGGTCATGGGAGCGGGTTACGATGCGATCAACAGCGCCCTTCATGGACAATTTGTCTGGGAAGTGTTGATCTATCTGGGGCTCGCAAAGCTTGTGGTGACTCTCTTTGCGTTTCTGGCGGAAACCCCCGGCGGAATGTTCGCGCCCGCGCTGTTTATCGGAGGAATGCTGGGCGGCGGGTTAGGGGGACTGGCGCATCGATTCTGGCCGTTGGGCGCCGCGCCGGGTGAAGCTTACCTGCTGGTTGGCATGGGAACCTTTTTCGCCGGCGTGTTCCGCGCACCCATCACGTCTATCTTCATGGTGTTTGAACTGAGCGCGAGCTATGTGATCATCCTGCCGGTGATGGTCTCCAACATCACTTCCTACCTGCTTTCACGCAGGCTGCATCCGACACCTTTCTTTAAGATGCTGGCGCAATTGGAGGGCGTGAACCTGCCTTCGGCGGAAGAGAAGCGGAATTTTCAGCCATTGCGCGTGGAGGACGCGATGCGGCCGGCTTCCGCGAAGAGCAACAGTCCCACGGGCCGGATTCTTTATCCCGATGAACCTTTGGATGCGGCGCTGCGTCTGCTCTCGGTCGAGCCGGTAGTTGAAATCGTAAGCCGCCTCCAACCGGACGAAGTCCTGGGTATCTTGACCCTGGAGGATGTTCATCGTGCGTACGGTATTGCGAATGTCACGAATAGCGCCGCCCGATAATGGTTGAAGAGATCGGAGGAGGATGAATGAATACCAGTTCGATCATAGAGACGGAAGCTCAGACTGCGTTGAAAAGCGGTTTCCAGGATACGCCTCACCTGGAGAAACTCGATCGTCTGGCGGCTGTTGCTGTTCAAACCGGCCTGGGTCTGGCGCGGGGTCAAGAATTATTAATCACCGCTCCGTTGGAGGCCGCTCCGCTGGTGCGGCGGATTACTGACCACGCCTATCGTGCCGGGGCCTATCTCGTCACCACGCTCTTCACTGACGACGAAGCGACTCTTTCACGGTTTCGCTATGCACCCGATGAGAGTTTCGATAAGGCGCCAGGCTGGCTGCAGAACGGGATCGCCGCTGCCTTCCGTAGCGGAACCGCGAGGCTGGCAATTACGGGAGCAGACCCCTCTCTTCTCTCCCAACAAGATCCGGATAAAGTAGCTCGCGCGAATGTTGCGAATTCGAAAGCTATGCGACCAGCGCTCGAACTGATTACGCGTCACGAAATTAACTGGACGATTATCGCGTGCGCTACGGAAGCGTGGGCGCGCGCCGTGTTTCCCGGCGAACCGGACAACATCGCCGTCAGCCGCCTATGGGATGCGATCTTTACTACCACTCGAATTAACACTCCCGATCCGGTTGCTGCCTGGCGGGCGCACGACCTGGAACTGCGCGAGCGCGCCAGCATGCTCAACAATAAGAAATTTTACGCACTGCACTTTCGAGGAGTGGGAACGGACCTAACGGTCGGCTTAGCCGATAACCATTTATGGTTGGGCGGCGGCACGGTGGCCAGCAACGGCCTTTCGTGCATTCCCAACATGCCCACCGAAGAGGTTTTCACGACGCCGCACCGGGATCGGGTGGAGGGCCGGGTAACGAGCACCAAGCCACTCTCTTACCAGGGGACCTTGATCGAAAATATCGTGGTGCGATTTGAGAACGGCCGGATTATTGAAGCATCAGCCAAAACAGGTGAAACAGTCCTTCGCCGGATGATCGAAACGGACGAGGGCGCGAGGAGACTGGGAGAAGTAGCGCTCGTGCCACACTCCTCTCCGATTGCTCAGAGCGGTCTGCTCTTCTGGAACACGCTCTTCGATGAGAACGCTGCGAGCCACATCGCTCTCGGTCAAGCTTACAGCAGCTGTATTGGTGGCGGTGACTTGCTGGATCCCGCTCAACTGGCGGCAAAAGGCGCGAATGAAAGCCTGATTCACGTGGATTGGATGATTGGCTCAGCGGAAATGGATATTGACGGTGTGCGCAGCGACGGCGGCAGCGAGCCCCTCATGCGCCAAGGGGACTGGGTCTAGGCGCAATCGCGCCTGTTGAGCGGTCCCGAAACGTTTGCCGTATGATCCTTCCCAGCTTATTGACGGTCAGTTGACGAGGGTGGCGAGGATGGTTGCGTCGTCGGTTTGGGTGTTGTCTGAAAATTCGTCGAGCGCCGCGAATGCCACCTGGACAATCCTGTCCGGCAGGCGTGTCTGACAGCAAGTTACGGCGGCGAGAAGGCCGAGCATTCCCCATTCTTCGCCGGCCGTGTTCGTGGCTTCTACAATGCCATCCGTGTAGGACACTATGAGGTCGGCCGGGTTCAACTGAACTGACCGCGCGCGATAGACGGTATCGGCAAAGAATCCAACGGGCGGCGCGACGGCTTCGAGCCATGTGATTGCGCCGTCTGAGCGGATGACCATGGCGGGATTGTGGCCTGCATTCACATAGTGGAGTGTGCGCGTATTTTCGTCGAAGACGCCATAGAATAAAGTGGCGTAGCGATTCGCGGGCGAGCATGCGTACAACTGGCGGTTCACCGCGGCCACAACTGCGGCGGCATCATCGGGGGCGAAGAAAGCGGCGGTGCGCAGAGAAGACTGGACGTTCGCGATGAGGAGCGCCGCGGGAAGTCCCTTGCCTGAGGCGTCGCCAACGGCGAGCGCTACGCGCCGGCCGGGCAGGGGCAGGAAGGTGAAGCAATCACCGCCGAGGGCGCGCATCTGCCGGCAGCGAGCGCTGTAGCTCAGGCTCTGGGTTTGCGCATACGGGACTTCCATGAACCGTTCCTGCAGATCGCAGGCGACTGCCCAGTCCTGGCTAACGTCCACTACCACGGGATCCGTAGTCATCTTTGCACCTCTGTAGGTATGTCGGCGCCAGAGGTTTGAAATAGACATTGGACCATCGACTTTTTTCGTATCGGAAATTTGGCGGGGCGTGTCGAGAACGCGGGAAGCTGCTCCGACTATCAGATGAACGCGGCGAAGGCAGCGTGGAACGGGAAGGAGCAACAGATATGAAATACATTTTGTTGATGTCGGGTACACGGGCGGGGGTGGATACATATCGCGCCTGGAGCAAGAAGGACATTGATGCGCATATGGCCGTTTTGGCGGGCCTCAACAGCGAGCTGACGAAATCGGGTGAGTTCGTTGCCACACAAGGTTTGGCGGCTCCGCACGAGGCCAAGCTGGTGCGTGGCATGAAGGACGGGACGCTCATCACGGACGGCATTTTCCCCGAATCGAAGGAGTTTCTGCTGGGCTACTGGATCGTAGACGTCGAGACGCCGGAGCGGGCCTATGAAATTGCGGGCCGAATTTCAGCCGCGCCGGGGCCCGGCGGAATACCAACCAATATGCCAATCGAAGTTCGGCAGTTTGCAGCACAGAGTCCTGATCGGAAGGAGCAAGGGGCATGAAATACATTTTGATGATGCACGGCAAAAAGGGCGACTGGGATGAGTACGCCAAGTGGTCGAAAGAAGATTTGCAGCGGAACGTGGAGTTTATGCGGAGCTTCAGCAAGGAACTTCATGACACCGGTGTGTTCGTGGACACGAAGGGGCTGGCTTGGCCGCAAGAGGCCAAGGTTGTTCGCGCGGGGAAGAACGGAGAGCCTGTTACGGATGGCGTGTTTCCGGAATCGAAGGAGTTTCTTGCGGGATACTGGGTGATCGACGTCGAAAGTCCCGAGCAGGCGTACCAGATTGCTGCTCGCGCATCGGCTGCGCCCGGGCCAGACGGGAAAGCGGCAAATATGCCGATTGAGGTACGGCAAGTGCTCAGTAGCCACAGCGATTTGGGATTCTGAGGCTGAGCATCGGAGCCATGGCGCTGAGCGAACAATCATCCGATCTTCCGATCGGGCACCTGTTGCGCGAAATGACGCCACAGGTGCTCGGTGTTGTGGCGCGACGATTTCGTGACTTCGCCGCGGCCGAGGATGCGGTTCAAGAAGCGTCGATTGCGGCAGTGATGCAATGGCCGCGCGACGGTGTTCCTGAGAATCCGCGTGCGTGGCTGACGCAGGTTGCATTCCGGAAAATGGCGGACCATATCCGCAGCGAATCTGCCCGGAGGCGCCGCGAGACGGAAGTTGCAGAGGAGGCGGCGCGCGAGCCCGAGGCTGCCTTGGATGTTGTGGCGGAGGGAGACGACACGCTCGTTCTTCTGTTTATGTGCTGCCATCCGGCACTTACGCCTGCCTCGGCCGTTGCTTTGACGCTACGCGCGGTTGGCGGTCTAACGACAGCTGAAATCGCCAGTGCATTCCTGGTTCCGGAAACGACAATGGCGCAGCGAATCAGCCGGGCGAAGCAGACCATCAAGGCATCCGGCATTCCATTCCAATTGCCGAATGGCGAGGAGCGTGCGGCGCGCCTGCGCTGGGTGCTGCACGTCTTGTACCTGATCTTCAACGAGGGATATACGGCCAGCTCAGGACCACACCTGCGGCGGGCCGACCTCTCTCAAGAGGGGATACGCCTGACACGTATGGCGCTCCGCCTGCAACCCGAGGATGCGGAAATCGCGGGCCTGCTGGCGCTGATGCTGTTAACCGACGCGCGCCGGCATGCCCGAACCGGTTTAAACGATGAATTGATTCCGCTGGCGCAGCAGAATAGGGCGCTTTGGGATCGAGGGCAGATTGCAGAAGGGATCGCGCTGCTCTCGGCAGCACTGCCGAAAGGCCCTGTCGGGCTCTATCAATTACAAGCAGCGATAGCCGCTGTTCACGATGAAGCGGCACGAGCCGAAGATACGGATTGGCCTCAGATACTGGCGCTTTACGAGTTGCTGAAGCGTATGTCGGATAATCCGATGGTGATCTTGAATCACGCAATCGCGGCAGCAATGGTGCATGGCCCGACAGAGGGTTTGAATCTGCTGGATGCGCTCAAAGCGGACCCGCGAATGGCCGAACACCACCGGATGGATGCCGTGCGCGCACATCTGCTGGAAATGGCTGGCGATTCGCGGGCTGCGGCGCGATACTACCGCGCAGCCGCGGGCAAAACAGTGAATCTACCCGAACGCAATTACCTTTTGATGCAAGCTGCGCGGCTCGCGTAATCTGCCCGCAGGGACTCTGCGCAAAATACTTCCCAGCTTACGATTCGGTGGTTCCTAAAACAACAGGCTGACCATGTGGGGTGTGGCGATAGGCGTCCGCCCACGCCTCTTTACGCGCGGCCAGCTCCGCGGCGCCGGTCAAGCCTTTGCTTGCGACCAGCCGTTCAAGAGCCGCAAGCCAATATTCGTAATAACGCGAGCCATCGTCGGGCTCACCCCGATCGGCCGCTGCCTTCAGTTCTTCGGCGAGTGCCGCGGCCCACTCCTTCCAGGTGAAGTGGCCGTCCGCCGACAGCCGCACCGCGAGACCGAAAGCCTGGGCCTGCCACGGCTCTGCAAAGGTCGGTCCGTCATTGTCACGGGGCAACGATGGTAGGGATTTCAGGTCAGGCGTGCTCAAGGTAGTTATCCCACAGGTCAAGGTAAACAGAATCCAGGGGCGAAGCGCTCTCCCCCCACAAATCCTGCGACCGGAACCGCACGGAGTAGAGGTGCTGCGGCTGCTCGCCCCGAAAATGAGCATTCGTATCCGGGAAGACGAATATCCCGTAATGGCGGTTAATCATCCCTTCACGACCTCTCGCGTAACGCGGCAGGCGAGTGTGCCCGATGGGGTGAATGTTGCGCGCGCGAACTCGGTCGCCAACTTTGAAGCGCGCTTCGGCATCGGCGTCCGGACGAGCGTAAGCCGGCCGTTGGACAATCGTCGACGCCAAATTCGCGGCCGTGAGTGGCGGCGTCGCCTTCTGTGAACCGGGTGCGGGCTTGCCTGTATCGATCTCCTCCTGCGTCACGAGCCCGTGTTTCACCAACAGCCCGATGTTCCGCACCAGCCATTTCTCGTAATAACTCATGCGCAAATAATCGTCCGGCGGAAGCTGCTCGATCGCGTGTCGTCCCGCGTCAATGTTCCACTTCCTCCACGCACCGATCGCGCGAGTGATGGCGAAGACGCGGCCCTCCCATTTGTGGTGGAAAACGGGCTCATTTTCCTCGTGCCGGATGGGGCCCATCCCGTGCATCCCGCCCATGTCATGAATACCGTTCACGTCTTGCCTCCGCGAGGGGCCAGGACCTTAGCGGCACCGATCATTGAGTCGCGTGTGACGAGTGCGGCCAGTTCCTCTTCGGTCGCGGTTTCGGTACCGGCTGGCCGTTCCGGTAAAACGAGGTAACGGATTTCCGCTGTGCTATCCCATACTCGGATTTCAACATCGCCGGCCAGTTCCGTTCCAAACTCGCGCAGAACACCACGGGGATCGATTACTGCGCGTGACCGGTACGGCGCCGATTTGTACCAGACGGGCGGTAACCCGAGCACCGGCCACGGATAGCAGGAGCACAATGTGCAAACGACCAGATTGTGCACCTTCGGTGTGTTCTCGAGGATAACTATATGCTCGCCCTGCGCACCGGAGTAACCTAGCTCTGCGATTGCCGTGGCACCGTCGGCCAGCAGTCGTTTCTTGTAGGCAGGATCAACCCAGGCATGCGCCACAACCCGCGCGCCGTTGCGTGGCCCGATTTTGTTTTCGTACATGTCGATGATGGCATCAAGCGAGGCGGCATCGACCAGTCCCTTTTCCACGAGCAGCGATTCGAGTGCTTTCGCGCGCAGCGCCGGATCTGACGGAACCACTTGGTGATGATGTTGTTCCGCGTGCACGTCACCGGGAACGGCAGCCGGTATGGCTCCCGTCGCAGCCTGGTTCAAGAGGGCTCCCCGGTCCAGAGACTCCCTGTCATCGGCCATTCGGCAACCCTCCGTGACTCTGAAGTATATAGCATTAGGGTTACGCCGCTTTAGTGCGTTGCCGCCCGAACAGGCAGAGTTTAGACAGCAGGGGAGTCTACTGTGGCAATCGATGCTTTTGAATTTTTCCCAAGGCGTTCCGGGGCAGCGCGTCGACAATCACGAACTTGCGTGGAACTTTGAAGGATGCCAGCTGGCTGCGACAGCGCGCTTCGATGGCAGCTTGATCGAAATCTTCCCGAGCAACAATGTACGCGGCCGGCACCTCACCACGAACAGGGTCAGGGACGCCAATTACGGCAGCTTCGGCAATTTCCGGCTGCTCTTGCAAGAGCTCCTCGATTTCGCGTGGATAGATGTTGAAGCCGCCTGAGATGATCAAATCGCTCTTGCGCCCGCAAAGCGTGTAATAGCCGTCGCAAGAACGCGTGGCTAAATCGCCGGTACGAAAAAAGCCATCCACAAAAGCGTTCCGATTGATCTCTTCGCGCTGCCAGTAGCCGGAAAAAACATTTGGGCCGCGCAGATAGATTTCGCCCGTTTCGCCGTCGGCTACCGGATTGCCGTCGGAATCGAGCAGGCGGACCGAAATTCCGGGCAATGGGAGCCCCACTGTCCCCGCGCGGCGTTCGCCAATATACGGATTACTCATATTCATGAGCGTTTCACTCATCCCGTAGCGTTCAAGGATGCGATGGTGAAAGAGCGCTTCAAACTCCTCCAGGGTGGCGGCGGGCAACGGCGCCGAGCCGGAGACAAACAGCCGCATGCAGGAGCCGATTTCACCGGCGATATGCGGTTCCCACTGGAGCATGCGCACATACATCGTCGGGACGCCAAAGAACAGGGTTGGCCTGAACTGCACGAAAATCTCGCTTGTGGACTGATGTGAAAACCGCTCCAGCAGCCTTGTGCGGCAGCCGCTTATGAAGCCGCAGTGAAGGCCATTGCCCAAGCCATGTACGTGAAATAGGGGTAGCGCGAGCAGCAGACGATCATTCGATGTAATCTGCCAGCAGGTCAGCAAATTCAGCGCGTTCACGGCGAAATTGTTGTGACTCAGCACCGCGCCTTTGGAGGCGCCCGTTGTACCGGAGGTATAAATGATTCCCGCCGGAGAATCGCCATCGAGTCGCACAGCCGGCCGGGTTGCCGGAACACTTTCCATGCCCTGTTGCAAATCCGCACGCTTCCAGACTTTTACTGAAGCCGAAACCGGTTCGTCTGACACGATCGCTCGCGGTTCGGCATCGCGCAGAATATGCGAGATCTCGCGATCGCGGTAAAGGATATTGATGGGCACAAAGATGACGCCCAACTTCACGCAAGCGAGATACACATCGATCATCTCCACGCAATTTGCGAGATACACGCAGAGTCGATCGCCGTGCGAGAAGCCTTGCGCGATCAGAAATTGCGCCAGCCGGTTACTGCGATCATCCAACTCGCCAAAGGTGTAGCTTTCGCTGTCAAATTCGAGTCCGATCTCCCGTGCACGCAGGCGCAGCGAGAGGTCAAATAGATCTACCAACGTCATCTTTGGGTCACTCCGAAAGCGGCATTCCACCTGTCTCATAGCCAAGCGGTAACAGTGCGAGTCCTATCAGGAACGCGATACCCGTTAGGGCAACGGGCCGGCCGAGGGTGCCGTAATGAGCAATCACGGAACCCACCGCGAAGGTTGCGCCCGCTGCAATAAAACGCCCGAACGATGTGGCAAACGCAAATGCACTTGCGCGGCATTCGGTGCGATACTGCTCCGGCAACCAGACCGTGAACACGCAGAAACTCGCTCCTCCTAAGCCTAAGAAGAACAAACAGGCTATGAACCAGGAAAGCGCGTTGTGCGGCCAATAAAAGATTTGGCCAAAGCCGAAAATTACAAAAACGGCCATGAGGATATAGAAGACTCCAAGCGTCGCCCGCCGGCCCGCGAATCGAGCGAGGAGAGGCACGAGCAGGCAACCAGAGATGGTTCCGACGGATAGCAGTACGCTTCCAGCCGAGGCCAATCGCGCCGCGTCGGAGGCGCTGTATCCTTCCCGCAGGGCGAGCTGGGTGACTGCGGCCGGGACGTAGACCGATCCCGCCCACAAACCGACCATTGAAATCAAGACGTAGATGGCGTTGATGAGAGTGCGCTTTCGGTACTCGCGTGAGAACAACATGAAAAAAGCGGAGCTCGCGGTTAAAGGCTGACCGATTTCTGTCGCGCGTTTTGCCCATTTCGCCGGTTCACTGACACCGTATCGAATAAAGGCAACCAGCAGCGCGGGCGATCCGCCAAAGAGGAACATGGCCCGCCATCCAAGGCGCGCGCCGATGCTGTAATTCGCCAGAGACGCGATGATCATTCCGAAATAGTACCCGGTGTGCATGAGCGAGCCGCCAAGTACGCGGCGCTGTTCGGGCCATTCTTCCGCGACGAGGATTCCGCCCAACGTCCACTCGCCGCCGATGCCGATACCGGCAAGCAGGCGAAAGAGGCCGAGTTCCCAGACACTTGTCGAAAGCGCGCCGGCAAATGTGAAAACTGAATAGCAGAGAACTGTCAGCATCAGGGTACGTACCCGCCCAAAGCGATCGGCGATAGGTCCCCATAAAAACGATAAGCCCCATCCAATCAGGAAAAGAGCGAACAGCAGGCCACCGTAGAATCCGATGTTCGCAGCGGTATCCGCAAGGCCGGACTCCGGCAGTAACTCGCGGAGGGAGGGGAGGAGCACTAAGGCATAGATGAACGAATCCATGCCATCGAGCGCCCACCCCGCCCAAGCGGCCCAGAAACTTCGAATCTGATTCGGCGTGAGTTTGGAAATCGCCGGGGGACTAGTAACGCTCATGGCGCAAGATTGCAGGTAGCATGATATGCCAAGGGCGATCGGGAACTTTTCGGCTCACAAATTCGTTAGTCTGATTTCATGTCAGGATACTTGCTCACTCCCATTGCCATTGCCGGCTGTTTGCTTCTGTTTTGCTCAACAGACACACGCGCTGAGGAGTGGACGAAGCAGTGGCCGGTAAATGGCAGGCCGGAATTACGCATATCCACGCAGGACGCTTCGATAACACTGGAAGCCGGTTCTGCTAACGAAATTGCGGCGGAGGTTCGAACGCGCGGGATATCGATCGGGAGTGACGGAGTGAAGATCATCGAGCATCAGCAAGGGAATCGTGTCGAACTGGAAATTCGCGAGCCGGCAAGTCATTTCAGCTTTGGCACCCGTTCCATACAAGTGCATGTGCGTGTTCCGCGTGAGCTTGTAGCCGATCTTCATTCAGGCGATGGTTCGATCAAACTGAGCGGGCTTCACGGATCATTCCAGGTAAACACCGGCGATGGCAGCGTTGAAGGATATGAGCTCGACGGTGCTCTCGAGACGCGTAGCGGAGACGGAAGCGTGCATGCCCGCGGCCGTTTCGATAAGCTGCAGGTTCGGACAAGCGATGGCTCAGTCGATGTACAGGCGGCGGCGGGCTCTCGCATGAGCTCCGATTGGCGGCTCGAGACGGGTGACGGCAGTATCCATCTAAAAATTCCGCGTGAACTGGCCGCCACGGTGCAATTGAGAACCGGCGACGGCAGTATCCACACGGACCTGCCGCTCACTATCGAAGGCATGAAAAGTGAACACGAAGTTCAAGGAAAACTCAACGGGGGCGGTCCCTTCCTTGAACTTCACACGGGTGATGGATCGATCAGCATCGGAGCGATTTAGGCCCGGGCTCGAGAATGCCGGCAGGTGCGGATCGAGATTGACCAACTCGCAGAAGCCGTCCATGGTGAAGGTATGAAGACGACTATTTATCTGGCTACGGCTGACGGCGTATCGGTTATCGCCGGCTCTAACGGGAACTGGCGCGGCCAAGTCCGGCTCACGGGTACGCAGGTTCAGTGCGTCGCAGTTGCCTCGCACCGGCCAAAGACTGTCTATTGCGGAACGTTTGGGGACGGATTATTTCGGAGCAACGACGAAGGCGCTACCTGGCACTCGTGTGATGCCTTCAGGCACCGCAACGTGACGGCGCTTGCCGTGAGCGGCAGCGAGGATGCCGGCGATTCAAGCGTGGTTTATGCGGGAACGGAACCGAGCGCTCTATTTCAATCGAATGATGACGGCGAAACTTGGCGGGAACTGCCGACGTTGCTGACCTTACCGTCAGCGGGAGAATGGAGTTTCCCGCCGCGCCCGGACACACATCACGTGCGATACATTCTTCCAGATCCGTTTGTGCCCCGGCGTTTGCATGTTGCCATCGAAGCTGGAGCGCTGTTGCGTAGCGAAGACGGAGGACAAAAATGGCGTGACCGCATTTCAGGCGGCCCGAAAGATACCCACACGCTTGCAGTTCACCCAAGGGCGCCTGGCCGGCTCTACTCGGCCGCGGGCGACGGCTATTTTGAGAGCACGAACGATGCTGACAGCTGGCGCCGTATGACAGATGGCCTGAGGCACGAGTACTGCTGGAGTGTAGCGGTCAGCCTCGGGGATCCGGACGTGATTTTGCTTACAGCATCGAAAACTGCACAGGAAGCGCACGTAAAGGCCTCTGCAAATTCCTTTATCTACCGCCGGACTGCTGGCGAACCATGGCGCGAAGTGCAGCACGGACTACCCGGTTCGCAAGGACGGCGGATCGCAGTCATCGCAGCAAGCGCGATCGGACCTGACGTGTTTTACCTCTCCTCCGAAGGTGAGGTCTACCGTTCGGCCGATAAAGGCACGCACTGGGAGCGCATAACGCCCGAGTGGGCGGACGGTTCACGATCAGGTCATGCTGTAGCAATTGCCGTCGTGGAATCCGACTAAACACATCATGAGCTCGCCTGCCGTTAGGCTCAGGATGACCGGCGTAGCGCTGCCGCAATTTGTGCTGGTAACTCCGCAGACATCAGCTCCTCGATAGGTATCGGGAGGGCCAGCGACCAGTTTGGATTCTGTTCAGCGGTGGTAGCAGGCAAGTTGGGCCGCTCCTCAACGGCTGCGGCGTCTTCGAGGGTTGCGGTCAGAATGCGTGAGGGGGAGCGCGCCAGCACGGTGTAGGCCTTCACGATTACTTTATCTATTGGCGTTTCAGTGTCCAGACCCGCAACGGTTGCGAGGCGATCGCGGATCTCGGCGGTACTTTCGTCATTAGGGTTGAGGTTCAGCGCCTTTTGTTTTTCGAGGTCTGAGCCGTTCCATAAACCTGCCACGGTGGGCAGGTCATGGGTAGAGATGCTCGCCAGGGCAACTTCCGGATAGCGGCTGGGGTCGTCCTTCTCGAACCACAGAAGGCGGTAAGACATGACTCTATGCCGGGCGAGTTTTTCGCGGGCTTCCTTTTCTACTGTGCCTAAGTCCTCGCCGACCACGTAGGCTCCGGCCCGCTCGCTTTCCAAAGCCACGATGGCAAGCATCTCATCGGCGTTGTAGCGCACATAGGCGCCGTCTCGAGGGGACATGCCATTGGGAATCCAGAAAAGCCGGAAGAGACCCATCACATGATCGATGCGAAGGCCGGCGCTGTTCCGGAAAGCCGCACGAATCGTCTGAATAAAGGGTTCGTAGCCACTGGCGCGCAGTTTATGGGGATCGAGAGGCGGCAGTCCCCAGCTCTGACCCCGCGTGTTGAACTCGTCCGGAGGCGCGCCGACGCCCATTTCTTTGGCGAAAATGTCCTGCCAGGACCAGGCGTCCGCGCCGTCGGGATCAACGCCGATGGGCAAATCCTGCATGAGGGACATTTGTCTCGAGCAGCGCGCCAGCTGAACGTCGATCAACCACTGAAGCCACTTATGAAACTCAACACGCTTCGCATTTTGTTTGGCGAAACGAGCTACGGCGTCATTTTCGGGATGGCGATACTGCTGCGGCCAGGAGCGCCAGCCGGATTGGTAGTGTTCGGAAAGCGCGCAGAAAATTGCGAAACGGTCGAGATCGGTGCCGTGCTCCCGGCAGAAGGAAGCAAATGATTCGTCGACGTGGAAATCCTGCCAGAGCAGTTCGAGCGCTTGCATCTTCAGCTTGAAAACCGCATCGCGATCGATCAGTCGATCATGGTTGAGTTCTCTGCCGGCCCGAGCCAGCGATTCCAACTCTAAATTGTGCCTGCCAGCGGCTCCCGGAACCCACTCAACGCGAATCCATAGCGGATTGAAAAAACGCCGCGAGGTGGGATAGTAGGGACTCGGCTGTTGCGGTATAACGGGCGTGGCGGCGCTTAAGGGATTGAGCAGCATTATGCCGGCGTCCTGTTGGCGAGACCAGGTGGCGAGTTTCTCCAGATCCGAGAAGTCGCCCATTCCCCAGCTTTCGCGAGAGCGAGCGGCATAGAGTTGTACCGACCATCCCCAGGTGGCAGCACGCTTCGGCAGGCGGCACTTTCCCGGGCTAACGATCAGCCGCTTCGAGGTGTTTCCATTCTCGAGATGAAGGCGATGGTAACCGGTGGGCAAATCCGGCGGGAGCCTGCGTCCGGTGGAGATCGTTTCACCGCTTTCGAGGACAACGGATCCACGAGACGGCAGCGGGTAGCGTTCACCCCGGCGCACAACCAGGAGCGGACTCTCGGGCACAGGCTGCCAATCCGAATTAACGTCCATCGCTTTGAGGACCGCACGGATTGTGTTCTCAGGGGTTTCGTGCCAGGCGCCCAGGGCATCCTCGTACCGGAGATCGATACCCCAAGCGTTCGTCAGCATAGCCTCGCTATTTGTGATGTTCATTACATATCGGTCCGCTGTTTGGGCTCGTGGCGCACCAGCCGCTAACTTTCGCGCTTTGGCTTCCTTTTTACTGCGCCCTCAGGAAAAACGGAGAGCTTTATCCATTTGAAGCAACCTCTCATTTTGACGCATTCAATCTGTCCTATCCGGTAACGGCAGGGCAGAGGCATGGCGGCTACCGCGACAAAGGATAATCTATGAAGAAACAGCGAGATAGATCAGGACGGTCCACCAGTGTCAAGCCGGTAATCGCGAATGGTCACGAGATTGCTACGGATCTGTCCGTATCAAAGGAGCATAGAGAAAATATGGAGCTCGCCTCAGTTCATCCGATAGATACTTTGCTCGTTCATCAGCTCGAGAGCATCCTGGATCGAGAGAAAGACCTGCGCCTGAAGTATTCCTCGATCGGCACGGCTGCGAGCACGCCTGAGGCGCGCTATGCTTTCTCGAAGGAACTTTCTGCTCTGAAGGATCGGGCTGACCGTCTTTACCGGCTGATCAATGCGATGGAATACTACGGTCCGCTGGACTCTCACGCCGACGGGTTGACTTCCACCGCTGCCGTCTGATTTCCATTGAAAAAACTCCCTTGAGGCCGTCTGCTTAGGCGGGGCGATCAGGGGCTTGGCGTTTCGCCCGAAGCCTTGTAACCTAACAAGTTGCCGGAGCGCCTTGAGATTCGGGAGCCTGACAGGTCCCGGCATATCCTGCCGGTATGCTTGTTGAGCCAGATGTAATCGAGCGGGCGCGGGGCGCTGATAGCCAAGCGTTCAATCAGATTGTACTGGCTTACCGGAAGCGAATTTTCGGCACTATTTCGCGGCTGATTGGGCGCCCCGAGGACGTGGAGGATGTCGCGCAGGAGGTGTTTGTCCGGTTATATTTTTCGCTGGAACAGCTTCGGACAGCGGAAGTATTTGAGCCTTGGCTTTACCGCCTCACAGTGAACGCGGCCTATGATTATCTTCGGCGGCGCAAACGCCGTGCCGAATCCCGGATGTCCGATTTGAGTGAACAACAGGTCTTAATGGCGGACTCGGCGGCGGGCGCCAAGCAGCAAGACAGCGAGCGCGAGAAGGGCCGGATACGGGAGTTTATGGACGCGCTTTTCCAACATGTTTCTGAGGAAGACCGGCTTCTCCTGACGCTCAAAGAAGTTGAAGGGCTGTCGTTGAAGGAGCTGGAAGGCGTGTACAAGATCAATGAAAACGCCCTAAAGGTGAGGTTATTCCGGGCGCGGCAACGCGTTCTAAAAGCACACAAGCTGGCTGTTGAAAATGGGGAGATTTAGGGAGTAACAGCCTTGGGAATGTTGGGGGTTAAATGACGAACGACGAATCCAGACTAGACGAGATGTTCCAGAGGTATCGGGCAGCGTGTCCCGAGGTGGAGCCGAGCACCAATTTCATGCCTGCACTGTGGAGCAAGATCGAATCGCGCCAGACCTTCTGGTCTGTTTTCGAACGCCTGGGCGGACTGATTACTGCGGCGTCGGCGGCACTGTGCCTGCTATTGCTCGCACTCACGTTGGCCGGTCCTCCATCTCCTCATACGATCGCGGCTACGTACACCGATGCTCTCATGGCGGATCATAGCGCCGAGAAGACGTATTATGCGGAAGCGATACGAACAAATCCGCAAAGCGACGAGCAAAGCGCTCAACCAAACCGCTAGGCGAGACCATCGGGAAATGCAACGGCTATGAGACGCAATCGCTGGACAGCAATTCTGTTTGCGGTTTTGCTCTTTGGGTGCGGCGTTTTGTGCGGCGCCCTAGCGGAACGTTATCTCTCGGCCACGGTTGTGAACGCCAGGACGGCCGAGGACTTTCGTCACCACTACGTCTCTGAGATGAAGTCAGAGCTCAAGCTGACGCAGGATCAGGTGAATCAGCTCGAAGTGATTCTCGATGAGACGAAAGCGCAGTACAAAGCGGTAAGAGATGAGTCCCGTCCCGCCATGTTGAAGATCAAGACAGAACAAATCCGCCGAGTGAAATCGATACTGACTCCCGAACAGGTTCCCGCTTACGAAAAGCTGATTGCGGAACGCGAGCGGAGATACAGGGACCAGGAAGAGCGCGACCGCCAGGCCGATCTAAAACGCGAAGCGGCGCATAGAGCTCAGGCGAGCCAGTAGTCGACGTCAGTTGCTCTCTGGGAATGCCCAAAACACCGCTCCTTGCAGTCGCGGCTCTGTAAGCTCATCCCTGGGCATTTATGATTACCAAGGGGAGCTCACGATGCCAGAGAATCCGACTTTTCCTTATGAGACACGGCTGAATATTCTGCATGGGCCCTTGGAAATCATCGATGAGAAGGCCCTTGCGGATGCCTCTAAGTATGCCTGGTATAACCAGACCCTGTGCAAAGTAAACGGCTCTGTGGTTCGCCTTGGCGTGGTAAAGGGGGAGTATCACTGGCATAAGCACGATCAGGACGACGAATTCTTTTACGTTGTCGAGGGCCGGTTAATTATCGATCTCGAAGATCGGACGATTGAGCTTGCCCCGCGGCAGGGATTTGTGGTTCCGAAAGGGATAATGCATCGGACCCGCGCCGCAGAACGAACGACGATCTTAATGGTCGAAAATCAGGATCTCATACCGACGGGCAATTGAGCATCGCGCCATGCACCCTAAATCCGAAGGACTGCTCGAGTCTTCACTCTACGTAACGGATGTCGCGGCTTCGGCTGGATTTTATGAGCGCATCTTCGGCTTTAGGATCATCAGTGATTTCGGAGAACGCGGCTGCGCGATGCAAGCCAGTGAGCGCCAGGTTTTACTGCTATTTAAGAAGGGCGGTTCGCGGCTGATACAGTCTCCGCACGATGGCGACGGGGAGTTGCACGTTGCGTTCGCAATATCAGCATCAGAGTTACCCCGGTGGGAAGCGTGGCTGGAAGAGAATGGAATCGCGGTGGAAGAGAAGCGCACATGGGAACTGGGCGGCCAGAGCGTTTACTTTCGAGATCCGGACCGTCACCTGATCGAGATCGCTACTCCTGGCGTGTGGTCGATTTATTGACTGCGTGAGATACGGATCGATGAAGAAGCAGCAGCTTGAGCGCTCAAGGCTGGGGTCTCTGATCGGGGCTCTGTGAGGATACTGCAGCCGGTTCGGGAAGGTCAGGCTGAGCCAAATTCATCTGAGCCGGGTCAGCGCTGTTGATAATTTCTATTTTGCCCTTCACATAAGCGCCCTCTTCAATAAGAATGCCTGGGGCTCGAAGATCTCCGATCAAGCGCGCTCCCTTGCGGATGGTGATTTTACTGGTGGCTTCCAGGTTCCCGCGGATTGTTCCGAGTAACTCGATCTCGCGAGCCGAAGCATTCGCTCCGACTTTTCCTTCGCGCCCAACTGTGAGGCGATAGTCGGATATATCAAGCGAGCCGTCAACTTCGCCATCGATGTGCAGACTCTCCCTGCTTCTTATGTCACCTTTTATTACCATTCCTCTGCCGATTACCGCGACGTTCCCGATATTGCCCACTGCTTCCGGTCCGTTGTTCGGCCCTGAGGGTCTCCCTGCAAAGGAGTCTTTTGTCCGATCACTCCACATCCGATTTGCTCCTGGTTCTGTCCAAAGTCTCTTCAATCATAATTCGATCAGATCATAAGGATGGAAAAAAAGGAGTTTCTGATGGACGCGCGCGAGTTCAGAAAGGTCGGGAATGCGGTAGTGGATCTGCTGGCTGACTATTTCGAACATATTGCAGAGAAGCCGGTCTTTCCGGATGTGGCGCCCCAGGCGCTCGCAAAGTTGTTCGCCGAACCATTGCCTGAGGATTTGAGCCCGGCAGAGACTGTTCTGAAGGAAGTCGAAGCAAAGCTTCTTCCGTATTGCACGCACGTCGGACATCCGGCCTATATGGGTCTGATCACGCCGTCGCCGAACCCGATGGGTGTTATTGCAGATTTCCTGTGCTCGGCGTTGAACCAAAATATCGGCACGTATTCGCTAGGCCCGGCGGCAGTTGCGATCGAGCGCAGGACGATTCGCTGGCTCACCGATCTGGTCGGTTATGGTCACGAAGCAGGGGGGAACCTGACCAGCGGCGGGATGATGGCAAATTTCATTGCGCTTAAGCTGGCACGCGACTGGGCGTCCGGCGATCAGATACAACACGATGGAGTTCAGGAACGCTGGGCGGTTTACACCTCGGAAGAACGTCACGTTTCCGTGGATAAGGCGGTAGATGCTGTGGGGCTGGGTCGTAAGGCACTGCGCGCGCTGCCCACCGATTCGGAATTTCGCGTGCGACTAGATGCGCTCGAATCGGCTATGCAAGAGGATCGGGCGCGCGGCATCCGGCCGATGTGCATCGTGGGAATATTCGGAACTACGAACACGGGAGCGGTCGATCCAATCCGCGAACTGCGGGAGATAGCCGATCGGGAAGGAATGTGGCTCCATGCCGATGCGGCATACGGCGGCGGCATGCTGCTATCGCATGAAAACCCGATGCGAGATCGCGGATTGGAGCTGGCAGATTCATTAACGATCGATCCGCACAAGTGGTTTTATGCTCCGCTCGACGCGGGAGCGGTGCTGGTGAAGAGCGAAAAGCGGCTGACCGCTTCTTTCGGAATGAGGCCGTCTTATCTTACCGACGAGATGGATCTCACAAATGACCGCTATCAGTATTACGTGCACGGTTTCGAACAGTCGCGGAGATTTCGCAGCCTGAAGATCTGGATGAGCTTTAAGCGCTATGGCAGCCGGGAGATCGGTTCTTGGATTGACGCGAATGTACGGCAGGCGAAACACCTGTATTCGCTGGTCAAGAGCCACTCTGAATTCGAAGCGGCCAGCGAGCCACCGATGTCGGCGATCTGTATTCGATATCGCGGCGCGGATCTGAACAAGACGGATTCGAAGAGGCTTCACGCGCAAGTCGCGGAAAAGATAGAGAAGAGCGGGAAGTTCTGGATTTCGACAACCGAGCTGAAAGGAAAGACCTGGTTCCGGATCAACCCGGTGAACTTCCGGACTCGTATAGAGCATATGGAGCAATTGCTGGCGCTGTTGGAAACGGAGTGTCGATCTGGAATCAAGGCACTAGGAGCGGGATAGCTCAGCCGGTCTTGTGGCGCAAGCGTTTCCAGTGCAGTTGCCAGTGCCCATAGCCGAATGCATGGCCGCGTCCTTCGGGATGGCCGGCGCGAATGCTCAGAATGCCACCAGCGCAAATGAGAATCGTGCCGATGACCGCTGCGGTGTCGGGGACATTGCCGAAGAATCGCCATCCGAGCAACCCGGAAAAAATGACCACCGTGTAATTGAACGGCGATAGCTCGGCAGCGCTGGCGTAGCGGTAGGCCAGAATGATCAAATATTGCGTCACGGCATAGAAAATGCCGACTCCCAGCAACAGCAGCCATTGTTTGGCCGTGAGCGGTTTCCATGCCCAAACAGCTAGTGGCAGAAGGAGCAGGGTCGAGAGGCCGAAGTTGTAGATGAGAATGCGTGTGGGGCGCTCGGTTTCCGCCAGCTTGTTCGTCGCAACAAGCGCGAGAGCCGAAAGCAATCCGGCGATCAGAGCCAGCAACGATGCCGGGTTGTGAAACATTTGCGGTCCTGGTTTGATGATGAGCACGATGCCGATAAGGCCGATCAGCAGACTCAGCCAGACCAGCGGCAGCACTGTCTTGCGAAACCAAACATAGACCACGATCGGTATAAACAGCGGCGCCGCATTCGACAGCAATACAGAATCGAGCAGAGGTATCGATCGCACCGCTACGAAAAAGAAAAGCTGACAGGCAGCTCCCGCTACGCTCCGAAACAGTTGTAACCAGAAGTGCTCGGTTTCGAGACCGGAAGGGCCTGCGGCCAAAGCCGAAGGAACGAACACCAGAAAACTGATGCCGTATTGGAGGAAGAGTATCAGCAGGGGCGGCACTCCCGAGGCCGCTTTGCTAAAGGCGCTCATCACAGCAGCGCAAAAGAACGCGAGTGTGATGAGCGCAATTCCAAGTGGAAGATTGTGTCCGGAAGTCTGCGCTTTGATGTCCACGATGACTCGAACAACAAGGACATCAATGGAGCCGATCGCGGTGGAGCGGTCCGGATCTTACCACTCGATGCGGGCACCTACCTGGCCCGTTCGATTACCGCCGAAATCCGCACCGCGCGCGCTCGTGATTTGAGCTACGCTCGCGTTGTCTATCGCCAGCACAGGGTCGGCCAGGTTCGTGTGATTCAGAACGTTTGTAAAAGAGCCCTCGACTTTGATTCGCACGCGTTCGGTAACAGCGAAATACTTTGCCAGACCGGCGTTCAGGTTGACTGTGCCAGCTCCGACGACCATCGCCGGTCCGGCGTTACCGAAGCGCCCGATCGGCGCGCCATATTGCGGAGCGGAACCAATCAGGCACGAGGTTCCGGGCTGCCATCCGGGTGTAGCCGGGCAGGTGTAAGCTCCGAGATTAAACCAATCATTGCGATTTGGATTACTGAGGTTGGGATTACTGACAAGATCGGGAGCCTGAGCGCGGCCGATGATACCTGATCCCGTACCCGAGGGGTCGCCGCCATTAAAATAGGGGCTCAGATACGGTCCGCTTTGCCACAGGAAAAGCGAGCTGAGCTGCCACCCGCCGATCACGGCGTCAACGAAGCGATTCATGTTGCTGCCAAACGCGCGCCCTCGTCCGACTGGCAGATCATAGATGGCGCTGGTAATCCAACGGTGCTTGCGCGTGCCGAAAACGTTTCCGTATTCATGTTTCAGATCGTAGAGATCCAAAGTGCGCGAACCGGAGTTCTCGTCTGCGAAATTGGTGCCATTCGTATAGCCCTGGTTGTCGGCAAGATTTTTCGCGAAGGTGTAGGTGGAATCGAATGTGAGGCCAGCACGCGTCCTGTGCTTGATTTCCAACTGCGCAGATTCATAATTCGCGGTGGCTCCGTTGGCGCGCGTATTCACCGTTCCCCAATTCGGAAATGGCCGGCTACTGAGCGGTTGATCGGTGTAAAAATCGGTGGAATAAGTCGACTGGTTCAGATTCGGGGACCAGACGAGCTGCCGCGTATTCATGGCGATGTAAGATGCCCGGAGACCCGTCTGGAAGCCGAGATCGCGATCGATAGATAAGTTCCATTGCATGGAATACGGATCTTTCCAGTTGATCTGGTTCGCAGTTCCAAAGTAAGCGGTACCAAAATCCGCGATGGTGCCTTCGCCGGGTAGTTGCGTGTTTGGCCACGCGAAAATCGGTTTCCCATTCAGAATGTTGTTGTAAGTGCGAGTGTTGGATTGCAGCGTTCCCGTGAGCGCGTAGTAAATCGAACCGAGGACTTCTGTATTGAAGACGCCGAAGCCGCCGCGGATCACAGTTTTGTCGTTATCGAATGGGCGATAAGCAAAGCCGAAACGAGGTACGAAGCGTTTGGGCGCGGTGCGCAGTGAATTCGGAAGTCCCGCCTGACTGGCCGACAAAACCGGCGTGCAAGGGGCACCGTTTGCCGAGGGTCCGCTCGTGCTGCCGATACTCGGACAGGCGTTGAAGCTTTGCAGAAACTCCGGTGCAAGCGTAGACTCTGCGCCGTTGGGATAAATGACAGCTCCCGACTTCGGCACATTGGGATTGAAGTTTCCGATGTTGCCATTGGCATCGGTATAACCCGGGTGGAACTCGAACCTCAGACCATATTCCAATGTCAGTTTGGGGCTGACCCGAAACGCGTCCTGGATGTAGGCGTTGTAGTGGTTGCTGCGTCCGTCGTTATCGTTCTTGACGTTATCGACATCTGTGTTGATCGGGAGCCCGAGCAGAAAGTCTGCGACGGAATTACCGGTGAAGGTCCCGTTGAAGGTGTAGCCGCCGTAATTGTCGCCATTGATGAAGCCCAGCGGGCTTACGGCGCGGATGTGACGGTAGTCGAAACCGACTTTCATCGTGTGCCGCCCTTTGTTCCAGGTGACATTGTCGGTTGCCTGGTAGGTGTCGCTACGGGTAGTCGAATCGGCGCGATCGGTGTTTAACTCCTGGTAATCGGTGATGGTCACGTCCGGGAGGCCATTGAAGGGAAAGTTCGGCCCGATGCCGATCAGCCCCAGGCCGTTGGTGAATGCTCTGCCGTCAAAGGGCATGCTTACAGAGGTGGTACGCAAAGTGAATCCGAAGCGTGCCTCATTCAACAGGTTAGGTTTGATGGCATAGTTATAGGCGGCTACCAAGAGCTTGTAGTTATCGGGGTTGCTTTCGCTCGGCACCAGTAGGTTCTGTGGGTTGAATTGGCTGATATTCTTCCAGGTCCAGCGCGCGAAAACGGACTGATTCGATGTGATGTATTGATCGACGCGAACGTCGTACTGATCGGACGAGTAATTATTCTGGCGATTATCGATGTAATTGGCGCTGTGCGCTTTGGTCAGGTCGCCGGCATTTGGAAGTGGATATAAGGTCAGGATCTTGGAAGCGACCGAGCTGATGCGATTCGCGGGGATGGTGTCATTCGGGAAAGGCTGGCCGGTAGTGGGATCGGTGACCGTAACGCCTTCCGCATTGAAATCGCCATTGCGTTCCGTTTGGGTAGGAACCTCGTTTTGAATAGTTGCTTGACGGGGATAGCGAAAGCCTTCGTAGGTTCCGTAGAAGAAAGTCTTGTCGTGACCGTTGTAGATGTGAGGAAGTATTACCGGGCCGCCTGCGCTTACGCCGAAATCGTTCGCGACCAATTGTGTCTTAGTCTGCTGTCCGAAGGCCAGCGCATTCAGCGCTCTGTTTTGGGAATACCAGAAGAGATCTCCGTGAAACTGGTTAGTACCGCTCTTCGAGACGGTCGTGATATCTCCCACTTGACCATATTCGGCTTCGTTTCCGACCCCCTGCACTTTGATCTCTGCCAGCGATTCTGTGGAGGGAAATGCGTTCGTGAGCGGGGCGTTGCCAGTTACATCTGTCGTCGAGATTCCATCGAGCGAGTATTGGGTCTGGGAAGGAATGCCGCCCTGAATGGAGAAGTTTCCACTGTCATCGGCCTGCACTCCCGGCAAGACCTGGATGAGCTGATATGGGCTGGTATTGCCGTTGGCCCGAATGTTGGCGGGCAGATTCAAGAGCGCCTTTGGATCGAAGGTGGCCTGAATTGTTTGACTGTCCGTGGCGATAACTCCGACTTCCGCATCATTTACGGTCACGGTCTGTTGAGTTCTGCCGATTTGCAAAGTGGCGTTGACTCGCAGGGTTTGCCGTGCGATCAGCTGTAAACCTGTCGCGTTGAAAGTGTCAAATCCCGCACTGGTAATCGAGACGCTGTAGTGCGCAGGCAACAGGTTCTCTCCGTCGAAATCGCCATTGCCATTGGTCTTCAATTCCCGGCTGGTATTTTCGTCAACATTTGTGATTGTGACGGCGGCGTTGGCGATTGGCGCGCCAGAACTGTCAACGACGGTACCGAGAATCACCCCATATGTGGATTGAGCGTTCAGGATGTTTGACAGGATGGAAAGACAGGCAGCCAGCAAACATATAGTGACGAGATGACGTATTCGCACACCTTCCCCTTTCAGAAAGACTTTCTAATCTGAAGAACTAAGGCTAACAAGAAAATGTTACGAATGTATCACGAATATTCGGCCTCAAGACAGGCCACCCCGTCTCGCTTATACTCTGGGGGAGGCCGTGCAGAGCAAGCCTTGGAAAAAAGCACGAACGTATGAAAACCAAACTCGAAACGGGAATGCGCAACGCCTATCGGCGCGACGGATTTGTGTTTCCGCTCCCCGCGTTATCGGAGTCGGAAAGCGCTGTTCTGCGGAGAAAACTTGAAGAGTTGGAGGCTCAGCACGGCGGAAAGCTGCCGCCGCGGATCAACCGAAAGCCCCACTTGTTATTAACCTGGCTCAACGAGTTGATTCGCGACGCGCGAATTCTCGATCCCGTAGAAGAGATTCTCGGGCCAGATATCCTGTGTTGGGGATCAGGATTCTTTATCAAAAATCCACATGATAAGGCGCGTGTGACCTGGCATCAGGACTCGACATACTGGGGTTTGTCATCGCCCGATGTTGCGACGGCCTGGGTCGCGTTCACGCCGAGTGCCACCGCGAACGGATGCATGCGCGTGGTTCCTGGAACACATAAGTTAGAGCAGCTTCCGCATGCGGATACGTTTGCGCCCGACAATCTTTTGAGCCGGGGGCAAGAAATTGCGGTCGAGGTGGATGAGTCGCAGGCTGTGGACATCGTGCTCCAGCCGGGTGAGATGTCACTGCATCACGTACTCCTGGTCCACGGCTCGGAGCCGAATGACAGTGAGCTTCGACGCATTGGCTTCGCAATCCGCTATCTGCCGACGCATGTGAAACAGCTTTCCGGGTTAACGGATAGCGCTACTTTGGTTCGCGGCACCGATCGCTATCATCATTTTCTGCCGGAGCCGCCTCCGCAGTCGGACTTCCATCCGGATGCGCTTGCTTTTCACGCCGAGATGCTGGCGACAAACGATCAAATACTGTATCGCGGGACGCCGGCGACACAGAGCGGCAGTTCCCCGCCGGCATCAGACGGCGCTTTCTTGGACGCGCCGATCACGCCCAAATAGCCAGTGCCTGGTCGCAATGCGTGGTTTCCGGTCTCGTTCCTGTTTGCCGGCGGAATGATCAACTACATGGACCGGTCGGCACTATCGGTGGCAGCGCCGCTGGTGATGAAGGAGCTGCGGATCGATGCGGCGCAGCTAGGGATGGTCTTCAGCAGCTTCTTCGTCGGATATACGTTATTCACATTCATCGGCGGCTACGCTTCTGACGTATTCGGTCCAAAGCGTGTCTTCGCGGTGTCTATGACGGTATGGTCTCTTTTCTGTGGCTTGACGGCTGCTGCCGTAGGATTCTCCTCGTTGCTGGCGCTACGCGTGTTGTTCGGTTGTGGCGAAGGTCCTTTTGGCGCTGCGGCAAGCAAGATGGTGAACAACTGGTTTCCTGCTGGACGGGTTGCAACGGCGATAGGCATCGCGAATGCCGGAACACCGATTGGCGGGGCTGTTGCGGGCGCCGTGGCCGGATGGCTCGCCGTGCATTATGGATGGCGGACGTCGTTCATCGTGCTCGCGGCGATAGGTCTTTGTTGGACCGCTTGCTGGGCGTTCGCTGTCACTGACAAACCGGCTATGCAGCAAGCCAGGCGTAATCCGGAGCTTAGGGTAGAGGCGCGGGAGCCGGCGGCGCAAGACGAAAGCCACCCGCCGCTCTCCTTCTATCTGCGGCGGCCGGTAGTAATTGCAACCGGCATCGCTTTTTTCAGCTATGCCTATGTACTGTATTTCTTCCTCAGCTGGTTTCCCGGTTATCTCATGTTGTCGCGGCATCTCGATATCAACCGAATGAGCGTTTTGAACGCGATTCCCTGGATTCTCGGAACCCTTGGGCTGCTGCTGAGCGGAGTGCTTTCTGATCTTCTATGCCGAGTATGCAATGATCCTCTCTCCGCCAGAAAGCTTGTACTGATCCCATGCCTGACCGTCGCAGCGGTATGCGTGAGCCTGACAGGGCTGGTTTCGAGCCTCTTCTTGGCGGTAGCACTGATGGCAGTGACAATTTTCTGCGTCTATTTAACCGGCGCAACGTATTGGGCGATTATCCAGCACGTCGTGAATGCCAAACATGTAGGCGCTGCCAGCGGCTTTGTACATTTGATCGCGAACTGCGCCGGCATTGTCGGACCCGCGGTAACCGGCTTTATCGTCCGGGCTACCGGAGAGTTCACCAGCGCGTTTTTGCTGGCCGGCGCGGTAGCTCTTCTGGGAGCGCTGGTGGCGGCGGTGTTCGTGAGGGCGGAATCTACACTGACCGAAAAATGCTCGCTTTCCATTTCACAATGAAGTTGGATAGCTGCTCTTTGCTGAGCATCTCCCAGCCGGGGAGATGAAACACGACCATCCCTGGCAGATAAACGGCTGCCACGCAGACCGGGACAACAATGATGCGTGGGATCAAGAGCCCTGGATCAATCAGATTTCGAGCAGTGTAGGCAACCACGGCTGCGACGAGGGTCACGCCTGTAACTTTGAACGCTCCGACGTATAAGCGGAGATCGCGTAAGCTGGCATCTACCGCCCGCGCGGCTCTCCAGGCGATGACCAAATGCTCGGCAAATCGCGCGATGACGGCGATCGCGGTCGCGCCGATCATCCCGAAGTGGTGAATGACGGGTGCAAGAACGGAAAACAAGAAAACGAACGTAGCAATGCGTACGAGCAGTAGAAAAGAACGCAAGTCCTTGTATGCGCGGACGATAGGATCCACCAGGAGGGTGCCTAACGGCAGCAGCAGGATGCTGATCACGAAAATGTTTGCGCTGCGCTCGTAGGCGCGCGTGTAAAGCAAGACGATCAGGTCGTGGCCGGCAAGCAAAAGGATAGCGAAAAGTGGAAATTGGATGGCGGCAAGGCGGGTGCTGGCGGCCGCTGTAACGGACCGGATGTCTGCTTTGCGATTCTCCTGCTGGAGGGCGCTGACCCGAATGATCAATACCGATCCGACCGACTCCAGGATCAAGGAGAGTAAAGGTACGTCGATCCAGCCTACAGAGTAAATCGCATAATCCGCAGGGCCTAACAAAGCGCCAACAAAGTAGTTGTCGAGGTCCTTTTGAATGACCCACAAGAATCCGAATGCGCCGTAGGGTAGAGCGTACGCCAGCTGCTCTTTGAAGAACTGCCAATCAAAGCGGGACCAGAAGCGCGGGAATTTTCCCTGCAGGTACCAGAGGAACACCCATATTGAGAGGATCTGATTGAGCAGCGCGGCGACGAGAATGCCTTTCACGGACCGGAACCAGAGAGCGGCAGCAGCCAGCATAATCGCCCGGCTTACCTGGCTGCCGACGATAAATAGGGTGGAATAGCGGACGTCCTGCAGCGCAGTGGGAATTTGCTGGAGCATGCTCGAGGTCAGGGTGAACAGGACCAGAAAGCCAAGCAGGATGGCGAGCGGGCCGAGAGCATCCGTTCGAAAGAGGAGCTTCAAAATGTCGGGGTAGAATGCGAGAGCGACGAGTGGAACCCAGCCGGCAACGAAGTTGTAGACGAGGATATTGAAGGCGATCTCTCCCCCGCGCTCAGGGAATCGCGGCATGAAATAGAACGCGCTCATGCCGACGCCGAAGGTAGCTACGTTAGTCGCTGTCGATACAAAGAGGAAAGCTTCCTTATAAATCCCATACTCGATCTGGGGCATCAAGCGGACGAGGAGTATCGGTAAACCAATATTGAGGAGAGCCGCAGTCAGCTTAGATGCCGTCAGCCAGAACGCCTGGACGGCCAGCCGCGGAGGTCGTGAAGCGGTCGGGACTGTCACGCTGAAAGGCGCCCGTCGGGGGGATCAAAAGGCGTCAACGCGAAGCCACCAGTAATTTGCGGGAATCCGTAATTTTTGCCTTGGCACTATGCACTTGGATTGTAGCTTGGGCGGAACTCAGCGAAAGCTGGGTTACAGGACCCTTAGTGCTGAAAAGCCCGCCAGCGTTGTGTTACCGTAGGGAAAGTGTTACTTCCACGGCGAACGGGGCGGACGTCTTATTGAAGTTCCCGCTCCAGAGCTTTGCTGATCCTACAAGTCCGATGGCGATCACGCCTACCAACGGGCGACCAGAAACCATAACAATTCGGAAAAACGGCGCGCAATTCTCGGTTGCGGGACCGGCTCGGTTCCTGGGCGGCTACCCGGTTTATGCCAATGGCGAGCGGGATGGTGCGTTTGGCGAGTGGCAGTGGGACGGCCAGATGCTCCAGGCGCGCGTCGATCGGTTGGGCATGTTTCCGCTGTTTTATAGCGAAATTCCCGGCGGCATCGCGCTTTCGACGAGAATCAGCGAACTGATCAAGGCAGGTGCCTCTTCGGAGGTCGACTGGACAGCCTTACACGTGCTGTTGCGAGTGGGATTCTGTGTTGGAGATGCCACGGTGTTTCGGACGATAAAGGCGTTTCCAGTAGGAGGGACACTGACGTGGACACCTGGACACCTGGAAGTGAACGAGTGTTTTCCCGAGATCAAAATCAATAATCTTTCACGCGCTCAGGCTATCGACGGCTATATTGATCTGTTTCGGTCAGCAATGAAAAAGCGGATTATGGACTCGGCGACGATCCGTCTGCCGCTGAGTGGCGGCCGAGACTCCCGTCATATTCTGCTGGAGCTGGCTGCTTTAGGAGCGCTACCGGTCTGTTGCTATACGTCCAGCTTTGCCACGATGCCCAATGATGTGAGATTGGCCAAGCAGGTATGCGATGCTTTGGGCGTGCCGCACGTAGCGACGAGGATTCCGGAAAACGAAGATATTGTAAGAACGGAGTTGGAGAAGGACGAGCTAACCAACTTCCAGGCGTTAGAGCACGGATGGGAGTGGCTGGTGGCCCAGGACATGGCAGACAAGGAAGCGGTCACCTATGATGGGATCGCGGGAGACGTATTGTCAGCCGGACACTTTCACGACGATGAGAACAGCCGGCTCTATCGCGCAGGGCACTTTGAGGAGGTGGTTCGGCGAATTGCGCCTCTCACAAGTCTTCTAATACCGGCAAAGTGGCGAGAGGCAGCCGCGGCCACCGACCCGCGCGGGGCAATGATTAAGGAGATGATTCGCTATCGCCACACGCAGAACCCGATGATGTTTTTCTTCCTATACAACCGGACGAGGCGGGCAATCAACGCGTCCGTTCACGGTCTGTGGGGCAGCGTGGTTCGCACGGCTTACGTACCGTTTCTTGACAAGGAAGTTTTCGATTTTCTGGCAGGGCTTCCGGAAGAGATGTTTGCGGACAAAACCTTTCACACTGAGGCGATCGCGCGGGCACATCCCCAAATCAACGTAGCTTACTCCAAGAAAACGCCGATGCGCCGTGAGCTGTATCTGCGATACGCAAAACAGGGATTGCCGTTTGCAGCCCGAGCCTCTTCTCCGTTGCTGAATCGGATGGCCGTCTTGCCGCGCTTCGCGCGCTCGCTTCTCGTCCGGCGCTTCAACCAGGAATCTGTATGGATCCTCCAGCAATCGGTGATGCTGCATCAGCTAGGGCAGCTCCAAGAGATCAGGAACTGATTAGACGCAGGGCGGGTGCCGGCCGTTTTTGAATCAACTTCTGTCTATCGCTTTGCATGCTGACTTGATCGCTATCGACTCGAATCGCTCCCACTCTGTTTTTCCGATACAGTCTTGAGAGACGGGGAAGGAGACGACAGAAATGATTGCCGCGAAGCATTTCTTTGCCTACCTAGAATCTGGCGAGCCCGACCCGGAGCGAATATCGCATCTCGGCGCGGGATTCCGGAGAATGGGATACAAAACGCTACCGCGCCCCTGCCTTCTAGGCTTTATTCCCTTTGGTTCAGAGGCGGACCGCGTCACGGAGGAGTTTCGGATTCTGCAGGTTACCTCGGGAACCGAATTCAAACTTCGCAAGGAACTTGCATACGAGCCGGATCAGTTGTGTGCGGGCAATTTTGTTTCCGACACAGTGAGAATATTCAACCTGCTCTCCTGTACGAGCGACTCACTAACGATTTCCTCGGATCCGCTTTCACTCCTTCCCTACTACATAACTCGGCTCGGTGAAGACACCGTTGTGTGCTCCTCGATACTGCACATGTTCGCCGCCTGTCCGGAACTGAGTCGGGAAATCGACGATCAAGGCGTATTTGAATTTCTTTGCTGCGGTGCGCCGCTGGGCGGGCGAACCTTGCACCGGAAAGTACGTCTGTCGACCGCTGGCCAGGTGGTCCGATGGGAGCGGGGGAAGGCGCTTAGAATTGACCGCAGCAGAAGGACAAAGATTCCGCCCCCGAATGCGGCAATCGCTGCCTCGGTCGCCGCCGACCGAATTGCCCTACTTATTCGTGAGAGTCTGAGCACGTTACCTGCTCCGGGGCTGCTTCCCTTAACGGGAGGCTTCGACTCGCGCTTGATCGCTTGTTTTGCTGCTTCGCTGAATCTCAAGCCGCAGATAGTGACGCTCGGCTACCCCAGACACGATGAGATTCGAGTTGCGCGGGCGGTGGCGCAAATTTTGGGTACCACCACGAGAGTATTCCCGCCACCGCACGCTGATGTCCTGGAACTGATCCCCATCTGGCTCGAGTGCCTCGAAGGCCTGGCAGACACCCATACGTTGTTCATGGCGAATCTGTTGCAATTTCCGGCTGAGGAAGGCATGCCGCTCTATCATGGCTTCATTGGAGACACGCTATCTGGAGCGCTACTAAACTGGATCCCAATTGAAACGGCGACGGAGCCGGAAGAAATCGCACGCGGTGCGGCGAGCCATTTCTTTAGGGGCATTGCCGAGCAGGCCGGCGATGCGCTTCATCTCGCGGCCTCGATTCACGTCTCGATCGACGACATCAAAGCCGAACTGGTGACCGATGTCGCCCCCCATCAGACCTTCACTCTATGGAATCTAGAGAACATCCAACGCCGGCTTGTCGGAAATCAGCTCCTGTATGTCGGACAGCGTTTTATGCCGGCCCCGGTTTTCTACTATCCGCCGCTAATGGAGTTTTGGCTTTCGACGCCGCGCATTGCACTGGATGATCGAATGCTCTTGCGGTATCTGTTTCAGAGCCATTTCCCGCGAGTTGCTACACTGCCGCACGCCGAGCACGAGCCGCGGCTGATCCCGCGCTCGTCACCAGCCATCAGGTACTTGTCGGGCTGGTTCGCGCGACGGTATGGAGCGGGAATTCTTCGCAGACTGAAATTCCCGACCGAAAAAATGGCCGCCAGGTCATATATTTGGCTCCTCTGGCACGGTACTACGCCTGAGCAACGAAGGAAGGAGCTGCAGCGTCTGGACGAGACTTTCAGCCTTCTCAGATCGCGATTCGGGTGGAGTGCCCCCCAGCCAACTGACGCCTTATGGAGTGCCTGTACAACCGTTGCGCGGAAGCAGGGCCTGCTGCTGCGGCGAATGTATTTGCTTGCCGAGTATGTGGCGGCCCTTCCGGGACCGGCTCGCGGTTTACCGGGTCTTGATGAACCTACCGTCGCGCAGATTACCCGGCAGCAACGGCCGTAGGCATCGCGACTGCGAAAACGCCGATGGGCGCCGCCAGCGGCTTTGTAAATTTGATCGCAAACTGCTGGAGATTCGGCTGACCGATCTGCAGCGCCCGGAGGAAGAGACCAAACCGGGCGACCACAAAGCCGAATCCCATGAGGGCCAAACCCGTTCGAATCCATCCAGAAATGTTCGTTCAGCGGCGAGGTAATCGCTCGGACTGCCCTCGGGTTTGTCTTGTATGAGTCTTACTATCTCACCCGGGGCGAATCGTCGCCTTAGCGAGTCTTGATGAACGAGCCTTCGCGCAGATCGGCCATGGCCTGTCGTAGTTGATCTTGGGTGTTCATAACGATAGGACCATACCAAGCTACCGGCTCTTCAATAGGTTTTCCGGATACCAGCAGGAATCTAATCCCCTCCGGTCCGGCCTGGACAGTGATCTCATCGCCGCGATCGAAGAGCACGAGCGAGTGATTCTTGACGTCATAGACGGGCACTGCTGCGGGTTGAGA
Organism: Terriglobia bacterium; assembly: GCA_963738555.1. Taxonomy (GTDB): domain Bacteria; phylum Acidobacteriota; class Terriglobia; order Bryobacterales; family Bryobacteraceae; genus Bog-105. Next base: position 404,727 of record CAVTXN010000006.1, read on the forward strand.
CACCTGCTCAGTGAGAACCGCGCGCGGGTCGGAGGCGTCACGGAAAGAGCCCGAGCCCGCAAATACATAGGCAAACGCGTTGCGAGTTGTCTCGATCTTTAGCCGCTTGCGCTTACCTGGCGGAACAGAAATATCGAGGTAATTGGGATCGGCGGCCACACCTTCCACCGGCCCCTTCTTCCCCCAGAACTCACCACAGATGACTCGGACAAGTGTGCCGTCATCCTCTGTGACTTCAGGTATCGCGCTTGACGGAATGTCCTGATAGCGCGGATCGGTCATCTTCAAAGACGAAGGGAGATTGGCCCACAATTGGAAACCGTGCATGCGCCCCTGAGTGTCGCCCTTGGGCATTTCCTGATGCAAGATGCCACTGCCGGCGGTCATCCATTGCACGTCGCCGGCAGTCATTTTGCCGCGGTTGCCCAAGCTGTCACCATGCTCGACTGAACCGGCGAGGACGTAAGTGATCGTCTCGATTCCGCGGTGGGGATGCCAAGGGAATCCAGCCAGGTAATCGTCTGGGTTGTCGTTCCGGAAATCATCCAGCAGGAGAAAAGGGTCGAAATCCTTGGTTTTGCCGAATCCAAAAGCGCGCTGGAGCTTTACTCCGGCACCTTCGATGGTGGGTTTGGTCTCTATGACCTGTTTAATCGGGCGTAACGACATAGCTTTTCCTATTCTTGTGCTCGGTAAGCCACGCTATCGCGGCGAAGCGTTCACAATACCTTGATATCAAGATAGATGCGGCGGGCAAGTAAAAGGATTCAAGCCGTCTTTATGGTTTAGGGACATGCGGAAACAGGCCCGCCGCCGGCATTTTCGCGCCAACGCTCGATCTCACCGGCGCTGGCGGGATCTTCTAAAACGATGTGCTTCAGAATCGGGTCGAGAAAACGGCCATAGTGATCGAGCACACAGCGGTCGTTCGCGGCTATGGCTGCTTTTACCAGCTCCGTAGTTTCGGGTGTAATCAGCTCAATTCGGCCGACGAACACACGCGCGATCTGGGACGGAACTGGATCGATTTGCAGCGGGAGAACAGCGTTTACAGTTGTCGAAGGAACGATATAGATCACTCGCGAGCCTTCCTCGAACCAGGAATCGCGCCAGGTGGCGATCATGGCTTGCGCTTCTTTTGGAAACAGGCCTTGCTCTACCAGCGTGTTCTCTAATTGTTCAGCCAGCGGCGCAAACTCCGAGCCGAGCGAAGGCGGATCCAGCGTAAGCTGTCCGGAAATCGTGCCGGCGACGCTGTAACCCAAACGGCCGCCGCGATTCTCGAAGAGGATCGCCATCGGGACTTCAGCACCGCAATTTTCGAGGGCAACTCTTCCGTCGTCGTAGACGCGAGCAGACAGAGGGACAGCGAAGCGCCCGACTCCGCGATAAAACAGAAACTTTTCATGCTGCCCATCGACCTCAATTGGAGAAGCATCGGTCGCGCGGGCGGCGTAGTAGCGGCTGGGTCGATCTTCGCGCGGCAGATCGGGCGCGGAGTCCGGTTCTACCTCTATGTTTTTCCATTCCAGTCCACCGATCAGGCTCATTAGCGAAGTATCGATGCCTCCCAGGTTTGGCGGCAGACGATACGTGCGGCTGTCGCTGCCAATCTTTCGATCCACATGATATTCAGCCTTGGGATACCACTCAGTGATGAGGCCCTTCGGGAAAGAGACCCTCACGCGCGCATTCAGTTCGCGTTGGCTATAGAAGTAGAGCACTGGAGTCTCCATCCGCACTGTGCCCGCCAGCCTGAACTTGAAATTCCGAAATCCGCGGTCGTTGACGAAGCCAGGAAGATCATCCTTGCCGCCCAGTACGTTCCAATCCACCGCGGAGCCGTTCTCTCCGGCGACTGACGTGAAGGTTCCCCATTCGTGAACCATAAGGTCATTGGTGCCGAGGTCATCGGCGCCAGTTGTGTTGAGCCTCCCCGCGAGCAGGAGGCCGGAGGCCGAAATGACTAACGCGGCTCGAGCGACTGTTTTTCGACTCACTTGTTGCCTCCCTGGCTGGTAGCTTTTAACGATGTCTCGATCTCATCTTTCGAGGCTGGGCGTGGAAAGAACCTGGCAGATTCACGAATGAAGCCGTTGGGGCCGATCGGAAGAATGGCGCCTGCGCGCGAGCTGTCGCAGGTGCCTTCGAGGTTCACGAGCCAATGGCCTTCTTTGGGCCAAGTTTGAAATACGGCATAAACACCGGGCTTGCTTGCCTCCATCACTTTGAGGGGGATTGACCTCCGCTCATGGTTATCGATCCCTTCCGCAGTCGCGGAGAGTTTGGGTTTCGCCCCGCTGCAACCTTGAGTGCGAAATACAAAGGCTGCCGTCTTGAAGTGGAAGTCCTGCGATGCCACCGGACTGCCCACTTGGAAAGTAAAGCCCTGAGCGATCAGGAGCGCGGGAATGAAGAGCCATACGCCAAGTCGCGTCATCGAAGTCTCCTCCTCTTTCGAGAGTTTAGACGCGCGTGCGCGAATTTTCTTCCCGGCTACCATGTCCAAGCCAATTCATCTTTCCAGTGAGTGAGAGTCTGCGCATCTAAGTTGAGGGCTTTTTCCCGGGAAACACCTGCCGGCACAGGCGTCAGGGCGGCAATGCGGTCGTAAATGCGCTCGCGATCGCGAAATTCCACTCGCGAGAGGAGATGCCAGAGTGTCAGGGTGTCACGGACTCGCGCATTAGCCAGTATGACTTCCAGCGACGCGCCCTCGAACCCGGCAGCGGCAAAGTTTTCTACGGCCTGCTTGAACTGCGGCGAGGCGTCGTCGAAGTATGGCACTCCCGGACCGGCCTGAGGTCGTGTCCGGCAGCTGGCGCCCGCCGGAACGAGCGACTCCAGCCCCTTCCATTGAAACGATACCCATCCTTGGGTGACCTGAAGCAGGCCCGCGCCGCGTTCGTCGGTATGAAGCGAATACTCGCAGCCCAGATCCACGGCCGTAGCAGAGGCTGTGTCCACCAGGAACAGTTTTGGAGGGGCCGAGATTTTTGCGTGAATCTCGCCTCGCGCCAGCGCCAAGCGTTTTTGATGCCGCCGCGCCGTTATCACCAGCAATCTCGTGTTGGGGGCGATCCCAACAGAGCCAATCTCACCGATCTTCACGGTTGCGCTCGCCGCTGAATCGGTTTCGATCCACTCGCCGGCTCCAATCCGCATGACATCGCGGACAGGTTTTGCATCGACAACTGGCGTACCGTGAATTTGGATCAATTCCCATAGGTTTTCGCGCTGGTACAGTCTCCAATACACGACGCCTGCGATCGATAAGATCGCCAGCATGGCTAATGCGAGTTGCCATTGCAAGCCCGATTGCCACCGCCTGGGTAGAACCTGCGGAATTGCTGCTTCAATAGCATTCCAGACGGAGTCAGGCGCGTGAAGCGCCGGAAGATTTTCCAGCAGTGCCATCCCGGAGTCGGTCAATTCGCGCTCCTTCCGGCAGTGTTCGCAGCGCGCCAGGTGTGCTTCGACGCGCCGGGCTTCATCCGAGCTGAGCTCGCCATGGATGTATGCGGCGATTTGAGACGAAACGTGCCTGCCGAAAGTATTCATCTTGCCGCTCCCGTTAAGCGCGTCAGTTGCTCCGCAAGCATTTTGTGGCCACGGCTCAAGCGCGAGGCCACTGTACCCACAGAGCAATGAAGCGCCTGCGACATCTGCTCGTACGACAGATCGTCGAAATAGCGCAGCAAAATAGCCATGCGGAATTTCGGAGGCAGCGAACAAATCGCCGTTCGCACGGAGTATGCCAGTTGTTTTCGCAGGTAATCGTCCTCATGGGAAGCCGCAGCCGGGATTTCCTCGAGACGCGTGCCGGCTGCGGTGATTCCGGCCGACTTCCTCCGCCGCGCCGCATCCTGGCAGGCGTTGACTACTAAGCGATATAGCCATGTGGCGAAGCTGGCGTCACCTTTGAATTGGCGAATGGAAGTAATCAGCTTTAGAAACACCTGTTGGGTGATATCGTTCGCGGCGGCCTCGTCGCCATGAAAGAAATAAAGCGAAATTGAGTAAACCCGATCCTTATACAACTCGTAGAGCACACGAAAAGCGTCCCGATCGCCGGCTCGACAGGACTCGATGATTTCTGCGGCGACTTCCCGATCACTCAGAGGAATCACCGCCGAATAAGACGCAGCACGGAGATATTTTCTTCCCTATCGGTGGCTGCCTGGCCGCCGGATGTCCTGCTAGCGGCCGCTGGGCTTTGAGTCTTTCTGGACGGGTTCTACTTCAGCGCCGTCGTGCACAATGTCGCCTGGGCTCGCGATGATAGTGTCTCCCTCATGCAGTCCGTTTAATATCTCGAGGCGATCGCCGTAATCGCGGCCAGGGACTATATTTTGAAGACGCACTCTGTGATCCGCACCCACTAGGGCTACCTGCGTGCCGGCGCCCGAAGTGATGAGCGCATCGCTCGGGATGAGAAGGGGAGGATTTGCGCGAGAGCTTTTTAGTTCTACTTGGGCGTACATGCCCGGTAACAGAATACCTTCCGGATTGGGCACGCGCACTTCGACTAACAACGTCCGGCTGGCGGGATCGAGAGCGTTAGCAGTCCGGGCAACCACACCACTGAAGCTCCTGCCCGGTAAATTCGAGACAGTAACGCGGGCGGCATCACCGCGATGCACTGAATCGGCGTGGGTCTGAGGAACATTCAGATAGGTCCGCAAGGTACCCGTCTGAGCGATGCGAAACAGCAAGGTGCTGCCGTTATTCACAAGGGCGCCCGAATCCACATTACGGAGGGTGATCACACCATCGAAAGGCGCGACTACCGTTCGATAGCCGCTCATTTGTTGCAGGCGAGCGAGATTGGCTTCGGCCGCGCCAACGCTACTACGCTGAGCGAGAATAGCTTGCTCCAGAGCGTGAACGCCGGCGATTTTGGATTTATACTGGGCCTGGTATTGATCGTTTTCCTGAACAGAAACAGAGCCGTCTCCTACCAGATTTGCCCAGCGCTTCGCCGTTACCCGCGCGAGTTCCAAGTCAGCGCGTCCTTGTTGAAGGTTGGCCTCGGCCTGATCGAGAGCGGCGCGAGCTTGCTGCAGACTGGCCTGCGCCTGATGTACCTGCGCGTCAAGTTCAGGCGCCTCAATGATGGCGAGCGTCTGGTCGCGACGAACGCGGTCGCCAATATCCACCAAACGCTGCTTGACATAACCGTCAGCTCGCGCAAGGATGGGTGCTTCTGTGGTCGCCTGAATGTTACCAGGCAACTGTAAACCGCTATCGCGGGACGAGCGACTTACCGTAACCACTTCTACACGCGGTAGAGCCTGGGCGCGCTCCTGTGCTTCCCCTGCTATCAGCACAGTCCGGCTATGCAGCGGGAGGTACCCGGCTAGGAAGGCGATCGCGAAGATGACCAATGCCGAGAGACAAAGGGCCCAAAGGGTCAGTCGAGAAGGACGCCAGAGTTTGGCGGGCAGACCGACTGCCGGCTGAGACGAACTGCGCAACTGCTCAAGTTGGCGGCGCAATTCTTCGTTTTCGCGCCGCAGCCGCTCTTCGGTGCCGGAGGCCGCGTCCGTGGTGGGCGGAAGATCGGGGTCGCTATAGCGCATCAGGCGCCCACGGATCCGAGAACAATTCGGTTTCGCGTTCCCGTTCTTTGAGACGGCGCTCGTGATCAACCGGCGGTTTGGTCCGCAAGTAGCTATAAATTACGGGAACAACAAAGAGAGTGGTGACCGTGGCGAAAAGCAAGCCTCCGATGACAGCACGACCGAGTGGCGCATTCTGCTCGCCACCCTCGCCGAGGCCGAGAGACATCGGGAGCATACCGAGGATCATCGCCGTAGCAGTCATAAGGACCGGCCGCATACGCGCGTGCCCGGCAGAAAGCACGGCGTCGCGCGCAGATTCGAGAACTACGCGTTCGTCATTCGCGAAGGTCACAATCAGAATACTGTTAGCGGTAGCGACGCCAACACACATAATGGCGCCCATAAGGGACGGGACGCTAAGAGTCGTGCCGGTAATAAACAATATCCATAATATTCCAATCATGGCGCCCGGCAGAGCAGTCAGAATGATGAACGGATCGAGCCAGGACTGGAAATTTACAGTCATCAAAAGATACACGAGGACAACCGCGAAAATCATTCCGATGGCAAGGCGGAAGAAGGAGGATTGCATCGTTTGGATCTGTCCCCGCAGATTGAAGGACGTGCCGCGGGGTAAGCTGCGCTCCTCCTCGCGCATGATGCGTTCGACGCCTCTTCCAACTCCTCCCAAATCGCGGCGGTCTACATTTGCGTAAACATCGTAAACAGGCCAGACGTTATAGTGATTCACGATGACGGGCGTATTAGCGCGTTGGACGCTGGCGAGATTAGAAAGCAGCTGAATAGAACCGGGAAGGGCGCCCGGGTTCCCGTATGCTTGCGAGGCGCTGCTAGGCGCGGCGGCAATAAAGGCGCTGGTGGTCATTGCAGCGCCGGCCTGGGAAGCGGATGTAGTGCTGTTTTCGATATTTGTCGAGGCCGTAATCGGCGTGCGCATCAGCGAGTCGAGTGAATTGATGCGGTATTGAGGGGTTTGTACGCCTATGTTGTAGTTCACGCCGTTCGACCAGTTCAGCCAGAAGTTCGGAGCGATGGTCGAACTGCCGCTGAGAGAAATGAGCATGCTGTTCGTGACGTCCCGCTGGGTGAGGCCAAGCTGCGAGGCCTTGATCCGGTCGACGTTCAATTGCAATTCGGGTTGGGCGACAACCTGGTGAACATGCACGTCCGCAGCGCCAGGTATGCGGGAAATCTTTTCCGCGAGGCGCCGAGCAATGTCGTAGTTGGCTTCTGCGTTGCGGCCTACGACCTGCAGATCGATCGGCGCTGGAATGCCGAAATTAATGATCTGGCTGGTAATGTTTGCCGGTTGGAAGAAGAACGTCATGTCAGGAAAGCTCCGGCTCAGACGCTTACGCAATAAGACTTGGTAGTTGCGCGTTGAGCCGTGCTTTTCTTTGTTGAGGGATATGAGAATCTCGCCATCGGCGGCCGAGATAGTGGGGATATCGCCTTGAGCTATTGCCGGCCAGCTATTGGGGATGCCAATGTTGTCGATGAGCGTATCGATCTCATTGGCCGGGATAACAGAACGGATTTCACGCTCGATAGCGGCAAAACGTACTTCTGTCTGCTCGATGCGGGTACCCGCCGGGCCGCGCGCGTGGAGACGCATTTGACCGGAATCGACGTCAGGGAAGAAATCTTCTCCTACCACCGCAACGAGTCCTGAGGACAGGATGCAGAAGGCGGAAAAGACCGCAAGAAACGGGGCGCGATGCCGCAAAGTCCAGTCGAGCAAGCCTAAATAACGATAACGGAGTTTTTCGAACTGCACGTCGAAAAGATGGTGAAGGCGCCAGAGCATGCCGCGGCGGCGAACCGGTGCAGCATTGAGCGGGCTTTGGTAGAGATCCAGCTCAGGGCCGAGCAGGTGGGCCATCATAGTGGGAACCAGCGTGCGCGACAGCAAATAGGAGGCTAGCAGGGCGAACACCACGGCCAGCGCCAGCGGGGTGAAGAGGTATTTCGCGGTTCCGGTAAGCAATAGCACCGGAACGAAGACAATGCAGATGGAGAGGGTGGCTACAAAGGTCGGGACCGCGATTTGAGACGCCCCGTCGAGGACTCCGCGGATAAGGGGTTTGCGCATGGCGATGTTGCGATGCGTGTTCTCGATTTCGACGGTGGCGTCATCGACCAGGATGCCGACCGCCAGAGCGAGACCGCCGAGGGTCATAACATTTATCGTTTGTCCGAGGAGATTGAGAATCGAGAGCGAAGCGAGAATCGAGAGCGGGATTGAGATGCAGACTATCAAAGTGCTACGCAGGCTTCCGAGGAACAGTAAGATCATCAAGCCGGTAAGCGCCGCGGCGATGATTGCCTCGCGTACCACGCCCCGAATGGACGCCCGCACGAAGATGGATTGATCGGCCAGTGCTACGACCTTGAGCTCGGGTGGGACGTTCGCGAGAATTCTCGGTAACGCCGCTTTAACGGCGTTTACGATGCCGAGAGTGGACGCTTTCCCATTGCGTGTGATGGTAATCAGCACTCCGCGTGAACCGTTAGTCCGGACGATGTTGTTCTGGACCGAGAAACCGTCGTGAATCTGGGCGACATCCCGCATGTATACGGTGGCTCCGTTCACGGTCTTTATGGGCAGGTCATTTAGTTCATTGAGGGCGATTGGGCTGCTATTTACGCGTACCTGATATTCGGTCTGGGCAAGTTTTGCCGTGCCGGCTGGAAGAATCAGGTTTTGCGCGTTGAGCGCATTGGAGACGTCGATGGGAGATACCTGTTTGGCATAGAGCTCGTCGAGGTTGAGATCGACCATTACAGAGCGCTGTTTCCCGCCAAACGGATATGAGACGGACGCGCCCTGAACCGTACCTAGAGGAGTGCGGATGAAGTTGTTGCCCAGGTCAAAGATCTCCTGCTCGCGTAGCGTCTTGCTCGAGAGACCAAGTTGGAGAATGGGGACGCTGGCCGCATCGTACTTGAGCACGTTCGCGGGAAACATTCCGGGCGGCATCTGTCGCAGAGCCGTTTGCATAGTCGCCGTGACTTGCGCCACCGCCATATCGATCTTGACGTTTGGATGGAAGTAGATCTTAACTACGCCGTAGCCGCTGTAAGACTGCGATTCGATGTGTTCGATGTCATTGACGTTCGAGGTCAGGCTGCGCTCGAAACCTGTGACAACGCGTTTCTCCATTTCTTCAGGCGAGAGGCCGGAGTAGACCCAAAGAACGCTGACAACAGGAATATCGATATAGGGAAAGATATCGACCGGCATGGTGACGATGGCAGTGCTGCCCAGGATCACGACGAGAATCGCCATCACGACGAAGGTATAAGGGCGGCTTAGAGCCAGACGAACGATCCACATACTAGCCGGTTAGAGCCTCACTGCGAAGGCGTGCGGGGTTGGTAGCAGTATAGCGTTTTGAGGTTTTGGGAGATGTTGAAGAAAGAGCTTCTCGGGGCTTAGATTTCTTGGTGCGGATGGGGAGACTTGAACTCCCACGGAGTTGCTCTCGCTGGAACCTAAATCCAGTGCGTCTGCCAATTCCGCCACATCCGCACGGGCGGGAAATCCTTATCAGCGTAGCACTCTAATCTCTTCGACGCGCTCAAACTGCGTGCGCTGAGGCAGTCCAGGCGTCGAGTTCAGTGGCAATTCGCTCATCGATCTTACCCCCGGCGAACTCTTTCGCCACACGGATCGCATTCATAATCGCCTTGGCGTTCGATCTGCCGTGGCAAATGACACACAGCCCGTTAAGGCCGAGCAGGGGCGCTCCACCGTACTCGTCCACGTCCACTCGCTTCTTGAACTCCTTCAGCGCGCCTTGCGCCAGGTAGGCGCCCACCTTACGAGTCAATGTGGCCGTCAGCGATTGCCGCAAAGTCTCGCCAATTACCTCGACCAATCCTTCGCTCACTTTCAATGCCACGTTGCCGACAAAGCCGTCGCAGACAATGACGTCCGCCTTTCCGGTGTAGAGGTCCCGGCCTTCGACATTGCCGATGAAGTTGAGATTTCGCAGGCTCCTCAGAAGGGGCCGCGTGTCATGCGTCAAGCCGTTGCCCTTGTGCTCTTCCTCACCTATCGAGAGCAGCCCGACCCGCGGGCGGGGATTTCGAAAGATAGCCCTCGAGTATGCGTTGCCCATTACCGCAAACTGAGCCAGCATTTTTGGAGTGCAGTCTACGTTCGCGCCCACGTCGAGCATCACAGCGGATCGATCGTTAACGGTAGGGAAAGCCGTAGCGAGCGCGGGTCGATCCACGCCCGTCAACATGCCTTGGACCATCTTGGCTGTTGCCATTACTGCGCCTGTATTGCCGGCGGATACGACGCCGGCTGCGATGCCGGAGCTAACCAATTTACAAGCAACCCGGATTGAACTATCTTTCTTCCGAATCGCTTTACCCGCGCTCTCCGCCATGGTGATCTGGTCGCTCGCATGTCGAAGCTCGAGCGGGAGTCTTTGCCATCCCGGATAGCGTTCCAGCTCTGCTCGCAGCACTTCTTCACGCCCTACCAGAACCACTCTGACTCCCAGAGTTTTCACGGCGCGCAGAGCGCCCCCTACCTCCGGCTTAGGAAAGTGGTCCCCTCCCATCGCATCGAGGGCTATGGTTATCATGCAGTTGCTTATTATGTCAGGCGAATGAGACCGAGCCCGCGAGAAAGGATTTAGGCTTCGACGACTTCGATCACTTCGCGGCCTTTGTACTTACCACAGTGCGGGCAGGCACGATGGGCACGGATCTTCTCGTGACAGTTCGGACACTCAGCGAGCTGGGGAACCGCTAATGAATCGTGAGCACGACGGGTGGAAGTACGACGCTTCGAATGGCGGCGCTTAGGGTTTGGCATTTAGCTTTAGATCTCTTTCTCTGATAGTACCTGTGGGTCCTGCAGCTCAGTTTTGCAAGCCGATCTCGGCGCGTAACATTTTCAATTTGCTCCAACGGTCGTCCGTGGCATTTGGTTGGCAATCACAGGTCTTCTGGTTGAGGTTTTGTCCGCAACTTGCGCAGACTCCCTTACAATCCTCTTTGCACACCAACTGCATCGGTAAAGCAAGCAAAACGACTTCCCGAAAAACGTCGTTCAGCTCGAGGCCGTTTCCATCGTAATAGCCTACTTCCACCGCGGCCTCGTCGATCTCATCTTCGCCACCGGCCCGTGCTTCGGCGGAAGGCATGTAGATCAGATCGAAATGATCCTGTATCGAGGAGGTGGCAGGCTCCGCGCAACGGTCACATATGCCTTCTATTTGCACGCTCAAATCGCCAACCATCCGTACTTCGCCGAGCGACCTGTTGAGCAACTCAGCTTTGCCCTCCGAGTGAAGCACCGATGATTGCCTGAGTTTGGTTTGAAAATCGATTTCCCCCGCCGGAATGTCCACTTTGAAGCTGACCGGCTTCAACTCCAACGCATGGAGGCTAACGAACACAAGAAGTTCCTTGGCTTCCGATCGGTAAACCGCTCGTGCGGTTTACGCCTCGGACACAAGTCGTCATTATAGCAAGCTGAAGTTACTAATCGAAAAAGTTGCGGCTCCCTGGGGAGCCGCAACTATAGCTGCTGTCTCGCGAAAAGGGTTCGCTCCAAATCGCGGGGCGGTAAGGGCGCGGGCTATTTCTGGGGCGCCGCTCCAGAATCCGGCGTCTGGCCCTGGTCGCGGTGATGCTGCATGCGCTCACGCATCTCCTGCTGCATCTGATCGTAGGTCTGCTTCTGACTGTCGGTTAACACTGCCTTGATTTTGCCTTCGCTTTCTTCTCGAAGGGATCGCATTTTTTCATGACGATCTTTAGGCGCGAGCGAGGTATCGTTTCGAATGCTTTCGAACTGTTGCTGGCGGTCGGTCAGAATCGATCGGATCTGTGTTTGTTGATCGGCGGTAAGATTGAGCTTTTTGGTAAGCATTTTCACCTGCCGGTCGGGATCCATCTGGCGATGCGGAGCCTGGCCATTGGCAGGCGCCGGAGGTGCAGCGGACTGGTCTTGAGGCGCGCCTATCGCCGCACCGATCGCGATAAGTGCCGAAGTAGTCAACAGGCATAGTTGTTTTTTCATGGTTTTTCCTCTCCTTCTGGAGTTGTTGTCTCTACTTAAACAAGACGGCCCTCAAGATTTTCGGTTTATTTCGTTGAAGTTAAACTTTCTTCAACCGAAATCCCTGACAAACTGGATAGATGCCCGACGTAGTCGCCGATCCCAACTTCGCATTCATCATACTGATCGTCGGAGTCCTGGCTCTTTACTGGGAACTGCACGCTCCGGGTTTAGTTGCTCCTGGTGTGATCGGCGTCTTTCTCCTGTGCGTAGGAGTTTTTGGATTGTGGGAGAATGCTCCAACCTGGTACGGCTCCGTACTGATCCTGATGGCTCTGGTGCTGCTCGCGCTCGAGCTGAAGCTGGGCGGCCACGGGATCTCCGGCGCGTCGGGGGCTGTTCTTCTCCTCATCGGCGCCTTGGTTGTCGTGCAGGGGCCGCATCGCATCCATCCTGCATTGGCCGTGGCCGTCTCCATGGCTCTATGCACTATCGCTATATTTCTGGGATATCTGGCCTTGCGAGCACGCCGCCGCAGCTTGCTCACTGGGGTAGAACGTCTCGTCGGCCAAGTGGGTGTGGCCCGGACTGAAATCAGCTCTCAGGGCACTGTTTTCGTCCGCGGTGAGTACTGGCAGGCTAGAAGCAACGTCCCGATATCGCCTGGCTCTCGTGTCTCCATTGAACGAGTACAGGATATGACGCTATACGTGAAGGAGGCGTAATCGAACCATATGTTTGCCGGGTTCTTGAGCTTTAGCTTTTTAATCGTAATTGTCATTCTCGTTTTTTACCTGATCTCGTCCGTCAAGATTCTCGCCGAATACGAGCGAGGCGTTATTTTCCGGCTGGGCCGCGTGCTTTCGGGACCTAAGGGGCCGGGCATCATTCTGGTTTTCGCTCCGCTCGACCGGATGGTGAGAATTTCGCTTCGTGTAGAAGCGATGGAAGTGCCCTCGCAAGATTTAGTGACACGAGACAATGTGACGGTCAAAGTTAACGCCGTGATTTATTTCCGGGTCGTCGACCCGACTAAAGCGGTGATTGAAGTCTCCAATTTTCTATACGCGACCAGCCAGCTGGCTCAGACCACTCTGCGCAGCGTTCTCGGCGAGGTGGAACTCGATGAACTACTCAGCCAGCGCGAGAAAATCAACGTGCGGCTTCAGGCCGTGCTCGACGATCACACGGGACCCTGGGGAGTGAAAGTGACGATGGTCGAAGTCAAACAAGTCGACTTACCGGACCAGATGATACGCGCCATCGCCCGACAGGCCGAGGCTGAACGCGAGCGGCGAGCGAAAATTATTCATGCGGAAGGCGAATACCTGGCGGCCGAAAAACTCAGCATGGCTGCTCACCTGATCCAGCGAGAGCCCGCCGCTATTCAGTTGCGCTATCTGCAGACACTTGTTGAAATCGGCGCGGAAAAGAACAGTACCGTCGTTTTTCCGGTTCCTATCGATCTTCTGTCGTCCTTGACGAGGTTTCTTGACCGGTCCAGTGAAGAAGGACAGAAACCGGTGGACGGTCCTTCGCCTCAACCCGGCGAGCGCCCAGCCAATTTATAGTTCCTGGCCACATACCGTGTGTATGCCTGAGCCGGAATCCGTTTCTCTCTCGGCGATAATCGCTATAACAGATATGAGCAAAACCCAGCTTAAACAGGAGAATGAACGATGACAGAAAGATACGAGATTGATTCGGCGCACTCGAGTTTGCAATTCAGTGTTCGTCATTTGATGGTGTCCAACGTGCGTGGAACGTTTACTGGTGTGAAAGGCACCGTATTATACGATCCGGCTAATCCCGCAGCATCCAGCGTGGAAGCCGCGGTGGACGTGAACACTATCAACACCCACGACGCCCAGAGGGACGGGCATCTGAAGTCGCCGGATTTCTTCGATGTTGCCCAGTTCCCAACCATCAATTTTCGAAGTACCAAAGTAGAGAAGAAAGGCGAAGGCGAATTTGCGGTCACGGGCGACCTCACCATCCACGGAGTAACGAAGGCTGTAACACTCGACGTCAGCGAAGTCTCGGAACAAGCCAAGGATCCCTGGGGAAATGCGCGCATCGGGGCGGCGGTGAAAACCAAACTTAAGCGGAGTGAATTCAATCTGACCTGGAACGCGACGCTCGAAACCGGAGGCTTTATGATCGGCGATGATGTAAAGCTGGACTTTGAAATCGAGCTGGTCAAGGCGAAAAGCGCCACCGCATAGACGGAGCGAATCTATTTTTCGGGGGATTACCTGGGCCTTGCCGAAGCGGCGAAGCCCAGGCTGACTTTGCGAAACGTATCTTCGAGCGCTTCCGGCAACACGCGCGAGTTACCGACGGTGGTCATGAAATTGGCGTCGCCCGACCAGCGCGGCAAGACATGCAGATGCAGATGCTGCTCAATCCCCGCTCCGGCGGCAACGCCTAAATTCATTCCCAGATTCAGGCCGTCGGGTTTGTAGATCGATTCCAGCACCTGCTCGGCTTGCCTGGCAAGGAGCATCAATTCGCCTGTGCTTTCCTGGGTTGCCGCCTCGAGCTTTGCGACGTGATCGTACGGCACGATCATGAGGTGACCGCTTGTGTAGGGATAACGGTTCAGGATTACGAAACAGTATTTGCCGCGATGAACTACCAACGTCCTTTCGTCGTCCGCAGGATTCTGGGCCGCCGCGCAAAAGATACAATCAGCAGCAGTCCGCTTTGCTTGCATGTACCTGCTACGCCAAGGGGCCCAGAGATATTGCATCGAAGAGATGCAGAGCGCCCCTATTCAGGAGAGAGATGAGTCGTCTGATCGGGTTTAGCTGCCTCGGCGTGCTCGGCCTGAGCGCTCTTGGGAGGCTGATTTACCAGGTCGCGGAGTTCCTTGCTCGGTTTGAAGAAAGGAATTCGCTTGGAAGGAACCTCCACACGCGATCCAGTTTTCGGGTTTCTGCCTACCCGTGGCTGACGTTGCCTCGTACGAAAGCTGCCGAATCCGCGTATCTCGATCTTGTCGCCCTTGTGAAGGCTGTTCACAATGCTGTCGAAAATCGTCTCGACAATCGTCTCAGAGTCCTTGCGAGTCATTTCCACAACTTTCGAGACCTCGTCGATCAGCTCAGCCTTGGTCATATCCCTTTGTTCCTGTAGTCACCCTTCGGATAGTTCTGATTGATAGCGTCCCCCACGGTGGAGGTGGCTACCGCCGCGTGACGGTGATATTGCTCAATGCGATGTCGCTCTACATCCTCGTGGACCTCGCGCAGACTCAACCCAATCCGCTTTTGCGGTTCGTTCATCTTGATTACTTTGAAATCGAGCTCTTCGCCCAAGGGTAGAAGCGCTTCATGAGTCGAAGAGTTTTTGTGGCCGCGCGGCCTCTCGTCCTGGCTGATTTCGCTGCGATGGCAGAGCGCTTCCACGCCCGGGGCCAGTTCCACGAAAACTCCAAAGGGAGCCGCCCGGCAAACCTTGCCTCGAACGTTATCCCCGACCTGGTGCGTGCGGAAGAAGGTTTCCCAGTTGTCGGGCTGCAACTGTTTAATCCCGAGTGAGAGTCTTCGATGCGGAGCGTCGATCTGCAGGACTACAGCCTGGATCATCTGTCCTTTTTTGACCAACTCCGAGGGGTGCTTCACGTGCGCGGTCCACGACATGTCCGAGACATGTACCAAGCCATCGATACCTTCTTCGATCTCTACGAATGCTCCGAACTCGGCGAGCTTTCGTACCCGACCTTCCACGACCGACCCTATGCTGTAGCGATCCGCAATGGTGGTCCAGGGGTCGGCCTCGAGCTGTTTTATTCCTAGCGAAATTCGCCGCTCCCTGGGTTTGACATCCAGAACCACCGCTTCCACTTGATCTCCAGCGTTTACGATCTTCGCCGGATGTTTCATTCTGCGGCTCCACGTCATTTCAGAGATATGGATCAGGCCCTCAACCCCAGGCTCGAGCTCCACAAAAGCACCGTAGTCAGCCACGCTCACGATCCGTCCGATAACCCGGCTGTGAACCGGATAGCGCTCCTCGACATTTGTCCAAGGATCCGGTCTCAGCTGCTTGAGACCGAGGGAAATGCGCTCATGCTCGCGGTCGAACTTCAGCACTTTGACCGTGATTTCTTCACCCGTTGTCAGAATCGCAGACGGATGGGTAACGCTGCCGTAGCTCAGGTCACTGACGTGGAGAAGCCCGTCGATGCCGCCCAGGTCGACGAAAGCTCCGTAATCAGTGAGATTTTTCACAACACCTCGAACCTCAGCTCCCTCATGCAATGTTTCGAGGGCGTGAGCCTTCCGCGTCTGTAAATCGTTTTCGAGAAGAACGCGTCTCGAGACCACGGCATTGCCGCGCCGGCGATTAAGCTTTAGAATTCGGACGTTCAGCTCTTGACCGACGTAGCTGTCCAGATTGTGAATTGGACGAACCTCCACCTGAGAACTTGGCAGAAAGGCGGCGACTCCGATATCCACGGCCAGGCCACCTTTAATTTTGCCGATGACTTGGCCCGTTACGGGCGTTCCCTGGGACGCTGCCTGCTCCAGCTGCTCCCATACATGGCGCCGATGAGCCTTCTCATAGGAGAGGAGAATGTAGCCCTCCACGGGCGGGCCGGTTCGGTCGATCATGACATCTATCACGTCGCCAGGTTTAACTGCCGGCATCCCGTTTAGGAGGGGAAACTGCAAAGCGGGCACGAGGCCCTCTATTTTCCTGCCAATATCAACAATTACTTCTTTGTCCGTGACGCTCAGAACGTGTCCTCGAAACTGCTCGTTGCCAGCGGCTCTGAATTGATTACTGTAATCGTCTAGAAAGGCTTGGTAGTCCGAGTTGTCTGCTGTTCCAGGTGTTTCAACCTGTTCGTCAAAGGAACCAGCCATGTTTCAATTCATCCCGCGGGGCCCCGTGGTGAAACGGCACGAACCTGCGATTCTCCACGCGAGCTTCCAGTAAAGTGTTCTCGTGTCTCGACCAAAGTCAACTAATTGATACTTCAGTACTTCAGAAATATAGCGGACGGTAGAGATGATGTCAACACAATGCATTGCCCCGGCAGGCCTCCCCACGCTTTCTTTTCCCCAGTCTGCTCATTGTCTTATATAATGATGGAAGCGAACGGCGATTTGAACGTTCCGTAGATCCTCCCGCATCGGCCGGCCTCACCGGCTCGTGCTCGAGGCGAAAGAGGGTAAGCTCGATGCTTGAAGGATTGCTTCAGCCAACACACCTGCTGATTATTCTGGCGATAGCGCTATTTGTATTTGGCCCTAAGAAGCTTCCCGAGCTGGGCCAAGGTCTCGGCAAGGGAATTCGTTCTTTCAAAGACAGCCTTAAAGCTGCCACTGAAGACCCCGAGAAAATCGATAATTCCAATACAGCGCGTTCTGCAGACGCCAAATCTACAGACAGCAAATAAGAAGTAGCTTTTAGTACTCCCGAGTCTTCTATTCGTGAACGGCAGCGCTGGCTTGCGCTGCCGTTCGTGGTTTAGGGCCGCGGGTGCGGATCTTTTCACGCCAGCAAAATTTGCACCGGGCGGCAAGAAATGCCGCGTTCGACCGATTGCTTGCCTAACGGAATTTATGCTGGCGATCAGTTGTAAACGTTTGATTAATAGTGCCTTTATTGGTTGGTTACCATTCTCCCGTTTGGGTGGTACCAAAACTGCCTATTCCTCACGTATGGTGATGCAGATCACCCTTCGTTCTGAAGCTCAGAAACCCCACATCGACAAAATGAATAAAAAGATTCAACAAGTAGATTTCACAGAGGAGCGGCGATGAACATGACTACTGAGGATTTCGGCAGGGCATATCAAAAGGGATTCAACTTGACCGTTCGTTTCTTGGTGTCTAGAGGGCTCTCTTACGATGCAGCGCTGGATACCGCTCAAGCTGCTTGGGCGAAAGGTTGGGAGCGGAGAGAACAGTTGCGCGACCCCAGCCTGGTGCTTACTTGGACAAACAGCATCGCTCTAAATATTCACCGAACCTTTTTGCGCAGGGAACCGCAAACGCAGACCTTACCGGAACTGCAGGCGCCACCCCGTATGAATGTCGCAGCGATCGACGTTAAACGCATCCTGGGCGATTGCAAACCTAACGATCGAGTAGTCCTGGAAGGTCATTACATTGAAGGCTACAAGGTTCAGGAGATTGCGCGCCAGCATGGTTGGTCCGAGACCGCCGTTCGAATTCGACTGCTTCGCGCACGCAGAAGCGTCGAGCGGCGTTTGAGCCGGCCGAAACATGCGAGGCTGCGTTCGCTCGCCGAAAAAACAAGAAAGGCTCTAGCTTCCGCGCTCGAAGCGCCGGAATTTAAGGTGGCATAAAGAACTCATTATCCTAACGCGCAGGCTTTACGCCGGGATGCAAAAAAGCGCGATATGCGACAGGTATATCGCGCTTCGTGTTTTGAGTTAGAGCAGTTCAGCAGTACTGAAGAAAAAAGGAATTTCCGTGGCAGCCGTGGCGGCTGCGTCCGATCCGTGGACCGAGTTACGTTCTATGTTCTCAGCGAAACGTTTGCGAATCGTACCATGCTCGGCATTCTCCGGATTAGTCGCTCCCATCAGCTCGCGCCACTTGGCAACCGCATTTTCGCGTTCGAGGGCCATCACGATGACCGGTCCTTCCGTCATGAAGGTCACCAGACCGCCAAAGAAAGGGCGTTCTTTGTGAACTGCGTAAAAAGCTTCCGCCTCCTGCCTGGAGAGACGATGTTTCTTCAGAGCGGCGATGCGAAAACCATGCTCCTCGACCATCGCCAGTATCGCTCCCATATGGCCGTTTTTCACAGCATCTGGCTTGATAATTCCCAGGGTTTGTTCTAAGACCATCTATTTTTGTTTACCCGTTTCCTGTACTTTTCCAGTCAGTGCTTCGCGCATCTTTTCGCCCATCAGCGCTGGAGTGGGGCACACAACGATACCCGCGTTCTGCATTGCTGCGAGCTTGTCTTCCGCTCGGCCGGCTGATCCGGAAATAATCGCTCCTGCGTGGCCCATGCGGCGACCGGGTGGTGCAGTCTGCCCGGCAATAAATCCCACCATCGGTTTCTTGACGTGAGACTTGGCATATTCGGCCGCTGCTTCTTCGGCAGTCCCGCCGATCTCGCCGATCATGATGATGGCGTGCGTATCCGGATCTTCGTTGAAGAGCTTAATCGCTTCGGTAAAGCTGGTCCCAATGATCGGGTCCCCGCCAATGCCGATGCAGGTCGATTGGCCGATGTTTAACTTTGTCAATTGCCCAACCGCTTCATAAGTGAGCGTGCCCGAGCGCGAGACAATCCCAACATTCCCTGGCTTGTGGATGTGGCCCGGCATAATACCGATCTTGCATTTACCCGGTGTGATGACGCCCGGGCAATTTGGTCCTATCAATCGCGTACCGGGTTTGCTCGTCAGGTACGCCCAGACGCGCTCCATGTCCTGCGCCGGGATGCCTTCGGTAATGCACACGATCAGAGGCACACCTGCATCTGCCGCTTCCATGATGGCGTCAGCGGCAAACGGGGGAGGCACGAAAATGACTGACGCATTTGCGCCGGTGGCCTTGATCGCCTCTTCAACCGTATTGAACACGGGCCTACCCAGATGGGTTTGGCCGCCCTTGCCTGGAGTGGTGCCGCCGACTACCTTGGTTCCGTAGTTAATCGCCTGCTCGGCATGAAAGCTGCCTTCGCGACCCGTGAAACCTTGAAAAAGAACTTTTGTGTTTTCGTCGATGAGTACACTCATTGCGCCAGTCTCACCACTTTCTCCGCAGCGTCTTTCATTCCATCTGCCACTGTGAAATTGAAGCCCGATTCTGTGAGGATCTGTTGACCCAATTCCATGTTCGTTCCCTCCATCCGGATGACGACAGGAATTTTGATTCCTAATTCGCGCGCGGCAGATACCACTCCGTTTGCCAAAGTGTCGCAGCGTAAAATACCGCCGAAAATGTTGATCAAGACCGCTTTCACGCTACGGTCTGAGAGCAGAATGCGAAAAGCATTCTTGATCTGTTCAGCGTTTGCTCCGCCGCCGACGTCGAGAAAGTTCGCCGGTTGGCCGCCGGCGTACTTGATGATGTCCATCGTTGCCATGGCCAGGCCCGCTCCGTTGACCATGCAGGCGATCGTGCCAGCCAGCTTGATGTAGTTCAATCCGAATCGGGAGGCCTCTACTTCGAGTGGATCCTCTTCATTCAGATCTCGTAATTCCAGCAAATCTTTGTGCCTGTAGAGGGCGTTATCGTCCAGGTTGATTTTTGCGTCAAGTGCGTAGACCTTGCCGTCCCTAGTGAGAATAAAGGGATTGATCTCCGCCAGAGATCCATCTATCGCGAGGTAAGCTTTAGAAAGCGCGATCATAGCTGCAGCCGCCGCATGCGCGCTAGGCGCCGGAATGCCCATCTCAAAAGCTAATTTTCGAGCTTGGAACGGCTGCAGCGGCTGGTCGCCAATCAGTTGTTCCCGCAAAATCAATTCCGGCGTTTTGGAGGCTACTTCTTCGATCTCCATACCTCCGGCTTTCGAAGCCATGAAGACTGTCTTGCCTAAAGCGCGGTCGAGCACCAGTCCGAGGTAGAGCTCGCGTTCAATCGGCAATGTTTCTTCTATCAGCAAGCGCTGCACGACGCGTCCTTCGGGTCCGGTCTGATGTGTTACGAGAATCATGCCCAACATTTTTTTGGCGATGTCGGTCGCTTCAGCGACGCTCTTTGCGATCTTGACGCCGCCCCCCTTACCTCGACCGCCGGCGTGAATCTGGGCCTTGACAACTACGCTGCCGCCGATCTTTTTGGCCGCCGCCTCGGCTTCTTCGACCGTGTAAGCGACCTCGCCCCGCGGCACGGGGACGTCGTATTTGGCGAGGATCGCCTTCGCCTGATACTCGTGTATCTTCATATAATTGCGGCGCGTCTCAGCTCAAGGTGGGTACACGCCAAAGGCTAGTGTATCTCGCGATCGCATAATCGAATGATTGCCATACTGAATCGCCGCCGATTTCTCTCCGCTTCCATTGCCGCTCCCGGCGCGCTTTCAGCCTTCGCGAAGACTGCAACCGGGCCGGAAGCTTTCGGCGCAGTTCCATCGCGGCGTCAAATTCAATGGAGCGAACTCGAGTTCTACAATTTTCTGCACTTCACGATTAACACCTTCACCGACAAGGAATGGGGGTACGGCGATGAAGATCCAGCCATTTTCAATCCAACGGCCTTCGATGCCGATGCCATTCTCGAAACGTTGAAGAAGGCCGGCAGCAAGGGCGTCATCCTCACCTGCAAGCACCACGATGGTTTTTGTCTCTGGCCAACAAGAACCACAGAGCATTCGATCAAGCACAGCCCTTACAAGAACGGCAACGGCGACATAGTGCGCGAAATTTCTGAGGCGGCGCAGCGGCATGGCTTAAAGTTCGGCGTTTATCTTTCGCCCTGGGACCGCAATCAGCCTACCTACGGTACTCCACAGTACATTCAAATCTATCGGGAACAACTCCGTGAATTGCTTACGGGTTATGGCCCGATCTTCGAAATCTGGCACGATGGCGCAAATGGCGGGGACGGTTACTACGGAGGCGCTCGAGAGAAGCGCATAATCGACAAGCTGCGCTACTACGACTGGCCCGCTACCTGGGCACTAGAACGCAAACTTCAGCCCGATGCGGTCATTTTTAGCGATGTGGGTCCCGATGTGCGATGGGTCGGCAACGAAGAAGGGATTGCCGGAGAAACTTGCTGGGCCACCTATACGCCGCGTTCCCCGAATGGAGGACCCGGCTCTCCCGGAGATATTGTTGAAGCCGAAGCTACGAGCGGCACTCGCAACGGCAAATACTGGATGCCCGCGGAGTGCGACGTGTCGATCCGTCCCGGGTGGTTCTGGCATGCCGCAGAGAACGGGAAGGTCAAGACTCCTCGCGAGCTGGTCGATCTTTATCTCGATTCAGTGGGTCGTGGCGCGAGTTTTCTGTTGAACGTTCCGCCCGATCGCCGCGGGTTGATCTACGAGACCGACGCCGCCAGCCTGCGAGCATTCGGTGAAGTGATCCAATCCACGTTCGCCCGCGATCGTGCCACCGGCGCGCGGCGGTCGAGTATTGGTACCGGCTCTGCTCTCGAGCCGCAAATCGTTCTCGATCTGCCCGAGGCCCGGTCCTTCAATCTGGTGCGGCTTCGGGAGCAGACTCAATTCGGTCAACGGGTCGCCGCTTTTTCGCTCGATACCTGGCAGAACGGCGTCTGGCAGCCTTTCGGCAGCGGTACGAGTATTGGTATCTGCCGTATTGTACGCTCGGAGCGGCCCGTCACTACAAGCCGTGTGCGTCTGCTAGTCCGGGAATCGATGGCCATCCCCTTGTTGGCTGAATTCGGTCTCTTTGAGTTAAATGTCTAAGTCACCCGGCCGTGTCGCTTCGCGAGCAAGTCGTGAATTGCGCGGCACTCTTCGGCCATTTCCTCAAACTGTTTTGGATCGAGCGACTGATATCCGTCCGAAAGCGCCTGGTCCGGCGCAGGATGTACCTCAACGAGCAAGCCGTCGGCGCCTGCTGCGACGGATGCTAATGCCATCGGCTTCACTTTGTCGCGCTTACCGGTTCCGTGACTCGGGTCTACCATGATTGGCAAATGGCTCAAACCCTTGACGGCAGGCACGACGCTCAAGTCCAGCGTGTTGCGTGTGTGATCGGTAAACGTGCGCACTCCTCGTTCGCACAGAATGACGTTGTAGTTCCCGTCCGCGAGGATGTATTCGGCGGCCATCAGAAATTCTTCAAGGGTCGATGACATGCCGCGTTTCAGCAGAACCGGTTTTCGAGATTTACCCGCGCGCCTTAACAGCGAAAAATTCTGCATATTGCGAGCGCCGATCTGGATGCAATCAGCGTACTGCTGTACCAGGTCGAAGGTTTCAGTATCGATGGCTTCCGTCACAATTCCAAGCCCGGTCTCTTCCCGAGCTTCTGCCAGAAATCGTAAGCCCTCCTCCCCCAGCCCTTGAAAACTGTAAGGAGATGTCCTCGGCTTGTAAGCGCCGCCGCGCAGCAGTTGGGCGCCTGCATCTTTCACCGCGCGTGCCGATTCCAAGATCTGTTCGCGACTCTCGACGGAACAGGGGCCACCACAGAGCACGAGTTCTCCACCTCCGACGGGGGTTCCGTGGACTCGCACCACCGTGTTTTCAGCCTTCGTTTCACGACTGACCAGCTTGTAGGCTTTCGAAACTCGTATGGCTTCTGCGACCCCCGGCAGATCTTCGAACTCTGCCGGGTCTACGGGCCCGCTGTTGCCGGTTATGCCGATGGCAGTGCGTTGTTCGCCCGGGATGATGTGCGCTTTGAAGCCGAGGGCCTCGATCCGTTGACATACGCGGGCGACGGCGGCTTCGCCGGCGTGTGCTTTCATGACGACTAACACGTCAGTGTCACTCCTGTGTATAGCCTAACCAGTTGCGTTGCGAATTTCCGGGAGCAGGTGTTGGCACGAGTGCCGGCGCCGCAAAATAAGCTGGTGTAGCGGGTTTCCCAAGGGGGGTTTTTACCGTCTATAAAAGGGGCCCGCGGTAGTAATGTTCGAGGTGTTCGCGAGCAAGAAAATGGGCGTTGCGCATTAGGCACTTTTGGTTCTCCCGAAAACCAGGAATGTTTCACGTGAAACATTTCCAGAACTCGCAGATTTTTCGCGTTTTGATGAGCGGGGGCTGAATCGATCGCGACGGTAAAGCACTGTAGGCACACAAGCGAAACAGTTGAGCCGGTCGTGACGGACCCCTTCTTCGCTCTTCTGCTTCAAAAACAGTTTTCGGGGAGAACGGCGGGTTTGAGCCGTCCACGAAGGGGTTTGCAAGTCTCGGAAACGGCCAAAACTCATGCTGAGAGAGCCCGGTTTTGGGGCTGCCCGAGAGGTGGCGCGGTGGAGGGACCAAAACGGTAATAACTCTCGCTACCTGTATGATTCAGAATAGTGACTTACAGATTTGATGAACAGTCACCAAGTAACAGCGCACGCATGTCTCATCTCCCTTTCCGGAACTTTCTGCATTTAACGCAAGCCGAGGCGCATGACTTGATGTTCAAGATGCTCTCAGGCGAGATGAGCACCGAAGGCATAGCGGAAGTGCTAGGGTTTCTACGGCGCAAAGGCGAGACCCTCTCGGAACTTGTCGGTTTTGCCAGCGCCATAAGAGAGATGAGTCCCCGTCTCGGGCTTCACGATCTCGAAGAACCGCTTCTCGACACTTGTGGAACTGGCGGTGACGGAAGCTGCACTTTCAACATCTCTACAGCCGCCGCTTTTGTCGCGGCCGGAACCGGGCTACGAGTAGCGAAACATGGGAACCGCCGGATTTCGAGCCAGTGCGGCAGCGCTGATGTCCTCGAAATGCTAGGCGTTGCTATTGACCTTACTCCCGAGCAAGCGGCCGCGTGCATTCGACAAACCGGTATAGGTTTTCTATACGCTCCACTGCTTCATCCTGCCGTCAAATATGCGCAGGAAGCACGACTTCTCCTGAAAGGCCGTACTGTTTTCAATCTCCTCGGTCCGCTCACGAACCCGGCACACGCGCGAATTCAACTGATCGGCGCCTTTTCGGTGCGGGCGGCGGAGATGCTGGCGCAGGCCTCTGCTCGCCTGGGTATCGAGCGCGCTTTCGTTGTCCACGGTTCTGACGGTCTTGATGAGATCACCACGACCGGTATGACGACTGTATTTCAGGTTGAGGATGGCCGGGTTCAGAAAGGGCGGTGGATGCCGTCCGATTTCGGCTTGAATACGAGCTCCATCGACGATCTCAGAGGGAACGATCCTGAAACGAACGCCAGGATGATCCGGGCTCTACTCGAAGGTGAACCGGGACCACGGCGCGATATCGTGGTGGCAAACGCTGCCGCCGCCTTGCTGCTGGCGCAACGTGCGTCAGATCTGAAGTCCGCTGTGGGGTTGGCGGCCGAATCGATCGACTCGGGCGCTGCGCTGCGCAAGCTGGAGCAGGTGATCGCATTTCCAGCCAGAGCAAACTATGAAGTCGTTTGAAATTCGGGAATTCGGTGTCGATAATCTGTCGCTGGCAGACGTTGAGCCGCCTCGTCCGGGTCCAGAGGAGGTGCTGGTCAAGTTGCGCGCCGCATCTCTCAATTATCGGGACTACATGGTCGTTCAGGGCGTCTACAATCCGAAAATGAAGCTGCCGATGGTGCCGCTTTCCGACGGCGCCGGTGTGGTCGAAGAGGTTGGCGCAGGGGTCACTCGTTTCAAGAAGGGCGACCGCGTTTGCGCCTGTTTCATGCAGCGCTGGGTGGAAGGACCGGCTACGAAGGAAAAGGGCAATTCCGCGCTCGGCGGCGCGATCGACGGAGTGTTGCGCGAGTACGCTGTTTTTTCGGAACAGGGCCTGGTACACACACCCGCTTCGCTCAGCGATGAGGAAGCCGCCACGCTGCCCTGCGCGGCTGTTACCGCGTGGCATGCGCTCTTCGAACACACTCCTCTTCCGCCGGGCGCAACGATTCTGATCCAGGGTACCGGCGGCGTATCCATTTTCGCTCTGCAATTCGCCGTTGAGGCGGGCTTTCGGACGATTGTTACCTCGAGCAGCGACGAAAAGCTTGTTCGCGTCCGGCAGCTCGGCGCGCACGAAACCATCAACTATAAGACAACTCCCAACTGGGACGAACTCGCACGCAAACTTACAGGTGGCGAAGGCGTCGACCACGTGATCGATGTGGGTGGCAGCGACACGGCTCCTCGTTCGCTCCGCGCCGTTCGCACGGCGGGAGTCATCAGCATGATCGGCGTATTATCCGGCGTAGAGCCGACAGTCAGCCCGGTGTCAATCCTGATGAACAGCGTGCGGCTGCAAGGCATCTATGTCGGTTCGCGCATTATGTTTGAACGGATGAATCGCGCGATCGAGTTCCATAGGATCAAACCGGTGATCGACAAAAACTTTCCGTGGAGCGAGACCAAAGAGGCGCTGCGTTATATGGAATCTCAGCAGCATCTTGGCAAAATTTGCCTGACGTTCTGAAGCGGGTTCTCAGGCAGGTCTGAAGGCCTGCGCGGAGTAAACTCCACCTTCCAGCACCACAGAAAGAGGGTTGAATTAGTGTGCGAGCGCTTCTGTGCCTTTGGAACGCCTTGGGTTGTTCTTCCGCAGCAGGAATGACAAGGCGAACATAACGGCAGTTCCCACGCCGAGCAGCCAGAAAGTATCGATATACGATAAGGCCGAGGATTGCGCCTGCATGGATTGATAGATCCTGCCATAAGCCTGCGACTGAGCCGTATTCAGGGCGATTCCCGCCCGCTCCAAAGTCCTGACGAGGGAGGCTGTAGCGTCTCGAAAAATCGGATCATTAGCGCCTGTATGGCTCGCCAACATTACCTGGTGGACCTGCGCGCGCCTGGCGAGTATTGTTGTGACGGCTGAGGTTCCTACGCTGGCGCCGATGTTGCGCACGAAATTGATCAGCCCTGCCACAGCATTGCTTTTTTCCTGAGGAATTCCGAGATAGGCAACTAGCGTTGCGGGAATGAAGATGAATCCCATCGGTAGATACTGAACGATTCGCAGCCAGGTCGCCGCATCGAAACTCATCAGAAGATCCATGCGCCGGGTGGAAAGGAACATGCCGATGGTGAGCGTTCCCCAGCCGAACGCCATCAGATACCGGGCCTGAAATTTCGTAGTCAATTGGCCGACGACAGGGAGCTCCAGTAGCAAAAGCACGGCCGCCGCGGAGAGAACCATACCTGCTTTTTCGGCCGTGTACCCTAACAGCGTTTGCAGATATTGCGGCATTAGGACGGTAGTAGAGAAAGATGCCGCGCCCACCATCAACATCATCAAGCTGGACGTGGCGAAGTTGAAATTCTTGAAGAGCCGGACATCCAGAATCGGATTTTTGACGATCAGTTCCCAAATGACCAGGCTGACGAGGCAAATCAGCGACACGATGGTCAACGTCAAAATAAACTTCGATCCGAACCAGTCGGCCTCCTGGCCTTTGTCGAGCACGACCTGCAGAAATCCCACCCCCACTGCGAGCAATCCGAAACCTATATAGTCGATGCGGCTTTCCGCTAAGGTCGTTCGCTTGAGAAAGGGCGGATCGTCGACAAATGTGAGG
This sequence comes from Terriglobia bacterium, assembly GCA_963738555.1. Lineage (GTDB taxonomy): Bacteria > Acidobacteriota > Terriglobia > Bryobacterales > Bryobacteraceae > Bog-105. Next base: position 431,452 of record CAVTXN010000006.1, read on the forward strand.
ACCAGAAAAATAGCAAGAATTCCTACCGGCAGATTCATGAGGAAAATCCAGCGCCAGCTATAGTCGTCGGTTACCCATCCGCCGAGCGTGGGCCCGATTGCGGGAGCGACTACAGCCGTCACCCCATAGATCGAAAACGCGAGCCCTCTTTTTTCGGGTGGGAAGGTGTCAGCGAGAACGGCCTGCGCCATAGGCTGCAAGCCTCCTCCACCAGCACCTTGAATGACGCGGGAGACCAGCAGGACACCGAGAGTGGGAGCTATGCCGCAGAAAAGCGAGCTCAACGTAAAGAGCCCGATACAAGTGAGAAAAAAGCGCTTCCTGCCGACCAGGGAAACGAGCCAGCCTGTGATGGGCAGGACGATCGCGTTCGAGACCAGGTAGGATGTGAGCACCCAGGTGCTTTCATCGCTGCTGGCGCCCAGGTTGCCTCCGATATGCGGCAGCGCAACATTGGCGATGCTGGTATCGAGCACCTCCATAAAAGCTGCAAGCGACACCACAAACGCAATCAGCCAAGGATTGGCTCTAGGTTTCCAGGTTGAGGGAGGATTTAGATGAGCGTCGGTGGCGCTCAAAACTGACTTCGACTCACTAGCCCCATTGTAAGAGGGCGGAGGATCATCAACGTGTCATGCGGAGCGCGCGATATTCCTGCCATGATGAAGCGCGCGCCCAAAGAAATTAAGCTCTAGTAGTACAAAAATGTCTAGTGAACGGAGGGGAGGCGATGGAGAAATGGGCCGATTGCGTTTGACATTTGATAGTCGTTCTCCCTGTCCTCGTTGATCGACCAGAACATAGCTCCCAAGAATTTCGGATAACCGGATGGTCGACGTAACTTGTACTCGGCACTCGCGTAAGGTTGGCCTTCAATCAGATAGCGCAGAGCGTCTTCGATCGCAGGGACGCCGGTGTAGTTTCTGGCCGAAGCAGGAGTTGAGATAAAGCCGGTGGCGACCTTCTCGGGAGGCAGGGAAGGGAACGTGCCGGCATTGCCCGCGACCGGAAAGCCGTGCAGCAGCATCTCCGTCAAAGCCACGTGATAATCAGCATGACCGGGGAAATAGTAATTGCCGTCGAGACCTTCGAGAGGAGGCGTGTTGTAGTCCTGAGCGTCCACGAAGGAAAGAATGTCGCGCGTCCCGTAGATCACTGGCAGAAAACTCCCGAACTGCCCGCCATAAGCTTGCATCCCCGCTTGCGTCTGTGCCGCTTCCGGTACTTCGCTCAGCATGAATCCAGGGCCGAAATGTGCGCGTAGCTGATGGACCGCATCGATCAGATTGACGATCGATGGAGTAGTGGGCTTACGAAAGTCCGTGTCGCCTGGATTGATGAACAGCGATGGCGTTTCGATGTCCAGATCGATGCCGTCAAAGTGGTACTTCTCGACAATCGAGGTCACCGATTCGACGAAGTCACGTTTATCGTCCGCGGTGTTCAACGTGACTACCTCGCCGCCGCCGCCGAGCGATATCAATACCTTCTTACCTTTGCTTTTGAGATAGGCAACGTCTGCGTTGAAATCTGCATCGTTCAGACCGGCGGGCGAAAAATGGAGAAGACTGGTCGAACCTTTGACGGGCGCTCCAAAGGTCGCGATGACCACGTCCCATTGTGGCGAGACGTCTCTTATGCGCAGCGACGTTTTCGCCGAAGCATAACCCTCCCAATAGCCGATGAGAGCGTGTCCGTTCGGGGCTCCCGTTCGAGCGAGTGGCGACGCTGACGGCTCAGTGTTGCGGTTCGGAGAGTTGGAACAGGGTTGGGCGTGAGCCGGTAAGGCCTTGGTGTCCGGAAAGCTGTAAGCTCCCTGAAACGTGTCTTTGACGGCGCCCTGGGCGAACCAGGACAGGAGCGCCATGTTCTCCAGATGGTATTGCTTGCCGCTGGCGTTTACAGGAGTCGAGTTCGGTTCCGGAAGATCATGTGTTGGCTGTTCGAGAAGGTAGGCGCTGCTTTCGCCTCGACCTCCGCAGCCGGTGTTCGCGACGGGTTTGAGCCAAGCCGGGACTGTGTTCGTACGGTAGCCGTGGAACGGATCATTTAACCATTCGGCAATTTGCTGGCTGACGCCTTGTATGTCGCTGTAACGCGGCATCGCGCCTTTATCGAAATATGAGGCGATCACAAATGTCTGCGCCGATTTTCCGGAAGGCTCTGGTTTTGCGCCATGGGTGCCCACCGAACAGCACACCGTGGCATCACCGAGAGAATAGAAGGCAACATTCCTGGCCAGTGCGATGAGAAGTTTGTCGGGTGTTGCGCCGGTACTGGAGAGCCGATTGAAGAGTTGGCTCTGAACGAAATCGAGGTCCACCACGGCCAGCGAGTTGCCGGTTGCGGCGGAATGCAACAGATATCCATTGGCTGCGGGGATCTCGATTTGCATGGGCGCCGAGACATCCGGCTGGCCGAGTAGCGTGTGCCAATCGGTTTTCGCTGCTGCTTTGTAAAATTGCGCGCGTTGCACGGCGTCGCCGAACTGCGTGTTTCCGGTTGCGAACGAAAACGGTTTAAAGATCGGCGACTCGAGAACCTCGGAGACGACTCCCTGAGCGCTCATAACTGGTGGTTGCGGGTTCTGTCCGGCCTGGGCGTCGAAAGAAAACGAAAGCGGGACAAGCACGGTAGGGATGGTCGTTGTTCCGCCCGACTCCGGATTTCGGCCGGCCATGATGTATGAAAACTGTTTCCCGTTTGTCACAAAGGAGCCGGTGAAGGTGGGAACCGAGCGCACCATATCGGAACTTCGTGTGCACGCATATTCAAAAAGGAGCAACAGGCAGACAAGAAAGCGAAACAAACAGATGCGCATCCTTGCTCAATTGTCTTCCAGGCTGGTGCTCTAAACTGCTCTGCGATGGCTTCGTTTTTCCAGGATACTCGCCAGAATCGGCGGAATCTCGAACACGGCCCGGTTCTCCATAGTGGCGATACGGGCCTTCATCTCGGCCAATTTTCCGGTACTGAGCAAGTCGCGACGGCCTCGTCGATTTTACGGAAATTCGGCAGCACGATTCCCACGCCTTGTTCTGCGATCCATTGTGCGTTGTAGCGCTCCTGCGGTAAAGTCCACGCATTTCGCTCCACGATCAGCGGCAGGTTGAGCTTGAGGGCTTCAGAAATGCTGCCGGGCCCTGGTTTTCCGATAAAGAAATCTGCGACGGACATGTAGCGCGGGATCTCCTTTGTGAAGCCCTCCAGAGCGAGCTGGTTCTTTGTCTTGAGCCGTTTGAGCCGTTCCAGCAATGCCGTGTTGCGCCCGCAGATCATGATCAGCTGCAGATTCAAACTGCTGTTGACCAAGCTTCGCGCAATCGGTAGCATCACGCTCGAACCTTCGCCCCCGAAAAGTACCAGTCCGGTTGGCTGGTCAGGATGGAGTCCCATCCTTTCCCGTTCCTGTTGACGATCAATGGCGGGCACAGAGTAGAATTCCGGCCGGAGAATCATTCCGCTCGTCTCAAAAACGTGCTCTTTGTCGTATCCTAGGGCCTTCGCCTGCTCGACGGCCCGCTTTGTTCCGCAGATCAGGTACTGATCCTGCTTTTCCATCCAGAAGTGCGGCGGATAGTCGGCAAGATCGGTGAGTATCGTCACAAACGGAGTTCCGGGCAGGGCATGCTGCAGGCTTTCGAACAGAGCCCGATTGAAGTTCGGCACCAGCGAGACTACGATCTCCGGCGATTGTTGGCGCCAAAACTTTGTTAATAGCTTCACTTGCGGCGCATGATAGTGCCGGATGACCGCTTGCATGCACGGCAGCAGCCAACTCGACCCCAAGGTCCAACCCTTCGAGAGTGCGAGATTGTATATGTCCTGTAACCGGATGCCAGTCAGCTTACGGAAGACGTCGAGCGAATCCAAGACTTCTTGCAGATTGACCAACCGGACGTGCCAATCGTATTGCAGGGTTCCGATTACGGACTGAAGCGCCAGTGCCGCGCTGCGGTGTCCGCCACCCGCGTCGAAATAGACAAAATCAACGGCGCATTGCTTTTGCAAGTAACTATCGTAAAGGGGCTAGCGAAGATTTTGGAGAGACCGCAGCGTTTCACCAATATTTCGCTCTGTTGTCACCGTACTGTGATCCAGCGGGATTTAAAAGAAGATAGGAGGCGATGAGAACTCCACCTCGTTTCGTAAACTAAACATGTGAGGTTGCCCAATTATGACAGCCCACCAGACCATGCTTCAGTTTATTGCCACGCGCGATCTCAAACTGATGCGCAAGGTGAACAAGTGGTTCGCGCCCAAGTGGATTCGTCACTGGGCGATGATCGCCACGCGGGCCGGTGATGGCTGGCTGTGGTATTTGACCGGACTTGGGGTCATGCTCTTCGGAGGGGAAAGCCGCTTGACGGCCGTTGCTTCCGCCGGATCCGCGGCCCTGGTCGGTATCGGGGTATTCAAAGCGATCAAGAACCTCTCTGGCCGGCGGCGTCCGTGCGAAATCGAACCGCATTGCTGGGCGAAGCTTCTGCCTCCCGATCAGTTTTCATTTCCTTCCGGCCATACGATCACGGCGTTCGCCGTGGCAATCACTCTCTCCGAGTTCTATCCGACTCTTCTGCCGGTCCTTCTCTTCTGCGCCCTCAGCATCGCTGCCTCGCGCATCCTTCTCGGCATGCATTTTTTGAGCGACGTCGTGGTGGCAGCGATTTTGGGTAGCGGGCTTGCGCTCGTCAGCCATTCCTTATTCAGCTGATATTTTAAGAACCCTTATATTGGTAAGGGTTCGGCTAACGAGTAACCCGATTTGCTGCGCTATACGCTGCTCTATCTTTCCGAACAGACCTGGCTCCGCCGCTGGATGGAGAATTCCTCGTTATCCAAAAAGCTTACGTCCCGTTTCGTCGCGGGTCAGACGCTGAAGGACGGCATCCGGGTGCTCCAGGCTCTGTCACGCGAGCGTATTCAGGGCACGCTCGATTTCCTGGGTGAAAACGTAACTTCACTCGACGATGCCGCTCGATCCAAGGCAGCTTATGTAGAGGCCCAGGAGGAGATCCGGGAGTGCGGGTTGCCCGCCACTGTCTCTATCAAATTGAGCCAGTTCGGGCTGGACCTATCGGAAGCGGCGTGTGTCAGGAACGTAACCACTCTTCTCGATCGGGCTCGCGATATGAACAGCCGCGTCGAAATCGACATGGAGTCGACGGCGTATACAGACCGGACCCTCCGGATCATTACCGGCTTCCAGCAGAGTCATCCAGGCCATGTTCGCGCCGTGATCCAGGCATACCTATTCCGGAGCGAAGCTGATGTTTGCATGCTTTCCGGCCTTCGCATTCCGATCCGGCTCTGCAAGGGCGCGTATCTCGAGCCGCCGAGCGTGGCATTTGCGCACAAGGCGGACGTGGATGCCAACTACTTGAAGTTAATGAAGTTCCTTTTGGCCGAGGGAACCGATCCGGCGATAGCGAGTCATGATGAGAGCATCATTCGGGAGGGATTGAGATTTGTCAGGGAACGAAACATTCCCCCAGACCGTTTTGAATTTCAGATGCTCTACGGGATACGGCGCGATCTGCAACGCGAATTAATCTCGCGGGGCTTCAATTTGCGTCTTTACATTCCTTACGGCGATGCCTGGTATCCGTATTTCATGCGGCGGCTCGCGGAAAGGCCGGCGAATCTTCTGTTCCTGGCCAAGAATCTGGTGCGCAGTTAGGTTGGAAGGCGGAGTGCTCAAGAATTAGAGATCGCGCGGTTTTTCAGCATGGTGCAACTAGGTACAATCAAGAGGAATCTAATATAGCAATGAAGTACTGGCTTTATTTTCTGGCCAAGCTTCTGCTGGGTGCTGCAATCGTGCTGGGCCTTCAGCTCATTCTTGTGGCCTACTATCCTGAGCCGCCTAAACTTCTGGAAAAGTTTGGGCCTGCGCCACCGCTGTTTTTGCACGACATGCTCTTCACTTTCGCCACATTAGGCGTGTGGCTGGTAGGGGCTGCGCTACTCGTTATCATCATCCGCGATCAGCGCCGCCGCTGCCGTAGCTGTTTGCGACATCTGATCATGCCGATCGCACGCGGTTCCTGGGGAAACATGGTGGTATTCGGGCGTCCGCAGACTGAATGGATCTGTCCCTATGGCCATGGCACGCTGAGCATCGAAGAGCTACAGATCACGGGCCGGCAGCCTCCCGATTGGCAGCCGCATGACGATAACATCTGGAAAGAGTTAGAATCAGTTGAGCAGGCCCAGAAATAAGCGATAAATGGCTGGGCGTCCGAACCGGCGGACTTAACTTCCAGGCCCAACTATTGCCCATACGCATCAAATTTCCTGGAAAGCTGCGGTCAAAACTTCCGAAGTCGTCGCGGTCCGCACGGCGAATCAGTCTTTACATCCTGGGCGGAATAGTGGCGGTTCTCGCCGTTTCGCTTGTATGGATATCGTTTGCCTACGCGAAATATGCCCGGCTGACGGACGAGAAGCTGACCCAGGGACCTTTTCCTAACTCCTCCTTGCTTTACGCGGCTCCCGAAACGATTGGGATAGGAGATTCGGGAACGCCACTCGGTTTCGCGGCGCGGCTGAGGGAGAGCGGTTATGGCGAGGACGCGCGGGAAAACGCCATTGGCTGGTATCACTTGCGGCCTGACGCGATCGAAATCTTCCCTGGCGAGAAATCACTGACGTCTTCGGAACCGGGCGTACTTCGTTTCAAGTCCAGCAAGATCTCGTCCATCATCGCCCTCAGCGATAACACCTCCCGGACCGAATACCAGCTCGAGCCTCAAGTCATTACCAGTCTCTACGACAAGAATCGCGAAAAGAGGCGTTTGGTTCATTACGGTGACATTCCGCCAGTTCTGGTCAACGCTGTACTCTCGATTGAAGACAAACGGTTCTTTCAGCACTCGGGCTTCGATCCTGCGCGCATGCTGAAGGCCTCTTGGGTGGACGTTAGAGAACGGCGCAAGGATCAGGGCGCTTCGACGATTACCCAGCAGCTGGCCAAGATGCTCTGGCTCGATTCTCGAAAGACGTTCGCTCGTAAATTTGACGAGCTCCTGATCACGATCCATCTGGAACGCAGGCTTACCAAGCAGAAGATCTTCGAGTATTACGCGAACCAGGTTCCGCTTGGGCGCCGTGGATCGTTTGCCATTCGCGGTTTCGGCGAGGCGGCGCAGGCCTACTTCGGGAAGAGCATCCGGCAACTTTCGCTGCCTGAGGCGGCGACTCTCGCCGGTATCATCCAACAACCGAGTTACCGAAACCCCGTCCGCTGGCCGGACCGGGCAACCGCACGGCGTAACGTTGTGCTGAAGTTGATGCTCGACAACGGCTACATCTCGCAAAAAGAATTTGACGAAGGAGTAGAAGCTCCTATGGCGGTCAGCAATCGCGGTATTGAATCGGCTGATGCGCCGTATTTCGTCGATCTCGTGACTGAAAAACTCGCGACGGAGTTTCAGGATCGCGACTTTCAGGACTCGGGTTCCAGGATCTATACGACTCTTGATCCTCAACTTCAGCGCGATGCCTCTCAGGCCATCGCGACCGGGATGCGGGAGATAGAAAAACTGATCGCGAAGCGCCGCAAAGAAGGAGTGGCGCTCGAGGAGCCGCAGGTTGCGCTGATCTGCCTCGATCCCCACACCGGTGAAGTAAAGGCTCTGATCGGGGGGAGGAATTACGGTCTTAGCCAGTTAGATCACGCTGTGGCCAAACGTCCTTCCGGCAGCATTTTCAAGCCCTTCGTCTATGCGGCTGCTCTCAATACAGGGCTCGCTAACCGGCCGGATCCGATCACCGGCTCGAGTATTTTTCAGGACGAGCCGCAGACCTTTACTTTCGCGGGAGAGGACTACGAGCCGACGGACTATCACAAGGGCGACTGGCTGGGAGATGTGACACTGCGAACAGCTTTCGCTCAGTCGCTCAATGTTCCAGCGGTACAGGTTGCTGAACAAACCGGTTACGGAGCGGTCGCCAATCTGGCGCATCAGGCAGGTTTGGAAGACATTCGGGCGACACCCGCCATGGCTCTCGGCGCATATAGCGTGACACCGTTAGAGATCGCGAAAGCATTTACGATCTTCGCCAACAAAGGTGTTGAAGTCACTCCGCAGATGATCTCGAAGATCGTCGATCAGAATGGCAAGGATATTTGGTCCGCCGAACCGCAGACCAAGAAAGTACTCGATCCCCGGATTGCGTTTCTGACGCTTGATCTGATGCAGCAGGTTCTGAACAGCGGAACGGGCGCGGGCGTGCGGGCGCGCGGGTTCACGCTGCCGGCGGCGGGGAAGACCGGAACTTCGCATGACGCCTGGTTCGCCGGCTTTACGTCGAAGTTGCTCTGTGTAGTCTGGGTGGGACTGGATGACTACCAGGACATCAAAATGGAGGGCGCGAAAGCGGCTCTGCCTATCTGGACCGAATTCATGAAGCTTGCCCACACGCGGCGCGATTATCGCGACGTATCGGGCTTCGACGTGCCTGACGGTGTCGTGAGTGCCCAGATCGATGCAGATTCAGGCCAACTTGCTACCAGTCTCTGTCCCCGCGTGATTACCGGATACTACCTGCTCGGCACGCAGCCCACCCAGTTCTGCGCGCAGCATCCCGGCGGCACAACCGAGATCGCCGGTTGGGATACCCAGCCCAATGCTCCTTTGCCGGCTACATATCAGGCGTCCGGAGTGAGCGGCCTCAATGGCGGGGCAGCGAGCGGCTCCGCGCCAAACAGCCAGAAAGACAAGAAGCATGGAATTCTCGACAAACTGAAGAGCATTTTCAAATAGCGGTTTGAGGAACCTTACGGGCTGATGGATCTGTGAAGCAACCAAACATCCGCTCGTTCACGGGATTGCGAAAAAATCGGCTTGCCGCACCCTCACGGGTCGCGGTTCCGTTTCGCGTTTCAGCTTAAGTGACTCGATGCGGTCTGGTCGCGGCCAAAAAAAAGGTATATATTAGGACCACACAGGAGGATCAGCATGATCTATTCTCCGGCAGTTCGTCTTGCCTGCTGCTTTTCGGGGCTTTGGGCAGCTTCCGTGGTATATTCTGCTCCTCAGCAGAGTCCCTTATCGAATTCGGATCTGAGGGCGTCGGCTTCCATTCCACCTTCAGCTGTTCCGGTTCGCCCCAAGATCTCGCCTGAGCTTCGCGGGGATATTTACATGGCCCGGAAAATGTATCGCGAGGCCATCGATGCGTACCGGCAAGGTCCGGCTGATTCTCCGGTAGTCACGAACAAGATCGGCATCGCGTTCCATCAGCTTCTTTTGCTGGATCTCGCCAAGAAGAATTATGAAAAGGCGATCAAACTAGACCCGAAATATGGCGAAGCGATCAACAATCTTGGAACGGTTTACTACGCCGAGAAGAGCTACCGACGGTCGATCGGTTACTACAAGAAGGCGCTCCGGGTGTCGCCTCCGAGCGCGTCCATTTATGCGAATCTCGGGGCCGCCTACTTCGCCCGAAAGAAGTACGAAGTGGCCTCCCAGTATTACGAACAGGCGCTCAAGCTTGATCCCGCGGTCTTCGAGCATCACGGTACGTTCGGTACGCTCATGCAAGAGCGCACGGTCGAAGAGCGGGCCATGTTTCACCTTTATCTCGCGAAAATGTACGCTAAAACCGGAGCGAATGACCGGGCGCTCATGTATCTGCGGAAGGCGCTGGAGGAAGGCGTAAAGAATCGCAAGAAGATTCCGGATATGCCGGAGTTCGATAGCCTGAAGAAAAATGCCGATTTTCAGCAGCTATTGGCGCAGAATCCCAAACCGTTATAGAGGAACCGCTGCGTTCCGCGATTAGAGCTCTGATCGCGGGAGCGCTCTTGCTCAGTTCGAGTTGCTTCCGTGTTCCGAGCACCTCGACCACACGTTTAGCAATCCTGCCCGCGAACGTTCTGCTCACCGAGGCTTCCTCCGAGTGGTTACGTTCGGCAATTCCGATTGTTTTGCAGCGCGACTTGTCCAGGTCGGAGCATTTCGCTGTATCGACCGCGGGCGACGAATCATCCGTTTACCGGCTCGGCAGCGCGGAAGTACTCCGCGTAACTGTTCAAGAGGGCCCCGGCGGGCTCGAAATGGATTCGACGATAACCGATATTGCCACCCAGCGAAACCGGGGGTTCATCTCAGTTCGCGGTTCGGATCTTTTGACCGAGCTAAACCATCTCGCGGCGCAGATTGACAGCCGTGCTACTCCATTCTCGACACGCAGTGAAAAGGCGCTGGGAGCTTTCTCCGCGGCCGTTTCCTCCCCTGATGTCCAAGTGAGAATTCAGAAATTGCGCGATGCCATTGCCGTGGATCCTTCATTTGGCGCCGCTTACTGCGCTCTGGCGAACACGCTCGCCACTCTGCGCAGTTCCGATACCTCCGCTGTGTTGAGCGATGGACAGTCGCGCCGGGCCTCATTTACCGTGCTAGACCGGGCTCAATTCGATCTGGTTCGGGCCAGGTTATTGCCTGCTCCTCTCAACAAACAGGTAGAGACCGCAGCTGCGTTGGTGAAACTCACGCCCAATGACGCGGACGCTCTGGGCTCGTTAGCGTCGCTCTTGTTCCTCGAAGGACAATCCGGGGAGGCTCAGCGTACAATGGCGCGGGCAATTCAGATCAGGCCGGACAACGTCAGCCTTCGCGAGCAATTGGCCACAGGACTTATTGAGAGCAAGCAGTTCGGAGAGGCCGAGAAAGTCTTGACCGGTTTGATGTCCGATGCGCGAGGCGTTTCCCAGTTAGCGTTTTGTGCGTTGCTCAGCGGAGATACGAGCCGCGCCAACGAAATCTACGAAAAATTTCTGACGACCGTCGCCAATCCAGCCCTCAAAACTTTTCTGGAAGCATCATGGCAAGCATCGACCGGGCATCTCGATCAAGCCATTCAGCAATTGGGCGGGACTCATTTTAGCGATCCTCGTCTGAGTCTGCTTGCCAGAAATCAAGTTATCCTGTGGCAGATCATGGCGAAGCGATCTGGTGACGCGAAGGTAATGGCGGCCGGCGGCGCTGGCCCTCTAGCGATGCTGCTGGCGAGCGGCGCGCCCTCTGCTGAAGCGTGGCGGTCAAAGGTCGAGTCGTTCCCTGATGAAAGTGCGAAGAACACCTTGCGCGCCTATGGCCTATTTCTCTATGGTTTCTATGAGCAAGCGGCGGAATCGTGGAAGGCGATAGAAGACGCATCCGGCGGAACGGACCTCCGCGCGCGGGCGATGCTGGCGGCTTCGTTGCGGCTGGCCGGTAAGACCGAAGAAGCGCGCAAAATACTCGTCCAGCCATTCATTCCAGACTTCAGCGACTACTATGCGGCGGTTTCATTCACTCAGTTGCGGCTGCTGCTCGGTCAAGCTGGATAAGTGTCCGCTTTAGTGTTCGGCGGCTTCACAGAGTGGTCTTTTCGCAGCCATGGCATTGGCTGCTGACCGCTATCGCGCTTGAATACGCGGTCATACATGTGGCTGGGTGTGGTAGTCCCGAGCGAGGTGTTGTACAGGTTCACGAGATCGAGCGCTTCTTTCACGTCATCTTCGAATTCATGGAGGGCGTGAAGCTGCTCGGCCATGGCGGGAAAACGCTTCCCGCTTGGTGTCTCCAGGAACATTTGATAGCCGCGACTGAGAAGAGTGGCGATCTCAGAACCGACTAGAATGCCCGCTTTCTCGATATCGGGTTGATTCTTGCCTTCGTCGCCGACGATTGCTCCCACGCCATGTTTGGTGATTTTAACGCGGCCATCCGGTAAGTTCTCGGTGCTGAAACCGGCTTTCCGCAGCAGGTCGAGGCGTTCGGCAAAAGTTGGAATCTTCGGACGCGGCCGGCGAAAGAACATAGTTTTAGTATAGGGTTTCGTTCGAAAATGAATCCGCGCTTACCGATTTGTGCGATTACTGACGAGTTCTCGCCATCTTTAGCCGAAGCTCTCGTTCCCATGCGGGAAATCGGCATAACTGGAGCCGAGCTTCGAGTGATTGACGGCAAGAACATTCTCGATCTGAGTAATGACGAGCTCAGAAGGGCGAAAGACATCCTCGACGAGGCGGCAATCAAGGTTGTTTCTATTGCTTCGCCATTGCTCAAATGCGTGCTGGAGAATGGTCTGGCGCTCGATTCGCGCTTCCATCGCGATGTCTTCGCATCGAAGCACACGCTTGCCGATCAACCCCGGCTGACCGAGCGGGCCTTTGAAGTCGCGCATTTCTTTGGCGCTCCGCTTATCCGGGTCTTTTCTTACTGGCGGACAGTGGAGCCGGACCGCTGCCTGGATGCAATTGCGCGTGCTTTAGACGATCTGACGCGAAGCGCCAAGCGCGAGGGTCTGATCATTGGTCTCGAAAATGAGCACGCCTGCAATGTAGCGACGGGCGAGGAAACAGCGCGATTGCTGAAATTGGCAGCCCCGGAGTTGATGGTCGTCTGGGATCCGGCCAACGCGCTGGTTGCGGGCGAAATTCCGTTTCCTGGTGGTTATGAGCAATTGCCAAAGCGCAGGATCGTTCACGTGCACGCAAAAGACTGCGACATGCTTGCCGGCAAACCGACCTGGGGCCCTCTCGGCACGCGGCACATACTTTGGAAGGAACAGATTGCGAGATTACTCGAAGACGGATACAAGGGATACTTGAGCCTGGAAACCCATTGGGAGGGGCCGGCCGGTAACAAACTGGAGGCGAGCCGAATCTGCGGTTGGAATTTACGGGGGCTGGCAGCCGCCTGACTTGCATGGTGTCTCGTCGCCCAGGTAACGGCCGGGGACGAGGTAGCGAGTTACGTAGTCGCGGACGGCTTCCGGAAGGGGCGTGATCTCGTTGCGGAAACCTACCTCTCGTAATTTATCGATCTTCGCTCGCGTGAAGTATTGATATTTCGGCCGGAGGTGTGGCGGCATTTCGATAAATTCGACCTGGGGTTTGCGATCGAGCGCCGCGAAGATCGAGTTCACCAGCGTCAGCCAGGTATTGGGCACGCCTGAGCCGATATTAAACAGGCCGCCGCCGGCCGCGTGCTCGGCAAGAAAGAGCGTCGCCGCGACAGCGTCTTTGATATATAGAAAATCGCGGCATTGACCACCGTCGGGATACTCAGGCCGGTAGCTCTTGAAGAGCTTTACTGTTCCGGTCTCGCCAATCTGGCCGTATGCTTTGTGGACCACGCTGCGCATGTCACCTTTGTGATATTCATTGGGCCCGAAGACGTTGAAGTACTTCAGCCCTGTGATGCGCTGAAGAATCCCGGCGCGCTCGGCATAGATATCGAACAAGTGCTTCGAATAGCCGTACATATTTAGCGGCCGCAGGGTCGAAAGCGGACGAGTCTCCGGAACCTCAGTAGCGTCTTCGCCATATGTAGCAGCTGACGAGGCATAGAGAAAGCGCCGCTTTCCTTCGAGTGCAAAATTTGCGAGGGTTTTGGTGTATTCGAAGTTGTTACGAATCAGATATGACGCGTCTGTCTCCGTTGTTGAAGAGCAGGCACCGAGATGGAAGATCATTTTCACGTCTTGGATGGAGTTGAGGCGCCTCAACAGTTCATCGGCTTCGAGATAGTCGGCGAATTGAACGGAAACCAGATTTTTCCACTTCTCGTCGCGACCGAGTACATCGGTCACCAGAATGTTCGTTATGCCGCGGCGATTCAGTTCCCAAATGACTGCGCTTCCGATAAACCCGGCGCCCCCGGTGACCAGAATTCTTCCTTTGGAGAGATCCGTCATTGCTTAGGACTTGCTGTTGACTATGAGCATCGGCACTTTCACTCTATGGCGCACCGCGTTGATGGTTGTTCCGAAGATCAGGTCTTTGAAGCCCCGGTGACCATGGGAAGCCATGACGAGCACATCCGGATGAAGCTGGTTCACTGCATTGGCGATCTGTTTCGCCGGGCTGTTCCCGTGACAGACGAGCGTATCCACGTTGATATTTTTCTGGCGGAGAGATTCGACTATCTGCTCCAGGTAATGCCGCCCTTCCGTGATTTCCGCGGTTGAAGAAAGAGAGCCGAAGAGCTGACTCGTGACGCCCTCTTCCACGTGCAGTAGAGTAATGCGCGCGCCGTGCATCTGGGCGAGAGCAGTGGCGTTACTGATCGCTTCTGAATCCGAGACACTCTGATCGAGGGGAACCAAAATTTTTGAATAGCTGCGCGCGGGAAATATGTAGCGATCGGGGGTCACTGCCGGAACAGGAGCCGAGGGCGCGTGCCGGTACCAGGGCCAGCAGACGGTAATTCCCAGCAAAAACAGCAGGCCGGAACCCAAAATAATAGCCGCTCCGGAAACGAGCAAATGATACCGGCCGCTCTGGACACTCCAGTCCCGTACCTGATCGAAGCTCAACCACAGATTTAACGTCAAAATGAATGCAGCGCAGGACCAGGAGGCGATCTGCACCCATAACCGGTTGGTAAACTCACCCATCCGCTTGCGATCGCTCGTGAAGTGGATCAGCGGGATGACGGCGAACGGAAGCTGCAGATTTAAGAGAATCTGACTATCTATAATCAGGCGGTAACTGGCGCTCTCTCCGGCGAAATAGACGGTCAAGGCGGCTGGTGTGATCGCGAGCAGACGCGTGACGGCGCGTCGCAGCCAGGGCTGCATTCTGAAGTGGAGAAAGCCTTCCATGACGATTTGGCCAGCCATGGTTCCGGTCAGCGTGGAAGATTGACCGGAACAAAGCAGCGCTGCGCCAAAGAGAACACTTGCCAGCGTGCTGCCCAGCAAGGGAGTCAGCAGCGCGTGCGCTTGATTCAACTCGGTGACGACGATGTGGTGCGTGAAGAACACCGCGGCGGACATAATGAGAATTGCGGCATTGACAAATAAGGCGCCGTTGAGTGCGACTGTCGAATCGAGTAAATTGAACCGGCAGGCCTGCTGTTTGAGAGCTGGTGTCTCGCCTATGCGCCGGGTCTGGACCAGTGCCGAATGGAGATAGAGATTGTGCGGCATTACGGTGGCACCGAAGATCGCGACGGCGATCGAGATGGTTTGGGAATTCAACCTCGGAAGCAGACCGAAGGCGACGGCGTGTAGTTCGGGTTGCGCCAGCAGGATCTCAAAGAAGAAGCAACCGGCAATCGTGGCGATCAACGTCAGCACAAAAGCCTCGATGACGCGAATGCCCATGCGCGTGAACCACAGAACCAGTAACGTATCGGCCGCAGTCACCAAAACGCCGATCAATAGCGGAATGTGAAACAGCAGATTCAGCCCGATGGCTGCCCCGAGGACCTCTGCCAGATCGCAAGCGATAATAGCCAATTCGCCGAGTATCCAGAGGAGGTAGGAAACAACCTTCGGGTACTCGTCATGGCAGGCTTGAGCCAGATCCCGTCCCGTTACGATGCCCAGACGCGAACTCAGCGTCTGAAGCAGGAGCGCCATCAAATTTGAGACGACCAGTACCCAGAGCAGCCTGTAGCCGAACCGGGCGCCGCCTTCTATATCGGTGGCCCAATTGCCCGGATCCATGTAGCCGACACTGACCAAATAAGCCGGTCCGCTAAAGGCAACCAGTCGCTTCCAAAACCCGGCGTGTTCGATGTCGACGCTCTCGTGAACTTCCGGAAGCGAGTAGCCCCGATGGTCAAGAGAACGATCCTGAAGCATAAGAATCTTTTAAGGAACCTCGCCGCACAACGGACTCGCGATCCGCGCCCAAGTCCGCCGAAATGGCTCTTTTCGTTTGGTGGCGCGACATCGCGGCCTGTGCGGCTTCATTTCAGTATGGCATCGGATACAGTCAGGCGAAAATAAAGCGATGAACGCACAACGCTGGAAAATCGCAGCACTTATCCTGCTTGTGGTTTTCGTCTCTCTTTTGCTCTACGTGATCAATCAGAGCAGATCCGGTCAGGCACTTGATCCTGGCGCGGTGGTCCTGCAGGTCCAAAAGCTCAGCCAGCTGGTAACTGTGCGCTACCGCATCCAGCGAGTTGTTGGCATGACCGAACAGAAGGAGCCGGTGGGGGAGGATTCGATCCTGCTGATGGTCGAGGGCGACGTGCAGGGCGGTGTAGATCTGCACCGCGTCACTGCCGCTGACGTGACCGTCGACGGGCAGGGTATACAAACCATCGAATTGCCCGCAGCTACGATTCTGGGAGTTTCGCTCGATGAGAAGAAAACAAAAGTTTGGGACCGGCACATTACCTGGTGGACGCCCTGGGTTTCCTATGACCCTGACCTGGAACACAGGGCGCGTCTGAAGGCGCTGGACGACATCCGCCAAGCCGCTTTGGATATGGGGATTTTAAAGCAGGCCGACGCGAACGCTCAAAGCGCGATTCAAAATCTGTTTGGCGCGTTGGGCTGGAAGGTGAAGGTCAAGATCCAGGGCCTCGACTAGACATCACCCCTGCGGCTTCGAAATTACGATAGCTTTCGTCCAGCAACTCAACGACGTGCGCGACTCGTTGTCCTGCGCCGTAGAGGCGTGCGCCGGCGGCGAGCTGGAGCATGCAGCCGGGGTTCGCCGTTGCGATAATCGAGGCTTTCGTCTCGTCTATGTATTCCATCTTGTGCTCCAGGATTTGCATCGCCATGTCGTTTTGCGCGACGTTGTAAATTCCCGCACTTCCGCAGCATAAATCGGGCATGCGCATTTCACGGAAAACCAAGCCCGGAATAGATTTCAAGAGCTGCCGGGGCGCGGTTCTGATTTGCTGGCCATGAGCAAGGTGGCAGGAATCCTGGTAAGTTGCCACTGCATTGATTTCGCCGAGATCGCGATTGAGTTCTATCGATGCGAGAAATTCAGTGATGTCTCGCATAAGACGCTTGAATTCAGCGGCGCGCTCCCGATAAACGGAGTCGTCGCGCAGCAGGTAGTCGTATTCCTTTAATGTAGAACCACAGCCGGCGGCATTCGTGATGATGGCATCGAAGCCGCCGGCAAGCACGGCATCGATGTTGGCGCGTGCCAGAGCTTGCGCTTGTGCTTCCAGCCCGGAGTGGACATGGAGCGCGCCGCAGCATTTTTGAGCGGCAGGAATCACCACCTCACAACCGTTCTTCTGCAGGACCCTGACTGTCGCTTCGTTCAGACGGCCAAACGCTACGTTTGCGATGCAACCGCTCAAGAATGCTACGCGATAACGCCGCGCGCTCAATGCCGGGAAAGTACGGCCGATTTTGGAGTAGAAGAAGGGGATCTCGGCGCTGGGCGCGAGGGCTTCGATATTAGCCAATTTTCCAAAGAGTTTGAGAATAGCGCTGGCGCGAACAATTTTCTGAAGGCCGCTCGCCTGATACGCGAACATCGCAGCGCCGGCAAACTGGAGCGCGCTGCGAGAAGGCAGCAGTTTTTCAAAAATGATCTTTTTGGCTAAGCGCGCTTTCCAGGAGGGACGTGCTCGTTGTCTGATCTCCGCGCGCGCCGCTTCTATGAGGCGGCCATACGGTACTCCGGATGGGCAAGCGGTTTCGCACCCGCGACAAGCAAGACAGAGATCAAGGTGCCGCACATAGGCAGGTGTCACCGGCGCACCGTTTGCGACTTGGTTCATCTGATAGATACGTCCTCGTGGAGAGTCCATCTCAACACCCAGTTCGCGGTAAGTAGGACAAGCGTTCAAGCACAAGCCGCAGTGAACGCACTTATCGAGATCGGCTTGCTCGGGACCGACATGGTGTTCGGGGAGGACCGTGAGCGCGCTTGCTTCAGATCCGGCCATAAAGACGAGAACGGTTCAATAGATTGCCGGGATCGAACATATGTTTGATATTTTTCATCATGTCAAAGGCGGCCTCGGATTGTGTCTTCATTGGCAGCCACAGCTCTCGTTTCAAGCGAACCTCGTCTGGAGCAAATTCGATTACTCCTCGCCAGCCACATTCGCCAGCCTGCTTCCACAATGGCGGGATCTGTTGGGCGGCGCTCAAATAGATGTAGCTCACACCCGAGCCCGCGCGCGATACACAAGGGCCTGAGACGAGCCGGAGCAGCTTGCCCACCTCACTGAGCGGCGTTGACAGGCGCACTACAACACCAGCGGGCTGACGCCGCAGAAAGTCAGCCGGGAACTCGCGGATCTGAGCCCAGACCGAATCATCGTTTGCGCCGGTTAAGCGATCGCTCTGCGCGAGATCTCGCGCATACCGGTCGAGGACACGCCGGCTTCCGCCCGCCCGTATGGCAAGCAGGTAACCTCGCCTCCCAAGCCGGGTGCTTGCCGGCGGGTTCAGAAGGTCGAGTGTCAAAGGGCGAAGCACGCTTTTGAGTACCTCATCGCGTTTCTGAATTGCTGCGTTCAACTCAGAGAAACAGAACAAGAATGTGTTGGTTTCTTCGGGAAGAGCATGCAATCGAAAGTTGACTGAACTGATTATTGCGAGCGTGCCGAAACTGCCGATCATCAGCTTGCCCATGTCGAGACCTGCGACATTTTTCACAACCATGCCACCAGTGCGAACCAGCTTGCCATCGAGTGTCGCAAATTGCATCCCTATCACCAGGTCGCGAGCGGTTCCGAAGAGCTTGCGTAGAGGGCCGCTCGAATTGCTCGCCACCACACCTCCGACTGTTGCCTGGGTCCAAAACGGCGGGTCAAGGGCGATCATCTGCCGGCGGCGACGCAATAGATCTTGAAGATCGGCCCAGCGCATGCCGGCCTCGACGCTTACTGTCAGATCGTTTGGCTCGTATTGAAGCACCCGATTGAGGCGCACGGTGGAAACTGTAATGTCATTACCAATGCAAGGACCGCCCATGAGGCGCTTACTGCCACTGCCCGCGGCTGTAATCGATCGAGAGTTTCCCGCCGCATCCTTGAGAAGATCAGCCAAATCTTGCGCCGACGAAGGAGTGACAGGGAGCATGCCTTTTCTATTGTGCATGCAAGAGTCGCGTTCAATTTCCAGCTGACGGGCACCTGTTGCGGATAATAGTTCTGTTTCTGTTTATGGATTTCGAATATTCAGCGGAGCAAGTGCAGCTTCGAAGGTCGATTCGCGATTTCGCGGCGGCTGAGATTGCTCCCCACGTGCTCGAGTGGGACGAAAATCAAACCTTCCCGTTGGAGGTGATCAAAAAGGCGGGAGAGTTGGGTCTGCTCGGCGCAATTTTCCCGGAGGAGCTTGGAGGAGCTGGTCTCGGCTATATCGAATACTCGATTATCATCGAGGAACTCGCTCGCGTAGACCCCAGCATTGGGCTGATTGTGGCGGCCCACAACTCTCTTTGTACGAACCACATCTATTTGGCAGGAAATGACGAGCAAAAGCAGAAATACGTGACAAAGCTCGCCCGCGGCGAGTGGATCGGTTGCTGGTCCCTGACGGAGCCCGAAGCAGGCTCGGATGCGGGTGGAACACGTTCGCTCGCGACGCTGAAAGGCGATGAGTGGGTTTTGAATGGCGGCAAAACGTTCACCACAAATGCGCAGTACGCCGACGTGTGCGTGGCGATGGCCGTCACAGATCGCGCCGCCTCGCAGCACGGTATCTCTGCTTTCATTCTGGAAAAGGACACGCCCGGCTTCCGTGTCGGGAAGAAAGAGAACAAGCTGGGGATGCGTGCCAGCGCGACAGGCGAGGTTCTTTTTACCGATTGCAAGCTGCCGCAATCGCAGTTGCTTGGTAAGCCCGGCGAAGGATTTGTGGACAGCCTGCGCGTCCTCGACGGCGGCAGAATCTCTATCGCCGCGTTGGCGCTCGGCATCGCGCAGGGCGCATTCGACGCTGCCCTGAAATACTCGAAGCGCCGTAAGCAGTTCGGCCGGTTCATCTCTGAATTCCAGGCAATTCAGCATAAGCTGGCGGACATGGCGACCGATATCGAAGCGGCTCGCTGGCTGGTTTATAGAGCGGGAGCGCGCAAAGATGCCGGGAAGCGAGTTACCAGGGAATCGGCCATGGCTAAATTATTCGCCTCTGAAATAGCGGTGCGTGCAGCGGATCAAGCTTTGCAGATCCATGGCGGTTACGGCTTCATCAAAGACTACCCGGTCGAGAAGTTTTACCGCGACGTGAAGCTCTGCACAATTGGCGAAGGTACCAGTGAAATCCAACGGCTGGTGATTGCGCGCCAGCTGTTAAAAGAATAAATTGGCCCGAGCATCTGTCACGCAGTCACTCGAAAAACGTGTTCTAGCGGGAGATGTGCGCGCTTTGGCGAGAGCCGCGACGCTGGTTGAAGCGCAGGGTGAGCCGGGACGAGAGCTGATCGCCGCACTCTTTCAATATACAGGGCGCGCGAGATGGATCGGCATTACCGGTCCACCGGGCGCTGGTAAGAGTACTCTCGTCAGCGAACTTGCCAAGGTCATGAGAAGGCGCGGTAAGACCGTGGGGATTATCGCGGTGGACCCCAGCAGTCCTTATTCACGAGGCGCGCTGCTGGGCGATCGCATCCGTATGCAGGATCATCATGCCGATCCTGGTGTTTTTGTTCGCTCGATGGCCACTCGGGGCAGGCTGGGTGGCTTGGCGCGCGGAACATTGGAGATGGCATTATTGCTCGATGCAGCCGGCCGCGATTTCGTGCTGATTGAGACCGTCGGCGTGGGTCAGGATGAGATCGAGATCGCACTGCTTGCGGATGTCACTGTCTTGGTTCTCATGCCTGGCATGGGCGACGATGTGCAGGCGCTAAAGGCGGGGATCATGGAAACTGCGGGCGTTTTTGCGATCAATAAGGCCGATCTGCCGGGTGTAGGGCGGCTCGAACAGGAGATACGAGCCATGCAGAGCCTGGGAGATGAGTCCGCCCGGCCGGAAGCTGCACCGATCCGCCAGGTGATCGCAAACCAGGGGCAGGGGATTACAGAGTTGCTCGATGTCATCGAACAGGTGCTTGGAAAAAAAGGCCAGGGCGCGCGGAAGCTGGCGTGGAGCTTTCGTTTGCGCGAGATGCTTCGGGAGCGTCTGGATGACGCGATCTCTTGGGAAGCGCTCGAGCGGCACGCGAAACGGGTTGCTGAGAAAATAGAAGATCCGTACGCGGCAGCGGATGCGCTCTTCGCGGAAGCGGTTAAACAGAATGAACAATGATGCGACGCCAATCGAACTGGATCACATCGGGATTGCTGTCCGCAGCCTCCACGAATCGCTGCGGTTTTACGTGGATCTGATCGGGCTGCAGGTGAAGTCGAGCGAAACTGTCGAATCAGAGCATGTGAATGTCGCTATGCTGCCGGTGGGGAGCAGTGCTGGCGCAGCACGCATAGAGCTGCTTGAACCCGCGGATAAGGAATCCGTTATCGCCCGTTTCCTTGAAAAGCACGGCCCCGGATTGCATCACATCGCACTTCGGGTTGAGGATTTGAACGAGACTGCCAAGCGGCTGGAAAACGCAGGCGCGCGCCTCCTGAATGAGCCGCGGCGCGGCGCCGGCGGTCATACCTACATCTTTGTACACCCATCGTCCGCAGCAGGCGTGCTGCTCGAATTGATTCAGAAATAGTGATGGCTGAAGGGATAAATCGAGAGTTGAATAAGACGGCTGAGATTGGGGTTATCGGAGGTAGCGGTTTCTATTCGCTCCTCGAGGCTGGAGCCATGAAAGAAATTCGCTTGAATACTCCGTTCGGCGATCCATCAGACTCCTACTTCGTGGGTAACGTTGAAGGTAAAGCAGTGGCGTTTCTGGCGCGTCACGGAAGGGGTCACAAGCTTTCACCGTCTGAGCTGAATTTTCGCGCGAACATTTACGGTATGAAGATGCTGGGTGTCGAGCGGATCGTGTCGCTCAGCGCCGTCGGGTCGATGAAAGAAGAGCACGCGCCGCTGGATTTCGTCATCCCTGATCAGTTCTTCGATCGGACAAGAGCCAGGATCTCGACGTTCTTCGGGGATGGCGTGGTGGCGCACATCAGCTTCGCCGATCCAGTGTGCCCGCAGCTGGCCAAGCTTGCGCACGATGCGGCACAGCAATCCGGGATCAAAAGCAAACTGGGCGGCACGTATCTATGCATGGAAGGTCCGGCGTTTTCTACGCGCGCGGAGTCAAATGTGTATCGCAGTTGGGGTATGGACGTAATCGGAATGACCAACCTGCAGGAAGCGAAACTTGCTCGAGAAGCCGAGATCTGCTATATCACGGTGGCTATGGTGACAGACTATGATTGCTGGCATTCGGCGCACGATGCGGTTACGGTGGATCAGATCATCGCGACATTAAAGCAGAACACGGAAAACGCTCGTAAGCTAGTTCCTCGCATCATTCGAACGCTGCCCGCCGAGCGGAGTTGCAAGTGTGGTTCGGCTCTCAAGCACGCAATCATCACCGATCCTGCCGCCATTTCGGCGGAGGCGAAGCAAAGGCTGGGACTCTTGCTTGGCAAGTATATCGGCAAATGATCTAGCGCGCGAAGTTCTCGATGCCTGTTTGCGGGATCGCACTTGGCCGTCGCGAGCATTGGATGATCTGATCGAGAGAGCTCTCGATGAAGACGACTTATATGCGGCCAGAACAGCCACGCGCGCCCTATTTGGAACAATTATCGAGGCACTGGGCGATTTGTTCGCGCCGGCCCTGTGCGAGGTGTATGCGAAGCTGTTTTCCCGCATCATCTCAAGAGTCCTTCCCGAATATAACGCCCGCGATTTACTGCTTCGCTATAACCGCGTCAGGCAAGTCAAACAGTTTCCCGGCGGGGAAGTTCTTAGAGTTTTTGTGCTGTCGCGCGTTACGCTCGGCGCCGATGTAGCGGTTACAAGCGTCGCGCTCGATGCCGCTAAAAAGAGATTCCCGAATGCGGAAATATGCCTGGTGGGCCCCGAGAAGAATGCTGAGCTCTTTGCAGGGGATCCTCAAATCGTCCCGGTGACTTTGTCGTACGGACGTTCCGGTCTTCTCAGCGAACGTCTGCAAGCGGCGGCCGAGCTAGTGGTGGCCGTAGACGAGCCGAGTTCGATCGTGATCGATCCGGATTCCCGTCTGACGCAGCTTGGACTCATCCCGATAGGCGACGACGCACGCTATTTCTTTTTCGAAAGCCGTGCTTTTGGCGGCGAGACGGACCTCTCGTTACCGCGGTTGACAGCGGCCTGGCTCAAAGAGGTTTTCGATGTGGAGGACGCGCGCCCTTACGTCGCGCCAGCCGCCCAAAAGAAAATTGCCGATATCACGGTGAGCTGGGGTGTCGGCGAGAACCAACAGAAGCGAGTACCCGGCGATTTTGAATTTGAGGTGCTGTCGCATCTGCTGCGGAGAAATCGACCGGTTCTCCTCGATCGCGGCGCGGGTGGCGAAGAGGCTGGGCGCATAGACGATCTGGTGCGACGCCTGGGCTCGCCTGCGCACCTCCACGTGCATGATGGCAGCTACGCCTCGTTTGCGAGTCATATTCTGCAAAGCAGCTTGTACGTCGGTTATGACTCGGCGGGGCAGCACGTGGCCGCGGCAGCCGGTGTACCGCTTGTCTCAATTTTTAAGGGTTTCGCCAGCGAGAGAATGCTCGCGCGATGGAGCCCGGACACTCCGGGGGCGCAGGTGGTGGTTGTTCGCGAGAACGATCAGAATTCCGTTTTGGATCGAACGCTTGCCGCTATTTTGGTGGCGGAGGCGGAGGCGCCGACGGTAGAGTCCACGGATTAGAATTCGAGGAATTGGCAGTATTGGACGGTTGCTGCTGTCCCGGATTTTTTGGCGCGGCATTTGTCCCACCAGCCGTTACCGGCTCTTCCTCGGTCTTGCTCGCGGGCAGAGGCGCAGGCGGGGGGGCAGTTGCATCCATATCGTATTTGATAACCGTGTCCGCGCTGTACTTGTGGTAGTTTCGGAATTCGATTTCGTTCTTGTTAGTCTGGTGCGGTACTGCGCTCATATTCAATAAGGCCTGTAAGGGAAGAACGGCCTGCTGATTTCCGATGCTGACTAAGTCGTAATCTACCCGTTCGTCGGCTTTCCGCACGGGAAATGAGCTCGGAATGTTGACTGCCGAAAACGTGATGCGATCGATTTCTCCAGTATTCGCGTCTGCATAGATCAATCCCCGGTAAGCGGTAACAATGCGCTGATCATCGCCCGGACCGCTGCTGTAATCAATCGTATAGCTAGAATGGCCGCTGTCGATGGAGTAATTGAACACCGCCATTGTTCTGCCGCGTAGCCTTGCCCATTTCTCCCATCCAAATTCGGCACCACTTTTCGGTTCGAAAATACTTGCCATCATGGCAGCAAATTCGCCGGCTGACCTGGCCCCACCGCCGAAGCCGAGACCGCCCATATCGGGGTCGACGATCTTTCCGCCAACGGAATAGACCTTATAGTGCTCCTGACCTTCGGTGTAGGTGACCTTTTGCAGTATCGTCGGCAGGGTTCTATAGCTATCACCGCCGTTAGGGTCTACATAACGCCGATCGACTCTGACGCAAATATAGTTCGGCAGGCTTTGCGCATAGGTCATCGCGTACTGCCTCATAGCGTCCAGTATTTGCTGCTGATGAACCGAGTCAGGGGGAGGTGGTGGCGGAGCCTGGACCCCTAGCTTCACCGTAGGCGGTCCCGCCGTCAGAGTGTTATCGGGAGCGGTCGCCGGCGAAGATGTTACATCGGGGGGCGCCGTGTTCTTGATGTTTGCAGTTTCATCGCGCAGCTTACGCAGAGCTTCGGTTGTTTTCGGACCCGCGCCTTGAGCCTGAAGATCAACAATCGTTTTGTCCGTCAGTTTTTCGGTGAGCTGGATCTTCTTCAACTCGGCCGCGATTTTCTTATCGCCATCGTGATTGAGGGCCAGTTCAGAACGGATGAAATCGGCCAGTTGCTGGACATTCATCTGCGTTTGCGCCTGCAAGAGGAGAGCGCAACTTACAGCCAGCAGCCCGAGACAAAACTTCATATTCAATAACACGACGTAAAAGTGACTAACGAGGTTGCAGGTGTCCGTGCGCTGGTCACGGACGGCTTATCTTTCCTGTTTTTGCAGCTCTACAGTGATTGTACCGATTGGAAAACCCATCAGCAGCCGGAATCGCAGCGGCAGGTGGTCGGGGCCATCGCCGATCCAGACCAGCAGACGCCCGTGGCGCTTATAGAGTACGTTGTCGAAAAGAAAGGCTTCGTAGCGCGTCGCCGAATAGGTCTTACCAGCCACCGTAACGCGTTCTTTGGACAGGCTTTCTATTCTTGCCTGCGCGAACTTCTTGCCGTCGGTGACTGGCAGTAATTTCACGTTTCCGACCGGGAGATTCAGAGTGCGAAGGGTTGCCAACGCGCCCACGATCTCGTAAGTACAAGCTGAAATGTCGAGTTCCTTCCTTTCACTCCGATCCTTAACCAAATCGCGCTCGTCAAAAACCAAACGCTTGCGAGCGCCGTCCGCTACCATCACGGATTTAGTGTGTTTTCTGCCTTCCTGCGCATCCAAGCTGGAGTTTACGAGGCAAAAGGGTTCGAGCGTCGCGACTTGGTAGGAATCTGCGACCCGGTAAAGCCGGGAGACCAGCCCGGAGCTCTCAATGTGGACGTTGAAATTCCAACCCTTTCCTGTGTCTCTCGACAACTGAACTGTTGCCGTACCCGCATTCATTAAACGCCATTCGACGTTGTACGCCAGCTTCTCCGGATAGGGAAATTGCGGATCAGATGCAAGACTTTGCGGGTCTGACAGCCGTGGGCAGCATAGTCGCACTACCAGGCAGAGAAGGAGCGACGGATAGCGGAAACGTATCATCTCAATCGGGAGGACAGTCCGTAATGGACAGTCTCTCCAAAGTAACCGATCAAAAATCGATCGACGATAGGAGCTCCGAGGGTTTTCTCCCGAAGGCGTGGCAGATAGAGAGCAGGCTTTCGATGCTCGGCAGGTTAGCTCCGCGCTCGATGGAACTAATTTGAGAGACGCTCAATCTGGTCATTGCGGCGAGATCTTTGAGCGACCAGTCATGCTCAACCCGAAGCAGCTTGATTTTGTGTCCCAGGCGTTCGCGAAGCCGGTCTTGCGCGGTACGGCCGAGGCTGAATTTTTCGATTGCGTTGGCGAGTGTCTGGCGGAGTTGCGCCAACGAAAACGGTTTTGCCAGGTAGTCGAAGACGCGCAGCTTGAAAGTGGCCCGCATGCTTTCAAGGGAAGGGTAGCCGGTGATGATAATGATGCAAAGCTCGGGCCAGCGATTCAGAAGCTGTTCGAGCACCTGTTCGCCGCTGGCCGGCCCCATTTTCATGTCAAGCAGTACAATGTCGGGGACGCGGTTTTCAGCCGATGTGAACAGCTCCTCAGCATCTCCAAAGGTCCGGACCGCATAAGCCCCCTCGTCGCGTAGCAGATCTTCGATGTAGTTGCGGAAATCGGAATCGTCATCCAGCACAGCGATGTCAATCAGACCGTGTGTAACGATTGCTGTTTCACTCATGCATTTATTCGACTCGCTGTTGTCACAAATTTTCCCGGTCTGGAGCGGCCGGCAGGAGTACTTCCAGGCAAGCTCCCCCTTGCGAGCGGTTGGAGGCGGAGATCAGCCCGCCATGTTGAGTAATAATCCCTTCAGCGACTGTGAGTCCAAGACCGGTTCCGCGCGCATCGAGGCGTGTGGTAACGAAGGCCTCAAACAAATTGGGAAGTACATGAGCCGGAATTCCTGGACCATCATCGAGAACCATGCATTTGATCCAATTCTGGCCGACTCGTTGCACCGCCCTCGACTCGACGTCAATGGTTCCTCCGGGAGAAACAGCCAGTAAAGCATTGCGAATCAGATTGACGAAAACCTGCACCAGACGGTCAGAGTTGCCTATGACCGCATCAGCCGGGCGCACGTTATTAACAAACGTAACGGCCGATGCCTTTTCGTCAATCGCTACCAAATTCCAGCTTTCGTCAATCAAGCCGCGCAGCTTGACCGTTTCGCTCTCATGCGTGCGCACCCGGGCGAAGTCAACCAATCCCTCGCTGATCTTGCGCAGCCGCTGTGTCACGCGCAACATGCGACTCAAGCGTTCCAGCGTGTGCTCATTGCTTTGGCTTTCGAGCAGCTTTTCAATTGAGCCCTGCAAAACCGCCAACGGCGTATTCAGCTCATGGGCGACGCTAGTGCTCAGAAGGCCGAGTGAGACGAGCCGGTCCTGTTCTTCGAGTTTTTGCAAAGCGCTCGCGAGATCCTCTTCCTGCTGGCGCAGCTGCGCCACGGTGGCGTTCCTGGAATGCATAATCTGCCCGATCTCGTCATTGCAGATCAGGGAACTGTCGATCATCTCGTGTTGGCGGTCTCCCTGCTGAGTGGCTGCGTCGGCCTGCAGCATGAGGCTCAACGGGTGATAGACATACTGCGGCATGATGAAGAATTCCATCACCACGATTGTCAGCAAATAAATCGTGCCAAGTACTACGAAGAGGCTGATTCTCGCCTCGCGCAGTGCAGAGTCATAGAATGCCGAGGACATCTCCACGCGGCGATACCGGCCCGGTATTTTACTCGTGCGAAACAGGCTGTTGTCGTCTTCCTGCCAGGTTGCACTAGGATGCACCGCAAGAAATTGTTCCCCTACCGGTGAAAGATGCAGTTCTGCCGCCGTTCCTTCGCGCTGATCGTATAGAGCGAGTTCCTTAGATTCAAACGCCGGTCCAAGGGGCAGTTCGGCGGTGAAGATCTGCCGGAGCATGTGCATCTCGCGTTCCTTGGCCGCCTCGAGATGTTGCGAGAAGAGCGGAATCACGGAGAGATATACGGATATCGAAAGAACGATAAAGAACAGATTGTGCAGAAGGGCGAGCTTTTTGCGGACTTTCCATCCGCTAAAGATTCGTAAAACCGGGATAGGCGGTTTAGCCGTCACATGAGACAGGGGAGCTCGTGTGCCATGCTTATCTGTCTCCTGTGTCGAAAGCTTGTGCATCATTGCCGAAAGCCATCAGGCGCGAGGCGTGAGTTCTTCCCGTGACTCGAGCTCCTGCTCCTTGTACTGCAGCTGATAGAGCTTCCAATAAATTCCCCGTTTCGCCAGCAATTCCTGATGAGTGCCTACCTCACGCAGCTGTGCCTTATGCATGACGATAATCCGGTCCGCCCGTTGAATGGTTGAGAGGCGGTGTGCAATTACGATGGAGGTGCGGTTCAACACCATGCGCGTCAATGCTTCCCGAATGCGAAGCTCGGTATCTGTATCGACGCTCGAAGTGGCTTCATCCAGGATTAGAATCCGCGGATTGTGAGCCAGCGCCCGCGCGAAGCTGATGAGCTGTTTCTGTCCGGTGGAGAAACCATTTCCGTGCTCCCGCACGCGAGTTTCGAAGCGCTCCGGCAATTGATTGATGAAATCGAGTAAATTTACTTGCCGCGCCGACTCGCGAACGTCGAGCGCCGTAATTTGCGTTGTTCCAAGCCGGATGTTGCTTTCCACTGTTCCCGTGAATAGGTAGGGATCCTGCAGAACCACACCAAAATGGCGCCGCAGATCGGTCAGATCGAAAGATTGGATGTCCAAACCGCCAATCCGAATCTCACCTCGCTGGATATCGTAAAACCGAAGCAGCAGATTCGCCAGGGTAGTCTTCCCGGCGCCTGTGTGTCCCACGATTGCCACGGTTTCGCCTTCTCGAATGCGAAAACTCACATCCCGCAGGACCCAATCTTCTCCGTGGTAGGCGAACCAGACGTGATCGAACTCGATATCGGCCGGACCTTCCGGGAAGAGCGCGTACGAGACCGGTGAAACGATGACCGGGGGAGTATCCAACAGCTTGAACACGCGCTCTGAGGCGGCCATTGCGCCCTGCAAGATGTTGTATTTTTCGCTCAGATCCTGAATCGGGCGGAAAAAACGCAGGCCGTATTGAAAAAACGCGACCAAGACTCCCAGAGTAAGAGCGCCTTGCCGAATGCGCAACCCGCCGTAACCCAGGAGCAAGGCCAATGCGAGCATGCCGAGAAACTCGACTACCGGGTAGAACCACCCGTACGCGGTGATCGAGTCTTTGAAGGCTAGCATATGGTCCCGGTTGATATCCTTGAATTCCTGCTTGCTGCGCTCTTCACGGTTGAAGAGCTGCAGAACGGTAATTCCCGCGATGTGCTCCTGCAGATATGCATTGATCCGTGCAATGGCGACGCGGATGCGGCGATAACTTTGGGACGCGGTGCGCCGGAACTGCATTGTGATTAGCACCACAAACGGCATAACGGCTAACATGAGCCCTGTCATTCCCGGGCTCAACCGAAACATCACCAAGACCACGAAGGAGAGCATCAAAATGTCTCCCACAATCGTCACCAGGCCTGAGGCGAATAAGTCGTTCAACACATCCACGTCGGTCGTTACTCGCGTTACCAGCCGTCCCACGGGATTTTTGTCGAAATAGGCGATATCAAGCTGCTGCAAATGCGCCATCAGCTCGCGTCGCAGGTCGAACATAGCTTTCTGGCCCGTCCACTGCATCAGGTAAGTCTGTCCAAAATCGAAGAAGAACCCAAGGACCACAACCGCCAGGTAGAGGAGCGTGATCTGTCCCATGCCCGTCCACGGATTCTGCGAAAGCCACCCGTTCAGAAAAGGAAAGCTTTGTAAATGAGGAGTGGGAACAAGGTAACGGTCCACTGCTAACTTGGTGAGAAGCGGTCCGGCAATTTGAAGAAGAGAGTCGACCAGCAGGAGCGCCAGCGAAATTGTCACGACTGCACGATAGGGCCGCATATAGCGAAGAAGCCGGCGCATCAGCCGCGAATCGTATGCTTTCCCTAGTGCTTCCTCTTCTGAGGAAACGCGCGCAACAGACTTGTCTGACGTGGCCAAGTGCGCTGAGTTTCCTTTTTTGTTTGGTGCCGCGCCAGGCGGCTTGTGCGCTTCCAAGTGACGTAACCTTCGCTGATTCGTCTAACAACAGCAGCCCGTGGATGGCCGTTTCTTCATCCAGCCTAACGTAGCTGTTCGGAAAGAGAATTTACAGAATAAATGAACGGGCTTATTTTGGTCGACAAGCCGGCCGGCTGCACAAGTCACGATGTAGTAAACCGTCTGCGGAAATTGATCGGGACACGACGCGTAGGGCATTTAGGAACTCTGGACCCGATGGCTACTGGTCTACTGGGTCTTCTGGCGGGCGCCGCGACGCGGCTCGCCCTCTTTTATGCGAAAGAAGATAAAACATATCAGGCGACGATCGAGTTTGGGCTCACTTCAGATACTTATGATGCTGAAGGAGTAGTGACTCGCACGGGAGCACCTCGACCAGGGGAGAACGAAATTCGTAGGGCCCTGGAGAGTTTTCAGGGACGTTTTTTTCAGACGCCGCCGCCCGTCTCGGCTAAAAAGATAGCGGGTACGCCGGCTTACAAACTGGCACGCAAGAAAGTACCGGTCCAGCTGACGCCGGTAGAAGTGGAAGTTAAGGAGCTTGCGGTTCAAGGCGTGAGTGGAGAAAGACTCGAAGTTGAGGTGACTTGCTCGACAGGAACTTACATTCGCAGCCTGGCGCATGACTTGGGCCAGCGTCTCGGCTGTGGCGCCATCCTTAGCTGCCTGCGGCGAATCAGAATAGGCGGTTTTTCAATCGGCCAGGCCCACACACTAGATGAACTCAGCGAGCTGGCGCGAACCGGAAATATCATGGAATCGGTGCTGCCCAGCGCGGAATTACTAACGCAGTTTCCCGCCGAGCGCGTCAGCCCGATGGTCGAGGCTCAGATCCGGCAAGGCAGGCAATTTCGAACTTCGCCGTTTGTTGTGCCTCCCGGATCTCCGATTGTGAGAGCCCTCTCCCGCTCGGGGGAGTTGATCGCGATCGGCAGATTGATCATTCCGAACCTGTATCACCCGAGCACGGTATTACAGCCCGACATGGCTGGGTAGAAAGTCGCTAACCCTGCTCTTTTTTCCCCAGGTGTTCTCGTCGCTGTTTTGCCCAGCCTTCCTTGCTGACCTGATAGGCTCGACCGATTGCAAGAGAATCCTGCTCCACTTTCTTTGTAATAACTGAGCCCGCGCCGATATAGGCGTCCTTTCCGATCTCAAGAGGCGCGACGAGTGTGGAGTTACTACCCACGAATGCGCCGTCTGCTATTTCCGTCCGGCTTTTCACATATCCGTCATAGTTGCAAGTAATCGTGCCGGCGCCTATGTTGACGTTTTCTCCAATCGTGGCGTCTCCGAGATAAGCGAGATGCTGCGCTTTCGAGCCGCGCCCGAATTTGGTCTTCTTGAGCTCGACAAAATTACCGATGCGGGCTTCGGCCTCGATACTGGCGTCCATTCTCAGTCTCGCGAACGGCCCCACCCAGGCTCTCTCTGCGATGTGCGACTGCTCCGCGACCACGTAGGGATAAATCGTTACGTCTGCGGCGACCTCGCAGTCGCGCAATACCGAGCCGGTCCCGATCCGGCAGCCCTCGCCAATACGTGTCTTCCCGCGCAGTTGCACATTGGCTTCGATGAGGGTGTCTGCACCGACCTCGACGCCGGTATCAATCGTCACGCTCTCCGGCCTTTCAATCGTTACGCCCGATAACATGAGCTGTTCGGCCTTGCGCGCCCGCAGAATTCTATCGGCTACCGACAACTCGACGCGGGTATTTATGCCCAGCAGCTCGGTTTCATCTTCGACCAGCAGGGGGGCAATCGGGTGGCCGTGTCTCATCAGAATTCCCACCATATCGGTGAGATAGTATTCTCTCGCTGGATTATCGGCATTCAGTTCCCCGATATGGCTCCAGAATGCGGAACCCGAAAACGAATACACGCCAGGATTGATTTCGTGGATCCGTAACTGCTCTTTAGTAGCGGCCTTTTGTTCGACGATAGCCTCGATCAGTCCATTCTCGTTTCGTACTATGCGCCCGTATCCCGTCGGATCCTCTACTTTGGTCGTGAGCAGAATGCCGCCGCTCCGATCACTGGCGTGCCCGGCTAGCAACGCTTCGAGCGTCTCCGCACGCAGGAGCGGTCCGTCCCCATTGAGAATGAGCAGCAGACCATCTTTCGAGCGAACCTGATCTGCTGCGCACAGCACAGCGTGTCCGGTCCCTTTTTGGACGCTCTGCTCGGCAAAGCGGATACCCGGAGTAGTGACACTGGCGCGAACCTGCTCCGCCTGATAGCCGATGACCGCCACGATGCTGTCAGCCTTCGTCACGTGCAGAGCCGCCCGGATCACGTGATTCAATAACGTGTCTCCGCCGGCTTCATGCAGAACCTTTGCCTTGTTTGATTTCATGCGTGTTCCGAGGCCTGCAGCCAGGATCACGACACTCACATCTGATTTCATTGAACTTGCTTGCGTTGAGCTTGCTTGCGTGCCGTGCTCAGAGCAAGCCTCCTCGTTTGATGGGCTCTTGACCGGCTTGCCAGGTCAACTACGATTCTGGCCAGCCGCTCAGAATCATGGCGGATTTTTTGATGGGCAGCGCCCTCTTCTCCGATCAAATCAGCGGTAACGACTTTAACACCCATTTTTGTCAATCGGGTGAAATCGTTGGCAACCGGCTGCACGTTTGCTCGGGCATATTTTTTCTGCAAATGCGTTGGTATGGGTTCCGCATTGACGACTACGCAATCGATCAATTTGCAATTCGCGTGATTATGTATGGCTTCCACGTGTTGCGAGGCAGCCAGATCAATCGTCTCTCCCGGCTGCCACATCAGATTTACAAAGTACACTTTCATAGCGGGCGAGTCGTAGATTGCTCTGGACAAATTGCGTACCAGCAGATTGGGTATAACGCTCGTATAAAGCGAGCCCGGGCCGAGGGTGATGAGGTCGGCGTTCTTAATGGCTTCCATGGTCTCGGGCAGGGGCTTGGCGTGATCGGGGCGGAGCCGGACTCGCTTTATCGGGCAACGGCTTTTGCTGATTTTGCTTTCCCCCTGGATAATCGAACCATCGGTCAGAACGGCTTCCAGAACGACGTTTGCCGAGGTCGCGGGAAATATCCGACCGCGGATCGCCAGTATTTCGGAAGAGAGCTTGACAGCTTGCGCAAAATCGCCGGTGATCTGGTGCATAGCTGTCAGAAAAAGATTGCCGAAGCTGTGACCTTTCAATCCACGGCCGCTTTCGAAACGGTAGCGGAAGAGATGGCTGAGAAGGTCCTGGTCTTCGGAAAGGGCGGTCATACAGTTACGGATGTCGCCAGGCGGAAGGATATCGAAGTCTCGCCGCAGCCGTCCGGAACTGCCGCCGTCATCACTTACCGTCACTACGGCCGTAATCTCGACTTCAGCACCACCGGCCTGTGCTCCCGTTTGCCAACCCCGTACATGTTTCTTTAATCCTGTGAGCAGCGTGGAAAGTCCCGTGCCGCCCCCGATTGAGACGATCTGCAGCGGGGATTTCCTGCCGGTCTTTTCCTCGAGCGGCACCCGGGTCAGAGTAGGCATGTTCCCCACTCGTTAGCGACGCTTTTTAGGCTTCTCTTCTTCGTCCTCGTAAACTGGAACCGATTCGAGATCTTCAGCCTCGAAGACCTGTCCGCAATCGAGGCATCGAACATATTCGATGCCATCACGACGGTAGAGAAACTCGGTTCGCTCGTGCTGACAACCCTGCATAGCGAAATAACACCTATTCTAGACTGAGAGGCCTTTCTGTCAAGTGAGATGGCAGCGCGCAAATCGTGATTTCACGCCTAATGAGAGTATCGGGCCGAGGCGCCCGCGATTCGAGAGTATTTCCGATTCAGCGTGAACATCCCTGAGCCAATCCGCTTTCCGATCGTCTCCGGAGAACTGGACGATCGAATATCTTTGCTGAGGAAGGTTCCGGGGGTCTATACGCTCACCTCTGGTAATGCACCCTTGCATCTTAGCTGGTCTAGTAACCTGGAGCGTCGCCTGAAACGCCTGCTCCTGTCATCCTACCCCGGAGCGCTTCGCAATGCCGCCAGATTCAGTAAAAGCATAGATTCAGTAGAGTGCTGGCCCACCGGCTCTCGCCTCGAGCTAGGCTTGCTGCTCTACCGACTGGCGAAGAAGCTGTATCCTGACCGGTATTTGAAATTCCTCAAGTTGCGAATGCCGTGGTTTATCGGCTTGACTGCTGATCCGTTCCCAAGACTCGAGGTAACGAACCGGGTATCTGCCCGGCTCCCTCTTATTTGGGGACCGTTTGCGGCCCGCGCCGTTGCCCAGGATTACGAACAGAGCGTATTGGGCTTATTCCAAATTCGACGCTGCGTCGACACGCTGGCTCCAGCTACAGATCATCCGGGCTGCATTTATGGCGAAATGAATCAATGCCTGCGGCCCTGCCAGTGCGTAGTTAGCGCCGATGAGTACCGTGTGGAAGCGGAACGAGTTCGTGAGGTATTGGCCACCAACGGCCGCGCCGCGCTCGCCGTGCTGTCTGCTGCGCGAGATCGCGCCTGTGAGGAGATGCAGTTTGAACAGGCCGCGCTGATGCACAAGCGAATCGAAAAGATCAGAGCCAGTGCGGCCCTCCGCGATCCCGTGGTCGGCGAGATTCATGAGTTCAATGGGATCGCCTTGACACGCTCGACAACGCCCGAACAATTCCTTCTATGGCCGATGCTGGCAGGCTTATGGCAGGACCCGGTTCGTTTTTTTGTAGGCCGAAAAAACCCGGCTTCGGGTGACTCTCTGGACAAGCAGGTGCGGGAGTTGCTTGTTCAGCATTTGCCCAAGCCTCGCGCTTCCGGCAACCGTAGCGAAGAAATGGCTGTCTTCTCGCGTTGGTACTATTCATCCTGGCGAGACGGCGAATGGTTCCCATTCGCTTCCCTAGAGGGCTTGAATTATCGTAAACTGGTCCGGCAACTGTCGAAGATGGCGCACCCGGTCTCAGCTGTGACCGGCTAAGCTCTTTTTATCCAAACATATGTCGGCAAATGAAGAAGTAGAAGAACACGTCCACCACGCCCACGAGCCATTTGACAAAATTGTGGCGGGCAGCATGGCGATCATCGCGGCGGGGCTCGCGATCGTCTCGGTTCTCGGGCAACACTACAACACGGAAATGCTGCTCGATCAGCAGCTTGCTTCCGACCAGTGGGCTTTGTACCAAGGTAAGGATATCCGCCGCTACCAGGCCCAGACTGTCCATGACAGCCTACAGGCGCTGAAGGGTGAGCCGCGAACTGTTCAAAAGTACGCCGATGAAGCGGTGAAATACAGGAGCCAGGGCAACAGAGACACAGGATCATGCCAGAGAATACGAGCGGGAGCGGAACAAGCATCGGGCGGTTGCGGGGCGGTTCCATTTTGGCGAGATTTTCCTGGAGGTAGCGATTGTGCTCTCGTCGTTGGCTATCTTGCTGAAGCGGCGTCCCTTCTTTGTCGCTGCGGTTGCTTCTACTCTGGCTGGGGC
This sequence comes from Terriglobia bacterium, assembly GCA_963738555.1. Lineage (GTDB taxonomy): Bacteria > Acidobacteriota > Terriglobia > Bryobacterales > Bryobacteraceae > Bog-105. Next base: position 466,626 of record CAVTXN010000006.1, read on the forward strand.
AGTTATCGCAGTGACAGCTTATTGGGCTTAGTACTGGCTTGCAGAAATCGGCGTAACCCCGCTTCCACAAATCACGGGTTGCTACGCTCGCCGCTCCGAATAGGAAAATACCCGTCGCTTGGTTGGGCAAGTATCAAGGCATAGAGCTCGGAAAATCCGGACCAAGTACTGTCAGGCAAAGATGCCGGTCGCGGACCGGCTGGGCGCAACGGAAGTTCAAACCAGAATGTCGCCCCTGGCAACGGCCTGTTGTTGTACATGCCGATTCTGCCATCCATGATCTCGACGAGCTGCTTGCATATCGTGAGTCCCAGGCCAGTGCCTCCAAAGTGCCGCCGCGTGGTCCCATCGGCCTGAAAGAACGCTTCGAAGATCCGCTCTTGCACGGAGTCCTCAACTCCGATCCCGGAATCAACCACATCGCACTTGATCACATTGCCGGCTTCATCGGTTCCCAACCGGACGCTCACCTGGCCAGCCGGCGTGAATTTGACGGCGTTCGCGATCAGGTTCGTTAGTATTTGCCGGAATCGGACGCTGTCACCGTAAATATACCGGGGCAGCCTGGGATCGATTTCGTACGTGAGCGCAAGACTTTTCGAGGCCGCCCGGACTCGCAGCAGCTTCACAACACTCTTCAGACTTTCTCGAGCATCGAACGGCTCGTCAGTCAAAGACAGCCGCCGGGCTTCGATTTGGGATAGGTCCAAAAGATCGTTAATGATGGTGAGCAGGTCGTTAGCGCATTGGTTTACGGCTTCGGCATATTCGTGCTGATCGGGTGTCAAATCCGTAGTTTTCAGCAGATTAATCATTCCCATGATGCCGTTCATGGGCGTGCGTAGTTCATGGGAGGTATTGGCGAGAAACTGTTCTTTTACCTGCGTTGCTTCCCGCGCCAGGCGAAGCGCCGTGCTCAGCTCCTCATTCTTTTCCTGTAGCTCTCGTGATGATTCGAGCAGTCGCTGTTGAGCTTGCTTGCGCTCGGTGATATCGCGTCCAATTCCCTGAATTGCCACCGGGTGCCCGCGCCTGTAAATCATGCGCGTGCTGACCTCCAGAAAACGCAGTTTGCCGTGCTTAGAAATAACCGGCAGCTCATAGTGCTGCGGAGCGCTTCCGCCTAAGTGCGCCCGTACGATATCCAGTACCATGTCGCGAGCTTCGGGCGCGATCAGCTGATCGAAATTCTTTCCAAGTACTTCGGTCCGCGAATAGCCTGTCAGTTGTTCCGCTGCTCGATTCACTTCCAGAATCTTGCCCTGAATGTCATGCAGAAAGATGACGTCGTTGGCATTTTCAAACAGTTCACGAAACCGCTCTTCGCTCGCCCGTAGTGCCTCTTCGGTAGCGCTTCGTGCCGTTTGGTCTTCTATCATCGTGATGCGGGCATTCGTTCCCTGAGCCTCGAATGCCAGCGACACCAGGCTGACTACCAGCTCGCGCCCGCCAGCCCCCTTGTGAACCACTCGCCCAATCGAGTTGAATGGTTTGCGGAGCTCCTGGGCCATGCGGTCGGCACTGCATACTGACGGTTCTGCGAAGAGATCCATCATGGTCAGCCCCCGCATCTTCTCCAGACTGTAGCCGTAGAGCGCCAGGGCGCTCTCATTGGCGTTCAGGATTGAGAGCTCTTCGGCCGAATAGATGACAGTTGGTATGGGATTGTCATAAAAAACACGTTCGTGAACCGCCAGCCGATCTTTCAGGGTCTGCAGCGACTTTTGGAGCTCAACGATTTGCTGTTGTAACTCGGCCACGGACACCCCTTGGGAGGCAGACCGCAGACTGTCTGCAATTGACACGACTATTTACTGTAACAGTGATTTGCGTCAGCGAAAAAGAGGTGAAGCGGAAGGATTTTACTCTAGAACGGAGGAATCCCCTGAGACGGTGCCTTTACAAAATAGTGGACAATTCTTAACTACTTTGGTTTATCTTGTATAGGACGGGTTATATGAAGTTTCTTGACCGGGAACTTACCGATCGGACCAATCGTAGTCGCTGTCCGCGGGCTGAAGTGTATCGTCTGGCAGACGGACAGATTGTTTATATGGAGCGCGACATTAATGTAGCGGGTTGGGCTCGTATCACTAGACTCGGCAAATCCGCCAGCTCAACTGCCGTTGCTCCCGGATCGTGGTCGCGGTGGACGTATGCTTCTGCCGCCGATGCCGCTTCTGCTCTCGCGGAATGGGACCCGGAAAGCGCGCCTGCTCCGGCAGGGTGGTTGCTTTGCGGTCAAGCCAAACAGATCACCTAGCATTCTGAGCCGCGGCTAATTCAAGTCCAGGGCGGCGGTAAAATACGGGTAGCGTTCTTCTCAACCAGGAGTGTTGTATGAAGCCGTCTCCACGCCCGAGACTTCGCGGGCCCATTCAGGTCCTTCTAAGTTGTTGCCTCGCAAGCGGAATCGTTCTTCTGCTGGGCGCTCATCAATCTGGCAACACCCAACCGGAACACAAGATCAAACTAGGCGATGCCGAACAGGGAAGTCACTATGCCGTTACGGTAGCAATCAAGGATCCCGCCCAGTTTGTTAGCGGGAAGTCAATTAAGGTCTCGATCGCAGACTCGCAGGGCGTAATTTCGGAAAAGCGGCTTCACGCTCAGGATCTGGACTTCTATTTGACCATCCGTCCACGTGCGAACGGTCCTATTTGGGCAAATCTTAGCGCTCCCGCCGGTGAGGATCTTCCCGGAATCGCGGCCGCGATGCATTCCGTTCCCGAGAGCGGCTCTGAACCGGCCGTGATTGCGGCGCTTCCAAACAGTACCTGGCAGACAGCGCAGCCCTTTGAATTCGGTCAGACTATTTTCGGCAGCGCTGACGAACGTCCTTACGCTCCCGCTCCCGATGAGGACCGGTATGCCGCTCTGGTAAAGGGCTTTCAGTGGTTCAGATTTACGTTTCACGGCGACAAGCCCAAACTGGCTTACTTTGTGGTCGACATAACCGATCGCGAAGTGCCCCTTGATGTCGATCTCTTCACTCTCAGCAAAAACAGCAGCGGCCACGAAGATGTAAAGCCGTACAGCGAAGGTACTTCGGTGTACCAGATCGAGGCCACGCAGAATTATCCTGGGCTTTATAAGTTTCGGACCCGCATCCTGCACCCGGGTCAGACCTACTACGTGCGCGTCCAGGCGAACCATCCGTCGTATCAACTGCATACTTACGCTTATCCCGTTCCACCCTACGACAAGGATCCCCGGCAAGCCGTTCGTACCGGTATGGATTTTCTGATCAACATGGGCGACAGCTGGCTTTCGAATACTCCCCGCCGTGGCGCGATTGCACTGCGCACCACTATGAATCACGGCGATACAAAACAATGCATCGCCTGTCATCCGACCCAGTTCACCTCGCGCGGATATCTAACGGCAATATCGCACGGGTATCCTCCGACGCAGCGGACTGCGCTCGAATTTATTACTGATCGCATATACAACAACCAGCGGCCTCTATATGGCGAGCCGGGAGCCGATTGGGTCCGGGTTATTTACTCCGCGCGCACCGTTGCCAGCCGTCTTCCTTTAATCGAAAATCTCTTCGAGAGCAACGTCACTCACGATGCGCCACGCGTGAATTCGTTCGAGATTCCGTACGCCAATTTCCTCAAGATTCACTACAAGGACCGTACGGAGATGCCCGGCGACGAAACCGACGGCTGTGAGCCGGACGTGAGCCCCTTCGAAATCGCTTATCAGAGCTGGCAATTCTTCAATCTTTTGCACCAGCAAACCGGAGACCAGCAGTGGCTCGATCAGCGTGATATGGTCGAGCGCCTCGCGGTTGCCTATAAGCCGCGCAACATGATCGACCTCAACTGGAAGATCCACTTCCTTGCGACGATTGATCGCAGTAAGTACGCTTCTCAGTTAAACGAACTTGTGGATCAGCTTTACGGCTATGAGCAGCCGAACGGCATGTGGCCCTATCCCTTCGATAAGACCGCCAAGCCCGCTGATTTCATCTCCTATCATGCCGTTCTCGCCCTTGCGCTGGCCGGAAAGCGGCCTGAAACCGATCCGAATCTGGCGCGCGCGGTCCAGGCGATGGTGAAGGCACAGCGACCGGAAGGCAGTTGGGAAGGCGACCCGGTTTACCAGGGTTTTAACACGCCGTTTCGAGCCACTCAATTCGCAGTAATGGCGCTCTCCACTCTGTATCCCGGGCCGGACCAAAAGAGCTCCGGCTGAGAAAGGTTGGAACGACGCCTATCCGGCTCCGCCTGCGAAGCTCGCCACTAACGATTTGCCGCTTCTGCTCAGCCAATTGGACCAATTTTGGGATCCTACGAGCGCCGACCAGCTCCAGCAGATTCGCGAGGTATTGGCACACAGTGACCAGCCGCTTGCGCGAGAAGCTGCCGCACGCGCCTTAGGTCATATGGCCGATCCAGGGTCGGTCACGGCGCTGATGAAGGCTCTCGGTGACCAGAACAAAATGGTCCAACGAACGAGCGCTTGGGCCATTCGCATGATTCTCGAGCGCCATCCCGAGGTTGCTGGTCAGGACTGCCACGAACTTTCTGCCGCGCTTAGATCGAACGATGCTCGCGTACGCTGGGGAGCCAGCCAGCTGTTCAATCAACATTTCAAGTACATCGCTGGAGATGCGCAATTACGCGCTTCGCTCATCCACGATCTCGACGACCCGGCGCCGTCGGTTCGGCTCAACGCCGCTCGCGGGCTGTGGCAATGGTCTTATTGGAGCGCCGATGAGCGTGAGGCTCGGAACAACATTCTCGAAGCGCTCGCTACGAGATTAAATACGGAGTCCGATCCGACCGTCAGGCGCGCGGTTCACGAAAGCATCTACGATGTACTCGACGAGAATACCGGTTATCTGGAAGCCTGGGTCCGCACAGCTTCCACAGAAGAGGATCAGAATCGGATTCGCGAGGGCTACGAGAGCGTCGTGCACGATCAGGCCCAAGTGCTGGCGAAGGTATTGCGATCCGCCACTTCTCTCGGGCGCGAGGGCATCCTCGAGTCTCTGTGGGATTTTCATATTCGCCATTACTCTCTGCCTCAATTGAAGGAAGGACAGGTGGCAATCGCCTTGCCTGCCGTATTTACCAAATATGTTTCCGGTGTTCCGGATCTCCATGTGCCGGGCTATGAGTATCCGCCGTATCGGGACACCGCGGACTTTCACTACGACGTGCATAACGGCTTCTATCAGACGCGGGTCGGCAACGACAGCGATTTGATCCACTTCTTTCCGAGCTCGGGACCCGAATTGGAAAACGCTTTGATCGCCTGCCTTCAGAACGCCGATCCGGCGATGAAGATTGAGGTGCTCAAAGCCGGAAGCACTTTGAGCGGCGCTGGCGACGCGCAGTTTGCAAAGGCGGCCTTGAATCTGGCACTCGATCCCGATAAAGAGGTTCGTGACACAGTTAATTACGTCTACGAAAATAGCCAGCGGGGCGTGCTCAATATTAGCCAGCCCGGCGCTCCGGATCCGGGGCTTGTGCGAACCGTGGACCGCATCCTATCGAGCTCGGATCAGAGCGCGCAGAACATCGTTTTGCCTTTGCTCGCTGCTCTTCCTTCTTCCTCGCCCTGGACTCGCCAGCCACAAGTGATCGCTTCGCTCCACGCGTTGCTTGAAGCTCAGCCTCGCTTGAAGAACTACGCGCAAGTGCTGACCGCAGCAGCTTCCTTTCCCACTCTGATGAATGATCCGGCCATTAGCAAGCAGGTCCACGAAGCAATCAATGATAATGATCGCGACGTTCAGCGTGCAGCCCTGCAGATCGCTCTGGAGCGGCTGAGCGATCCGGCTGAACGGACCGAGGCGGAGCAGCTGTTCGCTCACCTCGGCAGCTCACAGCGAAGCGTGTTTATCGAGGAGGTGAGTGACCCGAAGTTTCTCCTCAATCATCTCGGCGTGGCCGGCGGAGCACTATCGCAAGATCAAGCCTACTTTCTCGGTAAGAAAGCGGTGAATGCACGTCCCGATCTGCTCTCGGAGCCGATCGTCTTCAAAACCGTTCTTTCAAGCCTCAGCGACTCTGACGCGAATGTCCGAGCGGCTGCATTAGACCTTCTTCGCAAATCGAAGGGCGTCGAGCAGCAGCCTGATTTCCGGGCCGCCCTCGAGCGTATGAAGGGCGATCCCAATCCCCGCCTCAAGATGATCGCGGCAAATGTTCTCTCTGGAAAGAAACTGAGCGATGCGCTTGCTGATGTCCAACCCGGGTCAGTTCTCGATTTCAACTATTTCGTTGCGAAAGTTGAACCAATACTGGCGACCCCAGGCGCCGACGGAAAGGCCTGCGTGATGTGCCACGCTTCTCACGTTATCTTCCGGTTGCATCCGCCTAATTCGGAGGGAGAATTCTCGCCCCAGGACAGCGAAGACAACTATAAATACGCTATGCGCGTCGTCGACATCAACAATCCCGCCCATAGTCTGATGCTCATTAAGCCCACTCGCCCGACTGACTCCGCCGGGAACGTGGCCGACTATCTGGCAACCCACAACGGCGGCCAGCGCTGGCCTGGTAACGAATCGAGCTGGCAGTACAAGACCATCCTGCAGTGGATAAGAGGCGCCGGTATGCAGACCGCCAGCCGTGGTCCTGCCGAACCGCTTTCGAAGTAACTAAAGCTCCTTCCCCAGGCGCGATACCCTGAAAAGCGGAGGTGTCGGATGAAGCGCCGTGAATTTCTAGGTACCGCGGCAGTTGCGGGGCTGGCGGAGTCGGCTCTGTTGACTGCACAAACGGAATTGCCTAAACGTCCGTACAGAGACGATGTGAGGCTTTCGACCATCGGCTTCGGCGGCATCATTATGCTGGGCCTGGAACAGCCGCACGCGAACCAGGTAGTGACAGATGCGATTGCGCGCGGCGTGAATTATTTTGACGTTGCTCCATCCTATGGAGATGGCGAAGCCGAGGAGAAGCTTGGAATCGCCCTCGAACCACATCGTAGGAATGTCTTCCTGGCATGCAAGGCTGAAAAGCGGGATCGTGACGGCGCACGCGCCCAGTTGGAAACATCCCTCAAACGACTAAGGACAGATCACTTCGACCTTTATCAATTTCACGCCGTGGCAACCGTGGATGAGGCCAAGCGGATTTTGGCTCCTGGAGGCGCTGCCGAGACTTTCGTGAAGGCAAAGCGAGATGGACTGGTTCGCTACATCGGCTTTTCAGCGCACGGTGTTGATGCGGCAAAGCTGCTAATGGACAGCATGCCTCTCGACTCCGTTCTGTTTCCGGTGAACTACGTCAACTATGCCGAAGGTGACTTTGGTCCACAGATTCTCCAGGAGGCCAAGAGCCGTGGCCTCGCCCGTATGGCGCTTAAAGCTCTCGCGCAAACGACCTGGAAACCGGGCGAAACGAAGACATATGCGAATTGCTGGTACAGACCAATCGAGGATCCCTCATTAGCGGAAAAGGCTTTGCGCTTCACGCTTTCAGAGGACGTCACTGCAGCCATTCCACCCGGATACGAAAAGTTTCTCAGAATGGCTTTGCAGATCGCGTCGAAGTTCACGCCATTGAGTACAAGCGAGCGGCGGACTCTCCTTGCGAGTGCTCAAGGGGTGACGCCTATCTTCACCAGAGCGAAGGGAGCCGCCGCCTAGCATTCCTCACGGTGCGAGCGCGTTAATCAGGCCGGTGCCATTCGGACTGCCCCAGCCGGTTACCAGGTCGAATCCCTTCTCTGTCGAATAAGTGCCATTGCTGCCGCTCGTAATATCGTGGAAGTCGGTGGAATAGCTCGACCCCAAGCCAAATGAGTAAATTGCCGGGTTGATAAAGCCGAGAGTCGATCTACCATTCGTGACAGACTGTTCATTGACCAACGCCAGATAGCCGGCCCAGCGAGGCGCCGCGAAACTCGTTCCGCCCCATCCTCCAGCGCACGTGCCGTCGTAACAGATGTAGTTGTCGGTGTTTGCTTCGGCAGCAACATCGGGAGAATTCCGGTAAGTCTTAGATCCTTTGTTTGCCGTGGTGATGACTCCACTGGTCTTCTGATAGCTAGGAATCGCGATCCTGTTCGGCGATATGCCGCCACCGCTATCGCTCCAGGCAGTTTCCGATTTCCATGAGCCGCCCGGGCCGTTCGTAGTCAGATCGGTGCCGCCCACCGATGTGACGTAGGCATCGTCCGCTGGGTAAACATATTTGGACCTGCTCTTGTATGCGCCGCTGTCGCCGGATGCCACAAACAGATTCTGACCCTGCGCCGCGAATTCTTTAAAAATGGGATCGTCGCTGGTCGGATCGGCCGGACTCCAACCCCACGAGCAACTTAACGATTTGGAGATGTTGTCGCTAGCCATTCTGTTGAAGATGCTCACGTCGCTGGTATCGGAGACATAGACGCGTAGCTGGCTCATGCCCGGCGCCATGGAAATCGCGACTTCGATATCCAGCACCTGTTCGGTGTCATCACAGTTACCGGTACAGTTCAAGGACGATCCATCCGTCGAGACTCCCTTCACCGGAACAGTCAGCGATTGACCTACGGTGGAAAAGTATCTCTGGACATCTGCGTAGTTGTAACCCGCGAATTCAAGGAGCCCAACCGACTGACCCGAGCCAGTCAGGGAGGTTCCGCCATAGTAGGCCTCTCTGAAGTCGCTGCCAAGAAAATAGCCGCCGGGGCCTGAGCCTGTCGTGTTGCCTTTGGCTTCTGAATCTCTCCGCAGACTAACTGGATGGGGAATCGAGAAATTGTCCAAACCCGAGATATGCCACAGAGGCACTGCCAAATCCGGCGTTGGCTCACGATCCGCGGAATAGAACGCGCGGTTTTCAGTTGGATGCTGATACAGCCCCATCGTCACATGGAAAGCTCTCTCGATATTTGGCACCGATCCCGAGATGTTCAAGACCATGCGATTGGGGTAGGTCTGAGTTATCTGCAGGCCATTTCGCAACGCGAAGCGAATCACCTCGGCGTAATCCTCTTCTGTGGGGCCAAACCGCTCAGTGAACTCCTGCACGCTAAGGAACTGATGAAACAAGGAGCTTTGCGGATTGTAAAGATCTCGCAGCAGGTCGTCCAGTTCCGCCTCATTACGCAGCGGAAGTGCAATGTTCAGACGCAAGGATTGGTTTGCGGGGAGCCGGTTCAAAAAGGGCGCCCCTCCACTTACGACTTCTTGACGCACGTGGCGAGTCGGCATGAACTGGGCTTGCGCCCGGACAGCCGTGACTGAGAGAAGCAGGCCGGAACCCAGCACTAGACAAAGTGCTGGGAGTGCCTGGAGTCGGCTATTTCCAGAAAATTTCATTACTTTATTCCTTGAGTTTCTTCAAAACGCAGAATAGATCAAATGATACAAAATCAGTTTTTCATCTGACAGAACGTGTTGCAGGTTCTCGGTTGAAAGGCTCGCTCGCAAGGCGATATTCTAGCTAGGTTCGTAAATTTTTCCTGGAAGGACCGTGGATGTCCTCGATCGATGTTCCTTTAAGAGGAAGTCAGTTCGGCCGTACGTCGCGTCGCGATCTCTGGTGGATACAGCCGCTACTGACTTGCCTGGGCCTATCGCTTTTCATCATCTACGCTACCTGGGCGGCGTTTCAAGGCAATCACTATCGTTCTGGCCCTTATCTCTCTCCGTTCTACTCGCCTGAGATCTTCGGCAATCCGTCACATGCATGGCTTGGCGCTTGGCCCGGTTGGTGGCCTCATTTAATCCCGGCCTCCGCCGCGTTGCTCATCCTTTGGGCTCCGGGAGGATTCCGCTTGACATGCTACTACTACCGTGGCGCTTACTACAAAGCGTTTTGGGCCGATCCGCCTTCGTGTACCGTCGGCGAGTTGCGAAAAAGCTATCGTGGCGAGCGCTCCTTTCCTTTGGTTCTCCAGAATGTTCATCGTTATTTTCTCTACATTGCGCTTCTTTTCCTTGTAATTCTTGCACTGGACGTGTGGCGCGCGCTCTGGTTCGTGAATCCCAGTACCGGTCGCATGCAATTGGGAATCGGTGTGGGCACAATCGTCCTGGCCGTCAATGTTGCTCTGCTCGCGTGCTATACCTTTGGGTGCCATTCGCTTCGACACTTGATTGGGGGCCGACTCGACGAAATTTCAAAATCGCCGGTTCGCAGCAAGACCTATAGCTGCGCCAGTTGCCTGAACCGCCGCCACATGCTCTTCGCCTGGCTGAGCCTGTTTTCGGTCATGTTCGCGGATCTCTACGTTCGCCTGTGTTCCATGGGGATCTGGACCGACTGGAGAATTCTTTGATAGCCGACTACCAGACGCATGAATATGACGTACTGATCATTGGAGCTGGTGGGGCGGGCCTGAGAGCGGCGATAGAGGCGTCGCAGGCGGGAGTTCGTGTTGGGGTCGTCACGAAAAGTCTACTTGGCAAGGCGCATACCGTCATGGCTGAAGGCGGGATTGCGGCGGCCATGGCAAATGTCGATGAACGCGACAACTGGCAAGTGCATTTCGCCGACACCCTACGTGGCGGCCAATATGTGAATAGCTGGCGCATGGCGGAATTGCATGCCAAAGAGGCGCCCGACCGCGTGAAAGAGTTGGAAGCCTGGGGCGCTCTGTTCGATCGCACGAAAGATGGACGTATTCTGCAACGCAATTTCGGTGGCCATCGTTATCCGCGTTTGGCTCACGTTGGTGATCGCACGGGCCTCGAAATGATCCGCACCCTGCAAGATCACGGTGTCCACCTGGGCATGGAAGTCCATATGGAATGCACCGTCCTCACGCTCCTTACTGATAATGGTCGCGTCGCGGGCGCATTTGGTTACGAGCGCGAACGGGGGCGCTTCCTGCTCTTCCGATCCAAGGCGGTCGTGCTTGCAACCGGCGGAATCGGCCGCAGCTACAAGATCACCAGCAATAGTTGGGAATATACAGGCGATGGTCATGCGCTCGCTTTCAATGCACATGCTTCGCTCACCGACATGGAGTTCGTTCAATTTCATCCGACGGGGATGATCTGGCCGCCCAGTGTTCGCGGTATTCTCGTCACCGAAGGTGTACGTGGTGAGGGCGGCGTCCTGAAGAATAAGGAAGGCCGGCGCTTCATGTTCGATGACATCCCCGAAAATTATCGGACCCAAACCGCTGATAACGAGGACGAGGGCTGGCGCTACACCCAGGGGGATCGGGATGCTCGCCGGCCACCCGAATTACTGACGCGCGATCACGTGGCTCGTTGTATCATGCGCGAAGTTCGTGAAGGACGCGGCAGCCCGCACGGTGGTGTCTTTCTGGATATCGCCTGGATTAAAGATCGCATACCGCATGCCGCGGAACACATCAAACGCAAACTCCCCAGCATGTATCACCAGTTCAAGCGGCTGGCGAACATCGACATTACCGAAGAGGCGATGGAGGTGGGACCCACAACGCATTACATGATGGGCGGCGTCCGTGTCGACGCCGATTCTCAGATGTCCGACGTGCCCGGATTGTTTGCTGCGGGCGAGTGTGCGGCGGGTCTTCATGGCGCCAACCGGTTGGGTGGCAACTCCCTTTCAGACCTGCTGGTCTTCGGCAAACGGGCAGGGGAGTATGCAGCAAACTTCGCAAAAGAAAATTGTCTGCCGAATGTAAATACCCAACAGGTGGAAAGCGCGGCGCGCCAGGCTTTAGAGCCATTTGAACGTGACGGCGAAAGCCCTTTTCACGTGCAGCAGTCCTTGCAGGACATGATGCAGAATCTTGTCGGCATTGTCCGCCGCGAGGAAGAGATGCAACTTGCTCTAACCGAGTTAGATGAGTTGACGAAGCGCGCTGGCGAAGTGGGGGTTGCCGGAAACCGTGAATACAACGTTGGCTGGCACACCGCTTTGGATCTCTCAAACTTGCTAACTGTGTCGCGAATCATTACGCGCGCCGCTCTCGCGCGCAAAGAGAGTCGCGGTGCGCACTTCCGCGACGACTATCCTTCAAAGAATGCTGAAGAGGGCCGTACTTCGGTAGTGGTCCGTTTGAACAGTGACCGGCGAGACAGAGGTGCTGAGAGAGCCTTTACCGGAGATGCCAGCTGAGTTGAAAAAAATCGTTGAACAGATGGGATGAGGAGAAGATGGCCACCGCAACATTTCGCATTTGGAGAGGCGCTAACGGCGAGGGAACCTTTCGCGACTATGTGATTGAAATCTCCGCTGGCATGGTTGTTCTCGACGCCGTTCACCGCATTCAGGCCGACCAAGCCAATGACCTGGCGGTTCGCTGGAACTGCAAAGCCGGTAAGTGCGGCTCGTGTTCCGCGGAAATCAACGGCAATCCAAAGCTGATGTGCATGACACGCCTGGACTCTCTACCGCTTGAGCGACCGGTCACGCTCGAGCCCATGAAGACGTTCCCATCTATTAAAGATCTGGTGACGGATGTTTCCTGGAACTTCCGTGTGAAAAAGGGCATCCGCAAATTCACGCCCCGCCCGCCTGATGATCGGTCAGGAACGTGGCGCATGACTCAGCAGGACGTAGACAGAGTGCAGGAATTTCGAAAGTGCATTGAGTGTTTTCTATGCCAGGACGTCTGCCATGTCCTCCGCGAACATCATCTCCAAAATCAATTCATCGGACCGAGATTTCTTACCTATGTGGCTGCGCTGGAGATGCACCCGCTTGACAATGCCAAACGAACGCAGGATTTGCGGAGCGAGCACGGCATCGGATTTTGCAATATAACGAAATGTTGTACCAACGTCTGTCCCGAGGAGATCACCATTACTGACAATGCCATCATTCCGCTTAAGGAACGAGTGGTGGATGATCACTTCGACCCATTGAGAAAGCTGTTCAAGATCTTCACCAAGTGAGCCGTGAAAGGAGGTCAACATGAAATTCGAGTTGAAGCCGCTCTCGCCGCAAGCGATTCCGGAGGCATTGGAGAAGGCGCACCGCTATCGCCTTCTGAATGAGCCTTCTCAGGCAGAAAGCATTTGCCTCGATATTCTGCACATCGAACCGGCTAATCAAGCGGCACTGGTCACGCTCCTGCTGGCCATCACTGATCAGTTCGGTACTGAGAGGAAGCCGGCGCGAGCCCGCGAAGTGCTCGACAAATTGACGGGCGATTACGAGCGCGCCTACTACGCCGGTATCATTCTCGAACGCTCGGCGCGAATCAGCATGAGCCTGGCGCTTCCGGGCGCTATGTTCAAAGCCTATGACCAGTTTGTCGAGGCGATGTTGTGGTACGAGAGGGCCGAGGCTCTGCGCCCGGCCGGCAATGACGATTCGATTTTGCGTTGGAATACATGTGCCCGGACACTGATGCGACACCGCGAATTGCGACCGGAGAAAGTTGAGAGGTTAGAGCCGGTATTGGACGATTGAAACGGCTCTCATTCATGGCGCAGAGCAACCAGTGGATCCACGCGCGCTGCGCGCTGCGCCGGGATGTAGCAAGCTGCGGCCGCCACCGCAGCAAGTATGATGCTCACTAGCAGAAGCGTCCAGGGGTCGCGTGGGCTAACGCCAAACAGAAGACCCGAAAGTAAACGCGTAAGTCCGAGCGCCCCCAGAAGCCCAATCGCAAGACCGACCGCCGCGAGCGTCATTCCGTCCCGCAACACCATGCTTAGTTGCGACCAAAAGCCGGCGCCCAACGCCGCCCGTACCCCAATTTCATGAGTACGTTGCGTCACCGAATAAGAAATCACCCCATAAACACCGATGGCCGCGAGAAGTAATGCCAGTCCGGCAAATGTGCCGAGCAGTATCGCGCGCAATCGATTTTGGCCGAGCGAATCCGATTTGATCTGCTCCAGCATCTTAATCTGATCGACGGATTGAGCTTTATTGACTTGCCAGATGGCCCGCTCGATCGACTTCACTAAGTGATTCGGATCCATCACGCCCCGTATTACGAGCGCCGTCCTCGTGGTCGGGCTTTGCTTGTAAGAGACGTATAAACCAGCGCTCGAATCGTCGAGACTGAAGGGTTTTTCATCGGCTACGACGCCGACGACCTGCCAGGGAATCTCAGGTCCCAAAGCCGGCTGGCCCGGAATGATCTGTTGAATCAGGATTAGCTTGCCGATTGGGTCTTCGTTCTTGAAGTACCGCTTTGCCATCGTTTCATTGATCACCGCGACTGGCGATGTTCCCGGAGCATCGCTTTCGGCGAGCCAGCGACCCTTAATGAGCCGCATTCCCAAAGCGGCGAGATAAGACGGGCTGACCGGTTTGAAACCGCACGCAGGCCGATTGGCCATATCTACGAAGGGCCTTCCTTTGATAAGGAAAGGCATGCCGTCCGACCAGCCCTGAAGCGGCAAGGCAGCGGTTGTGGCGATATCACGCACGCCCGGCACTGCTTGAACTTGATCCAGTACCCGCTCCAGATAACTGATGATCCGCGCCCCATTCGGGTAATGCTCAGATGTCATCGGGAGCCGCATCGTAATTACGTTCGTCGTCTCAAATCCTGGATTCACCTGTTGAAGCTCGTAAAAGCTGCGAATCAGAAGAGCCGATCCGGAAAGCAGAATAAATGCAATTGCAATCTCGGCAACCACCAGAACATTGCGAATCTGGATTCGGCCTGCGCCGGCTGTAGCGCCGCGGCCGCCTTCCTTCAGTGAGTTGGACAGATCGGGGCGCGCGCTATGCAGGGCAGGAGCGAGGCCAAAGAAAATTCCAGTCATTATGACGATCACGGCGGCGAAAAGCAGCACTTGTCCGTTGAGTTGAACGTCTGCTTCGGCGGGAAGCAGTGTGGTGGGCACCCATGCCTTCAGAGCAAGCATGAGCCCCCAGCCGATCGCAACACCGACAGCTCCTCCCAAGCCCGCTAATAATGCGCTTTCGCTGAAGAACTGGCATACCAGTCGCCAGCGACCCGCACCGAGAGCGGATCTGATAGCCACTTCCCGCTCGCGTTGTGCGCCACGTACGAGCAATAGGTTCGCCAAGTTAACGCAGCCAATCAGTAGCACCGCACCAACTGCCGTGAGCAGCACCAGGAGAGATCTGCGAAGCTGATCATCGACGAACCGATCCTGGTATCGATCGACGGTCGAACTCCATCCTTTATTCGACTTCGGATAATTGTGCTCAATGCGTGCCGCAATGGCCTTCATTTGCTCCCGTGCGCGTTCGATGCTTACATCGGGCTTCAGACGAGCCCAGGAGATCATCCAATGGTAATCGCGCGTCATCTCCTCAGGCTTGAACGCGAGCGGCGTCCACACGTCCTGCCATTCCCGATCGAAGATTCCGGGTGGCATCACTCCGATCACCGTGTAGGGTGCGCCGTTGAGTCGAATACTGCGGCCTACAATGCTGCGATCCGCTCCAAACCGGCTCTGCCAGACCCGGTTGCTTAACACCACCTCATATTGCTTTCCCGGCTGGTCTTCGTCGGGCGCAAATGTTCTTCCCAGCATGGGCTTCGCGCGAAAAATGTCAAAGAAAGGCGCGGACACACGTCCGTCTCGCAGCTCCACCGGCACATCGCCGCCGGTCAGCGTCAAGGAGTCCCAAGTCTGCGCTGCCATAGCGGTGAAAACTGTGTTCTGATTCTTCCAATCGAGAAAATTCAATGTCGAGATGCCATTGCGCTCCCCACCCGGAGGCTTTTCCCAGACGTTTAGAATGCGCTCAGCGTCTGGAAACGGTAGTGGTCTGAGCAGAACCGCGTCAACAAAGCTGAAAATGGCGGTCGTGGCGCCGATACCGAGCGCCAGCATCAGAATAGCCGCTGCGGTGAAGCCGGGGCTGATGCGAATCATTCGAAAACCGAACCGAACGTCTCTGAGCAGTTGGTCCATCGCTATATCCAGGTCTCCTTAGACGAGGTCTCTAGGCTCCGGTTAGCTTCTGCCGGCGTAAGATAAGCACCATGCTGCGTTATACCGTTCTTCTTGTTTTGGGTTACATTAATTTTGCTCAAGCTGCCTCGTCACCAGCCGGCGCGTGGGTCTCGAATTTGAAATATTTCGAAAACAACAACTACGATCGCTTGCGGTTAAACCTGAATGGGACGATGCTGACAGGCAAACTTGGCGACGATACGTTCCAGGGAACGCTTCAGGGGAATCGTATTCAGGGGGTAGTCAAGTCTGGCGCCAAAGAAACGATCAAGCTCGTAGGAACGATCAACGGTGATCGCATCGCCGGCACGGGAACCACCATTGAGGACAAGGTCGATTTGAAATGGGAAGCCTATCGCGAGCCGCCAAAAGGCGCGACTGCGCCGAAAACATACACCTTCGAACCCACCCAGTTCGAACACTACTTTTCTGACGCTGTTAAGCCGGTCCTCCACTTGAATCCGGGTGACACCGTGAAGACTTGGTCTGTCGATGCAGGCGGCGTCGATCCAAAGGGCGTCACAAGAACATCTGGCGGCAATCCTCTTACCGGACCGTTCTATATTGAGGGCGCAATTCCGGGCGACACCCTCGTGGTACATCTAGATCGCATCCGGCTGAACCGCAACAGCGCCGTTAGCGATTCGTTGATTGTGAATAGCGCGCTCGATCCAAATTACATAGAAGAACGCAAAAAGGTTGAAGGTTATAACGCGGATTGGAACTTAGACCGCAGGCGTGGTATAGCGTCGCTGAAGAAACCGACACAGAAAATGAAAAACTACAGCTGTACCGCTGGTGCCGATGCTCGGCTGCGTTGGAGTAGCACCCGGCGGCGGGAATCGCTACCGCTCCGGCTACTTAGGCAACTTCGGCGGCAATATGGACTACAACCAAGTGCAGGAAGGCATCACGATCTATTTGCCAGTTCATGCCCTCGGCGCTCTGCTTTTCGTTGGGGATGGTCACGCGCTGCAAGGCGCCGGAGAACTGACTGGTGATGCTCTCGAAACGTCCATGGATATCGAATTCACGGTAAATCTTCTGCCTGGTGGTGCGCCTGAAGACCCGCGAATGGAAAACCGGAACTTTTTGATGGCCAGCGGAATCGCTGGAAGTCTGGATCAGGCCTTTCGAGAGGCCACCACGAATCTTGCTCGCTGGCTGGAAAAAGACTACAAGCTCAACGCGGCGGAGGTTTCCTCTGTTCTCGGTACCGCTGTGGTGTACGAAATAGCCGAAGTTGTCGACCCGCAAGTTCATATCGTGGCCAAGATTCCCAAATCGGCTCTTGCAGCTTTCAAGAGCGGTTTGTGAAACCGATTATGAACCGAAGAGTTTTCAATAAACAAACCCTAGCTGCGATTTTGGGGCTGCCCGCGTTTCACGCGTTCGCAGATAGTTTTGATTATTCCTGGAATCTCGGGATCATCACTGACCAGGTCGATTTGGATCTGAGCCGTGTTCTCAGGAGTTTTTACCCGCAGTACGAATTGCGCTGGGCTGAAATCCGGGATTTGGAACTCGACGGCAAGCAGAAATATGTTTACAACACGGCGACACCTGGTCAACTAAAGCAGATTAAGCGGCAGCTGGATGATGCCGGCGTCAGGCTTTCCGTTCTCGATACGGCTGTCTTTAAAATTGCCCTGCCTGGTACCACGCCGGTTGGAGAGCGCCCGGCCTACATCGGTCCCGAACAGAGTGGATCCGACCGCCAAATCGAGGATCTGAAGCGAGCCGCTGATGCCGCGCACGCTCTCGGCGCCGATCGAGTACGTATTTTCACGTTTAGACGCGTGGCGGATCCTGCCGCGATATTTGAGCGCGTCGTCGAACAACTACAGAGCGCGCTTGATGTGGCAAGCCAACAAGACATCAGGTTGCTGGTCGAGAACGAATACGACTGCAACATCGGGACAGGCGCCGAAACCGCCAGACTTTTTGTGGCCATTTCGGAGAGGCGATTAATGCATAACTGGGATCCTTGCAACGCGTACGAGATGGGTGAAGAGCCATTTCCCAAGACATGGGATCAGCTCGATCACAGCCGGATCAGTCACATTCATTTGAAGGATGCCAAAGGGAAAGAATGGAAACCGATTGGGGCTGGCGAAATTGATTTCGCCGGGCAGTTCCGAGCGTTGAAACGCATGAAATATTCGGGAACGTTATCGGTCGAGACGCGCTATAGGGATCCCGTACATGATTCATACGCGTCGAGTATAGAGTCGATGAACGGGCTGGTGAGCATCTTAAAAAAGATCTGAACGCGCGCGCAGCCAGAAGCCGTCTTAAGAGAACAAGCGCCATTTCAAGCGTGTATACGCAATCCGAAATCCCTTGCGCTCGGCATTGCGTTGGGAATTACTGCCGATCTCAGCCACCATCATCGCCAGGTCACAGCCATGCTCGAATGCGTAGCGCATACGTCCGTCGAGGAGCGCTGCCTGCAGACCACGACGGCGGAATTCTGGAATAGTGGCCGCACCGCCGAATAGCGCCACGCCGTCGTGTATGCAAAGCGTTCCGGCGGCGCCCGGTTCACCATCAAGCTCGCCAACGAACGATACACTGTGCTCACGTGCAGATGCGAATGCGCCACTCTGCAGAAGAAAATCTGCTAGTTCCGGATGTTCATGGCTCCAACCGCGTGCGTTCACCTGGCTCCATAATTCAGCTTCTTGAGGACCAGTGACACGGACTCTGATATTGTTCTCTTCCCGGATCGTGGAGTCTTCTATGGATCTATAGAGAACGCTGCTGATCTCGACAGGCCGGTAGTTGCGTGCACAGAGCAAATCCAGCGCAGCGATACCGGCGAGCGGACTTATTTCGTGAAGGACTGGCGCGCCGCGATCACGAAAAAATCGCTCGATAATATCGAGGGTCTGTGGCGTAAGTTCCTCGAAAAGGCCAAGCCCGAATGTCTGAGTAGTAGGTGAGTCGACACCATCGAAGACCACGTATGCTCCCGCACATTCCATCCACTCTGAGCGGCTGCTGGAATGGAGACGCCGTCGAGCCGCCGCGAACTCAGCGCATGCGTTCCCCTCGGCCCGCTCCAGCCGTCTCGAAAGCGCGAGATCAGAGAACATCATTGTGTTTTGTTATGCTACACGATCTCTTCTATGTTCGCCCGTGCCGGCCGGCCAGGCACGCCAAACCGTGTCAAAACTCGTCGTAGGCGATATGGCTGAGCGGCACACCGAGATCGTTCAGCATCCTGTTACAGGCCTTTATCATCATTGGCGGTCCGCACAGGTAGTACTCGATGGTCTTTGGGTCTGCATGGTTGCTGAGATATTCGTCACGTACCACCTGATGAATGAATCCCGTGGGGCCGGTCCATTCATCTTCGGGCAATGGGGAAGAAAGGGCCATTCCGAAGCTAAAGTTGGTGTGTTTTCTGGCAAGTTCAGAGAAGTAGTCGTCGTAATAGATCTCTTGACGCGACCGAGCCCCATACCAGAAGGTAACCTTCCGATGCGTCCCTTCGGTCTCGAACAAATGAGAGAGATGCGCGCGCAAGGGAGCCATTCCGGCACCGCCGCCGATATATACCATCTCGCGCTGCGTCGGTTTGATGTGGAAATCGCCGAATGGCCCAACGGCGGAAACAGTATCGCCAGGCTTCAAACTAAATACGTATGCAGAGCCCGCACCCGGAGGGCAGTTCTGCCCCGGCGGTGGCGTCGCAATCCGCACGTTGAAGCGCAAAGGGCGCTCCAGTCCCTGATTGCTGGCCAGCGAATAGTTGTTGCGGCGCCCGGCCTGCGAATTGGAGGCGACCAAATCAAAGACATGTTGGGTTTTCCAAACTGCACGATACGGCTCCGGAATATCGAAATCGCGAAAGCGAATGCAGTCGAACGGTGGAATTTCCAGCTGGAGATAATCGCCCGGAGTGAATACGATCCTCTGTTTTGCGTCTACCGGCTCCAACGTGAGCTCCTTGATGAAAGTAGCCACACTCCTGTTGCTGATCACCCGCAGCTGAATGGCTTTCAGCTCACGCGCGCCCGCTCCGCCCGGGCTTGAGATATTGATGTAGAGGCGGTGCTGCCGCTCTTCCACCGGGTAGGTTGCGATGCCGCGGCAAACCGGAGCGCGCGCAGGCGAACCATCCTTCAAGAAGAATCGCCCGTTATGCTTCGGGCACTCGATGATGTCCCCTTTCACCAGTCCATCCGCCAAATGCGTATTGCCGTGTGTACAAATTCCATCGAGCGCATAAAGCGCTCCTTCTTCGTCGCGCACCAGGGCGTATGTTCTTCTGCAATGGTCGAATCGGAGCACGTCGGAACGGCTCAAACCCGCAGCAGCGCAAACTTCCACCCAGCCTTGTGGATCCGGTTTAGCGTCGGAGCAGTGAATGAGCTGGGCGCGATCGATCTTCCGCGGAGGAAGAGTTCGTTTTACGTGATAAGCGGGATCTTTCACCTGTCGCCAAACCGCTGGAACAATCTCGCGCCACGCAGCAAGCAAACTGGGATAGGGCACGGGCATATCACTCTTCACAGCCTGGTGCAGCTCAGGCAGTGAATGATATGGCACCAAGGGAAACATGTGGTGCTCCACGTGGTAGTTCATGTTCCAATACAGAAACCGGTTCAGCGGGTTCATGTACACGGTGCGGCAATTCAGCCGGTGATCGAGAACGTTCTCCGCCAATCCCGCATGCTGGGTGAGGCCGTAAACCACCATGAGCCATTTGCCGAACAGGTCCGTGAAGCCAACTAACAACAACGGCAAGATACTTCGGTTGTGAATCGCAATCGCAATCACAATTGCGTAAATACCCACGTATATGCGAGCTCGCCGGTATATCTTCGGAAATTCGCTCTCCGGAATGAAGGTCTTCTCGTCGGCACTCATCCGTCCGAACGCATGCATCACGATGTGCTGCACGTATTTGGGATAGTTCGGGAGACCGAAAAAGCTGAGAATGATCGTCCGGATGTTGGGCGGGCGGGGAACTGCGATTTCGGGATCGCGTCCGACGATGATGGTGTCGCTATGGTGTCGCGTGTGACTCCAGCGCCAGACAACTGATTCCCGCGTCACCATGAATGAAGCAATCTCATAGAGAGCGTTGTTCAGCCAGTCGGTCTTAAAGGCGGTTCCGTGTCCGGATTCGTGCCATCGTGAATCCGAAGTGGATGAATACAGCACGGCATAAAGAAGATACGGCAGCGCGGCCGACGGGGAAGGCCACAGATACCAGGTCGCGAAGCCACTTGCGAAAATCAGTAACAACCATAGAATGGTGTCGCGAATTGCAGGACCATCCCGCCGCTGCAGCAGCTTGCGCATAAGAGCGCGCGGCACCGGGCTTTGATACCAATCCGCTTCGGCCAAACCGCGCTCAATAGCGCGCGTGGCGTTCTCGCCGGTGAGGCTATAGTCCAAGTTCGCTCGCGGATCTAAGACTGCGCTACTGGAATCGTGGCCCACAAAGGAAATCTCTCGGCTGAAGACTAGGATCACAAGGCCGGCTCATGCAGGCCGGCAGTCGCCTTGAATTTCATAATAGTTCATAAACATTTTTGATGACCCTGGCTGTTCGCGCTTTATTGTATACTGCTCGTTTGCCACGCCCAAGCCTCCAATGGCCGAGAGTGTTCATGAACAATAACGGGTTGGCGGCGGGCAGTTACGGATGCTGATTCGATGAGTAGAAGGCCGTCCCGATCTCCCAAAATTCGCGATGTGGCCAACTATGCCTCGGTTTCCATCGGAACCGTCTCGCGCGTTTTGAATGAGCATCGCGACGTGGCGAGCGACTTGAGGAGACGTGTTCAGCTCGCAATTGACGAATTAGGGTACCGGCCGAACGGCAGAGCTTCGCGCCGCAAAAACGAGCGACCCGGAGTTATTAGCCTCGTCATGTGTAACGGTTCGGGCTTTAACGCGGTGCATGCTTACTTACTGCTCGGTATCGAGGAAGCTTGCGCCCAGGCGAACTGTTATTTGATGTTTGCCAGGCATCAATACGAGCCTCACGTCCGTTCCACCGAACTGCTGTTACCTGGCATCACAAAATCACGTGATTTAGCCGATTGTTTGATCATCACGGGAACGAATTACGATAACTTTCTGAAGGCGCTGGACAATGCCGGCGTCTGCTATGTCACTCTGGTCAACCATGTGGTCGGGAGGCAAACGAAGCGGCCAGGCAAGAATCAGGTCAGGTATAACGACTACGAAGGCTTCGGAGAAGCAACCCGCTATTTGATCCAACTGGGACACAAGAATATCTGGTACATCGGCGATACCTCGAAACCGTGGTTTCAGCAACGCTACGAAGGTTACGAGAAAACGATGCTCGAGAACTCGCTCGATCCGCTCGCCCAAAGAGTCGGGCTAGCCGACAATCAGGTCGAAAATGGCCGTGCCGCGGTTTCGTTGATTCTCGACCAGAAGCGCCCGATTAGCGCCATCCTGGCCGGCTCCGACGAAATCGCGCTCGGAGCCAAAGAAGGTTTAGTGCAGCACGGATTGACTGTGCCGCGCGACGTGAGCGTTATCGGCTTTCAACACCAGATCGAAACATTCAGCGCTACGCCTCTGACAAGCGTGTGCGTGGATACGGTGGAAGTCGGGCGCCAACTAGCAAAAGCGGCTATCAAGCGCATCGAATCTGGCGGTAGAGACGTTCCCGAGTCGACGGTTGCTACTGTCCTTGTGAAGAGAGGTTCCTGCCGCCCGCTGCGGACAGAGGAACATATGGTCCTGTAATCCGGCATTATGGAACGAAGAATTTTCTTGAAATTGGGTTTCGCTTCGGGCGTTTGCTGTTTGCGGCTCAATAGCCAAAAACTTCCCGACATCTATCATGACGAGGCCCACGGCGATCCGTCGTTTCTATCGGAGCCCGGCTGGCATTCACTGCTGAATGGAAGGGATGTGAGCG
Source organism: Terriglobia bacterium (assembly GCA_963738555.1). Lineage (GTDB taxonomy): Bacteria > Acidobacteriota > Terriglobia > Bryobacterales > Bryobacteraceae > Bog-105. The sequence goes on from CAVTXN010000006.1 coordinate 489,335, forward strand.
GATGGCACAGCGCGGATGGATCTGCTCATGAGTGGTTCACCAGCCGCGCTGTGATTTGGAAGCGCATCTGGAATCCGAAGTACCTCGTTGCCACACACGAACCAGGCGACCGCCTCGTCAACGGAGATACAGGAAAAACCGCGAATCTGGTCACCGACGAAAAATTCGGTAATTTCCAACTTTATCTCGAGTTCATGACTGCTCGAGGTTCTAATTCAGGCGTCTATCTGCATGGCTTATACGAAGTGCAGATTTTTGACAGCTTCGGTTACACTGGGCCGCTCATGGTGGGCGATTGCGGCGGAATTTATGAACGCGAACATCTCGGCGGTGGCTCTCCTCCGGCCCTCAACGCCTCGAGGCCGCCCGGCGAATGGCAGTCCTTCCGCATCTGGTTCGAAGCGCCGCGTTTTGATTCGGCCGGGAAAAAGATCGCCAATGCAAAAATCTGGCGAGTCCTATTGAACGAGCAGATTATTCAGCAGAATGTCGAGCTCACTGGTCCGACAGTTAGCGCGATGAAAATACCGGAGGCGCCTACTAATCCTCTTATGCTCCAGGGCGACCATGGTCCTATCGCCTTCCGCAACATTCAGATCAAAGACTTTGTACCGCAACCATGAATATCGATCTCAATCTTAACCATGGCATTCCGGAGACGGAGGGCAAAGAGGCCCGAATCGGGGTCGTTGGCGCAGGCTTCATAGTCCGTGATGTGCAGCTAGTGGCTTATCGTCAAGCCTCATTTAATGTGGCCGCAATTGCGTCACGCTCGTACGAAGTAGCGCAAGAGGTCGCGGCCGTACGCGGAATACCCAAAGTCTATGAGACCGTGGACGAATTGCTCGCCGATCGGGCGATCTCAATACTGGATATCGCGATCCCTCCTGATAAGCAGCTCGGCGTGGTGAAGGCCGCGGTCCGTCAGGCCGATCACATCAAAGGCATCCTGTGCCAGAAGCCGCTCGCAACGAATTATGCCGAGGCGTTTCAGATCGTGCGTCTCTGCGAGGACGCAGGAATCACGTTAGCTGTCAATCAGAACATGCGTTTCGATCAGTCCATCCGCGCCTTGAAGACCGTTCTGGAACGTGGCTATCTCGGGGATCTTGTGGTAGCCACCATCGAGATGCGCGCAGTTCCTCATTGGCAAAGCTGGTTAAAGAATTACGGCCGCCTCACCTTGCTCAACATGAGCATTCATCATCTCGATTCCTTCCGTTATCTTTTCGGCGATCCGAAATCAGTTTTTGTCAGTACACGCCAGGACCCCCGTACCAAATTTCCTCACCGGGATGGGATCTGTCTGTACGTTCTCGAATACGCTGACGGCTTCCGCGCGACCGGATGGGACGACGTTTGGGCAGGCCCATTGACCGATGGAGCAGTTAGCGATCATTACATCCGCTGGCGCGTCGAGGGTGTCGACGGCATCGCTAAAGGGACCATCGGCTGGCCGAGTTATCCGAATCGCCAGCCAAGCACCATCGACTTCACCACCAAACGTTTTCCCGGTCACGTGTTTTCGCCGCGTTGGAATGAAGTCTGGTTTCCTGACGCCTTCGCCGGTACTATGGGACAGTTACTCACTAGCGTCGCCCGGGGGATCCGGCCCGCTATTAGCGGGCACGATAATCTGCGAACTATGGCGTTGATTGAGGCCTGCTATCGGTCTATTGATGAACGTGGGCTAATCGAAATGAGCCAAATCGAGCGCGAGTTTCAGGACTTGTATGAATCGTCGCCCAGTTAGTTCGGTGTACTTACATATCAACTTATTAACATCTTGCGCTTTGATCATTTTTCTTTCAATGATGTTCGTCGCCAAGGGACAAGCGCAAGAGGAAGCGCAGCCGCCCCGAAACATCGTTGGCCAGGAAGAACCGAAGGGGGGTGCCGATGTAGCTCATGGCAAAGCGCTGTTTCAGCAGAAATGCGGCTTTTGCCACGGCCCTGATGCGACCGGAGGAGAGGGGCCCGATCTTCTGCGTTCTGACCTGGTTAGTCACGATCAGAACGGCAGTCTGATCGGAAGGGTTGTTCGCGAGGGCCGTCCGGGTAAGGGGATGCCAGCGTTTGATCTCACCGAAACGCAAATCAAACAGATTGCGGCCTTCATTCACGACAGTGCAAAAGCTCTTTCCAGTATTTACCTCAGCAATAGATCAATTGATTATCCTCTCGAAAAACTGTTAGTTGGCGACGCCAACGCTGGAAAGGCGTACTTCGAAGGGCCTGGTAAGTGTTCCGGCTGTCACTCCGTCACAGGAGATCTCGCTCACATCGCAACCAAATACAAGCCGCTCGATCTGCAAAGCAGGCTGGTGTTTCCGAAAGGCGCGGAGCCGGTCGTGACAGTCGTTCTACCATCAGGCGCGAGCGTCTCAGGCAAACAGGTCTATGCCGATGCATTTTACGTTTCGCTGCGCGATGAGCAAGGCTGGGTCAGGACGTTCTCCCGGCAGGGCGATACAAAAATTCGAATCGACGATCCACTTACGGCGCACATAAGCCTCCTCACCGCGTATACAGACAAGAACATCCACGACGTGTTCGCCTATCTGGAGAATCTCAAATGAAATCCGGCCGGCTATTGCCTCTTGTTGCGTTCGCTTTCTGCGCGGCTCTCAGCCGTTCGCAAGGCCTTGATCCGAGCGTTCTCCTTCACCCGCCTAAAGATGCCTGGCCGACATATAACGGTGATTATTCGGGCAGACGCTTCAGCCAGCTCGAGCAAGTTAATAAGAGCAACGTCGGCTATTTGACGCAGGCGTGGAGTTTTCAGACCAACGTTTCAACCGAACAGATCAAGTCAACGCCCCTGCTTGTCAACGGCACACTTTATTTCACGGTGCCGGACGACGTCTGGGCCGTTGATGCGCGATCCGGGCAACAACTCTGGCATTATCATTACGGTCCCAGCGAAGGACTTCACATCGGCCAGCGCGGTGTGGGCATGTATCGCAACTGGCTCTACTTCGAAACCTCCGATGCCCATCTTCTCTGTCTCGATGCGCGGACAGGAACGGTCAAATGGAAGCTTCAATTGGCCGACGTTAAGCTTGGCTACTGGGCCACTATGTCTCCAGTGGTCATACGCGACCACGTCATCGTGGGTGTATCCGGCGACTTCAACGACCTGCACGGGTTCATCGACTCTTACGATCCTGAAACTGGAAGGCTGCAGTGGCGCTGGGACGCGCTCCCCAAGCCCGGCGAACCTGGTTCCGAGACATGGCCGAAGAACAGTGATGCCGTGGAACATGGGGGCGGCATGACCTGGATGCCTGGTACTTACGATCCTGAGTTAAACCTTCTCTTCTGGGGTACCGGTAACCCGAATCCGGTTATGGACGGTGAGACCCGGCCGGGCGATAACCTATATACCTGTTCGATCGTGGCGCTCAATCCCGATACGGGCAAAATGCAGTGGGCTTTTCAAACTTCTCCCCACGATGTTCACGACTATGACGCCACTCAGACCCCAATGGTCGTCGATGCAGACTTTCACGGGACTCCGCGCAAACTTTTGATTCAGGCATCGCGCAACGGCTACTTCTTCGTACTCGACAGAACAAATGGTAAGTGCCTGCTCTCGGTCCCATTTGAAGACATTAATTGGAGTTCGGGTGTGGATGCGAAAGGCCGGCCGATCGGCCGGCCCGATAAATACCCTAATCCCGAGGGAACGCTTGTCGAACCTGATGCGCGCGGTTCTACAAACTGGCGGTCGCCCAGCTTCGATCCCGATACCGGTCTCGTCTACGTCAGTTCGGTTCGTTCGTTTAGTCTTTACTACCATATGACGTCGGGTAAACCGGAGGGCTATGCCGGCAAGGACCTATATATGTGGGCTCATTCCTCACTCCGCGCCATCGATTATCAGACCGGCAAGACGCGCTGGGAATACGACCTTGGTCCTGAAACGGGCAGTGCCGGAGTCATTACTACAGCGGGCGGCGTTGTTTTTACGGCGGATGTCCACGGCAACTTACTCGCTCTCGACGCCACGACGGGAAACCTTCTATGGCACGTCTATGCCGGCGCGCCTGTCGGAAGTTCACCCATGACTTATGAGCTAGATGGCCGGCAATATTTTGTGGTCGGGGCTCACAGCGTGCTGTCCGCTTGGGCATTACCGGAGGCCTTACTTCGAAAATTGGAACCGCAACGCGCCGCACTCGCCCCGCGCTAGCAAGCGTGTTTATTTGTTCATGAACAGATGGCCTATTCTGGATTAGGCCTCCCGCTTCTTAATACTGCAAAAATGAATAATACGGCGCAACTGGCAAAGATTTTCATTGACACGGCTTATCAAAAAAGCAAATATATTCATGAACGTTCACACTGCCGGGTAGCCGGTTCTGCTGTCGTGCAGGTGAATTGTGAAGGAGTTGCCATGGCGAAGTTCTTCGACTACCGGGCCAAGCAGCCCGGCCTGATACTTCTTCTTATAACGTTTGCTTTTCTTGGCTACAAGCCTGCACTCGTGGCTCAGCAGGTCTCAGGTAGCATTTACGGTACGGTAACCGACAATTCAGGAGCTGCTGTTAGTAAGGCTAAAATCATCATTACTGACCTGGCCAAGAACACAAAATTTGAGACATTTACCAACGACACGGGTAATTACGAAAAGGGTCAGCTTATTCCCGGCACTTATCGCGTCGATGTCGAAGCTCCCGGCTTTTCAACGGCCAGCTCGACGGGCATCCAGGTGACTGTCGATCAGGCCGCTCGCTTCGATGTGACTCTCAAGGTCGGCACTGTTCAGGAGCAAGTCCAGGTGACGGCCGCAGCGCCCCTTCTACAAACAGACCGAGCCGATATCGCTCAAACTTACAGCGCCAAAGAAATATCGGAACTGCCCAACTTCGGGCGCAATGTGCAGTCTTTCGAACTTCTGACCCCGGGAACCTCGGAATTCGGGTGGCAACAAAACAACGCGGAGAATCCGCAGCAGGGCGTGATGATCAACGTGAATGGTCAGCCCTGGAGCGCCAGTGACTTCGATCTTGACGGCACGACGAACCAGGATCCGATTCTCGGCATCATCATCATCAATCCGACTATGGATTCGGTCAACGAAGTGAAACAGGCTACCCAGGAGTTTGATGCCGAATTCGGCTACGCCGGGGGCGGACACATGAGTTATTCGACAAAATCAGGTACTAACTCGCTGCACGGCTCCGCTTTTGAGTACATCTATCTGAACACGCCAGGTTTTCAAGATTTCGGAAGAAATCCGTTTAACGCCGCTGAAAATACACAAGTACCGCCGGTCAGGTGGAATCAGTTCGGGGGATCGATTGGCGGCCCCGTGATCAGGAATAAGCTGTTTTTCTTCGGCGATGCCCAAATCACGCGGCGGAGTCAAGGCTCTTCTATCCAGACATCCGTGCCGACGGCCGCTGCGCGCACTGGAGATCTCAGCGCCTACATCAACAATGGACAGAACATTATCTACGATCCCTCGACCGGCAATCAGCAGACGGGGGTCGGAAGAACGGCGTTCGCCAACAACATCATTCCTGCTAACCGGATCAGCCCGCAGGCGACGGCAATCTTGTCTTACTTGCCTTTGCCGAACTCAGTCGAGCCTACAAGCGGACTGACATTTCGCAATAACTATGCGGTGAGCGGCGTGCAAACAATAAACTCCAACGCCTGGAACACTCGTTGGGATTATTACCTAAACGAAAAAAACTCGATCTTCGGGCGCTACAGTTATGCCGGTTTTACGATTCAGGCTCCGGGCGCTTTCGGATTTCTCGCCGGCGGACCGGCGTTCTCAGGGTACGCCGGAAATTCGGATGTTCTGAATCAGAGCGTTGCGACTGGCTGGACTCACACTTTTGATCCCACTTTGGTGAACGAGTTGAGAGTTGGCTATCTTCGCTATCATGTGCAGGCCGTTCCCAACGGGGTTGGGACCAGCCCGGCTAAGGATGCCGGTATTCCAGGCCTTAATCTCGACAACTATTACACGTCCGGGATGCCAGCGTTCTTGATTCACGGCGACCAAGTGAATACCGGCGCGACGAATCTCGGTTATGCGCTCAGCGTCAATTCGTGTAATTGTCCGTTAACAGAAATTGAAGGTCAGTATCAACTTGTGGATAATCTCAGCAAAACTGTCGGAAACCACAACCTGAAGTTTGGCGCAGATATCCGCTACGCCCGGAATCTTCGTGTTCCCAGCGACTCTCACCGCGCTGGAGAGCTAACGTTTTCTCCAGGCGATACAGGAATCGTCGATCCACAGAACGGCGCTGTTACTCAAGGATACGGCCTGGCCACTTTCTTGTTAGGCAACGTAACTGGATTCACGCGCTACGTCAGCTCTACTACCGATGCCGAAGATTATCAAAAACGGCAGTTTTACTACGCGCAGGATCGCTGGCGAATCACTCCGAAATTTACCCTCAGCTATGGCCTGCGCTGGGAGCTGATATTCCCGGAAACCGTGAATGCGCCGGGTAATGGCGGGATTCTGGATACGCGAACCGGCGATATCAACGCTTTCGGAGTCGGTTTAGTATCCAACCATGGGCTGCAACAGATGAACTGGCATAACTTTGCCCCGCGTCTGGGCTTCGCTTATCAACTGAACTCCAAGACTGTGATTCGTGGCGGCTCGGGCTGGTCATACAACCTTGGCACTTTCGGCGCGCTGTTCTCGCACGTCGTCAGCGAAACTCTTCCCGTGCTCGCGGCCCAGTCCATCAACTCGCCGCAAGCGTTCTCAGACGTATTTACACTAGCGCAGGGGCCTCCGGCAGCGACATTGCCGAAACCCAACGCTTTGGGCCTTCTTCCGTTACCGAACGGAGTGAGCGCAGGCGTCCGGCAGTTGAGCGTGATTCCGCCGCTGATCATGGCGTACAATCTGACAGTCGACCGGCAAATCACGAATAAGATCGATGTGACCGCGGGATACATTGCCAATCAGGGCCGCCATATTCTGATTACTCAGAATGGATGGAACTTGAACGAACCGGCGTTTATTCCAGGCGACCCGAACGTCAACGACGGACGGCCGTTCTACGCAAAATACGGATGGACGCAAAATCTGCTCTACTACTGCGATTGCGGGAACAATAATTACAACTCGTTCCAATCCACGTTCAAAGTACAGCAGTTGGCGGGTTATGCGTTACAGGGCAGCTTCACCTATCAGGTAGCTAAAGGTGACGGCTTTGGTGATGACCCTTCTTACAGCTTCCTGTATGATCGATCGCTTGGATGGGGCAACGAGGACTACATCAGCCATCGACAATTTACCGTCTCCCAGACTTATAACATCCCGTTTGGACGGGGCCGCAAATTTGGCGACCAAAGTAATCGTATAGTGGACCTTATTCTCGGCGGATGGAATGTAAGTGGAATCACCAGTTACTACAGTGGCATTCCTTTTACGCCGATCGCCAGCCAATTTCCTTCCGACTACGCCCGGCCAAATGTGGGACCGAACGATCGAGTTAGCAAGGGATCGGTCAGCCCTTATCAAGGCGCGCAAGGAAACCGGAACCAATGGTATGTAGGTGGTTTCGGAAGCGCATTCCTTCTTCCGGCTCCGAATACATTCGGAAATTATCCGGTGAACTCTCTTTATGGACCGCATTTTATCGATCAGGATATCGCGCTCTCTAAGATCTTCAGCATCACCGAACGGGTCCGATTTACCTTGCGAACCGACGCCTTCAACAGTTTGAACCACACCAACCTCGGACTGCCAAATACAGATGTGACGTCGCCGCAGGCGGGCCAGATCACCAGCCTCGCAAACAACAGTTCCATGCGGCGATTGCAGTTCAGCGGGCGCATCGACTTCTGAGTTTTTCCGAATGCCGGAACTCGTGATGACCAGGCGCGACACCCTCAAGGGCGCGTTATCATTGCTCGGCAGCGGCGTTGCCAGCGCCAGAAACTACCAGCCCTTGCGCCTCGGAATAATGGATGTCATTCTTGGCTTCGGATCTAGCCCGGAAGCATTTGCGGTGGCACGCAAGATCGGGTTCCAAGGTGTGCAGGTCATGATCGGTAAGCCGGTCGGGCCGGACCGCCTCGTGCTTTCTGACCCAGCGCGCCAACACCAGATCCTCCAGGCATCAAGCGATCAGCATGTCGCTATCACGAGCACTTATCTCGATGTGATGCACCGCGACTGCCTTCAGTCTGCGCCGCTTGCCCGAACCTGGGTGCGCGAATCCATCCGCATCACGAAAGCACTCGACGCAAATATGGTGGAACTGGCGTTTTTTTTCAAATGCGGCCTGAATACACAGCAGGATCAGACCGGTCTCATCGACGCTCTGCGCGAGCTCGCTCCCGAAGCCGAGCGAGCCGGAATCATTCTGGGGATCGAAAACACCCTCTCCGCAGAAGACAACATGCGTCTGCTCGATCACGTCGGATCGCCTGCGGTGAAAATCTGGTATGACGTGGGCAATTCCACCAACATGGGGCATTTCGATGTTCCAAAAGAGATCCGCGCGCTAGGCAAAGATCGAATCTGTCAAATTCACATCAAAGACAAAACCGATCTGGGTACAGGTAACGTGAACGTGCGGGCTTGCATCGAAGCCATCCACGACATTGGCTATACCGGATGGTGCGTCTTCGAGACTGCCGCCCCGACTGGAGATCGCGTAGCAGACGCCGCCAGAAACCTGAAGATCTTCCGGAAGATCGAGCAGTCTTTGAATACCTAATCTCGGAGATGGTTATGCTGAATGAAAAGTGAAGCTGGCAGACGTCGCCAAAAAAGCTAAAGTTTCCGTTACCACGGTCTCGCGGGTTCTGAATGGGGAAGAAAGCGTCAAAGCCTCAACTCGATCGCGTGTCCAGCGGGTCATAGATGAGCTCAAATACTACCCGAACCTGCATGCCCGTTCGCTAGCGGGAGCCCAAAGTAAGACCCTCGGAATGATCGTCTCGAATCTCGACAATCCTTTTTTTCTGGACGTCTATCGACGCTTCGAAAGTCTGGCGATGCAGAAGGGATTTGAAACCATCGTCGCCGCCAGTCACTATGATCCGGGTCGTCTGCGATCCATTCTGTGTTCTATGATCGGACGGCGTCTGGCGGGAATCGCGGCCATTGTGTCCGAAACGCCGCTGGAACTAATATCCGATCTTACCGGCTTCGGCATCCCGGTAGTGGTTTATGATTTCGCGCGGCCAGGCAAGGGCGCTACAAACATACGCTCGAACTATAAGCACGGGATGCGCCAAATGGTCGAATATCTCTATAGCCTCGGCCACCGCCGCATGGCGTTCATCGCCTATCCAGTTCCGCTCGGCCCCACTGAAGACCGCCGTCAGGCATTTCTCGATACTATGGCTCAACACGGTGCTGAGGCGCGGGTAATCTCGACCTACGCTGATGGTTATATCGGCGGGCGCGAAGCCGCCCGTGAGTTGATCGAGTCCGGTTTCCCTGTCACCGCGATTCTATGCGTCAACGATATTACGGCAATAGGTGTGCTCAAAGAGCTAAGCGAGCGTGAAATACCAGTGCCCGAGCAAATCTCGGTCACGGGATTTGACAATATTCAGCTAGCTCAGTTCACAATTCCTTCTCTGACGACGGTGAATATTCCACGCGATCGAATTGCTGAACTCTCCTTCGAAAGCCTGGTGGCCGCGCGTCCATCCAGGGCGAAGGCCGGTCGTGATTTCCTCCTCGAACCTGAATTAATTCTTCGTCGTTCGTCCGGGCCGCCACCGGCTGGGTGAGATACCGTCCAACGTAATAAGGACTGCATTGGTTCTGCCGGTTTGGAAGCGCTTCCAAAAATCGCTTGACGTGCCAATTAATTACCCATACAATGCCACTCAGAGTTCGGTCTCAATCTACCTCTGTGGGAGGAAGTGTGGCACTTGCAAACCAAGTTGATTGCCGGCGACGGGGAACCATACTGGCCTGGGTCGCGCTTATTATCATCTCGACGTTCTCCGTCCGAGCGCAAGATGTGAACGGTTCCATTACAGGCGTTGTAACGGATAGCTCGGGCGCCCCTGTGCCCGGAGCACAACTCGCTCTGAAATCGCTCGATACCGCCGCAGTATCGAACGCTGTTAGCGGGAGTGACGGTACATTTTCCTTCCCGAACCTCGCTCAGGGCAGTTATGAGCTGACTGTCTCATCTAAGGGCTTCCGTGACTTTGTTCAGACAGGCATCGCTGTTCATATGAATTCCTCCCTCCGGGTTCCGGTAAGCCTCGAGCTCGGTACCGCCTCACAGACGATCGAGGTCAACGCCAACGCCTCGCCGGTAAATTTTGAGTCTCCGGAAGTGAAGGGAACCATAAGCAAACAGGAAATCGAAGCCCTCCCTCTTCAGGTCGCAGGTGGGCAACGCTCTTCCGCTAATTTCGTAACGCTATTGCCAGGCGTCAATACGGGGGGTAACACCACCAATTCTTTCTACGCCAAGTTCAACGGTGGCCAGCAGTGGTCAGACGAGGCTGTCTTGGACGGTATCACCATGGAAGAGGGTCTGCTTAGCCAAAGCGGTATGGTCGCGATCCAAAACGACTTTCCCATCTCGCCGGAAGCGGTCGGCGAAATCAGTGTCTTGACGTCTAACTACGACGTTCAATACGGTGCATCGGCGGCGGCCGTGATCATCGCCAGCACGAAAGAAGGAACGAACACCCTGCATGGCGGCGCTTATGAATTTAATCGGAACAATTTCTTCAATGCACGTCCGTTCGGGTCTATTGTGACCCCCCGTGATTCGGAAAACGATTACGGCGGATACATCGGCGGTGCAGCCAGACTTCCGGGCCTCTGGACGCACTTCAATAAAACCTATTTCTTCGTGAACTACGAGCAATACCGTTCGGTAGGTGCTACTACTCAGCCCGTCTTGACAGTTCCGACTGCCAAGATGCGAAACGGAGACTTTAGCGAATGGCCTTATCCGATCTACGATCCGACGACCACCACTTCTAATCCTAACTACAACGCTAATGCCCCTACCTCCGCTAACAATCTTCCCTACCTGCGGCAGCAGTTCATGGGCTGCAACGGGAACCAGCCTAACGTGATATGCTCGTCCAACCCGCTGCTTCAGAGTTCCTTGGCGCAACAGTGGCTGAAGTATGTTCCAATGCCCAATCGTCCCGGGCTGACCAATAACTACGTTTCGCCGAATGGGCTTGCAAGCAGTCTGAACGCAAACACCGACCAGTGGGATGCGCGCGGAGACGAATATTTCGGCAACAACGACCATCTTTTTGGCACCTATCACTACCGGGGATCACTTCCGTTCACGCAGGCAGCTTTTCCAGCCGGTAATCGATACGAATAACACAAGAATCCCGAACTATAGCAATATCACCAGAATCAATTGGGACCACATCTTTTCTCCAACACTGGTGAATCACGTGGCGTGGGGCTATCTGGATCTACCGACGCAGGTATACAACGCGAGCGACTGTTGCGTGACGCAGGTGCCTCAGATAGCCGGAGTGTATGCTCACAAGCACGAACCGGCGCTCAATTTCGATAACTTCAGCCCATATGGCGGTAATGCCGACTTTTTCACTACTCGCCCGACATATGTCGTAAACGACACGATTAGTTGGGTGAAAGGCTCGCACACTTTCCACTTTGGAGGTGAGTATCGCGGTCTGCATTATCCAACGAGGCAGCTCCCAAACGCCTCGGGCACCTTCAATTTCACTGCGCCGACTACCGGCCTTGTCGGTATTCCAAGCGGGAATGCCATGGCCAGCTTCTTGTTGGGCGAGGTCGGATCAGGAAGTGCCGAGTTCTTCTCTCTTCCGGAGTTCTCTCCCTATGCGAAAGCGTACGGATTCTTTGCCGGCGACACCTGGAAGACGACATCGAAACTTACCTTAACGCTCGGCCTTCGCTGGGATGTATTCACGCCATCTGTCGAAAAAAACAACGATACATCGTTCTTTGATCCGTACGGTGCCAATCCTGGTGCTGGCGGCCGCCCGGGCCGGCTCGCATTTGCAGGTACTAAATGGGGAGCGGCCAGCTACGGAGCCGACGCTCCTGAGAAAACTTACTACAAAGCTTTCGGACCGCGTGTTGGTATAGCCTACGCTCTCGACGCCTAAGACCGTCATCCGTACTGGCTACGGCATCTTCTACGAGCAAGCCTTCTATCCTGGCTGGAACGGCGGTATCGCGACGGACGGCTTCAATGAAACCGTCACTTACAACAGTACGCTCGGTGGTATCCAGCCGGCGTTTCTGTTGCAGAATGGTTTTCCACAGAACTTCACTCCGCCTCCGTTCATCAGTTCGTCATTCTTAAATGGACAGAATGCACCCAACTACCGTCCCTTGGATGCCAACCGCCGTCCTTACACTCAGCAGTGGAACTTCACCATCGAACGGCAGATTGGAAGTAATGCGAGCGCAACCATCGCCTATGTCGGGAACAAGGGTACCCGCCTGCTCTCCCAGATAGACGGCATCAACACTCTTAATCCCTCGTTGCTTTCACTCGGAAATGCTCTGAATAATCAATTTTCTCCCGGGCAGACGGTGCTAAACGGCGTACCAGATTCCCTATCCAGGATGGGTCCAGCAAATGACGGGCTGCGCGCCAACTGTCGCTCAGGCGCTGCTTCCCTATCCGCAATATTGTGGGAATATCTTCGGCCAGAACGAAAACGACGGAAACTCAACGTATCCATTCGCTTCAAGTTGACGGCCGGGAAAGCGATATGCGGCAGGCCTGTATTTCCTCGCGGCTTACACCTTTTCCAAAAGCATCACGGATGCCGATAACGCCCAGGTTACACCAGGGCGCAGTGTACCGGATTTCTCCGTTCCAGCAGAATCGCGATAAGTCGCTATCGCTCCAGGACACGCCGCAAGTGTTTTCGTTATCAACGAGTTATCAGCTTCCGTTCGGCAGGGGCAAGCAGTTTCTGAATGCTTCGAATTCTTTCGTCAATTTGCTCGTATCGGGCTGGGAAGTCAATGCGATCTTCCATTACAACTCGGGCCAGCCGCTTTATTTTAGCTCCGGCTACTGCAATGTCCCCTCTCAGTTCGCGGCCGCTTGTATACCGAGCGTCTTACCGGGTGCAAATCCCTTGGCCCAGTCTCGCGGTAGTTTCAATCCGAACGCCCCTTTCCTTAATGTGAATTCTTTCACGCCTTCCAGCGCCTTCAATTTCAACTTCGGCGACGGCGCCAGAGTGTCGAATCTTCGCGGGTTCGGCTACACGAACCTGGATTTTGGAATCACCAGAAACTTCGCTATCACGGAGCGGTTCAGGATACAAATCCGCGGAGAGGCTTTCAACGTTCTGAATCTCCACTCATTCCAATCGAACTTCGTGACAGATGTGGCAAATCCGAGTTTCGGGACCTGGAATGGAGACCGTAACCTCACCCCGAAATCTTCAGCTTGGCGGCAAGATCACTTTCTGAGCACCGGTCACGAATGACCGGCTTGAACGTTCTTCCAGCATTCATAACGGTCTTACTGGCGGCTCTTATTTTACCCGCGCAGATACAACGCGCAACGCCGCCCTATGTGCACGCCGGCGCTGATAATCGCTCTTGGACAATTGGTAATGGTTTAGTAAGCCGCACGTTGAGTTATTCGCCGTCAACCGGTCTTTCTACTACAAGCTGGCTTCATAACATCACCGGAACGGATTTCGTTAACCAGCCTTTTCCTGCGAGCTCGCCGTTTGGGCCGCCCGGCGCCGAGTTCGCCTTTCAGGTTGGCTTCCGGCATTTGCAGGGTTTCAGGCGCGATCGAAACGTGGCCGATTTTGAGCTGGTTCGAGCGGATATAGAACATTTACCGCGCGATGGCGAGCAGCTACGAATTACCCTCCGGGCGAAGGGAGAGGCGCTCGAAGTAGCAGCTCTGTACTCCGTCTACCCCGGTTATCCAGTCATCCGGAAACGGCTCTCGATTACAAACTCGGGCTCGGCATCCCTAGCTCTTTCGCACATGCAGGTTGAGGCCGTAAACATCCGTTCCGCGCCGCCCGCCTTTCAAGGAGTATGGACCTACTACGGCGTTTATCCGAGAGAGATATTTCTTACCGGGCGAGCCGAGGACTGCCTGGTCGTTCAACAGAATGTCCGGACGGGAGAAGGATTGGCGCTGCTGAACGAATCTCCTGGCTGGATGAAGAGAACCGATTTGTTGAATTGGGGCCAGGGAATAACGGTCGGCTATGACACGGATCTTTTTCCTTTTGAGCGGAAGTTAAGTGCAGGAGAAACCTTTACAACGGCCGCGAGCGATACCGCTTTCTTCGTAGAGAACAAACAGTTTGAAGACTTGCACTGGATACTTCCGAGCTACGTGTCAACGGTGCTGCAGAGGAAGGGAAGCACTTTTCGCTCTCCGTGGTTCGGTAATACCTGGGAGCCATTCTTTCAGAATTACGACGAATCGGTTGTAAAGAGCATCGTTCCCACCGCCGCGGCCATCGGCCTTGACATCTACACTCTCGATACTGGCTGGAGCGAGGACTACTCCGATGGCGTGCCGAATCCGGCAAAGTTTCCGAATGGAATATCCGAGATACGGTCCGAGCTGGAATCCAAAGGGATGCGTCTTGGCATGTGGGTGCCCCTGGATGTTGTGAGCCCGCAGAGCAGGGTCTACAAGGAACACCCTGAATGGGTCATACGCGATTATCTCGGAAACGAAAAAACGGCTGGATTCCCGGGTCCGCACGATCGCGTCATGTGTATGGATTCTCCTTACCGGCAGGTCGCCGCGGATCAGCATTAACCGGCTTATTGACGCTCAACATCTCGCGTACGTGAAACTTGATCTGACCAGCGTGTTCAATGCTTATGGCGAGGCTCCCGGATGTCATGCCAAAGGCCACTATCACGATAACTGGGCGCAGTCTCTTGAAGGTATCTACGAAGGAATCCAGTTTGTTACTTCAGAGATCTATCGCAAGCACCCGGATATTCTGCTGGACATAACATTTGAACTCTGGGGTCAGAAGCACATCATCGATTACGGTCTAATCGACTCAGCCGATCTCGATTGGATGAGCAATGTGGACGATCAATCGGGCGACGCCGCGGGGCCGGTCCAGGCAAGACACCTGCTATATGCTCGCGCGATGGCGATTCCCGTGGAAACCATGTTAATCGGTAATCTACGCGCTACTGCGCCGGATATCGAAGACCGTTTCGCAACCGAGATTGGTTCCGCGCCCGTTTTGCTCGGGGATTTACGTAGGCTGACGCCCGACCAAATTCGTTGGTATCGCGAAAAGATCGATTGGTTCAAGAAGCTGAGATCGGAAGTGGCGCTCAACGAAGGTTTCTTCCCGCTCGGCTCATGGAAACAGCCGGATGCACTCGCGTGGGACGGCTTTGCGCGTCTAAGCCGATCTGGAGAAGGCATAATTGTGCTTTTTCGTAACCAGAGCGGGTCGCAATACGCGACCGTCGCCATTCCTGCCTTTCCCGAAGGGCACTATTCGATCCAATCTCTATTTACTCGCAAACCAACCGCGATATCTGGTGGCGACCTCCAGCGTGGACTGCTCGCTAAGTTTCCGGAGAAGCACAATATTGAGATACTGGAGGTCCGAAAAGCGGAGTAGTTGGTGTTTGCAGCGATTGTTTTCGTCTTTTTGTTTTCACTCTACGCTCACGCTCAATCTCTGAAGCCCGATTCCTACGACACAGCGATCAGTCGTTGGCTGACGGAATCGACCAGCCAGGAAATCTCTCGAGCCGTCGCAAATCACGAGTACGCGACGGCGGAAAAGCTGTTGATCGACTCGTATCAGCGCGCAGCCAAACTCGCCGAAAATACTGCCTGTTCTTGGCGCAGTCTTTTTTCTCGACAAGAAATACCTGAATTGCGCGAGCGCTTTGGAGAAAGCAAATGCCGCCGGTCTGCTGGACGAGCGATCACGTTTTACCTTGGCAATGGCGTACGTTAATCTGAACCGTTTTGATCTGGCCCGCCCAGAGTTACAAACACTGACGGCAACTGTGCCAAGCCAGAGCCTCTATCCTTACTGGCTCGGGCGGCTCGATTTCATCGATCAAGAGTTCCAGGCCAGCCTCGGCCACCTCAACCGTGCTATTTCTTTGGACCCGCATTTCTCGAGAGCTTACGATTTACGCGGACTTTGCTATGAGGCCTTAGCGGAGCCGGAGAAAGCTCTGAGTGAACTCAATCGCGCTGTCGAAATCAACCGCGCCGATCCGCGTCCATCTCAGTGGCCTCCGTTTGACCTCGGAGAAGAGTTGTACAAGCTCGGGCGGGTCGAACAGGCCCAGACCTTTTTCAAGGAATCGCTCTCGTACGACCCTGGATTTGCAAAAGCATACTTCCAAATGGGCCTTGTCGAGGAGAAGTTGGGCCATGACGACGAGGCGATACGAGAGCTAAGAAGGGCGATTGCTTTGGATAGTCACTCGCCAGCATTTTTCTATGCTCTAGCGCGCATTTTGAGAAGAACTGGCGATCTCGATGCAGCGCATCGGGCCACCGAACAGTTTGAGAGGCTAAACGGGCGTAACGGCGAACCTCATTAGACGTGTGACGACACTCGATCACGATCCCATTCTTCGATCGTCTCCTGAAGCGCGCATCGCAATTCCCGGCGATACCGCGCTGCAGTTCCAAGTTGAGCGAGTATTCGGCAAACCTCTAGGAGAACTCCCTTTCGCGGTATGGGTCCATCCGAAACCGCTCCGCGTCCCTCGCCTGAGTTGCGGCTGTCGCTGTGTTTTCGACCTTCTCCCGGAAAGCGCATTTCAGAGGACGCGGGGGCGGAGAAACTCGGGTCTGACGGTGTGCCCTTGCATGGGCAAGTTCATCGAATAGACGTGCGGTTAGCCAGGTAACTTAGCTAAGATAAAGTCGTGATTCAAGCCAACATGCTCGAGGCTAAAACCAAACTCTCTCAACTCGTCGAAGCCGCGGAGCGAGGGGAACAGGTCTTCCTGCAGAGAAATGGGGTGCCCGTTGCTCAGATCGTGCCAGTTCCCAAAGAAAAGTTTCCGTTTGTGGTTTCTAAAGCGATCCATATTGTCGGCAGCATTCCCGAGTCCGATCTCAAGGAATCGGTCTTCGATTCAATTCCGAAGTCGGTAATGTCGGCTAAAACGCAACTTTACTCGGCTGTGTATGCCGACGGATCCGGGCATTGAACCACATGCGCTTCATTTCATCCCGACCCGTTTGATCGATTGCTCATGTCGCAGGCGAGTCGTCGCTCCATTCATCTGGCTACTCTCGACCAGAACATCGTCAAGACATTCGAAATGAGTAAGGCTTTCTTTCTTTTCACCGATCGAGTCAGGGAGCCGTAATCTCCCAGACCATCTGTATCAGCTGGCCGCCAAAACAGTGTCCAGTTGCTCATTCGCAACAGGCTGTTCCGACCCGTAGCGCCGCGCGACGTAGCTGTCGAGTATCTGGCGGAATTCGTCAACGATCCGGTCGCCGCGCAGCGTGGTGGAGAGCTTGCCATCCACATACACAGGCGCCACTGGTTTTTCGAAGGTGCCCGGTAAAGAGATTCCGATATTGGCGTGCTTTGATTCACCCGGTCCATTCACCACGCAGCCCATTACCGCGACTTTCATCTCTTCGACACCCGAGTATTTCTCGCGCCAGACCGGCATCTGGTCGCGCAGATAACTTTGAATTTGATCGGCCATGTCCTGGAAGAACGTGCTCGTAGTTCTGCCGCACCCTGGGCACGCCGCCACTTGCGGTGTAAAACTCCTCAGATTGAGAGCCTGCAGGATCTGCTGGCTTACTATCACCTCTTCGGTACGATCGCCATTTGGCAGCGGCGTCAAGGAAGCGCGTATCGTGTCGCCAATACCTTGCTGCAGCAGAATGGAAAGCGCGGCAGTCGTCGCAACGATGCCTTTCGAGCCGAGGCCCGCTTCAGTCAAACCGAGGTGAAGCGGATAATCACATCGGGCTGCCATCATCTGGTACACCGAAACCAGGTCTTGCACGTTACTTACTTTGGCGCTTAGAATGATCCGATCTTTGGATAATCCATATCGCTCCGCATTTTTGGCGCTTCGAATTGCGCTCTCGACGATCGCACGCCGCGTCACCTCCATTGCGTCCAAAGGTTCAGGAAGCCGCGAATTCTCATCCATCATCTGCGTAAGTAGCACCGAATCGAGCGATCCCCAGTTGACACCAATTCGCACGGGGCGGTCGTATTCAATTGCCGCCTCGATCATGATGCGGAAGTTGTCATCCTGCTTGCGGCCTATGTTGACGTTGCCCGGATTGATACGGTACTTGGCGAGTGCGCGGGCGCACTCGGGGTATTTCTTCAGCAGAAGATGACCGTTGTAGTGGAAGTCGCCGATGATCGGGACGTTGACGCCAAAACTGCGCAGAGTGTCCACAATAACCGGAACTGCTTGTGCAGCCTCTTCAGTGTTCACGGTCACACGAACCAATTCTGAGCCGGCGCGCGCCAGCTGCATGACCTGATTTACCGTAGCGCTGCTATCTGCCGTGTCGGTATTCGTCATCGATTGCACTGCAATCGGATGCGATCCTCCGACCATCACTCCTCCGATGTTGACGGCGACGGATTTCCGGCGCTGGGAAGCGGCCATTTACTGAACCTCCAGAATCACTCGAGCAAACCCCATTGTAGCAGTGCGAATCCTTGTAAGTTACTGGCAATGCTTGTTTTGTCTCGCTGTTTTTGCGCTACCATCAAATCGGCCCCAGGCCTATCGAGGTATACGTTGCCGCTTGATCCAAAGATCGCCGGCCGGGAGTTTACGACCATCAGTGGAATCGCTGTCGACCCTCTGTATGATTCGCAGACTCTAAGAGACTTCGATCCGGAGCGTGACCTCGGCGCGCCTGGTGAGTTCCCCTATACGCGCGGCATCCACCCGGGCATGTATCGCAGCAAGCTGTGGACAATGCGCCAGTTCTCCGGCTTCGCCACTCCCGAAGAAACCAATCTGCGCTATCTCTACTTGCTCGAACAGGGGCAAACCGGTTTATCCGTTGCCTTCGATTTGCCGACCTTGATGGGCTACGACGCCGACCATTCCATGAGCGAAGGCGAGGTAGGCAGGTGCGGCGTATCGGTATCTTCTCTCGAAGATATGGAGACGTTGTTTCACGCCATACCGCTCGAAAAGATTTCCGTTTCCATGACCATTAATTCGCCTGCCGCCGTCATCTGGGCGATGTTCCTGGTCGCTGCGGAGAAGCAGGGCGTCGCGGCGCATCAAGTTTCGGGCACTCTGCAGAACGACATTCTCAAGGAGTACATTGCCCAGAAAGAATACATCTTTCCACCTCGTCCTTCCATGCGGCTGGTCACCGACACGATCGAGTTTGCCGCGCGTTCGGCGCCCAAGTTCAATCCGATTTCTATCAGCGGGTATCACATTCGGGAAGCCGGCTCTACAGCCGTCCAGGAGCTGGCCTTTACTCTGCGAGACGGAATCGAATATGTCGATTGGGCGCTCGAGCGCGGCCTGGAGGTTGACGATTTCGCTCCCCGGCTGAGCTTCTTCTTTAACTCGCATAACGACTTTTTCGAGGAGATCGCCAAATTCCGCGCGGCTCGCAAGATCTGGGCGCATGTCATGCGGGAGCGATACGGCGCGCGCGACGAACGGAGTCTGAAACTGCGCTTCCATGCTCAGACAGCCGGTTGCTCTCTTACCTGGCAGCAGCCCTACAACAATCTCATGCGAACCGCCTGGCAGGCCATGGCTGCAGTGCTTGGCGGCGCTCAATCTCTGCACACGAACTCACTTGACGAGGCCTACGCGCTGCCTAGCGAACAAGCTGTTACGCTCGCCCTGCGCACGCAACAAATCCTGGCTTATGAAACAGGTGTCGCCAACACGCCCGATCCGTTAGGAGGTTCTTACTTTCTCGAGCAGCTCACATTGGAAACAGAATCGCAGGCCAACGATTACATCAACCGGATCGATACGATGGGCGGCATGATTCCCGCGATCGAGGCAGGATTTCCGCAACGAGAGATTGCCGCCTCCAGCTATCGTTACCAGCGCGAGATTGAATCGGGTGAAAGAACGATCGTGGGAGCCAACCGGTTCCAATCAGAGGAGACGCCGATTGATCTACTGCATATCGATGACAGCGCTCAGAAGCATCAAGCTGCAAAGCTCGCGGCGCTCCGCTCGCGCCGCGACAGTGCAGCAGTCAGCAGCGCGCTAACGGCTCTGGTCGAAGCGGCGCAAACCTCTGAAAACACGATGCCTCGGATCTTGGACGCGGTCCGTGCCTACGCCACCTTGGGTGAGATTTGCGACGCCCTCAAACAAGTATTTGGCGTCTATATTGAAACAACTCACCTGTAATTCCCAGTCTCATGAAAAGGAGCTCACATGAAGGAGAACCGTATGAAGACGAAGTCGAATGCTGGACTGATCGGAGCGATTTTGATTGGAGCCGGTGTCGGGCTCACGGCGGCGGGCTTAGTACTGGTAGTTCCCGCATGTATGAACTGGTCTGCGGGTTTAATTGAGCAGGCGGTCCAGCGCGGGCGCGAAAGTTTTGAATCCGCAGCGGCTTCGATCGGCGATTTTGCCGGACGTGCCCAATCACGTTTCGGCGAAGCAGCAAAGACGGCCAAGGCAACAACTGCGAAAGCGGCCGGAGCCGTCGAGACGACCGCTCGTCACATCAGAGAGTACACTTCCTAGGCGCTGAGCCGGAAATTCGTATGCAAACTTCCGAAGGGAGACCGAAACCACCAAAGGAGCGGGCCGGTAATAACGCCGGCACCAAAGAAGAAGAAAAGAACGTGGACCGGGACGGCCGCGAGCGTCAGCCCACTCAGCACACCGACCGCAAATAACGAAACAGGGACCGGGCGCAGTGCCAGAATGTGAAAAATGGCTACCAACCGCCTCGCATTGCTCCAGCAGATGCTCGCGCAAGACCCAAAGAACTCTTTTGCCCATTATGGATTGGCTATGGAATACGCCAATACGGGCCAATTGGACGAAGCGGTGAGCGCATTCAGATCTCTTCTCGAGAACGATCAGAGCTACGTTGCCGCGTATTTTCATGGCGGTCAAGTGCTGGAGAAATTAGGCCGAATCGAGGAAGCCCGCGCCATGTACGAGCAAGGGATTGAGGCTTCGACGCGTAAGGGCGATTTACATACCCGTTCGGAAATCGAAGGTGCTCTGAGCCAGCTTCCAGGGTGAGGCGAGCGCTTCCTGGAGAGCTAGCCTTGTGCTCCGACGGGCTGGGGCTCAGGGGCGGTCATGTGCTCCGCTTTTCCGGCCTCGCCGCTCTCGACTAGCGCATAACGATAGAGAACCGGGGCAATCATCTCGTTGATCGCAACTCCGCCCAACACCAGCGCGGCAGCTTCTGCGCCGATTCTTGGAAACGTCTTTACGAATAGCAATGCCAGCGCGAGAGCAAGGCCAGCTTGTGGCATGAGGCCGAGTCCGACGTACTTTCTTACGGAATGCGGGGCTTGCGCAAGTGTAGTGGCAACTCTTCCTAGGCTGATAAAACCGGCAGCACGCGTTAACACCAGCAAGATCGCCGGAAGTCCCACAATAGCCAGGTCGCGAATGTGAACGGTGGCCCCCGCGACTGCGAAGAAGACGACGTAGACAGGCAGCGAGGAGACCTCGATTTCGTCTTGAAGCCGCTTGCCGTGCGCGGTAGCGTTTCGAATGAAGACACCGGCTGCCAGCGCCACCAGCATTGGATCCAAGTCAATCCTCTGGCCTACCTCGGCTACCAGGAATGCGGCGCCGAGAACAAACAGCGCGGCACGACCTGTAACGAATCGTAAGTACGTGGCTATAAGCAGCCCCACGCAAGCGCCGATAGCAAACGAGCCCAATATTTCCCACGTAAGCGCCCCTGCTGTATGCAAAGCGTCTGTTTTGGAGCCCAAGAAAGTCTTTGCAACGGAAGAGACAATGGCAAATAACGTGATCACCAGCAGATCCGAAATCACCACTACACCGAGAACTGTGCGTGTCAAAGGTCCGTCCGCCGCCATTTCCGACTGCAAAGCCACAACAACCGCCGGCGACTGAGCAACCATAGTGACGCCTAAGACCAAAGAAAGAGCAGCAACCTGGATCGGGGCAAGGTGAGACAGAAAGGGCAATTTGCTCCGAAGCAAAAACACTGCAGAAGCGATGGCGAGGATCGTGCCGCAGATCGCGACTCCGGTGAGCCAGAAGATACTCTTGAACAGCGGGTTCATCGCGTCAAGGTCGAGCTCGACTCCTGCTGTAAGTGCAATTAAAGCAGTCGCAACGCCGTTGACAATCTGAAGGTTTGAAACCATGGGCGCACTAACCAGGTTCAATAACTGCGGACCAACTAAAACCCCTGTCACCAAATAACCAGTCAGGCGGGGCAGGTGCAGCGACTTGAATATGGAACCCATCAGGAACGCAGAAAGCAGCAGGTATCCGCAAGCCAAAGCGGTTCCCGCAGCTCCGCCGCCGACTGTAACGTCCGGAGCAAAGGAGCGCGCAGCCTGCATTAATCCGGCAAAAACGAGAACGAGCACCAGGCGCATATGAAATTACGAGACGCTACTGAGGCGCGTCTCCTCAAAAGCATTTCGACGCGAGGCGATATGAACGATGACTTCTGTCACGATCGCTCCGCCTATCACCGCCGTAACCATCCACGAAATGACCGAACCGTAATACAGGTCCTGAGCGTTGACGACAATTGCGATAGACAGGGCACCCATAGGCGAAAAGATAAGGCTGCGCTGTTCGTCAGGAGATAATCCACTCGCAATCTTCTGGCGACATAATTTCACTGCCAGCCATTTGCCAAACAGGCGAGCCGGAACAAAGACAAGCATAAGCGCCCAACCCTGCCACTCAGTCGCATCCCAAAGCGAGCCAGCCACGAGCAGGAACAAAAGGTAAATTGGTCGTTCCATATGATCGAGAGCCTCGCGGATCTGATCCTTTGAGGTGCCTGGGAGATTTACCAGAATAAGGCCAACAATAAAGCAAACAACCAGTGGCGAAATCCGCAGGAAGCTGGCCATTCCAGCGGTGAAACAGACCGAACCGAGGATAAGAACGGTGAACTCGGGACCCGCCTTGACCTTGCCTAACGTGACCCAGACTACGCCACCGATCATTGTTCCCATGCCCAGCGTGATAAACAGCCAAGCGGTCCCAGGCAAATGCCAGGCAACGGAATTATCCTGCGGACGAAAATAGGCCGCAACGATCAGGAGACCTATGAAGCCCGCGAGCTGCTCCAGCGTAATAATCGATGCCACGCGATCCAGATATCTTCCTGCTTTCCTGCGAGCTTGCAGAAATTTCGGAGTGTTGTAAGCGGTCATGGCACCCGCCGTGCCAAGCATCATCGCATCGCGCAAGAAAATCGGGCTCGCATGCGAATGTTCCACATAAACGAGCAAAAGAGCACAAGCCGCCAAAATAGCAGTAAACGGTATCGACGCGGTGATCAAGCTCACAATGCTTACTCCAGGCATAATCGACTCGGCCAAATTGGAATCGAATCGGAAGCCTGTCGCAAATCCTATCCATCCCAAGCCGAGCGCGAGTAGAGGTCGAAGCTCCCATAAAACCGGCTCCGACAGAATTCCAACGCCGCGCATATGTGCTACGACACCGAGGAACACAAAGGGTAATCCTGCCGCAACTACATTCGTTACCTGCAACTTGTTTTCCAGCGCTTGCACTCTCGAAGTGCCCGCCAAGTAAGCGAGGGCAAACATGAATACGAGCCCCAAAACGACTTTGATGATCTCCGGGGCGGACTGCAGGTTAAGCGGCTGTACGCCCGGTCTGATTGGCGGCGGCAATGGCGGCGGCGGCGCTATCAGAATCGGTAAAGGTTGGTCGACGTAGGATCCTGTGTCCAGCGGCAGACTGGGAGGCGGCGGCACCAAGTTCTGCTCCGTCGACGTTGGCTTCCCCTGTTTATCGCCCGGTTGCTGCGTCGGAACGGCCTTCTTATCCGAGCTGCCTGCGGTCGCGGTTGGTTGCGTGATCGGCTCCCGCGTTTGCTGAGCGACAGTCGGGGCGACGGTCAGTGGAACGAGTGCCAATAGCAGGCACATCACACGGCCCGTTATCGTTTTTGAACTACCGCTCATTCTGTTTCTCTTACGAAGCGCCATGGAAAGGTTTTGTAATTTTCGTATAAACACTCGACGCAGAGCTCGGGTGCTTGGTTATTCTCCGTCGCTTATCCTGGCTCGATCAGCACGCCCAAGTGGCGCAACACACGGCGTACTTTCTTGGGCGAGACCGCGAGGCGTTGCGCGACTCTGGAGACCTTGCGGCCTTCATGCTCCCAGACCTTACGGATGAGCAGCTCTTCAAATTGAGCGACCACTTCCTGGAGGGACTTATCTCCGACTGCGCCTTGCGACCACGCCCGTAGATTTGGATCTTCAACTCCTCCGTGCAAAATGCGTTCCCGCAGCATCTCAACCTCTTGCCACAAAGCATCATGTCGATCATGTCCCAAATAGGAGGCAGCTTTGTCACAGCAAACGCGCGCAGACTCAGACTCGTTGAAAAATCCGTTGACGAGCGTGAGGCCACGACAAATGTACGCTTGGGCTAATAACCGGCGACTCTGGGTGCGCTCGCCGTAATCGACAGCCTCTTTGGCGCAGTCATGAGCGAGTTGCGCAAAGCGGCTGGGATCGTCATCTTCGCCGATCTCGTCTTCGTATCTGGCATTTGCTACGTGTGCCTGAACGATACGCGCGCGGCACATCAAGAGATGATCTGCTTTCGTTGCTGCCAGTTCAAAAGCCTCGTTCGCGCGCTCTTCGGCCTGCTCCAGATTCCCCAGATCCAGGTAGATCTGGGCGAGATTGACATCGGCATTGCCCGCCCCGTGATGATTTTGCTCCCTCTTATAGATGCAATCCGCTTCAGCCAGATCCTTCTGAGCGCTCTGCAACAGCTCATACATACGCTCAAGCTGGCCGGCTTTTCCTTCTTTGCCGCGCTGGTCTTCTGCGATGCCCGTGCGCTTCTGCCGCTCTCTCTGAGCGTCCATGCTGCGCCGCAACTGCAGAGCGAGGAAACGCTTCGCCTGAGCGATATTGGTTAACGATCGGGCGAGATACCCTGTCAGCGATTCCCGGCGCTTGAAGTAATCGATCGAAGCCTCGAAATACTGCATCGCGTGATCATAGCGGCCTTCACGCAAAGCGATTCTTCCGTAGGTAGATTGAATGTTCCCAAGCGTGATGAAGTCATCGGTCTCACGCAACACGGTCTCCGCTTCTCGCAGAATACGAACTGCCTCCTTCGATTCGCCGTTCTGAAACAGAATCCAACTTTCGAGAGTCTGCATTACCGCCCTGATCGGCCACAGCTCGAGGTTGGCTGCCAAATCCATCCCCTGCCGCGTAACTTTCAGCGATTGCTCGTATTCACCGGCCTTGCGCAGGCAACGTGCTTTCCATAACGCCGCAATCAATGCAACCTTCCGGTCCGCCGTCTCGTCGCCGAGCATCAAAACGGTATCGAGGTGATGAAGGGCGGTCGTCAGTTCTTCGTCGCGCATCGCGATCAGCGCCTCCGCCATTCGCAGATGAACGTATTCCGTGAGCGGCAGATTCTGCCGAGCCCCTTTGTCGAAGCGCTTCAAAACGGAGGCTAATGTCCCTCCATCCTGAAAACCGACGTCGAGCCACTGCGCGAGACAACTCAAAGCGAAACCTGCGGAGCCGTGGCCAGGTGCGAGATTGTCGAAGTGGGCACGCTCCTGCGAGAGTAGTGCGATACCCTTGCCGATGCGGCGTTCCTCAATGTACTCGCCGAGCGTGCTCAGCAGCTCCGGTGGAACCATAGCTTTCAATTGCCCATTATGTCCCGCTTCCAGAACAGTTGAGATTTGACGAGGTGTGACAATCGGGTGTTGCCCGCAATCCTATGAAGCTTTTGAGTCTATCTGCCTCTGTTTCAACGATCCTGCCGCTTATAGCCACACTGGCAAGCGGTCAGTCTGCCGATAACATCAGGATGAACCAGATCCGCGTGCTTGGGAGCCATAACAGCTACAAGCAGGCCATAGATCCTTCTCTTCTACAGGTGCTGCGGCAGAAAGGTCAGCGAGTCGAAGGTATCGAATATTCTCATGTTCCGATTCAACAGCAACTGGACCGCGGGCTGCGTGCGTTAGAAATCGACGTAGTATACGACCCTGCTGGAGGGCTCTATGCGCACCCCAAGGGATTGGAGCTTGAAAAACAAAGTGATCTGCCGCCGGGTCCGCCTTACGATCCACACGGTTTGATGAACAAGCCCGGTCTGAAGGTCATGCATATTCCTGATATTGATTTCCGCTCGAACGTTTACACCTTCCAGCAGGAGCTGGCGATATTGAAGGCATGGTCGGATGCTCATCCACGTCATCTGCCGATACCGGTAACGATGAACGCCAAGGATGACGCAAGCGAAGAGCCGGGGTTCGTGAAGCCGATACCTTTCGACAAAATGGCGTTTGAGGCTTGGGATCAAGAAATCATCAAAGGTCTGGGACGAAAATACCTGATCACTCCAGACGATGTTCGTGGCAATTATCCCACTTTGGAGAGCGCTGTATTAGCACAGGATTGGCCCAAACTGGAACAGGCGCGCGGCAAGTTTCTGTTCGTGCTTGATGAAGAAGGACAGAAGAGAGCGGATTACATCAGTGGGCATCCTTCCTTACGAAATCGAGTGATGTTCGTCAATGCTCCGGAAGGAACGCCGGAAGCGGCCTTTCGGATCGTGAACGAACCCGTTACAGATTGGGCGTACATCCAGTATCTGGTTCGCAGTGGGTATTTTGTCCGCACACGCGCGGATGCCGATACTGTCGAAGCCCGCAGAAACGACTACAGCCGTTGGAGGGCAGCGCTGATCAGTGGCGCGCAAATCATCAGCACCGATTACTATTTGCCTGATCCCGCACTAAAGACCGGTTATCATGTTCAGTTGCCAGAAGGCGTGCCAGGCCTGTGGAATCCGTTGCTTCTACCCTCATTGCGTCCCCTGCCGCCGCTGGAGTAGTTGGCGGCGTCGGGTTTTGAGAAACGCGCGCAAACGGGCACGGTGTTAAGCGCTCCGCCCGAAGGGCAAGCGAGTCCCCTCTCCGGTTTGCCGGAGCGCAGCCGAGCCCTTTGCGCTTCTTGCTATACTTTTGGCTTGATGCAAGGAAACGCTCATCGCCATCATCACCATCTCAGGATGGTCTGACGGCGAGCCTCGCGTCTCGATACTTTCATCGCACATCGGCCCGCCGCAGTTGGCGGGTCCTTTTTATTTTTGAGGACAACTCTTGACCGAACTCCTAAACTTCAACAAACAGGATGGTCTCATTACAGCGGTCGTCCAGGACGCGAGTTCGCAGCGCGTCCTGATGGTCGGCTACATGAATCGGGAAGCGTTCGACAAGACCGTCACCACCGGCCACGTCACTTTTTTTAGCCGTTCAAGGCAGAAGCTCTGGACCAAAGGTGAGACGTCCGGGCATTTTCTGAATTTAAAATCCATCCAAACCGATTGCGATGGAGACACTCTCCTGATATTCGCCGAGGCTATCGGACCGGGCGTCTGTCATAACGGCTACCGAAGTTGCTTCTATCGGACTTTGCGGGATCGTCAATGGGTCGAAACCGATTCGAAGGTTTATGATCCCGACTACGTCTACGGAGCTAAACAGTGAAACTGAAGCTTGGGATTCCGAAAGGCAGCCTCGAAGCTGCCACCATCGATCTTTTCCGCCGCGCCGGCTTCAATATCACGACTAGCAATCGCAGCTACTTCCCAGCAATCGACGATCCTGAAATCGAGTGCATGCTAATCCGAGCGCAGGAAGTTGCGCGTTACGTAGAAGACGGCGTACTCGATGCCGGGCTGACCGGCAGAGACTGGATACAGGAAAATGAAGCACACGTCGAAGCGGTGGCCGATTTGGTCTACGCCAAGCGGAGTTTCGGAAAGGTGCGTTGGGTGTTGGCCGTGCCGGAGAACTCGCCTTTCAAAAGCGTGCATGACCTGCAGGGAAAAATTATTGCCACAGAGCTCGTCAACATCACTGAACGCTTCCTGGCGAGTAAAGGCGTTCGCGCTCGCGTGGAATTTAGCTGGGGAGCTACTGAGGTGAAACCGCCTGAACTCGCGGATGCGATCGTGGAGGTCACCGAAACGGGTTCGTCTCTGCGTGCAAACAAGCTACGTATCCTCGAAACTGTTCTGGAATCCAATACCCAGCTCATCGCGAACAACGAATCGTGGGAGGACAGCTGGAAACGGCGCAAGTTGGAAGATATCAGGTTGTTGCTGGAAGGCGCGATTAACGCGCTGGGTAGAGTCGGCTTGATGATGAATGTTCGCCGGGTCGAACTTTCCGCGGTGCTTGATGTGCTGCCAGCGCTGAAAAATCCGACCATTTCGCAACTGAGCGACGATGCGTGGGTCGCTGTCAACACGATTCTTGAAGAAGCGACAGTGCGGAGTATCATCCCGCGCTTAAAAGAAGCCGGCGCGCAGGGCATTGTCGAGTACCCGTTGAACAAGATCGTGATGTAGCGATGATTAGAATCGTCAACGGCACCGAAGCGACGAAATGCATCCTGGAGAAGCGCTCTCGCGGTGTTTGCGATTACGAGGATGTTGTTCGTCCGATTATCCAGGCGATCCGATCCGAGCGTGACCGCGCATTGCTTTCTTATGCCCGGCAACTGGATGGCTTGGGAACGCTTTCTTTGCACGTCTCGAAGATTGAGTTAGCGGCTGCGGGCGAGTCGCTCGGAACTGAGTTTCGGAAGGCCGTCGAAGTGGCGATCAGGAATATCCGCCAGTTCGCGGAAGCGCAGCTTCCTCAGGATAAGTTGATCGAGTTTTCGCCGGGCCGGAAGTTGGGTTGGATCGTCCGACCGCTAGAGGCGGTTTGCTGTTACGTTCCTTCCGGCCGCTATCCTCTGCCATCGACCTTGCTGATGACTGCTGTGCTGGCGCAGACCGCCGGCGTAGAGCGAATTTGTGTCACTTCGCCGAGGCCATCACGCGAAATTCTGGGTTGCGCTCATCTGTTGGGAATTGATGAGGTGTATCGGGTCGGGGGTGCTCAGGCGATCGCTGCGATGGCTTTTGGGACCGAAACCATCCGCCCGGTAGATCGAATCGTCGGCCCGGGCAACGCGTATGTCGCGGCGGCGAAGAAGCTGCTTGCGGGCGATGTCGGGATTGACTTTGTGGCGGGTCCGACCGAGATAACCATCATTGCTGCCGATGGGGATCCCACAATTATAGCCGCTGATATGCTGGCGCAAGCCGAACACGATGTAACCGCTACTGCTATTTTGTTAACCACGTCTCGCTCTCTCGCGAGCGCGGTGTCCGAAGAACTGGAAAATCAGATGAGGACCTTACAGACGGCAGAAGTAGCGCGTTCTTCTCTGAGCAATGGCAGTTTCATCGCGGTCCTGCCTAACATAGAAGAGGCTGTGGCTCTCTCTAATATGTATGCGCCCGAGCATCTAAGCCTGCACGATCCTTCGTTGCTTCCGAAGATAAACAACGCCGGAACGGTATTTCTTGGATCTAACTCTCCTGAGTCCGCCGGAGATTATGCCGCCGGCCCAAGTCATGTGTTGCCTACAGGCGGTGCTGCGCGCCTTCGCGGAGGCTTATCGGCCGCCGATTTTGTAAAAGTAATCGCGATTCAAGAGTTGTCACCATCTGCATTGCAGGAGTTGGCTCCCGCGATAACTACTCTCGCCCGTGCGGAAGGGCTCGAGGCGCACGCTCGCGCAGTGGAGGTTCGTTCTGTCCAGTAAACCCGCTATCGACCTCGAAACCAAAGTGGAATCGAAAGGCCCCACGCCGCGTGAAGCTGTTCTCCGCATGGCCCCTTACCGCCCGCCCACCGCTGGCCGCCGTAATAAGCTCCGGCTCGATTTCAACGAGAATACGGTCGGTGCTCCGCCACACGTGCTCGATTTCATCAAGCGCTATCTCACGACTGCGGATCTGAGCATCTATCCCGAGTATGCGCATGCTCTCGAGGATCTTGCACTCCACTTCAGTGTTGCAGCCGATGAACTAACGCTGACGAACGGCACCGACGAGGCTATCCAGCTTCTGATTAACACCTACGTTAATAGCGGAGATCAGGTTATCGTCCTTAAGCCTGCCTATGCGATGTATCGCTTTTATGCTGAACTTGCTGCGGCCGAGATAGACGAAATCGAATATCGGGGCGCCACACTGGCTTTCCCGCTGGAGGAACTACTGGAGCGCATCACTCCGGCGACACGCGCTGTTCTGCTCGGCAATCCAAACAATCCCACTGGAACTGGGACCGACGTGAAAGGCATCCGTCAGATTTTACGGAAGGCGACGAACGCTGCCGTGCTGGTCGATGAAGCCTATTACGAGTTCAGCGGAGTTACCGTCCTACCGCTGATCGAGGAATACCCCAACCTGTTTGTCAGCCGCACTTTCTCGAAGACTTACGGTATGGCCGCCATGCGATGCGGTTGCTTGTTCTCGCAGGTGTCTAACATGGCGCACGCTCGAAAGACTCAATCTCCGTACAGCGTCAACGCGCTGGCTGCGATGGCTGCGCGCATTGCAATACAGGACCAGGCGTTTGTCGAGGAATATGTCCTCGAAGTCTTGGCGGCTCGCGAACTTCTTTACGTTGGCCTGGAGCATCTCAGAATTCCCTACATCCAGAGCATGGCGAATTTCGTCCTGTTTGAAGCCGGAGAACGCGCCATAGAAATTCGCGACCAGTTGCGGGATCGCGGCGTGCTCGTCCGCGATCGCAGCTATGAAATTCCGGGCGCCGTCCGCGTGACGGTTGGCACGCGCGAACAGGTTCAGCGGTTCCTCGATGAACTGGAGAAAATTTGGTAATTCCAGAGTCGCCTGACGTGCTCGTTTTTGACATGGATGGTGTGCTCGTGGAAGTGAGCGAGTCGTACCGGGAAGCGATTCGGGAAACGGTTCGGTATTTTACCGGACAACTCGTGTCGCATGATCAAATACAAGACTTCAAAAACGCCGGCGGCTGGAACAATGACTGGCTTCTTTCGCAGCGTCTGATCGGCGACTATGGCGTTAAGGTTGATTATGCCGATGTCGTCGATTACTTCAATCGCATTTTCCTCGGCAGCAATGGAGATGGCCTGATTCTCCGCGAACGCTGGATGCCTTCAGATAAGCTCCTCGATCGCCTTTCCCGGCGTACGATCCTGGCGATTTTTACGGGGCGCGCTAAGTACGAGGCCGATGCAACTCTCCAGCGGTACTCAGATTCAGTAAAATTCGAGCCGATCATTACGGATGAATTAGTCGCTAATCCGAAGCCCGCGCCTGATGGTCTCGAGCTGATTAAACAGCACTATCCAGGTAAGCGCCTCTGGTATCTCGGCGACACGGTCGATGACGCCCGGAGTGCCCGATCAGCAGGTGTGCCCTTTGTCGGTGTTTCGATGAAAGCGAATCCCAGGCATACCGAGATCGCGAAGACCCTTTATGACGGCGGAGCGTTCACGGTAATCGAAAATGTCAACGAGATTGAGGCACTCCTTGATACTGGACGGGTGAGCCAGTGAGAGAAGCGTGCCTCGTCCGCGAGACGAAGGAAACTCAGATCAGCGGCCGTCTGTGTATCGACGGAACCGGCCAATATGAAATCTCGACAGGCATACGATTTCTCGATCACATGCTGGAGTTATTCAGCAAACATGGCGCGTTTGATCTGCGGCTGCAGGCCAAAGGTGATCTCGATGTCGACCAGCACCATACCGTGGAAGATACGGGCATTGTCTTAGGAGATTTGTTCTCGAAAGCGCTAGGAGATCGCCGAGGAATTAACCGGGCTGGCTATTTTGTGCAAACGATGGATGAATCGCTGGCCCTCGTAGCTGTTGACCTGGGCGGGCGACCCGCTCTTGTCTACGATCAGCAGGTGGACGTAGTTCATGTCGGTGATTTGCAGACCGAGCTGCTCGAAGATTTCTTTATTGGATTCACTCAGCACTCGGGAGCAAACCTGCACGCCAAAGTTTTCTATGGCCGCTCGAGCCACCACAAAATCGAGGCGATCTTCAAGTGTTTTGCGAGAGCCATGCGGTACGCCTGCTCGACCGATGAGCGTCTGAAAGACCAGCTTCCTTCGACCAAGGGGCTACTTTGATCACCATCGTCAACTACGGTGCTGGGAATTTGCGCTCGGTTCAGAATACGCTCGAAGAACTGGGTGTCGTCGTACATCGTTACAGATCGGCCAGACATCGCTGAGCGCGCGAGCAAATTGATTCTGCCGGGCGTCGGTCATTTTGGACAGATGGTTCAGCGCCTCGACGAGCTCGATTTGCGCGATGCATTGCTTGGGAAAATCCGCTCCGGCACGCCGTTCCTGGGAATCTGCGTTGGCTTGCAGTACCTATTTGAATCAAGCGAAGAATCGCCGGGTTCTCGCGGATTGGGCATTCTGGCGGGAGAAGTGAAGCGCTTCAAAGGACCCGTGCGGATCCCACATATGGGCTGGAACTCGCTCGACCGAATCAAGCCGTCAAGGCTGTTGAGTGGCGCCGGAGATGAACCGTTCGCCTACTTCGCTCACAGCTTCTTTTCCCCGGTAATCGATGCAACTGCGGCCACCTGCACGTACGTTCAACCCTACACTGCCCTCATCGAAAAAGATAATCTGCATGCGGTACAGTTTCATCCTGAAAAATCGGGTACGATTGGCCTCCGTGTATTGAAGAATTTCGTTGAATTGTGATGCTGGCGAAACGCATCATTCCTTGTCTCGATGTGACGGACGGGCGCGTCGTGAAGGGCATTAACTTCCTCCAATTACGGGATGCTGGCGATCCCGTCGAACTGGCGGAGCGCTACAATTTGCAGGGCGCCGATGAGTTAGTCTTTCTCGACATCACTGCCTCAAGTGATGCGCGCGACATCATGGCCGATCTGGTTGCACGCACCGCGCGCAGGGTCTTTATCCCGCTGACCGTGGGAGGTGGGCTGCGAACTGTCGCCGATGCTCGCAAAATCATCCTGGCGGGCGCAGATAAGGTGAGCGTGAATACAGCCGCCGTTCGCCGGCCTGAACTGATTCGGGAACTCAGCTTGGAGTTTGGCGCGCAAGCCGTCGTGCTTGCCATAGATGCGCGGCGTTCGGGAAACCATTGCTGGAACGTATACACGAAGGGCGGCCGCGAAGATGAAGGTATCGATGTCGTCGAGTGGGCGCAACGGGGAGAAATGCTTGGGGCAGGTGAGATTCTTTTGACCTCTATGGATACCGATGGCGTTCAGGGCGGGTTCGATTGTGCTCTCACCCGTGCTGTCGCTGCTCAAACGAGCATTCCCATTATTGCTTCGGGAGGCGCGGGTACTCCGCGCGACTTCGTCACTGTCCTGACCGAGGGCGGGGCTGACGCGGCACTAGCTGCTTCGGTCTTTCATTACGGAAAGTACAGCGTTGCCGATCTGAAGCAGGCGCTTCAGAAGGCAAGCGTTCCGGTGAGGCCAAACCTGTGATCATTCCCTGCATCGATTTGATGGATGGGAAAGTAGTCCAGCTTGTGCAGGGACGAGAGAAGGTTCTCGAACGCTCGGTGGGAGAGATGCTCGCCCTGTTTCAGGGCTTTCAGCAGATTCAAGTCATCGATCTCGATGCGGCTATGAATCGCGGATCTAACGGAGAACTGGTCGAATATCTGGCCGGTCATGCGACGATCCGCGCCGGCGGAGGGGTTCGCACACCGAATCGTGCGGCCGAGTTGATCAGGCAAGGCGCGTATCGGGTGATTATTGGTACGGCTGCTTTCTCACCAGAAGGTGTAAATCACCCCTTTTTGCAGGAACTTGCTTTCATGGTCCGGCCAGAGAGAATCACAATCGCGCTGGACAGCAAGTCCGGCCACGTTGTCGTCAATGGATGGAAACAGGAAACAAGCTGGACCGCCCAGAACGTCATCACCGAGCTCGAACCGTATTGCTCAGGTTTTCTCTGCACCTACGTGGACAAAGAAGGAATGATGCAGGGCACCGATCTGGCGTGGTTCGAAAGTCTGCGGCAAGCCACCACACATGAACTCACCGCGGCGGGGGGTATAACGACGCTAGATGATGTAAAGGCGCTTAGTTCGATGGACATTCACTGCGCGATAGGCATGTCCATCTACACCGGTAAGCTGTCTCTCGACGAGCTACGCCGCTTCAACGAAGCGGTAGTCTAAGCTCCTGGCCAGGGGAGAGGAATTCGCCTTGTTTGCTACTTCTCCTTTGATATGGACGAACGTCGTCAACAGATTCTCGCCACCCTTGCACAGATGGATAAGCAATTTGGTAAGGGCCAGGTACTTATGCTGGGCTCGCGCGCAGCGCTTCCGGTTGAAGTGATTACCTCCGGATCGGTAGCAATCGACAACGCGCTTGGAGTTGGCGGATTTCCACGTGGCCGCGTCATAGAAGTATTCGGTCCCGAATCATCCGGTAAGACAACCCTTACCCTGCATGTGATTGCGGAAGCGCAAAAAGCAGGGGGTTGCGCGGCCTTCATTGATGCAGAGCACGCGCTGGATGCTACATATGCAGCCAAACTCGGAGTAGACACCGAAAACCTGATCGTATCTCAGCCCGATTACGGGGAGCAGGCCCTCGAAATCGCTCAGGCGCTGGTGAATTCACAGGCCGTCGATGTCATTGTTGTCGATTCGGTTGCGGCCTTAACTCCTAAAGCGGAAATCGAAGGTGAAATGGGCGACAACCACATGGGCCTTCACGCCCGCATGATGTCGCAGGCCTTGCGTAAATTGACCGCTTCCGTTTCGAAAGCAAATACCTGCCTGATTTTCATCAATCAGGTCCGAGAGAAGATCGGCGTGATGTTCGGCAACCCCGAAACGACAACCGGCGGCCGGGCTCTGAAATTCTTCGCCTCGATCCGCACCGAGGTGCGCCGTATGACCGCTATCAAAGACGGTGAAGTAGTGGTTGGGAATCGCACCAAGATCAAGATCGTCAAGAACAAGGTCGCGCCACCATTTCGTGAGGCGGAAGTCGACATTATGTACGGCGTAGGCATTTCGAAAGAAGGCGATCTGCTCGATTTGGGCGTGGAGCAGAAACTTCTGGAGAAAAGCGGCTCGTGGTACAGCTACAAAGGTGAGCGTATCGGCCAAGGGCGAGAGAACGCACGTCAGACTCTAATCGAACGGGTGGATCTGTGCAAAACTATCGACGCAGATCTGCGGGCCGTGCTCGGGTTGAGCAAAGGTGAGAAATCTGTTCCTGAGTTCGAGCTGATCAAGCCTGGCGTCAAGAAAGCCTCTTAAATCGGAACCGCGGCGGCTTCCGCATTGCGCTATTCGCGCTTGATTGGCCCGGGTGGGGGCTGAGAACTTCGCGAATAACCGTGAATTGCCGATCGTTTTGCCCCAAGCCGGTGTGCCTCATCGCTCATCGGGTGAACGCCGCTCGCATCTATCCAGCGGTTGTAGAAGTTGAAGAGCGAGCAGACCGTAAGGGCATAGTAAATCGCCTCGTCGGTGTATCCCATTGTGTGCAGCGCTTCGATATCAGATGGCTGTATCGAGACGGATTCAAAATTCACCTTTTTGACAAACCGGAAAAGCGTTTTCTCGGCTTCCGAAAGCCGAGAACTCTCCAGATCCTCCAGAACACCCGCTACCAACTCTGTACTGCCCAGCAATTCCGCCGCGACCGCGGCGTGGGACTTCGTTCAAAACGGGCACTGGTTCAAATTGGACGTATAGGCCGCAATGAGTTCACGAATCCCGGGCGATAGCGGGGCCGCTTCCCGCATGATCTCCTGGGTAAATCTCTCGAGATGCGCCGTGGCCTTCATCTTGAAGGAGAACATGTGCAGGATTTGAGGGTATTCCGGCCCCACACGCTTCATCATTTCAATAGCGCGCGAGTAGTTATCGTCACTCTTAAACTCTTCGACATCCTTGAGAAACATCGGGTCCATAAATCTCCGGCGCACCTGCTCAGTTAGAAAAGAAATTTTAGCGCGAGCTGCAACAGGCGCGGAGGCCCTGCCTGCAGGACCTGGCCGAATGCCGGCGACTGAAGGTCATTCTCCGGCAACCCCAGATTCGCATGATTGAGAGTGTTGAACGCCTCCGCGCGAAACTGCAGCCGGGTTGATTCGGCTATAGAAAAGCTCTTGAATAGTGATAAATCAACTGCCTCTATGCCCGGTCCGCGAACAACGTTGCGGCCTTCATTTCCGAACTGGCCTGCATCGGCTACCGGATCGAGCTGCTGGAAAACCGAGCGGCTCACCCATTGGTTTGCTGAATGTGGACCGGCGTTAGGATTCGAGATTAGATTCGGCCGGCTCGAGTAGAATCCCGTGATTTCAGGCGCGCTTCCTTGCAGTGAGACGTTGGCGCTGTCGTAGACGGTAAAGGGCGTTCCGGAGGAAAGATTGACAATCGTGTTCAATTGCCAGCCATTCACGAAGAAACTGGCGACCGCGGGCGCGCTGCGCCATTTCGGAAGCGTGTATGTGCCGCTGAGAACAAACCGGTTGGTAGCGTCAAAAAGCGAGGGGCCGTGCTCGGATCTCAGATCGAATGGATTCTGTGCTAAGTCGTTTTCGCCCGCGACAAGCGTAGGCGCCGAGCCAGCCAGATTCAGAGACGAAACATAATCGAGGCTCTTAGACCACCAATAAGACGCCAGGAAGGCGAGATTGTGTGTGAACTGACGCGAAAAGGCTACCTGCAACGCGTTGTAGGTCGAGCTATTATTGTCCGCAATCAAGCCGACTGAGCCGAATGCGCAGGAGCCGTCCGCGGTGCAATCGGCATATTGACGCCGTTGTTCGGCATTCTCAGATGTCGCGCCTGGCGAGTAGATGGAAGGGTTAGCCTCAATGAAGCGCGGCAAATGTGTCCCCTTATTGCCTACGTAACGGACGTCGAGCAAGTAGCCGTTGCCGATGCTTCGCTGGATTGAGAAGTTCCAGTTTTGCGAATAAGGTGGGGCCATGCCGGATTGTACGGTCAGTATCGTGGCCGGGCGTACATAACTGCCGGTATCAAATGGCGGCGGATGGCCTCCGTAGGGATCCGCAAAATTGAAGCCGGGACCAGCCAATTGGTAAGCTTCGGTCCAGGGCAGCGCACTGACACCGGCCTGCAAAGGCCCGCCGGTTCCGTTGGTGTAGCCATCGTAGAAGATTCCGTACCCGGCGCGTATGGAAGTACGGCCGGTCCCTGTCGGGTCCCAGGCGAAGCCGACGCGCGGCATCAACTCGTGGTAGTCAACCGGCGCAATGCCTGCGGGCACGCCGCGATCTCCCGGAAAGAGCAGTCCCGTGGGAGCACTCGGCATTACTGTAGATTGCACACCGGGAGCCCAAGCATTTAGTCGATTACGAATCTCTGTATAAGGCGTATTGACTTCGTAGCGCAACCCGTACGAAAGTGTCAGTCTTGGAGTCACACGCCATTCATCCTGAGCGTACCCGGCAACAATCCACTTTCTGATTCCGCGGCTGAAATCGCCGCCTCCCTGAAAGAATTGAACCGATTGGCCGACGAGGAAACTGGCGAACGAATCGTTGACCGGGAAAGGCGCGAAAACGAAGAAGCCGTTTGTAGCGATACCGAGCAGGACATTGATCTGCTGGCGGTCGAGATCCGCCCCGAACTTGAGATTGTGGCGACCGCGTGTGGTAGCGAGTGAGTAGTAGCCTTGATAATCGTTCTGATACGTGTTCTGCGGACCCGTAATCGGATTGCCCACATCGGCATAGCCACTGACGATCAAATAGGGGGATCCGAGCGCGCTGCTAAGCGTGGGCTGATATTGAAATCCGAGAGCACTGGCCGGCATATGGTTCTGCGCGATTCCATAAAAGAAAACATTGCGGAAGAAAGCGGCGCGTACGGTCTGGACCGTTCGTGACGAGAACAGGTGAACATCAGAAACGGTGAAGGAGTGCGTCCGGATATCGTCACCAACCGGAAAGCCCGGAACATTTGAACCGTTAATAGGCAGAGGATCCAGCATGCTCAGCGAGGAGGTGGCGTAGCGAGCGAAAATCTGATCGCTATTGCTGAAGTAGTGGTCCAAACGGAATCCGCCCTGATCGTAGTTGTTGGTCAGAATCTGAGTAGACGAGAACAAAGACGGCGAGATGTTACCGAGAGGATATAAATTTTCAGCCTTCAAAGAGACGGAATTGAGTAGAAACGAGGGAATCTTGTTATCTGGGAACTGCTGCCCGGTGAATTCGTTGATTAACGGCTTCTGTATACCGGTGCTCGGGTCGATGAGGCCTGAGAAATCGCCGGTGCGCTCGGCAGCGGTCGGCACGATTGCAGCTTGGGTCTCGCCTTGGCGATCACGCTGGCCGTCGTAATAAATGAAAAAGAAGTCCTTATTGCGCCGGATTGGGCCCCCTAAAGTGGCGCCGAATTGGTTCTGATGAAGGGGTTCAGTAGTTGCCGCGAAGAAGTTTCGCGAGTCAAACGCGTTGTTACGAAGAAAGTCGTAAACGTCACCATGAAACGCATCGCTGCCGGATTTGGTAATGACGCTAGTGGTAGCGCCGCTAGTCTCGCCGTACTCGGCTGGCGCGTTGGAAGTCAGAATGCGAAATTCCGTGACGGCATCAGGAGGCACGCGCAGAGCGAAACCGCCATTCACGCTGTCAACATTCGTCACGCCGTCCAAAAGATAGTTGTTAGATTCCGGTGGCTCACCATTTACCGCATAGGCCTGACCGCTGCGAAGAATGCCGCCGGCTTCCGCCAAACCTGCTGTGAGCGGTGCAACACCAGGCTGCAGCAGCCCCAGTTGTGTGAGGTTTCGGCCGTTCAGCGGAAGATCGGTTGCTTCTCGCGATGAGACAACGTTACCTAGCGCCGAGCTGACATCTACGCTTGCTCCGGTTGCGACTACTTCGACTGTGCTAATACCGGAGGCGATTCTAAGCTCGACCGGTAAATTGACGATGCGCTCGACATCGACGCGGATCTGCTTCAGATCGTATGGCTCGAAACCCGACTCGCTTACGTGAAGCGTGTACTCGCCGACGGGAAGGAAGGAAAAATAGAAGCTTCCGTCAGGCGCCGATTGCTGAGTTGCGGTGAAACCTGTGGTCGTATTGCGAACTGTGACGGCTGCGCCGGGAACGCTGGCGCTCGACGGATCGGTGATTTGGCCTTGCAGCTTTCCAGTCGGATCCTGTGCCAGTACGGAGGTCGCATAGAGCACGAGTACCGCGAGACACGGAAGTGTCACGTTCGAAGACTTAACCATAGGAAGACTTTTCAGCAGACTAACAGGAACCGTTATTCTTGTCGTGAGCGCTGCGATTGAATTTGAGGTCAACCTAACAGTGGAGACACGGGCAAGAAATCGTATCGTTTTGCTCCCGGCGATCGTTGCCTTTCTGCTGGCGAGCCGGTCGGTATTAGCTCTCGATCAGGCCAGAACTCTCGATCAATTCAGCTATCAGACCTGGCAGACGGGAAGCGGGTTGCCGCAGAACACGGTACACAGCATTACGCAGACCGGTGACGGATACCTATGGCTGGCGACCGAAGGAGGGCTTGCGCGCTTCAACGGGTATCAATTCACGGTCTTTGATTCCCGCAACACCCCAGCTTTTAAAAGCGATAACGTTCGAGCACTCTTCGAAGATCAGAAGGGCTGGCTCTGGATTGGCACCGCCGCGGGCGTAGTCAGACGCCATGGCGATCGCTTCGAAACGGTCGACGGATAACGAGGGTTCGGAGAAGAGCATATTAGCGCTGTATGGTGACCGCTCGGGTGGAGTTTGGGCGGTTATGCCGGAAGGACTCGAGCACTGGGATTCCGATAAGCGCTTGCAAAGTTTTCCGTTGGATGAAGGCGCGCCACGTTTGACCGGGGCGGCGACAGTCAATGGAACACTCTCGATAGTGCTCGGAACACAGAATGGTTTGGCTTCGTTTCACAATGGACACTTTCGCAATGAACCTACCGATCTTCCGCCAGGCCCTGTCAACACTTTGCTGCTCGATCATTCGTCCCGACTATGGGCTGGAACCGGAAAAGGACTGTTCGTATTTAGTGCGCGAGATCACCAGGGCTTTGAATTGACGCGTAAAGTGCTGAATGGCCCGGTGCTCTCGCTCTATGAGGACCGCGAAGGCGTCATGTGGGTGGGCGACGAGCGCGGGTTGCGACGCGTCTCGAATTCACCGGCAAGAGCGCTGCCGGAAGCATCCGTGATCTCGATAGCCGAGGACAGTGAAGGCGATTTGTGGGCCGGCACGGAATCGCAGGGCGTAACGATTGTCAGAAACCAGAAATTCGTTACGTTCACAACACGGGAGGGGTTGGCGGATGACGCCGTCCGCTGCGTGTTTGAGAATGCGAAGGGAATTATTTCCATTGGAACCGGCGCAGGGTTAACTCAATTGCAAAATGGTCGGGCGAAGCAGTTGACCACCGGCACCGGGCTGTCGAGCAATGTCATTCTTTCGCTGGGGGAAGATCGCGACGGGAATCTTCTTGTCGGAACTCCTGATGGTTTGAATCGGGTTGGAGCAGGAGGAATCTCGCTGACAACGTCGGCAGACGGATTAGCGGACGATTTTGTTCGCTCCATCTATCGCGATCATGACGGCTCGCTCTGGATCGGAACACGGCGCGGGCTCTCCCATAAAGATGAGGCCAATCATTTCACGACGTATACGCAGGCCGATGGACTCGGAAGTGATCTCGTGGGCGCGATTGTTCGAGGCTCCGGGGATGATTTGTGGATAGGCACGTTCAACGGTCTGAGCCAGCTGCACCACGGAAAATTCAGCACTTATCGAGTGAAGGACGGCTTGTCGAGCAACATTATCACCGCGCTTCATGAAGATGCTAACGGAGATCTCTGGATTGGCACGCAGGATGCCGGCCTCAATCTGCGCCACAACGGACAGATTATTCGTTTCTCAAAAAAGCTGGGCTTGCCCGATGCCATTTTTGGCATCGCGGAAGATGAAAACCGCGGACTTTGGTTCGCTTCAAAGGCCGGCATTGTCCGCGCA
Organism: Terriglobia bacterium; assembly: GCA_963738555.1. Lineage (GTDB taxonomy): Bacteria > Acidobacteriota > Terriglobia > Bryobacterales > Bryobacteraceae > Bog-105. The sequence continues at coordinate 530,408 of CAVTXN010000006.1, forward strand.
AACAGAGACGAACTGAGGAAGGTTGCGATTGGCGCGAGCAAGCAGGCGACCATCGCCTGGTATGGCACGAGCGACGGTTTGCGAATCAACGAATGCAGCGTGGGCGGCCATCCCGAAGTATGGAAAGCCAGCGACGGAACAATTTGGTTTTCGACCCAAAAAGGCGCTGCGGCGCTCTATCGGAACGCGGCGTTGCCAGATCGCGTGCTTCCGCCGGTGGTGATCGAATCAGTCGTAATCGATGACGAAGCTTTCGCGCCGGCAAGTGTTCGACAGATCCATCCCGGGCATTCGCGATTTGCGTTCGAATATGCAGGCCTAAGTTTCTCCGCTCCGCAAAAACTGATCTATAGATACAAGCTGGAAGGTTTCGACAAAGATTGGATCGACGCGGGTAGACAGCGCACCGCGTACTACACCAATATTCCGCCGGGGCATTATAAATTCCGAGTGATCGCGCGCAATAATGATGGGCTTTGGAATGAAACGGGAGCCTCGTTGAGTTTCCGGCTGGAGCCTCACTTTTATCAGACGATTTGGTTCTATGTGCTAGCCGCATTGGGGATGATGGCCGCTGGATATCTCGTTTATCGCTGGCGGGTGAGGGAAGTTGAATCGAGATTTAACGCGGTCTTGCAGGAACGCAATCGGATTGGCCGTGAAATTCACGATACTCTCGCGCAAGGGATCGTAGGCGTTTCGGTGCAGCTTGAAATTGTTTCGCGCCTCCTTTCCACTTCGACCGATAGTGCGCGTGAACACCTCGATCAGGCCCGCGTTCTGGTAAGAGAAAGCCTGGCCGAAGCTCGCCGCTCGATCTGGCAATTGCGCTCCGAGTCTACGGAAAGCGAGGACCTGGCATCGCGTCTCTCGAAATCCGCTCGCCAGGCGGTGGGATTGAGTCCGGTAAAGTTGAGCTTGGAAGTGCGAGGAACGTATCGGCCGCTTCTGCGGCAGGTGGAAGATGAACTCTTGAGAATCGGCCAGGAAGCAGTGATGAATGCTCTACGACACGCCCATGCGCAACGGATCGACATTGAGCTTGCTTATACTTCAAAAAAGCTTTGCATGACGATCGCGGATGATGGCTGCGGGTTTGCGAAGGGTTCTTTGACACCAGAACCCAATGGGCATTACGGATTAAGAGGCATGCGTGAACGTGCAGAGCAGATAAACGCGAATCTGGTGGTAGACAGCGCGGAAGGCAAAGGGACAAGAATTTCCGTGGAGGCACCTCTCAACTGATGGATCCGATTCGTATCTTGGTGGTGGATGACCATCACGTAGTCAGGCAAGGTCTGATTGCGTTGCTTAAGACTGTTCCGGAGATCAGCGTCGTGGCCGAAGGCTCGGACGGTGAACAGGCCGTCGAACTCTTCCGAAAGTACTCTCCGGACGTGACGATCATGGATCTTCGCATGCCCAAGAAGAGTGGAGTCGAGGCAATAACGGAGATCCGGCGGGAAGTTCCGGGTGCGCGGGTAATTGTGCTGACAACATTCGACGGAGACGAAGACATCTACCGCGCTCTGCAGGCTGGGGCCAAAGGCTATCTGCTGAAGGATATGTTTGGGGAAGAACTGATAGACGCGATCCGTACCGTGCATGCCGGTAAACAGCGAATTCCGGCGGCCGTCGCCCAGAAACTTGCGGAACGAATGGTCGGGCCGAGTCTGACAAGCAGGGAACTGGAGGTGCTGAAGTGCATCGTCTCAGGGAAAAGCAATAGAGACATCGGCGTTCAACTCTCGATATCGGAAGCGACCGTGAAGACGCATATTAACAACATCCTCGGCAAGCTAGGCGTGACGGATCGCACACAGGCAGCGACAACTGCTTTACAGCGCGGGATCGTGCACCTGCCGGAGAAAGAAGACCGTTCTTGAGGTGACAAACTACCGGCTACTTGCTGTGTTCCGATTAGAGGCCCTGTTTTGTATCGTACTGATGCTCACAGGAACAGCATCGAATGCGGCTGCTAGCAACTGGAGAGCGGCTACTGAAGCAGAGTTGAAGGAAGTCATTCCGGCTCGGGCGCCAGTAGGAAGCGAGCGTATCGAGACAGAATTCCGAACAGCATCCGGCATCACGAACGGGAAAGGCGAGTTCGTGGCGGGCGTCGTGCTGATCACGGCGGGATACTCGGCGGACGGGAAATATTCCCATTTTCTGCTCGCGCAGGTTCCGATCAAAGTGGGTACCATGCGTCTGAAGCCCGGGAACTATGTGTTCGGCTGGCGCCACGAAAACGACGTCTTGCGCGTGCTCTTTTACGAGGCACAAACGGGGAAGTTTCTCGGCACAGTGGATGCTGTTCGTAGTAGCAGGATTGGAAAAATCGAATCATTCCATCTGTATGCGCCGGGAGACAAGTCGGTGATTCAGATCGGACGGTTTGCCTTTCCGTATCGAATCGACGAGTGAGGCGGGTTTACCAGGGTTTACGAACTCCGGCTTGCGCGAAGTTGCTTATAAGATTGACTGGTGAAGATCACGGATTTCGCCATCATTCGATATATCGTTGCAGCCGCAGTTCTGATTTGGTTAGCTCCGCCGCTGCACTCCGTTCAAAATAGAGCCGGTTATCAGAATCCTAATCTGCCGATCGAGCGACGTGTAGACGATCTGGTCCATCGGATGACGCTTGCGGAGAAGGTGTCGCAGATGCAAAATCATTCCGTCGCGATACCGCGGTTAGGAATCCCTGAATACGATTGGTGGAACGAGGGGTTGCATGGAATTGCGCGATCCGGATATGCCACGGTTTTTCCCCAAGCGATCGGACTCGCTGCAACCTGGGACACCGATTTGCTTCACCGGGTGGCGTCTACGATTTCAACTGAAGCACGGGCAAAGTATAACCAGGCCATTCGCGATAACATTCACAGCATTTACTATGGCCTGACGATCTGGTCGCCAAACATCAACATTTTCCGAGATCCGCGTTGGGGAAGAGGCCAGGAAACCTACGGCGAGGATCCGTTTCTGACAAGCCGGCTGGGCGTGGCTTTCGTTACGGGCCTACAGGGCGACGACCCGCATTATTTGAAGACTGTCGCAACGCCCAAACATTTTGCGGTTCACAGCGGCCCGGAATCCGATCGGCATCGATTTGATGTACATCCGTCGGCTTTCGATCTGGAGGATACATACCTGCCTGCCTTCCGTGCAACCATCACCGAGGGCCACGCCGATTCATTGATGTGCGCCTACAACGCTATAGACGGCGTACCCGCTTGTGCAAATCAGGAACTGCTCGGAACGATTCTCCGAAAGGACTGGAAATTTGGGGGGTACGTGACTTCGGACTGCGGTGCAATATCCGATTTCTTCAGCCCGGAAGGCCACAAATACTCGCCCGATGAGACGCACGCGGCCGCATCGGCAGTTCTTGCCGGAACCGACACCAGTTGCGGAACCGAGTATTCAGCGCTCGTAGCTGCCGTCAAGGCGGGATTGATACCGGAAAGTGCAATCGATATCGCCGTCGAAAGGCTGTTCACAGCGAGGTTCCGGTTGGGCCTTTTTGATCCGGAGGCAAGTGTAGATTATGCTCACATTCCGTTTGCGGAAAATGATTCCGCCGCTCACAGGAGCCTGGCGCTCGAAGCGGCGAGAAAAGCGATGGTGCTGCTGAAGAACGACGGAGTACTCCCTTTAAAGCCGGGAATCAAGACCATCGCCGTGATTGGGCCCAATGCGGCTGCACTCGCCGCGCTGGAAGGCAACTACAATGCCGTACCGTCTCATCCAGTGCTGCCGCTCGATGGCCTCACTCAGGAATTCAGCGGCCGTGCCAAAGTTCTCTATGCGCAGGGCTCACCTTATGTCGAGGGTGTCTCGCTTCCAGTGCCTCGCACGGCTTTCCGCACTGCGCGGCGTAACGCGCTCCTTGGTCTGAATGCCAAATATTTTGACAATTCGGGCTTTCGCGGTAAACCTGTGGTGAATCGAACCGATCCGGAGATCGATTTCGATTGGAACTCTGCCAGCCCCGTGCCGGGTGTACTTGCAAACGACTTCAGCGTGCGATGGACCGGAACAGTTGCCGTGCCAGTGGCGGGCGACTATTCATTCGACGTAAGTTTTGCGCATTGTTACCCATGTTTCAGTCGTGAATCATACGCAATATCCATTGACCAGCATCAGATCGCAGCGCTCGCCACTGATGAGCAGAAGGCATTTCATTCCAGCACGAGCGCACCGGTCCGTTTTCATTTTGCAGACACGAATCCACATACGATACGGGTGGATTACAGCCATCATTCCCGCCTGTTCGGAGCGGGCATCTCATTCAATTGGAAGCCTCCGCAGGGCAGCTTGGTTCCTTCTGCTGTCGCTGCAGCGAGGCGAGCGGACGTGGTGGTCGCTTTCGTTGGGCTCTCTCCCGAACTGGAAGGGGAAGAGATGCCAGTGCATGTGGAAGGATTCGCGGGTGGGGACCGGACCAAGATCGATCTGCCGGACGCCCAGGAGCAGATGCTGAAGGCAGTTGCCGCCACCCGCAAGCCCCTGATAGCCGTTCTGATGAACGGTAGTGCTCTCGCCGCAAACTGGATTCAGCAGCATGCAAATGCTGTCCTTGAAGCATGGTATCCGGGTGAAGCCGGTGGTCAAGCGATTGCTGAAACTTTGAGCGGAAAAAACAATCCTGGAGGTCGCCTGCCGGTCACATTCTACGCGTCCATCGATCAATTGCCGCCCTTCACTGACTACTCCATGAAAGGAAGAACGTACCGGTTCTTTCGGGGCGAGCCGCTATACCGCTTCGGATATGGACTGAGCTATACGCACTTTTCGTATTCGGATTTACATCTTTCGAGCGAAAACGTGACCGCTGGTGACAGTTTGATCGTCGAAGCCGATGTGCGTAACTCCGGGGCGATGGGAGGCGACGAAGTGGCTGAACTATATCTGATTCCGCCCAAAACGGAGCAAAGCCCCGCCTGTTCGCTGCGTGCTTTCGAGCGCGTTTCGCTTTCGCCAGGCGAAAGCCGCCATCTTCGTTTTGAGTTGTCACCTCGACAATTGAGCGAAGTGGACCCGGATGGGTCGCGTAATGTTCGGGAGGGGAATTACGCAGTTGCGCTCGGCGGCGACCAACCTGTTTCCGGTTTTGGCGGGCTTACCGGTCATTTCGCCATCAAGGGTTCGCGAGCGCTTTCGGAATGAAGGTTCAACTTCCTTCTGATCAGCTCAGAACTGCAGAAATGAAAGCACGGCCGGCTGGGCCACAGGTTCCCGCCAAGCAGCGGAAGAGATGAACAGTATGAGCCATTCGACCTGAATACAAAAGAAGAGCGTCAAAGCCAACAGCATACTTCTCCTGCGGATGGTGGATTTTGCGACAGGGGCCAGAACTTCGCGCCATGGCCTTTCCAGCAGACCATTGAGGAGCACGAAAGCGAAGACCGCAAACAAAGGAATTACTGGAAATGAGTATCGCGGCTGCGCCCAGGTCAGACAGCAAGGCGCAGCGTAAATGAAAGCCACTCCCGTGATGACAAGCGCGGCTTCTCTCTCGGTTGGGAAGCTCGGAAGATTGAACCAGAAAACAATCGCGAGAGCCATAATGGGCCAGAAAAAAGCGGCCTCCACGATGGTGATGACATTAGCCAGCCAGAACGTTATCTGCGCTCTTCTCCTGGATTGCGCGACCAGCGGTTCAGCGTGGTGAACGGGCAGAGTGAAATAGGCTCGAAACCGGTTGAGAATCCTAAGTGCGAAGAGGTCGGGACGAGACAGGATGTAGTGGAGTGTGGCCTGACGAAGGACCTGTAGCTGCTGTGGCGAGGGCTTCTCGTCGATCTCGCGTTCCAGCTGCAAGAAGCTGGCGGGCAGGTTCTGCTCGATCGGACCGCCTCGGCTGGTGACGTAAAGAGGCGTGTCAGGGTGGTTCGCGAACACGAAATTCTCTTCGTTCGAATCGTTAATCATGACAAACCTGTCGGTCAGCCGGTATGCTTTCCAGAGCCAGGCGGACACAAGAATGGCAGACATCAGGGCGCAGGCTAAGGCCGGCCTCCATCGCTTTGTTCGTAAACAAAGGAACGCTGGCACGACCATCGCGAGTCCCAGACTATTGGCTCGGATAAGGGCTAAAGCGCCAAGCAGAAACCCCAGCGCCGGCGCCAGCAAGTACCACTTCCTTCGAAGAATGAGAACCGTCAAATATCCAATCGCAAGTAAGCACGCAGCAGTCGGGTATTCGGTCGAAGGATTGAATGCGTAGCGTACGTATGAGGGGTAAAAAGCGAAGGCCAGTACCGCGAGATTGCCAGCTAAACCAGAACTAAGCTCTGCAACGAGTGCGTAGAGAGCGAATGAGAAACAGACGTAAACAACGAGAATAGAGGCTCTAGCGACCAGCGTTCCGGCGCCAAAGATCTCGTGAAAAAACGCAAGGTAATACGGAACACCAGGCGGCCAGTAAGGAGAAAACTTAACGTTTCCGATAAGCTGGAGGGCCATCTCGTCGTAGGAGGGATTTTCATGCGCGAGGTGTCGACCTCCCACCAGGAGGAGCGGAACGATTCTTATCAACACGCCGAAGCTGACTATGGCGTAGAGCGCGCGCCGATCCCTTAGATAATTAAAGAAGGCAGAGACAGGCCTGGGCAATTGCGTCGTCGGAATTCGTGCAGGCATTGGAAACCTACCGCGTTACGTCACTCTGTTATTCCGGGAATACCGGATGGCAATTTCATCGCGAGAATCAGAATGATGGCGCCGCAGATCAGCGCGACACGAGTCACCTGGTCCTTCAAGACAAATAGAATTGGATCAGCGAACATTTCGCCGCGAGTCGTGAGCACCCAAAATCGTCCAATCCAATAGAGCAAAAGCGGAACCAGCAGCCACAGCCAGCCTGGATGAGGATAGAGCCTGTACACGCTGTCGTTGTTGATGTACAAGCTAAGCACCAGGCACGCGAGATAACCGCTTCCTATTCCGAGGGCCGTAACGGTAAATAAATCGGTCACCAGATAGGCGCGTCCTGCCAGTTGCATCAGAGTGGAAGAGGCGCCCTGTATCATTTCCGTTACCCGTTTGCTGAAAGCAAAACTAAGCAGTAAGAACAGTGCAAAAGCTAGAAGCCATGGCGAAACGAGAACGCGCACGGCCGCTCCGCCCTCGAGAATTCGCATCGCATACAGCAACGAGAGAACCACTACGTCTGCAAGGAGCTTCCGTTTGAGCCAAAACGTATAGGCGAGGGAAAGTAGTGTGTAGATCAGCAAGATGAGTGCTGCCATTCCCGGAAGCACAAGCGAGAGAATAATGCCGCCGGCGAACAGCGATGGCGCTATGAGCAGACCGGCAGAAAACGGAAGAGCGCCACTGGCGAATGGGCGGCTCTTTTTGGAACTGTGCTCACGATCGGAATCGAGATCGAACAAGTCGTTTACGACGTAGATGGCGGATGCACAAAGGCTCATGCAACAGAAGGCGACGGCCGCATGCGCGACCATCAGGAGATCACCAAAATTGTGCGACGCGACAAGTGGTGCGAACACCAACAGGTTCTTCGCCCACTGGTGAAATCTAAGAGCCCGAAAGAGTGTCGCGATAGGATGTTGTGTCTGAGAATAGATCAGCCTGGCATCAACGGAGTGCTCTGGTACGAGTGCTGGCATGATGATCGGATCCGGCGGCAACTCTAGCAGCCTGTATCCTACGATGCGAGCACAGGCAAATCATCGTTGAATTGTAAACGTTATGTAAACGGGAAGCATTCCCCGGGGAAGCTCGCTGGCGCAAGCTTGATAAGGAATCAGCGAGCGCTCGTTGCGTGCTCTCGCACAGGTGGTTGGTAGTAGGAGACGGCGCGATGAAGAGCCATCAGGATCTGGTCCAATTGCACCTGGTCGTCCGCTTCGATCACTACTTTTGCCAAGGGTCGGACCGGATCGCTGCGGAATGCCATTGCCGGCCCGGCTGAGGAATGGCTACTTGGGGCATTGGCTCTAGAGGAGCTCCGTGCGGATTGTTGTCGCGGGGGTGGGTAGCGTCTCCGGCCATCGAATTGCCGCCGGCAACGGTCACACCTATAAGGCCAAAAGCCCACGGAAGCTTTGACATTTTCCCAGAAATTCTTTCTTCGGGTCCGGCAAATTTCATTACTGTTGCAATGTGGGCAATTCATTGGTCTACACAGAGTTCATCGGCTGGATGCGGTCGCGACTTTAGCCATCTGCGCAAATTGTTCCGTTGACCTGCAGTTGGGCGGTCTCTGATATCCTCGAAAGTTAAGAACAAGTTGAGGTTTTCCGATGTCTGGACATAGCAAGTGGGCCACGATCAAGCACAAGAAAGCGGCCCTCGACAGCAAACGCGGCAAGACGTTTACGCGTCTGATCAAAGAAATTCAGATCGCCGCGAGAAATGGTGGCGATCCGGATGCAAATCCTCGCTTACGGACCGCAATTGTGGCTGCAAAAGCGGTTTCGATGCCGGCAGAAAACATCAAACGCGCTATCATGCGCGGCACGGGTGAGCTCGAAGGCGGTCAGATCGATGAAATTCTCTTCGAAGGGTACGGTCCGGGTGGCGCGGCTGTACTTGTGAACGTGGCTACTGACAACCGCAACCGAACCGTGAGCGAAATACGACATGTTTTTTCGAAGAACGGCGGCAACCTGGGCGAGCAAGGTAGCGTTGCCTGGATGTTCGAGCGAAAGAGCCAGGTGATAGTAGATGGCGAGAAAGCATCCGAAGATCAGCTGATGAGCGTTGTTTTGGATGCGGGCGCGGAAGACATTCGAGATCAGGGCGGTGCCTTTGAAATTATCTCGGCGCCAGAGGCGCACGAAACTGTTGTCCAGGCACTCGAGAAAGCTGGTATTCCGAACGAGTCCGCCGAAATCGCGATGGTGCCCAAGAACACCATGAAGCTTGAAGGAAAAACTGCGCAAGCGATGTTAAAGCTGTACGACGCGCTCGAAGAGCACGATGATGTGCAGAATGTCTATGGCAACTACGAAGTCGATGAGGCGGAAGTAGAAGCACTCGCGTAGAACGCAGTGAAACTTTCACAAGACCGGCTGTGGCGATGGCCGGAAGCTCATCGATGCGAATAGCGGGAATAGACTGCGGAACCGAAAGAACTGGATTCGGAATTATCGAGACGGACGGGCGATCCCACCGCTTCCTACACGCCGGAGTCATTCGCACGCGCCCTGCCGATTTGCTGGAACGGAGGCTTCTATGCATCGCGAACGAGTTGCGAGCAGTGCTTGAGAGTTTTGCTCCTGATGTTGTCGCGATCGAGGAAGTCTTCCATGCTGTGAACAGCAAATCCGCGTTGAAGCTGGCCCATGTGCGCGGGGTAGCTATGCTGGTCGCCGCCGAAGCAGGCTTGCAGGTGAGCGAGTACTCACCTCTCGAAGTGAAAATCAGCGTGGTCGGCTACGGGCGGGCGGAAAAGCAGCAAGTACAAATGATGGTTCTCTCGTTGCTTGGTGTCAACCGGCAGTTTGTGTCATTCGACGCCACCGACGCGCTCGCGGTAGCAATTTGCCACGGAACGCGGTTCAATTTCCCCATTGCTGCAGGAGAGCGAAATTGAAAGCCATTTTATGTAAATGTGGCAGCGCTTTTCTGCTGCTGGCCGGCAGTGCTTTTTGCGCAGGTACTTCGAAGCTGATCTACACAAAAACGTTTCCCAAGAGTAGTCCGGAATACATGCGGCTTACGATTGACGCGAGCGGCAATCTGGAGTACTCCGAAGCGCCCAAAGACGACCATCCCCTCAGTGCCCAAATGCCGCAGACCGATGCGGCTTCGCTGTTCGATATGGCTGGCAAACTCGATAATTTTAAGACTCCCTTGGAATCGGGATTGAAGGTTGCGAACACCGGCAAGAAAGTATTTCGTTACGAAGACGGAAACGGTGGGAGTTCCGAGACGACCTTCAATTACTCACTGAACCCGATCGCCCAACAGTTACTACAAAAATTTGAAGATATTGCTTCGAGCGAGCGAGCCTATCTCGACCTCGATCGAACCGTACACTTCGACAAGTTAGGCGTGAATGATGCCCTTGCCGAAGTTGAGGCCTTATGGGAACGCAAACAACTTGCTGCGCCTGCGCAATTCATCCCGCTGCTCACGCGAGTTTGTACCCATGATTCTTTCATGCACTTGGCAAGAGATAGGGCAGCGCGTCTTAAGGACGAGTTCGAACGACCGCCCATCGCACCCGCCGGCGATTCAAAACAGAGATGAGCGCTAACGGCAGCGCCTTCAAGCGCATTATTTGGATTGTGCTGGATAGCGTCGGTATCGGAGCGATGCCCGACGCGGGGGATTTCGGAGACATTGGAAGCGACACGCTCGGCAATATTGCTAAGAGATACCGGCTCAGCCTGCCAAACTTTAGCCGCCTGGGACTCGCCAATATCAAACCGCTGGCGGGCTTAGCTGCGCCGGCACATCCGGCGGGCTCTTACGGAAGATGCCGTCTCGCCTCGCCTGGCAAGGATACGACAACCGGCCATTGGGAGATGGCGGGCATCATTCTATCGGAACCGTTTCCTACCTATCCCAACGGTTTTCCGGAGGAGGTTATTTCGACGTTCGAGACTCGCATCGGACGGCGGATTCTCGGCAATAAGCCCGCCTCCGGAACTGAAATCATCAAGGAGCTGGGCGCGGAACATATGCGAACCGGCTACCCGATTGTTTACACGTCGGCGGACAGTGTGTTTCAGATCGCCGCACACGAAAAAATAATTCCGCTCGATGAACTGTATGGGATGTGCGAGATCGCTCGCGCAATTCTGCAAGGACCGAATCGAGTGGGACGTGTGATCGCGCGTCCTTTTGAAGGCCAACCCGGTGGATTCGTTCGCACGGCGGGCCGCCATGACTATGCGGTTCCTCCGCCAGCCGGAATGCTGCTCGACAGGCTTCAGGAAGCCCGCGTGCCGGTTTACGCGGTCGGCAAAATCTCGGATATCTTTCTGGGGCGGGGCATTAGTCGGTCAGTCACCACAAAGGGTAATCGCGATGGCATGCAAAAGACGGCCACAGCCATGGAAGATCAGGCAACCGGGTTGATTTTTGTCAATCTGGTTGACTTTGACCAGCAGTACGGGCATCGCAATGATGTGAAAGGCTACGCAGCGGCCCTGGAAGATGTAGACCGCTGGCTTCCAAGTCTCGACCTGCGGGAAGGCGACATGCTCGTGCTGACCGCCGATCACGGCTGTGACCCGACCACGCCATCCACGGACCACTCTCGAGAATACACGCCATTGCTGATTTTTGGAAAGCATGTAAAAGCTGGAGTGAATCTCGGTATCCGCCAGACGCTGGCGGATATCGGGCAAACCGTGGCGGAGAACTTCGGAACATCGATCGACGCCGGCTCCAGTTTTTTGAGTGACATTCAGAAAGGACTAAGCAGGCATTCGGCCCTATGAGAAGGCGCATTACGGCAGCGAATTGGAAGATGTACAAGACTGCCGCCGAAACCAAAAACTTCCTCGTAAAGTTCAGGCATCTGGACACCGGGTCCAATAGTTGCGAGATCGTTTTGTTTCCGCCTTCCCTTAGCATTCCGGCGGCCATTTCGGCTTCTGAAGGAAGCTCGATCCGCATCGGCGGCCAGAATATCTACTGGTGTTCTGAGGGCGCGTACACCGGGGAGATTTCGGCGGAGATGTTGAAGGCCGCGGGTGCGACCTGGGTTTTGGTCGGTCACAGCGAACGGCGTCACGTGGTATGTCACGAAACGGATGCCGATGTTTTGAAGAAGGCGCAAGCGGCTCTTACTGCCGGTCTTACGCCCGTGATCTGCGTGGGCGAAAAATTGGAAGAGCATAAAGCCGGCAAAGCACATGAAGTTCTGGTCCGGCAATTTGCCTGCGGAATTGCCGGGCTGACCGAAGAGCAGTTCGCACAAATCGTCATCGCGTACGAGCCGGTGTGGGCGATAGGCACCGGGCAGACTGCAACGCCGGAGATTGCTGCCGAAGCCCACAAGCTCATTCGCTCGGAAGCCGGCAAACGGTTCGGGACGGAAGCTGCGCAGCAGCTCAGAATTCTGTATGGCGGCAGCGTTAAACCAGACAACATCGAAGGTCTCATGCGGGAGACCGAAATAGATGGCACGCTGGTCGGGGGCGCGAGTCTCGATCCGGAATCGTTTATCAGGATCGTAAGAGCGGCTTAGAGTCTGAGATCGAAGATCGCAAACAGAAATAGAGCCCCCTTCGGCGGCGAAGCGTATTCCTAATCAGTCTTCGCGTTTCTTGGGCTCTTTTCCGGGTAGGTCGAAAGGATTTTCATGAACCCGTTCACGAATTCCGGCATTCAGTGTTTTAGCAAGCGAGACACTACTCGCTCCAAAACGATTCCGAATATGATCAACCGACCGGAAGGCATTCCGTAGGCGGGCCGTATGGGGTTCTTCGAGCAAGTTCATTTGTCCTTCCACCGCCTGCAAGCCTCCGGCGTGAACTCCCAGCAGGCGAACGGGCGTTTTGTGATCCCAGGTTTCACGGAATAGCTTAGTTATCGCGCCGGCCACTTCGCGATCCAGCTGCGTAGCGTGATCGAGAGAGTGAGCGCGAGTAACTGTCGAGAAGTCTTCGAGGCGCAGCTTCAACTGGATCGTCCGCGCATAGAGCTGATGCTCGCGCAGACGTTTTGAAACCATTTCAGACAGTCTGAGTAGTGTCGTCTCGAGCTGATCTTGGTTTGCAACGTCAACATTGAAGGTGTGCTCGTGACTGATCGACTTCGGGTCCTCATGTGCTCCGATTTCCGAATCGAACCATCCGCCAGCATCAGCGCCGCGAGCCTTGCCAGCCAGCGCGAGGCCCCACTTGCCGAACCGAGCGGCGAGGAACGATTCCTCGAGATTGGCCAGATCGCCTACCCGCCGGATGCCGATTCTGTGCAGAGCAGTTTCCGTCTTTTTCCCTACCCCGGGAATTTTTCGGACGTCGAGCGGCGCGAGAAAACGTGCTTCCTGTCCTGGCAAAACGAACAGCACGCCATTGGGCTTGGCTTGGTCGGACGAAACCTTCGCAACCAGGCGCGAGGAGGCCAGCCCCAATGAGCACCTTAGACTGGTCTCGGAACAAATAGCTTCATGCAGCGAATGGGCAGCGCGTAGCGGCGGTCCATGCAAGCGCTCCGTTCCGGTCAGATCGAGATAGGCTTCGTCAATGGAAGCCATTTCGACCGAGGGCGAAAAGCGATTCAGCACCGCGAAGACCTTCTGCGAGTATTCTCTATATCGTTCGGGATGCCCTTCTACGAACATCGCATGAGGGCAAAGCTGTCCGGCGGTCTTCAAGGGCATCGCGGAATGGATGCCAAACTTGCGCGCCGCGTATGACGCCGCTGCTACCACGCCACGCTGATTTGCTTTGCCTCCTACTACGACCGGCTTGCCTTTGAGCGAGGGATCATATAGTTCCTCCACGGATACAAAGAATGCATCCATATCGACATGGCAGACCAGACGTTGCATGAATGATCCAAGGCAGTAGGGACGAAATTAACCACGGAGCCTGGCGCTTATCACTCGCGGCAATCCCGCCAAATCTGAGCTTACTGTAATATCCATCCACCGGAGAACGAGCATTTCGCGCACCGGTTCGACCGAACGAAAACCAAGTTCCATCAGCAGGCGCCCACCCGGCTTCAGGACGGTCTCGGCGCCCTCGATTAGGCTGCGGTAAATCTCCAGTCCGGAGTCTCCCGCAAAGAGCGCTATGTGCGGCTCCCAATCGCGTACTTCGCTCTGCATGTTTGCGGCATCTGCTCCCGGCACATACGGAGGATTAGAAACCAAAAGGTCGATGGACGAAGGGCCGAATGAGTTCAGCAGATCTGCCGCTATTAACTGTACCGGAGCCTGGTAGGTCTTTCGGTTGTGTTCGGCGACGGCCAGAGCGGGCATGGAGATATCGGAACCCAGCACAAGCTGGTTCGCCTCGAGCGCCAATGAGATGGCAATCGCACCCGAGCCAGTTCCGACGTCAAGCACTCTGGCGCCAGGATGGCTTCTCATATGCTCCAGGCTGGCTTCGACCAAGTGCTCGGTTTCGGGTCTTGGTATCAGCACGCTTTCATCAACAAAAAAATTCCGCCCGAAGAATTCCTGCTTGTGCGTGATGTATTGCGTTGGCTTACCTTTTAGCCGTTCGTTCAAGTAGCGGCCGTAGTGAATCCAGTCCAGTTCAGTTAAGTTGTCGTTGCCATGGGCGTACAGATATCCGCGTTCACGCTGCATGGCGTGGCAGAGGAGAATTTCTGCGGTAAGACGGGGAACAGGTACAGCAGCCTTCTGCAGTAACTCGGTGCCTTGCAGGATTGCAGTTTGAATTGTCAGGAACGAGTGCGTTGCTTGGGTTCTCAGCTAGGCCGCTTCACCCTGGTCGCGTAGGCGCTCAGATTGGTAGTAGCTTGTCAGAGCGTCGATAATGGGCTGGAGCCGGCCTTCCATCACCAGATCGAGTTGATGCAACGTCAGACCGATCCTGTGATCCGTGACCCGGTTTTGCGGAAAATTGTAAGTCCGGATCTTTTCGCTGCGATCGCCCGTTCCCACCATGCTCTTGCGCTCGGCGCCAATCTGGGCAAGCTGCTTTTCCATCTCCATTTGGTACAGGCGTGAGCGTAGCACTTGCATGGCTTTGGAGCGATTTTTGATCTGAGATTTCTCATCCTGACAGGAAACAACCGTGTTGGTTGGCAGGTGAGTGATACGTACGGCGGAATAGGTAGTGTTCACCGATTGGCCGCCCGGCCCGGATGAGCAGAAGGTGTCGATACGAATGTCTTTCGGATCGATCTGAACATCGACTTCATCGGCCTCCGGCATCACGACGACTGTGATCGTTGAAGTGTGGACACGGCCCTGAGTTTCGGTCGCGGGCACCCGTTGTACGCGATGCACGCCGCTTTCATATTTCAGCCGGCTGTAGACTTTCTTTCCGCTCACCATCGCGATCACTTCGCTGAGGCCGCCCACCGAGGACTCACTCAGGGACGTTACTTCGACTTTCCAGCCCTGCTCCTCTGCATAGCGACTGTACATTCGAAACACTTCGTAGGCGAACAGAGAAGCTTCATCTCCGCCAGCGCCTTTGCGGATCTCGAGTATGATGTTCTTCTCATCATTCGGATCCTTTGGCAGCAGCAGAACGCGGAGATCGTTTTCAATCGCGCTTACTTCAGGTTCGAGGCGCGTCACCTCCAGTTCAGCCATTTGGCGAAGATCGGGATCGCTTTCGTTCAGCATGAGTCGAGCGTCCCGCAACTCCCGGTCAGCCTTCCTCCAGTCGCGGAATTTGGCGACGAGTTCGGTTAATTCGCTTTGCGCCTTCGCCACCTTGCGATACTCTTCCTGATCACTCAGGATCGCGTGATCTGTCATTTTGGCGGTCAGCTCATCGAATCGGGCCTCCGCTTCTTGTAGTCGATCGATGTAGTCCATGAGATGAAACCCGCCGGGATCAGATAAAAATGGTGGAGCTCGCGTTTAAGCTATCACCAGAGCCCCACCCTGGGCTCTTTCGAGGTCCATGGCGCGATCGAGAGCATGTATCGCAACCTCTGTCTGGCTATTCGATGGCGGCTGAGTAGTCACACGTTGCAGCCACAATCCGGGTCGCGTGAGCCATGCCAGAAGCCCGCCCCGCCGGCGCGCCGCGTAGCGGATAATTTCATAACTCACGCCCACGATAACCGGAAGCAAAGCGATCCGTGCCGTGAATTTCAGCCAGAAGTTGTCGATAGGTAGAAAGGCGTAGCCAACCATCGCGATGATCAGCACCACGACCAGAAAACTAGTCCCGCAGCGGGGATGCCACGTCACGAAGCGCTGTGCATTTTCTACCGTGACAGGCTCGCCAGACTCGAAGTTGAATACGACTTTGTGCTCGGCTCCGTGGTACTCGAATACTCGTCTCATTTCCTTCATGCGCGAAAGCAAAAGCATGAAGCCCAGAAAAATTGCGATCCGGAGAGTGCCGTCCACCATATTGATCGCAAACCTTCCGCTCACCGCTTGAAAGTGCTTGCCGAGCAGGGTTGCGAGGTAGAGCGGCACAAACTTGTACATCCCGATCATGAAGGCGAGCGAGACGAAAATCTGCAGAGCCATGGCTATGGTGCTCGCTTCCTGTTTTTTCTGCGCCGGCTGTTTGGATTGCGTAGCGGCCGAAACTTCATCTAGCGCGCACATTGCCGAGAATTTCAAGGCCTTCATTCCGAGCCACATAGCGTGACCCAGAGTACCCAATCCGCGGAAAACGGGTAGCTTGAAGACCGGAGACAGATCGGATAATCGAGGCAGCCGGCTCTCTTCCGTGACGATTTCCCCGCCAGGTTTCCTCACCGCCACGCAATAGCTATGTGGCGAGCGCATCATCACGCCTTCCATGACCGCTTGTCCGCCGACCAGCGTCGTCTCTTCGCCGTTTTCGAGCACGGGAAGCATTTGTATGTGCGCGAAAAGGCGCACAAATCCTCGCAACTTCAAAGGGGAACTCCTGTCTAAGTATATCTTGCAGTGCCGGTTCCGCCAAGCTGAGCACCAGCGGAATTCTCAGCGAACAGGCGGAACGACGAATGTACCTCCTCGGGCATCCCTCACGTTAGTACAAGTGACCGGACTGAGATTTTGGTCTTTGCTCAGGCAAAACTCGACAGCGTTTAGATAATGGCCACGCAGCTGGATTGCGATATTGTTGTCACTCAGCCCGCTGTTGCTTCCCTCGAACTCTCGTTTTAATCTGTCAGGCGAGATCGTAAAGCTCGACCGGGGTGCCCGAAATTGTGTCGGGATACGGATTGAGTCGAAAGCTTTGCGAATCAGCGCCAGATAGTCGTTGCCATTCAGACCGCTGCACGTCCCGTGCTCCTGCCACTCGTGCTGGATGATCTCAGCCGGCATGATATCCGCCAGTGAAGAAGTGTTGGTCGGCGGAGCCTGAGTCTGTCCGGCAGTTGTAAGGATAATTGCCGTCGTTGTTTTGGGGCCATAAGCCGTGCACGAGGAAGCCGGTTTGAGTGCTACATTCAGCAGCAGTTGGCCGGTTATAGCAAAACTCGGGACTCCACGACAAAACCAGAAGATAATAATCGAACCCACCCGCCTGCCCGCTGCTCAGGCGACGATGCTGGTGGGAGGCGTCCGCGCAAAGCGATATTGCTAACAGTGCGATGGCAACCCCGGATCGGCGCATGGTGTAAGAAAGAATCAATACTAAGGCCGGCTGGTACTGCGAGCGATCCAATCCACGATCAGAAAAGTACAAGCAAAAAACGGAAAGACACCATAAAAAGTATCGCTCGCCGAATGCGAACGCCGATCGACGGCGAGGAAAACGTTAATACAGAAGCCGATTGCAGCCAAAAACACCACCCCTCCCGCAAGAGATACCGGGAGGTGAAACCATCCAATGCGTTTGAACCAGACCTGCTTCATGATGAGCTCCTATCAGCTAGCTTTGTACCACAAAGCAGCGTGTTTGCAAAGCCCGCAGCAGCAGATGCGCGTTAAGACTTGCGTGTGTCCGCGGAAGGTCCATAGATGGAGGGCACTTTTCCTCCCATCGGGCGAAGATACGCACTGAGCTGCCCCCTATGATGGATGGCATCGAAGAGAATGAACCAGAGGAATTGACCAATGGGCTGCTCGGATACGATTTTGCCGCCATAAAAAAACTGAGCTGTCCGGTCCCACGAAGTCTCATCCATTGCATCGACGCGCCCGATCAGATCGTTGGACCAGTCCTGAAACAGCTCGAGCATCTTCTCGAAAGCGGGTGCAGCCTCCTGGCGCCATTCGGCCCTGCCCTCTTTCACAACCTCCAAACACGCACGCAGTTCGCTCGTGAGCGTCCATACGAGCTGTTCCGCGGAAGGGGATCGCTCATCAGGCCTATAGCTCAGATGGTCGATCGGAAGAGATTGCAATACATTGAGGAAGACCGGCAATTCAGCTTTCCGGCGCTCGACGTAGAACTGGCGGAGTGTCACGAAAGGTCACCTCATTTCTCGATTGAATTCCGTCCACTCGTCATGGGTATTACCCATGATTCTCTTAAGACAATAGCAGTAAATTGGGAGGTAAGCAATGGCGATAGCAAAGGATTTCGTATTCTTCGGCAGACTATCCCTTGACTTTGCTCATACCGGCGACATGGGCCACGGACCGAGCTTCGAGCGATTGAAGTCTCCGGCTGACCTCAACCGCTGGTTATCCATTAGTCAGTTACACTTGCCGAAGATCCGGATTTCCAGCGCTGATCTGGACGACGCTCAAAGAGCTCGCAGCGCAATCTGGAGGATTGCCTCGGCTCTGATTACGAATACTGTTCCGAAGTCAAACGACGTGCGCTGTATCAATTGCTGGGCCCGGCAACCCTGCCTCGCCCGTCAACTCTCCGCAAATGCAAGAGACATGAGCTGGCACTCTCCCAGTATCGAGGCGGCTCTCGCAACCATTGCGCAGGATGCAGTGAGGCTCTTTGGCGATGCAACGCAGAGAGCGCGAATGCGGCAATGTGAGAATCCCAATTGCCGCGCAATTTTCTATGACGATTCCAAGCCGGGGCTGCGCCGCTGGTGTGCATCGAACCGTTGCGGCGATCGTATGCGAGCGAGGCGCTACCGCGAAAGACAAGCAACAACGCTTGTAGATGGCTCTGCGGGCTCTACAAGAATCGGTAGCCGATGAGATAAGGCAACATGATCGCTTCCGCTACGGACGGGAAGGGGTCATCCATCGCAAACACGGATTCAACCCTTGCTCGGCGGAGCGTTTCGATCCATGACGAAATGCTGCCGTGACCGCGCAACATTCCTGATAGGGCGGTCGGGATGTCAGTGACCAACCGCACCCAGCCTACTCCAGGCGCGCCTCGACACTGTGACGTAGATTGACCTAGCTGGTCCGCGAACAGGAGATAGGAAAAGTCCACTCCGGCCGCGGCCCCAAGACTGTGAAAGCCCCAGATTCGCGCGTTGACGTCGAGCATCTTGAACTTTCCATCTCTGAAGTCGCGTTTGAATTCGACCTCTACGATTCCGTAATAATCGATGGCTCTAAGAAATCTCTCTGCCAGCTCTTCAACTATCGGTTCGTCAACGCTCTCTACATAAGTCGCCGCGCGTCCGAACTCGCTCGGATGTTGACGCTCGCGCCGGGCCACCATCGTACTGTGTGACCGGCCATCTTTGAAGAAGGCGCAAAAAGAATACTGAGTCGTACCATCTCCGGGGATAATTTCCTGCAGCAAAATCTCTTCAGTACTGATTTTTTCGTGTGCTCTCGCAAACAGTTCATGAAGTTCGTCGATCGTGTTTGCTCGCCATGCCTTCGCTCCGGTTTCATAGAAGAAGCGTTCTTTTATGGCGGGCTTAATGGCCAGCGGCAATCGGCTGTGCAGACTAGGGAGTTCTTCAGCGCTCCCTACAGTAAAGGTCTTCGGGCATGGTATGTCGAGCTTTTCCGCCAATTCATAGGTGCTCTTCTTATCCCATGCCCATTTGACGGTATCCCACTCTGGAACAGGGACTCTGAAGAATTGTTCGAGTTCCCGGCGATTCCTCGAGAAGGACGCCACTGTCTCATCCCGTGTAGGCAGTAAAACCCAATTCCTCAGATTGAACTGCCGCCCGGCTGCAAGCACTGAATCGATGGTCTCGTCCTCGTCACGGAGGTCCTTGACGCGCACTACTCGTTCAACATATTTGGAGTAAGACGAGATGCAGCGAGCGTCGTCGATGATGCAGACCCGGATTCCCCTGCGTCCCAGGCTCCTAGCGACACCCAACCCAGGATGATCCCCGCCGACGACGAGAGCACCCGTTGTTCCATCGTTCTGTCTCACGCGGCTATGCTCTCCTCATTGCGGAGCATCTCCGCACTGCGGAGCATGTGTGCCGACAGGTGTTTTGAAGCGAACTCGGTACCGGCAACGAAATAGAGCAGCGGTCCAAAAGTCTTCGCGGCGGCCGCACCGACGAAGTGAAGGCCCGGAACGGAGCTGCGGAAACCTTTGTGGAGCACGGGATAGCCATCCACTTGCCGTACCGCGGAGACGAGCGACGGCGCTAGAAAGCGATATCCGGAGATATCGACGCGATATCCAGTCCCCAGCAGAACATGGTCGACGCGGCGTTCTGTCCCGTCATCCAGCGTAAGCTTTACTTCGCTGCCAACCGATTTTGCGGACCTGACCGTTCGGCCGGAACTAATCGGCACGCTGGCGAGACGCGACATAAGCCATGGCGCGCCGGCGGCCCGAACAGCTCGAGTCCGGATGCGGTCTTTGATTCGGAACGGAACGCGAAAGAGTAGATTCGGATAGGCGACAAGCCGGCTGATACCGACCGGCCCTATATCGTGTTTGGAATACAACACCGAACTCACCGGACCCAGGCGATGCAACCATGGATGCCTTCCAATCCAGCGCAGCTGCGGGATTTTGGTAATGACTTCGACCTGGGCTCCCTGCTCGTATAACAACGCCGCCGATTCAAGTGCGCTCTGGCCGGCACCGATGACCGCCACCCGCTTACCGCTAAATTCAGCTGGTTGGCGGCCTTCGTAGCAATGGGATACTTGCTCGGGGCTTAATTCTGAAAACGCGCGCGGCTTTCGCGCGAAGGGTCCAATTCCGGCGGCCACTACAACTTGCCGGCTGGTCAACGAGTGGCCATTCGACAGAGTCAAACGGAAAAACGCGTTTGTTTGTGTTATCTGTTGGACGGAGTCCGTGATATTAGTGACATCGAGTTGGCGCTGGAACCAACGGCCGTAATCTACAAATGTTTCCAGCGGCAGCCGTGAACGCGGCTGCAAATGTACTTCGGCCTCGTATGCTTCGAGAGTTAACTCCGATCGCGGGTCGGAAATGGTGGAAGCAGCTCGGGGAGATCGCAAGAGCATCCCTGCGGGCATTTGGCTCGCCCAGAAGTCCATGGGAACGCCAAAAATGCTTACCGTTAGTCCTCGAGCGCGCAGGTGAGCGGCTGCGGATAATCCATAAGGTCCAGCTCCGATAATGGCGACATCGGAGTTTGCCACGTGCGGGGGCGAAGAGTGTCTGCTTGCGAATCGGAGCTGGCCGGAGCAAGCGAATTCATCGACCGTTTTCATGACTTCCTTTCCACGGCTCCCAAAGCGAACTCATTCCGAGAAGCAGGTTGGTCGCAGACTAGTCGGTCTAAGGAGGAACCAAGCAGACTTGTCGGTTACGGCCCGATGGTGAGACTACAACTGGTGTTTGTTTGGACTGCGCTTACTCTCGTCTAAATTGACCAAACAAGTGGCAGGAGTTTACTGAGTGACGTCTGTCCGATGCTGGGATAACGCGGAGGCGTGCTCAGCGAGGTAGGCGCGCGCGTGTATCACCTGCGCGAGCGCCGGATCGGCGGTTTTCCAGGTCTCGAGGAAATCCGCATATTGTTTTGCGGCAGCTTTGAAATCGCCCGACTTCTCGCTACACATAGCGATCCCATAGAGCACGAAGCCGGATCTGGGGCGCTCCAGAAGCGCCTGCTGATAGGCTGACTTCGCGCTGGCCCAGTCACCGCTTGCCATCATCGCCGCTCCCTCCGTTTCGGTGACGGGCCGAATGTAGTTCGGAGGTTCGTGATAGCCCAGAGCCTTTTCGTTTTGCGCAGCTTTCGCGAACAAGTCTTTTGCGTCACTGATTTTGCCCTGAGCGGTTAGCAATGAGGCGCGCAATTCCAGCGACATCACCGACAGGCTTTTCAGAAGCGGTTGCAATAGCGCATCCGGCATTACCCGCAGCTTTGGTGTATTCCCAGCTTGCGGCTTATTTCCCGTACTCGTCTCCATGACCGGCAAACTCTTCGCTTGCTCAGACCTCCGCCAGAGCTCGGCATCGAATCGAGTCGACGACTCTTCCGCTTTCTCAAAATCGCGACTTTCGATGGCTTGCATTCCGCTCGCAAAACAAGCAAGCTGGTGCGCGAGGAAAGCAAGATTCGGTCGTTCTGCGGAAACCGCGCTCGCATCTAGCAAGGAAATCACTTGCGGCCAATCCGCGATTCGTAGTGCCACTGGCAGACGGGGATTGAGCCGTGCGATCGAATCTCGCGTCGAGTAGATGTACAAAGTGGACTCCAGTTCCCCACGTGCGCCCCTGAGCTTTGCCGAAAGCGCAGTTGCTGCTTGCAGCTTGCCTTCCTCCATGAGATTCGCGATCGCATACATCAGGTTATGCACGTAGTTCCAGTCGTTATCGGGTTGAACCCGCTGTTCTTGCATGTACTGTTCGTCCACTCGTTCGGAGGCCGCGAACGCCTGTTCCGCCCGCGAATAATCGCCGGTGCGAAAGAAAATGTGTCCCGGCATGTGCACCATGTGTCCCGAGGCCGGCGCCAAACCGGCCAATATCTCAGCGCTATGCAGGGCTCGCTCGGGGTGGTCGCCCGCTTCCAGGGCATGGATGTAGTAGTGGTTCGCGGCCGAATTTTCAGGTTCTTCTTTCAGAACCGATTCCAAGATCGCGACGGACTCCTCATGATCGACCAGTCCTGCCAGGAAGATCCGCGCCTGAGTATCTCTGGGGTAGTTCTTCACCAACGTGCGCCAAAGCTCCAACTCTCGCTTGGCATCTCGGTGCATTGCAGTCGCCTCAATGTAAAGCCTCTCGCGTTTGCTTACGTGGCGCTTCAGAGTTACAGCCTTGGCCAATGCCGGTGCGGCATAGCCCTGGGCCGTACTGTGGTAAAAGGACTCCGCCTTATACAAACCCCAGTAGCACATCGCGCACTGCGAATCTACGCGAATGCTCTGTTCGAACGCGCGCGCCGACTCGTAATCCCAGAAATCGTGCAGGAGGTTCAATCCCTGGTCGAACCACACCTGCGCTTCGGGCTTTGCCGTGATCTGCATGTGAACATTTCCGATGCCGCTCATTCTGCGCGGAACGGGTAGCCGGTCGGGAGGAGTTTGATTCTCGGTTTCCATGACATGTCCGGTCATGTCCGTCTGCGCCGATGCCAAAGCTGGCCAGACTGCCGAAAAAGCGGCGAAGAAACAGAAAACTAGCACTCTTGGCGTGATGATTACTTATCTTATTTCCTTCGCGCCCGGTCGCGATGAGTTGGAAAGGCTTTACTGCAAAGGCGGTGTGTGCGCGGGGAGACCGCCTGAGGTAAGCGGAGAAGGACTTCCGATGGTGGGCTTTCCAGGCGCTCCCAATGTCGTGGCGCTCGGAGTATTCTCGCCACGCAGCCACACATACAATGTCGCGTGCGGCGGTACGGGGTCAGGCAGGCTCACCTGAAGCAGCTGTTTTTGACCCTGTCCTTGAATCGGTGTCGGTAAATTCGTAACCGGCATACCTTCCAGCTGATCCCAGCCAACCTTCTCGATCATCTCCAGGTCGCGTCCTGTCAATGTGTAGACATGCTTTCCGTCCTGTGAAGGCTGGCCGCTGTCGTCGAAAGATCCAATTTCCGGCAAGCGGATGATGTGTGCCAGGGTGAAGGGCTGCGATTGGTTCGTTGCGCCGTTTTTGATGCTTGCCTGCAGAGAGCATCCCGCGGGAAACTCGCTTGTATCAAACGACAGGAAAAGCTGATCCTGTGATAACCGCTGGAGACTATATTTTGAGTTTTGCTCTCCAATATGCAGCGTCACCGGCTCTCCAACCGCTTCCGAGCAAGCCAGGGTCAGAACGCTCGCCGGTTCCACGTTCCTCACGTCCAGCATCGCGGTGAGGTTGTAACCCGCGGGAAATTGATCCGGCGGAAGCGCGATTTCCATGCCGCTCGGCAGCGATAGATGTGAACTGGCGATAGCTGGCAAAGGACCAGTAATTTGAAGCGCATCCGGCAGGGTCATGGGTTCGTTTCGATCCGCCACATCGGCTTGAATAGAGAGAACCGTTCCTGGTTTGAGGTCCGACTTCAGACGCATGGTAACGCTTCGATCCGAACCCTTCGGAGAAGGTTCCCCTAGTTCAAAGCTCACTCCGGGCGACTGCAGTTTGGAGATCAGATCAAGGCGCTCGCCTTTTAGAACATAATGCTGCGTAGCTTCGCTTTGATTCGCCAGAATAGGAAGATTCTCGATGCTCGGCAGATTAGGCAGGATGTTGATTTCCACCGGATGAGATTTTAGATCCGCCTGGGAGAGCAGCAACTGATACTTCCCCGGTTCAAGCTCCGCGGTATCGATCTGTACGTCGGCGTGCGTTTGCGGTCCCTTGCGTAGTCCCTTGGGCAAAATAAAGCGTGCAGGCGTGGGCACCGCGAATTCGTCGTTTTGCTTCTTCATTTCTACTTTGTCCAGAAACTCAAAGTCGCTTCCCGTCAGGGTAATCGGCACTTTCCCGGCCTTCGCCAGCAGCCTATCCTGAGATGCGGGTTCCAGTTTTGCCGAACTGAAATCGCTCAACGGTTCGACGTGTATTTCACCGGAAGCCTCGAAGCGAGTCCAATCCCAATACCCCGAAAGGTGATAATCGCCCGGCGCCACCGCCATTTTTGTGAGGTCCAGCTCGAGAGATTTCTGATTCCCCAGCTTCAGGACCGATACCTGAAGTTTTTTGCCTGCGGCGTTTTCGAGTTTCCAGTTGCGCGCCCGCTGCAGGTATTTCCAGTCCCTATCCGGCACGTCGACCGGGAGGGGCGTCTTCGCATTTGGAGGTACGAAGTCCGCATCGCCTATCTTGATCGTCGGAGCAGGTGTGTTCGGAATTCTGACAGCCCAGATGAACGCGACCCTGGTATGCGGTGGAGCTGGAGTGCGTTGACCGCATAAATTCAATCCGTCCCTAATCTCCGGCGTAGAGTAGGTCTGAGCGAACGAAGAACGGAACTGCATACCCGGGAATGCGATATAGCGCAGGTCGAGCAACATGGCAGCGCCGCCAGCAGCCAGTCCAATCGGACTTCCGAAAAACAGCGTTGCTGCCGCGGTAGCTACGCTGGCCGTCTGACCCACACGTTCGGCCGTCGAACTCGCCAGCGGATTGTACGTTGCGAGCTGAGGATTCATGGTCGCGAAAAGTGTTTGTGCCTGTACAGCAGGCGGTGCAGTCTTGTCTATCTGAACCGATAAACCATACTGTGATGCGAAACCTGTGAGGGCCGCATTCACGCTGGCTGCCGAGCTGCCCGCATCCGAAAGTGCCTCGACCAAGGCCTCAGTCTGCGCGGTCTTCTCCGCATAGTCTGCCAGTTGAGCTACCAACAAATCGTCCTGCGATAAGAAGCCCTCCACCTTCTTTTTGCTTAAGCCTTGTGGGCCATAAACCAAGGCAGCCAGGGAAACAGTCTGCGGAATGACCCAATTCTGAGATTTGTCCGCTGGCCTCGGGTCCGTTACCAACAGTGACGGTGTTTTCGGCCGATGTTTGGCGGGCACCATCACCAGCGAGACCTCCCCCGGTCGCTTCTCCCGATTCCGTAGAATCGGAGAATAGACTACGGTGTCGTCTTCGGACAAGTGATTGATCGTTTGAAACGGAAGAGGGTCGGGATTATCCAGACTTTTGACCCGCAGATCCACGGCGCCGATTGGCGCGCCCGCCGGACAGGTTGCCGGCGCCGGAGTCGAAGCGGGATCATCGGCAGGAGAACCCTCAAGCCTGAGGCCAGCGTTGTCGTTGCTCGGCAGCAGCAGCCCTGATGTAATGAAAACGATCGCTATCAGCCTGCTGCCCAGGCTCCAACATTTGTGCAAAATGAACTTGATTTCCTCGTCTGTTTGCTGAGCACAGCCCTATTGCGATGATCGCCTCACCCGAGCCGCAACACACCTGTCTACTGTCAGAATAACCTGTCGCTGATCATCGCTGAATGAAGAAAGCTTCGTACTCATTTAGCCAAGTACTAACCTGTAAGAGCGGTCGCGGCTTCGGATTGAATACTCACCGTACGCCGCCAAACGAGGAGGAAATAACTTGCCAACTACCGAGACGCAAACGCTAGAAGAACTCTGTATTAATACGATTCGCTTCCTTTCGGCCGATGCCGTGCAGCAGGCAAACTCAGGCCATCCGGGCTTACCCATGGGAGCCGCGGCCATGGCATATACGCTCTGGACAAAGTTCCTCAGGTTCAATCCCAAAGATCCCCAGTGGTTTGACCGTGATCGGTTTGTATTATCCGCGGGTCATGGCTCGATGCTTCTTTACAGCCTTTTGTATCTCACCGGCTATGATCTTCCTCTTGATGAACTGAAGCACTTCCGGCAGTGGGGTAGCAAGACACCCGGACATCCTGAGCGCGGGCACACCGTTGGCGTAGAAGTCGCCACCGGACCGCTTGGCCAGGGCTTTGGAAATGCGGTCGGTCTGGCTATAGCCGAAGCCTGGTTCGCCGCCCGCTTCAACCGGCCGGGTCACGCCATTGTAGACCACTTCACCTACGGCATCTGCGGTGATGGCGATCTGATGGAGGGTGTCAGCCAGGAAGCGGCCTCGCTCGCCGGCCATCTCGAGCTTGGCAAATTGATCTTCCTCTACGATTCAAACCATATTTCGCTCGCCGGCGGGACCAATCTCTGCTTTACGGAAGACGTAGGCAAACGCTTTGAAGCGTACGGTTGGCATATCCAACACGTGGAGCGCGGTAACGATACAGAAGCAATTGAAAAGGCGATTCGCAGGGCTCGGGAAGAAGTCAACCGGCCATCGCTCATTCTCGTTCACACGCACATCGGGTATGGCAGCCCAAAAAAGCAGGATACGTTCGAGGCGCACGGTAATCCGCTAGGCGAAGAAGAGTTGCAGGCGGCCAAGAAAGCCCTCGGCTGGGGCAGCATGGATAAGTTCTATCTTCCGGACGACTCGGTCAAGTTCTTCCGCCAGGTGGGTGAGAAGGGCGCCAAGGAACAGAAAAGCTGGCAATCCAAGTTCGACGCCTATAAGAAAGCCTTTCCCAAGCGAGGCCGCCGAACTGGAGAGCATGATTACCGGGAAATTGCCGGACAACTGGCGGGCGGATCTCCCTAAATGGAAACCCGAAGATAAACCCATCGCCACACGTGCTGCGGGCGGCCAGGCGCTCAATGCGATCGCCAAGCACATTCCGAATATCATCGGTGGATCTGCCGATTTGAATCCGTCGACAAACACCGCGTTGAAAGGCGAAGGAGACTTTCAGCCTCCGGAAGAAGGTGGCCCGGCCGTGCAGGGCGCGGTAGGCGGCGTATGGGGCTATGCAGGACGCAACATTGCTTTTGGAGTGCGCGAGCACGCTATGGGTGCCGCAGTGAACGGTATGGCGGCCCACGGCGGGCTCCAGCCTTATAGCGCAACGTTTCTGGTCTTCTCCGACTACATGAAGCCAGCCATCCGTCTCGGCGCATTAAGCCAACTCAAGGTCTATTACGTCTTCACCCATGACAGCGTTGGAGTGGGCGAAGATGGACCGACGCACGAACCCATCGAGCAGCTCGCGGGTTTGCGCTCCATTCCAGGGCTTAACGTAATGCGTCCCGCCGACGCTACTGAAACGGCCGAGTCCTGGGCCGTCGCGATCGAGCACAACGGGCCGACTCTGTTCGCCTTTTCCCGGCAAAACCTTCCGCACTTGAGCCGCGCCAACATGAAAGGCGGAGACGTTAGCAAAGGCGCCTATATTTTGTCCGAGGCGGAAGGCGGCTCCCCGGAGGTCATTCTAATTGGCACCGGGTCAGAGGTGTCTCTGTGTATGAAAGCTCAGGAAAAGCTCAAAGGCTACGGCGTGAAAGCGCGCGTCGTCAGCATGCCAAGCTGGTTTCTTTTTTCGGCACAAGATCAGAACTATCGTGAGAGCGTCCTGCCGAAGAGCATAAAGAAGCGTGTCACGGTCGAGGCTGCTTCAACGTATGGCTGGGAACGTTGGGCCGGCGACGAAGGGACAATGATCGGGATCGATCACTTCGGCGCGTCAGCTCCCGGGGATCAAATCATGAAACACTTCGGGTTTACGGCAGAGCATGTTACCTCCGCCGCGCTGTCGTTGTTGGGCCGCCAGGAAGAAGCACAGAAGGAGTTTGGCGGGGATACTACAAACGTTGCGCCTACCGCGCCCCACGAGGGACATTCCTGATCATCCGGCTTGCGGGGACAGATGGGATCTCTCGACTCTGTCTCCGCACGAAGCGTTTGGAGCGAATGAGTGGCTTATCGCTTAAAGGCTGGTGAATCGGTACCGGAGGGAATCAAACGGGTCGTTCTCGAGGAGGTCGATTCTGCTACCCGGCTCCTCAGAGAGGCCTCAGGCCGGCGGCGCGATAACGCAATTCACGAAGCGCGCAAAAGCGTGAAGAAGATTCGAGGTGTCCTGCGTCTGGTACGACCCGGGCTCGGCGGCGCCTACCGGGAGGAAAATACCCGCTTCCGCGAGCTCGGCCATCAGTTGTCTGAGCTTCGGGATGCTGCGGCCCTCCTCGAGGTATTCGATCAGGTCGCCGAAAAATCCGCTGGAACACTAGATAAGACGAGCATTACCAGGATCCGTTCTGGCCTGCGGAAGGAAAAGCGGGATGCGGAACAGCGCCTCGATGCTGAAAAAGTCATCAGAAGCGCTACAGCAACGTTTCGATCTCTAGCCCCGCGGGCGAAGACCTGGCCCCTCACTCAAAACGGCTTTCAAGCAATCGATTCCGGATTGGAGTCTACCTATCGCCAGGGCCGAAAGGCGCTGAAGCGGGCGGAAAAGACGGATAAATCAATCGCTTATCACGATTTCCGCAAGCGCGTGAAAGATCATTGGTATCACGTGCGCCTGCTCGAAAACCTTTGGACAGAGATTATGAAGGCGCACGAATCGTCGCTTAAGCAGCTGGAAACCTGGCTGGGTGATGACCACAATCTTGTCCTCTTGCGTGAGAAGTTGCAGAACAAACCCGAAGATTTTGGAGGCGAAGCAGTGGTTACGGCCTTCCTCTCTCTTGTTGAGCAGCATCAGCAGGAGCTTCGCGAGAACTCGATTTCCTTGGGGCATCGAGTCTATGCCGAGAAGCCGTCGATGTTTGTACGGAATCTGGTCCCGCTCTGGGACGTATGGCGCAAGCGCGGGAGCGAACCCGAGCCGGATGACGATACCCCAGGCGCGAAGGCCAACAAAGGCTCGGCTTAAGCTGCGTTTGTCACGTCACGTTTACGGGCCGTGGACTCCCTTTTCTGCCCGGACGGGCAAATACTTCACTGTGCTTGGCGGATTGAAAGCTGCCGCTACTCCTGACTCAAACGCTAACTAACTTTGCGCAAAGCACTTACTAAATGTGGGTTTGTAAGTTGTTGTGGCCTGCAAAGTGCTCTTACCCGGAAGAGGAGACATTTGCCATATGCTGTGGTACACGTGGGTATTCCTGGTTATCGCAATCATTGCGGCTGTGCTCGGTTTCGGTGGTATCGCTGCAGCTGCAGGATCGATCGCGAAGATTTGCTTCGTAATTTTTCTAGTTCTGTTCCTGATCAGCTTGGTTGCTGGCCGCAGAGCGGTCTAACTTTCTATCTCTCGGGCACTCTCGTTCCACCTGACGGGGGATTTTCGAAAGTAAGACTCGTTCGCCATGTGACAAGCAATCGCTGCATGGTTGCCGAAGACAGCGTCTTCGGCAACTGGTTTTCTGGACTTCACCGCTTCAAAGAAGTTCCATAGGTGAGGCTTCACGTCATCCCAGTCGTCACCCGTATATAGCGCATCATCGGTTATGGGTTCTTTGCCCGGTGTCACGGGGTGCGCGGCATACCATTCGGCGAAGTATTTTTCTTTCATGGCATGAGGAAAACTGCCGGAGTAGTAGCTCGGCTCTTCATCTTTTCCGGTCTGTGGCAGATAACGAAGGCTCTTACCGGTAGCCTCCAGGATTCCCTTTGGTCCTACAAATCGGGCCATTTCAGGTGTTTCGCCCACCAAACTGAGCCGAACGTAAACGGGTATCCCATGGTAGTCGAACAAAACGGTGTGTAGATCTGGCATGTCACGGCCGTCGTTAAAGCGGAATATCCCGCCGAGGGCAGAAGCCGAACGTGGGGCTTCATTCCAGTCGAGCGTGTACAGCATCCCGCTGATCAGATGAACCATCAGATCGCCGCCGACGCCTGTTCCGTAATCCTTCCAGCAGCGCCAACGCGCGAAACGCTTGGGATTGAACGGGATCTTCGGTGTGTCCTTCAGCCAGGTATCCCAGTCCAGATTTTCCGGAGAGAGATCGAGTGGCGGCGGATAAACCCAGGCACCATTGGGACTGTTTCGGCCGAGTGAAAGCTCGACCAGCTCAATATCTCCAATTGCACCCTGCTTATAGAGCTCGCGTGCCTTACCGCAGAGCGCCGAACTCACTCGTTGCGAGCCGATCTGCACAATCCGATTGTTTGCTTTGGCAGCTTCCACCATCTTGAAGCCTTCTTGGGCCGTATGCGACATCGGTTTTTCGCAATAAATGTCCTTCCCCGCATTGCACGCGTCCACCACCACCTGCATGTGCCAGAAATCCGGAACCGCGGCAATCAGGCAATCGATATCTTTGCGCTCGAGCAGCTCTTTGTAACGCCGCGTGGTCGGGAGACTTGGGTTACCGGTAATCTCTTTGGCGAGCGTATGCCGGCCATCATAAAGATCGGCCGCCGCGACGCACTCGACGCCCGGCAGCGAAATTGCGTTCGGCAGCAGGCCGGAGCCTTGCATCCCGATACCGATAATGCCAAGGCGTATGCGATCGCTGGCAGCGCCCGTCTTCGCGTCTTGAATAGGCAGCGGCTGCGATAGAAGCGTGCTTCTTGATGCAAAGAGAGCGCCGCTAGCGGCTGCTGTTCGTA
Source organism: Terriglobia bacterium (assembly GCA_963738555.1). GTDB lineage: Bacteria > Acidobacteriota > Terriglobia > Bryobacterales > Bryobacteraceae > Bog-105. The sequence goes on from CAVTXN010000006.1 coordinate 561,178, forward strand.
AAAACTGTCTGCGCGGAAAGTTTTTCTTCATAAATCCTCATGAATTCAGCGGGCAAACAAGCACGGGGAGAGATCGACGGCATGAGTGCTTTGATAATAATCCAGTTTTTGGGAGAAATCGTTCCACATCCGTCTCGAGTCGATACCGGTGATCCAGGTGATCGTCTTGTCCGTACCTGTTTGCTCAAACGATAGATTGTCGGCAAGCCGCGGGCGCGGAACCTGTTTTTGGGTGGTCATTCCCTGTTCATAAGCCATCACCACCGTGTCCCAAATCACCCATGGCTTCGAAAAATCGTCTTTGCGCAGCGGCTTAAGATTGCGAAAATACCATTCCTGATACTCGCTCCATAACCACGCTCCTACCGGCCCTCGGTGGCTGAGGAGCGCTTTAGCATGCTCGAAGCTCATCGCCAGATCCGTTCGGCAGACGTCGCCTGAGCCGATCGTGACTGGCACAGGAGAATCTAAAATCACTTGCCAGGCCCGTGGATCGTTCTGGATATTGTATTCGTTACCGCCTTCAGCGAGGCTCTTGAAACCCATTGCAACCACGCTGATGCGATCGACTAACGTGGGATCTTTCAGAATCGCCGAAGCTACATCTGTCGCTGCGCCGATTGTGAGAACGGCCAGCCTGTTTTCGCTCGAAAATTGTTTTGACGTCTCGATGATGAAGTCGACTCCGGCGTTTTCCCGTGGAGTCTGCCGGTCCGCTAAAGGGAGGCTTGAGCCCTCGAATAGCGGAGGATGGCTGAGCATGCCTAGCCGCCTCTCGACGACGTCAACCAAAATCCTATAAGTCGCATGGGCAGACGGATCGGGTAGCGAGGGCGCATTCGCCGAGATGATTGCCCGCACATCGAAGGCAGGGCTGAGGAGCATGTACGTGATTGCCCATTGGTCATCGATCTCGTTGCCTACATCGGTCGAAAGAATCACTGCCGTTTTGCTCCAGCAAGTAACGGCAAGAGCGCTGAGAATCAGCGGCAAGATGAAAGTGGGTTTCATATTTTCAGAGATGTTACTTTAACGCCTAGTGCTTACCGTACATTCGAACACGCTGGCAATCCTGTTTTGCGCTATCACCATGATCGGCTGGGGCTCCTGGGCCAATACTCAAAAACTCGCTGGCCGTACGAAATGGCCCTTCGAACTTTATTACTGGGATTACGCAATCGGGCTATTCCTCTTCAGTGTTCTTTTCATGTTTACTGCCGGCAGTCTGGGCTCGACAGGCATGCCGGCGCTCGAGAATCTCAAGCTCGCCTCTTCCGGCCCGATCTCAGCGGCGGTCTTGAGTGGCGTATTGTTTAACGTCGCCAATATTCTACTTGTGGTCGCAATCGATGTTGCCGGGATGTCCATCGCTTTCCCGGTCGGAATAGGACTCGCGTTGATCATCGGAACTATCAAGGCTTATCTTGAACAGCCAAAGGGCAATGCTCCCGTTCTGTTTCTCGGGGTTGTCCTGGTTCTCGCTGCCATGATCTTATCTGCATTGGCCTACCGAAAACTGCCCCGTTCGAGCTCCGGCAATGTCGCCAAGGGACTTTTGTTTGCGATAGTCGCGGGCTGCCTCATGGGTTTTTTTTATCCGAAGCTCATTCAGTCACTATCGCCCGCCTTCAATTCCGCGCCAGTTTTAATCGGCAAACTGACGCCCTACACGGCCTTGTTCTTCTTTTCAATCGGCGTTCTCTTGAGCAACCTGGTCGTAAATTCTATTTTCATGAAGGCAGCGGGACGCACCTACACCGAATATTTCGCGGGTACGTTGCGGCTGCATGCACTGGGCGTTCTGGGAGGAGCCATCTGGACGCTTGCCTTTGGCCTCAACGTGATTGCCTCAGGCGTTGCCGGGCCGGCGATCTCTTACGCGCTTGGACAGGGCGCCACTCTGGTAGCGGCAATCTGGGGCGTGCTGATCTGGAAGGAATTTCGGGCTGCGCCAAAAGGAACCATGCCCTTGATCGCTTTTATGTTTGTGGCCTATATCGTAGGGCTCACGCTGATCGGGTTTGCGAGTCTCTAAAACACTCCTCCGCAATGCGGCGTAAGATCAGCGATTGCTCCCACCGGTCGCTCTCTTCTACAACACTTCCGTTCTCCCTTCGTAGAGTCCGGGCGTAGTAGATGTTCGGGCCGAGTAACTCAGGTGTGAAAATACGTGCTCCGTTGCGGAAGCAAGTGGTCCAAAGTTGCCGAAAGTGGGTAACGTATTCGGGTTCGGGTGTTCGATCGGGATCGATTCCAACCTGGATGCAGCCCGGATTGCCGATTCGGCCATGGATGAAGCGTACCCGCTCGAGCACCGGTTGAATGAACTCGAGTTTCTTGTTAAAACCCCCGTACACCATTTCCTGACCCGTGTACCAATGCGAGAAGTCGCCGTTGAAACGCATTTCCGGAAATTGCCGCACGAACTGAACAGTGCGCCACATGTCCTGAAAAATGGTTGCCCGGTGCGTCTCCACATACAACGGAATCTTGTGAGCCGAGGATGCGGCCAGCACGCTCTCGATCAGGCGAAAGGCTTCCGCATCGCTTTCCAAGCCCCAGCCGGCGTGCAAAGTCGCGCAAACGAAGCCATCGCCGGCCCACTGCTCGGCCAATGGGTTCGTATCTTCAGCTTGATTGATTCGCCCGCTTGCCGCGATCTCAAGCCTCAGTTTCCGGCAGTTTTGCAGATCTGCTTTACTTGCCGGAGAAGCGAATTGCACGCCATCATAGCCGGCCTCGCGAACATCCTCTAAATTCCTAGGCGAGAGGCCGTCTAAGGCGAGTAAATTAAAGTAACACTTTAGCTCTTCAGCCAAGGTCAGGGTCGGACTGTGCTCTCTAGACTGCGCGCGCTCTGATCCGCTTTGTCGTCCATCCAGGCAGCGGCATCAGCATCGCTGAACCGCCGCTGACCGGCTTCGCGTATGGCAGAATCCGGCACCTTGTGCAGCGGTGTGTAGCGCGGGTGATGCGCTTCCTTATAGGGATCGTTGCGCGCGGCGTTATAACAGCAGATCATCGACCAGCGCGGCTTTTCCGAACGGTTCTGATCGGAGCGGTGAAGCAGATTCGCATCGAAGAAGAGAACATCGCCGGGATCCATCTCGACGTATACGAGTTCCAGGCGCTTCTCCGCTTCCCGCACGCGCTCCATATCAGCGCCCGCCTGATCGCCGGTCAGCACATGATCGATGCGCCCCATTAGATGCGAGCCCTTGAGGACCTGCATGCAGCCGTTTTCCTTTGTAGCAGGATCGACCGCTATGAAGGCGCTCGTGAGGAGCGGGAAGAGTACTCCATTTTGATACCAGTAGCCGTAGTCTTGATGCCACGCCCACGCCCCGCCCACCTTCGCATCTTTCATGATCATCTTGGAGTGATAGTGGTAAACCTCACCGCCCAGCAGCTTTTCCGCGGAATTTACAATGCTCTCGCATCGCGCGAACATGCCGTAAATCGTATCGCCGGGGTGGTTCCAGAGAGACAGCCGGACTGTGCCGCCCTCTCCATCTCCTCGGCCGAAGGAATGTTCGTCCAGTGCTCGATCTTCTTTTGCGGCGCGATGCAGCAGCCCGATTTCCTCTTTGTCAAACAGAGATTTCTCGAGAATGTAGCCATCGCTCCGATATGCTTCGAGCCGGTTTTCTTGAATGGGACCTGATGCCATATATGATCCTTTCTATAAAAACAATTCAGGAACGAATGCCAAGCTGGCTCATCATGTCGCTGGTCGAAGTATACGCCTCCTTGACCCAATCGGCGATTTTTGCCGGTTCGGGTGAATACTCCAGTTCAATGCTAATAGCTCCGCGGAAGCCCGCGGCAGCAAGTGCTTTCAAATAAGGCGGAAAATCGACCACACCGCGGCCCGGGGGCAGGTCGCCATGCTTCTTGCCGTCACAATCGGAAAGATGAACGTGAGCGATGCGGCCCTCGAGCCTAGAAATCTCAGCGGCCTTGTCTTTGGCGAGTACGAGATGAGAGATATCGACATTCGCTTTGGCCGCGGGATGATTTACATCGGCCAGAAAGCGGGTCATCCTCTCAATATTATTGATAAGCGATAGGTGAAACGGCTCGAGTTCGATCGCGATCTCAAGTCCGAGTCTGCCGGCATATTCTGCGAGCTCACGCACATGCTCGACCGCCCACTTCCATTGATCTTGTGGAGCAATGACCTCCTGCTGCCAGATATATTCCCCTACCACTAGCAGCAAATTCCTGCCCTCCAGCTCATAGCAGAGATCGAGATAACTCTTTGCGCGATGGACGTGAAAATCTCGCACTGGTTTGTTGAAATCGGCGATGCCCAACGCGCAACAGACGGTGGAAATGACGGGGAGATGGTTGGCTGCCGTCGTCTTCCGAATGAGGCGTCGCTCTTCTGGGGTAACTTCGAGAGGATCGGCGAAAATATCGATGCAGTCGAAGCCAATCTGTTTCGTGAGTTCGATACCCTGGGCAGTACTAACGGGCGTACCGAGCCAAGCCGAGCTGATCAACCCCAGTTTCACACTCGAATCCGCAGCGATAATAACATAAGCCTTCAGGCTCCCTCGCCCTCCAGTGGGCCGCTCGGAAGGCGGGCTTCAGCCCGGCGCGGGGCTTGAGCCCCGCCGATATTATTGCGAACTATCCCGCTCGCAAAATTCGGCCAAGCCATCGCGGCTGATGCCGCACGCGCATTGCAGGTTCGATTCCTGGTTCCACACCAGACACTGAGGACACTTCCACCGTCCGTTACGCCAGATTCGCGGTTCCGGCTCATAGATCGAGGCAGCCAGCGCCCTAATGTCTGCCAGGGTCAGTTCCTCGTGTAGAAGCTGCTTCATCATCCAATTCGAAGCTGAAAATAGCGCGGCAGCACCCCAGCTTCGATCCTTACGTAAGCGGAGTGCAGGCACGCCGGAAAAGATCGCAACAGTTAGTTCTGGTACTGCCAAATCATTTGATCGGTGAAATGTTTGAAACACCATTTAGGCCTGCAAATTTTTCGAGGTGCTTTGCAAGAATATCCACCTCGATATTCAGCCGCGATCCCGGCGAGCAGACGCGCAGCCTGGTGTGTTCATAGGTGTGGGGAATAACGGTAAAACTCACAAGATCATCTGCTATTTCGGCGACCGTGAGGCTGATGCCATCGACGGCTAGAGAACCCTTGCTGACGATATACCGCGATAAGTCCCCCGGCACGCGTATCCGCAGCCACCAGTTATCGTCACCTAACGGATCGAGAGAGATCAGTTCGGCCGTGCCGTCAACATGTCCCAGCACAAAATGGCCGTCCAGCCTGCCGTTCGCCCGCAAAGGACGTTCGAGATTCACCAACCCTCCGGCTTTGAGATCGCCTAGTCCTGTACGCTTCAGAGTTTCCGGAGCCAAATCTGCGGTCCAGTGGTCCGCGCCTATATTTGCCGCTGTTAAACACGCTCCGTTTACCGCAATGCTGTCACCGATCCTTAACTCACGCAGTATCGATTCGCATGCAATGCTGAGACTGGCGCCGGCAGACTTTTGTTCTAGATTCGCAACCTCGCCAACCTCCTCGATAATCCCCGTAAACATCTATTGCTTGTCCTTCACCAGGTAAGCCTCCACGGCGAACTCGTCCGTTGAAATGGCATGAACACTCAGCCTTTCGAGAAGTATCGCGTCCGAGCGCCGCTGCCGTCCCGTTCCGCCCGCGACAGGAAGACTCTTTAATCCCCCCAAAATCTTAGGGGCGTAATAGAACAAAACCTTGTCCGCAATCTGACCATCGAGCATGGTCCAGTTCACGTGGCTCCCTGCTTCTACCATCAAAGAGAGGTAGCGTTCGCCTGCTAGAAAACCGAGGACCTTACGTAAGTCCGTCCGCCCCGCCGTCCCGTCCGCGACGAGAACCCGGACGCCCAGCGCTTCTAGCGCCTTCCGCCGCTGGACCTTGGCGGCAGACGTACACACCATAAGCACGTCATCGTTCGCGCTCGTTACCATTTTCGAGTGGAGCGGAATCCGCAGCTGTGAATCGAGGACGATGCGCAGCAGCGGCCGGCTCCGCGCCAGACCGGAACGATCGGTCAACAGGCAGTCGTCTTCGAGCACCGTTCCAATGCCGGTCAGGATAGCGTCCGAGAAATGTCGGACCTGCTGGACGTTGCGTCTGGCGATTTCACTGGTGATCCACCCGAGATTATCCTGCGGGGCAGCGATCTTGCCGTCGAGTGTCACGGCCGCTTTTACCGTAACCAGCGGCCGGCCGGTACGCATGAAATGCACGAACGCTTCGTTCAAATGTTCGGCAGCCTCAGTCGACTCCTTATCTATAAGAACCTCGATGCCCGCCGCCCGGAGGCGCTCGAAGCCCTGGCCGCCCACCTGCGGGTTAGGATCTTGCATCGCGGCTACAACTCGGCCCACTCCGGCCGCAATAACCGCATCAACACAGGGCGGGGTACGTCCGTGATGAGAGCATGGCTCGAGACTCACATACAGCGTGGCCCCCCGAGCCGCCTCACCGGCTTCGCGCAACGCCACAATTTCCGCGTGATCCAGTCCTGCCCAGGTATGGAAGCCTCGTCCAACCACCGCGCCATCCCGAGCGATAACGGCTCCAACCGCCGGATTCGGACTCGTCTGACCGCGGCCCCGCTCAGCTAGTGCCAGTGCTTCCTTCATGTACGAATGGCTCGACACGGTTAGTCAAAGAGCGATGCCACGAATCGCTCAGGTTCAAAGGGAAGAAGATCGTCGATTTTCTCCCCGACACCTATGAATCGAATTGGTAGATTCAGTTCGCGGGCAATTGCAACAACTACGCCGCCCTTGGCAGTTCCGTCCAATTTCGTGAGCAGAATGCCCGTAACCCCTGCGGACTCGGTGAACTTCCGGGCTTGCTCGAGACCGTTCTGTCCGGTAGTCGCATCGAGCACGAGCCAGACTTCGTGCGGCGATCCCGGAACAACGCGCTGGCAAGTGCGGCGCATCTTTTCGAGCTCAGCCATCAGGTTCTCCTTGGTGTGAAGCCGCCCGGCGGTATCGATGATGACGTAGTCGACAGCACGCGCTTTCGCGGCTTGCAGAGCGTCGAAAACAACAGCGCTCGGATCGGCTCCTGTTTTCTGACGGATGACATCGACGCCGGCCCGTTCCGCCCAAACCTCCAGTTGTTCTACTGCGGCTGCCCGAAACGTATCGGCAGCGCAAAGCAGCACCTTGCGTCCTTCGCCGAGAAAACGGTGCGCAAGTTTCCCAATAGTGGTCGTCTTCCCTGAGCCGTTGATCCCCACTAGCATCACAACCGCGGGGGGCTTCGTCACAATATGAAGTGGAGTCTCCGAGGCCCGTAGCACTTCGAGCAGTTGCTCGCGAATCATGGACCGGATTTCAGCGGCATCCCCGCTCTGTTTGCGGTCCATCTGCTGGCGGATTTGCTCGAGAATGTCCTGAACGGTCTGGACGCCCAGGTCCGCCGTGATCAACGTATACTCCAGCTCCTCGAGTAGCTCCGCATCGATTTCCTTCCTGCCCGATAGAACATCCTCAATGCGATCCACCAACCCGGAGCGAGTCTTCTGAATCCCGGTCTTTAACCGGTCGAGAAGATTGGGTTCTGTTGGAACGGAACCAAATAGCGTCTGAATGGCCATGGATTAAACAGGCGAAGGCGCGAGCGCGAAAACCAACCCTGGACGTGATTTTGGCTTCAGTTTAGCAAGCGGCCTGCTGGAGGGTGGAGTTTACTCCGCGCAGGTCTTCAGACCTGCTGCTTCCTAAGAGACCAGCCCGGCACGCATATCCCGGCCCACACCAACGGCAATACCCCCCATCTTGTCGCGGTGTGATTGCCACTCTATATAAACACCATCTACAATGCATAAGGTACAAACAAACACGCCAGACATTCATGACTCCTATATTCATAAGACTCACAAGTGGTGATCACATTAATCTCGCCAGTGCCTGGTCGGTAAAACAATACCCGGATGCAGAGGGCAAGGCGCTCCAAATCTGGTATTCGGAGAACGAGGCAGTCGTGGTAGATGATCTCGAGGACATTCAGAGTATCGAGAAGGCCCTTAGCAAACTCAGATTGCTCTGACGTTCAACGTCTTCGCTCCGGCTGGCGTGCTAAACTTCTAATCCTGTTCGCGATTCCTCCCCCGCTGGCGTCCTGCAGTTCAGGGCTGAGAGCTAATATGGAACGCGCCGCACGGCTCATCCGAAAAACCAAAGTTTCAAGTGAGATCTTTACCGACGAAGATTTCAATCGAGCGCTCTGGCCGGCGGCGGTCGGCAAAGCGATCGCCGCTCACACATCGCGAATTAAGCTCGTTCGCAACACACTGGTGGTCGAAGTGGAAGACGCAGTCTGGCAGGGACAGCTTTTTACTCTGAGCTCGCAAATTATCGAACGGATTCGGAAAGTCACCGGTACAGATCTGGTTCACGATCTGGAATTCCGGATAGCAGTGCCCCGCCGGGGGCTCGCGCGCGAGGTGGCTCGTGGAGGCCAGGCTCAGCACTGCCTGCATGATGCCGATGAGGCGGATGGGATTCGCGACCCTGTGCTAAAGAAGGTGTATCGACTGTCGCGCACAAAGGCAACTGCTTGAAGTTAACTGAAGATCAAGTCCGCTATGTTTCAGACCTCGCCAATCTGCAGCTCACAAATGAAGAGATTACTCGGATGTCGCATGATCTTGGCGAGATCCTGACCTACATCGAGCAGTTGAACGAATTGGATACTTCGAAGATCGAACCGATGGCGCAGGTTCTCTACCAGGCGGACGAGATCGCAACATTGCGCGAAGACATACCGCACACCCCATTGAGCATCAAAGACGTGCTGGCCAATGCGGCCGCCTCGGGCAACGGATACTTCAAGGTGCCGAAGGTAATCGAGCGATGAATCAGCACTGCGACATATCTTCGCTGACAATCCCGCAGATTCGCGAAGGGCTGCTCGCCAAACGATTCAGCGCCCGGGAATTAGCGCAAGCGGCGGTTGCGCATGCCGAGAAAGAGAACCCTCAGACCAACGCGTTCCTTACTCTCTCGCCCGATCGCGCCTTCGTAACGGCAGCGCGCGTAGATGAATCCGTGGCGCGCGGCGGCTTACTGCCGGCTTTGGCTGGTGTTCCGATGGCGATCAAGGATGTAATCGTCACCAAGAATTTGCGTACCACTTGCGGCTCTCACATACTCGAGAAGTACGTCCCCCCATATGACGCGACCGCAGTCGTTCGTTTGGAAGAGCAAGGCGCCCTGATAATCGGTAAGAGCAACTGCGACGAGTTCGCCATGGGCTCTTCCAACGAGAACTCTGCATTCGGACCCGTTCATAATCCGAAAGCGCTCGATCGGGTTCCCGGCGGATCGAGCGGCGGTTCCGCAGCTTCTGTGGCCCAAGGCAGCGCCGTCGCTTCCCTCGGTTCCGATACCGGAGGTTCCATCCGGCAGCCGGCAAGTTTCTGCGGCGTCGTCGGCGTGACGCCGACGTACGGCCGCGTTTCGCGATACGGTCTGGCTGCTTTCGCGAGTTCGCTCGATCATATCGGCCCTCTGGCCAAGAACGTGAACGATGCTGCTGCGGTCCTGCAAGTCATCGCCGGCCGCGACGAACAGGATTCCACCTCCGCCTTTGCTCCCGTAGATAACTATCTGGAGATGATGGCGGAGCCGGTGCGTGGCGCCAAACTCGGCCTGCCGAAAGAGTATTTCGACGGGCTCAGCTCAGACATCGGCGACACGGTTCATGCGGCGATCGAGCAATTGAAGAAACTCGGATGCGAACTGCGCGAGATCAGCCTGCCGCACACTAAATACGCGCTCTCGTGTTACTACATCATCGCTACGGCAGAGGCGAGCTCCAATTTAGCGCGCTATGACGGAGTGCGATACACCACGCGCGTGGATGGCGAAACACTCTCCGGCATGTACCGCCGGACGCGAGGCCAAGGTTTCGGCGCAGAGGTCAAGCGCCGCATCATGCTCGGCACGTATGTCCTGAGTGCCGGTTATTACGATGCCTACTACTTGAAGGCGCAGAAAGTCCGTACCCTGATTGCCCAGGATTTCCGGAACGCGTTCCAGGAAGTGGATGCCATCGTCGCTCCCGTTTCCCCGTTCCCCGCGTTCAAGATCGGCGAGAAGGTCGACGATCCGCTGGCGATGTACTTGTCAGACGTATACACGCTGACCGGAGATCTCGCGGGCGTCCCGTGCATGTCCGTTCCTTGCGGCGAGACTTCCGATAACCTTCCGGTCGGTCTCCAGATCTTCGCCAAACACTTCGATGAGGCCGCCATGTTCCGCGTGGCCTTCAATTACGAGCAATCGACGAAGCGCTAAGGCGGCCTCCTTGTGATCCGCATTGGGCTCGCCGGTTGGATGTATAAGGACTGGGCTGGTATCGTTTATCCGCGCCCGAAACCACGTGGGTTCCACGAGCTATCGTTTCTTGCGCATTACTTTGATGTACTGGAGATCAACACTTCGTTCTACGGCCCGATCACGGCCAAAACGTCCTCTTCGTGGCTCGAGCAGTTGCAATCGCATAGCAGGCTTCGTTTCACAGCCAAGTTATGGCGCGGCTTCACGCATGAGCGCAACGCGACGGCGGCCGATGAGCAATTGGTAAAGGACGGCCTCGCGCCGCTCGTCGATGCTCGACGATTCGGAGCCTTGCTCCTGCAATTTCCCTGGTCCTTTCGCAACACCGATGAAAACCGCGAGTACGTGGCGCGTCTGGCAGCGCGATTTGCCGGATACCCTCTCGTTCTCGAAGTGAGGCACGCAAGCTGGAGCGAGCCTGGAGTTCTCGACACGCTCGCACAGCTAAACATCGGGCTCTGCAATATTGACCAGCCTCTTTTCAGCAGATCGATTCAGCCCGCGGCGATCGCCACATCTGCCGTCGGATACATCCGGCTGCACGGGCGCAATTACAATTCCTGGTTCACGAAAAATGAACACTCCCACGAGCGCTACGATTATTTGTATTCGCCGGACGAACTAGACCCGTGGATAGCCAGAATCAAAGCGGTCGATGCCGCCGCTCACGAGACCTACGTCGTCGCCAATAATCATTACCTGGGCAAAGGAGCAGTGAACGCTCTCGAAATTCGCTCTATTTTGACAGGCGGCCCGGTCAGTGCGCCTGAGAGCCTGGTCGCACATTACCCGGAGCTTGAATCATTCGCGAAGGGAAACGCCGGTGAACAACTGATATTAGGGCACGGGAATGCACAGTAAGTTTGAAAGCATCACTCCGGCTGCTGCTGCGTCATACAGTGCAGCGTCCCTAACCCGAGCACTAAGTCCGTGCTCGCAATCCCGACTACATCTCGCCCGGGAAATAACTCCGCCAACTTATTCAAGGCAATCCGGTCGTTTACGTCGTTAAAAGTGGGAACTAACACCAACTCATTCGCAAGATAGAAATTGGCATAACTCGCCGGCAGCCGCTGCCCGTCGAAAAATACAGGCTCTGGCATCGGCAGTGTCTTTACGTGCATCTGCCGCCCGTCCTGATCGCGCATCTCCCGAAGGAGCGCCAGGTTTTCTTGCAGCGGCTCAAAATTCACTTCGCCGGCATCCTCTTCTACCGCGATCACCACCGTGTCTTTCGCCGTGAAGCGCGCCAGATCGTCTACATGCCCGTGCGTGTCGTCGCCCGCGACGCCATTTCGGAGCCACAAAGTGTTTCGAGCGTCCAGATACTCGCGAAAAATCTCCTCATAATCGCTGCGGCCGAGTCCTGGGTTGCGCTGCTGCACGTCGCTCAACAAACACTCCTCGGTGGTCAGAACCGTCCCCGCGCCGTTGACGTCAATGCTGCCCCCCTCGAGAACCACTTCGCGCCCTTTGTAAACCGGCGTCCACATAGGCAAATCCAGCCGTGCCGACAGATGTGTCGTCACCCGATCGTCACAATCCCAGTTGTCGTATTTGGCCCACCCGTTGAAGCGCCAGTTCAGCATCGCCTGAACATCGCCGTTTCGGACAAACATAGGGCAGTAGTCGCGTGTCCAGCTACGATCTGTCCGTATCTGGAAATATTCGACAGCTTCTTGATTCGCGTGGCATTTCGCGATCACGCAGCGCGCCAGATCTTCCTCTTCCGGTCCTTCCACCAGAATTCGCACCCGCTCTCGCTGGGAAAGATGCCGCACAATCTCCCCATAAACCCACCAGATCGGCTCGAACTTACCCGGCCAGTCGCTCTCTTCGTGCGGCCAGGCGAGCCATGTTGCTTCATGCCGCTCCCATTCGGCCGGCATACGGAATCCTGCATTCATCACCCCAGCCACCGCTGAGTGATCGGCCCGTAGGCGTCGATACGGCGATCCCGTAGGAATGGCCAGTTTCGCCTCACTTCATCCATCTGTTTCGGATCGCACTCTGCGACCAGAACCTTCTCTTCGTTAGTGCCGGCTTGCGTCAGAATTCTGCCGAACGGATCGGATACGAACGAATTTCCCCAAAATTCCAGTCCGTTTTCCGGTGAACCCTCATAGCCGGTGCGATTCACGGCCGCTACGAAAACACCGTTAGAAATGGCATGCGCGCGCTGCATAGTACGCCAGGCGTCCAGTTGTGCCTCGCCATATTGTGCTTTCTCGGCAGGATGCCAGCCGATCGCCGTAGGATAAAACAACACGTTCGCGCCCTGCAGGCTCGTGATGCGGGCCGCCTCCGGATACCATTGGTCCCAGCACACCAGCACCCCAATCCTCGAATACCTGGTTTCGAAATTTTGGAAGCCCAGATCGCCCGGCGTGAAATAAAACTTTTCGTAATAAAGAGGATCGTCCGGAATGTGCATCTTGCGATACACACCCTTCAACGAGCCGTCAGCTTCTAAGACAGCGGCCGTGTTGTGATACAAACCCGCTGCGCGCTTTTCGAAAAGCGAGGCTACGATCGAGACCTGCAGTTCTTTAGCTACGGCGCCCAGAGCTTCCGTCGAAGGGCCAGGAATGGGTTCGGCTAACTCGAATAGCTCGGCGTTTTCCTCGCGACAGAAATACTGGCTGCGAAAGAGCTCTTGCAAGCAGATGATTTCTGCGCCCCTTTCCGCTGCCTCGCGCACTCCTCCGATCGCCTTTCGGAGATTATCGTCCGCTTCTACAGAACAGCTCATCTGCACCAACCCTACTTTGAATTTGCTGTCCCGTTTCGCGCCTGGCCCTGCGCTGATAGATGACATTCGCTTGTATCCAGCCTCTACGATACTGTTGAGAGCCGGGCGGCTACATGTACATACCGCCGTTTACATCCAGTACGTGCCCGGTAATGAACGATGCTTCCTCGCTCGCCAGAAAACGCACGGCGTGCGCCACATCGTCCGCCGAACCTATTCGCTTCAGCGGCGTTTCATCGATCATCTTTTGCTTCAGATTGGCGGGCAGCGCCTCTGTCATATCCGTGTCGATAAATCCCGGCGCAACCGCATTCACGGTGATATTGCGGCTGCCCATTTCTCTTGCCAGCGCCTTGGTTAGCCCGATCAGCCCCGCTTTCGACGCCACGTAGTTGACCTGTCCCGGATTTCCCGTCTCGCCCACTACCGACGAGATGTTCACGATCCTGCCCCACTCTTCTCGCATCATCCCCGGCAAGACCTGTTGAATGGCATAAAACGCTCCGCTCAAATTCGTCTGGAGCACCGATTCCCAATCGGCTTGTTTCATCCGAATCGCCAGGCCGTCCTTTGTGATGCCGGCGTTATTCACCAGAATGTCAATTCGTCCAAATTCCTGCGCTACCCTCTTGAAACCTGCTGCAATGGATTCACGGCTGGCCAGATCCATATCGACCACGAAGGGTTCTCCGCCCGTTTGCCGCACCGCCTCCGCTACTTCTTCCAGTTTCTCTTGAGATCTCGCTGCCAGTGCTACGCGGTGTCCGCCCACCGCCATTGCCAGCGCGCACGCCCTTCCGATTCCGCGGCTTGCCCCCGTGATCAGGGCGGTTCGTCTGCTCATAATTTTCAATCCCATCATAGTGGGCCGACGGATTACACTGAAACGGACCCGTCAGCAAGCGGCGTTGCCTCACCATGTCCTTTCAAGACCTCCGCGAATTTGTGCGCGAATTAGAACGTCGCCGCGAATTAGTGCGCATACCGTTTGAAGTAGATCCCTATCTCGAGATAACCGAATTCGCTGATCGCGCAGTCAAATCTGCCGGTCCGGCCCTGTTTTTCGAAAATCCGAAATCGCGCGTGCCGCTGCTCATCAATGCATTTGCCAGCTTGCGCCGTATGGAGATCGCCCTCGGTGTCGGCAGCATCGAAGAAATTGCTCAACGCATCTCCGGATTTCTCGAAATGCAGCAGCCACAAGGGCTGCTCGATAAACTGAAACTCCTTCCCAAGCTCAACGAGCTCGGCTCAGCCTTTCCGAAAATTGTCTCCACTGGTCCTTGCAAGGAGGTCGTTCAGCGTGCCGGTTTCTCGCTGGACGAATTCCCTATCCTCCACTGCTGGCCTGGCGATGCTGGACGCTTCATCACACTTCCCATGGTCTTCTCAAAAGATCCCGAGACCGGTAAACGCAACTGCGGCATGTACCGCATGCAGGTCTTCGATTCGCGCACCACGGGCATGCATTGGCAGAAGCACAAACAGGGTGCCGAACACTATCGCCGTCTCGTCTCCGAAGGAAAAGAAACCCGCATGCCCGTCGCTGTCGCGATTGGCTCCGATCCCGCAACCATCTTCTCGGCCGTTCTTCCTCTGCCGCCTGCTATCGATGAAATGCTCTTCGCCGGATTTCTGCGCGGCAAGCCCGTTGAATTAGTAAAGTGCGAAACCTGCGATCTCGAAGTTCCCGCGAATGCCGAGATCGTGCTCGAAGGCCATCTGAATCTCGGCGAGCTGCGCCGCGAAGGACCCTTCGGCGATCACACCGGCTTCTACTCACTCGATGATGACTACCCTGTCTTTCACATCGAGTGCGTCACGCGTCGCAAACATCCGATCTATGCCGCCACTATTGTCGGACCGCCGCCCATGGAAGACTTTTTCATGGGCAAGGCCATCGAGCGTATCTTTCTTCCACTCATGCGCACGCAACTGCCTGAAGTTCGCGATATCTGTATGCCCGCCGAAGGTATTTTTCACAACCTGGTTCTCGTCTCTATCAGAAAGTCCTATCCGGGCCATGCGCGCAAAGTGATGCATGCGATCTGGGGCCTCGGTCAGGCCATGTTCAGCAAGTGCATAGTGGTGGTAGACGAAGATGTCGATGTACAAAATGTCTCCGAAGTCGCCTGGAAGGCTCTCAACAATATCGACCCCCAGCGCGATATCGAATTCTGCCTCGGACCCGTCGATTCGCTCGATCATTCCAGCCGCCTTCTCAACTACGGATCCAAGATGGGCGTCGATGCTACGACCAAGTGGAAGACCGAGGGTTTTTACCGTCGATGGCCTAACGTCATCGCCATGGCGCCCGAAGTAAAACAGCGCGTCGACCAGCTCTGGAAGCGCGCC
Source organism: Terriglobia bacterium (assembly GCA_963738555.1). GTDB lineage: Bacteria > Acidobacteriota > Terriglobia > Bryobacterales > Bryobacteraceae > Bog-105. Next base: position 576,662 of record CAVTXN010000006.1, read on the forward strand.
GGTCTACCTAAATAGCGAACACAAGTGGAAGAACGGATCCCGTTTCGCGCCACCAGTGCCGCCGAGCCTTACACTGGCTTCCGCCTGCCGGTTTCGGTTCTGCTCGACAACGTACGCAGCATGTACAATGTGGGAGCTTTTTTTCGTACCGCCGACGGCGCTGGAATCGAACGGCTCCTGTTGAGCGGGATCACGGCCCGGCCGCCCAAAAGGGCCATCCACAAAACCGCGCTAGGTGCTGAAGATAGAGTAATCTGGCAATCGGTCGACGATCCGTTGAATGCGATCGAGAAACAGCGCGCGAACGGCTACGAAATCGCCGCTATCGAGACCAGCAATCGGGCTCTGGATCTCTTCGACTGGCAGCCGAATTTCCCGGTTTGTCTGGCTTTTGGTCACGAAGTCGACGGACTTTCTCCTTCTCTTCTCTCTAAATGCGATGCTCACATTCGAATCCCCATGCTCGGTTTGAAGCATTCTCTTAATGTTTCAAGCGCCGGAGCAGTCGTGATCTACGAATTGTTCCGTAAGTACCGCCTTTTTTATAGACGGTAAAAACCCCCTGTTTTAGAGGCGGCAAATCAGCAGTTCCCGCTCGTAAATCATCTCCGGAGGCAGATGATCGTGTACCTCTATGAACAGCTCCTCGTGACTGATCACCTCCGCTCGCCACGCCGCCCGATCGAACTCCTGCAACTCTTCGAATCGCTCGCGCGGAAACTCCAAACCGTCCCAGTGAATGTCTTCGTACCTCGGCATCCACCCGATTGAGGTTTCCTTGCCTCCGGTCCGGCTGTGCGCACGATCGACGATCCACTTCAACACCCGCATGTTTTGACTGAACCCAGGCCAGAGGAACTTGCCTTCGTCGTCTTTACGAAACCAGTTCACGTGGAAAATCTTCGGTGTCGCGCTCAACTCGCGCTGCATGCGAAGCCAGTGGCGGAAATAATCGCCCATGTGATAGCCGCAGAATGGCAGCATCGCCATAGGATCGCGGCGCACCCTGCCTACTGCGCCCGCTGCCGCCGCTGTCGTCTCCGAGCCCATAGTCGCACCGATGTACACTCCTGCACTCCAATTGAATGCCTGGAAAACCAGCGGAATTGTTTTGGCCCGTCGGCCTCCGAAAATGAACGCGCTGATCGGGACGCCGTCAGGATTCGTCCAATCCGGGTCAATGCACGGGCATTGCGAGGCCGGTGCCGTGAAACGGGCATTCGGATGCGCCGCCTTCTTCCCGGTTTCTCTGCCTATCTCGGGTGTCCATCGATGCCCTTGCCAGTCTCGACATTCCGCGGGCGGATTTTCGGTTAATCCCTCCCACCAGACTCCGCGGTCTGGAGTCAACGCCACATTCGTGAAAATCGTATTTCGTGCGAGCGTTTGAATCGCGTTTGGATTCGTTCCTGGCGACGTCCCGGGCGCGACGCCGAAGAACCCTGCCTCCGGGTTAATCGCTCGAAGATTGCCGGTCTCGTCCGGTTTGATCCAGGCGATATCATCGCCGACCGTCCACACCTTCCAGCCTTCGAAGCCTTCGGGCGGAATCATCATTGCGAAGTTCGTCTTACCGCAAGCGCTCGGAAACGCGGCAGCTACGTAAGTCTTCTCGCCTTGCGGGTCTTCGACGCCCAGGATGAGCATATGCTCGGCCATCCAGCCCTCATCCCGCGCGATATTCGACGCTATGCGCAGCGCAAAACACTTCTTCCCGAGCAGAGCGTTGCCGCCGTACCCTGAACCGTACGACCAAATCTCCCGTGTCTCCGGAAAATGCACGATATACTTTTCGCGGTTACAAGGCCAGGGCACATCCTTTGCACGCGGGGCAAGAGGTGCCCCCACGCTGTGCATGCAAGGCACGACCCGCTTGATGTCCTTATCGATCTCGGCAAAGACTTCGATGCCGATGCGCGCCATGATGCGCATATTGACGACGACGTAGGGCGAATCCGTCAGTTCCACTCCGATACGCGACATGGGTGAATCGATCGGCCCCATGCTGAACGGCAGCACATACATCGTGCGTCCGCGCATACATCCCCGGAACAGGGCCTTCAACGTCCGGCGCATCTCGTAAGGATCAACCCAGTTGTTAGTGGGGCCAGCCGCCTCTTTCGAGAGAGAGCAAATAAACGTACGGTCTTCCACGCGAGCAACGTCGCTTGGGTCGGAGCGCGCCAGGAAACAGCCCGGCCAAAGCTCCTGATTTAGCTTGATCAGCGTCCCGCCAGCGACCATCTTTGCGCAAAGCTCGTCGTATTCCTGCTGTGAACCGTCGACCCAGTGGATCGCCGCCGGTTTTGTCAGCTCGGCCATCTTCTCCACCCAGCGCAGCAGGTGCTTGTTTGTGCTCAACCGGGTTGGAGAGACAGTAACGGTCTGCGATTTCATTACGTCTTGCAGTACTGAAACTATCACGGCGCGTTTGGGCAGCACGCTAAGCTGAAGATTACGGTTACTTCTTACTTTGACCCTATCAACGCAGTTCCGAGCTCTCGGTCTACTCTTAACTACTTGCTTGATCGCGCCTGTTTGCCCGGCGCGGGCACAAGCCCCCGCTCCGCAGGATAGCCAGCAGCAGGCTCCTGCAGCGCCCCAACCCGGCCAACCTGCTGCAAAATCACGCGAAGAAATCGCTGCCGAACAAATCAAACGTCAGGAGCACCAACGAGTCTTAGGCGTGTTCCCCAGCTTCAATCTGTCCAACATCCCCGATGCAGTCGCCATGTCGCCAAAACAGAAGTTTGAACTGGCATTTAAGAGCGCAACGGATCCCGTCACTTTCGTCATCGCTGGGGTCGATGCGGGAATTAGTCAGTTGCAAAACGAGTATCCCGGCTACGGTCAGGGCGCCCAGGGCTACTTCAAACGGTGGGGTGCTTCCTATGCCGACACCTTCGACGGTGACATTCTTGGTAATGCTCTCTTTCCGGTTCTCCTGCATCAGGACCCGCGCTACTTCCGCAAGGGTACCGGCAGCGAAGGAGGGCGCTTGTGGTACGCGGTTCTTACTACACTGCGCTGCAAAGGCGACAACGGACACTGGCAGCCGAACATCTCAAATGTGCTCGGCAATATCGCCGCCGGGGGGATCGCAAACCTGTATTACCCCTCGACCGACCGCGGCGTGGGATTGACTTTCGAGCGGGCCTTTACCGTAACGGCAGAGGGCACTTTCGGAGCAATTTTCCTGGAATTCTGGCCGGATGTTTCCCGAAAACTTCGGAAGAAGCGGTAGCTAAGCCAGATTGAGAGTGCGCCGACACACCCTCAATCTGAGTGACCAGACAGAGCTACTCCCTTAGGGAATTACCAATTCCTGCCCGACCTTAATCACGTCAGGATTCTGTAGCTTATCCTGATTGGCTTGGAAGATGCGGTTATAGTCATTGGCGTTTCCGTAGAACTGTTTCGCGATCTTCGAAAGTGTGTCGCCCGGCTGCACCTTATAGGTTCGTCCAGCTCCCGAGCCTCCAGCCGTCGCACTCGCAGCCGCTGCCTGTTGGGGTTGCGGCAGACTCGTATCCACCGTGAGGTCGCAAGTCAAATCGCTGTAACTGCTATCTGCCGCCTTAATCTGGCTCCAAACTTCATTCTTGATTTCCTCCGAGGGCGCAGCACCCTGAATGAACAGTTTATTATCCTGAACATGGAGGTGAGTGAGACGAACACCTTTCTGCTGAATGGTATCGAGCGCAGCTTTATACTTGTTCTTTAGTTCTTCCAGTCGGTCCATGACCTCTCCTTCGGGTATTGGATACCGGAATCACCAAAAATATTGCATCTTCTGCTTTCGTCGGCCCTTCGCCGGCGTGGAGAGGTCCCGCCTTGCTCTCTGCCAATCTTCCAGCCCTATCCATTCTTGGTAACAGGATCGTGGACAGTAAGACGCTTCGCCCTGTGCGACTTCGTGGTGTCAATCGCTCCGGTCTCGAGTATGCAACTGCTGAGCCGCCGGGCTTCCTCGCAAACGCCCGTATTTCTGAGTACGAGTTCGACGAAATCGCAGCTTGGGGTGGCAATGTAATACGTCTACCGTTCAACCAGGCTCATGTTTTGCCTGGCTGGTTTTCTGAACCATACCTCGAAGCCCTCGATCGTGTGATATCCCTCACTGCCGAACGGGGCAGTTACACGCTTCTGGATCTTCATTGGCTGGATTCGGTATCGCCTCGAGGTCACCTCGCGAACGGTGAGCCCAACTTTGTACCGCCGCTTCCGAATCTCTCCTCTCTTGCTGTCTGGTCACGGCTCGCGCGCCGCTATCGTGAACAGACGGCAGTACTCTACGATTTGTTCAACGAGCCGCACGATCCGCTGCCGGACGACAACGGAAGTCTGGATGGCATCCGGCCCGATAAAACTCTCTTTCCGCTCGCTCGACGCCGCGTCCGTTTTCGTGACTGGAATGCCTGGGCCGCACAACTGACGCATGCTATCCGGAGCGAAAATCCGCATGCCTTGATCTTCGTTTCGGGTGTCGACTGGGGCTATAATCTGCGGCATTTCCCCTCGCCCGATCTGCCGGGCGTTGTCTATTCGTCACACGTCTACCCGGGCAAAAAGGAGGTAAAGGGCACGGATGCGTGCCGCCAAACAGAAGAGGAACTCGTTGCCCGGGCGGACGCCGACACGGGGGGGTAAACAGCTGGCAGTCGGCATTTGGACGGGTCAGCGCCCAGGCGCCCGTTTTTATCGGTGAATTCGGTGGAGTTGAAGAGCATTTGCCGTGGGGAGAACAACTCCTGAGCTATCTGGATGCGCGGCAAATAGGCTGGACCGCCTGGAGTTGGTCCGATCATCCTCGTTTAGTGAAGCCCGCCAGCGGGCACGCCCCTACCGCTTTCGGCGCGCTGGTACGCAACAGCCTCCGCTCCGCCGCACCGGCTGAGTCTGAAGTTAATTTGTATTAGAATCTCTGGATATGAAACTGCTACGGTGGCTTCTTCTCTTCTCTGTTGCCGTGTTCCTTGCGGCGGCACAATCGCCTCCAAAAAAGGCTGCCACGCAGGCGGCCACCTCCGCCGCGACGACAGACCTGGTCGACATCAACAGCGCCACTGCTGACCAGCTCGATACTCTACCGGGTATCGGCCCGGCGCTAGCGCAGAAGATCATCGCCGGCCGCCCCTATCAGACCAAAACCGAGCTCGATACCAAGAAGATCATTCCACACGCAACTTACCTGAAAATTAAGAATCAGATTATCGCTCGGCACGCCAAGTAAAGCGGCTAGCGCTGTGAGAGGTCGCGAATCCAAATATCTTTGAACTCCATATTGCCGTTACCGCCGGCGTGCAACTGTAAGGCGATGGTCCCGTCTGGTGCGCCCGGCTTGGGGTCGGTGAAATCTATCATTTGAACTCCATTCAGCCTTGAGCGATAGCGATTACCCTCAACCTCCACCAGGTAGTCGTTCCAATCGCCGTTCCTCACGACGCTTTCGTTTTCAGGGGCGGGCCACACGACCCAATGGCCGCCTTCTTCGGCATAGACGCCGCCTGTGTGATGCATCATTGTGCAATCAATCTCGAACTGCATTCCTTGCGTCACGTCAGCAGTACCTGGCTTAAATGCGGAATGAAAGAAGACCCCGCTGTTCCCATCTGCTACGCACTTGAATCGTAAAGCAAGCTGAAAATCCTTGTAAAATTTGTCGGTTTGCAGGTAGCCGTAATCTTTGGTCAAACCCTTCCCGTGGATCACGCCGTTTTCCACGGTCCAGCTTTCTTTTCCTACCTTTTCCCATCCCGAAAGATCGGCTCCATTAAAGAGCGATATCCAGTCTTCGCCGGGTCGCTTCGACCTGTTCTCCTGTGACGAACTAACCAGCGCAAGAAGGCCGATCGCGCCGAAAAGCACGGCACCACACGATATCTTTTTCATGATTGTGTTCTCGAGGTTCACCAATAGCGTACTTGATCTTGGATCGACATCTGTAAACCTACCGGCTGCGAGTTGCGCGTTACGTTTCCGAGCATCGGCCCATCTACCCGGTGAGAAGCTGAAGAGAATTATGACTCGAAGGTCTAAGTTGTCCGAGTGGCCCCTGATGAAACAGATTCAGCGTCGGGATACCCACGCTCTAGGGCAGATATCCGCCTCGGCCCGCACCCGCGAACTCTCACCACGTACCCGGAACGTAGACCGCATCGTGCCTTCCGTTTGCCCGTACTGTGCTGTCGGATGTGGCCAACTGGTTTACGTCAAAGACGAGAAAATCGTCGATATCGAAGGCGATCCGAATTCGCCCATCTCCGCCGGTTGTCTTTGCCCGAAAGGGTCCGCTACCTTTCAGCTTGTCACCAGCAAGCATCGGGAGCAACAGGTTCTCTATCGGCGGCCTTACTCTACGTCCTGGGAGCCCATACCGCTTGACGCAGCAATGGAGATGGTCGCGCAACGGGTCAAAAAAGCCCGTGATGAGAACTGGCAGGAGAAGAGCGGCGAGGAAGTTGTTAACCGCACACTCAGCATGGCGCATTTAGGCGGCGCAACCCTGGATAACGAAGAAAATTACCTGATTAAGAAGCTCTTCAATTCCTTAGGCATTCTACAGATCGAAAATCAGGCTCGTATTTGACACTCCGCTACGGTCCCCGGTCTGGGGGCCTCGTTTGGTAGAGGCGGTGCGACCGGCTCGCTGCAGGATCTGGCAAACTCGGATTGCATTGTCATCCAGGGCTCGAATATGGCGGAGAATCATCCCGTCGGTTTTCGCTGGCCGATGCTCGCCAAACAACGCGGCGCGAAGATCATTCACGTCGATCCGCGGTTTACCAGGACGAGCGCGGTTGCAGATATTTATGCTCCGATCCGTGCCGGTTCCGATATAGTCTTTCTGGGCGGTCTGATCAGGTACGTCATCGAGCGCGAGCGCTACTTCAAGGATTATGTCGTGGCCTACACTAACGCTCCCGCTCTGGTCTCAAAAGAGTACCGCGATACGGAAGATCTGGACGGTCTCTTTAGCGGTTGGCAGAAAAACGAGGGGCAGTACGAAGCTGACAGTTGGAGTTACGAAAGCGCTTCGGCGGGAGATCGGCACAGTCATCAGGTGGCAGAATCCCATGCCGAGAAGGCCGTGCATTTCCGCTCTGAAACATCGAAAGATTTCGCGCGCGACGAAAGCCTTCAACATCCGCGATGTGTCTTCCAGATCTTAAAACGCCATTACAACCGCTATACGCCCGAAATGGTTCAGGAGGTCTGCGGAACCCCTCCTGAGCTGTTCGCCAAGATAGCCGAAAGTATCTGCGACAACTCCGGGAGGGATCGTACTACGGCCTTCTGTTACGCAGTGGGCTGGACCCATCACACGGTTGGGGCTCAAATGATCCGTGCCTGCTCCGTTCTGCAGCTTTTGCTTGGGAATATCGGACGTCCCGGAGGCGGCATTATGGCGCTTCGAGGACACGCCAGCATCCAAGGTTCGACCGATATTCCCACGCTTTACAGTCTTCTGCCCGGCTATTTGCCGCAGCCGAAGGCTTCCGCAGATACATCGCTCAAGAAATACATTGAGAACTACACGCCCGCCATTGGCTGGTGGACTGAGTTCCCAAAGTACATCATTTCTCTGCTGAAAGCCTGGTACGGTACAGCTGCCACCGCTGAAAACGATTACTGTTTCGATCACATACCGCGCATGACGGGCGACCACTCTCACATGACAACCGTCAACGCGATGGCCGATGGTGGTCTAAAGGGTTATTTCGTTATGGGCGAAAACGCCGTTGTGGGTTCACCAAATGCTGCCGTTCAACGCAAAGGGTTTGCGCAACCTGGAATGGCTCGTCGTCCGGGATTTCTCGCTGATCGAGACAGCCGAGTTCTGGCGTGTTTCTCCTGAGCATGAACGAGGTGAGGTTCGCCCGGAAGACATCGGCACGGAGGTCTTCTTCTTTCCCGCCGCAACTCATACCGAAAAGAACGGGAGCTTTACGCAGACTCAACGGGTTGCGCAATGGCATCACGCCGCGATCGAGCCGCCCGGCGAAGTGCGCAGCGAGCTGCATTTTGTCTATCATCTTGGCAAGCGTCTGAAAGAGCTGTATGCCGATTCACGAGACCCGAAAGATCGGCCCATTCAGGACATGACATGGGATTACCCGGTTGGAGGTCGCCTTCAGGAGCCGGATTCTGAACGGGTCGTGGCCGAAATCAACGGATACACCGTAGCGGATCGCCGGCCGGTCAGCGGCTACACCGAATTGAAAGACGACGGCTCGACTGCCTGTGGCTGTTGGATCTACTCCGGAATCTATGCCGATGGAAAGAATCATGCTGCGAATCGCGAACCGGCCACACATGCGGGCGATTATGGCCACGGGTGGGGATTCGCGTGGCCTTCCAATCGCAGAATTCTGTATAACCGTGCCTCTGCGGATCCCGCCGGCCGGCCTTGGTCTGATCGCAAGAAGCTTGTCTGGTGGGACGAGTCTCAGAAGAAATGGACCGGTAATGACGTTCCCGATTTCATAGCCGATCGCAATCCGGAATATCGCCCATCTGAAAAGGCAAGCGGCACGGCTACGATCGCCGGTAACGACCCATTTCTGCTGCAGCCGGACGGCAAGGGTTGGCTTTTTGCACCTACCGGCCTGCTGGATGGCCCAATGCCGGCTCATTATGAGCCATTCGAATCGCCGATTCGCAATCCGCTTTATGGGCAACAATGCAACCCGGCTCGCTTCGAATATCCACGTTTCGAGAATGCTCTGGCTCGGCCTTACGACGACGACCGATTCCCATTCGTTCTCACGACGTATCGCCTGACAGAGCATCACACATCAGGTGCCATGTCGCGCTGGATTTCCTGGCTCTCGGAATTGCAACCAGAGATGTTCTGCGAAATTTCCCCAGAGCTTGCTCACGACAAAGGTCTGAGAAATGGGGACTGGGCGACGATTTCAAGCGCTCGCGGTGAGATCGAAGCGCGCGTCCTGGTGACCGAACGGGTACGACCGCTACACATGGGTAGGCGCTGGGTACACCAGATAGGCCTCCCATATCACTGGGGAAGTACTGGTCTTGTGCGGGGCGACGCCGCTAACGAACTTGTTGCGTTAGGTGCCGATGTGAATGTGAGCATCATGGAATCCAAGGCGATCACGGGAAACATCCGCGCCGGCCGTCGCGACCGTAGACTCGCCAGGCCATTTTTTACGGACGTGCTGCCGGGTGACGGCCTGCGTGATTCGGCAAGAGCCGGATCGTTACCCGTTGGCAAGCACCATGTGCATGCTCCCAAAGCCAAACAAGGAGATCAGACCTGAAGATGGCCACCGGCTTTTTTACCGACACCTCGCTCTGCATCGGATGTAAAGCTTGCGAAGTTGCTTGTAAGCAATGGAATCAGCTTCCTGATGACGGGTATTACTTCAGCGGCATGTCCTACGACAACACGGTTGCTCTTAGCGCGTCAACGTGGAGACATGTGAGCTTCATTGAAAGACCTGTTCCTATTACGGGAGCAGATACGGGTTTCTCCTGGCTCATGGCATCTGACGTTTGCAAGCATTGCGCGCGTGCTGGGTGTCTCGAAAACTGTCCGACAGGCGCCATTATCCGCAATGAATTCGGTTCGGTCTATGTACAGCCGGATATTTGCAACGGATGCGGATACTGTGTTTCCGGATGCCCGTTTGGTGTCATCGATCGGAGCGAGGAAGATGGCCGAGTCTGGAAATGCACCTTGTGCTATGACCGCCAGAAAGACGACATGACGCCTGCTTGCGCGAAGGCATGCCCTACCGAATCCATCAAATTCGGCGAGATCGGGGCGTTGCGCGAAGAAGCCCGGCGGCGGGTTGCCGAATTGCACGGGCTCGGCATCAAAGAAGCGTACTTATATGGCGATGATGCTGCCAGTCAACCTGGAACCGGTGGTCTGAACGCATTTTTCCTACTGTTAGACAAACCTGCGGTTTACAACTTGCCTCCTGATCCGGAAGTCCCTACACATAAGGGAAAGAAGAGCTGGATTTCGACCGGCATCGCCGCGCTCGGCGTGTCGCTGGCCGCCATCGCTTCCGTGATGCTCGGCAACTCCGTAGAGCACCGGCAGTAAACTCCAAATCAATGCCCCGTGACATAGATCAAACGATAGGCACTCTTTCCGGTGAGGCCGCCGGACAACGCTCCGAGCCGAGAATTGCGCTTCACTCGCAAGCTTTCCCGTACGTTCCCAGCCAGCAGCCGGCGCATGATCCCAGTTACTACGATCGCCCTATGCTAAAGGAGCCGACGTGGATCTGGTCTATTCCGATGTATTTCTACGTCGGGGGCGCCGCCGGCGTAAGCACAGCCTTGGGAGCGGCTGCGCAGATCTTCGCGCCATATTCGATGCGTTCGCTGGTAACTCGTTCGCGCTGGATCGGCGCTGTCGGCGGCGCGATAAGCGCCGCGCTGCTGATCCATGATCTGGGTCGTCCGAAGCGCTTTCTTTACATGCTGCGCGTATTTCGCTTA
>CAVTXN010000007.1:0-97180 GCA_963738555.1 Terriglobia bacterium
GCTGGTGGAGTGCAAGCGAAATCGCATTTGGAAGTACTGAGGAATTTGCGGAGACTTGAAGAGATCCGGGTATGGAGCCGGAGGCGGAGCGACACTGTTTCTTAGTGTCCGGATGGCCGACCACTGTGGAATAAACCGGCTGCGACGAGGGACGGCGGCCGCTCATGCTTGAGGAGGCAATCCACAGTAACGGAGCTCCACGAGGACAGCCTAAAATCTGGTAGGCTCAAGCCGAGGTCCGGATGGTGGGAAAAGCGGCTGCGGATGATTGCCTATGTTGTTCATTTTGTAGAAAGCACCAAGATACAGTTGAGACGCTTATACCATCTCCCGACGGCCGCGCTTACATCTGCGACCAGTGCATCGCTGTTTGTGCAGCAATCATCGAGGATGCTCGGGTTGCTTCTCAAGACAGTTCCTCAAGCGATCTCGAATTCGTTTGCCGACATCCATTCCTCGAGCATCCACTTGTCTCGCAGCTATTGGAAGCGGTGGAAAGTTGTGTGCATGAGGAATCGATTGGAAATCAGGAGCCCGTTGCACTCAGCCGGATGCGAACTCTTGCGAAACAGATGGCGCAAGACGTTTCAGGGACTACGAACAAACTTGCTTGACAGATCTTGGAGCCGCAACCGGCAATTTCTGGCATAAGACTTGTTGTTTCTGAGCATTCGAATCGTTTCCGGATTACAGTCCTCACGGAATGATCCACCTGGAGGTGACCGAAAGCCACAGGAAGACGGGCAGTTAATGCTATGTTCCTCTGATAGTTGTGAGCAAATAATTTGAAGGCGATTGTCACTACACAATACGGATCACCGGAAGTGTTGCAACTCAGGGAAATCGCAACGCCGGCTCCCGCAGCGGGCCAGGTCCTCATCAAGCTGTATGCCTCGTCGGTAAATCCTCTCGACAGTTTCATGATGAGGGGGCCGTTGTTCTTTCTCCCGAGTGTGGGTAAGCTGCTCAAGCCAAAACATAAAGTCATAGGCGCAGATATCGCCGGGCGGGTCGAGTCCGTTGGCAAGGACATAAAGAAGTTTCATCCAGGCGACGAAGTCTTCGGGGCATCCTTCGAGGAGAAAGGTCTGGGCGGGTTTGCCGAGTATGTCTGTGCCGCAGAAGATCGATTGGCACTGAAGCCGGCCAACATATCGTTTGAGGAGGCGGCAGCCGTCCCAGTGGCGGCAATCACTGCCCTTCAGGGACTTCGCGATCAGGGGCAGATCGAGCGGGGGCAAAGGGTTCTGATCGATGGCGCGTCAGGTGGCGTAGGTACATTCGCAGTCCAGATTGCCAAATCCTTCGGAGCTGAAGTGACAGCCGTGTGCAGTCCGGGGAATGTGGAGAAAGCGCGATCGCTCGGCGCAGACCATGTCATCGATTATACCCGGGAGGATTTCACGCAAAGTGGGCAGGGTTACGATCTCATTCTCGGGGCTAACGCATATCATTCGATCTTCGCTTACCGGCGGGCGCTCCGCCCAAACGGGATTTTTGTAATGGTCGGAGGGAGTATGGCTCGAATTCTCCAGGCTGCCTCTCTCGGACCCGTGCTATCCCGCCTTGGAAGTAAGAAAATACGATTCTTCATTGCGAAGATAAGTACGAAGGATCTGGTTTTTCTAAAAGATTTACTGGAAACTGGACGGATTGCACCCGTCATTGATCGACGCTACCCGCTAAGCGAGGCAGCTGAAGCTCTTCGGTATCGAGAAGCAGGGCACGCGAGTGGGAAAGTCGTAATCGCGATTGAACCCACGGGCGAACTGCAAGGCAGACTGTGATCTCTCGCGTCAACTGAGGAATTCGCTATTGATCTCCCGCTCAGACCTTCCTTAATTCCCGACTCCGTATTACGGACATCTCTTTGAACCCAACGCCTGGATCACGGGCTATCCGGACAGTGGGTTACCGGTGAGTCGAGTTAGATCGTCTGTGATGGCCCAAGTATAGAGCTAAGGACTTCACGGAGCTGGCTTAATCGAATGTGCTGACTTCGAGGGCCCGTTTTGCGGCCATTAGCTCAAAGTTGCCCGGCCTCTCTTTCGCCAACTGAATTACTCGGCCCGCCGGTGGCTCGCAAACGGACCATTCTGACCAGAAATTGCCTTACTGCTTCCGACCGGCGTTTGGAACCCGCTTCAGCACTTCCGTCGCGACCTCGTTGACTCGGCGATTGATCAGCGCGGCCGACTGCCGACTAAGTAACAGTGCACTGGCGTTCGGCTTTCAGCCGGCAGCGTTGAGGAGGTGGGAAGTGGCGGGGGCGCGGTGTTCGCGACTTGCCGTCACAACGAAGGTCCCCGGCGCTGCGCGGGTCAATGCCGCTCGCACGGGTGGTGACATGAGAGTCCAAGTCGCCAGCAGCTGAAGGGCGTGTACGGCTCTGCCGGAGCGGAGACGCGTAGCGACCTGCGCCTCCTGCCCGGCAGGATCAACGTCGGAGCGGCAACTAATTCGATGGTGCCGCCAATTGACCGGGAACATGCGATCCTCTCCCGAATCGGGTGTGCAAAGAATTGTCTGTGTCGACCGTTGATTCGCTACGCTGGATTTTCGCCGCCGGGAGTCGCGGCATGGACGCGCCAGTCCGCGCAGTGTCCGCTTCGATCATGGAGTAGTCTTCACACTGCCCGGGATGTTTCTCATCGCAGGGGATCAGCAGGATGCCACGCTGGTCACCATTGGAATTCGTTCCAAACCCAGAAATCTCTCCGGCGTCATTGATAAAAAGCGTTTCCCCTATTGTCACGTCGGAGCCCGGAAGAACCAGCGTTTGCAAGTCGACGATGGGGCCTCCGTTCTCCCATAGGAACCCGTGCCCGGACTGTCCGCACTGTGCCGAAACGCCCACAATCTGCTCGCTCGAATTGATCGCAAACGCTGTACTGCATGGATCGCTACCCACAACCCCGAGATCGGTCATCACACCGTTCTTCCAGAGAAAACCATGGTGTGTGATCAAACCCGGATATAAGTCAGCACGGCCGACAACTTCTCCCGCATCGTTGATCCACCTTGGGGATGACTTATTGCCTCCCAATGTGCCCAGGTCTTTAAGCACGCCTCGCTCCCAGAGAAAGGCGTGGAAGTTCACGTCATCTGCCAGATTCGATTGGCCGACCACTTGACCCCTGTTGTTGAGGCCATACGGCCAGCCCGACGTGCCTCCCAATGTGCCGAGGTCTATCATTCGGCCGTTCTCGGCAGTTGCGCTCTCGCGGCCACTCTCGCAATCGTCCTCGTCCCAACTATCGCGATCGCAAGCCACCCAAAGAAACGGGTCCTGCGTGGGAATGCCAGTAGTCGGGTTTGGCGTAAAACTCGTATAGGAAACCCCGGCCACCTGCCCGCGCTCATTCACAAATTCGCCGATGCTATCGGGCCCACCCAATGTGCCCAAGTCCTGCATTGTGCCGTCCCGCCACAGAAAAGCGTGCATTTGGGTCACACTGTAAGCGAAAAAAGCGTTCAGAGGGCCTAAGTTCATTTGGAAAGGATCCAGGACTGTATTGAATGCAAGTCCAGTCACTTCGCCGCGGTCATTGACGGCGTTGGCCGCACTTGCATTTCCTCCGAGCGTTCCAAGATCGATGATGTGACCGTGTTTCCAGATAACAGCATCAATTTCGGGAAAGCCGTTTAGCGGATCAAGCAGTCCATTCTCCGAAGCTCCAACGACCACCCCATGGTCATTGATCCAATCGGGTTGGCCGCTGTTGACGCCCGGAAGCGTGCCCAAATCAGTGAGGACGCCGTCGTGCCATATGCCTGGGTGATTCACCAGGCAATCAGACTGCCAGCAGTTGGGAGGGTACGGGTCGGGAATGGTTGTATCCGCCTGCACGATCACGGCTCCGTGAGAGTTGATGCTCACAAGCGACGAGGCGGGCACAAAGCTGGTGGGACCACCGAAGGTCCCTAGGTCAATCAGCTTGTAATGATGGTACTTGTGATGATCCGCCTTCTCTTGCGCGGCCAGTCGAACGGTTACCGCCAGCAAGGCGAGTAAAGCCAACGTTGTAACGCTCCCCAATTTTTTCGTCTGCATAATCTCCTCATTTCTAGAATGAAATTTTGGTCTCGGTACTGCGCTTCTGGTGACTTTGCATCACAGCTGGCAAGAACACAATGCACTGGCGCTGAACTGCCGCTGAACTGCCGCTGAACTGCCAACTGCGTGCAAACATAGCGTTAGGCTCGGGCATTCCCCAAAATTCCGTGAGGTTGTCTTGCGAGTGACTTCCGCGTGGGGAAGCCTGGATGTCGAACAGCATAGAGTAGTAAACTTTCCACAAAGCTTACGACTCTGTATGCAAAACGCACTTCCAATCCGGGCGCAGCTCGGGGCCTTCGAGTGCGACCTCAAGGCGGGAGAACTGCGCAAAGGCGAGCAAAGGATTCGTCTTCAGGAACAACCCTTCCAAATCCTGCGGATGCTTATTGAGCGTTCGGGCGATTTGGTGACGCTCGATGAGATTAAGAAGAGGCTTTGGCCGAATGACACGGTGGTGGAGTTCAACCACAGTATTCACACTGCCATGAAGAAGCTGCGGCAAGCGTTCGGCGATTCGGCCGACGACCCGAAGTACATCGAGACAGTGGCACGGCGTGGCTACAGGCTCCTCGTTCCAGTGGCGTGCCTGGAGTCCACTCCGGGCGATAGTGCGGCGAAGATTGAAGTTTCGACCAGCAACGATGACCATGTAGCAAAGTTGCAGTTTGTACTCTCAGGTTTGACAGGTAGGATAGTTTCGCACTATCGAGTGCTGGACGTCATCGGCGGCGGAGGAATGGGGGTTGTTTACCGGGCCGAGGACTTGAAGCTGGGCCGCGCCGTGGCGTTGAAATTCCTGCCCGAAGAGCTGGGCAATGACCCTCGGGCTTTGGAGCGTTTTGGACGCGAGGCGCGCGCGGCCTCTTCACTGGACCATCCCAACATCTGCCCGATTTATGAATTCGGAGAGCATGAGGGGCGGCCCTTCATCGTGATGCAGTTGTTGGAGGGACAGACGCTGCGCGACCGCCTGAGCTCTGCGAATTCGCGTGAGACCGGGATATCTGTCGATCAGTTACTGGACATTGCCCTTCAGATTACCGAAGGGCTGGAATCTGCACATGCGAAGGGCATCATTCACCGGGATATTAAGCCTGCCAACATCTTCATCACAAATCGGGGCGTAGCTAAAATTCTCGACTTTGGATTAGTGAAGCTCCTCGAGGCTGGGGAGCATGAGGAAGTCGCAGCGCAACGGGACGATCAAGCTGGTGCTCTGTCTAGAGTCACGACAACCTCGGCCGGCCTGGATCTCACCCGCACGGGGGCGGCGATGGGAACGGCGGGCTACATGTCGCCCGAGCAGGTGAAAAGCGAGAAGCTGGATGCGCGCACCGACCTGTTTTCATTCGGTTTGGTTCTCTACGAGATGGCAACGGGAAAACGGGCATTTGGTGGTGAGACTGCGCCGATTCTGCACGACGCCATCCTGAACTATACGCCCGTTCACGTACGTGAACTCAATCCTTCGGTTCCGCCGAAGCTGGAAAGGATTATCAACAGGGCGCTGGAGAAGGACCGCGAACAACGGTATCGTCGCGCCTCGGAAATAGGCGCCGACCTGAGCCGGTTGATTCCCCGCCAAAGCC
This sequence comes from Terriglobia bacterium, assembly GCA_963738555.1. GTDB lineage: Bacteria > Acidobacteriota > Terriglobia > Bryobacterales > Bryobacteraceae > Bog-105. Next base: position 5,650 of record CAVTXN010000007.1, read on the forward strand.
GCAGCGGTGTCCGGCGCGGTTTAGCAGCCGGAGGAGTTACCGCTGTGCTACTGCTCGCCGGAGTTGGTTTGTGGCGGGTTAAACGGCAGACGCCTTTCCTTCACGGAGTAGCTGAGTTGAAGCAAACGCAGCTCACCGCGAATACCAGCGACAATCCGGTCAGGGACCAAGTGATTTCGCCGGACGGCAAACTCCTGGCCTACTCCGATACGAAGGGGATTCACGTCAAATTCGTCGCCACGGGCGAGACGCAGACGCTCCCACTGCCGGAGGCGCTCAGGGGCATGCGCGTGGACTGGCGGATGGGACCGTGGTTCCACGACAACATGAGATTCTTTGCCAACTCATTTGTAGCAGGGCAGCGTCACAGCACCTGGGCGTTCTCGCTACTCGGAGGAGCACCACGCAAGCTGCGCGACGATGCCTATGCCCAGGATATTTCGCCGGACGGCTCGCTGGTTGCCTTCACCACAAACCCAGGCAAAATCGGTGACAGCGAGATCTGGCTAATGGATTCAAACGGCGAGCAAGCACACCGGCTTTATGGGTCTGACGAGAACAGCGATTATGAAAATGTTCAATGGTCTCCGAATGGCCAACGATTAGCCTATTTTAGGTTCCACCAAACGCCGGCTAAATGGGAAGAGTTTGTTGAGAGCCGTGACCTGCAAGGAGGACCACCCACGACAATACTCTCGTCCGGGCCGTGGTGGCGAAAGGGCGGACTTCGGAATTTTGTCTGGCTGCCTGGTGGGCGGGTGGTCTACATTCTCGGCGATGATGATCTAAATGGGTTTTCCTGCAACTATTGGGAAATGCTTGTTGACGAGCACACTGGAGAACCTCGCAGCCAGCCATGGCAATTGACCAATTGGGCCGGGTTCTGCGTAGAGTTCCCGAGCGCAACCGCAGATGGAAAGCGGCTCGCATACGGTAGGTTTTCCGTTCAGCGCAACGTCGAGGTCGCCGACCTAGACTCCAGTGGCACCCACATCAGCAACCAAAAACGGCTCACCACGAGCGAGGGCAACGAGTATCCCACGGCATGGACGGCCGACAGCAAGGCAGTTATCTTCCATTCCAATCGCAACGGTTCAATGGGAATCTTCAAGCAGTCACTGGACGAGGAAACGCCGGAGGCGATCGTCACGGTTAAGGAGGACTCCGCGCCCGCCGCTTCTGTGTTAAGCCCGGATGGATTGTCACTCATTTACAATCTTCTTCCAAAAGGTCAGGGCGGGACATCTTCTGAGCCCAGCCGAATCATGCGGCTACCCGTATCAGGAGGAGTTTCGCAATTGTTGATGACAGCTCCGCTCTCCGGTCCGCCGCGCTGCGCCAGATTGCCGGCGACTTTATGCGCGATTGCCGAGAGGACTTCCGATGGCAAACAACTGACCTTCACCGCCCTCGACCCTATCAAAGGAGGCGGGCGCGAGCTCACCCGGTTTGGAACCGATCCAGGCACAAACTATTCCTGGGATCTTTCGCCTGATGGCACCCGCATCGCCGTTGCCAAACAAGCAGGAAAACGCTTTGACATTCTATTTCTGAACGGTCACGCGGCGCAGTCGATGGTGGTCAAAGGCTGGGAAATTGGAGTCGACTTACGCGTAGCGACCGGCAAGGGTGAAGGAGTGGACTTTGCCTGGGCAGCGGACGGAAAAGGACTGTTTGCCGCCGGCAGAACGCCACAAAAGTCAGTATTGTTGTATGTCGATTTGCACGGTTACGCTCACGTCCTTCGCGAGCAGAAAGGAGGCTTGTCTCCCACGGTCAGGGGCGGCTTTTCGGGGCCATGGGGCGTGCCCTCGCCGGACGGACGCCATTTGGCGATGTTGAACTGGAGCCGGAACAGTAACGTCTGGGTGATGGAGGGATTCTAAAAACAACCAACCCGCGCGACCGAATTGGGCGACAGGTCAGGACGTTCTCCGATAGGAGAGGCTTTGAAGCACGAGCCAAAAAAGGAAAGGTCCGGCAAACATCACTAACCGGCGTCACTCGCGCCGGCGGTGTCCGCCGGACCCATGTCAACATTAAACTTCGGCTTTAACCGAAACGTTCTTATCGAGCATTTTGTGGAATTCGGGCTTGCTGGTAGCCCCGACTTTTTGCTCGACGATGGCCCCGCCCTCAAACAGATAGGCGGCCTGCTGGTTCGAATCCACGTCCAGTTTGGCGACTTTGACCTTGCCGGCGTGTCGCTCGCCACCTGGTCCACCATCGGACCCATCATTCTGCACGCCCACACCACTGTCGCGCTGCCCAGGTGCCAGTTTACACTCCCAGCCGCCGAATGCAAAATCTCATCTCAAAAAAATCATTGCTGGAATACCGGCCAACAATCTATAACTACCTTGTCCTGGGATCCAATCTATTGGCCGGTTTTCAAGTGACCATCATTGGCCGGATTTGAGGTGACCACCGAGGCGCGCAATCCGGAAGTTGCCGGATCACTCCAGATAGAGTCCTAACGTAACACATGATCTATCCCAATCCGAGTCTCACCTCGACGGTTTTGCGCTTTATTCGTCAAGTTGACCTGAAGCCTACTTCCCAAGTGATTTGGCGCCCGTTGCAGCGAACTGTAAGTTGCTGGCGAGAAGGCGAAGTTCGCGACCACTATCAGTGGTGTCCTAGGCTACTACTTGCACTATTGAGCCGCCCTGCATATGCACGGTCACGACCAGATGCATTGCCTCGGGATCGTGGATCAGGGATGAACGAGGCTTACTTCGGGGGTAGCGAGCGTCGAAGTGTTCCATCCCCAATTTCGACGCAAGCACGTCATTTCACCTTCTCGATATCGTTGAGCTTCCAGTCCTGATCAAAGAACTCCTTCTTCGGGCCATACAGACGGAACAAGGTGAACCAGCCTTTTCCCGGCACCGTCGCCAGCCAGTTCTTGCCTTCGCCGGGAGATTTCGGACCGAAGTATATGTCAAAGCTGCCGTCACTGTTCTTTACCGGCAAATCCATCGCATTGATTGACGGAAACGGCTGACCGTTGTCAAGACCGGAAGCTGTGATCGGATCGTATACGGTAACTGACCAAAAGAGGGCAACCGGAACATTCTTGGGTACATGCAGCTTATAGCTTTGACCGCCATTCAGATATTCGCCGTCGGCGTCATAGAAAGTGGCAGGATACTTCGCTCCGACATTGACCATGTTGATAGCCATGCCGGGACTTGTCGAATACGCGTAGCTGAAGAAGGTGGTGCGCGCATTGATGTAGTCGAAGGAGTCAGATGTGAAAGTCGCGTTACCCGGGAAGACATTCACCCACTGGCGGTCGGGCCAAAACCGGCCGTTCTTGACGAGCGGAGACGGTGTGTAACCTTCCGCATGGCCCATACGGAAGGCCGCACATGCTGCTTTATCCAGCATTGCGCGCCGGGATGCATCTGGTGCGAACGGTTGGCCCTTGACAATGCCCAGTTCCGCCGCCATCCCGCGCATATACATATGCGTTGGGTCAACGTATTCATGTTCAATGAACCTGGCGAGCATATCGAAGGCCGTGCCATCCTCGGGATAAAGCATGTTAGCTGCGACGCCCGAGGCATCCGGGAATTGCATCGGCTTCGCCGTTTCCTTCTTCCCGAGTGGGTAAATCCGCGTCTGTTCCATCACCCGCACGGGTTCTTCGAGTTGCTTCGGATTCTTGAAAAAGCCACGCCAAAAGACGAATACGCCGTAAGTCCCGGACCGGTAGGTGAAATAGCCCGGCGGAACCTTGTCCGAGTAATCCGGCGGTAAGATCAGGTATTTACCGCCCCGACCTCTGTCCGGCCCTGGAAGCCCCACATCGCCGCTCCACGTTCGCCCTTCGATTTCGGCGACACTTGGGATCGGTCGCTGCCAAAAATCATCAATGATTCCCTGCAACCCCGGTGGCACTTCGATGACCAGCGGGCCATCTTCTTTCAAATCGAGATAGCCCATGGCATAGATGACGTCGGAGTTCGGCGTCGTGACCAGGTGGCATTGAGTCGCTGCTTCCAGATCGGTAGGACGTTATAGCCTTTGCCGAAGACCTTTTCCGAACCTTCCTTCATCCCGTACATGTTCAACGCAGGCAGCGCCCACAAATAGGTCTGGACGGCGCGTTGGAAGAATAGATTTTCGACCAACTCCGGCACATTGTCCTTGGGGATGTAGCCGTTAACGAAAGGCACATTGGCAAGATCGCCATACCGGCTCTCTTGGGCCTCTACTCTGGTCGCAACCATCGTGAATGCAAGCGAGCTAGCGAGCGCCACGACGGGAAAACGTCTCATTAAACAGATCATTTCGGATTGCCATTATTTGCCCCGGTTAGGGCGTTTTCTGATCCTGCGTCATTAGGTTGCCCGCTGCAAGTACTTCGGCAATCGTGGTGGCGCGGAACTGTTCATCAGATCTCGCCAGTACGTTCATGCTCAAAACTCCCAGTCCTTCGATGCTGATCTCTCGATATTGGCCACAGCGCCGAGGAGGCCAATCCCGAATGCGTGCAGGCTTGCCACGGCGCCGTCGGGTGCTTAGCTAAGAACGGACGTAACACCCTCGCCGAACGACGATGCTGTGCTTGGCGCATCCATCTAAAAAATTTATGCAGTGTCGAACCCAAAACGTGATCCGCCAAAACGCTAGCTCTCACCGAAGTGAGTTCTACGTAAGGCTGTTGAAGCTTCTGCTCCAAATCGTTATCCAGGAGTTTTATGGACGATTGGAATCGATTTGCGTCGTCTTCCAAAGACAGCGTCCCTACTTATTCTGGGTACAGTCTGCTGCCCAACGGCTCTGTTTTCGTGCGTTATCCGCCGACAGTGCGGAACTGAGCAAGGAGTTCGATTAAGAAGCACTTCGCGCCAAATATTTTGAATCGACCGTTGGAGTGATTAATCATAGCTACACGAAAATCCGATTTGCGCGCATACCCTGGAGCAAGGCGGCAACGGCCGAGACGGTGGCAGGCCATCGAGTTAAAGATCGAGACTCATTTAAGGAGAATAATGGCAACCGCACTCGCGCACACCATCGAAGCTGTAGCCCTCAATAGTGCCACACTCGAAGGATCTGAACTCATCAGCACACCCATTGGCGATATCGACCTCGTGCACAATTTCTTCGACGACGACGCCTCCACGCGATTGTTCGACGAAATGGACTATCAGCGAGCCGCTCAATGTTATATGTGGAGCCATCCGCTCGTAAGTGTGACCACTTGGCGCGATCGCCAAACAAAGGCTTACGGGGTAACAGGCGCAAATGATTTCGTGGTGCTGAACTCGCTGGTGGAAAAACGTGGCATTGTAACCGGAAATCTCACCACGCCATATATCTTTAACTTTGCGAAATTAGGGGACGCTCCATTGATCGTTGAGTACCCCGCGGGTCTGACTGCCGGCGGCTTTCTCGACTTCTGGCAGCGCCCCGTGACTGACACCGGACTTACCGGTCCTGACCAGGGTAAAGGCGGAACGTTCATAATTGTTGGTCCCGAAAGCGATCCCAAGGAATATCAGAAAGACGGTATCTTTGTGTTCCAAAGCGCGACGAACAACGTTCTGTTCGGCCTCCGCGTACTCGATCGGAATCCGGAGTTCTACGAACATTTCAAAGCAACGTTGAAAATGGGTCGCCCGGGCGGCGCACTGGAGAATTGCGCCTTCATTGAGAACGGCAACAAAGAGTGGAGCGCTACCGCCCCTCGTGGTATCGAATATTGGCAGATTCTCGCAGGCCTTATCAATGAAGAGCCGGTGCGCGAGGTCGATAAAGCCTGGATGGCCATGTTATTGCCGTTGGGTATCGAGAAGGGGAAGCCCTTCGATCCCGACCCAAGACAACAAGCGCTCTTGCAGAAAGGCGCTGCGATGGGCGAGTTGATGGCGCGCAATCTTCAGGTGAACCCCCGCTATGCCGAGCCATATTGGAACTCGACAAGGTGGTACAAAAGCTTCGACTTTACAATTCCCCAGGAGAATGCAACACGCGTCGAACTGGATGAACGCACCACTTGGTTCTACGAGGCAGTCACCAGTAGCGAAGGCATGATAAATCCCAAGGTGGGAGCCGGCCAGGTTTACATGACAACGAAACACGACAGTAACGGAAGTCTGTTTCGTGCGGATAAAACCTACCAATTGCATGTACCCAAAGGCGTGCCGGTCGGCCAGTTCTGGGCACTGACGCTGTACAGCGAAAACACACGCCGGCCCTATGACAATGGCGGCACTGAAGCCCGCAGCATCAACCTGGATAGCACGTTGAAGGATCTGAAGTACAACGCAGATGGCAGCATCGACCTATACATTGGAGTCCAAGCACCCGCTGGGTTCGAGAGCAACTGGATGAAAACAGTGGGTACTGATGGCTGGTTTATTTACTTTCGCCTGTATGCACCCCTCCAGCCCTTCTTCGATAAGACGTTCAGTTTGCCCGATTTCAAAAGAATTGATTAAGCCGATGTAGGCGTTCTGGCAGCGGGTTTGTCGGCGCAATAAAACTTTGAACCTTGCGAAGCGTGAACGAATCGAGCTTGTCGTGGATTTGTTCGCGCAGCTTGGTGTAAATCAGCGGTGGTGTGACAAGTCCAACTTAGCTGTGTGGCGCTTAGTCGAACCATCTAAAGCGCCAGGGCGGGGCTCTCGCTCACGCAGGCAGCCCAATCACATCAGAACGCTCGCTTTGGCGTAAACGATCAGTAAAAGGAGATGAACCGATGAGTACAGTTGCCGAGACTAGTGTGGTATCGCCAGCCAGTCTTATCCTGCCAATCAAGTCGTGGCTGCAGGTCAAAGAGTTGGACGCTATTGTGCAGTTGACAACGCGTAGTGTGATTGAGGAATCGGATACAGTTGGCACATTGCACTTCGCCCGCTGGATCGATTTGCACGACCATAATCAGATTGCGTTTTTCTCGGATTTCGACGGCAGTCTCAGAAAATACATCGAGGACTTCGCGAAGTATATGGGACCGACTTTCGATCTGTTATTCAAACACGTCGAGAACGCTCCGCCGTTACCAGTCCAGAAGAATGTCGACGCGTTTTACGACTGGATTGTCGCCAATAATCTGCAGGTTATTGGGTTCTATAGTGCGTACCCGACTTTGTCGGTCCAGGACATTAGAACGCGGGGCGGAATTATCAAGGGTGGAGTGAACAAGGGGAAACAGTCGCCCCTTTCCCTCGTGCTACCGGTCAAATCGCCGATTCATCTGGCAGCGCTGAGTCAGTCGGTAGCTAAGTCCCTACCGAAGTTCTATGAGGCTGCAGACGCCATTGGCACGGTGCATTTTGCGCGTTTCCTATCGCTGGGCACAACTGCGTTCGGGTACATCAGCGCGTATGACGGCACGTTTGAGAAGCACATCGAAGATCTCGTGACGCACTTGGGACCGATGTTCGACGAAATACTGGAGAACGTCATTGATTCTCCTCCTACCCCGGTACAGAGCAATACACCTGCGTTCATGGATTGGGTTTCTAAGCACAATATAAAGCCCTGGTTGTTCTACACTGCTTATCCGACTCTGACGGTCCAAGAGATCCGGCAAGCAGCGAAGGCAGCCGAGTCCGGCAGGTGATCTGGTGAGCAGACTGCATTTGTCAGATATACAGGGCTTCGTCCTTCGGCGATATCTGATGCCGATGCAGCGGAATTTTCTGATGAAGGTGACCAACCCCGCCGCCGCCCGTTCGGTTCTTGGGCGGATGGTGAACGGGGATGATCGCGATGCCCTCCAGGTCACCACGGCAGAACAACCTGCTTTCGGCGCTCGGTACTATCTGCAAGTTGGTATCACCTGGCCCGGACTGATCGCTTTGGAGGTGAAAGATCGCGTTCCAAAACTCTCCTTCAAGTCATTTCCTTCGTTCGTAGAGGGAGCCGCCAAGAGGGCGGAATCGCTGTCCGAGGTAGGAACTAGTGCGCCGGAGAACTGGATTGGCGGGTTCGGGAAAGGGGATGATCATGTCGTCTTCACTCTCTTTGCCATGAACCCTCAAGACCTTGAGGTCCTCAGCGCACAACTTGCGACGCTCTGTGCGAGTGGAGGAGCATTTGAAGAGCTATGGCGTGGAGATGGTGCGGCGCTGACGGAGACGGTGAATGGCTCCGCAATGCCGGTTGCCAAAGTCCATTTCGGCTACACCGACGGCCTTGCAGATCCGACCATTAAGGGGGGGCCGGAAGGCAATATCCCAGATCATCAGCAACCATGTGAGCCGTGGCTGTTTGTGCTGCTCGATGAAGCTGAAAGTTACTACGTGCCGGAACCAGCGGAACTCGGGCGCAACGGCAGTTTCGGTGTGTTTATGGTCATGCGGCAGGACGTAGTGGGTTTCGAGAACTTCCTTCAGTCCCATAAAGACAAGATTGACCCCGAGTTGCTGGCGGCAAAGATTTGCGGCCGTTGGCGCAATGGAGTTCCGCTCGAACTTTCCCCCGATACCGATTCGCCGCCGGGCGGCACGAAGCTGGACCAACTGAACGATTTCGATTATGTGAATAAGGATGGATCGGGAGACCCTTTAGGTCAACGCTGTCCGGTGGGCGCGCATATTCGGCGAGTGAATCCGCGAGGTCAACCGATTAAGGGGCAGGGTATCCCGGGTGGCAGTAACAACAGCCACCGTCTGGTGCGCCGGGGCATTCCGTACGGGCCTGCTTATGTGCCTGGCGCACCGGACGATGGCATCGAGCGAGGGCTGATGGGGTACCTCATCAACGCGAGTATCGAAAACCAGTTCGAGTTCGTAATGCGGGAGTGGATAAACGGCTACGACTTCGTTGGCGCCAGCCGATTGAATCCGAAGTCGCAGGACATCATGGCGAGCCGCACAAGCGATCCAGCGCTGGGTGTTTTTGAGATTCCGCAGGCCGGTGGCCCTCCGCTGACCATCACCGGATTTTCAAGTTTTGTAACCACACGTGCGTCGGCTTATTGTTTTCTGCCAAGCATCACCAGCCTGAAGTTCATCGCCGGATTGACTTGAACGAGAAGGTTCTGACCGTCTTGATCGCTGCTGGTATCACGGGGGACACCGTCGGGGTGCCGCCGGCATGCATGAAGCGAGCAATGCGGTTAGGGCTCTGCTGGTTCATATTGTGCTGCTCGCACGGGATGCCCGGTCGACCAGAATCGGAGTGACCATTCGGGATTATAGATCCGGCCTAGTCGTTAGCGAAGGATTTACCGATTCTTGAGCCAAGTTTCCGGGTAGCGCCAGGATGACGGGCTATCCGGAAACTGGGTGCTGTTCATGTATTTGCGTGTGTGGCAGACACTGTCTGTTTGGGTTGAATATTGCCGCTTCGCCTTCGAGGATTCCTAGGTACATGTGTCCGAAGTAGACCTGGAATGCCCATTCCGTGTTGGAAGCAGGCCAATGCACTCACGCCGGAGCGCCTCTGTGATGAAGACCTCTCTGCTTTTCCAGCGGATCGTGCCGTTTTTGCGCACCGGGCGCACGATGTGACGTTCGTCGTGCCGAATCTCAGCAAGGTCATGTGGGAGATGCCGGATGATCGGATTGTACAGCGAGGCAGGGGTTTGCTTGAGAAGGGCCTGATGCGGACGGTCTTCATTGAAACAGTGTTGGAACGCTGTGAACCGCTCGCGCTGTTCAGCCAGACTCTGCGCCGGTGATGAGGGGGTGTCTTCTTTCAAAGTTCGATGCAGTCGTTCATGCCTGCCATTCTGAGTCGGCTCCCCAGGCTCTATCCTCTCGTGAACAACTCCGTTATCGGTGCGAATACGTTCGGGAACGCCGTACTTGTTCGTCAAGGCGTCGCAGATCCGATCCACTTCCTCATGGCCAAGGTTGTCGATCGCCTGGCAGTAGAGCACAAAACGGCTGAACGCATCCGTGACAGTGAACGTGTCACAGCGCTCGCCATTGCCGCATTCAAAACTGCCTTTGAAGTCCATGCACCAAACCTGATTCGCCCTTGTTGCTGGAAGCAGCGGCTGGCCATAAGGCACGGTACGACGTTTTCGGACAGACCTGACGAGGCCGGCTGCTGCAATGGCACGGTGAATCGTCCTTGCACTCGGCCAACCCTCGCTCGGCTCGATCCGCTGTAATCGGGCACGGATCTTCCTTGCGCCCCACGTCGGATGTCTGCCTCACCTCAATGAGGCGCTCCCGTGTGGATAAATGCCATATAGTTTTTTGAAATGTCGCTTCCCATTGTGGAGCGGGCCTCCGGCCGGCAAAGTCGGTTTTCAAACCGATTCCTTGTATTGCCATGCTTCACGAAGCCAAATAAATGCCGCCACGAATGGCGGCATGGCAGCGCCGGAGCGCCGCTCCACACCGAAAGCATCCGCATTCCAAGGCATGGACGCATTCTCTAATTCGAACGAACTGGACCGTTACCTATGCCGTAGGTCTTAATTGTCACCCAAGATTCCGGGCCATACAAGCCCGACGTCTACGTGAATGCGGTGGGCTCCGTAGGCGCGGAATCGCGAGCGAGGACATTGCCGCGGCACGGCTGGTGCGTCGGAAGCTACTCGAGGAAAGAAGGTAGATATCGTCAGACGTTGCAGAGCTCGAAAGCTTGTTCGAGGCCACGAATGGGCGGCGTTTTGGCAGGCACGAATTCATGAGAAAAGAAGCCCTGGTAGCCCGTCGCAACGATCGCCTTGGCGACGGCGCGCCAATTCACTTCCTGAGTTTCATCGAGTTCGTGGCGGCCGGGCACTCCGCCCGTGTGGAAATGGCCGAAGTATTGAATGTTATCGGTGATGGTTCGTATGAGATCGCCTTCCATAATCTGCATGTGGTAGATGTCGTAGAGCAGCTTGATGCGCGGGGAGTTTACGCGCTTCATCAGCTCGATTCCCCAGGCGGAATGGTCGGCCATGTAGTCTTTATGGTTGACTTTACTGTTCAGCAACTCGAGGTTGACGGTGACTCCCTTTTGCTCCGCGTAGCCTTTGATTTTATTCAAAGCGATGGCGCAATTTGCGAGACCCTCGGCGTCCGGCATACCTGCACGATTGCCTGAAAAGGTGATGACATTGACTACCTTCGCGGCGGCGGCGAGGTCGATGTCGTTCTTGAGACTGGCAAGAACCCGCTCGTGGTTTTCGAGGCGATTTAAGCCGATCGGAATTGTGTTGGGAGGCGCGCCCGAGGTCATGGAGGGAACGAGTCCGTACTTCTGCACAGTAGCGTATTGTTCGGGCCTGACGAGGTCAATGCCTTTGAGCCCGATGCGCACTGCTTCCTTGCAGAGCTCTTCAAGGCTGAACCATTTCTCATAAGTCCAATACGAGACGCCTTGTTTCAAGCTGCCACCTTCCTGCTCGGGAATCGCCAGGACGGGACGAGCCAGAGACGCCGCACCCGCTGCCAGAGCGGACTTGAGCGCTTTTCTACGATTCATTCGAAAGCATGGTATCAGAGATAGAAGTGAGCAGGCGGACTCGCTCAATCGCGCGTGGAAAGCCACCAGCCATGGCCGGCGAACCAGCAGCTGTCATCGGGATGGTTATCACGGTGGAGGGAGCGCACAGAGGAGAAGCCCGGCTGTTTGAATGCTTCTTCGAGTCTGCTTGCCGTTTCAGTGTCGCGCCCGCCGATGCAAGGAATGAACAAAGCGCGTGTGAGGAAGCGCGCCTTGAAACGTTTTGGGGTGCGGGTAACGAGCAGCATGCCGCCAAATCCTTCCGCCGGAGTCAACGGAAATAAAAGACGTCCCTTGGGCAGGAGCGCATCGAGCCAGACATCGAGCGGAGCAGTGGCGCCGGCATTTACATACAAGACATCGCAAGCGGGCAGCGGGCCCACAGAACCGGACTGGGCGAGCACTTTGACGTTGGAGAAGGCTGCCAGATTTTCCGAAGCCCGTTGCGCGAGCTCCGGTTCGAGCTCATAGGCGAACACAGATCCGGCCGGACCAGTAAGCTTTGCGAGCAGCGCCGTGTAGTAGCCGGTTCCGGCTCCCACATGGACGATGGTTTCGCCTTCTCTCACATGAAGCGCCGCTAAACACAGCGCGTGGAGGCTGGGCTGGCCGTTGTTGATCGGGCTATTCGGCTGCAGCGCAATGAGCACGTCCTGATACAGGAACACAGGATCGTCAGAGGGCGTTTCGATGTGACCGGAACTGGTCAGAATCTTCCAGGGGCCTTTACCGACAAAGTCTTCCCTGGGCGTAGAGGCAAACGCATCACGCAGAGGACCATCGGATACACCAGCAGAGGCGGTAATCAGCTTCGCAAAGAAATTTCGATGAGCCTGGAGGCGATCCACATAACCCTGTCTGACAGGCGCTCACTTCGCCGAAGCAGCCAGTTCTTTGGCCTGTTTGAGGTGCTGCTCCAGCTTCGAGAGCGTATCTTTAGCATAAGCCGCGAGATCCTGATTGGAACTGTGCGCGGCTTCCTGCTTGAAAGATTCGAGAGCTTCCTCGTGCCCGTTTACAAGGCTTTTCAGATATTGATGGTCGAAAGATTTAACCTTCGCTCTTTTCAAATTTTGATAGATTTTCATGCGTTTGTTATCGAGCGTGTCGGGCACGGTAGCACCGGTTTTCGCGGCAATGGACGCCAGCCTTTTCAGGTTGTCGGTGTGATCGTCATTGATCATCTGGCCGAACTGTCTTATCTGGTCGGATACCGCTCGCTGCCTGGCGATTTGTCCAAAACGGGCGGCAGCGAGATCGGTTTCAGCGGCGTACACGATGAAGTCTTTATCGTTGGCCGCGAGCGCTGGTTGGGCAGAAGGCAACTCGAGAGCGAACCCTGCGAGGAGCAATGCCGCGGCGACGAATTTGTTGGACATCTTAAGCAGCATAGCGTGCGCGGGAAAGGAACGCGGGCGGGTGGAGGATAGTGCCGCCGGGGTGTTCGTTCGCATCCAGCCGGGAAATGACGCCAGCATGCGGTGGCACGGGAGGCCTCGGTAATCACCCAAAACCGGCCAATATGAGAGTGAAGGAATTTTCCCTTGGCGCGGAGTTGTCACCATTAACGGTCGTTCGAACGGAAGCCGATATCGCCTCACCTTCTGCAAGAGCCAATTCCGCGAGCGGGTGTCGCATCAATGATCAGCTCGAACTGGGTACCCCTGCGTTGACGAAATTGCTTGCAATGTCCTTGGGTGAAGACTTGAGCTTTGAGTTCGGTTCTCGATAGACTTCCTGTTTGGTCAAAATCCAATAGGCGGCTTCAGCCAAGTGGCGGGCCACTGCTACGACTGCCTTCTGGTGGTTCCTCTTGCGCTTCACGCGCTGATACAGCCGGACCACGTGCCGCCCAATTAAATGCTTCTGATGAATGACCACCAAGTTCCCAGTTTCGATGAAGGCCCACTTTAAGTACCGGTTTACATCTCCGCAAATCTGACCCAATCGTGTGTGACCGCCGCTAGAGTTCACCCGCGGCACGAGTCCCGCGTAGCTCGCCAAATGCGCTGCCGACGGGAACCGTCCGACTCTGCCGATTTCCAGCGCCATCACCATGCTCAGAATCGGACCCACGTATGGCAGCGTCTGGAGCAGATCCGCCTCCGCGCTTACCTGCAGGATCGCCTCGAGTCGCCTCATTACTTCTTCAATTTGCATCTCCAGGAAATCCAGCGTCGTCAGCTCCAACTCCACGTGTTTGTGATGACGCTCGGATACAGGCAGGGGCGCCCTGTGCCCAATGAGGTACATGCGGGCTTGACGAAGCAAACAGGTGTAGTAGAATTGCAAACAGCCATAGTAAAAATACCGCAAGGCAAGCTCAACCAGCTTGAATTTCAGATCATGGATGCGCTCTGGAGCCGAGGCCGTCCTCTATCCGCGATATTCAGGGGTCGTTCCCGGAAAAGCGCCGCCCGGTCTACACGACGGTTCAGACGACCATATACGGCTGAGGGCAAGGGGGCCGTTGCACGGGTTAAGAACGCCGGCAATTTTCACATTTTTGAAGCTGCCCATCTCTCGAAATCTGCGCAGCGCCGTGTAATTGGCGACCTGCTGGCGCTCTTTGGTGGCCGGACGCAGCCTGTCATGGCCCATCTGATCGAATCCGGCAAGTTGTTGCTTGACGACATCAAAGAAGGCGAAAAAACGCTTCGCGAACTCGAAAGAAAGGACAAAGGCTGATGCTTCTCGCAAACCACCTCTGGCAATCCACGTTGTTTGCCGCTCTCGGTGCCGGGCTGGCGTTGATGCTGCGAAACAACCGCGCGCAAACGCGGTATGCGCTCTGGCTGGCAGCCTCGGTCAAGTTTCTGGTTCCGTTCTCGTTGTTATTTGCGATTGGCGCGCGTATTGAGTTGCCGGCTGCTGCACCGATTGCAAGGACGGCGATTCCTGTCGGGGCGCACGAAGTGATGCAGCCGTTTGTGGATTTTGAGCCGCTTGCTTCCGGCACCGCTGCAGAACACGGTGTCTCGATGGTTGGAGTATTGTTCGCTGTCTGGCTGGTAGGGTTTGTTGCGGTTGTTGTTTCATGGGCTCGCCGGTGGGTTCGAGTGCGCAGGGCAATAAAGTCGGCTTGGCCGGTGGCCCCGGCAGTCAAGGGCGCTTACGCTTCCGGGTCTGTTTCAGCAGCTCAGCAAGTGCGAATCCTTGCCACGAGGTCGTTACTGGAGCCGGGAGTTTTTGGGGTTTTCCGGCCGGTATTGCTCCTGCCGCAAGGTATCACAGAGCGCATGACGGCGGCTCATCTCAATGCAATTTTGGCGCATGAACTCTGTCATGTTCGGCGCTGGGATAATCTTGCGGCCGCTTTGCACATGCTGGTGGAAGCGATTTTCTGGTTCCATCCGCTGGTTTGGTGGATCGGGGCTCGGCTGATCGAAGAGCGAGAGCGCGCGTGTGATGAAGAAGTGTTGCGGCTCGGCAACCATCCCAGTGTCTACGCCGAGAGCATTCTCAAGACCTGCCAGTTTTATCTCGAATCGCCTTTTCCTTGTTTGTCCGGTGTTACGGGCTCGGATCTCAAAAAGCGGATCACGCAAATTATGAACGCCTCGTTGACAACTAACTTAAGCCGGCGGAAGAAACTTCTGCTCGCCAGCGCTGCGGTTGCTGCTGTTACGGTTCCGCTGCTTGCCGGCTTGGCGGACACAACACCTGCTCCCACTTTCGAAGTCGCTTCCATCAAGCCTTCGAAGCCAGGCCCGTCGAAGCCGGGCCCGTTTCTGGTGGGATTTCAGATCGCGCGTGGAGCCCATTTCACGGTGCATGGCATCACGCCGAAGATGCTGGTAGAGGAGGCCTACAGCGTCAAGGATGCGCAAATTTCGCAGGCACCACCATGGTTCAATACGGATCGCTACGATATCGACGCCAAGCCTGAAGAGCCGGTTGGCGCAGCGATTGACAAGCTTCGTCCGGACGATCAAAAAGACAAGCTCATGCAGATGGTCCAGGCTCTGCTCGCTGACCGCTTCAAGCTCGCCATCAGTCACGAGAGCAAAGAAATGCCGATCTACGCGATGGTTGTTGCCAAGGGCGGGCCGAAGATGAAGGTTTCGGATTTCAAGCCCCCTGAGCATCCCGAGGCGCTTCCACCCATGCCGTCCAAGTCCGGCGATCGAGCTATGAGAGGCCGTATCATGATGCGGCCCGGGAATCTCACTTCCACGGGCATTGAGATGCGCATGTTAGCCGACGCACTTTCAAGCTTTACCGGCCGCCCCGTGATCGACAAGACGAATCTTTCGCGCCGCTACGAGTTTACGCTGCAGTGGACACCGGACACGCCCGTGGCAGGCATGGGCGCGCCGGGCGGTCCTGAAGCGACACCAGCACCCGAATCCAATGGCCCGTCATTGTTCACAGCCATCCGGGAACAACTTGGCCTGAGACTCGAATCACAAAAAGGACCGATGGACGTTCTTGTGATCACGCATGCGGAGAAGCCGTCGGAGAATTAGCGCATTGCGGACGGACCGCCACGTACGCCTCCAATCGCTTTCAGGTCTGTGAAAAAATCGAGCACACCAATCGCACTTTGAATCTTCGGCTCGCTGAGAACTACGGCCTCATCCTCGCTCATGGTTTCGATTGACCCCTTGCTTACGCGCGGGATCAGGGCATTACCGACAACGCGATGTGGGACGGAAGGTTCGCGGAGCAGTAGACCTTCTGCGTGGCGCTGACATAATCAGAGGCCGTGGCGCGATAAATACTCGGGACGAACTTCTGCGGATTGCGGTCAATGACCGGAAACCAGGTCGATTGCACCTGGACCATGATGCGATGGCCTTTGAGAAAAACATGGTCGTGATCGCGCAGCGGAATCGCGAACTGGGTGGGCTGATCGGGAACCAATGCTTCGGGGTGACTGTAGCTCTTGTTGTAACGGCCGCGGCGGACTTCCATGGCAATGGGAAGCTCATATCCGTTGAGTGACTGCGCATATTCGCCGGGCTTCGGGCCGTTCTCGCCCCAGGGATCTTTTTCTGCCTTCTCAGGAAAGACATCGATGAGCTTGACGATGAAGTCGCTATCGGTGCCGGAAGTAGAGGCAAACAGGTTGGCGGCAATCGGCCCGGTGATGGTGACGTCGCGATCGAGAGGCGATGTGACGAAAGACAGAACATCGGGACGATCGTCAACAAAGCGCTGATCAGCCATTTCCCAGGTTGTCCAGTCTCCGCCCGGATAGGTGGGCGAAATCGGGCGGCGGCGATAAGGTACCGGTTTAGCGGGATCGGAGATGTATTGGACGAAGCCGTTTGCGTCGTCATCGCCAGATGGCGGGTCGAAAGACAGCGTGCCATTGGCGTGCAGATACAGGTTCTTTTGAGTTGCGCCCGCGGGCGGCCATTCAGGATAGGAGCGCCAGGTGTTGGAACCGGTCTGGAAGGTGGTCACTTTCCAAGAGAACTTTTCGCCCTTGCCGTGCAAGTAAAAACGGAAGAACGGAGCCTCAATGTTCTCGCGAAACTCGCGCGCGGTTTCGTGACCGGCAAAAGGAAGAATGCCGATCTTGTCGCCCTTTGGGCTTTGCCATTCTCCGTGGTACCAAGGCCCGGCGACGATAAAGTTCTCATGATCGGGATCGGACTGCGCGGAGTTCCGGAAAATCTGCCACGGCCCCCAAGGGTCTTCCTGGTCCCAAAATCCCGCGACATTGAGGCTGGCTACTGGTGTCGAATGAAGCTGGTCGACCCAGGCCTCGCTCTGCCAGAAGCTGTCGTAATCGGGGTGCTCGACCAATGAATTCCAGAACGGTATCTTGCCGTGAAGGTAGTCGTTGTTGATGTTGGAGAGCGGCCCGAGCTTGAGGTACCAATCGTAGGTGTCGTAGACATTGAATTGGAAATTGGTGTTCTTATTCTTGTCGGCTTGTTCGAGCACTGAATATTCGAGCCCGTAACTCTCGCGGAGAGCGCCGTAGCGGTGCATATCGTCATTCATCCACTGGTCGACGGGAGAGGCTTGTTCGGAGACGGCTTTGAGAGCGGGATGCGGCTTAAGCAGGGTCATTCCGGCGGTCAGACCGACATAAGAGACTCCCCAGATGCCAACCTTCCCGTTATTGTTCGGAATATTTTTTACCAGCCAATCGATAGAGTCATAGGCATCGGTTGTCTCGTTGGTGGATTTGGGATCGCTGAGATCCGCCGCCTCGGAGAGATGGAAGACGCCTTCCGATTTGAAACGGCCACGCAGATTTTGGAAGACAAAGATGTAGCCGTCGCGGGCATACTCTTTCAGGTTTTCGGGAATTTCCGCCGGAGCTTTGTCGGGAACACCGTAGGGGGTGCGTTCCAGAAGCATGGGAAGAGGAGCTGACTGATTTACGGGAGTGAGGATAACGGTTTGAAGATGGACCCCGTCGCGCACGGGAACCATCACTTCGCGATACGTGAAGGGAGACGACCCAGGGGCGGCAGCGCTCGTATTGACATGCGAGACGACAAGGGCGGCGGCGATGAGAGTGGCGGAAAGGCGCATTGTATGAGGATAACGGGTCCTCAACGATGAACTTGATCGCGTACAATGCGGTGATTGAGGATCCGGGACTTCACTCGGCGGAACAGCGTTCTTGTTTATTTCGCGCTGACTTTCGCAATCTCCTGGACAGGCGCGCTGATGGTCGCCGCGCCGGCGCTGATTCGAGGCGAAACGCTTACGAAAAAAGGCGGCATCCTGCTATTTCCCGTGATGATCCTGGGACCCGCCGTCTCCGGCATAGTTCTGACTTATATTGTGGACGGAACTGGAAGCATGCGGCGGCTGTTTTCCCGCATGTCCCCGAGCCGCTTCGTGCCCATCTGGTATGTTGCGATACTCGTTCCCCCGTTTCTTATCTGGGGCGTTCTGTTCTGGATGAGCAGATTTGTTTCGCCGCACTTCTCACCAAATCTATTTTGGCCAGGAGTGTTTTTCGGAGTTCCGGCCGGCTTCATTGAGGAAGTCGGATGGACCGGCTTCGCGCTCCCGCACATGATCCAGGGGCGCAGAGTGTTTCCGCAAAGTATTCTGCTGGGGTTGCTATGGGGGCTTTGGCACGCGCCCGCTATCGACTATCTCGGCGCGGCGACGCCGCATGGCTCGTACCTGTTCCCATTCTTTCTGGCCTTCACCGCGGCCCTTACAGGCTTGCGGGTGCTCATTGGCTGGCTCTATGTCAAGACGGGAAGCGTGCTGCTCGCCCAGTTGGCGCATGTCAGTTCGACGGGTTCTCTGGTTGCATTCAGCCCGCCCGGCGTTACGGCCGGCGAAGAAGCACTTTGGTATCTCGGATATGCCGCTGCGCTTTGGTCATTTGTAATTGTGCTTCGTTATCGTCACGAAGTATGAGGATGACTACAACTTCACCGATGAATTATGGATGAGATCAGTCTGGCGCCGGTGCCAGGAAATATCACGCCACATACCGACAAATTGAGGGCCACAGAAATTACTGGTGGCGATGGCGGCCCAGCGACCGGTGGCAGCGGCAGAGGCGACGCCCAGCTCACAGAGTTCCTTGAGCCAATCCCATTCGAGTAAGGGCCAATCTTTGTAGTCGACGAGACTCCAACACTCGGTAGTGATGAGCGGACGATTGGATAAGCGAGACCAGGCGGCTGCCAACTGGATACGATCGCGAAGCTTACCTTTCCAGTAGTCGGGCCGGGACAGATAAAGAGGCTTGGCGCGATCGACCAGGTGTTCGTAGCCCTTCAGGTTGAAGCGCTCGTAGTTGTAATCGACTTTGTCTTTGGCATAGAAATCCGAGGACGCTGCCATCCAGATGTGGAGTTCAAGAAAGTCGAGCATCGAAACATCCTGCGCTTTCCAGGTGTCCCACTCGGTGGTGAAAGAGAACGTGTAGTCGAGATCGGGATAAGCCTGGCGCACGGCGGCGATTGCGTCACGCATCCACTGAGTTCCGCGGCGGCTGGCGCGCAGCATGCCTTTGGGGACGAAGGGCGCCCAAATGTCGAGCGGGAATTCATTGCAGAGATCAACGTAGAGCAGATGTTTGATCAAGCCCTCGGCGGCGATGCTATCGAGCGTGACTTTCCAGATCCGGCCGTGCTCTTCAGGGCTGTGAATTTTGAGGCGCGTGTTGCCGGTGTCCTGACGGAACCAGGTCGAGAGGGCAACGCGGAGGCCGCGATCGCCGCATTTGCGAATGAACTGGTTTAAAGCAGGCTGGACGGAGACGCGATTCCTGGCGGGGCTGCCCCAATCCTGGACGCTCCAGACAGGAATCAAGGTCCAGGTTTTCTCGGGCGCGGCCGCTACCAGGTGCGGATAGGGATCGATCCGGACGGCGTTGTAGCCTCGGGAGACGAGCTGGTCGAGAATGAGATCCCAATCTTCGTAGCCGGCTCCGGGCCAGCGCCTCTCGAGCCAGGAGAAGTCCCACATCGTGATGGCAAGCGGGCGATCGAGCTGGCGCAGCCGGACCGATCTTTTCATTCGGTGATGCCTGGCGCTTTGCGGGATTTGCACTGGCAAGCGCGAGGGCAGAGGCCGGAGTGGCGAGAAAGGTTCTACGATTCATTTATCTGATCTCTGTCTTGTAGCACACGCCAAACCCGGGCAGACTGCCGGGGGACAAGCAAGGAAACAGCTGGATTTTACTACCATAGAAGCCGGCGTGAAGATCAGCGGAATTGAAACGATTCGAATCGACGAGTTTCCACAACTGCTGTGGGTGCAGGTGCTGACGGATGAAGGCGTGACGGGCTTGGGAGAAACATTCTTCAACGCCAGCGCGGTGGAAGCTTATATTCACGACGATGTGGCGGGGTGGCTGATTGGGCGTGATGCGCTAGCGATCGACGCGGTGGCGCGCGACATGGTGCGGTATCTAGGCTTTCGATCCACGGGCGTGGAATCGCGGGCGGCTTCGGCGATAGACATCGCACTGTGGGATATTTTCGGCAAGGCTGTTCAGAAACCGATCGTACAGATGCTGGGCGGTTGGACACGCGAGCGCATCCGGACGTACAACACCTGCGCCGGCGGCGGCTACATGCGGAAGGCGGGGACGCAGTCCACGAAAAATTGGGGCATCGGCGAGCAGACGGACTCATCGCGCGTGACCGGATTCGACGATCTGAGCGATTTTCTGACAAGGGCGGATGAACTGGCGGAATCGCTGTTGGCGGAAGGAATCACGGGCATGAAAATCTGGCCATTCGATCCGGCGGCCGAGAAGACGCAGGGGCACTACATTTCTAACGACGATTTGAAGAAGGCGCTGCAGCCGTTCGAAAAGATCAGGAAACGGGTTGGCGATCGAATGGACATCATGGTGGAGTTCCACTCGATGTGGCAGCTGCTGCCGGCGATGAAAATTGCGCAAGAGCTGACACCTTTCAAGACGTTCTGGCACGAGGATCCCATCAAGATGGACAGTCTCGGGAGCTTGAAGAGGTACGCTGAAGTCTCCCCTGCCCCGATCTGCGCGTCGGAGACTTTGGGAAGCCGGTGGGCATTCCGGGACCTGCTCGAAACCGGGGCGGCGGGAGTGGTGATGCTGGATGTGTCGTGGTGCGGCGGGTTGTCGGAAGCGCGCAAAATCGCGGCGATGGCGGAAGCGTGGCACTTGCCGGCAGCTCCGCACGATTGCACGGGGCCGGTGGTATTCGCGGCATCCACGCATCTTTCGTTGAATGCGCCGAATGCCCTGGTGCAGGAATCTGTGCGGGCTTTTTACAAGGGTTGGTATTCGGAGGTGGTGACGGGAGTACCGGAGGTAACGGACGGTTTTGTAACGGTCGCGAGTACGCCTGGGCATGGATGTGAGCTGAAACCGGACCTGGAGCGGCGATTTTCCGTCACCAGACGGCGTACAAACATGCCAAGCTGAATCAGCAGGAACTTTTTCCCGTGGCAGACGTAATTCATCAAAGGACAATGCCGCGCACCCGACTGCTCCAGAGTGCGTCTTTCTGGGAATCCGGCCGGATTGCCGTGGAATCGCTCGGTAAGAATAAGCTGCGGAGCTTCTTGACGCTGCTGGGGATCATTCTTGCCACGGCCACGCTGATTGCGGTCACATCGTTCATTCACGGAATGAACCTTTACATTGCGACGAAGTTGTCGGACATGGGCTCGAACGGCTTTCGGGTGGTGCGCATTGCGTTTACGGGCGACTGGAATCCCAAGAAATTTCTGGAGATGCAACAGAAGAATCCGCAGATTAAGCCCGCGGAGTACGACTTCATCAAGGCAAACGCGAAGCTGTTAAGCGATGTAGGCCTCGAAACAAGCAGGCAGGTCGACATCGCGTATGAAGGCGAGAGCGATGCAGTCGGTAATCTGCAGGGAATTACTGCGAATATTCTCTCGCTGAGCAACATCGAGGTTGGTAGAGGAAGAGCGATCTCCGACGCGGAGAGTTCGCCGGCATGCGCCGGTAGCTTTATCGGAAACGATGTGGCACAAAAGTTCTTCAGCGGAAGAGACCCGATCGGCAAAACAATCAAGGCGGACGGAGTGCCGTACGAAGTCGATTGGTGTGGCAACTGCGAAGGGCACAGTATTCGGCGAATCGCAGGATAACTTCGTCATGATTCCGGTCTACTCCTACTTCAAGACCTACGGCATTCGCTTAAACGACGATCTCTCGATATTCGCGCAGGCAATAGATCCGGATCACATTGACGAAGCGAAAGATGAAGTACGAATGCTGCTACGAGCCTACCGGCACATCAGGCCGGGAGAAGACGATACTTTTAGTATTTTCGGTTCTGACACGCTTTCGAATGCCTGGCACAATCTCACGGGCGCAATCGCGGCGATGGCGTTTGGAGTGGTTTCGGTGTTTCTGGTGGTCGGCGGCATCGTGATTATGAATATTATGCTTGCCGTCGTAACAGAGAGAACCTACGAAATAGGAATTCGGAAGGCGGTGGGCGCGCGGCGGCAGGACATTCTGAATCAGTTTCTGGTTGAAGCGGCCGTATTGGCGACCATAGGCGGGCTGATCGGTGTACTCGCGGCCTATCTGTTGACCGAAGTCGTGAAGCATGCAACGCCATTGCCCATGGCGATGCCGCTGGTTTCTGTAATTCTCGGGGTTGGCTTGTCGGCTGCTGTCGGCTTGTTCTTTGGGATCTATCCCGCGCGACAAGCGGCCAAACTGGATCCGATTGTGGCACTGCGAGCGGATTGAGAGCATGAATTTCTTTCTTTCGTTCCGCAATAATACGATGCTCGCGTTGGACACGATTCGAGCGCATAAGCTGCGCAGTTTGCTGACGATGCTCGGCGTGATTATCGGCACGGGCACGATTATTGCTGTAGGTTCTCTGCTGACGGGCTTTGACGGCGCGGTGACAAACGTTTTCAAAAGCTTTGGACCGAACTCGATACTCGTGATGCGGGAGCCGGCCTTCCGGACATCGGATCTGACACCGGAACAGCGGGCGCGAAAACAGTTTACATATGAGAATGTCCATGCGGTGCGGGAGGAGTGCAACGCGTGCCAGCGAGTATCGGCGATGGCTTGGCCGCGGAACCGCCTGCCGGTTGTGACCAAATACAAAGGAAACGCGGTTTACCAAACAAATATACAGGGCGTGGAGGAATCGTACGCGCAAACGGGCCAGGTGGACATGGAAGACGGCCGATTTTTCAGCGCGTTTGAAGCACGGCATCGCGCGCCAGTGGCGGTAATCGGAGCCGATATCAAGAAGGCACTCTTCGGCCTGGAGAATCCGATCGGGAAAACGATCAACGTAGACGGACAGATCTTAGAGGTGGTGGGCACGATGCACCGGCCAACTGCCAGCTTCTTCGACAGTTCAGATAACCGAGTTTTCCTACCGTTTTTATCGATGAAGAAGATGTATCCGAATGTGCAAGAGGTTGCGATCAGCGTGACGGCGGTGGATGGGATGCTGCCCGCAGCGATGGATCAGATTCGAACTATTCTGCGCATTCAACGCCATGTTGCGCCAAATAAGCCCGATAATTTCGATATTTCGACGGCCGAGCAAATGGTGCAGCAATTCCGCCAGATCACGGCCATGACATTTCTGGTGATGATCGTCTTGAGCTCGATCGGACTGCTGGTGGGAGGAATCGGCGTGATGAACATCATGCTGGTCTCGGTGACAGAACGGACGCGCGAAATCGGGGTGCGCAAAGCGATCGGCGCGCGCAGGCGAGATATTACCATTCAGTTCCTTCTCGAGGCCTCAGTATTGACGGGCCTGGGGGGCGTTGTCGGGCTGGGCTTGGGCTGGTTGATCGCGAGCGCCTGCAAACTGATCTTCACTTCCTTGCCGATTGCGGTGCCGATCTGGGCGGCTATTGCGGGAATTGTGGTGTCGGTAGGTGTTGGGCTCTTCTTCGGTATCTGGCCTGCCAATAAAGCTGCAAAACTCGATCCGGTCCAGGCCTTGCGTTATGAATAGCATCGGCGCAACTGTGAAGCCTGCCGGGCGCCTTGTTAAACGCTGCCCCGGCGCACGATCAGCGAGACCGCGCGAGACCAACAAGCAGCATCAATGCGAGTACTCCGCTGATCGAAACCTGTCGCGGTGAAATGCGGGCCGGGAATACAGCCGACAGGGGCAGCACGACGCCATTCATGAAGGCAGAGAGCAGGACGAAGTAGATTACATCTTCGGCACGCGACCGCGTTGCCTGCGTGAGAGGAGGCAAATGCGGACGTAGTATATCGCTGAAGCTATGAAAACGGCGGCGGCAGAGAAGGCGATGAAGATAGTGTAGTAGTAGGCCGAGGCAGGCGGTATCCGCACCAAAAGCGAAGGCTCGCATTTTCCCAGTGAGCCACTGGCGATGCTTTGGAGTGGTTGCTGAGCGGGGATATGCCCCATAGTCGCAAATAGAACGAACGCGTCAACGAAATCGAGTGTGCCGGTCTGGAACGGAGCCGATTGCCAGAAGAATGGTCTTCATGTGACGGTCATCTCCAGGAAAGTATAACAATGGCAGCGGATAGATGGCTCGGTTAGCGGAGGTTCGGGCAGCAGGGGAACACTGAATGGACAATTCGTGCCGACGCGCCGATCCGTTTGTTGAGCGATCTCAGAGCACGCGGATCAATCTGGTGAATGAGCGGAAGACCGTATCAGCGCAAAGGATTCGGGAGGCAGTCACGATGCCGCAGGAAGTCGGACCATCGGTGACGATCCGCATGGTCACGGAGCCCGGCCGGGCAAAACTGAGGTAAGCAGCTCATTACGGGCGAACAGGATCGTAGCCATTCAAGTAGGGCGGGAGGTCTGCATGGCTTGTAGTCGGAGGAGGCCTGGAGTACAGAGGGCACTGGGAGGGCAGGTTGGCGACATCGATCATTGCCTGGCTGCCGGGAACGCCTGGACGGTTTGGAAGCCATAGAAGACTACGACAAATGCACTCGCCTGGGGCAGTCGATTCAGAGGTAATGCTGCGACGTGGCGAAGAATGCCGACGTTGCACGATGGGGATGGCTCGAGCTGCGGAACCGTTTCTCCGAAGATCGGTCTGAGATCCATGGGCCAATTCGCAGACGCCAAACACCTGGCCAGTTGGGCCGGCCTGTGCCCCGGTAAATGGGAAAGCGCGGGCAAACGAAAGAGCGGAAGTGATTCGCAAAGGAAGCGCTTGGTTACAGACGCCATCTCTGCCAATCGGCCTGGGGCGTCTCCACCAAGCAGAACAATTACGCTTTCCGCTCTCTTCCGGCGGCTAGCCGCGCGTCGAGGCGTCAAGCGAGCAACCATTGCGGTGGCCCATGCCCTGCTGTGTATTGCTTACCGCATTCTCAGAGATCCGGTCGAGTATCGCGACCTCGGTCCAGATTACTTCGATAAGCTGCATCCTGTGCGGCTGAAGAACAGACTGGTGAAACGGCTGGAAGGACTCGGCTTCCAAGTTACCTTGGAATCCCGGCCCCTCCCAGCCTAGAGGTTATTTTCGAAGGAATAGCTTCGGTGAGTGAGATTGCACTACGAGCGGGCTTTGCCCATCAGAGTCACCTGGCAAGCCATATGAAGCGATTGTTCGGCTATACACATTGGAGAGGACCGGAGTCGGCCACAACGATCATGTCGGACGGTCAAGCTTTTGGTGTTCGCGGAATTCCCGAATGGTCGTGAGATCGTGTTCCAATTCTTCTACCGTGTATGTTTCGACCCGATGGTTCTTCAGGAAGCCATCGAGATCCCAACGCGAGGGTATGCCCAAAAGAGTACGGAGCTGGAAGGCTGAGAGGCGCCGTTGACGGTAGCCTTCGAGTCCCCAGGCTTCGAGAGCGGCGCGCGCCGGATCCTGGCCCGTGGGAGTAAGTGGGCCGACGAGCTCGTCGGGAATGTCCAGGATGATTTGCACGCCTCAGCGTAACACGGATTCTTAATCAGTGATTGAAGTCCTAAACCCGCTCTAATTCCTGAAGCGAATCGGGCCGGTAGCGGCGACTCCAGTTAAGCTCGGTTCCATCCAAGAGCCGGAGCTTGCTGTCGCCGTGAAACCAGGGCCGCACTTCGGCGATGCGCTGCAGATTGACGATCTGCGAGCGATTGACACGATGAAACAGTTTCGGATCGAGTTTCGCAGCGAGCGACTCGAGCGTGCCGCGCTGAATATATGTTTGAGTTCCGACGTGAATACAGATGTAGTTGCGGGCGGATTCCATCCAATCGATGCGATTCACCTCGACAAATAGGGAACGATTCTGCTCCTGAATTAACAGACGCCGGACGTGGTCTGTTTCCGAGCGCAAGCCGGCGACCAGCGCATCGAGACGCTTGGAGAGTTCTTGCGCACCGCCGCTCCGCGCCATGGAACGGATACGGGCGAGGGCACTCGAAAAGCGGCCTGGTTCGACGGGTTTTAGCAGATAATCGAGCGCGTGGACATCGAACGCTTTGAGAGCGAAATCGTCATAGGCGGTTACGAACACGATGTTCAAGGAGCTTCTGTTTTCGAGAGACTCAACGACATCGAAGCCCGTGGCATCCGGCAAACCGATATCGAGGAAAACCAGATCAGGACGGGAGCGATTCAAGAGAGCGGTCGCTTCGGCCGCAGATTCCGCTTCGCCGATTACCTCGAAATCGGGTTCGGATCGGAGGAAACGATGGAGCTTGCGACGCGCAGGAGGTTCATCATCGACCAGCACCGTACGGATCATGCCGTAATTGTTTGGGAAAGCTCCGGGCGAGCGCCTTCTGGAGCCGTGCTGAACGGAAACCGCAACTCGACGACGAGACCACCGTCGCCGGCATTGCGAATGATCAAGCTTTGCCGATCGCCATAGAGACGTGCGAGACGCTCCCGCGTATTCCGGAGACCGATGCCCTCCTTAAGAGGAGCCGATGGATCGAGGCCGGGCCCACGGTCACGAACGGAGAGAATAACGAAGCCGTTTTTGACATGGGCCAGAATACTGAGCTTCACTTGGAAGGTAACCAAATCCATACCATGACGAATGGCATTTTCGACGAGAGGCTGCAAGATAAGCTGCGGGACCAGGGCCGACTCAGCCGCTTTATCAATTTCGATACTCACCTGAAGTCGATGCTCGTAGCGAGCTTTCATCACCCGGATATACAGTTCGAGAAGCTCGATCTCACGCGTGAGCGGAATTTGTTGGGAGCGTTCATTCTTCAGAAGCTGACGGAGAAGCTCGCTGAGCCGACAAACCATTTCGTCGGCGGCACGCGGATCTTCGTAGATGGCGGTAGAGATGGCGTTGAGGGCGTTAAAGAGGAAATGCGGTTCGAGCTGCAAACGGAGGTTGTGGAGCTGCGCTTCCGAGAGGCTCGCTTCGAGTTTGGCCTGGCGGATTTCCCGCTCGCGGGCAAATCGAAGCTCATGAAAGAAGTAAACAAGGCTGACGCCAACCCAATAAAAGATGAAGAGGTGCGCGAATTCCATTGGGTAACGCGCCGGCAGATAGCCATAGTTATTGCTAAAGCCGAACAGAGGGAGGATAACGGCGCGCAAGGCCGCGATCACGCTGGTATGGACCAACGAGATAAGGCACACGCTTACGAGGTGAACGAGAAGGTTACGCCGCCAAGCGGGCGATGGCAGCGGGAATCGAATCGCAACCAGGTAGGCGAGGGGGAAAACCGCGAATCCGGCCATGCCGCCGATCATCTCTTCGAGAAACGTCAGAAGAGCAGGACGATGCTGGCCGATCGCAACGTAGCCAAGCTGCCTGTAGAAAAACAGGCAAATGGTGACAACCGCAATGAAAGCGATCACGATACGCAAATCGACCTTGCGCAGAGGCAAGTAGGCACGCTCGCGATCGCTCACGATTCTTTTATGTTATAGGAAGTCCGTTCTCTGCCAGAGTGCCACGAACTTCGTCGCGAGAGAGGCGGCTCGAATCGTATTCCACAAACAATTGGTTGCCTTGCGGCAGGACACGGGTGGCGAGCATGCCGTAGACGGCGTGTACACGTGAAATGCGTTCGAAATCTTCTTCCGTCAGGGCTCTAGAAAGGGGAACGGTAATTTGAACCTTCGTCATGTGGTTTCAGGTAAGAACGCGAACCTGCCACAAAGATATCACCCGTTGAGCACCGCCCCGACCAAGCCTTCCCGGATCAATCGTCGAACCAGAGTTAGCTTACCGGCGTCGTCAAGATTGCCCGGAAGATCACTCAGGACGAACCTCGTATGGCTTAGCGCGAAGCGGACCGCCTCACGGGTTTGCGGCGGGAAACTGATCGTACGGCCGTAACAATCGACTATTATCGATTCGCCCCTCGTCTCGAGGCGAGACACAACGCCTTGCCGCACGCCCACCACACTGTCGATCGTTAAACGATCCAGCGCAGCTAATTGCGCCATCTGTCCCTCCAGCACGGGCGGACATGCGGAGATGAATGTATCGATGAAACTGTCGAGCGCTACATCGAAGTTCGGCACTGTCGCAGCTCGTTGCAAGAGGCTGACGAGCGCGTTTCGCACTTGCGTTCTGTCAAATCCGGACCGGGCGAACCCTGGCGGGAGTGCCTTCCGAAACACCGGGTCACTTAGGGTTGCCGCTGCAACACATTCAAGGAGCAAGTCTGCCCATGTGTACCTCAAGATTCCCGTAGTAATGTGCAGAGAAACGGTGTCCGTAGAACGCGCCTCATGGACGATACCGCGAGGAATATACGCTGTGTCTCCGGAATGCAGTTCGAATTTGAGCGTCGGTGCGCCCAATTCATGTACGCGGGCGTCGAAATCCTGGCCCGAGAGCGGCGATTCGAGCGGTGTTCCGAAAATTGTCCAGTTCTTGGAACCGGCAACCTGGAGCACAAAGACATCATGCGTATCATAGTGAGGTCTCGCCCCCTGCGCTCCGGGCGGAGTCAGGTAGACGTTGGTTTGGAACGGAAAGCTGAATTCGTTTTCGAGCCTGCGGCAGAAAAGAGTGAGCTCAGGAAGCACCGTGTCGAGATACGCCAGGGTAATTGTCGAACCTTGCTCAAACAGTTGATAGAGCTTGGCCACGTCGAGGGAGCCGCCAGGCCGCGTATAGTCAGCATCGGCGAGTGGATGGGCCGCATTCTTCAGCATGATGTCCGGATAGCGCCGATCGAGAGTGGTGATGACGCGATCTACGTCATTGAGAGATAACAGCGAGCTAAAGTAATCCGGCTGATCGCGCTTAACAACTAGCGGCCGTTTTTCCCAGTATTCGTTGAAATACTGTTCTTTTGTGACGGGCGTTATCAGCCACTCGAGCGAGGGTGCCCCCACACCCAGAGCGGATCCGTCACTCGCGCCTGGGCATTCACGTGCCAATCCGGGCAATCGCAGACCAATACTCTATGATCTTGCGCGGTGGGGATCCGGCGGCGGTTTATCGGGATCCACAGGCCTCTTCGGGGCATCATCCGGTCTCTTGTCCGGATCAGCCGGCTTCTTGTCCGGATCAGCCGGTTTTTTGTCCGGATCAGCCGGCTTCTTATCTGGATCAGCCGGTTTTTTGTCCGGATCAGCCGGCTTCTTATCTGGATCAGCCGGTTTTTTGTCCGGATCGCCTTGCGCCGAGTAGCTTGTCGAGGCTCCTGCACCCGCAACGATCCCTGCGGCGCCCGCCAGGAGTGCACCAGTAGTACTCAAGAACGATCTTCTTGGTACTTTCTGTTCGGTGACGATTTGATCATCCGTAACGGTTTGGAGCGGTTCTAGATTTGGTGCTTCGGTGTTCTTGTCGCTCGTCATGCTACTCCCTTGTTTCTAGATGGCTCTCCAACTATAACTGTTTCTATCCATCTTGTGGTGGCCAGATTGCGTGACCATGTAATCTCAGCATTTGAGTGCCGTCGGAATTCAACCCCTATTCCTGCTTGAGCTTCCAAAGGATCTGACGGAGAATGCCGAGCCAGGTTTCCGCGTCAGAGGCCGGCATGCCCAGGCGGCGCACGAGACGGCGCACCTTCAGTTCCGTAGAACCGGCAGTGTTGCTGCTGCACGTATCCCGAACGGTTCAGGCCGTCTAAAAGCAACTCGGTAAAGCGTTCACTATCTTCAGCGGAAAGGGACGCGGCGGGGGGAAACCGCCGGGTCTCGGCAGCGGTTTCGCGGCGGAGCTCATAGAGGCAAATCGCGACCGCCTGGCCGAGATTCATGGAACCGTGTTCGGTACGCGTCGGAATGCGTAGCAGCCAATGGCAATGACTCAGATGTTCATTCGACAGGCCGAACTTTTCCGAACCGAATAGCAGCGCCACTGGCGAGGCGGGAAGCTGTTCACGAATGATCTGAGCGGCTGCTTCCAGACGGTAGAGTGGAACGTGCAGATCGCGATGACCGACCGCAGTCGTACCGACGACGAGCACGGAACCGGCAACCGCCTCAGCGATCGAGCTGAAGATCCGAGCCTGTTCGAGGATGTAGCGCGAGCGAACGGCCGAACGGGCCTCCCGAAAAGCTAAATCGTATGGATTGACCAGATGCAGCTTGGTAAAACCAAAATTGCTCATGGCGCGCGCTGCAGCGCCTATATTAAGCGGATTACGTGGCTCAACCAGCACCACGCACAAGGAGTTTTCAGAGTTACTGCTCGAGATAGGTGTAACCTTGGAGCCCCTCTTCGTAGAACTTCAGCAGACGGCCTGACTCCTCATAACCGATGCGCTGCTCGCGCACGGCCACTTCCACATCCTTGCGGAAGTCATCGAGCAGGTTTTGCGAGTTGTATTGCACGTAGTCGAGGACTTCCCGGACGGTGTCACCTTTTACAACCGTTTCGAGCACGACATCGCCCTGTTCATCGAGCGCGACGTGAACCGCATTGGTATCGCCGAAGAGATTGTGGAGATCGCCGAGAATCTCCTGGTAGGCGCCGAGCAAAAAGGCTCCGAGAATGTAGGTACCGTTATTGAAGACGTGAAGCGGCAGAGTTTTCTTCACATCGTGGCGGTCGATGAACTGGTCGACCTTGCCATCCGAATCGCAGGAGATGTCGCCGAGAACGCCATGCCGGGTTGGAGCTTCATCCAAACGGTGAATCGGCATGATCGGAAACAACTGCTTGACGGCCCAGCTATCGGGCATGCTTTGGAACAGAGAGAAATTGCAGAAATACGTGTCGGAAAGCAAGCCGTTCAGCCCCTCCAATTCTTCGGGGAAGAATTCGAGCTCGCTCGCGAGACGCAAAGTTTTCCGGCAGATCGCCCAGTACAGATTTTCCGAGAGGCTGCGTTGCGCGAGGGAGAGATAGCCAAGGCTGAAAAGATTGAGCGCCGCGTCGAGCGCCTGTTGCGCGTCGTGGAAGCTTTCGAGAAGGTTCTTCTTGTTCAGAGAGCGATGCGCCTCAAACAGATCGATCAAGGGCTGCTCGGCATCCTCCGGGAGACTCGCCGGCAGCTCCTCTTCTCCGAAACCACTCACTCCCAGCACATTGAAAACGAGCAGGCTGTGGTAGGCAGCTACGGCCCGTCCGCTCTCGGTGACGATGGTTGGGTGCGGCACCTCGCTTTCATCGCAGACGCTTTGGATGTGATAGACGACATCGCGGGCGTACTCTTCGAGCGTGTAGTTGACGCTCGATTCGAAATCGGTTTGTGAGCCGTCGTAATCGATTCCGAGTCCGCCACCGACATCCAAGAAGGTGAGCCCTGTACCCGCTTTCTTAAGATCGACATAAATACGCGCGGCCTCGAGAACCGCGCCCTTGATCTGGCGTATGTTGGTAATCTGGCTGCCGAGGTGAAAATGCAGCAGTTGCAGGCTATCTTCCAAGCCGAGCTGTTTCAGAAAATCGACAGCCTTCAGAGCTTCGGTTGCGGTCAAACCGAATTTAGAACGATATCCGCCGGAGGACTTCCAACGGCCGGAACCGCGGCTGGCCAGTTTCACGCGGATACCGATGACCGGTTTAACACCCACCAGGCGCGGCATGTTTTGCGATCAGTTCCAGTTCCGTATATTTTTCGACGACAGGTATGATGCGCCGGCCAATCTTTTTGGCGAGCATGACCATCTCGATATATTCGTCATCTTTGAAGCCGTTGCAAATGATGGGGGTGTCGTTGTCGGCGATGGCGAGTACGGCGAGCAGTTCGGGCTTTGACCCGGCCTCGAGACCGAAGCGATACTTCCGACCGAAGCTGAAGACTTCTTCAACGACCTGGCGCTGCTGATTCACCTTGATCGGATACACACAGCAGTAGTCACCGTTATAGCCGTGTTCGCGGATCGAAGTATCGAACGCCTGAAACATTTCACCCAAACGGTGACGGATGATGTCAGCGAAGCGGATGAGAATCGGGAGTGAAATGCCGCGCCATTCGAGAGTATCCACCAGCTTTTTGAGATCGATGCTGCGGGCGGCTTCTTTGGTGGGATGAACAAAGAGATGGCCATTTTCGCCGACCGAGAAATAGCCTTTGCCCCAGTTTGCGACATCGTAGAGCTCTGCCGCGTCCGTGGTAGTCCAGCGGTCGGCGGGCTCGCGAACCTGAGTAGCAACGGAAGCGACTTTTGTATTCAGGGAATGGACCTCCAGGCGAAGTGGGTGTCGACAACGACGCCGGCAATGACTAGCAAGAGAAAAATATCTCCAGCTCAATTATTAAAGCACGAACCAGTTGTGTCACAAATCGCGCGACGCATTGCTCCCCTAGCGCGCCAGGGTAGCGGTTTCCAGCCAAAAATTCTTTATCTGCCGGGCTGCCGCGATGAGCCTAACATACTGGACTTACCTGCCTGACCCGGAGCCCCAAGTGGAACAGGCATTTTGTCAGGCAATAACAGACAGGCTTTCAAGCCGGCACCGGTATTAATACCTGCAATCGAGTTTCTTTTTTGAGATGATCGGAGCCGCAGGACGGTCGACTCGCCAACAGGCATCTTCCCGCGCCAACGTACACTGCTGGCGGGCGCACTTTCATGCGTGCCTAACCATCTCGATGGCCCAGAAGAGAAGGATGGCCGCGTATGCGTTGATCAGCACCGTTCGTATCCAGTGTGTAGACAGGATGCTCGCAAGGTAGGGACTTGCCGGGCCGAGCGGGTCTTTGCTCAGCTTCGACTGCCATCGTCCCCAGAGCAGTGCAGTAAGGGCATGAGATGCGATCTGACAACCAAGAGCACACCATACGGCCCAGACTGGCGAATTAACCGGTCTGTACCAGATGAGGCTGATTGAGCCCACCAAGCCAAGTCCCGCGGGCAACAAGACCCAATATGGAAGTTTTCTCCAGTGCACGGCCTGGACACGATGAAAAGCATTCTGAGGGACAAGCTTCCAAGAGCGGAAAATGTCCACCTCGTGCGCCCAGATCGTCCCGACGTTGTAGAACGCCAAGGCCAGATTCAAAATAAGAAATACTTTAGGGCTCATCGAATTCCGTTCCCATGAGCCTGCCCGCCCCGGCTCGGTTTACCCGCCTCGGCCAGAATGCCGATCACCTCCTCGAGAATGGAACGGAATCTGGCTGCGACCGGAGGTGGGAGGACAACAAGGGAAGCCTCGAACCTTGCTGCACGCGCAGAGGCGATCCTGTCGACGAGGGATCTTCCCTTCGCGCTCAGAAGGACATTTCGCTCTCGCCTGTCACTCGTGCCCTCCACCCGACGGACCCAACGGCCGCGCACAAGTTTGTCGATCAGCTGACTGGTTGCGGGGCGCGACAAGCCCAGATGTGCTGCAACCGCCGATATCGTCCGAGGTTCACGCGTGAACTCCAGTGCCGCGATTTGCGGTGTTGTGAGATTTGCCGCATGCAGAACCGGCAGCGTGCGCCCGGCATCGTAGCGGTGCATCCCGCGCATGAAGGCGTCCACCAGCACCCCGAGCGAGCTTCGCTCAGTTGATTTCATTTCTGAAACTATTTATATCATGAAACTATTGACGGACTGGGCTAGACTGGCGGGGATCGAGGCGGGCAAAAACGGGTGTAAATTGGCGGTGGGCTGGCGGCAAATTGTGCCCGCGCGCAGTCCGACAGATCAGGGCATCAGCAGCTCCCGGAACGAATTCTTACAGTTGACTTTCTAGTAAGCTCCCTTTATGCGAGTTCTTTTGAACTTGTGCTCCATCGTGCTCCTCGCGTTGTCGTGCGGCGGATCGTTATGGGCGGTTTCATGCCCAGTGGCCACGCCACATTCTCTCTCTGAAGCAGAGCAAGCATATCTTCGGTCAGAATACGACCGCGCTTCAGCGCTGTATTCGCAGGCTCTACAGGCCAATCCATTCGATCCGCAACTGACTGCCGGGCTGGTGGATGTTCTTCTGAAACAGCAACGCGTGGAAGAGGCGGAAAATATTCTTCAAAAAGCGATTACCGTTCACCCTAAATCGGTTGCGCTGCAAACATCTCTCGGTCTGGTTCAGTATCGGGAAGGCGCGCTCCAACTCGCCGCGAACAGCGCTGCGGCCGCGATGGGCATCGACCCCTGCTATCCGCGCATCCGACTATTAAATGTGCTGCTCCTGCGGCTCAACTCCATGTTCAAGTCGGCCGCGGACGAGTTGAGGACAGCCCATCTGCTCGATCCCTACGATCCTGAAATCAGGCGGCGCTGGATCACCACTCTTCCGCTACAGCAGCGGATTACCGAGGAGGAAGCTTACCTGGCGTCGGCTAACGGAAATGATCCCGATGATCTTCGCCGCATGCGTCTGTACCTGGAAGCGCTGAAAACGTATGCTGCTCAGCCGCACAAATCCTGCCAGCTTGTCTCGACCGAGGTCTCTACCGAGATTCCGTTTGCACGTATCATGCGCGACGCCACGCATATTCAGGCATTCGGATTGGACGTCAAGCTTAATGGGCACGGCGCTCGCCTGGAAATCGATACGGGTGCTAGCGGTCTGCTCATTAGCCGCTCGGTTGCAAATAAGATCGGCTTGGAGCCCGTTGCCCAGACCGAACTTGGCGGGGTCGGAAGCGGTCCCGAGAGATCAGGTTATACCGCCTATGTAGACACCATCAAGATCGGCACACTCGAATTCCACGATTGCGAAGTTGAGGTTATTCAAACCAACAATGTCGTGGGAATCGACGGTCTGGTGGGAATGGATGTTTTTTCCAGAATGATGGTGACGCTGGACTATCCGATGAGAAAACTCGACCTCGGACCCCTGCCGGCACGACCGCAGGAGGCATCAATTGCCAGGCCCGCGCTCGACACAAATGATGTGGAGGATGTGAGTGCGAAAACCGGCGCGAACACGAAGGCAGTGCCCGGCCCGCATGACCGGTACGTTGCGCCTGAGATGAAAGATTGGACGAGAGTTTATCGCGTGGGGCACCAATTAATCATCCCGGCAGAATTGAACCAATCCAAACCGAAGCTCTTCATCCTCGATACGGGCGCCTTCACAACCAGCATTTCCCCCGAGGCCGCCCGAGAGGTGACCAAGGTTCATTCCGACGATCACCTGCGTATCCGAGGCATTAACGGGAAGGTAGAAAAGGTCTATGAGGCCGATGATGTGACATTTACATTCGCCAATATCCGGCAACCGGGTCGAGAAGTGGTGGCGTTCGATACCTCCAATATCAGCAAACATAACGGAATTGAAATCTCGGGCTTCATTGGATTCACCACTCTCGGACAGCTGACCGTGAAAATAGATTATCGGGATGCCCTCGTGAAGTTCGAGTACAATCCCAATCGCGGCTATCACTAGACAGGTAAGTAATTCACCTAACACCCTTCTAGTACCAATCCCTACCCCTCGCGATCATCTTCTTTCAGATTTTCTAATGTGAACCGGCACTTAGGTCGATAGAGACACAGAGCTGAGCGACCGATGGGAATAACGGTAACCAACAGAATTGAGCATTTGCAGTCGGTTGCCGGCCTGGGAATTTTAAAGAATCCGTTGGGAGGGGCGCCCAAAGTCTCGAGGACGACGTGTATTGTGGCCGTGGATTTTTCTGAGGCGAATAGGAAAAATCTGGCAGCTGCACTAGACGGCTTCGAGCATGAGATCATCCACCTGAATACGACGCCGGAGACAATCGCGGTGCTTGCGCGGCAACGGGTCAATTTAGTTCTGATCGATCTCGCCAGCGCCGGATTGGACGGCCTGGAACTCTGTAGGTTGTTGAAGAAGAGCTCGGCGACGCAGTTGCTGCCCGTATACGTGTTAGGAACGTGCGACGACCAGGAGCAAGAGGTTCAAGCCCTGGAAGCAGGAGCGGACGAATTTCTGACGACGCCGCTGCGGCCCAGAGCATTTCGGGCGCGTGTGCAGGCGAGTCTACGGCACCGAGCAATGATAGAGTCGCTCGATGATTCCGAGACGGTGCTGTTCTCATTAGCGCAATCGGTAGAGGATCGGGATCCGGAGCTGGGGCAACACTGCCACCGGCTGGCGCTGATGGGAGCCGCCATGGGGCTGACACTCGGACTTCCGGGCCAAGATATTCTTGCGCTGCAACGCGGGGGCTATCTGCACGACATCGGCAAGGTAGCGGTTCCGGACAGCGTGCTATTTAAACCAGGGCCGTTGAGTGCCGGGGAGTGGGAGACGATGAAGACTCACGCGGAGCGGGGTGAACGCATCTGCGCCGGAATGAAATCGCTCAAACCGGTATTACCGATTATTCGCAACCATCATGAGCGCTGGGACGGCTCAGGGTATCCCGACCGCCTACGTGGCGAGGAGATTCCGCTGCTCGCCCGAGTTCTGCAGATCGCCGACATCTACGATGCGCTGACCACGGTGCGTCCATATAAGGCAGCCGTCAGTCC
This sequence comes from Terriglobia bacterium, assembly GCA_963738555.1. GTDB lineage: Bacteria > Acidobacteriota > Terriglobia > Bryobacterales > Bryobacteraceae > Bog-105. The sequence continues at coordinate 42,229 of CAVTXN010000007.1, forward strand.
GGAACAGGCGCTGGCAACGATTCGTCAAGAGGCGAAAAAAGGCTGGCGGGATCCAAACCTGGTCGAGATGTTCGCCGACATCCTCCCGACCTTCCGTACAACACCGATTGAAACGGACCACTCCCATTTTTCGCTGCATGCGCTGGCGCTGTCAGTCGAGCGGTTTCGGACGGAACCAGCTCGGCTTACGCGAAAAGCCGAAACGGCGGGACTGCTGCAAGAATTCAGACTAGTCAGCGGGTTCTAGTGACCGGCTTCGCTATACGAGAAGCAGTCAAGGCAGGCCGCTCTTGATTGTGGCGAAAACCTGACAAACTCCTAACCAATCGCAGACGATTGCGGCGTATACTCAAGCCACTGTGCGCCCGTCGATAATCAGGTTACTGTCGGTGCGCCGGAGCCTGCCGCTGTTTCTGGCAATCGTGGTCTGCCTTGCGATTTGGCAAGTGTGGCTCACCTGGCGTTTGATGCAACAGGATCGCAACCTCGCCGCACAGCAATCTCGTGAGCGCCTGGAACAGATCGCAGACTTGGCTGTGGCTCAGCTTGCCAGCACGCTCGCCCAGTGGGACTTCAGCCTGCACGAACTGAACGCCCTACCGCCTCCAACCGCTCTGAAGGCCAAGCTTCCGATCAATGGCACATTAGTCCTGCTCTCGCATTGGTCCGCAACCACATACCCGAGCAGATCGCTACTCTTCGTGCCCGAGCTGCCTGCCGCTGGTGCGCTTCCCGAAGCATTCGCAACTGCCGAGAAGCTGGAGTTTCGCGAGCAAAACTACCCTAGGGCTGTCGAAGCTTTACGACCACTGGCAAAGCAACCGGCAACCCGTGCCGAGGCCCTGCTGCGCATCGCCCGTCTGGAGCGGAGACTCAACCATGCAGCAGCGGCGCTAGCCGCCTATGATGAGCTCTTCGAGGAAAGCGCGGTGAACCCGGAGCGCGTGCCGTATGCACTATTAGCGGCGGGAGCGCGTTGCGAATTGCTGGCGGAGACCGCCGGCGATCGGGAGCGCGGTGCTGTGGTGGCTCAGCAATTACGTGTCGCGCTGATGGAAGGCCGCTGGCCTTTGCGCCGCGAAACTTTCGAGTATTATTGGGCCGAAGTAAATCGCATCCGGCACACGGCCGACAATCCGCCTCAGCGTGCGGCGGAGTTCTCGTTGCTAATCTCACGGCTCTACGAGCAGTGGCAACAGGCGGTGCGGACCGGCTCAAGTTTCAGCGGCCGCGAAGCTGGGCCGGACGCGTCGCTACTAATCTGGCACTCGACGGCCTCACGGCTCACAGTACTATTTGCGCCGGCCGGCTGGTTAGCCGGCACTCTGAAATTGTCCGCGAACACCGACGACGTTCGTTGGGAATGGCCGGTCCAGGGCTCGCCGAGTGTGGCGGAACCTCATGTTCTAAGGTCGCTTGCGGACGCTCAACTCGCTGGCAAAATCCAGTTCTCTAGTGTCGTCCCGGTTGCGCAGCGCGGGCCCAATCGCGCGCTTTGGTTGGGTGGTGTCGCATTGATGCTCCTGCTGGTGACGATGGGCGCATATGCGGTTTATCGTGGCGTCAGCCGGGAACTGCGCGTGGCACAGCTCCAGTCGGACTTTGTCTCCGCTGTCTCACACGAATTTCGTTCGCCCCTCACCTCCCTGCGCGGTATTGCGGAACTGCTGGCGGACGGCCGTCTCCCCGACGAAGCGCCGCCGGCATAGCTACGAGTTTCTGGAGCGCGAAACCGCCCGGCTGCAGCGCCTGGTAGAGGACCTGCTGGATTTCGGACGCATGGAATCCGGCCGTAAACAGTACGCCATCGAGCCGCACGACGTGTTTGCCGTAGTGCGAGCGGCCGTGGCTGATTTTCGCGAAGAAGCGATGGCCGGCGGCTTCCAGGTGAAAATGAGCTTCGATGCGTCCCCGGTCGCTATCAATGCCGATAAGGAGGCGCTCCGATGCGCCATCCGCAATCTGCTCGAAAATGCGGTGAAGTATTCGCCGGAATCCCGCACGGTGTGGGTGGAAGGTCGGGTGAATCATCACCAGGTGGCGATTTCCGTGCGGGATAGCGGCATGGGCATCGATGTACGGGAGCAACGCGAGATTTTCCGGAAATTCGTTCGCGGCGAGGCAGCGAAAAAGGCCGGCATTAAAGGCACAGGGATCGGACTGTCCATGGTACGCCAAATCGTCCAGGCATGTGGCGGGGAGATCCGCCTGGAGAGCGTCGCCGGGGCGGGCAGCACCTTCACCATTCTTCTTCCGTTAGCGAACACCGGAGAGACACGGACATGAGCCGAATCCTGATCGTGGAAGACGAGCCGGCAATTTCCTTCGCTCTCGAAAACGATTTGAAAACGGAAGGCTACGAGATTGCCGTGGTAGCCGATGGTGCGGAAGCTGTTCGCTGCGCGCGCTCCGAGTCATTCGATCTGATTCTGCTGGACGTCATGCTGCCCAACAAAGACGGCTTTGAAGTCTGCCGCGAGCTGAGGCATGGCGGCCTGAGTACGCCCATCATCATGCTGACCGCTAAGACGCAGGAGGCCGAAAAGATCTTAGGGCTGGACGTGGGTGCTGACGATTATGTGACCAAGCCTTTCAGCCCGCGTGAGCTGCGTGCACGAATTCGAGCTAGCCTTCGACGAAACGTGGCCGAGTCTACCGGCGAAGTCCACCGCATTGGCCGCTGTGAGTTGGATCTGGCGCGTTTCGAGCTACGGCGCGACGGCCAGCGGTTGGATGCGACGCACACTGAGCTGAAACTCCTGACCGCTTTCGCTCGCAGCCGGGGTCGCGTACTGACGCGTGAGAACCTTCTCGAACAAGTATGGGGCTCCGGCGTATACGTTACAGATCGCGTGGTGGATAACCACGTCGTTGCACTCCGAAAGAAGATTGAAGACGATCCCGGAGCGCCGCGTTATTTGATCAGCATCCGTGGTGTGGGATATCGATTTGACGGGTAGCTTGCTTGTGTCAGGAAATTCAGACCAAGTCAATACAGTGTCCTGACCTGTTCCCGATACGCTGCACATATCGGATCGGCATTCTGGATTCGCAGTAAGGAGAATCCGTTGATGAAATGCTCGACAAAGGAAAACATCGCCATCGCGCTGGGCGCATTGGTATCCGCGATCGCTACAGGGGTTTTGAGCGTGAGCTTTGCCGCTCTCATCATGATCCTGGCGTCGCAGATCGCTGTGCGAATGGCATTTGGTCAGACCCGGCCGGCTGTGGAACTGGAAGGAGCCATTGCCAGAGAACAGGTAGATGGCGATCTCAAGAGCGCTATCGCGATCTACCAGAAGATTGCCGCTGACGATTCTGCTCCGCGTGACGTGCGCGCGAAGGCTTTGCTGCACCTGGCGGGCTGCTACGAAAAACTCGGCCAGCAGGCGCAGACGGTTTATCAACAGATCGTTCGCGACTTCGCCGATCAGCCCGCTGCCGCGCAGGCGCGAGCGAGACTCGCAGCCCTGAAGCAAGATGACCATCCGACTTTACCCGCGACGATGACCCAACGAAAAATCGAGATGCCAGGCGTAAACCCCGGTCCCGGAGATACGGATGGTCGTCGCGCGGTCTATCTGAACAAAGCAGGTGAGCTAATCTATAGCGATCTCGCCGGCAAAATGAAACGGGTCATTCTTAAGGTAAAACCAACTGACCAGCTTGGTTTCTCTCCATCCAGGGATTTCTCGATGGTTTTGCTGCAATCTTTGACGCCTGACCAGGAAATCGATTCAGTTGTCAAAACCGATGGCACGGGTTACCGTGAGATCGCGAAGCTGGACGGCCAATACGGATGCCATAACTGGTCCTGGGATAACCGCTATGTCTTAATATGCAGTAATCCCTATCAAGCCGCGCCAATTGGTTTACTGAGGGTTTCCGTCGCCGACGGGCGAATCCGCGAACTGGTAGCGCCCCAAACGAAAATCGTGGTGGCTGCCACCTTCTCGCCTGATGGTCGTTTCGTAGCCTATCAGGTAGCCGCCTCTGCAAAGGATCCGGTCGCGCGGATCTTGGTCCGGCCGGTTGAAGGTGGAGAGCCGCAGTTGATCTACCAGGAGCAGCCAACCACCTCGTTCGCTGCGTGGGCGCAACCGATTCATTTGCTCGACTGGACCGCCGATGGGCGTTATCTGGCGATTGCCAGTGAACGAACCGGAAAGGTGGCGCTTTATCTTTTACCCATAAAATCCGGCAAATCGGCCGCTGAGCCAGTCTTTCTAAAGTATGGCGACTTCGAAGAAGGCACTACGACGGCCACTGGGGGACTAGTTTACAGTTCAGTCAAACCTGGGGGCAGCTGGACCGTATATGTCGCGGCTCTCGAGTCGAGTGGTCGCTTGGGCGATTGGAAGCGCCTGGATCTCGCGCTTGGCAACAAACAAAATCCTTGGCCGCAGTGGTTCGGTGATAGCAAGCAAATCGCCTACATCGCGGAAAAGGAAGACGCGGGGCAGCTTGGGGGCGAAGTTATCCATTTATACGATCTCTCTAACGGAGAGGATCGCGAAATCCATGGTGCGCTCCGCCATGCCACTTGTACCGCAGCGGTTCAGCACCTAGAGTTGTTCTGCGAAGACAGAACCGCGAGAGAAACGAACGTTTTTTCAATTGCGGTCGACTCCGGTCGCGTCGAACTCCTTCACACATTTCCAGCATCGGCGCTCGTACTGCAACGTGCTAGTCGCGATGACCGAGCGCTTTATATATACCGTTACCTCAAGGACACCGACGAAGGCGCTGAAGTGCTGAGATGGGATATTGCAACGCAGCGAGAGACGATCCTGGAGCAACTCCCGCCACGAACCTTCGGATCGGTGTCGCCGGACGAGCGCTGGCTCGTCAGGTTGGACAAACAAAATCTCGAGATACGTCCCACGTCAGGCGGTAGTTGGAAATCCCTCGTTTCCCTCCGGCTTAGTACGGGCCATATCAATGCCACGCCGGACGGCAACTGGCTCCTATATCAAGATGAGGACTTCGCGGGAAAATACAGCCTGTTCCGCGTCGCAACGACCGGCGGCCACCCGGAGCGTCTGGGCGACTTCCCGACCAACAGTGTGTCAGGCAACTTGGAAGTCAGTCCGGACGGGCGCAAGATCATCGTTGCTTCCGGCGATTATGCAACAGGCACCGAACTCTGGTCGCTAGAAAACTTCGTGCCTCCTGCGCCGAAGCAGTGAAGCGGGTTCAATTGGGAGGACGTCATGAAGTCTCAAACAGTGAGAAATGTAGCTGGCTTCGTGCTTCTAGCCTCGCGCCTTCTCGTGCCGGCGGCGTTCGCTCAGACCAGGCCGGCTGTGGAACTGGAGGGCGCCATTGCCAAGGAGCAGGTGGATGGCGATCTCAAGAGCGCGATCGGGATCTATCAGAAGATTGCCGCAGACGATTCTGCTCCGCGCGACGTGCGGGCCAAGGCGTTGCTGCACCTGGCGGGCTGCTACGAGAAACTCGGCCAGCAGGCGCAGGCGGTGTATCAGCAGATTGTCCGCGAATTTGCCGACCAACCCGCCGCCACGCAGGCGCGGGCGCGGCTGGCGGCGCTAAAGCAAGATGATCATCCGGCTTTGCCCGCGACGATGACGCAACGCAAAATCGAGAAGCTGGGCCGCATGGGTCCAGGGGATACCGATGGCCATCGCGCGGTGTATCTGAATAAGAGCAGCGGCGAACTCATCTACGGCGATCTTGCCGGCAAAACGAAACGGGTCATTCTCAAAGTGAAAGCGAGTGACCACCTGAATTTTTTCCCATCCAGGGATCTCTCAATGGTCTTACTCGGGGTTTTGACGGCTGACGAGCGCGAAGTCTATTCGGTCGTCAAGACGGATGGCACCGGCTACCGCGAAATCGCCAGGCTGGACGGCCGGTACGGATGCGAAAACTGGTCGTGGGATAACCGCTTTATCCTGCTATGCAATCAGCCTCAAGAAGGTGCAAAACAGGGTACCGCCCGTCTGTTGAGAATTGCGGTCGCCGACGGGCAAATCCGCGAATTGCTCACTCCAAAAAGCAGCAGGGTGATAGCTGCCGCCTTCTCTCCAGACGGCCGTTTTGTGGCATATGAAGTCCCCTCCTTGGACGCGGATCCAGTCGCACGGATCTTCGTCCTGTCTGCCGAAGGTGAAGAGCCGCACCTGAGTCTACGAGGAGCGTTCCACCGGCGGAGTTTCCGCATATTATCAATCGCTGGGCCTCCTCGATTGGACTGCCGACGGACGCTACCTGGCCCTTGCCAGTGAGCGTACAGGGAAGGGCGCGCTTCACCTGCTGCCGGTAAGAGACGGTAAATCGGCTGGCGCCCCGATTTTTGTCAAGTATGGCGATTTCGAAAGCGGCGTTACGACCGCCGCTGGGGGGCTGATTTACGTTTCGATCAAACCTGGAGGCACATGGGCCGTCTATCTCGCGTCTCTCGATCCGAATGGTCGCCCGGGCGATTGGAAACGCCTGGATCTCCATCTTGGCAATGTGCTCAACCCCTTGCCTCAATGGTCTGCTGACAGCAACGAAATTGTCTATACTGCCAGGAACGAAGATTCGGGGCAGGCTACCGGTCAGGTCGTCCATCTACACAGCCTCTCCACCGGAGAGGATCACGAAATCTATCACGCGCTGGGTCGCGCCGTCTGTACCTGGGCGGTGCAGCAGCCAAAACTTTTCTGTAACGACGACGCGGCGGAAAAAACGGATCTGATTTCGATTGCGGCCGACTCCGGCAAGATCGAGCGCCTGCATACCTTCCAAGCTTCTCGGTTCGTGATGGAATACGCCAGCCGCGATGACCGGGCAGTCTATATGTACCTCATGCCTAATGGCGGCGACCTGGGAGGGGAATTGCTGCGATGGGAAATGGCGACGCAGCGGGAGACGATCCTGGAGCACTTCCCGTCAACAGCTTGGGGATCGGTGTCGCCCGACGAGCGCTGGCTCATCCGGTTAGATAAGCAAGAATTGGACATACGCCCTACGTTAGGTGGCGATTGGAAGCCTCTGTTTTCCCTCAGTAAGAACTTCCCAACGGGTACGGGGCATATCAACGCCACGCGTGACGGCGAGTGGGTACTCTACCACGACGTCGATTCCGCCGGGAAACACAGCCTGTTCCGCATCGCAACAGCCGGGGGCCGACCGGAGCGTCTGAGCGATTTCCCCACAGAGAGCCCGTCAGGCAGCTTGGAAGTCAGCCCAGACGGGCGCAAGATCATAGTCGCCGCTGGCGGCGACTATCGCAATGGCACCGAACTCTGGTCCCTAGAAAACTTCGTGCCACCCGCGCCGAAGCAGTGAAGCGGCTAGAGCGTGACCGATGTGTCCGGAAATCCTGACACATTGCATACGAGGTTCTGACCGAACGGCGATACGCCGCAAACACAGCCGCAGCATTCTAGATTTGCATTCAAGAGTTGCCGGAAGCAAATGGCAAACGCCAGTTCGGCCACAGGCCGAGCGTGGGATCGCTTCGTCCCTTCGCTCATAACCTACTTTCGAAAAGAAAGGAACAGCATGTTGAAAAAGGCTACGGTGAACTGCCTCCTCCAAGGGAGTGGCACATTCCTGGTCGCGCTCGTACTCCTCGCACGGTACGGAACCGCACAAACACTTCACAGCTTCACGGGCGTGCCAGACGGTCAATATCCCTTCGCGGGATTAGCCATCGATAAGAACGGAGCGCTCTATGGAACGACCCAGCAAGGGGGAAGCGGCGACGGCACTGTATTCCAAGTGAAGCCGCCCTCCTCTCCCGGAGCTGCCTGGACGGAGAGCGTGATTTACGCATTTCCTAAGCTTTCGTTGCCTTTGGCAAGCCCGACTGTTGGACGTAACGGAGAGCTCTACGGCACCACCTACTACGGCGGAACTCATTATGTCGGCTCCGTCTTTGCATTGACGCCGCCTTCTTCTCCAGGCGGGACATGGACTGAAACGACCCTTTATAGCTTCTCGCCCGCATACGGGGACCCGCAGAATCCCGAAGCCGGCGTCGTCATCGGCAAGAACGGCGTACTGTACGGAACTGTCCAATTCGCCGGACTCTCGCCGAACTGCCCCTACTCCTATCTGTCCGAATACGGCTGTGGCGGCGTCTTTTCGCTGACGCCGCCTGCCTCTCCGGGCGGAGCATGGACCGAGCAAACGCTCTACACCTTCACGGGCGGTAACGACGGAGCAGTGCCCCTGACAACGCTGGCAATGGGTAAGAGCGGAGAGCTCTACGGTACCACTCGCTTCGGCGGCCCGAGTTCAAACTGCTCGGATACGGGCTGTGGCACCGTGTTCGAGATTGGATCCCCCAGGCCTCTCCCGGCGCTACCTGGACGGAAACAGTGCTCTACAGCTTTACGGGAACTAGGGACGGTGGATTCCCCAACGCCGTGGTCTACCAGGACGAAGTTCTTTATGGCACGGTAACATTCGGGGGCGACCCAAGGAATTGCGGAGGCGTCGGGTGTGGCGGCGTGTTCCAGTTGAGGCCACCGGCCGCTGCAGGCGAATCCTGGATGGAAGCTGTGATCTACAGTTTCACCGGTGTGCCCGACGGACTATACCCCGCGGCCGGCCCGGTGATCGGCAGGGACGGAAAGCTGTACGGCACGACTCGCGATGGTGGGGATTCGAAGAGTTGCCCTGAGGACCCGGGCTGTGGCGTCGTCTTCCAACTGACGCCCCCGCGCCGATTGGAACGGTGCCTGGCAGGAAAAGGTTCTACACAGCTTCACAGCCGCCGACGGATTTAGGCCGACCGCGGGTCTGGTCGTCGGTCACGACGGGGATCTTTACGGCACTACCTTGCTCGGCGGACCTTCGACAACAGCCTTGCCCGCCGGCGGCGGCACCGTTTTCAGGGTCAGGCCGAACAACCAATGGGAAACAGGAACAGATCAATAGTTGAGGAGGATGAAATGAACACAACAAAAATCACTCGAATCCTAGCGCTGGCAAAACGTCTCTCTGCCGGAAAACCGAGTTGCTCGTTGGGCATCCTCCTCGCCGTATTGGCCTTATGGCCGGCCACAGCGGTCTGGAGTCAGGCTCAAGGCAATTTGCCGGCACCGCTGGTCCCTTCCAACACACCGGGCGAAGTCGAGCAGGAACAGTCCCGTCATGTGCCTCCTAATATGTTGAACGGACTGCGACCGGTTCAATCCGCCCGCATTAGGAAGACATCGGCAGGAATCGCCCAGACGCAGCTCGCAACGGCAATACCTCCATTCGGAAAGTACTTGTTTGTGAATATCAACATTCCAAACTCGACCTATGTGCAGCCAAACGGGATCAATAACGCGGGACTCGTGACGGGATACTATACGGACGCTAGTAACAACACTCACGGTTTCGTATGGCAGAACGGGGTTGTACAAACCCTGGATTATCCCGGCGCCACGGCCACTTACTTGAGCGGAACGAATAACCGAGGTGTGTTGATCGGCTACTATGTCGACGCCAGCAACACTGTTCACGCTATCACCTATTCAGTTACCAGCTCTGGGTGGGCAATGCTTCCCGACATACCCGATTACCCAGGAATTCAGCCGGGCGGCATCAACGACGACGGCGTTGCGGTTGGATACGCCGGTGGTTTTCCCTTTGGACAAGTGGCTTGGATCTGGCATCCGGATTCGCAGTCGTATTCCTTTTTCACCGAACCGGCTGCAGCGGAGTCAAGCACACTTCCTGCCGCCGTTAATGACAAGAGGGAGGTGGTGGGTAGGTTTCAGACCGTACCTGGTAACGATCATGGATTTCTCAGGGAAGGATGCAGAGAAGCGAACTTAGAAGACACAGAGGAAAACAGTGCCTTCAGAAACATCGATGTACCAGGGGGTTTCGACACCCAGCCAACCGGCATCAACAACAGGGGCATGATCGCCGGATGGTTTTTCGACGCAAACTTTGATGAGTTTGGATTTGTCCGAACTAGGGGGGGCACATTTACGGCAGTGAACGACCCAGGTTTTGACGACGGAACCCAAATCAATGGCATCAACGACCGCGGAGCGCTGTGCGGGGTTGCGTATAGCGCGACGTCCTACCAAGCTTTCATAGCGTATCCGCAATGAGAATCTCACGGCGCGTTCGGATAACCGCGGTAAGCTTCGGTTACACATGGGAGACGCCCGGCTTTCGCTTCGTATTCTAAACGAAGAAATCATCAACTGTTTTCGATGTCCGCGGCTGGTGGCGCATCGTGAAGAGATCGGACGGATACAGAGACGGGCTTACAAGGGCCAGACGTATTGGAGCCGACCGGTGCCAGGATTCGGGGATCCCGCGGCCCGGCTGCTCATTGTAGGTCTCGCGCCGGGAGCACATGGCGCAAACCGCACGGGGCGGATGTTTACCGGTGACCGTTCGGGCGAATTCCTTTACCGGGCTTTGTGGGAGACCGGATTTGCGAATCAGCCGGACAGTTTGTCGCGGGAGGACGGGCTGAAATTGACGGATGCTTATATTACCGCGCCGGTCCGCTGTGCACCGCCGGATAACAAGCCTGACCTGGAGGAAATACTCGCGTGCCGGCCCTATCTGGTTCGCGAGCTTGCGCTCCTGAAGAGAGTGCGTGTGGTAGTCGCGCTAGGAAGTATCGGGCTCAACGCCTATCTGGCCGTGCTGCAAGACGCCGGTCAAATATCATCCCGAGCAGCTTTCCGGTTTGGTCACGGCTTGTGTTACTCAGCCTTTCCGAACGGGCCGACGATCATAGCTTCGTATCACCCGAGCCAGCAGAATACGTCTACCAAGCGTTTGACGGCGGAGATGTTGCGAGCCGTATTCGCGCAAGCCAAAGAGATGATCGGGCGATCGCCGTAGCGGCCGTGAGAGCCGGAATGTGCTAAGCCCGACGCACCGGACCGTAGTTTCCAGGCGGCACAGGAAGCGTGTAGGCACCGCCGCTCTCGAGAATACGCCGGCTTTCGTCATTCAACAGTACCCAGAATCCGTAGATTCCAAGAGCGGTTCCGAGCGGGATGTGAAACAGATGAAAGAACGAAACGATGATCATTAATACTCGCGACCACCGCCGGTAATGCATCAATCCCCAGCCACCGACAATGGCCGGCAAACCGAGCAGAATAAAGAACGATGCGATGATAAAGCCCACGGTAACGATAATCGGCGCGGCAATGGCGCTGTCGTGGTAGTCCGAGCCGGTCGACGAGGAAACAGAAGCCACGATGAATCCGGCAATGGCACCCATCGCAAGGAGCGCGACGACGCCTGCCAGGGCAGTGAGGCTACCCATGACGATATTGAGGATTCCGAGGATCTTGATCTGATCGCGCACCGACAACCACCTCCAGGGTTTCTGTTAATTGGGCTATCTGTTGAACTATACGCCAAGTGGCAAGCGGGTGTTCCTGACAAAACTTCGAGTAAGTCCGACCCTGCTTTGTTAGAAGCGCGCAAAACGGGTACGGTATGGAGCATTACCCGGAGGCGAGAAGTTTCTGTCCTGTTTGGCACACACACCGGCGCCCGTTGCGCTCAAACATGAAAAAGTTTTCACCAGGCGTAGCGTTGTGCATTGCAAGCCGGTCTATAAAATGGTAACTGACGCTGTCCTGATGAGAGAATTCCGGTTCACTAAGGCTGAATGTATTTCCTCGGGTTAGTTCCACTCTTCTTGTTGGTCCAACAGACGTTGGCTTCCAGATTAGCTGACAGTCTGTTTGACGATAACTTTGCGGGAATTTACCGATTGTCGCCGTTCGACTGGGCGATGTTGATCCCGTATTTTGCAATTCTGGCGGTCCTTTCGGTCTACGGTCTTCATCGCTACGAGACGATGCGGCGATACATGCGATACGGCCGCGGCCTGCCGAGTGAAGCACCGCAGAAATTCTCAAAGTTGCCGAAAGTAACTGTGCAGCTACCGCTCTATAACGAGCGCTTCGTGGTCGAGCGTTTGCTGGAGGGCGCAAGCCAGATCGATTATCCTCGTGAGCTGCTGCAGATCCAGGTCCTGGATGATTCGACCGATGAGACTCATCCTTTTACGGAGCGACTGTGCAACGAATACAGGGCGGCGGGCATTCCCATCGAGTACCGGCACCGGACCAGCCGGCATGGATTCAAAGCCGGAGCGCTGCAAGAAGCGCTCGAGTTTGCAACCGGCGAGCTGATTGCAATCTTTGACGCCGACTTTGTCCCGCCGCGGGATTTTTTGATGAGAACGGTCCATTTCTTCACCGATCCACAGGTTGGAGTGGTGCAGACGCGTTGGAGCTATCTCAACAAGGAATACAGCATCCTGACGCAAGTGGAAGCGATGCTGCTGGACGGGCATTTTGTTCTCGAGCATGGAGCCCGCTCGGGTTCCGGCCTGTTTTTTAACTTCAACGGCACTGCGGGCATATTAAGGCGCAAAATGATCGACGACGCGGGCGGCTGGGAGCATGAGACCTTAACCGAGGACTCAGACCTGAGTTACCGGGCTCAACTCAAAGGATGGCGGTTCGTCTATGTTCCGTCGCTCGATTGCCCTTCGGAACTACCGGTCGAGACATACGGGTTTCAGGTACAGCAGGCGCGTTGGGCGAAAGGCTTGACACAGGTGGCGATAAAGCTCCTGCCGAGAATTTTCCGAGCGCAGTTACCCTTGCGCGTGAAGATAGAAGCTTTCATGCACTTGACGCCGAATATCTCGTATCCGCTCATGATCGCGGTCTCCCTGTTGATGTTGCCGGTGATGATCGTGCGCTTTTACATGGGCGTCTTTCAGATGGTTCTGGTCGATTTGCCGTTGATCATCGCATCGTTCTGGTCAATTTCGGCATTTTATCTGTACGCGCAACGGGAGTTATATCCGAAGAATTGGTTGAAGTCGATTGCTTTTCTCCCGATGTTGATGGCGGCGGGCGTGGCGCTGACGGTAAGTAATTCGAAAGGCGTACTGGAGGCTCTGTTGGGCATCCAGAGCAGTTTCGCCCGCACGGCGAAATACGCGATTGGCGGGCAAAAAGGGAAGGCGCAGCAAACCATGGCTTACCGGCGAAAGAGCGGCTGGCTGCCTTGGGTTGAGATCGCGATCGGCAGTTACTTCGTGTATATGGTCGATTTCGCCATTCAGACGTTGAACTTCTTTGCGATACCCTTCCTAGTGCTGTTCGTTTGCGGGTATTATTGGGCCGGATTCACTACTCTGCTTGAAGAATATCGGGGAAAACTGGCGTGGCAGCGGGCGCGCAGGCTGGCCGAAACGCAGTAGCGGCGGGCTATATTCCGGTACGGACTATTCCTTTTTCCTAGAACCCTTGCGACTTGGCAGAGGCGCCTGTTCCCTGCATAATGGGACCAGATCTCGGCAGTTGTCATGTGTCCTTTCTCGAGTTAGCCCGCATTCGGAAGAATGCGGGCTTTTTTTCGAACATCGCAGTATACTTCTGGCGTGACCGCCGCTTCCTTTGAACCCTATCTTCACGATGCCTCCGGATACCATGGCGAGGCGTCTGAGGTGTATTTACCGGCCAGTGTAGACGAACTGCGGCAGATCGTCAGAAACAGCGCTGCGCAACGCACCCCGATGACCATTGCGGGAGCCGGAACGGGTTTAACGGGCGCGCGGGTACCCCATGGCGGCTGTGTAATCTCGCTCGAGCGTTTCCGAAAACTCCAAATCGAGCGGGGCCGGGCGCGCTGCGGACCGGGCGTGCTATTGCAGGACCTCCAGGCCGAAGCGCTTAAGAAGGGCCAGTTTTTCGGGCCAAATCCGACCGAAAGTTCCGCCTCGCTAGGCGGGATTTTCAGCACTAATGCCGGCGGGTCGCGTAGCTTTCACTATGGCCAGGTAAGGCGAAATGTGCTCGCCGTGGAGATCATGTTTGCGGACGGAGAGACAAGGAGGTTTGAGCGAAAAGAAGCAGTAGATTTTGCCTATGACACGGTCCACGCGCCCGCTACGACAAAGAACTCGGCGGGCTACCCACTAAGGCCCTGACTTAGAGTGGGTGGATTTGCTCGCGGGGAGCGAGGGCACTCTGGGGATCGTCACCGAAATGGATGTGAGACTACTCGACAGGCCTGGAGCTATTTTGAGCGGAGTCGTTTTCTTCCGCTCGGACGAACAAGCATTGAATGCAGTTGACGCCTGGCGGCGGGTTGCAGAGTTAAGGTTGTTGGAGTTCATGGACGAGCGCTCGCTGAGGCTGCTGCGGTCTCGGTATAGCGATATTCCTCAGGAAGCAGCTGCGGCGCTGCTGGTGGAGCAGAATCTGGCGTCGGAACAAGACCCGGAAGTGGAAAACTGGATCGAACGGCTGGAGGAGCAGGAGGCGTTCCAGGATGCCTCGTGGTTTGGCTTCAGCCAGGCCGACCAGGACCGGTTTCGTGAATTCCGGCATACTCTCGCCGTAGTGGTAACCGATACGGCGCGGCGGAACGGGTTCCCGAAGTTCAGCACCGATTTCGCAGTCCCGCTAGACCGGCATCGCGAACTACACGAGCTGTATAAACGACGGTGCGCGGAGGTTTTCCCGGGGCGATTTACCATCTTCGGACATGTTGGCGACGCGAACAATCACATCAACTTGCTTCCTCAAACTGCGGAGCAAGCAGAACAGGGCGTGCAACTGATCCATGAGTTCGCAGAACATGTTATCTCAATGAACGGAACGGTAGCAGCCGAACACGGAATCGGGAAAATAAAGACGGACCTTCTGAAGTTGATGTACTCGCCGGCGGAAATAGAATCGATGCGAAATGTCAAGAAATTTCTAGACCCAGCATGGCTGCTTGGTCAAGGCACCTTATTTGACCTGCCAAGCTCAAATGCGTGAACCTGCCGTTTAAGAATGCGCGCGCTGGTGCAGCGAGTTTCAGAGGCCAGAGTTAAGGTGAACGGAGCTGTAACCGGGGAGATCGCAGCGGGACTTTGCGTTTTCCTGGGTGTCGGACTCGACGATACCGCAGTGGACGCCCAAAGACTGGTCGCGAAGGTGACCAAACTGAGAATTTTTCCCGATGACGAAGGCAAAATGAACCTAAGTCTCCTGGACGTGGCCGGCGATCTGCTAATCGTTTCCCAATTCACGCTATATGGAGATACCCGGCGCGGCAATCGGCCATCCTATTCGGGAGCCGCGGCGCCGGCCAAGGCGCAACAGCTTTACGAATTGTTTGTGGAAGCCGCCAAAGAATTGTGCAATCACGTGGCTACCGGTGTATTTCAAGCGCATATGGACGTCACTTTGACAAACAGCGGGCCAGTAACAGTGATGTGTTATTCGAACGAATAGTACAAGTAAATCCACAATGTCAAAGCTTATGTGTTACTAAGTAAGATAAGTATGGCTAAATTGACTGCAGCACCGAGTAGAGAGATCCTGGCGGCAGCGCTACAAGGTCTCGAAGCGCAGCGGGAGAAACTAGACGAACAGATCTCGCAGGTGCGCTCGCTAATGGGCGGCCGGCGAGGACGCCCTGTGAATGCCAGTGTCGATCATTCAGCTGGTGAACAAACAGGAAGAAAGAAGCGCGTTCTTAGCGCCGCAGCTCGGAAAAGAATTGCCGCGGCTCAAAAACGGCGTTGGGCTGCGTTCCGGAAGAGCCAGGCGTAGAGCCGTAACTGACGCCCTGGCCGGGGGCGGAGAGCAAGCTGACGAGGCACTAATTCACGAGTGCGTGAGCGCGCTCTCGTTCGAGGTGTACAACTCACAAATGATACTCGGTGTCGGTACGGATCTGGCGGAAGTGAGCCGGATACGGGACAGCATAGCGCGTTTCGGAGAGCGGTTTCTGAACCGTATTTTCACGTCCGGCGAGAGGACTTACGCGCTTTCAAAGGCAAATTCCGCGGAGCGATTTGCCGCTCGTTTTGCGGCCAAAGAGGCGGGGATGAAGGCGCTTGGAACAGGCTGGAGCCAGGGGGTGACGTGGCACGATTTCGCGGTGGCCAACGAACCATCCGGGCGGCCTACTCTTCGCCTCAGCGGCGTCGCGCGAGAAGTGGCGAATCGCCTGGGTGTCAGAACTCTTTCGGTGTCGCTCACGCACACCAAGGAAATGGCTTTTGCGGTAGTGATCCTCGAAGATGGAAAGTAAGTAGAAGTCAGATAGATCTGCGCCCGCTCGAAGTCGCGGCTACCGATCTGGGACGAAGCTGGGCTTCCTCAAGATGTTTCGATTCGAGGTATGTGAAGAACATGCGGTGAATCACGGTCAGGTTCCCCAGTACCGCTATGACCCACAGGACTGGCGCCATGCGATCGAACAGCGCCCCGATGATCAGAAGGACGATGCGCTCGGGGCGCTCCAGAAATCCGACCTTGCAGGTTGGAATGATGTTTTCCGCACGAGTCCGGGTGTAACTGATCATCACGGAGGCAGTCATCACAATCGCGGTAAGTACAACATAGGACGGCCGGTTAATAGTTCCGTAGTAGACAAGCAGGCCGACGAGCAGGGCGAGATCCGAATACCGGTCCAGAACAGAATCGAAGAATCCCCCGAAGCGGGTAACTTGATTCGTCTCGCGCGCGACTCGCCCGTCCACCATATCGAACAAACCCGCGAAAATGATCACGACACCCGCGGTACGAAAATCTCCGAAGGCCAGGAAGGCCGCGGCTACCATATTGATCACCAATCCCAGAAAGGTCAGGAGGTTGGGATTGATCTTGGAGAGCGCGAGTCCACGCACAATCAATCGGATGATCTTATTTGCTCCCAAACCGATTGCGCGCGTATAAGTCATGGCGTTGTTCCTTTTAAGATGCCGCGGCGTCGTGAATGGTTATCAGGCTGAGAATTTCCATTTCCCGTACGCCACCCGGTATTTGAATCTTAACCGTATCTCCGACCCGTTTACCTAATAATCCGCGGCCGATGGGCGAACTCGTGGAAATCTTGCCGCGCGCGGCGTCGGCTTCTTCGCTCGTCACCAAATCGTAGCTTTGTTCTTCATCTTTACTCAAATCCATTACTACGACTTTGGAACCTAAGCCGACCCTGTCGCGAGGAATCTTTGAGAAGTCAATCATCGAGAATTCGCGCAGCCGGCCTTGCAGGTGCCCAAGGCGAGCGTTTACCCAGGCCTGACGCTCCTTGGCGGCGTGGTATTCGGCATTTTCGCTCAGATCTCCGTGCGCCCGGGCCTTGAGGATCTCCTTCGGCAGCTCGTTCCGCAACTCGTACTCAAGCGCAGCGATCTCGTCTTGCAGCTTCTTTTTCAGATCCTCCATGGGTGCTTTGTCCATTATATGGAATGGTTTGAGAATGGCCGGGCGATGTAAGCCGGGGGCATAGCAACCGGGTCTTCTCGACAGGACCTAAGTCACATTGTTACAATCATCTATGGAGGGTTAACGGTCGAATGGCCACAAAACCGGCATTTGCAACTGGAGCCCAGGTAGAACACGGGAAATTTGGACTCGGCTCGGTCCTATCCTGTAATGAAGAATACATTGTCATCAAGTTCGATGATCACGGCGAGAAGAAGTTCATTACTTCCATTGTTCTCCCGTCGTTAAAGAAGAGCGATCGTCAACCGCCCGTCGAGAAGCGCCGCGCTACACGAAAGAAAGCCTCGGCGCCTACAGCTCCGGCCGGGGCCTAATCGCCACCGATCCGGCCCGCTTGTGGCGATGAGAGTAGCCGTTGTAGTTTTCCCCGGAAGTAATTGCGATCACGACGCGTGGTACGCGATTTCGAAGAACTTACGTCAGGATGCGGAGTTCGTATGGCATGATTCGGGCACTCTCGGCAACGCCGATGCGGTTATCTTGCCCGGTGGCTTCTCCTATGGCGACTACTTGCGCTGCGGGGCGATAGCCAAGTTCTCGCCGGTCATGCGGGCGGTAGCGAAATTTGCGGCGGAAGGTGGTCCCGTGTTGGGAGTTTGCAACGGCTTTCAGGTGCTAACCGAAGCCGGCCTTCTTCCGGGCGCGCTCGTGCGGAACTCCGGGCTCAGGTTCGTGTGCCGGACGGTACCCCTCAAAGTGGTGACAACGAACTGTCTTTTCACTTCCCAGGCCAGACAGGGACAAATTATCTATTTACCGGTAGCGCACGGCGAGGGGTGTTATATCGCCGATGAGACAACGCTCGATCAGCTGGAAGCTGAGGATCGTGTTGTACTTCGATACCTTGAGAACTGCAACGGATCGATGCGGAATATCGCGGGGATTCTGAACGCGAACCGTAACGTCATGGGTTTGATGCCTCATCCGGAGCGCGCTGCCGACCCGCTGCTCGGTAATACCCATGGTCTGACTATTTTGAATTCACTGGTAGCCGCTGAGGTTCTAGCCTCGCGATCATGAGCAAGCTGATCGTTGAAAGCAAAATTACTCCTGAAGTAATTGCCGCCCATCAGCTCACAGACGACGAATACAACAAAATCCTGAGCCTGCTAGGGCGGGAACCAACGCTCACCGAGCTCGGAATTTTCAGCGTGATGTGGAGCGAGCACTGCTCGTACAAAAGCACACGCATACATCTAAAAAAGCTGCCCACCGAAAGCCGCCGGGTGTTGCAGGGGCCGGGCGAGAACGCCGGAATCATCGATATAGGCGATAACATCGCGATTGCTTTCAAGATCGAATCGCATAACCATCCGAGTTTCATTGAGCCTTTTCAGGGCGCCGCTACGGGCGTGGGTGGAATTCTGCGCGACATCTTCACGATGGGAGCACGCCCGATCGCGGTGATGGATTCGCTTCGATTCGGCAAACTGGACGACCCGCATACAGGCGCTCGCAACCGCCGTGTTCTCGAAGGCGTGGTTTCGGGTATTGCGCACTACGGCAACTGTTTTGGCGTGCCCACGGTGGGCGGCGAGTGCGTATTCGAAGAATGCTACGACGGAAATCCGCTGGTGAACGTCTTCGCGCTTGGCGTGTTCCGTCATGACGAGATTTTTTACGGCAAGGCAACCGGCATCGGGAATCCCGTCATTTATGTTGGAGCGAAAACGGGGCGCGATGGCATACATGGCGCGTCGATGGCTTCGGCGGAATTCACCGAAGAGTCGAAGCAGAAACGGCCGAATGTGCAGGTTGGCGATCCGTTCATGGAGAAGCTGCTGCTCGAGGCTTGCCTGGAAGCGATGAAAACGGGTGCGATCGTCGGCATTCAGGACATGGGCGCCGCCGGGCTGACCTCGTCTACCTGCGAGATGGGAAGCCGTGGCGGTACTGGTATCGAAATCGATTTACAGTACGTTCCGCAGCGCGAGGCGGGCATGACGCCTTACGAGATGATGCTGTCGGAGTCGCAGGAGCGGATGTTGCTGGTGGCTCAGCGGGGCCGCGAGCAGGAGGTGTTCCGGGTCTTCAAGAAATGGGGTCTCGACGCGGTCGCAATCGGGGCTGTGACTGACGATGGAATGCTGCGCGTAAAGAATCGCGGTGAAGTATTTGCGGAGATACCGAATCGCGCGCTTGCCGACGAAGCGCCTCGGTACAGACCGGCCGCATACAACGCCGCTGCGTACGGCGCCAGCGCACGGCCCGGATTTTCACAGTTCCGATTTAGCGGGTGATCTGCGCAGGCTGCTGGCGTCGGCCGATCTTTGTTCCAAGCGTTGGATCTGGCAGCAATATGACTACCAGGTTCGTACAAACACGCTCACCGGACCCGGCGCCGACGCTGCCGTCATTCGAATCAAAGATACAAATACTTCGGTAGCGATGTCGCTCGATGGAAACGGGCGCTATTGCGCGCTCGATCCCCGGCAGGGAACAAAGTTGCTGGTAGCCGAATGTTGCCGTAACCTCTCGACGGTGGGGGCGCTTCCGATCGCGACCACAAACAACCTGAATTTCGGCAATCCGGAAAGGCCTGAAATCATGGGGCAGATTGTGGAGGCGATCGAAGGCTTGGCGGAAGCGTGCCGGTTCTTCGAAGTACCGGTTACTGGGGGAAACGTGAGCCTCTACAATGAGACTCTCGGTACGCCGATCTACCCTTCTCCGGTCGTGGGAATTGTCGGAACGCTAGCGACAGCGCCGCCGATTGGAACGAGCTTCCCAAAAGCAGGTTTGGCGATCATTCTGCTGGGCGGAATCGGGGAGACCGATCTCGATCAGTTCGGCGGAACACAATACGCGAAGAACATTCTCGACAGGCTTTGGGGCAAACCTCCGCGGCTCGACATGGAATATGAAAAGCGGGTGCAAGCGACGATTCGCGAGCTCATCCGAGAGCGCGCGGTGGAATCGGCGCATGATCTGGGAGACGGTGGCCTGGCGGTCGCGCTGGCCGAATGCTGTTTCGGGCCGGCAGGTGTGGGCGCTGACGTAGAACTCGATTCGCCCCTGCGGCCGGAACTGCTTCTTTTCCATGAAGGCCCTTCGCGGATTCTGGTTTCAACGAACGCACCGGACCGGATCATGACTGTTGCATCAAAAAACGATGTCAGCGCGGTGACAATTGGAGTTACAGTAGAAGCGAGAGTCATCCTGCGCAATCAGGGACAGGTGCTGATCGATAGCCGGGTCGACGAGTTGCGAAGCATCTGGAATAGCGCTCTTGAACACCTCCTCCATACCCCCGAACTGGTGAGCACAAATGTTTAACTCGGACGAGGAACGCGGACCACGAATAGTCACGGAATCTGAATTCGACAAACTGCACGAAGAGTGCGGCGTTTTTGCGCTCTATGGACACCCGGAAGCGGCGAACCTGGTCTATTTAGGTTTGTATGCCCTGCAGCATCGCGGGCAGGAGAGCGCGGGCATTGCCGTGAGCGATGGCCGTACGGTACACAGCGTTCGCAAGATGGGGCACGTGGCCGAGATTTTCACACCGGATGTGCTCAATCAACTGCCGGGACATCTCGCGATCGGGCACACACGCTATTCGACGGCCGGAGACACAACGCTAGTGAATGCCCAGCCGCTTTCGGTGGCGTGCAGTAAAGGGCATGTTGCGGTGGCGCACAACGGCAACCTGACGAATGCGATCGAACTTCGCCGCATATTAGAAGAAGACGGGTCGATCTTTCAATCGACAAGCGACACCGAGGTTGTTCTTCACCTCGTCGCGCGCTCCCGGGAGCGTACGCTGGCAGGAGCGCTACGCGATGCACTGTTGCAGATTGAAGGCGCATTCTCGCTAGTGTTCCTGGCGGAACATCGCATCATCGTGGCGCGCGATCCGCACGGTTTTCGTCCGCTCGCGATGGGTCGCCTCGATTTAGAAGACGGCAAGACCGCGACTGTATTCGCTTCGGAGACGTGTGCCTTCGACCTGATCGGCGCAACCTATACAGGCGATGTCGAGCCGGGAGAGATGGTGATTGTCGGACCGGATGGACTGACGCGCGAGTATTACACGCGTCCTGAGGCGCCGGCCCACTGCTCGTTCGAGCACGTTTACTTTTCGCGTCCGGATTCCATTGTTTTCGGTAAAGCAGTAGCCGAGTCGCGCGAGCGCATGGGGCAGTTGCTGGCCAGCGAACATCCCGTAGAGGCGGACGTGGTTGTGCCCGTGCCTGATTCCGGGGTCGCTGCGGCTATTGGCTACGCATCGGAATCCGGGATACCTTACCGTCAAGCGCTGATCCGTAACCATTATGTTGGCCGCACGTTCATCGAACCCTCACAAGCAATTCGCGACTTTGGTGTGAAGCTCAAACTCAACCCAGTGCGGCATCTGCTCGAAGGGAAGCGAGTCATTTTAGTCGACGATTCGATTGTGCGCGGCACTACCAGCCGCAAAATAGTACGCATGGTGCGGAACGCGGGGGCGCGCGAGGTGCATGTGCGTATTTCGTGCCCTCCGACCATCTCTCCGTGTTACTACGGCGTAGATACGCCTTCCTTGCGCGAATTGATTGCGGCGAATCAGGATCTCGAACAAATCCGCGCGTATGTAGAAGCGGACTCGCTCGCCTATTTATCGCTCGATTCGCTGCGCGAGGCAATCCGCGATTCGGAAAAGCACTTTTGCTATGCCTGTTATACAGGTCACTACCCCACACTGATACAGATCGACGACATCGTGATGGCAAAAACTGGCTGCTGTTAGCAGATAGGCTTGCGCCGCGTATTCACTCACATTTTGCTCGCGGGATCTCCTGGTGGAGTTCTAATACAACTGGTTTTTCTCGTTGGCTTACTTAACGCTATTCCTGCTTTTCACGCGCGCGCGCAAACTAGTACGCCAGCGACGGATTCCAAGCTCGGACAACAAACTTTCTCTACTTGCGCGGCTTGCCATGGGCTGGACGGAAGAGGCGGCGAACATGCGCCAAACATCGCCACCGATCCCAAAGTGACCCGAATGAGCGATGCAGCCATCCTCGAGATCATACGGAATGGAATCCCCGCAGCGGGCATGCCTGGCTTCAAAAAGACATTTAATAGACATGCAGATCCAGGCAGTTCTGAAATATTTACGTGAACTCGAAGGAGGGAGGAACGCAGGTTACGCGAAGGGCGACGCGCGTAAGGGTCGTGAATTGTTTTTCGGACGTGCGGGCTGTTCAGATTGCCACAGCTTCGCGGGTCAAGGCGGGTTTCTTGGAGCCGATCTTTCCGGATACGGCAGTAGCCATTCCGCGGAGGAGATTCGAGAGGCGATCGTAGATCCGAATAAGAATCTCGAGGCGCGCCGCGCGACCGTTGCCGTTTTCACTCGCTCGGGCAAAAAATACAGCGGCATCATCCGCAACGAAGACAATTTCTCGCTCCAGATGCAAACCGCAGACGGCGTTTTCCACCTTTTCGACAAATCAGAATTGGCGCAGATTGAACATCAAGCCAGTTCGCTGATGCCCTCCGATTACCGGTCGAGACTGACCGACTCCGAGCTCAATGATCTGATCAGCTTCCTTTCGCAAGACGCCAGTAGCAACAAAGGAAATTCGGACGCCGACCAGGAGTGATTGCGCCGGGTTACGATTCTACGAACACAGGAGAAATGATGCAGAAGACAAACAGAAGAGCTTTCCTCGGAAAAGGTGCGGCCGTAGCTGCAGCAAGCGCTGGTGTGGCGCCAGTTGCGGAGGGTCAGGCGCCGCCTGCCGGAAAGAAGGTCTGGTGGAAGGGTGGCAAGCCGCCCGAGAAAACGCCTCTCTTCAGCGGCGCTGTTTCTTACGGCAATCTGCTCTTCTTGTCGGGAGTGGGAGCGCACTTCAAAGGCGATATAAAAGCTCACACCAAACATGTTTTGGATGAGATCGAGAAACAACTCGAGGCGTGCGGATCGTCGATGACAAAGGTCTTGAAGGCTCAGGTTTACCTCGCACATTTGAAGGACTACAAACAGATGAATGAGGTATTCCAAGGCCGCTTCGGTGATGAACCGCCAGTACGCACGACGGTATCAGTCGCGGGCGTGCCAGGGAAGTCGCTGGTCGAGATCGACGTGATCGCAATATATCTAGGCGCGAGGTACAGCCCGCGCTCCAATCGCTTCGGGTTCGAGAAAAATTGGCTGGCCGCTCCGTCACCGTCGCGGTTCCGTTTCATTTAGCGAAAATCAAGGTGCCGAAGTGTTCCGGCACATGATTCGGATCGCGGTTTTGAACACAAGTAGGCTGCCAGCATAGGAAATGACGCTGCGGATCGGCGCCCAATCCATCGATTCGGTATAGATTCATTCGCCATCTCGTGCCGTCTTCAACTTTCTTGCTGGTTACGGACGAAAGAGGAATGCGGGCGGCGGCGTACCAGATCTTATCTTGCTGATCGATTCGCGCCTTGGTTGTCCAGCCAGATCTCCAGCTGTGATCGTTGCTCTCCTGATCCAGATTGATAGCCAGGTCGATCCAGTCACCTGTCGGAGCGATCTCAAATTCCCGGTAATGACGAATGTTCGTCCAATCGTCACCGAGGAACATTTCGACCACATCTCTATCCCAGAGCCCGACGTGCGCCTTGCTGTTGTCGGCGGGAAGAAACAAATTCAAGACCGTGTAGGGACATTGAAAGAGCAGATAGAGATCCTGATTGGTCCAGAACGCGCGGATCGAGGTTTTGATCTTCGGATAATCAATCTTGCGGCTGCAGTCCTTCGACATCGATTGCATGGAGGCATTTTTCCAAATATCGCTGCCTGGATCTAAACTAAGATCCGGGCGTCCATCGACATAGTGGATAGTGAAACTGGCGGTGGGCTGTGTGGTGACACACGGCTCCTGGCCATGAACATTCGAGACCAACACCAAAGCAGCCGAAAGACACCAGACTATGCGCATAAGTTCCTTCAAAACTATCATGGGCGCACTACTTCTAATGAGTGGATTGACGTTGTGCTCCGCAGATAAACCACTCAGAAAATTCGAGCTGGTCGCACTCTCAGCGAAGTTCTGGGAGCTGATCGATCACGACGCGAAACTCTCCACAGTTGCGACTGGTTTTGGATTTACCGAGGGGCCGGTCTGGGATACGGCTGGGTTTCTTTATGTCAGCGACGAGGAGCAGAACAAGATTTACCGTGTATATCTGGACGGGCGAAAAGAATCGCTCGTGGAGCTTGGCGATCCGGACGGCAACACCTTCGATGAGCAGCAGCGCCTGCTTGACTGCGCAAGCGTTCTGCGTGCGATCATTCGCGTGAGCCCAGATGGCAAATATAAGACCCTGGCCGATCGCTATGAGGGGAAACGCTTCAACAGTCCAAATGACGTGGTCATAGGCCCGGACCATGCGATTTATTTCACCGATCCAACTCTAGATCTACCGAAGGGCGAGACACAGGAAATTCCATTCCAAGGGGTGTACCGCTTAAACAAGAATGGCGCCGTCGAACTGCTGATAAGAGACATGTCGCAGCCGAACGGTCTGGCGTTTTCACCCGACGGCAAGCGCCTCTACGTTGACGATAGCGAACAAAAGAACATCCGAGTCTTCGATTTCGCTTCCGGCGGCAGAGTCGGTAACGGACGCTTATTCGGCGATGAGAACGAGCCGGGAGGCGTGCCCGACGGTATGCGAGTAGATCAAGCCGGCAATCTTTATGTAGTAGGGCCGAAAGGCATATGGGTGTGGGACGCGCTCGGGAATCATCTCGGCACGATCGTGGTCCCGGAGCAACCGGCAAATCTCGCGTGGGGTGACAAAGATTACCGCACGCTCTACATCACTGCCGGTAAATCCGTGTACCGGATCCCAGCGAAAGCGCGCGGATTTATGCCTAACCTAAAGTAATCCCGCCGGTTTAGCGCGGCCTCTGAACATGCTCTGCGAAATTCTTATAAGCAAACATTGGCGAGATCACTTTTTAATTTGTCGAGGCTTTTGGGTCCAGCGAGGAGGAGCAGAATGGCGGATACGATAGGGCTGAGGCCGGCAAGCAGGATCGCTAACCTGAAGTCTTTGTGCGGACCCAAACTCCAACCGGTAATGAGCGGAGCACCGACACCACCGATCTGCGACATGGTGTTCAAGAAGCCGATCGCCCGGCCGACCATTGCGGAAGGTGAAGTGTACTGGGCAATGGCCCAGAAACTGGAACTCGCAATTCCAAAAGAGCAAATCGAGACAGTCAGAACCGGCAGAACTGGAGAATGGCCCGGTAGAAAATTAAGAAAAAGAATAGCGGCGGCACCCGTTAAGCCGAGACTCAGGAAAGAAAGCCGGACGCCGAAGACGGTTTTCCGTAGCACGATCAACCTGTCAGCAAAAAAACCTGCGAGGACGTTCACTATCGCCATGGCAAAAAACGGAAAAGAGAGAATTCGACCCATACCGACAGTCGAGTAACCGCGCGCGATTGTGAGGTATGCGGGCATCCAGGTAAGCATGAAGTACCAATAGTAGGAGAAGAACAAGACACTGGCCGAGAGCGCCCAAAAAGACGGACTGCTGACAATTAATCGCCAAGGCCATCGGATGAGGTGCGACGGTTTGGGCGTGTTCGTGTGTTCCCTTTGCCGCTTCGGCGCAAACCGCAGCCAAAATGGAACCCACAGCAACGCTCCGAGACCTGTCGCCGCGAACATTGCGCGCCAACCAAAGTCCGCTAGCAGCGTAGAACCCAGGAGGGCGCCGCAAGCAGGTCCGATCGTCTGGCCTGCTATGTAGATCGATACCGGAAGCCCTTGTTCCGGGCCTTTGAAATTCTGACGGATGAACGCCATACTCGCTACTGGCCCGATAGATTCGGCCAGACCAAGAGCGAGACGCAGGCTCAGTATGTCGCCCGGCCCGCGGCTGAGCGCCATCCCGGCAGAAGCGAGCGACCAGATCAAAAAGCCGCACGAGTAAACGACTCTTATGCCGAGCCTGTCAACAATAAGGCCGGCGGGAATCTGGAACGCGCCGTAAGTCCAGAAGAATGCAGAGAGCAGAACACCCATCGAGGCGGGCGACAGCCTGAAGTCGCGCATGATCGAATCGGCCGCGATGCTCAGGTTACCGCGATCGATATAGCTGATCAGAATGCCGGCGAAAACGAGAGCTAGTAATGCCCAGCGGCGACTCATGCCGGATTGCCGGCTGCTGGACGGGCGGCCTGCTCTTGAAAGTTCCAGTTACTAATTTCGTCGATGAGGGCAACTGCTGCATTGGCCGCAGCTTCGAGAAACCGTGTGCCTTTTTCGGGCGTAGCCAGTTCGGGGATGCCTAGAACACCTGTCCGGGAAAGCTCATCGAACTCATTGATGAGCGAAAACGGAGGCGACTTGAGCATATCGAGTTTGCGGTAGCCCATCTCAGGACCGGGTCCGCCGCGCACGGCTTTCGACATATCGACGAGATCAGGATTCTGCGCAAGAAGAACTGAGGTTTCCATCTCACAGGCATGACCCATTCCCCCTTCGGGCGAGGAGCGAATCTTCTGAAATTCTTCGGCTGCAAGGTTCCAGTAAGTCGCGTACACGATGTAGAGGTTGCGCAGTTCTTCAAACTCGCTCTTCAATTCGCGCTGCGCTGCTTTGCACGGGATATCGTTTCCGCCATGCCCGTTCAGGAGAAATATTTTCCGCGCGCCGAGATCTACGAGCGAGCGGCACATTCCACGGATGAGATCGATATAGGGCTGAAGATCGAGACTGATACACCCGAAGCGGCGATGATGCGGTGAGTGTCCCAGCCACTGAACAGGCAGGAGAACAATCTTTTCCGAGCGAAGCTGCTCGACGCGTCGTGCGATGTGCGAAATGATCAGCGAGTCAGTGAAGAGCGGGAGATGAGGCCCATGCTGCTCGAGCGATCCGAGCGGAACCACAAAAATTCTATCTTTGAGACCGGCGAGATCGGGCCAGCGGGCGTACTCGAGGCGCATCACTCTAGGTTAGCCATGGGCGGTTAGAATCAAGTCCGGCAATACTGGGACTGGCTTGGCGGATCGTAGGAAACTGCGAGCTGAGGTGTCGCCAGCCGTTGATGATTTTCCGCTCTCGAGGTGAGGCAGGCTTCAAGGATACCGCTGGTGAGCAGCGTTCGTTGAATCGGGTAAGGCGCACGTCCAGTCACGAACATCTCTTCTATTTTGGAGACCAGGCAAGCTGAATACGTCACGTTTGGGACAGGTGTCAGTAAGAACTGTGTCGAGATGACACCCGCGCCGCGAACTCTGGCTGCGAAATTGAAATCCTGGAGCGCGCCATTGAGCATCAGTAAAGTTGCATGAAGTCCGTCCCGATACTCGATGAAATAAGCCCAGGGATTCTTGACCAGTGACGGCAAAACACCGGGCGCAGCCAGATCCTGGGTTCGTCCGTCTTTAACCGTAAGTCCCAAGGGCGTGTCGCTGCGTGATAGAGCAGAGCTCAACAGTTCGTGAGACCAGGCCCCGTTTTTACCCGCTTCCCACACCTGATCGCCCTCTATCAGCTGAACTGATTTGACGCCGGTCTCTCCGCCCTTCCGGCGCTCCACCATGCACTGCAGACCCTCGAGCGCGTGAAAATCCATGGCATCGGATCCGCCTTCGCCGACCATAAGAGCTTCCTCGATATGAGCTCCGAGCGGCATATCAACATCCGGCAACCTCCAGGTGACAGGCAGCGAAGAGCCGCCCAGCATGGGAAACCCAAGTTGCCGCGAAGCAGTAACCATCGAATTCGCTTTCTCGAAGCTATACGAGAGTGCTTTGTCGTTGTAGACGGGTACGGCCCGGCCACTTGCCCTGAAAACCGTGAGGCACTGCTCGAAGAACTCATAACGAGGATAGAGCTTTTGGCCTTTCGCGTTATCCGGATACTCGCCGTGCTCAGCGACGATCAGAACAGCATCGCACGCGAGATGGTTGCCACCGCAGCAAAGCGCCCCGGCAATGGTGGGATAAAGTTTGAATCCGAACTCCGCCGCACGCTGCGCACTCAGGTCTCCTTCCGGTTTCTGGTCGACGTAGAGAGACACGATGTGTGCATCCGGTTTATGCCAGACGCCATTGATTGGATAGCCCACCAGGAAGCGATCCCCGATATGCTGGCCGTGCGAAAGATATCGATAAATGGTCGTGATCATCGCGATGCGCAGCGGGCGGTGCGGCTGCGCATTCGCTGCGAGCGGAAGAAGCGCTGTAGAACCAAGGAATTCGCGGCGATTCAGCATCTCAAGACCTCTCAAATGTTGATTCCGAATACGGTTGATAGTGAATATCGAGATGGGAGGTCTCAAGCCGCATCTGCTTTCGATAGAGGCTCTCGACACCGCTCGCCGTCAGGCCGGTTGTCAAGAGAGTTCGCTCGACCGGATAAGGCGGCTTACCGGTGAGAAACATACGTTCCATGTGA
This sequence comes from Terriglobia bacterium, assembly GCA_963738555.1. Taxonomy (GTDB): domain Bacteria; phylum Acidobacteriota; class Terriglobia; order Bryobacterales; family Bryobacteraceae; genus Bog-105. Next base: position 70,862 of record CAVTXN010000007.1, read on the forward strand.
AAAACCAGCGGGCTGAAGAAGTCTGCCAAGGTCGTTCTGCCATCGGGCATGGGCAGATACATCTGCGTAGAAAGGACCTTGGCTGTGCTGTCGATACGCGCGGCGAAATTAAAATCACGCACGAGCCCGTGCATCAATAACATCGTGCAGCGCAAGCCGTCCGCGTGCTCGTAGGTGTACGCGACGGGGTCTTTTACTAGCTCCCGCATCTGGTCGGGGGCCGGCAGGATGTCATTGAAGCCCGGACGCGCCGGCGTGAGCGTGTGGCTGCGGCACAAAGCAGCCTGCATCAGATCGTGCGACCAGACTCCTTCTTTCATTGCCTCCCAAAAGTGTTCGCCGCGATAAGCCTGAAGCCATCGGACGCCCACTTCCCCACCCTGGCGGCGCTCCACCATGCACTGGATGGTCTCAAGGCCGTGGAAATCATAGCTGTCCACGCCGCCGTAGCAGATGCACAACGCCTCGTGAATTTTTGAGCCGAGCGGCATTTCAAACGAGGGTATGCGCCAGGTCACGGGCAGGCTAGAACCAGCCATGAAGGGAAATTTCATCTGCCGAGCGGTGTCGTACATTTCTTTGGCCCAGTCCCAATTCCAGGAGAAATGTTTATCGCTGAAGAGTGGAACAGTTCGGTTACTGGAGCGAAAAACTTCGACAATCTGCTGAAAGAACTGATAGCGCGGATATTCTGTTTGGCCTTTCTCGTTGCGCGGATAGTCGCCGTGTTCGCCGACCAAGACCACGCCATCGACGGCCAGTTTGCCTGTTCCGCGGGTCAGAGCCTCGGCGATGGTCGGATAAATTTTCATTGCCGGGAAACGCTGCGCGCGTTCCCGACTAAGGTCATCGGGGCCAACCTGGTCCACATAGAGCGCGACCAGATCCATAGGAGGGTGATGGTAGGAGCCGCTCCATCCGTAGCCATCGAGGAGCCGGTCGACGATATGCTGCGCGTGAGAATATTTCCGATAAACCGTGACAACCGCCGCCAGTTTCAGACGATTGTGCTGTTGGCCTTGCATCTTCAGCAATTATGTCAACCGGATGCCTCGCGGCTAGCCAAAAGTCATTTCGAGAGGTCTATTGCAGCGTATGTTTTTAACTCCGGGACCGTAAATTCGGTGGCGGCGGGCTCAAGCGCGTAATCCATTACCTGCTGGTTCGCGCTACCGAATGAATGGACTTGAGCCTTCGGATAATGACCGAGCACACGAACTCGAAATGCCTCGACTCGCGTTCCCTTCGCGGACCCGTAGTTCAGCAGATGCAGCCGCAGCCCGTCCGATTGTTCGGTGATTCGGGCAACAACTATGCTGGTGCCGTAAATGCGGATTCGGCGCCGTTCATCGGTTAGAGCGGCTCGAATCTTATGTTCAAGGACGTTGGGGTCCTTCGCCGCGCCGGTCGGATACTCTTTGGAGCCAAGCCGAACGGTTATTTTCAAACCGGGATCGGGAGTGCTCACAGTTTTGAACAGAAGATTGTCACGTACGAGAAGGTTCATCACCTCGCCGGCAGCTGGCGAGCCGTCATCTACAAATCCGATATCGGCCACAGCCGGCCCTTGCGGCGAGTTGATCGTCGCGAGGAATTCCAACATGTCCGCGAACGGCTTGAGCCCGCTCGCGTCCGTTTGCACCGTCGCGTTCGCAGCGTAGCAGAACGCCTCGGCCGCTGCGAGGGCCGATTCGTTCCCGCTCACGTCGTAATAGAACTTGCCTTCCGGCTGCCGGATAAACCGCCAGCCATTTGAGGTGACCCAGGGGACTCGCGACGCGGAGGATTCACTCATGCGAAAAGTGATTCCGGGAGAAGGTAACTTCTTCGCAGTTTGCCGGTCCGCAACTTGAATATCGATCCCGGAAACGCTCTTCCAAGAATTAGCTTCGGACGCCGGCACAACAACATGAGTAATTCCCGCTTGCCTTAGTGCCGGAGCGGTTTCTGCACCTCCAGGCCAATACAAAACGGGCAGGACAACAGGCAATAAAGCAGATACCAAAGGCAGCATCAGAGTTCGATCGCCTTGAGCCGAATCTGCTTGATATCGTAGACTCCCAAGCCGAGCCGTGACGCGTATTCCACGTGTCCGGGCTCCCGTATGAAAGCGTTGAAGTCTGGGTTGCTGTTATCGCCCAGATGCGCCGGCGAACGGTCGAAAATCGAAGGAGCGCCTTCTGACTTTCGCTTCGCTTCAATCACGTCGATAAGCATTCGGTCCATCGCGACCGGGTCAGTCCCAAACATAATTTGCTTCGGATAGAAGCGGAACTGAGGGTATTCGCTGAACGGACCGGCTTGCCAGACGCCGCTCAGACCATCCATGACATTCAGGACAACTTTGGCTGGAATGGGCTCGACCGAAGCTAGCGTACCGATGTACGAATAGGTATTCGTCTTAGCGAACCGATGGGAGCGGTCCACGTTGGAAAAGTGACCATAAGATATGTTCTTCAAGCAGCCGGTCACGCCTGCCGCCTGATGCTCCTTCATTTTCGGCACGTTGACGATCTTGGTAAACGTGTCCGCAACGGGGCGAACCATGAAGGATCTTGTGTCTTCCTCTCCAAAGAAATCGACTTCCACGTACGTGTTGGGATCATAGCCAAGCAGGGACCCGCGAAAATTCTTTTCCGCTGTCCAGATTTTCACGTCTTCCGGCAGGTAATGTTCGTATCCAACGCTTTTCACTTGACCGGCAAAGCGCTCATAGATCCAGATGTTCCGGGGCGGAACGCCAACGGCGACTAAGTTTTCGACGATACCGGCAACAATCTCTGGGCTGGACATGATGTGTGGCGCTCCGGAGCAGTTCACCTTGATGCCGACTACGTCCTGCGGGGAGATAAAACGGGCCCAGCAATCTTCGTCCCGGCTTTGACCTGTAAGTGATCGCATACCGGCCGAAAGCATTTGCTTGACGCACTGCCTATTCACGCGAGTGGAGTTGCTGTCGATCGAATTTTCAGCGTGGACCCTTACAACCTGACCCTTGTAGGGCCCCGGCATTCCCGGATTCTGCGGGCGAGGGAAACGACTGACGATGTGATAATCCGGAACCGCCTCCGCCTGAGCTCCCGCCAGAAGCGAACAGGGCGCGGCGAGATAAAGAAACGAACGTCTATTCACCGACCAAGATTACAACAGGGCCTTATTGCGCGCCTGTTATTCGACCCACGAACACTTTGCCCCCGGTTTGTCTTCACACATGAATACGCGAAACTCCGCTTTCTTGTTCCTTGCCGTCCATTGGCGACCAAGGATGTAGTAGGGCTTCGCCCAAACCTCGCTGTCGATCGTCTTGGGCGCAATCACTGAGACTGAAAGCATGCCTTGAGATGGATAGCCTGTCCTAGGATCCATGATGTGGCTCCAGAGCTTGCCATCGGAATAAAACGATTTTTCATAGTTGCCGGAGGTCGATAGGGACGCGTCGCGCAAGCGTACGGTCTGAGCCGCCTGACTGAGATGTCTAGGGTCTTTTATGTCAATGCGCCAACCGCTCTCGCCAGGTGGAGCGCCCAGCGCGTAGATACTGCTTCCACCTGACGAAACGAGTGCTGCGGGTATCTTATGTTTGCGCAATATATTCACCATGCAATCCACTGCATAGCCTTTACCAATGCCGCCGGGATCAAGCTCAACGCCGTTTTTTGCGAAGCGAACTGTCAAAGCAGCCTGGTTGAGAATGATTTTGCGGAATCCGACTGAGTCGAGCGCGCTGAGCACCTCGGCGCGATCGGCAAAATGTCCACTCTGTTTATAAAAGCCCCAGACTTTCATCAACGGGCCCACGGAGATGTCGAATGTGCCTTGGCTTTCGCGGCTGTACTCCATACACGCCTCGAGCAGATCAAACAGTTCTTTCGAAATATGGACCGGATGCTCCGCTGCCCATCGATTCATCTCGCTCCACTCACTATGCGGCTTGTAGTTGGACAGCATGGCATCCAGCCGGGCTGCTTCGTCGAGCGCCTCCGATATGGCTGTCTTCACCTCGACGGCATCTTCGCCGTAAGCCACTATCGCTGTAAGAGAGCCCATCGTATCGATGCTGCCCTCTTCTCGTACCCATTCCTTCGCGGTCTGACAGTTCGAGCGGCAGGTGTAGGTTCTCTCCGCAACGGAGCCGGCTAGTGGCACGAACGCGATTAGCGTTAGTAACAGTAAGCCGATCCTCACCGGGAATTGCCCCTAGCTCTCCACTGCCTGAACAGGCTCAGCCAACGTGGCTAGCTCTGTTTGCGCCTGGCCGAGCGTCGTGAAAATCGTTTCGGAGCACGACGTGCCTAAGCGTTCTTTTATCTTCTCGGGCGAAGCAGCAGAGTTCCACAGGCCGAGCGCGATTTTGACTCCGGGGCGTGCATGGCGGGCTTTGCGGCAAACTGTTCGAGCACGAATAATCGCGAGGGGCGGTAAAGCTGAAATTACTAAAACATCCGTATCGGATTTTGATAATTGCTCCCTTGCACCTTCCGTCGGCTGCGATCGGAATGACATCAGCTTCGTAACCTACTTTTCGCAGCAGGTGAACCAGCATCAAACCGGCCAGCTCATCAGCTTCATCCCTAACCGGCAGACAGGTTACGGACAACCTGCTCGCTGCTGCCGCCGGCTTCTTCTCCTCCGTCTCGGGGGAAACCTCTGATCGTTCGCTCAGTTCCTCAATCAGTTCCCGGATCGTTTGCAGGATGAAATTCTCGCGGGCCGGATCAAGCTTTCCCTGACGGCGGTCCTGCTCTGTCTGCTCGAGAGTAGGAATCAGAAGCGACTCGTACACTTCGGTAAGGCTCTTTTCTTTCAAGTAGCCGCTCGCTATATCGGCGGCCTCATCTTCATCGCTCGCCAAGAGGCGTTGATAAAAGCGAAGTTCAGGCGAGAGCACGGGTTCATCGCTAAGCAAGAGATAGAGAAATTCGAGATGAGGAAGGTGCCGCCCCAGAACCGCAAGGCACACAGTCAACGGCGTGGACAGCACGAGGCCGATCGGTCCCCAAAGAAGTGTCCAGAACGCGGCTGAAAGAAGAATGGCCAATGAGGAGATGCCTGTTCGCGTTGCGTAGAGCCATGGCTCGATAACCGCCGTTGTGACCGTTTCGATAGCGGCAAAGAGCCCGAGCGTCAGAAGCGGCCGCGACCAACCAGAGAAAACGGCGAGCGATAGTACAAAAGGGCACAGCCCAGCAGCAGCAGTCCCGGCGTACGGAATGAAACGAAGCATCGCGGCGAGCACGCCCCAAAACGCGGCATAAGGCAGGCCGATGAAATGAAGGCCGAAACCGAGCAACAGACCGTAGATCGAATTGACCAGCGATTGAGTGAGGAGATAGCGGCTGACACGCCCGGCCGCATCATCCAGCGCGGTGGTCATTGTCACCAGGCGCTCCTGACCCATGAGCCGGAAAAGCCGGTTCCGCAGATGCTCGCGCTTGACCAAGATGAAAAGCGTGAGAATCACGACAGCAGCAACTTCTCCGAAGAAGTGGGCGAGAGAGGTGCTCAGCAGACCAAGTGAATTGAAGAATCCGTGCGGTTGTTGCCGGACAACTTCGACCGGAATGGGTTGCGTCACCGGATGCTGCACGGCAGAAGACCCTCCGGCCCCCGCGCGCGACTTACTCAGATTTTCGGCGTTCGCGTTCAGCTGCTTCTGAATCTGGTCGATACTGGAGCTTACCTTGCCCAAAGCTGTTCCGCCGCGGGTGGTTGAAAGATTGCATTTTTTGAAGGATGTTGGTCTGATATTCGGGGAGCCGAATAACGATGGCAGACAACTGCTCGGTTCCCATCCAAAGCAAGCCGGCGACAAGAGAGAACGTGAAGATCAATACGAGCCCAACAGAGAGGGCACGACCGAGCCTTAGCTTCTCTAGCCAGGTAACCGGAGATGTCAGAAGAAAGCTCAGCAGGAGAGCCAGGGCAAACGGGATACAGATTGCCTGCCCAAAGTACAAAGCGGCGATGGCAATCACTGCCGTGATTACCGGTGGTACCCCGAATGAAATTGGTTCCCGCTTCGAAGCTATAGCCATACCGGTATGAAGGGCGCGCCTTGATAGTGACCCGCGTCCATGTAGAAGCCCGCAATAGCAGGATAGCTTTGTGAGTCAACGAAAGTACACTAGTGAGATGCGGCGGTCTCCGGGTTTGGCGAAATGTTTGCTGCTCTGAGCACCGCCAGTCCTTTTTGCACTCGCGCCCACTTTGACGGGTTTTTCTTGGTAGTTATGGGCGCCTGAGGATCCGCGTAGTAATCCAGGATGGCTTGCTTAAGCCCCGCCGGCAAGTCCCTCGAAGGCGATTGCGTAATCTTATCCAACAGCTTGGCATAAGTCTCATCGGTCAGCGGGTATGCTCCGGGCCTTACCTTCTCTCCGGTATCGAGGTCCCGATTTGGGAGAGTGTTCTCAGTCGTGTTCCACGTAGCCAGCAGCCGCTTCAAGGCGTCGCTGGCTGCGTTCACGCTTTCTAAATAAAATTCTTGTGTTTGAGGTGAAGGGCCGCGAATTGCCAGCAGCGAGAGTGGCCCGATTTTCGGGAGGATTACGATAATCCAGGCAAGAAGATGTGTTCGGATTCCTGCTTTTTTGCGATATTGATTCCAGCGGTTCTCGAAATCCGCATCAGCCAGACGCTGGTTGAAGATCTGGAAGGCTTGACTGGGCGAGTCAGGCGGAAATCCTTGCCGGTGCAGAACCGATTCCGCCCAGGCGATGCGTGGTATAAAACTCCGCACTGAGAAGCGGTAGCTTCGAACCACCGGGCGGCGCTTACCAACAATCTGTTCAAAATCGAGTCCATAGGTCTCAGAGAATGCTTTTGCCAGTAGCGCCGAAGGAACTTTAAGACCTATGTGACGCAGGTAGGCCGAAGGAGCCATTCGATGCTTACTAATCTCGTTGATGTCGAACGCGAATTCCGTCCGGACATGCGCGTGCGGGTTCTCGTCGTAGGTCACGACCGGCCCGTATTTCCGGGCGAGTTTTGGGAACTCGATCGCTACTGATACGTTTACTGCCCGCGAATGCCCGATCGAGTCGCCGACGTAATGGGAGAGCGCGCCTATCGCGAACGCCAGCTCGTTGAGGTTTTTCGCCTGCTTGAAAAGACTGCGGACGAAATCAGCCGAGCGTACATAATGGGTCAAATTGCTGAAGAACTCGTTGGCGAAGGGATAATAGCCAAGGTCCTGAATGGCACAACCGCCGAAGGCATAAGCGTGTGCCGTTTCAAGTTCCGCTGAAGTCGCGCGCGGGAAGCGCTCCAGCAGGAAAGGCCGGATTGTCTGTTTCCAGTTCAGATCGATAAGTTCCTGGTGTGTCTGAACGGAATAGCCGTATACCGGCTGATTCACAGCTAGAAGAACGGCCACGCTTGTTTTCGCAAGCCGCCAAGTACGATGCATTTTTTGACTTGCACCCGAAGCCATCGCACTAATTGTCACATCGGGTCGGATTGTCGCCTGCTTCGAACGGCCTTGCACTTCTACGCTGCATGTTTCCAGATACGTAAAAGTACATACGAGACAAGCTGCGTTGTTAAGCATGAAACAGAAGTGACTCTCCGGAGTCTTGAGAGAAGGAGAAGAAAACGTACAGATGCCGGTATTACAAGAGCTGTTAGTAGAAGAACTGCAAGATCTGCTTCATGCTGAAGGGCAACTGGTGAAGGCCCTTCCCAAAATGGCAAGAGCTGCGCACGAGCCCAAATTGAAGCAGGCATTTCAGAACCATTTGGAGGAGACGAAGGGGCATGTAGAGCGGCTGAAGCAAGCCTTTGAGCTGCTCGGCACGAAGGCAAAGGCTAAACCCTGCAAAGGAATGCAGGGCCTGATAGAGGAGGGGCAGGAGACAATCGCCGAGGGCAAGGAGAAGGAGGATGTCGCGGCGGATCTGGCTCTGGTCGCGGCAGCGCAAAAGGTCGAGCACTACGAGATCTCCGGTTACGGTACGCTCCGCGCAATGGCTGAGCAGCTCGGAGAAGACAAGGTCGCGAAGATTTTGGCGCAGACATTATCGGAAGAGGAGAAGGCGGACAAGCTCTTGACCCAGCTTTCGCCACCGCTTCTGGATGAAGCAGCCAACCACTCAGGGGAAGATGAATCGGAGGAGTAAACAGTAGTCTTGAATCAGGATCATGGACCTATCTCGTTTATCGAACGAATATGACAAAAAAGATTGTGAGTGCCGGGTCGTGGTCGAAACCCCGAAGGGCCGTCGCAACAAATTCGACTACGATCCGAAACTCGAAACTTTTACACTGGGCGGGCTGCTCGCGGAAGGGCTGAGCTTCCCTTTTGATTTCGGATTCATTCCGTCGACGGTTGGGGAGGATGGCGATCCTCTCGATGTCATGATCCTGATGGATGAGCCTGCTCACGTGGGCTGCGTGTTGCAGGTCCGCCTGGTGGGCGTAATTGAAGCAGAGCAAAGCGAGGACGGTAAAACGACAGCCAATAATCGCCTCATCGGTATCGCTATTCACTCGTATAATCACGAGCAGATCCACTCGATCTCCGAGATTAATCAATCGATCATCGAGCAGGTAGGAGAATTCTTCGTTTCTTACAACAAGAGCCGGGGCAAGAAGTTCAAGGTGACGGGCATCCACGGACCTTCAAGAGCGCTCAAGCTAGTCGATCAGGGAATAAAACAGTTCAAGAAGAAGAAGTAGCTTGCAACCGCAACCGGGTCAGCTGTCGGATCTTCATGGGAGCGCGCCAGACAACCACGAAACCGCGTTACTGCTGATCGATACCATCAATGACTTTGAGTTTCCAAGGGGAGAGGAGCTATTCGAGCGGGCAATAAAGATCGCTCCTAAAATAGCTGCGCTGAAGAAACGCGCAAGGGCAGCACGTATTCCTTCGATTTACATCAACGACAACTTTGGGCGCTGGCAATCGAGGTTTGACGAAATCCTGTCCCACTGTCTCGAACAAGATGTTCGAGGCAAGCCGTTCGTGGAACAGCTCATTCCAGAAAGAAACGACTATTTCGTTCTAAAGCCCAAGCATTCCGGGTTCTATCAGACTCCCCTCGAGATCCTCTTAAAACATTTGGGGACGCACCACATCATTCTGACTGGGGTTTCGACCAACAGTTGCATCTTGTTCACCGCGAATGACGCCTATATGCGGGATATGAAGATCTCGGTACCGGTTGACTGCGTGGCGGCGTGTAACTCGCTGGAACACGACTGTGCAATACAGCAAATGAAAGTGATGTTGAAAGCGGATTGCACACCGTCGACTGATGTCACATTGAGTTAGTTTGATTCGTCGGTGACGCAACCCTGGCTTGCGCTCTTAACCAGCCGGATATATTTGGCGAGCGTTCCTCGCGTGGCTTTGTAAGAAGGCTGCGTCCATTCTTTTTTTCGCGCTGCGAGTTGTTCATCGGAGAGCTCTACATCAAGAGTATTTTTTTCCGCATCAAGTGTCACGCGATCTCCGTTGCGGAGCAACGCAATCGGTCCGCCTTCCTGCGCCTCGGGAGAAATGTGCCCGACGATGAAGCCGTGGGAGCCGCCCGAGAAGCGACCGTCAGTAATTAAGGCCACGTCTTTTCCAAGTCCGGCGCCCATAATTGCGGACGTCGGCGTCAGCATCTCCGGCATACCGGGACCGCCTTTGGGGCCCTCATAGCGAATGACGATGACATCGCCTTTTGCGATCTCCTTGCGCTCAAGAGAATGCAGCATGTCCTCTTCGGAATCGTAGACTTTCGCAGGCCCTGAGAATCGTAGGCCTTCTTTACCCGTGATTTTCGCGACGGCGCCTTCAGGCGCAAGATTTCCTTTGAGAATTCGTATATGCCCTGTCGCTTTGATCGGATCCGACAAAGGATGAACAATTTTTTGACCCGCTGCGAGACCAGGGACCGCTTCCAGATTCTCGCGAACCGTTTTACCAGTTACGGTCATGCAATCTCCGTGTAAGAGGCCAGCTTCCAGCAGCATCTTCATGACGGCTGGTACACCACCGGCCGCTTGCAAATCTTCCATAACGTACTGACCGCTGGGTTTGAAGTCAGCGAGCAAAGGCACGCGCGCGCTAACTGCCTGGAAGTCGTCGATCTCTAAAGGGACGTTCACGGTTCTCGCGATAGCGATCAGGTGAAGTACCGCGTTGGTGGAGCCGCCAAGCGCCGTTACGATCACCATTGCGTTCTCGAAGGCTTTGCGAGTCATAATGTCCTGGGGTTTCAAATCGAGCTGCAACAAATTCTTGATTGCCGGGCCCGCCTGTACGCACTCCTCAAGTTTTTGGGGATCCTCAGCCGGTGTTGAGGAACTGTAGGGCAGGGACATCCCGAGGGCTTCTATGGCGGAGGCCATTGTGTTCGCGGTATACATGCCTCCGCAGGCACCCGCGCCTGGGCACGCATGGCGAACTATGCTCTGCCGCTCGGTATCGTTTATCTTTCCCGCGATAAATTCTCCATAGCTTTGGAACGCGGAGATGATGTCGAGCTTTTGCCCATCAACGTGACCGGGGCGGATGGTACCGCCATAGACCATCAGTGCCGGCCGGTTGAGCCGGCCCATGGCCATGACGCAACCGGGCATGTTTTTGTCGCAACCTGGAATAGAAATATTTGCGTCGTACCATTGCGCGCCCATCACCGTCTCAATTGAATCGGCAATGATTTCGCGAGACTGAAGCGAAAAACTCATGCCGCTTGTACCCATGGAAATCGCATCGCTTACCCCGATCGTGTTGAAGCGCATCCCGACGAGACCGGCCGCGGAAACTCCTTCCTTGACCTTCTCAGCCAGCCTGAGTAGATGCATATTGCAGGGATTACCTTCAAACCAGACGCTGGCAATACCGACCTGAGGCTTTGCCATGTCTTCTTCCTTCAAGCCGGTCGCGTAGAGCATCGCCTGGGAAGCGCCTTGCGATTTCGGCTGAGTGACTTCGGAACTGTATCGATTGAGCGGGTGAGCGGTTTTCATTGAGTCTGACCATAACAGTATAGGAAGCGGCGTACCGCCTCTACGACACTCCGGCGAAATCGCTCCCAGGTGAACTGCTCCGCACGCGTTCGCGCCGCTACTTGCATTTCTCTGAGCTGATGCCGATTTTGAGTAGCCCATTCGATGCGTGATGCGATCAGATCCGGGCGTCGCGGTTCGATTACAAACCCCTCGCGGCCGTCTTCGATCAGATCGGGAGCAGCCGTATGAGTTGTACTCACAATCGGGAGACCCGAAGCGAGCGCTTCGAGCAAAACGTGTCCAAAACCTTCCGCAACTGAAGGAAACACAAACAAGTCAGCCGCGCGATAAGCGGCCAGTAGTTCCGGAAAGCTTGCTGAAGGCAGAATCTTTACCTGCTTTTCGAAAGGCTTGAAGATTGCCAAATCGTCAACCACACGGCCACAAACCGTCAGTTCCACGGGCGCCTCTCCCAGCAAACGAAGGGCTTCCAGCAGATACTTGATTCCCTTGCGCTGAGTGATGGTTCCTACAAAAAGCAAACGAAGCGGGCCGGAGATTCCCCGCGGGTTCTCGGGCGGGACAAAGCGCTGCAGATCGACACCATATGGAATCAGATGGACCGATTCCGGCGGCGTCCCGTTTTCGATTAATGTATTACGCGTGAAAGAGGAAGCGACCAGGAACTGTTTTGCCATCTGCGTCTCGGCAACCAAGCGGTCGAAATCTTTCTGAGGCAAAGAGAGCTCCCATTCTTGAAGAAGCGAGACGGCACAATCGGGATGATCGGCCAGTTCCTGCTTAAGAATTCGGCGCACGCTGAGCGGGTGCGGGTGAAGCTGGAACAAAATACCCGAGTTTCCATAGCTTCGAAAAGCATCGTAGGCGTAGTAGCTATAGCTCAGCAACAGGGAGCCGGTTTTTGCAGCGAGTTTGCCGGCGACCCGGCCGAGGGTCGCATCCGTTGAACGAACGGCTTTGCGTCGAAGTTCAAAGGGTAAGGCGCTGATTTTTTCCAGCAGGAACGACGTCAGGCCCGAAACCAGCGTCTGATGCACCAGCGACGAAGGAACTGCGGCGTGATTTCGTTTCGAGAGGACACGCTGGAAAGATGCGGGCAGCGCAGAGGCCCAAGAGCGACGGCCGGGCCAATATAGATCTGTTACCAGGCGCTCGAGCATACTAGCCTGGGCGAGAGCGGCTGCGACTTCATACCGGTCACGCGCACCGCGATGGACGACCACAACACGCCGAGCGTTGTCTGGGCTCTCCATTCCGCTCCATTTTCGCTTGCTTTGTAAAATAGCGGACCCCATTCGGTATCGTGAAAGAAGTGGTACGAAGTATTCGTCTGTTTTTCTGTGTTCTCAGTTTTGTATCGCTCGCGGCCGCTCACGACATCATTACGACCAATCTGACTTTCAGTCGGGATGTCTCGAGAATTTTTGCTCGTCACTGCGTCGCGTGTCACGGGGAGGGATCATCGATTCCCCTCGTGACATACACGGAAGCGAGACCCTGGGCGGTGGCAATTAAAGAACAGGTGCTCGGACGGTCAATGCCGCCCTGGGGAGCGGTCAAGGGATTCGGAGATCTATCACCGGACCAAGGACTCAGCCAGGAAGACATTCTCATCATCGCGGCCTGGGTGATTGGGGGAGCGCCACAAGGCGATCCTCAATTACTCGCCAAGCGGCTAGTAAAACCGGCAGCACCGGTGGAAATTCCGATACAGGACGGGCTCACTGTGGAGACGCGTGCAGAACTGAAAGAACCGCTGCAAATATTCGGGATTCGTCCCTTGCCGCAGGGGACAGTGGATTCCTCGCGAGTCACAGCGCGGTTACCGGACGGCGCCGTAGAGCCGCTGGTTTGGCTTTACCGGTTCGATCCGAAGTATGGCCGCGCCTTCACCTTCCGCAAACCGCTCGAGATGCCGAAGGGAACAATCGTCGAGGCATCGACACCGCTTCGTTTCGCGCTCGAGACAGCTGCCGCGGCGCCTAAGAAAGGGCTTTGACCGGAATTGTGAAGACGAGCGTGTTGACTGTATTTTCGCGTTGAATTTGCGTCCAGACCCGATATAAACCGGGGCGAGGAAAAATGATATTAAACTGCATGTTGGCTCTGCCGTCAGCAAGAAACGGATGCAGGTGCAGCAGATCAACCAGATCTTCACTGGCAGCCAGCATATGCGCCCAAGCCCCGAGGTAGAGTTGCATCCCGGTTGACGGTGACAAGGTGAAAAATAATCTCGTTTCCAGGCCGGCAATTGCCTGTTCGGGCTCAAGTCTCAAAGATGCCGTTGTGTTGGCGGAACTGCACGGCGCGAGCGCGGGAGTGAGATGCGGTTTTGAACTCTCGCCCGTGACGAAAATGGTTCCTACAGCCAATTGCGGCACTGAGCCGGATGGATAGAAATCCGCCAAGAGCCGATACATGCCACCGTTAGGCAGACAGACTTCTTGGGTAAATGAGCCATCGCTCTGCAGGACGGGGTGGATGTGGGCGAAGAATTCCAGGTTCTCGCTGATCACGAAGAGGTGGATAAGCTTCTCGTGAACAATCTCGAATTGCTTGGCCGGCAAATTGGTAACCGGATCAAAGGCACGCAATGTCAAAGTCGCTGTTTTGCCGGGCAGCAGTAGCTCTGGGGTGTGGGAAATCTCGAGCGGATACTCGATGCGATCGGGAACAGCGAGCACAAGCTTCATCCCGCATCTGGGACAGAACCCCGGCTTATCGGATCGATAGTCGGGGTCCATGGGACAGCGCCAATCCTTGCCCGGAATTGCGTCGGTCGGTTTCGCCTGTCCAAAAGCTGCACTCGTGGCGAGCAGAAACTGACAGCACGCGCGACGAGTCAGCACCACTAGACTTTCTGCAACCGGCTGACCCGGCCTACCTCCACCCACTCGACAACGTAGATGTTGCCGAGATGATCAAAGCATGCGCCATGGGGGCAAACGAATTTGCCGGGCTTGAAGTGATCGCGCGTGAGTTTGCGAGTCGTCATGTAGTCGCTCGAGGAATCGTCACCGAGATTCACAATGATGGCGTTGTTACGATCCATTAGCGTCACGCGGGCGAAGAGATCCGGAACGACTACATCACCGTTCTTGAAGAAGCCGAAATTGCACGGCGCTGGAGTTCCGTACAGAAAATCGACATGCTTGCCGTCGAGCGTGAAACGCTGGATGCGTTTATTGCTGCGGTCAGCCACTACGATTATTGGCTCGGAGCCGCGCGTGTCGACGATAATGCCGTGCGGGCAAAGCAATTGTCCGGCATCCTTCCCCGGGCCGCCGAAGGTGCGGATGTAATGGCCTTGCGAATTGTATTGAATAATGTAGCTTGACCCGTAGCCGTCACCTACGTAGATATCGCCGTTGGGAGCGATGGCGAGATTGGTCGGACTGTATTTCAGCGGCTTGCCATCGGGACCCGGCTTTGAATAGGGCTCGGATTCTTTTGGATACTCAAGCGTGAATACCTCTTCGCCCTCGAGCGTGGTTTTAACGACGAGACCGCGTTTGATGTCGCAGAGGTACAGAAACTCGGTGGAGCCTTCTTTACGAATCGTCAAGCCGTGCGCTCCGCCCTTGAATTCTTTGCCCCAGCTCTTGACGAACTTGCCTTGCGGGTCGAATACCACCATCGTGTCTGAGCTTTCGCTGGTCGCGAAGACGGTGTGATGGATATAGATGTGACCTTGCGAATCCTCGCAGACACCGTGCGTGTTGCCGTACTGAATGTTTGAAGGCAGCTCACCCCAGTCATGGGTCACTTCGTAGGTGTGGTCTCCGCTGCCGAGTACGGGCTTCTTACTGCCGGATTTGTCGGTCGCGCCGAGAACAAGCGGGGCCGCCAGACCAGTGCCCACGCGTCGAAGGAATTTGCGGCGTGAATCTGGATTCGTCGGTTGTGGATCGGATTCGATCATGAAAGTTACCTCCGTGGCGAAGGCGAGTCAGCTACGCTGGCAATCGCCTTCTCTGTATCTGGTTTATTTTTTACGTTCGTTTGATCCACATCAGCATAGGCAAGCCAGAAGCCCATCATCTCCTCGTAGCTTGGCTCGCCCCAGCGGATGGTTTTTGACGGATCAGGATTCAAAGGATTATTCGCCGAATTGTCGAAGTAAGCAGTAGTCACGAGCTTCGTCCCCTTCGGCATCAGGTATTGATGCTTTAAGAAATATGTTTCCTGCCAGCGGAAATCGTAGTGCGGAACATTAAAGATGATTTCATGGCGTCCATCGGGGTAAATGGCTTCGGTCATCATGCTCTTGCCGCGGAAATGCATGTGGGCTGTATACGCCACCACGGTGACGTCCTTCGGCATGACAAAACAAGATGTTACTTTATGGTTTCCATCGCCGGGCGGGATGAGGAACCAGTGGTTCCAGATCTCATATTGCGCGACCTCGTGCGTGACCGGCTCTTTGGCAAAAACAAGACCAATGCTGGTGTGATCCTTTACCGTTTCGCCGAGGCGGTTGCTGTAATGCACTTGGAATTGCAGATAGGAACCTGCAGGAATCTTCAACGCGTAGCCAGGCGGACGCACTTCAGCGAGGTGACCCGGCAAATAAATTGCCGGTACGTGATTGATTCCGCCTTCCGTGAAGTCTTTCAGATCGGGATACGGAGAGGGTTTGCAGCCATCATCCGAGACGGGTGCATCCATTTTCATGTGATTCACCTTGCCCGTCCGGAAATGATATTTGTCGACGTTCTCCGCACCTCCGTGCGTAGCTTCTAATTTCTTTGCTTCTTCGGCGCTGACGACACTCACAGTCGCGTGATGCACAACGCGACGATCACCGGGAACAACTTCGGCGGCTTGGACCCACTTGTCTTCAGTGAAATTGGTCGGGACATATATGTATTCGTAGTCGTCCTGATTGCCGGCAGCGACGGTGGTTTCCGGAATGGTGAGCACCACGTCAGGCTTGATGTGCCAGCCGCCATTAAAAACGGGCGCCGGCGGCAGATCCTTGGGATCGCCTTCCTGTGCTCCACTCTTAACCCATTCGTCGATCGTGGCGATGTCCTGCTCCGATAGACGAGGATCGTTGATGAAGTCACCCACGTGCGGGTCAGCGTGCCAGGGTGGCATGACATGCTGTACAACGGCCTGCCGGATCGCCGCCGCCCAAGGCCGCGCCTCTCGATAGTTCATTAGCGACATCGGCGCGATGTCATTCGGATGATGGCAAACTGCGCAGTTCTTATAAAGGATCGGCGCGACGTCTTTATCGAATGTGGGAATTTGGGTTGGGGTCGTGTTTTGAGCGTACAGGGCAGCGCCTAAACAAAGCGCAATTGCAGAAACGAAGGGATATTTTTGCATGTCAAACTGGGACCCGCGGTGCTCGGTCCGCGCCGACGGCTTGCTATAGCCAGTTTATATCAGTCGGGGCACAATCCACGAACGTCGGTGTTTTCACACCGCGGCTTCCGCAGAGAGGCGAGGCCGGTCGCCCACGCCGGCGGCGTGCGAATGCGCCATAACCCAGCTGCGCTTCGTGTCCGCAGCCGGATCAGTGGCATACCACGCCTGAGCCGAGGAACATTGGAACCTCGTACTTGCAGACAACGTGGCGCACAAGCAGAGAAACCGCGGCCCTCCAAGATGACGTTGTACCCGCCCAATCGGTCGCCGGCCGTATATGTGCGCCTCCGAATCGAGACAGGTTGACGAGCGCTTCGACGCCAGGATGTTGCCCATTGAGAACGGGCGCCTCCAACAAACGTGGCGCTCGTTTCCGGGCGCAGTGCAACAATTCGTCGAATGTCGCTACCGTGACCGCATCGGCGGCTAGTATGCTGTCTCTGAAGTTCGTTGACAAAATCTGGCGACACTGGCCAGAATCTGATCAGCCGTTTTGGTCCACTTAAAGGGTTTGGGCGACTCGTTTGTGGCGGCGAGGTATTGCTTGATGGCAGCTTCCAGTTGGCGCACGCTGCGATGGGCGCCACGTCGGATTTGCTTTTCCGTTAGAACCGCAAACCAGCGCTCCACTTGGTTGATCGAGGAGGCGCTGGTAGGAGTGAAGTGTACATGAAAGCGCGGACGTTTCGCAAGCCAGCGCTGGATCGCCGCTGTTTTGTGAGTACCGTAGTTATCCAGGATCAAGTGCACGTCGAGACTTCCGGGAACAGATTCGTCGATCGTATCGAGGAACTGCCGGAACTCGGCGCTACGATGTCGCCGATGACATTCCCCAATGACCCTGCCAGTCTTAACGTCCAGAGCGGCGAACAACGAGGTCGTACCGTGCCTTTCATAGTCATGGGTCCGGCGTTCTAGCTGTCCGGGGCGCATGGGTAAGAGTGGTTGCGTGCGGTCGAGAGCTTGGATCTGAGATTTCTCATCCACGCACAACACAAGTGCCCGGTCTGGTGGATTCAGATACAATCCCACGATGTCGCGAACCTTTTCAATAAACAGTGGATCTTTCGATAGCTTGAACGTCTCGCTACGATGGGGCTGTAAAGCGAAGGCGCGCCAGATTCGGCTGACTGTACTGCGGCTCAGTCCCGCTTTAGAGGCCAGAGAACGAGTACTCCAATGGGTTGCGTCTCGCGGCGTCGATTCCAACGTCAGCGTCAGTACCCGCTCCACTTCGGCATCGCTGATTTTGCGCGGCGTGCCGGGACGAGGTTCATCCAGCAAACCGTCCAGCCTCCGCGCCAGAAACCGAGACCGCCACTTGCCCACGGTCTGCTTTGTGATGCGCAGCTCGCGCGCCACGACACTGTTGTTTTTGCCCTTCGCGCACGCCAGAATGATCCGCGATCTCTGGGCGAGCGCTTGCGAGGACTTCGGACGGCGTGCCCAGCGCTCCAGTGTTACCTCCTCCTCTGCGGTCACCCTTAACTCGGCAATAGGACGTCCTGTCCGCATCCCTGCACTCCTTTGTACAGGAGACGCGATCCCCTTCACTTCTTATTCAATGAACTTCAGAGACAGCATACTAGACGGCAAAGCGACTCATCATCCGAAGGGCGATTACAGCGTTTCTTTCGCGGCGGGCTCCTTCCAATTGTGTTCGTAATCGTCGGCTTCCCGCCTTACTCGTCGCAAATAAACCAGGTGCGCCGCTGTTCGTTCGTACTCGCTCGCAGAACTATTCAATTGTCCGCGTCCATCGGGTTTTTCTGTAACAGAAAACCGGAAGGGCAAACGATCATCTCTATGGAGCCGTATTTGGCAGCAATGCTCCCGGACGCGCTCCAACGCCAAAATAACCCGGAGTGTCGTATGTGTTCAGGCCATCAAACAGCAGCATCCCTGTCGAACAAATTCAAAATGATGTTCGCTCCTATTCGAATCGTATCTGCCATTCTGCTCGTGTTCTTCTCACAGGAACTATCTAGTGCTGGCCAAAAAGATCTCGTACCGCTGAACGACCTCACTCCGATGAACACCCATATAGTCTCAAGTTCGGGAAAAACGTTCGGACAAGACATCACACAATTGGTTGAGAAGCTCCTGGCTCTTAGCCCTCGCAAGGACGAGTTTGAAACGACTGACCGTTTTCAGGAGCGAATTCGGCGTGCGCAAGCAGAACTCATCGTTGAGGATCTTTCGCTGGCCGATGCCTTCACATTCGTTCTTGATCCGACTGATTTCACGACCAGTTATGATGCCGATAAACAGATGTTCGATGTCATCCTGCGGCAAGATTCCTCGTCCAGTGTCGCTGGAAGCTATCAATCTTACCTGGTGCGGGAAGTATCGACTCATGCTGGATCGTACCCTGCGGTCAATGGTTATGGCGCAATGGTCACGGTCGATTCTGTGAACGAGCAAGACTACCTGATTTCATTTCCAACAGACCACACGCTTGCGACCACTTCGAGGCACCAGCGATTCGGTATGTCGCTCGAAAGTGCCAAAGCTACAAAGAATGCATTGGGTGTAGCAGCTATATGTCATCTTCGAGCGCCATTTTTGGAAGATAGCGAGGAGACATTGATGCCGACGTTTTCGGAGCCGATGAAATTGACGATTCGTAGGTCTTCAGTTCAAACCACTAAGCCCGAATTCGTCATCTACAATACGACAACCGGCGAAGTGTATTCGAGCTTCTCTGCTGAGCACGTCAGCGAAGATGTCCGCGAGTGTGATGGCGTCAGGATTGATGGCTTTTGTCATAGCCTTCCCGGTGCCCGAGGGCACAGTCGATAGACTCTGCGCCAAGACAGATGGGAACATGCGGCTGAGGCAGATCTCTGTCGTGAAGCTTCCTCGCGCGGTTGTCGCGAGAACTGCCTTGGCTAGTGTGATGTCATCCGGGGCTTCAACGATGGCGACCATGTCGTGCGGGCCGGTCGTCATGAAAAAATGCGTCATTTTCAGACCAGCCGCTTCAAACGCCTTTCGTCCGGCGTCCAAGCGCCTCGGACTTTGCTTGGTGTTTTGCAGGCCCTGCGGTGTCCATTTCGACATGATCATATAAGTAGGCATTGCTCTTCTCCTTAGAGCCGCCATTCTATGCCATAGCAGGGTTCGCCCGGTGGCTCTGTGTCGCCCGACGAATGATATGCTCGTTTACCAATTCAGCGTCGTAGGAGGACCTAATGAAAGCCAGCATTCTCGCCGTCTCTGCCGCTTTCCTAACATTGGTCAGCACCCCACGAACCGGGCTGCCGCAGGACACGACTGTGCCTTCTAAGCTCACCGTGCACGTTCATTATTCAGGGGCGGGCACCGTGGATCAAAGACACAAGATCTATGTTGTCGTGTGGGACTCGCCGGATTTTGTGAAAAGCGGTGGCATGGTGCCCATCGCGAGTCTATCCACATCGTCCAAGAACGGAGTGGTGACATTCCGTGACGTAAAGAAGACGCCCGCTTATGCGAGTGCAGCATACGATCCTAATGGTCAGTGGAATGCGCAATCGCCACCGCCTGATGGATCGTCTCTGGGCCTCTACAGCAAGACTCCCGGCACGCCGGAACCCATCGAATTGAAGCCAGGGCAGACCGCATCCATTGAGCTGCCTTTCAATGACACCGTCAAGATGAAGGGCGGACAACCAACCCGATAACTCGGTGCGTGCGTCTGGCAATTTTTGTTGCTGGCTCAGCTAGACCATGCCACGCGAAACATCTTCACTGAGGCGAGCCGCTGACCTTCTGTAGCGTGTTATCGAGACGATCAACACGGTCCTGCGCTTCGGCCAATTTCGCCTGCTCTTTCTGAAGCTGGCCCGACGCTTCCGCTTCTGCCGCCTGGCAACTCTGCGCCTCCGCCGTTTGCGCATCCAGCTTGCTCTTCATGTCGGCCAACTGCAACTGCATGTCCTTGGTTTGGCTCTCCTGCATTTGCCCGGATGCCGTAGCATTCTCGATCCGTTGAACGTCCGCCGCCATGTGCTGGCGAGCATCCTCCGCTCTCATGCACCTGTCGTGCAATGCGTCTGCCCTCTGTGCGGCGCGAGCAACCGCCGCATCCTGGCTTTGCAATTTATACAGGGCAATCTGCACCCGTTGCGACGCCACGGTCATTGCCTCCATATCGATGCGCAACTGATGCACTTCAGCCATCAGCGTTTGTAAAGCGTCGGTGTCTTTCGGCGGCGATTGACACAGCCCATTCGTGGCGGCGAACAACATTGCGGCGATAACAATCCGTCTCATGCCCCGCCATATTACCTGAAATCGTTGGCATCGCTCCGGCCTCACCCCCGTGTAGAGTCTACACGGCGCTCTGGCCAAAGGTCGGCGATCCGTGACAACATGGGGCGGGGGGCAGTGCGCGTGGCTTCTGCAGTTACAGACGTGACCTGCAGGAGGGAAATTGAGGGCGAGAAGCCAATGGCCATGTGCTATGCCCGTGCAGCTTGCAATACGCTTGCTTCTTTACCGGGCAACGTGAAGAGGTGCAGCAATAACCAAGTGCGTCGCCCCTCTCGTCCTCGCTCACTCCAGCGATGCCGTCGAATTAAGCGAGTCCACTGACGATTTGACGGTACTCACTCTCGCTAAAAGCCCGGCATGTTTCCGATGTAACGCTGCCCTGCGAACCCAGAGTAAGCAGGGCTTTCGCGAGCGTCACATCTTCGGGAGCTTCGATCACGGCCACCATGTCGTACCGGCCCGTGACCATATAGAAGTCCTTCATCTTGATGCCAGCGGCTTCGAAGCCCTTGCGAGCCGCATCCAGGCGGGATGGACTCTGTTTGATGTTTTGGAATCCCTGCGGAGTCCACTTGAGCAGAGCGATATAGCTAGGCATAGCAATCTCTTGTACGCTGAATTCTACTCCAATCACGGCTCACCTGAAATCGGGCGCGCCTCGCTCGCACTCGCTCACTCCGTTCCGGCTGCCGACACTCAAAGTAGACTCTCAGATCGATTGACGCGCCGATAATATCGCGCCCACACTGATGGGCATGGGCACCATGCTTGATACGATCTTCAGAAACTTGCCGCCGCTGGCGCGGCAGCAGACACCAGCCGCATCGCTCCTGCCCAACTACGAAGCGCTCGTCGAAGTGCTGACGAATCTCTATCAGATCCCTGACGGACTCGGAGAAACCATCCTGCGGCCCGAAGAAGCCGCCGCCATTCGCACCTGCGGCTTCGCTGCACGCGCCGGGACCACGTGGCGCTGTCCGCCGTTACCTGACGCGCTCGTCTCGTGGAACCCGCTACTCCGGCACTTATCCGACGCAATCGATCCCCTCTCGCGCCCCGGAACATGGAAGCCGAAACGCGCTCCGGCCCGTTTGGTCTCCCAGTTCCATCCCCTATCGAAAGTCGAGAGAAAGATCGTTGACCATCTCAGCAAACCGCCGTATGGCATCAGCAAGCGCTGCTTACAGCAAAAGATGTGGCGCTACCCGGCCCGCTTCTTCAATCAGACGCTGAGCCGGATGCTCGCCGATGGCCGCATCACCCACTACCAGGGGCTTCTGTATCCGTACCGGCGAGACGACTTCGCGATGCTGTTAAACGAAGCCGAGCAGCAGCAACGTGCCCCGAAGCGGCCTCGTTACACCGCTTGAACTGGATAAATAATGGTCTTGCCGTTTTTCGCGTTGAACAGCCGGTGTGGGAAGAGGGCGGGAAAAGTCAATCTCCGCACACATATATCCACGATTTCTTTACGCAGTGGCCCTGTTCTTCGCGTACCGCCACAATTGGTGAAGAGAGCCAGTGTCGATCTCGGAGAAGCTTTACGTTGACGATTGCGCGACGCTCACGGTGCAGATGGTACCGGGCATTCCGCCGAGCAATCCCCGGCTCACGCTTGTGTACCGTGACATCTCGGGCGTGATCGGCGGGAACTTGACGTTCCAGCTCCGGCTGAAAGTGGCGTATGGGCATCGCGGCTGGGCCTATGTGTGCCCGGCTTGCCAGCGCAGAGCTTTCATCCTGTACTTTCCTCCAGGTTCGACACAAGCGGCTTGCCGGACCTGTCTCAATCTGTCTTATCGGCACGAAGAGTACGGCGGGTGGCGTCTTAACCCTTGAGCCCCTGGTAAAAACACTCTCGCAGAGTGTTATGGTTCCGATACAACCGTACCGGTCTGTTCATTTGGCAGAGTCTTGCAAACCAAGTGATCGATGAGTAATGACGGAATGACGACAGTGACATGCCGTTGGAGAAGCGACACTGGTCTATCTAGGGTTTTTGATGTTGCTCGACCGACCTCTCACCCAGCGGGTAGCTCATTGCTTTGCTTTCAAACTTGCTGTCATTGCTGTCACAGTCGATATTGTCCGACGTGTTTTGTTTTTCTTACGGGTGACGGGCTCGAAGAGCGATCCGAGAAATCCACGTCATGCGTCACAACTAATCGGGAACAAAGAAGCCTATCGGCCTCTTAGATCCAACGCGCTTCAACCCTTCAATACCCGGTGTGTCGGTAGGCAGAAAGGTGAAAGCCTCGAATTGAGAACTCCGTAATCGACGACCCAAACCAGAAGAGTTCGGTAGTCGTAATTCTCTCAAATTGAGACCATGTAACATGGTCAGCAATTTTTGCGGTTGCGTGATATATAGCTTGCCTTTCCGGCCTGCGTATGAGAATTGCTGGACCGTGAAACTGTACATGTCTGGCGCGCGGTCGTAATTCTCAATCACGCGGCCTATAGGGTATTCGAAATCGTTCTCGTCAGGCTCTTTCTTAGCTAAACTATCTACCCAACCGGCAATGATCGTTTCGCTCCATTCATCGAGCATTCCCACAACCTCGCCGTAGGCGCGGAGCAGGTCGCAAAGAGTCACAAAATGTTCTTCAAACAATGGAATCGGATTCGGTGATCTCTTCTGTCCTCGAATTCCCAGAAATCTCGTCAGAACAAGCACAAGGGCGGAGAAAATCTCGTTTCTGCGCTTTTTTATTTGGTACTCGATGCTAGCTCGGGGAAGTGCGTCAGTTTTTCTTTCGTAGAGAACTTCTACGCATCGGGCCTGTAGCTCGGGTCTTTTAACACCCTCGATTGACGTGATAATGCCAACAGGTCTACCGTCGAGAGCACGCCTCATTCGTCCGTCACTGAATGATCGCCCGCGTTTTGCACCCGTCGAGAGAAACAACAGATAGTCAACATAGTCCTGCTCAAGGTTTGCTTGCTCTTTGTTATCCATCACAAGCAAACCTATGTCTCCTTCGTTGCTCAGGGCTGCTGTCGAGTAGTCGCCATGCACATCCCCCAAACCGTGCAACAATGTGAACCTTTGCGCGCCTGTGGTTTTGCCGGATTGGCTAGGCCCAACGTGTATCGTGATGAATCGGGCTGGTACGCTGTCGCGAAGAAAGGGAAATATTCCCTCATTCATCGCAACAAACCACTTCATCGGATCTTCTGCACAAGCCTGCGTCTCGACTATGAGCTTTTCAAACAGCTCGAATCCGTCCACTCCATCCACAAACTCCGCTGGAATCTCGTTCGGGTGTTCTACCCAAAGACAATCTTCATTGTCGCCGTTGATAGTAGTGTCGATCAGCCCGTCAGATATGAGCAAGACCCTGCTGTCGCTAACCGGGACATATAGGCGGTTTCCGTCTTCCGAAATGCCAGAAAACTTTCTCACCCGTACAGGGCTGACTTTATCGACTGCATCTATCTGAAGCCTCTGTATAGCGATGCGCGCAGGCATAGTAAACGTTGATATCCCGCAAACATCGTAAAGGAGCTTCGCAATCGGAAGGTTATCCGGGTGATGGTTCAATCGGATGCGTCGATCCTTCAAAATTAGGCTAAGTGATCCGGCCTCGTCCTGAATGAATCGGCCATTTAGTGCGGCGATTCTCCTGTTGAGCCTCGCTACGTGATTTCTAGCTTCTCTTTCAACACTGGCGACCGTCTGTGGCATGTGCGTTTCCCCGGCTGGTCCGGCAGAATTCATTCGGCTTTAGCGTCTCGATTTTTTTGGCAAGAACAATACATCCATTCTCGAACTTCATTTCGACAGAGCCCCAGAAACGCTGCTCTTCTAGGCTCCGAAGCAATTGGAAGACGCCACCATTCGAAAGCGACTTGTCATCGGCTATTTCCTGGCCGTTCCGCCTGTCAAACGCTTCGTTGGGCGATCCCTTCCAGATGTCTCCAGTGGAAGTTGGGCGCGGGCTTGAGACTGGCGTTGCTGGTTTTACGGAAGTCAATCGAAGCTGTTGCCTCAAACCAGTAATAGCGGTCCACGCTTGCTCGGCGCAATAGCCCCTCGAAAAAAAAGTGCGAATTCGCCATTTTTCTTAGCGACGCTTCAGATGCAACGTGAGAGGTGGTGCACCGTTAAAACTACCGTTCTCTTCCGTTGAAGATTTGAAACCGGAGCTACGGCGAGCTGACTTCAGCACTTGTTTCGTGGGACCCAAATCGCGTTCGTTCTCGTCGGCGGTAAAGGAGGTGATCTTTGCGCCGCTCAAGGAAGCGGCGCGGTTGCGCACTGCGTAATCGAGCCGTTGGTGTGGACCCTTTCCGTTGTCCAACCACTCTGCCAGTTGTATCGTAGTAGCGGCCATCGTTACGACGTACCATGCGATAAGAACTGATCGTACTCGCAAACTGCTGGCGTGTTTTTCGACAATTAGCTGCAGGAAAATCGCCGATGCAGCAACTAATCGAGTTCCAACCAGAAGTAAGGCATGGCAAGCCTTTTCACGATAAAGATGGCTTACATCGGAGACGAGGCTATTGGTATTACTGCCTTACCGTAAACGGTCATCGGCGCTTCTTCAGCGCAAAGACAAAGAACTACCAAGAAGCTCGCCGTAGATACCAGAAAGCCCAACATGATCAGGAGTTAGGTCGGGGTCCTTCAGATTTGGGAAAGGTCCCCTTCACGAAAGCCGCAGAAGACTGGAGTTTGAGGCGTTTGCTCGACGGAAAGTCGGAGAACACGTTACGTACTGAACGCGAAAGATTGCGACCTGTTAAAAGATTTCTTGGTGATACCAGGCTGCGCGATATCAGCTTGGAGCGGATTTACGAGTACCGTAGGGTTCGCGGTGCGCTAGTGGGCCCTCGAACGATAAACCTGGAAATCAAAGCCCTGCGGATGATTCTTGATGAGGCGAAGTGCTGGGCTGCAATTGGCGCTGAATACAAACCCCTCCGGGAAAACAGACGGGGGCCTGGCGTGGCATTGACACGGGAACAATTGCAGGAATTGATTGAGACTGCCTCCTCCAAATCGGAATGGAGCGCCGCCTATTTAGGGGCGTGGATCGCATCGAACACCACGATGCGAGGAGGAGAGATAAAAAAACTTCGCCATCGGAATGTGAATTTGGTTACCAGAATTGTGTATATCGAGCGTGAGGCCACAAAAACTGACGGGGGATGTCGCGAGATTCCGCTGAACGAGGAGGCCCTGAAAGTGTTCGACCTACTGATTCAGCGTGCGAATTCGCTGGGCTCTTCTGCCCCAGAGCACTATCTCTTCCCTGCCCTGATGTTCCGCTATACGAAGCGGGTAAGCTCCGCAAAAGGCCTTGGATACGATCCCACTCGCCCAATGAAGACCTGGAGGACGGCGTGGAGATCGCTTCGAAAAGTTGCTGGCCTTTCAACTCTCCGTTTTCATGATCTCAGGCATACCGCGATCACGGCTATGGCGACGAGCGGCGTTCCGATAGCTTCTATCATGGCTATCGCCGGACACTTGTCACCTGAAATGACACACCACTACACCCATATCAGTAACGAAGCAAAAGCAGCAGCCGTGGCAGTTCTAGGCGTCTTTAAGTTGCCGTGCCCGATCAATTCGCATCCTTACGTGGAAAACGATGCGTCGGTAACGTGTACATCTGCGTGTACACGACGGGAGCTAATCAGCTCGGAACCTGACAAGGGATTGAAAGGATTGGTCGGGGCGGGGCGATTTGAACGCCCGACCCCCTGCGC